>CAWAXF010000040.1:0-81208 GCA_963785865.1 uncultured Acidobacteriota bacterium | reverse complement strand
AAGCCAAGCGCTTGTGTGGCAGCCGCGGTCGCAAATCCCAGCGCCAGAGCAACAAGAACACGGAGTTCCGGATCGGTACGTGGAACACGCGCCATCACAGGCGGAACCAGCTTGGCCGCGATGAAGGCAACCGGTATCAGTATCAAGAGCGCCTTGCCAAAGGCAAAGCCGATGCCCAACAGGCGGCCCTGGTTCAGATTGGCCAGCGCAGGGAGGAGCACGATCATCACCACAAATGCCAGATCATCGACCAGGGTGATACCAATCATCACCCGGCCGTGTTGAGAATGCAGTTCCCCGCGATCCATAAGCAGGCGTGAAAGCACCATCGTACTCGCGAGAGATACAACCGCCCCGATAGCGATGCTCTGCAAGGTACTCCAGCCCAACAGCCGTCCCATCGCCACGGAGAGAGCGATCACGGCCAGGATTCCAAGTGGGCCGCCGACCAGGGAGACCCATTTCACCTGGAGGAGGTCTCGTAAGGAAAACTCGATGCCGATTGAATACATGAGAAGGATGACACCGATCTCGGCAAAAAGTTCGAGAACGTGGATATCCGAGATTGTTGGCCCAGGTGTGAAGGGACCGATGAAAATCCCGCCCAGCACGTAACCAATGATTAGCGGCTGGCGCAATCGCTTGGCTATGACGCCCCCCAGAAGAGCTGCGATAAAGACGTAAGCCAAGTCGCGGTAAAGAGCGTGGTCGGAAGTCATCATTTCCACCTTGAATCAACGACGAAAAATGGTCGAATCATAGCCTATTGCGATAGGTCTCACCCAGAATTGGGTCGAGGCCTATGATTTTCTCTTGCAGGATTTGGAGGCGATTGCGCCATTTCCGTCAGCACTCCGCAAGGTCTGTGCGTTTTCAAGAGAACTCCTGAGCATCAGCCATTAAGAAGACCGCTGCAGTCAATGATAACGTCACAATCGCATTTCCTCCAGGAAGCTGCAGTCCGCTTCCTCCGCGCGCTGCCCTACCCACCACTTCCACTGGCTATGCTGCGTTCATGTTCAATTTTATGTCGAAAAGTTCCCGGCGAGCGGTATCGCAGATCGCTACCACCGCTGGATGTTTGAGCTTCCTTTCGGCCGAGATGGCGTAGAACCGTGCGCGCACGTCGTCGGTGCGGCCAATTCGCCGCAGCTTGTCCTGCTGCTTCAATTGTTTTTCAAAAACCGTTGGCACGGGAAAAATGCCAGCTCCTGCCTGCCCGAATGCTCTAAGGAGCGCGTAATCCTCAAATTCTCCAACAATATCGGGTCGAATCTTCTGCTCCTCGAACCATTGATCGAGGCTTCTTCTGATGTCCGTGTTCGTGGTGGGCAGCAGGATAGGGGTCCGATCGAGGGAACGTGGGAAACGGCCCTTGCATTTGGCAGCCATTTTGGGCATTGCCATGAACGTTACGCTGGTCTCGCCCAGCAGATGGTTGTAGGCGCGAACCTTAAGGTTCGGGTTGATTGGAGAGTCTGACAAAACAACATCGAGCTCAAGGGTAGCCAGTCGCGCGATCAGCAGATCTGACGTGGCTTCACGGCACACAATTCGAACCGGCTCGCGAAGACGGAGTGCGGGTTCAATCAACCATTGAGCGATGAGCTTAGGTAACTGATCAACGACGCCAATATCAAGCCGCATGGTCCGCCCAGTGGGACGATTCCGGACGGTATCCATAAGTTCCCGGCCCAACGAAAAGATGTCCTCGGCGTAACCGAAAACCACGCGTCCCATTTCTGTCAGAACCAGATTCCGCCCCGATCGTCGGAGTAGTTTATCTCCGAAATTTGCTTCCAGACTGTGCAGCTGTGCGCTGATTGCGGGGGAAGAGACTCTTAGCTCTTCACTCGCTTTGGTAATGCTGCCGGTGCGGACCACTGTCCAGAAATACAGCAAGTGATGGTAGTTCATCCATTCCATATACGCCTTCCTTCTCTGACACTTAAGTAAAAATGAATAATCCGTCAACAATTATATCCTTCTCCTTAACATCATGAGACGCTACTGTTTGGTTAGGCAGAATGACCAGGAGGAGATGATGCAGGTGGAACTAAGAATTCGCAACACAGATCTGGCCGACGTACTGCGCAGTTACACGGACCGCCGGCTGCGCTTTGCAGTAAGCCGATTCGGCGATCGCGTAGGCCGCGTGGTGGTAACCGTGTCGGGGCTTAACGGACAGGGCCTCGCCGCCGCGGTGAACTGCCACATCGGTGCAGAACTCAAGCCTTTCGGGCAGTTGGCGGTGCAAGAGTCTGACCTGAATCTGTATACCGCAATTGATCGGGCAGCGGGGCGGTTGGGCCGATTATTCGCCCTGCGGTTGGGACGGGGAACCGATGATGTGCAAGCCCTGGTGTCCAGCACCGACCGTGCGAGGGAGATGAAGGAAGAAAAGTCCGCTTCCATCGCCCGGCCGCGACGTTTGCCGCGAAAGCGGATGCGGAAGAGAGGGCTTAGTGAGGCGAGACGATCAGCGAAACAGCAAGCGGACTTCAGGTTGTTGCCTGTCACCCAACATCGGGAGCGAGGAGAAAACGATGCAACTCGAGTTAAAAGTTCGGAATACTGATCTGGCCGATGCACTGCAGAGATATATCGAGCAGCGGCTGAGTTTTGAGTTGGGCCGGTATGGCGACCGGGTGGGCCGCGTTGTCGTAAAGGTTTCCGGGCTGAACGGATCTCGCGGTGGGACAAAGAAAAGCTGCCGCATCTCGGCGGAACTCGAGCCCTTCGGAAGGGTAGCCGTTCAAGAGACCGACCTCGATCTCCATGCCGCTGTTGATCGTGCGGCAGGGCGGATCGGTCGCTTGTTCGCTCAACGTCTTGAGCGGGCCCAAGAGTTGAGATTCGGAACACAGACGGCACTAGCAGGTTGACGTGAGGAAGCTTCAGGCCAACACAAATACATTCAAGGAGCGGAATACAGTGCGAGTCGATTCTCCGAAATCCAAGCGGGCTGCGGTGATAGCGCGAGCGCCTTCGTGCGCCACCAAAGAACGACCAACCGTCAAGAAGGGTGACGTTTTCATCCGGTCTTGGATGATCGAACGGATGCCGAGGTCGGTTCAATTGGAGGAAACGCAGTATGAGTCTTGGGTAGACGAATCACGCTATGAGTTTTGGTGGGTGGCCGCGAACGCTGATGCCGACGAAATCGAGCATGAGCTCGTGCCCTTGGGCTGGCTCTTCTTTCCGACGGAGAATGTGATCGAGGCTAGCGCTTTCGGATGTGACAGCAGCGTTTCGGAGCGGGCTCTCAGTCGAGCCTTGCAGAAGGCGGCAGATCAAGACATCACAGCGGTGGAGATAGCAGATATTACGGTCGAGCAAGACTCGTGCATGACCTATGTGTCGATGTTGGCTCTTCCAAGAGAACTTCAGAAATGTGCGGTCCTGGATAGTGGCGGCACGGGAGCATGTTTTCTGACTCGGGAACTCAAAGATAGCAGCCTGGCTGCGTAACTGACTTCAAAGGAACCAGTGAAAGGAGAAAGATGATGAAACTACACAATATTGTGATAACCGAACCGGACATGGAAAGGCTGAGGTATCTACTCGATCCCGTCAGGAGACCTTTGAGCAAGGACCAGGAACATTTAGATGTACTCGAACAAGAGCTCGATCGCGCTCAGATCCTGTCGCCGGGCGAAACTCCGCCGGAGGTGGTCACGATGAACTCTCGAGTTCGTCTGAAAAATCTGACCACCGGCGCGGAGATGACGTACACGCTGGTGTTCCCAAAGGATGCGGACTTGAAGGCGGGCAAAATCTCCGTTCTCGCCCCCATCGGAACTGCAATCTTGGGCTATCGGGCGGGCGATGTGATCGCCTGGAGCGTGCCCGGCGGCAAGAGAAAGTTTCGCATAGAAGAGGTCCTGTACCAACCGGAGGCGGCTAGTCGTCCAGCGCGAGTTTTCCGGCCACGGAATCACGAGGCTGGGGGACATCGTCGAGCAATCGCTACGTAGCAAATGCCAGTGTGGGGGATCGTGTGAATGAAGTTGCGGATCTGAGTCGGTCGCGATTCCCCTCGCATGCAGCTGAAACACTAGCCGTCAAACTGTCATAAGGAACTGCAACCAGCGGAAAGAAAAGACACGAAAGGAGTAGACAGATGTTTAGAACACTCGAAGAACATGCTGAACGTTTTCACGGCAAGAGCGCAAGCCTGGTAGTGCGCCTTGTTCGGTTCAAAGCTTTGGTGATTGGCTCCGTGCTGGTTATCGGGGCGCTGTTATCCGTAGTCATGAGCCTGGAATAACCTCCAACCCATAGCTGGTCAGTACAGACGCGCCGATCAGCAAAACTAGAGACGTCCGCTTGGCATAGGTGCGAAACCAACTTTAAACAGGAGGTCGGAAATGGAATTACTCGACGCAGTCAGAACACAGAAGGAAAGGACGAGGCTCGTGCTGAACAACATTTTATTCGCTACCGATTTCTCGCCTTCCTCGGAGATGGCGCTAGCGGTACGCTCTGACGTTGGCTCGTCATTATCACGCCAAGATCCATATCATTCAGGCCGTGGCCCTGGACTCGGTCGAAGCCATTGCCAGCGACGCAAGACAGCGAGCGTTGGATGAGGAGCGGTCTTTTGCGATTTGGTGCGCGAAGAAGTTGCGCGTATCAGGCAAGCTGGACGGAGTGCGACACCAGGTGCTGGTAGGTGAGGAAGGAGAGAGCATCCTGTCCACGTTGCTCCACAACCAGGACTTCGACCTGTTCGTCAATGGAGTAGGCAATCGCGAGGGGCATACGCTTCTATTGGAGCCCACCGTCGAGGAAGCCATTCGCAGGTCGCAGTGCCCGCTGCTCAGCGTTGGCTCGTCCTTTCATGCCTCGTTCGACGGCGAACTGAAGAGCATTGTCTTTGCTACCGATTTTTCGCCTGAGTCACTAGAGGCGTCTCGGTATGCACTTTCGCTTGCACAGGAGTTTCAAGCACGACTCACTCTACTGCACGTCGTAGAGGGATTCGAGCCAAGGCCTTCCGACGAGAAAGCGCATGTGGCGAGGCCTTACAAACTATGGCTTAGCAAGTTGGTTCCTGACGAGGCCCGGCTCTGGTCTGAACTTGATTTTGCAGTCGAGTTCGGCCGGCCTGCGGATCGCATCCTGCAGGTCGCCTGGGAGAATCGTGCCGATTTGATTGTGGTGGGTGCACGCGGTCTCGACCGTCTGACCTCACCGGGACTCAATGTGCGCAAGGTGATGTGTAACGCGTGGTGCCCGGTACTGACTGTGTCAGGAGTACTGGAGAGCCAGAAGCTAGAACGTTTTTGGAGAGCGGCGGCTGCGGCTTCCGAAAGCCAGGAACAGGAAATGATAACGGAGGTGAGCTAATGATGAGGGAAAAGGCAGCAATTCTGGATCTTGCTGAACCAGTCTGGGGTAACGAGACCCCTGGAAACGGAGCGGTGAGTGTGGAAACACCGGGTGGTGCCGATCTGGTGGTGATCGGCACCACGGAGGACATCGTTGCGGGGAGCGTGCTGATCAAATCGAGCCTGCGCTTGCCAGAGTCTGTGCACTTTGCGTCCAGGCAATACGGGTCTTGGAAGATCCTTGCCGGGATCGATGGATTCGCTGCCGAGCGCAAGTTGTCAGAAGCAGGTTGGAATTTCTTCTTTGTGGTGCCGGAGATCAGGCGTTCTGCCCTGTCTTCGAACCGCAGCAAAGCACTAAGGAGGAGCGCTCAAGAAGATCGTAAGCACGACTGAAGCACAGAACTTCAATGCACTGGAGATTGTGGAGGTCACGACGCGACGCTTCCTGGGGCTACATTACGCAAAGGTGGTCGCTCACCCCCGGCACATCAAGCGCAGCCCGTTCTTGCGCGACCTCGATCCCTATCATGTATCGAGGAATGTCTGGGATTTTAAGGGAGTCCTCAAGAGGCGTGCCCAGATCGGCCGCTCGACGTAAGGGGATTTGACGAGCTCGAAGGCCGATGCGCCAACGAAGTGAACTGCCATTTCGAGGAATGGATCTGATTCCGGCAGGTTCCCAGGCGTGTGACGCCACTGGTTCTTCAGGACCAATTTCATGCTGGACAGAGAAGAAGACGAAAGACCGTGCCGGCATCCCGCGTTGTCTACGTTGTGGCCGGCGGAGGAAAGGAGAATGCTGTGTGGACTTCGAATCACAATAGCGCGGTGCTGCTGGTTGTCTTGACTCTGATGACCTTGGTCCAAACGCGACTGTTATTTGCGAGAGATCGAGCGGTCGATCAACGGATTCTGGCGGAGGTTACCGGGGAACTCGGCAAAGAAGAGCGTTTTCAGAACGTCCGAATTGAGGTCGAAGACATGACCGTCAGGCTGAGAGGAGCGGTGTCGTTGTTGGAAGATAAGAGACAGGCAATCCAGAAGGCGCAAACATTTAGGGACGTAAGAATGGTCATCAGCCATATCAAGGTCAAGACCGAGAGAATGCCCGATGCCTTGCTTCTCGACCGATTGCGGGAGCGGGTGGCCCAAGACCAAAATGACACCATCAGGCTACAAGTGAAGAAAGGAGGTGTGACGATCCGGGGCACCGTAAAGGACGCCGCGCATCGAGAGAGCATTTTGTCCACCGTCGCAGGTACTTCGGGCGTCGTCTGGATGGAGGACCGGCTGCAAATAGATGGGAATAAACGCGGCCCGACGATTTGATTTTCAGGCGAAGCGGAATATGTCATCGACGAGTGAGCCGGAAGCGATCGTTTCCTGGGCCAGAGTCAATCTCCTTGGGGCACGCGATCGTGATTCATTGACCTGTAACCGATTCGTAGCTGTCAACTCTATTCTTGTGAAGGAGAAAACATGAATAAGGAATTTGATTCACGACTGGACCGGGCCTGGTGGGCATTGCGGATCGGTCTTGGTGTCGGGCCGTTCTTGGCAGGTCTAGACAAGTACTTCAATCTGTTGACCGACTGGACCATGTACACGAGTCCGTTGGTCCTGAAGCTATTGCCCTTCAGCGGGCGAACTTTCATGCACATCGTCGGCGTCATTGAGATGATCGTGGGATTGGCGATCCTGACTAAATGGACCCGCCTGGGCTCATATGTGGCATCAGCGTGGCTGGTAGCCATCGCCATAAACCTGGTTTCAACCGGCATGTTTCTTGACGTAGCAGTGCGAGATCTAGAGATGGCCCTAGCGGCTTTTGTGCTCGCGCGTATGACTGAGGTCCGCGAAAATACTTTGGACAACGAGGCGTTACGCGAAGAGCATGCAAACTCTGTCATCGCTGCTTGATGCGAACCAGCGTAAATCATGCAATTGTGATACCGCAAAGCGGACGGGGTTCCTAACCCGTGCTTTTTGATCGTGAGAAAAGATGCAAACGATACTTGAGACTCAGTCGTTAACCAGTGCCAGCCTACAGGATCTCGTCCGGGAAATGCTGGTCCGTCTCGGCGAAGATCCAGACCGGGATGGCCTCGTGCACACTCCAGGTCGCATGGAGCGGTCGATGCAGTATCTCACCCAAGGCTACCGGGAGAACCCGGAGGAAATTCTGCTGGGCGCGATGTTCGATGTGGCTTATGACGAGATGGTGATCGTCAAGGACATTGAGATGTTTAGCCTCTGCGAACATCATCTTCTGCCGTTTTTCGGCAAGGTTCACGTCGCATATATTCCAGCCGGAAAAGTGATTGGGCTAAGCAAGGTTCCTCGCCTGGTGGATGTGTTTGCACGGCGATTACAGGTGCAGGAGCGGCTGACAACGGAAATTGCTGAAGCCATCGAGCGTGCTATCAATCCATTGGGCGTGGGAGTGGTCATAGAGGCAAGACACCTGTGCATGATGATGCGTGGGGTCGAAAAACAACACTCCTCGACAATAACGTCCTCCATGTTGGGTGCTTTCCGCAATAAAGAGACAAGAGACGAGTTTCTCGCGCTTATTCGCGCGCAATCCACAACCTTTTAAGTGGAGATTCACAGTGCGCAGGCTACGAGCCGAGCGCGAATCTCGGACTTGTTGCGGCATGAACCTGAATCGGATCGTGTGCTCGCACTGAAGGGCGCTACTAGGGGCAAGAATGAGCTTTGCTGACCACCATCATTGTCTAGCATTGTGTCGAACTATGGTTCAGCCAGGCAGCACGATCGATCCGGCATGACACTGTCGTACTTGCCATCGGACCATTTGAACGGCTGAACAGGAACGATGCCAGGATCCTCAGTCGAAGAGCTTGTGCGAGTAGTTGACGCCGGAAAGCCTGCGCATTGCTCACGTACGATCATTTCGCGAGTCTCACTTCGAAAACTCTTTTACGATCTCCGAGCACACGTCCACCCTGATTCGGAGGCACTACAGTGAAGCCCTCAGATTCCTGCTTCATCGCACCTACCGCTTACTCGTCGCCGGGTCTCCTGGGTCTGCCCACTCTTCAGCGATCAAAGGAATACAATGCCTGAATTGGCTTGGAGTGGGAACGAGCTTTGATCGCAAACCGCGGTCCTCAGGTACAGGCACCAGATATTTCCTCTCAATCTTGTGGCCCCGGTCCGGCGTGCCGTCAACTGTGCTCCTTCCCAGTCACCCTGCGAAGGCGCGGAAGGTGTCGCTAGGCCTTGCGGGTTGTCGCGTCTGGCGTTCGGGCGAGAAGAAGACTTGAAAAGGAACGAAGACAACGTCCCAGTACGAGCACTTAAGTTAAATGAAACTATAAGATGCATTTTATCTAGTTTTATTTGTATGGTTGAGACGTCTACATTCTAGTGAGTAGAACAAATCGAGAGGTGACGTGATGGATGTTGGACACATAATTGTTGGAGTGCTTACCACCGCGGCGGCAAGCTGGCTGGTGTGGGCGGAGATACACTCGCGCCGTAACCAGGTGAGACAGCGCGTGCCTGAACCAGTGGATCCAGGTATTCAGAACTTGAGTGAAACGCAAAGAAAAGCCGCAGGAGACAAGCGAAACGGACGAATCCGAACGTGGCTACAGCCCGACCGGGCTGAACGGAAAACATTGCTGCCGATTCACTGAATCAAATCATAAAGGAGAGAGTAATGAGAAAGGAACTACTGATAGTCGCTGCCGTCATGCTGGCCATAGCAACACCTTCGGTGGCCGCGCAAAAAGAAGTTCCACCGCAAGCCGTGGAACGGATTCAGAAAGAGGTCAGGCATGAAATCCTGATGCTTCCGTATTTCGACGTTTTCGACAACATTGCTTTTAAGGTTGACGGAGATGACGTGACGCTATTCGGCCAGGTCACGAGGCCCACACTGAAGACGGATGTGGAAAGGGTGGTAAAAACCATTGAGGGTGTCGAGAAAGTCGATAACCAGATCGAAGTCCTGCCCGTCTCGCCGAATGACGACCGGCTACGGCTCAGGCTATTTCGGGCGATCTATGGTTTCAACGCCCTGCAGCGCTATGCGTTGCCAGTGGTCAAACCAGTCCGAATCATTGTGAAGAATGGGCACGTCACCCTGGAAGGTATTGTTGACAGCGAAGGGGACAAAGATCTCGTCAACCTGCGCGCAAGGGGAGTCTCAGGGTCATTCTCAGTTACGAACAATCTGACTGTTTCCAGCAATAAATAAGGGCTTCGCACCGGTAGGTGAGTCGCAAACTGCCGGTGCCTGCCTCGAATTTGAGACCGCAATCTTTGAGCTGAGTATTCAAGAGAGCCGCGCAGCCAACAAAGAAAGCCGCCCTTCCAGAGTTCTCCCATCCTCTTCATCGGCAAAGGAGGCCGGTGGTTTCCAGTGTGACACCGGTCCTCAGCCCGTGGTGGCGCTTCTGCTACAACCGATTATGGGGAGCGGCGGCGAACCGTGAGCACCGGGCAAGGCGCTTGACGGACGACTTTGTAAGCAATTCCTTCCGCCAGATGTGCCACCTTAGGCTTGTCTCGCCGAACCGCCAACACAATCAAACTCGCCTGCCACTCTGCGGCGGCTTTCCGAATTCTCTCTGCCGGCTCTCCAAACTCCACGGTCAACTCAGGCTTCACGTCCAGGTCTACATCCTTAAGTACTGAACGTTTCAACCGCTTCTGGACAAGCGTACGTTGCCGAGCCAGACCCTCGATCGAGTGGACATTGCCTTCGAAAACGTGCAGCAAGATCAGCTTGGCGCGGTAGTGGCGTGCTAAGGAGAAGGCGTATGGGGCAGCTTGCAAAGAGGCTTTTGAGAAATCGGTTGGGTAAAGGATGCGGGTAATCCTGACTTCTTCTCCGGCGGCGGGTGGCACGATCAACACCGGGCACCGCGCCTGGCGGAAAACTTTCTCTGCAACCGAACCTAAGAGCAATCTTTTTACCCCGCGGCGCCCTCGGGTTCCGATCACCAGCAAGTCGATGGCATGTTCCCGGGCCAATCTCAGAAGGACGTCTGCCACTTCTCCCTCTTCAACCATGGCTTGGTGCCGCAATCTCCGCAATCCTCCCAGGCGTAAGAGACTGGACATCTCATGGTGCGCATGTTGCCGGGTTTCCTTCACCGCCTGTGGCAGGATCTCAGCCGGTACAGACGTGTACATGTCGGGAGGAATTACGTGTGCCACATAAAGCTTTGATTTATAGCGGCGAGCGACTGCCACGGCGTGAGCCAGAACAATTGGCGACACCGAGGAAAAGTCAGTCGCAAGCAGGATTTTTTTCAGCGAAGATCGTCCATTTGCGCGCTTCACTACCATTCGAGCCTCCAAACCTGAACCACTGAATCGACCGTGACATGTTTGCGGATCAGTCCCGCTAACCTCCCAAGGATACGCCTTAGGGAGTTACATCCCGAGCTTAACAGTAGATTCGCCGCAAGTCAGGCTGCCCTTTGACGTTCCCCGTTTCCCAATCGCCCATCCGAAACTGCTGTGCCGTCGAGAACATCAGGTGCGGTAAGTACGGGGCAAGATGCCTTCGATATGACCGCGTAAGCAGAAACGAGAGGTAGGCGCTCGCCAAGAGCCGAGCGAGCCCAGAACAATCAGGTCCGCCTGCCGTTCCTGCGGGTGTGCGATATCTTCTCGTTACTCCTCAATAGTTAATATTAGTAGAACTATCGTGTCGCTATTTTCTACTTTTTAACAATCTCTCCGCGCGCTATGGTGACGGTGTGAGCAAATCGGGACAGGGAGGGTTTATGCGTTTCGACATTCGCATTCAGAAGCTGGACCTTCATCAAGAAGTAAGCCACTACATTGAGCGTCGATTGCGTTTCTCCCTTAGTCGACTCGTGAGCCGCCTCCGGACCGTGAACGTCCGCGTATTCGATGTGAATGGTCCTCGCGGCGGAATCGACAAGTGCTGCCGCATTACAGCGCACCTCCTTCCATCAGAGACGGTTGTATTGCAGGAGGTGGATGCGGATTTGTTCGCTGCAATTGATCGAGCCACGAGGCGGATATCGCGAACATTCACCCGCAGCTTGACCCTTGAGCGTGATCTGAGAAAAAAGAGCAATTCGCCGCGCCCAGATACGCCCCACTCCAGCAAAAAGAGTATCTCCCGAACCGGACATACCAATTCGAAGCAGAGGAGTTGACCGCGCCCGGTGTGTGCGGCAAACGCATTTTCAGCCGGATCCAAAAGGAGCATAGAACATGGCAATCTTAGAAATAGAAGTGGAAAAGAATACGACCGCCAGAATTGCGGAAGAGAAGGAAGGGAGAAACGAATCACGCCTGTACAGCGCCGCCCCTCTGGAATCAAACCCGCGTGAGATTGTGCAACACAATTTTAACCTCGCAGCCTCCGCCCTCGGCTTGAGTGAGGAGCAGAAACTGCTCCTTAAGACTCCTTTTCGCGAGGTGAAAGTGGAAGTCCCCGTCCGGATGGACGACGGATCGCTTAGGGTCTTTCTAGGCTATCGGACTCAGCACAACGGCGCTCGTGGACCGGCTAAGGGCGGCATCCGCTATTTCCCAACCGTGAACGAAGAGGAGATTCGATCTCTGGCCGAGGCGATGACCTGGAAGACGGCGCTGATGAACATTCCGTTCGGCGGCGCCAAAGGTGGTGTGAATTGCGATCCTCGGCAGATGTCTCAGGGTGAATTGGAGCGCATGACGCGCAAGTTTGTAGCCCGCATCCACCATTTGCTGGGGCCGTACCGTGATATCCCTGCGCCAGACGTCAATACCAATCCACAAGTGATGGCATGGATCCTTGACGAATACAGTTCACGGCATGGTTATTCACCGGCTTGCGTGACCGGCAAGCCGATGGAACTCGGAGGCTGCCCCGGACGCAATCAAGCAACTGGACGCGGAGTGATGCATATACTCGCCGAGCATATGAAGGATTGTGGTCGCTCTCTGCAAGGGCTGCGAGTGGTATTGCAAGGCTTCGGCAACGTCGGTTCTAATGCCGCTTCGTTGCTGGCCGAACAAGGCTGCGAGATTGTCGCTGTCGGCGATATCTATGGTGCCATCATCAGCAAGGACGGTCGGGCCCTCCCGATAGGCGATCTGATCGAACACGTGAAGAAAACGGGCTCGGTGGTGGCCTTCCCGGCTACAGAGCCCATCAACAACCAGGATCTTTTGCTGCTTGATTGCGATGCTCTTATACCTGCTGCAATGGAGTGTGTTCTTCATGAGGGAAACGCTGGCAAAGTGAAAGCAAAGGTTATCGCTGAAGCGGCGAACCTGCCTACGACCCCGGAGGCTGACGAGATCTTTCGCAGCCGGGGGATCACAGTGTTGCCTGACATTCTGACCAATGCGGGTGGTGTCGTTGTGAGCTTTTTCGAGTGGACGCAGAATCTGCAGCAGGTTTATTGGGATGAAGAGAAGGTCAATACGGAACTGTATCGTTACCTTCGGCAGGCCTATCGCGATGTCGTGAATCGAGCGGCAAGAGAGAAAGTTACCCTGCGGCAAGCTGCCTACGAGATCGCGATTGAGCGGGTAGCCCGAGCCGAAATGCTAAGAGGAGTGTAGAGTGGCTGACAATAGATTGGGTCGTGATTTGGTTGTGCTGGAGACTAAATGATAGGGCGCGCTAGTACCCCTTAATGTTTCGAAAAATGAAAAGTCGTATTTTCACGAAGAAAGAGAGATATTTGTGCTTCCTTTAAAAAAACTTCTTTGCCCAACAGATTTCAGCGAACCCTCACGCGAGGCGCTGAAGGTGGCCGTTGAGTTCGCTTCCCATTTTGGAGCGCAACTCAGCCTGGTCAATGTCGTTCCCGTGCTCCCGGTACTTCCTCGGGACCCGAATTACGCCTTTAAAGTGCCAGAGTACGAACAGATGCTTCACGCTGATGCCGAGGAACGCTTGAACGAACTGGTTGGGGAGGTAACGACGCCTGGCACAAACATACGCACGATCGTGGGGCGCGGGGACGCGGCCAGCGAAATCATTCGCATCGCGGAGAAAGAGAATGTGGATGTGATTGTGATTGCCACGCACGGAATGACCGGGTGGCGCCGCGCGGTATTCGGCTCGGTTGCCGAGAGGGTGGTACGACTGGCCAAATGTCCGGTGCTAACGACTCGAGTTTCTCAGGCAGAGCCGTAAGGAGCGTCTGGCTTACCCAATAAAGGAACGATCGATGGGATCGATTGTTTCTTTTGATCTGCCAATTTGACCCGTAACGTTTATCGCGGTCGTGACTCTATCTTAATGGAGGGTTTGTATGGTCAGCACAGCGGAAGCAGCCACTTCGCAAGAACCCTTGAGTGATGAAGAAGTCGTTGTTCGAGTGTTGGCAGGTGAGACGGGAATGTTTGAAGTGGTGATGCGCCGTCACAACCAGCGCCTCTACAGCGTGGCTCGGGCAATTCTGCGAAATGATGGAGAAGCTGAGGACGTGATGCAGGATGCTTACGTGCGCGCTTACGAACATCTCAACCAATTTGCCGGGAGGGCAAAGTTTTCTACCTGGCTGACGCGCATCGCGGTGCACGAAGCCCTAGCGCGACAGCGTCGCGGAAACCGATATCAGGAGTTGGAGCCAATGTCAGAGCGCGAGGGAGATCCCATGGATCGGTTTGCCTCTTTAACCCCGAATCCCGAACAGCAGGCATCAAATTCGGAGATCCGCCGGTTACTGGAAGAGGCGGTCGACAGTCTGCCGGACAATTACCGGACTGTTTTCATGCTACGAGACATAGAAGAAATGAGTACAACCGATGCTGCGGATGTGCTCGAGATCACCGAAGAAAATGTCAAGGTCCGCCTCCATCGCGCGCGCGCATTGTTACGCAAGAGTCTTTACGCCCGCGCCGGCATGGAAAAGAAGGAAGTATTTAATTTTCATGCCATCAGATGTGATCGGGTAGTTAAGAACGTATTTGAGAGAATTCAGAAGCTGAGTTCGAAAACAGAACACCCTGTGGCGACGATTCAGTGACAGTCTGCGCCAAGCACGACAAACAGCGTAGTACGAGGGTCGGTATTTGACCAGGAGTTCAGGAGGCAGGTATGGCTACTACAGAAAGTCCGTTAGTTGGTTACAGATCCAAGCTGTTGAGCCGAGTCGAGATTGCGGAAGGAACGATGGCCTTCCATTTCGAGAAGCCATCACAATTCGATTACAGACCGGGGCAGGCCGCCGACGTGACGCTATCCAGCCCTCCGGAAACTGATTCCGAGGGTAATATACGCACTTTTTCTATCGCCAGCTCTCCTTTTGAAAACCACCTGATATTCGCTACCCGAATGCGAGATACGGCGTTCAAGCGATCACTGAAGAAAGTGCCGCTGGGCACCCAGGTGATGATTGGCTCGGCAATGGGTTCCTTCACGCTGCATAAGAATTCAGCCAGACCGGCTGTATTCCTGGCCGGTGGAATTGGAATCACGCCCTTTATCAGCATTGTGCGGCAAGCCGATCATGACCGGCTTCCCCACAAGTTGTATCTCTTCTATTCCAACCGGCGGCCGGAAGATGCACCTTTTCTCCAGGCGCTTCAGATGCTGGAAAAGAGCAATCCCAATTTCCGCTTGATCTGCACCATGACTGCCATGCCGCAATCCCAGAAGGAATGGACGGGAGAGACGGGTTTCATCAGCAGAGAAATGTTGGCCAAACATCTGACAAATCTCCAGGGGCCCGTCTATTACATCGCAGGCCCTCCCGCCATGGTGGCCGGCATGCGGAAAATGCTTGTGGACGCCGGTATTGATGAGGACGACATCCGAACGGAAGAATTTGGCGGGTATTGAAGCGCGCCGCCCGTTGTCGCGGGACGGGTGCTAGAACAGAAAGAAGAGCGTTTCGAGGTGAACAGCATGCTGACAGACAGACCGAAAACGAAAATTCTAGTTGACGGCGGCGACCCTAATGAGACTCTACGGATCAAGAGCTTGATCGGATTTGTCGATGGCCAAACCACCAATCCATCCTTGATTGCGAAGAATCCGGAGATTCAACGCCTTATTGCGTCCGGCCATAAATTGAGCTCCCGGGAAGAAAAGGAAGAATATAAGAAGATCGTACGAAGCATTTCACCGCTGGTAGGCGATGCTGGCGTTTCCATTGAAGTGTTCGCGGATCTTGATACCCCAGCCGAGGACATGCTCGCCCAGGGCGAAGAAATGTTCTCCTGGGTTCCAAATGCCTACGTCAAGTATCCGTGCACGCACGAAGGATTGCGAGCCGCACAACTGTCGGTACAAAAGTCTATTCGGGTCAACATTACGCTGTGTTTTTCTCAGGAGCAGGCGGCGGCCGTATATGCCGCCACGAAGGGGTCAAAGGCGCCAGTTTATGTATCGCCGTTCATCGGCAGGCTTGACGATCGCGGCGAAGACGGCATGGATCTTGTCAGAAATATAAAGAGGATGTACGAACGCGGCGATGGCCACGTGCATGTCTTAGCCGCAAGCATACGCAATCTGGACCACCTGCTTTGTTCGTTCGCTCTAGGCGCTGAACTGGCCACCGTGCCCAGCAAAGTTCTAGAGGAATGGGCAGTAGCCGGCTTTCCCATGCCAGATCGAGATTTCAGGTACAAAGGGGTCGATGCCAAGGGCAATTCCTTGAAGGTGATCCCATACAAAAAGCTGGATCTGAACCTTCCATGGGAGAGCTTTGACATCGCACACGCACTCACAACGAAGGGTATCCAGAAATTTGTCGCTGACTACCAGAGCACGCTGAGGCGATCGGCGTAGCTGTAAGGCGTTGAGACAACCTTCGTCGGTGAGCGGCAGTGAGTTGGGGCACGAATCACGAGGCAGAGGTCATTTACGATGCGGGACACGAAAACAGGACGTTCTGCTTCCTTCCGAATCGTCACCCTCGAACGAGAGTATGGCTGCGGGGCAGCGGGAATCGCCGAGAAGCTCGCTACCCGGCTCGGTTGGACACTTTGGGATCAGCGGTTGACGCAGGAGATCGCCCGCCTTGCCCACAGTGAGAAGTCGGCAGTTGAGAAACGCGAGGAGCGCCGGGATCCGCTCTACTATCGGTTGTTCAAATCGTTCGCGCTCGGAAGCTATGAGGGTAGCCCAGGCGTTCCTGTGGAGACACTCGATGCCGATAGCATTGTCAGAATCTCCGAGGGTGTTGGTCGAAGAAGCGGCGGCCGCGGGCAACTGCGTCATCGTGGGGAGAGGCTCACAACACTTCCTGCGAGCTCGCAGCGACACACTGCGCTTTTTTCTCTATGCCTCTCGAGAAGAAAAACTACGACGCCTTATTGCCCAGGGCAAAACAGAAGCCGAGGCGGGAGTGCTGGTGGATACAGTCGACCGTGAGCGGGCTGCTTTCATCAAGAGGTACTTCCACGTTGAATGGCCAAACCGATCCGTCTACCACGCCATGCTCAATACCGCGGCGGGGGACGATACCGTGATTCGGGTCATCTTAAGCTTCCTTCAACTGCACCAAGGAGTCTCATAACGTCCTCAGGTCCGCCTGGTTCTTACCTCTTTGTTTACACGGCTACTGCAGCGAATCGTATCGCAAGTTTCACCTTAGGGCGCGGGTAGTGTAGTCCGCCAAACTGAGGCCCAGTAAAAGAAACAGCCAGAACAGTGCAGAGATCAGCACGACTTTGGTGAGTCTATCGCTCGCATACTTCACATGCATGAAAATCAGCACCACCAGAAGTGCTTTGATGGTTGCAATGACCAGGGCCACGACCGTGTTGAACGGACCCAGATCAATGAAGGCGACACCGGCGGTTACGCCCGTCAAAACCAGGAGTACCAGCCAGACGGCAATATTAGTTTTCAATGACACGACGTGTTGAGACATGGCAGTGCTCCCGTGCTTACTTCTTACGATCTATCAGATACAACAACGGAAACAGATAAATCCAGACAATGTCCACAAAGTGCCAGTACAAGCCGGAGTTTTCGAGCGGCGTGTGATATTCGGGCGTGTACGCGCCCTTCCACGCGTGGTAAAGCAAATAAGCTGAAAAGTCCGACTCCGATGATCATGTGCAGCGCGTGCATTCCCGTCATGGCAAAGTAGAGCGAGAAGAAAATCTGCGCGTGGTGCTGGTCCACTGGTTGGCCGGGATGGCCGGGAATGCTGCCCTCGAAATTGAAAGTCGGGCCCGGGACGTGGTGTTCCTCGAACTTGCTGGTCCACTCGATGGCCTTTACGCCCAGGAAGGCCAGACCCAAGACCAGGGTGAGGGCCAGATAGATCACCTGCTGCTGACGTTTGCCCAATTGGGCGGCGCGCACGGCCATGACCACAGTCAGGCTGCTACAGATGAGCACGGCGGTGTTGACCGTGCCCAGAGTGATGTCGAGCGAGTTGCTAGCGGCGGCGAAGTCAGGGAAATACCAGAGGCGGTAGATGAGATAGGCGCAGAACATGCCGCCGAAAAACATGATCTCGGTCGCCAGAAACAACCACATGCCCAGCGACGAAGCCTCGCGCTGCTGCTCCATGTCGGCAAAGTGGTGCTGGAGCGCTGGATTGTGACGGTCGACGGCGATCGGACTATCCGCCACTGCGCGCGTCCTGGGGAGCGGGAATGTGCTCATAATCGTAGGCTTCCCAATCGACAACCGGAGGCCGGTCAAAATTGAAGGTCGGAGGCGGCGAAGTGGTCATCCACTCCAGCCCAGAAGCACCCCAGGGATTGGCGGGGGCGACTTTCCCGTAACGCATGGACCACAGGAAATACAGCATCGGAAGAAGATACCCGACCGCAAGAATGGTAGACCCGGCGGTGGAGAGCACGTTCAACACCTGGAATTCTGGAGGATACTGCCAGTATCGGCGCGGCATCCCGAGATAGCCCAGAATGAACTGCGGAAAAAACGTGAGGTTGAAGCCAAGGAATACGATCACCGCTGCCAGTCGGCCCAGCGACTCCGGATACATCCGCCCGGAAATCTTGGGCCACCAGAAGTGCATGCCGCCCAGGTAGCCCATCACCGCCCCGCCCACCATGATGTAGTGGAAATGGGCAATGATGAAATAAGTATCGGTCACATGCACATCGATGCCGAGAGCGGCCACGAACAGTCCGGTCAGCCCTCCCATGGTGAACAGGCCGATAAACCCGAACGCGTAGAGCATGGGGGTGGAGAAGGTGATGGAGCCTTTGTACAGCGTCGCGGTCCAGTTAAACACCTTGATGCCTGAAGGCACCGCAACCATGTAACTGAAGAAGGAAAAGATCAATGCCGAATACAAAGAGATGCCAGCCACAAACATGTGGTGCGCCCAGACCAGGAATCCAAGGACTGCAATTCCAATACTCGCCATGGCTATGGCTTTGTAGCCGAAAATTCGTTTTCGGGTAAAGCACGGGATGATCTCGCTCACCACGCCCATTGCGGGCAAGATCATGATGTAGACCGCAGGATGTGAGTAAAACCAGAACAGGTGCTGGAACAGAATCGGGTCGCCACCCCGCGTCGGATCGAAGATGCCGAGATGGAAGGCCCGTTCGAAGATGACCAGCAGCAGCGTAATCGCCAAAACCGGCGTACCCAGCAGGAAGATAATGCTGGTGGCGTAGTGCGACCAGATGAACAGCGGCAAACGGTTCCAGGTCATGCCCGGGGCGCGCATGCGGTGGACGGTCACCACGAAGTTCAGTCCGGTCAGAATGGACGAGAATCCTACGATGAAGATGGAAAGCCCGGCCTCAATCACTTTGGTATTGCTGAAGGCGGTGCTGAAGGGTGTGTAAAAGGTCCAGCCGGTATCTGTGCCGCCGGTCAGGATGCAGTGCAGCATCAGCGTTCCGCCGATGATGAACAGATACCAACTCAAGAGATTGATGCGAGGGAATGCAAGGTCTTTGGCGCCGATCATCAGCGGCACGAGGAAATTGCCCAGAACGGCGGGGATGGATGGAATCAGGAAGAAAAACACCATGACCTGTCCGTGCATGGTGAAAAGCTTGTTGTAAGTGTCTGCTTGCACCAGGTCGCCCGCCGGCGTCAGCAATTCCAGGCGGATCAGCAGGGCAAAAAATCCTCCGATGAAAAAGAAGAAAGTGATGGACAGCAGGTAGAGCAGCGCAATGCGCTTGTGGTCGACAGTGAGCAGCCAGGACTTGATGCCATATTCCTGGTTGAGATAATTCTCGCGTTCCGCGGTGATTGCTGCAGTGGCCATGGCTATTTCACCTTTGTTTCCTGCGGGGGCGCGCCCGATGGAACAACCGTCGGAGCGCCCGCCGGTCCCGATGGGCTCTGATTTAACGATT
Source organism: uncultured Acidobacteriota bacterium (assembly GCA_963785865.1). GTDB lineage: Bacteria > Acidobacteriota > Terriglobia > Terriglobales > Acidobacteriaceae > Sulfotelmatobacter. Next base: position 61,607 of record CAWAXF010000040.1, on the reverse strand, counting down.
TTACGTACGCCACGAGCGCGTTGAGTTGCTCTTCGCTCACCAGTCCCTGAAATACGGGCATGATGGGTTTGAAACCGCTCACTACTTTTGCGCCGGGGGTCAAGATCGATTCGCGAATGTAGTTTTCATCGGCGGTGACCACGCGCCCGTCTTCCAGTTGTACCGGCTTGCCGAAGAGCCCGGCGAGATTGGGACCGCGGCCCTGGATATCGAAACGATGGCAGGTAGAGCAGCCCAGTTGCAGAAACATATTCTGCCCGTTCGATGCCAGTGTCCCGGTAGCTCCGCCGCCGCTGAGCCATGCCTGATACTGCGCCGGTTCCAGCACCACAACCTGTCCGATCATTCCCGAGTGCTGCGAACCGCAATACTCGGCGCAGAAGAGATGATAAGTTCCCGCCTTGGTGGGATGAAACCAGGCTGTGGTGTAACGGCCGGGCAGGACATCCTGCTTGATGCGGAAGGCTGGAACATAAAAGCTGTGGATCACGTCCTGCGAGGTCATAATAAGTTTGACGTCACGTCCGACAGGCACATGCAATTCGTTGATCTCGCGCTGGCCTTCTTCGTGCTGTAATTTCCACATCCATTGCTTGGCTACGACGTAGACTTCGGTCGCTCCGCGCGGAGGCGTCCGCTCCTTGAAGTAGATCACCGCGCCCCAAACGAAAATCACCACGAAAATGCAAAAGGGAATTACAGACCAGGTGATTTCGAGTGCGGTTGAGCCCTCAATCTGTTCCGCTACAACTCCCCGGCGCCGGCGGTAGCGGATAGCGAACACCACGATCATGGTGAAAATGGCCGCGGTCATCAGCGCAGACAAAGCGACCAGGAAGATAAAGAGCGCGTCTACGCTCCCGGCTGTCGTCGAGGCCCTCGCGGGCCAAAGTGGAAAAGTATCGAACATATCTAGTCGTCGGTCTTCAGTCCCCGGGCGGTCAGCAATTCCTACTGTGTCTATCCGTGGCGGGCGTCCTCGCCCGCCGCTTTTGACTTTGATTCCCTGCTCACCAAAAACTCAAACCACTGATCTCGCCGCCCGTTAGTTGTGTCCCGATCCAAAACGGATTAGCACGATCATGAGCGTTCCTAAACCCAGTATCGTCGCCAGCGCGGAAAGTTGCAGCACGCGCGAAATAATCGCTCCGTACTTCCCGGTATTCGGATCGTAGTGATAGCAGTAGAGGAGCACCTGATCGGCCAGGGTGCCAATCTTGTTCTGCGACGCCTGAATCAGTCCCAGCCGCAAATCCTTGGGCGCGTACTCGACCCCGTAGTAGTACTGCGTGATCTTGCCCCCGGGCGTCAGCAGCACGATGGCAGTGGCATGCGCAAACTGGCCGGTTTTCGGGTCGTACTGATACTGAAAGCCGGCGGCTTTGGTCAGAGCGTCAATTGATTCCTGCTGGCCGGTCAGAAAGTGCCAGCCTTGGTCGGCGCCGGCGCGTCCGTAACGCTTGAGGAATTCAGCTTTCTTTTTCGTGGCCATGTCCGGCGTTTCGCGTGGATCGAAGCTCACGGTCAGGACGTCATATTCTTTTCCCACATCGAACTTCAAAACCCGCATCGCGCTCTCAAGGCCGCTGAGCACTTCGCCGCAGAGCATGGGGCAGTTGTAATAAACCAGGTTCAGGATCATCGGCTTCTTGCCGAAGTAGTCTCCCAGCCGGACTGGCTTGCCGGTTTCGTCGCGGAAGTTGAGGTCAGCGGGAATCTGCTCGTCCAGATGCTGTTCGATGCCGACATTCAGCAAGCCCGGCGGACGCACGTTCGCCGGCGGCGACATGATGCCCTTGGTCATGCCCTGGCCGAGGGCCGAGAGGGTCATCACCAGAGTGAGGACTATCGTCATCAGAATTGTTTTCGAGTTGTTCATGATGTCTGACACTGTGCTCCATCTTCCGCGACTAAAGCCGCCTGACCTTCTGCTTGTTCGGCACGAGTGAGTCGCGCCCCTCACATAGTTTCTACTCTGGCTTCGCAGACGGGCGACTGGTATCTGACCGCTTCGCTGCTTCTCTCCCGGTGTTTACATCCGATGGCGGAGCCACACCGGCCTGCGGCCGGGTGGGAAGACCGCGCTGCGTCACCAGTTCCATGGCGTGCGCGATGGGAATCCGCACCACGCCTGCTTGCTGGTCTACCCAACCATAGCTGTGCAATGTCCGTTCTTCCTGCACTCGGAAATCGTTGATCTCCCTTGGCTCGTTGGTTTCCAGACGCGGCTGGGGGAATTTTGCCATGTCGCCGGGCGACACGTCCCGCGTGTTGGCAGTGGTCTGCACCAGCGGATTTTGCATTGGTTCGTGCCGCCTCTCGTACCCGTCCAGATAGACATACATTCCCTTCAGGGCAAGAACAACCAGCAGGCAAACGACAGCCAGTCCGACCAGAAAGAGGAGGACAGATTTAGCCGGGAGATCCTCGCGCTCAAACTCGGCTTCCTCGTTTCGCCCGTCGATGTCTCCGTAGTCACTCATCATTATTATTTATGCTCATGTGCCGGTTCCAGAACTTCTACCGCAAAAACGTCATAGGCCGGGACCAGCGGCATCGTACTCAGATTGCGGAAGAAGTACGCCAGCCACAGTCCTCCCATTGCAATCGGAACCACCACGTCGAGCCAGGTAACGTTGAACGTGACGGAAAAGTTGGGCTCGATGATCCAGAACAGGTCAACGTAACGCATCAGCAACAACCACACCGCCAGCCAGACCAGCCGCGTGATATCACGCTTAAATGGCCGCGATATCAGGAACACGAACGGCACCGCGAAGTGGAACAGGACGACGAACAACCCCACGTATCCCCAGCCGCCGTGCAGGCGCCGCATGTACCAGGTAATTTCTTCCGGCAGGTTTCCCGCCCAGATGATGAGCCACTGCGAGAACGCGAAATAGGCCCACATCATGATGAAGGTAAGCATGAATTTTCCGTGATCCTGCACCTGCTCCGGTTTCAGCAACTCCGACATGGGCTTGTAGCGGAACAGGATCCTTTCCACGACCACAGCGAAGCACAACGCCGCGAGCACCTGCCCGATGAGGAACGAAAGGCCGAAGATGGTGGAAATCCAGCTGGGATCGATGGACATGATCCAATCGATCACCGCAAAAGTGATGGTGAAGCCGTACAGAATCAGCCCCGGTCCACTGAGCGCCTTGAAGCGCGCACTGTTGTCGCGCATGGGCGGATGGTCCTGTTCCGCCGACCATTTGGTCAGGAAAAATGACAGCGCCCACCAGATGGCGAAATAAATTGCGGCGCGAACGATGAATCCGTTGACTGTAAGATAAGTCTTGGTGATGTCCTGCAAGTGCTCGCGCAAATGTTTGTCGGCAATGCCTTCCAGCGGCCGGGCCCAGATATAAAGCCGGTGTATTCCGAACAGCAGCGGGATAAACAACGCGATCATCAGCGGCACACAGCGCATCGCTGCTCCCAGGATCCTGCGGATCACCATTCCCCATGCGCCTTTGGTCAGGTGGCGGAGCATGAGAATCGCCATCGAACCCAGGGTGATTCCCAGCCACGCCATGAAGGCCAGCAGGTAAGCGCGGAAGAATTCGTCAGGACGAAGCCACGCTCCCAGAGCGGCGATCACACTGAAGACCAGGCCGACGATCAACGAGCGCTGTTGGATGGTCTTCACCACCGGCGGCGCCATCAGGTCAAGGTTCTGCATGGAAGCCGGGCTCATTTCGGCTCCTCGTTTGCGGTTCTCGGCTCGACGACGGGCAGGGTGGCTCCCGAACCCAGTTCCTCGAATTGAGGCGGCTCGGAGGGAACCTTCTGGCCTGCCGGAACGTCGGCGGAAGTGGCATCCTGGCTCAATTGCAGAGCGCGGATGTAGGCCACGATGGCCCAGCGATCTCGCGGCGGGATCTGCGACGCGTAATCCGGCATCGCTCCGAAGCCGTTGGTAATAACGTCGAAGAAGTATCCCAAAGGCGCTTTGCGCAGACGATCGGTGTGATAGGACGGTGGTTTGCGCGGGAAGCCGCGTGACGGAACCACGCCATTGCCATCACCCACGCGGGAATGACAGGGCGCGCAATAAATGTCGAAACGCTGCTGGCCGCGGGCCAAAAGTTCGCTGGTAACCGGAAAGGGCATGTAGTCTCCGGGATCGTTGCCGATTTTTCCGGTGTACAGATAAGTGTCTTCGCGCAGCTCGCCGCGGGCGACTGTTCCTTCCACCGGCGGACGGGCGGAGCGTAGGTCGGTATAGAAGTCACTGCGGGCCAGCGGCTTGAAGCGGGGCTGGTCGTGCATATCCTGACGGCACCCAGCGAGGATCAACAGGCCGGTGAACAAGGCCAGGTGGAGTTCAGGCCAATGTCAGGCGCGGCAACCAGAACCCGTTCTGTAGTGGGAGCTTCAGCCCCGGCGCAAGGGTAGAAGCCACTCAAGCTGTGCTGCTGCCCCCGATAAGCGGTCACGGTGACTGCAGCGCCAGCAGTGCTGCTCCACCCCAAACCCGAATTGGAATGAGCGCTTAATCGGGCACCTCCGAAACGGAGCGCGGCGCCAGGCTGTCCAGAAAGCGACGGACTTCGTCAGGCTTGTATTTGGGATCGGAGGAAAACACGATCAGGAAAAATCTGTCCTTGGTGGCAAACGCAAATCGCGGCACATTGAACACCGGATGGTAGGGCATGGGCAGCCCGTTGAGCGCCAGCATGCCCAACACGGCAAAGATTCCGCCAAAAAGAATGGTCATCTCAAATGTCACAACGATGAACGCGGGCCAGGAATGGTAGGGCTTGCCGCCGACATTGATCGGATAACTTACAACCGAAATCCAATACTGCAGCAGGTAGCCGCCGAGGCCGCCGAGCAAGGCCCCGATCAGCACCACCAATGGAACTTCATCGTGATGGAAGCCGATGGCCTCTGCCAGACCCTCCACCGGAAACGGACTGTAGGCATCAATCTTTTTGTAGCCGGCTTCCCGTGTGCGATTGGCCGCGTCAACCAGGGCGTTCACCGAATCGAACTCCGCCATCATTCCGTAGTTTTTGGTGCGCTTCATTCCTTGACCTCCGCTTCCGGCAGCAGAGTGCGCATTTCAAAGATCGAAATCATGGGCAAGACACGCACGAACAGGAACATGGCAGCCAGGAACATGCCGATGGTTCCGATGAAGGTCATCCAGTCCCAGCGGGTGGGGTAGTACATTCCCCAGGAAGAGGTCAAAAAGTCGCGATGCAGGCTGACCACCACAATGATGAATCGCTCCAGCCACATGCCCACCAGGACTACTCCGGAAATCAGAAAAAGCCAGACTGGGCTGGAACGAAGCTTGGAGATCCACAGCACCTGCGGAATCACGATGTTGCACGTCAACAGCAGGTAGTAGACCGGAGCGTAGGGCCCGTGCAGACGGTTCCATAGCGTGAACACGTCATAGCGATTGCCGCTGTACCAACCCATGAAAGCTTCAATGCCGTAGCCATAGGCAACGATCAGGCCGGTGGCCAGCATGACCTTTGCCGAGTTCTGCAGATGACGCAGAGTGATGAAATCCTCAAGACCATAAAATTTGCGGATGGGGATGGCCAGCATCAGCACCATGGCAAAGCCGGAGTAGATGGCGCCCGCGACGAAGTAGGGCGGGAAGATCGTTGTGTGCCAGCCGGGGACGATTCCGATCGCAAAATCAAAACTGACCACGGTGTGGACCGAGAGCACCAGCGGCGTTGCCAGTCCCGCGAGCAGCAGGTAGGCGGTTTCGTAGCGGTGCCAGTGGCGCGCCGATCCTCGCCAGCCCATCGCCAGCATGCCATAGATGATCTTCTTCCAGCGTTCTCCGGAACGGTCGCGCAAAGTGGCCAGGTCCGGAATCAGGCCAATGAACCAGAAGATCAGTGAGATGGTGGCGTAGGTAGAAACCGCAAAAACGTCCCACACCAGAGGGCTGCGGAATTGCGGCCAGTAATTCATGGTGTTGGGATAGGGGAAAAGCCAATAGGCAAGCCAAGGACGTCCGACGTGGATCAGGGGAAAAATTCCCGCGCTGGCGACAGCAAACAGTGTCATCGCTTCAGCAAAACGGTTGATCGAATTGCGCCACGACTGCCGCAGTAACAGCAGGATGGCGGAAATCAGCGTGCCTGCGTGCCCGATTCCAATCCACCAGACGAAATTGACGATGGCGAATCCCCAGCCGATGGGAATGGTCACGCCCCAGATGCCGACCCCTTTCACAAACAGGTAGGAGATGGCAAACAGCATCATCATCGTCAACAGGAAGGCGATGCCGAAACCGAGGAACCACCCGTTCGAGGTGGGACGAGTCAGCACGATCGAGCTGATCTTGTCCGTGACCGAACCCAGGGTGTAGCCGGGTTCGATGACTGGTGCGCGCTCGTCTTCGACTGGGTCCGTCATGATCTAGCTGCGCTCCGCGTGCGAGTCTTTTACTGCTTCCAGTTCCGGGTTTGGATTACGAATGTCAGCCAGGTACGTCGTGCGGGGACGCGTGTTCAGGTCCGCCAGCAGGCTGTAGTTCCGTGGCTGCGCTTTCAATTTCGAAACCCGGCTGTTGGGATCGTTAATGTTGCCGAAAACAATGGCGTTTGCCGGGCACGACTGCTGGCAGGCGGTCTGCAACTCGCCATCCTGAATCTTGCGGTCTTCGCGCTCGGAATCGATCCGGTGTTCGTTGATGCGCTGCACGCAGTAGGTACACTTTTCCATGACACCGCGGCTGCGCACGGTCACGTCCGGATTGCGCATCATCTTGTACTGCGAAGTCTCCCAATCCTGGAACAACAGGAAATTAAAGCGCCGCACTTTGTAGGGACAGTTGTCCGAGCAGTAGCGCGTACCTACGCAGCGGTTGTAAACCATGTCGTTCAGACCTTCGCTGCTGTGTACGGTCGCTCCCACCGGACACACCACCTCGCAGGGAGCGTTCTCGCACTGCTGGCATGGCACCGGCTGGAAGTAGGCCCTGGGATTATCCCGGTCGCCCTGGTAATAGGCATCGACGCGCAGCCAATGCATATGGCGGCCCAGGACAGTCTGCTCTTTGCCGACGACTGGGATATTGTTCTCCGACTGGCAGGCCACGATGCAGTTGTTGCAGCCTACGCAGGCACTCAGATCCACCGTCATGCCCCAGGCGTAAGGCTCGGCCGCATACGGATAGGGCTGGTACAAAGTCAATTCTTTCGGCGGCTCTTCTTCGCGTGCGAAGTCGGGTTCCTTGTGGTACTCCTCTAAATCCGCGTGACGCACCAGGGGACGGGTGCCGGTGGGCGTCTCCATGGTCTGGTAGCCCTGGGTGGAGGCCAGCTTGTAAGTGCCTCCGGTCTTGCGAATGGCTACGCCGCTTGCAATCCAGGGCGTAGCGCTGGTGCGGAGTTGGTACATGTCGAAACCGGCGCCGGTACCCACCCGCCCGGCGCGACGGCGACCGTAACCCAGAAATACGCTGATGGAATTGTCAGGATGGCCGACCTGGATCCAGACCGGAGCGGTGATCTTTTTGCCGTTAAGTTCGAGTTCGACCAGGTCTTCAGTTTTGATCTCCATGCGCTCGGCCATGGCCGGACCCATGAGCACGGGGTTGTCCCACGTGAGTTTGTTCATCGGCTTGGGCAGTTCCTGCAGCCAGCCGTTATTGGAGAATTGGCCGTCGTAGATTGAGGGATCGCGGCGGAAGTTGATCTCGATGGCCTTAAGGTCGGCGGCCGATGCGGTGGGAACGCCGGCAGCCTTGGCGCTCAACTGCTTCGGCGCGAACGCAGTGCCTTCCACCCAGCCATCGTGCAGCGATTTTCGCCAGAATGCGTCGAAATCGGCACCGGAATGCTGCGTCTTCCAGTAGGCTTGCACGATTTCGTGGCCCTTGGTGTCCGCCTGACCTAAAAGCATCGAGACCAGTTCGTACGCGCTCTTGCCGTCATAGAGCGGTGCGATCAATGGCTGCACGATGCTGACGGTGCCATCGTAGGCGCGGGCATCGCCCCAGGCCTCCAGATAGTGCGCTTCGTTGACGTGCCACTGGCAGAGTTCCGCGGTTTCGTTCTGATAGAGGCCGAGATGCACTCGGAACGGAACGCTCGGACTCTTCATCGCGTCGGCGAAGCCAAAATCGGCGGGTGCATCATAGGCGGGATTGCCCCCCAGGATGACCAATACGTCCACCTTGGCGGCGCGCATGTCGGCGACCAGATCTTTCAGTGACTCGGTCTGATTCACTGGACTGGCGTTTACCGGGTCGGTGTAGAAAACCGTTTTGCCGACGTTGCCAAGAGCCTGATTCATGGCGTGGGCAATCGCGTGGACCGCAGGTGGTTGATGGTCGCCGGCAATGACCACGCTGGAACCGCGATGAGTGGTCAGGTCTCTCACCAGAGCCGGATAAAATCCCGGCGGTCCGGTGGGACCGCTGGAGAACCCCGTATTGGAAAGAAGCAATCCCAGCAGAGAATCTGCAAATTGCGCGATGTCTCGGGCAGCGCAGTGGCGCACGGTGGTCCGCCCTCGCACCCGTCGAAGTCGGCGTGCTTTCGACTACGTACAGCCGGCTCATCTCGCCCGCGTCGGGATTGCGGCGCTTGGCGAAATCCCGGACGTAACGCGTGAAGCCGGGGAATCCCGCGTACAGAAAGTCCGCATCGAGCGAGAGAATTACGTCCGCATTCTCCAGGTTGTATTGCGTTTCGACCGGCTGTCCGAAGGCCAGCTTTGCGCCCTCGAGCGCATTGTCGCGGTTGACCGGTTCGTACACATGCCACTTGGCCTGCGGATAAACCTTGAGAAACGACTGAAGCTGGTCGGCCAATGTGGGCGAAGAAATGGTTGGCGTCAGGATGCGAATGCCCGCACCTTGCAAACTTTTCTGGATGCTCAGCGGCGCGCGCATGGCCTCAACCAGCGATCCCCAGGAGCGAATGTCGCCCTGGTAAGTCACCGTCTGCGAGCGGTCGGGATCGTACATTCCCAGGATCGACGCCTGGGAGAAAACATCGGTGCCGCCAAGACTTGCCGGATGCTGGTCGTTGCCTTCAATCTTGGTGGGACGGTACAGGTGGCTCTCGACCAGAATCGGGCTGGCATATCCACCCAGAGTGAACGCCGTGGCGAAAAACAAAGGCCGCCCGGGGATCACTTCTTCCGGCTGCTTTACGTACGGAACAATCGGTTCCAGCGGTTGCTTGGTGCAGGCGGTCATGCCGGCCATGGCCAGGGATGCGCCCATCAGCTTGAGAAAGCCGCGGCGTGAAACCGAATCCAGCCACTCCGACGCGCCCTTGGGAAATTCCCGGTGCAGCATTTCCTGGAAATCCGCGCTGCCCGCCAGTTCCTCGAGACTGCGCCAGTATTCCGGACCCTGGGTCTCGGCGACGCGGGCGCGGGCCGCATCCAGATCGAGCGCGCCCTTCTTGCTGGGGCAAACGTCCTCGCGGCGTGGCTTAGTGCTTTGGTTTTCCATACTCATTTAGTAGATCTCTTGCGAATAGACGCCGGGCGTCCTCGCCCGTCGTCCATCAAACCATCTACCGGTGACACGTCGAACAACTGGTTATGTCCGTCACCGAACGCAACTTGTACTTCTTCACCAGGTCCGTGCCAAGAGAAAGCTGGTCTGTGTATTCCTTGCCATCCACAACGACCGGCTTGCTGCTCGTCGGCTGCTCATACCGCATATTGAAAACCTGATCGCGCGGACGCAGATTCTTTTCCGGCGCTCGATGGCACTCCAGGCACCACTCCATTTGCAGGGAGGCCTGGTTATACATCAGCGGCATCCGATCGACCGGGCCGTGGCAGGTATTGCAGCCTACGCCCTTATTGATATGAATGCTGTGATTGAAATAGGCGAAATCGGGCAGATCATTCACCCGGGTCCAGACCAGCGATTTGCCGGTCTTGTAGCTCTCTCTGACCGGTTCGAGCAGCGCTGCATTGGTCCAGATCTGGGCATGGCAGTTCATGCAGGTCTTGGTCGGCGGAATCCCCGCGAAGCTGGAGGTTTCGACGGAGGTGTGACAGTAACGGCAATCGATTCCCAGTCCCGCAACATGGTGCTGATGACTGAAAGGCACGGGCTGGGGCCGGCGCACGCCCGCATAAGTCACGTAGGAAGACCGCTGAATCTCCGCCGCAGCCCAAAACAACGCCGCCACCACGAATATGGCGCCATAGATCGTCGCTCGCGAAACTGTATTCGTGCTGCGGTGAAAAATCTGCATTGAAAGAGGACGTTCCGTGCCGCGGCGCCTGATGACTGGCAAACGGTTCGTGCAGCGTTGCGTTAAGCCGTCATCGACCGCAACTGCACGGAGCAGGAAACCTTGGCTCTGGCAACGATCGCCGACGCAATGGAAAGCTCGAACCAAACATAGGCCACACTGAAGTAATGGCGTTACCCATTTTTAAGACCCACAATCAAACCGAGAACTACCGGCAGGTAAACAATTGACGCAAACAGTAATTGGCGCGCGGCCTGGTTCGATTTCGAGATTGCTAAGCGAGCAGAGTAATAGAGGAATCCCGAACTCAGAAGGAGAACTGCAACAAAGTATGCGAGACCTGCCTGCTTCAGAAACGAAGGCACGAGCGTGATTGGCACAAGGGCGGATGAAAAAATCAACGTCTGCCAAACCATGAAGGGCGTCCGTTGTTGTCCACGAGGTAAGGTCAGATACCCCGCCCGCGCATAGTCCTCCCGATACATCCAAGCGATAGCCATGAAATGCGGAAACTGCCACAGGAAGAGAATCGAATAGAGCAACCAAGCCTCCGAGGTTATTCTGCCCGTCGCGGCAGCGCATCCAATCAAGGGTGGCGCCGCGCCTGGAAATGCACCAACTAAGGTACATAGCGGAGTGCGCCGCTTCATCGGCGTATAAAAAAGCAAATAGGTACCTAGCGTCAGGAGAGCGATGAGGCTGGCAATCAGATTTACGAAAACCGCCAACCACAGGCCACCTGCGATGGAAAGCCCAAGGCCGAACCACAGAGCGTGCACGTGTACAATTCGCCCGGCAGGCAAGGGCCGTCTCGACGTACGGCGCATGAGTGAATCGAAATTGCGTTCGATGTACTGATTGAGTGTGCCTGTCCCGCTGGCGACGAGCAAAGTCCCTAATAGCGTATTGAACAGCAGGAGGATCCGCCAAGGACGCGGAGGCGAGACCAAATAGAACCCAGCTAACGTGGTAAGTACGATCAGAAAATTTACTTCCGGCTTGGTCAACATCCAGTAGTCGGACAGAACAGCAGTCAATCGCGCGCGGCTTCGTACGCCGCGAGGAATCGAATCTGTCGTAGATTGCACTGCTGTCGCCATATGTCAACCAGTTCTTCTGAACTCAGTCGCGAAATCAGATCCCATGTTCGCCGTCAGGTCCGCGACTGATCTGCATCGACCATTCCTAAGATCCGCGCGGTGTCTCCGGTCCCTGTGCAGGAGCGATCACGATTTGGAAAGACCAATCCGTACACGGTACCGAAGACCAACATCGGAGGACTCAGCAGTTGTTGCATGCATCACACCAAGATTCGATTTTGCGTCGTCCATTGTCGACGTAGGCGGCACCAAACCGTCGTTCCGGTATCTACGCGAGACCCGTGGAAATGGCCAGAGGTAGCGCATGATTACCCGGGAAGGCGGGCGCGGTTGCGGCGAAACAAAGAACGCCCAAATTGTCGCCAAAATGCCTCCTGCAGCCGGCAGGAGCATGAACAAGAGACCCCAATCGAGGCTATAGCGCCCGCTTTGAGGATCATATTCGAAACAACGAAATGCGACCTTTCCCGCTATCGCGTAGGACGCCACGAACTTACCGCGCATTTCCTGCACCACTTCCCGCAAAGACGCAGAGGGCACGGTCGCGCCTGCGAGCATGCGGACAACACGCCCGCGATCGACGGCCACGACCAGAGACGGATGATCATACTGTTGAATCGATGAGTCCCATCGAAACCAGAAGCCACTCGCTGCTGCCAGCTGCTGGATATCTGAGGGAGAAGCGACGCCAAAAATCCAGTCCGGGTCTGATGTCACGCCAATGCTGTCGGCCATCACTTGCATATCGGCGACATTGTCCTTTGGGTCAAAGCTCAGGACCAACACCCGGTAATCTTTTCCAAGGCCGCCTGCATCCGCGGCCGCTGATTTCAGAGAATGCAAGAATGGCGAGCAGACCCCAGCGCACCGCGTGAAAATCATCGTCAGGAGCACAGGCTTTTGTTGCCAAAATCTTGACAACTGTGTCTCCAGGCCGGACGTGGTCTTGATCTGAACGTCTGGTACCTGTTTGTAGACATATTTATCTTCGTTTGGCGGCTCCTTCGAGGGTGAACCGAACGACTGCTGTGCTTGCAAAAGGCTGGCGAGAATGAGCACGAGACACGCGGGCCCGCCCACACGCGAAAGACGCAGCCGCTGACTCTGCTGCTGAACGCCGGAGAGTCTCGTAACGTTTTCCTTAGTGCTCATACGGAAGCCAAGGCTTTCAGGCAGCGCCTGCCGGTCTCCCACAAGTACAGCAAGATGCCAAAGAAAAGCACGGTGATGAACCCCACTGCGATCCGTGCGTACAGCACGCCCTGTGCGGCTTCATGAGGATAAGTTGCGTATCGTCGCGGAACGGAATTCGCACCGGCCCAATAGAACATCGAGAGAAAACCGTAGCCGCCAATCAGCAACAGCACCACGGTTAGCTTGCTCCGCAATGGGTTCTCCGCCAAGCCGGACAGTTCTTTGCCTACATGGTCAATGAAGCCCAGAATGATCAGCACCACACCCATTAGGTAATAAGTATGGAAATGAGCCGGGACCCACAGTGTGTTGTGAAAGCGGAAGTTCACCGCGACTGTGGAATCAATCACCGCAGCGATGCCGCCGACTCCCCATCCCATAATTCCCAAGAAGAACAACGTCGAGGCCAAGGTCCATCTCATCTTTGACGCATAAACCAGAAGCAGAGTGCCAAAGATCGACACAACTCCCGCGGGGACGGAAAGCAGGTACGAGCAGATTTGGCCGAACTTCTGGATCCAGGTGGGCTGTGCAAAATCCATATAAAGGTGGTGGAAGTAGGCAAAAAGGATCAGGAGGAGGACAGCGTCCCACGCGATTGCGACAACCCGATTCGTTTTCCACGGTCGGCCCGCGTAGCTCGGGAGCATCTCATAGACCATCGCTACTCCGAGGTACATGGTGATATTCACCAGGACGTGTCCAAAGAAAAACGTGAGATTCTTCATCAGCAATGGATCGACGTTCACCCCTAACGCTCTGGCCGCAAAGAGCGCAATCACAATTACAGCAGCGACGAACCCCGACACACCGACGATCAGGCTCACGGTCGTAATAAGGACGAGCGGAGGAACCTCAGGCCCCTGCTTGCCCACTACGTAATTCCAGCCCAGCGCGGCTGCCAATGAATAGCGCCGTGCTATCGCGCGCAGAATGTCCAGACACCAAATCGTCCAACAAAGACCGAGGATGGTAAGGGCGACAAAGAACGTAAAGGTAGTTGCCGGGCTCCAAATATGCTGGGAATAAAGCGGCAGGGGATAAAGGAAATACCATCCAGTCCCGAACCGACCGCCCAACGTGCACACAATCAGCAAAACCACGCCGAGGAGAGTGCCCCAATAGTTGAGTTTTGAAATTCGCAGGCTCGGGCGCGTGTATCTGAGTAGCAGGTAACTCACTCCGGCCATGGACCCCACGAACCACGCGCCAACCATGCCGAGAGAATGCAACGTCAACACCGCATAAAACCATTCCGGTTTCATTCTTCGGGAAAGCATCTGATTGATACAGCCGCATGAAATACCCCAAAGCGGCCAAGACGGGCAAGAGAAGAAGCACGGTGATGCCCCAAATCAAAGTCATGCGACGGAATTTCAGCGTCTCTACTTCGCTCAAAAGCGGGGTTGCAGTCGCGGGGACAGCCATGCGAGACCTCTTTTCAGGCTCATTTGACATCAAACACCCCACGCATGCGGTGATGCCCCATACCGCACAACTCCAGGCAGAGAACGGTGTATCTCCCGGGCTGGGTAAAGCGAACCCGCAAACGGTTCACGTATCCCGGCATGGCTTGTGTTTGCGCAATCAGATGATCGTCGGGCGAATACACGCTGAAGCCGTGGTTGACATCGAAACTTGTGACGCGGAATTCCACCAACGAGTTCAGAGGAACCTGAACTGGAACGGAGTAGGTACTGGATTCGTATTCCTCGTCATTGCTAATGGGCGAGTCGGACAGTCCGAAGGAGAACTGCTTGCCGACCACGAATACGACCTTAGCCGGGATCTCATTGTCTTTCGGGTAAGGGGTTTTTCCCAGAGTCAGGCCCAGGCCAATTACCAGCACGCCCAGCAATACCAAGAAGAACTTCGTGCGGATTCCATATGCGGCATGAGAGTCAATGTCTCTCGCGTGCCTGGTACTGGACGCGACATAGATGAAGATGGCAACGAGAAGGCCCGCCACTGCGAGAAAAACGTAAAGGGCGTGCATCTGAATCATGGTTGTTCATCACTCCGGTAAGCCGGAAATGCTCTCCATCTCACCTGGGCATCCTGTCTTTTAAGGCAACCGCATGTTCTGTCGCCAATCAAGTCGACCCGACAGAACTATTTGCGCGCCACGCATCAATTCCTCCAATCAGAGGATGGACATGGAGAAAGCCGCGCCGCATAAGCTCCAGAGCCACTTGCGTGCTCGACTCTTCGTTGGGACACGCGCAATAAGTAATAATGGTTCGGCCCTGTGGAATTGCCTTGAGACGCTTGTCTACTTCGGTTACCAGCATGCGCGTGGCGCCAGGCAGCATGGCGTCCATCGATCTGCACTCTTCCGGACTACGGGCATCCACGAAGGCGAAACGCTCGCCGCGATCCATTCGTCGTTTCACCTCTGCGACGGTAAGCTTGACCGGCTCAAACCCTTTCTGTAATGCCGCCATGACCTTCCCAGGACGTTGTCCGGATCCGACAAACCCGTATGGCTCGATGATGAGCTCTATTGGGGAGTCGGCGATACCTCAAGAACTCCAGAACAATCTCTCCGGAATCACGTGCGATGCACATCGGTGGCCAATTCAAAGGGAAGGGGGATAAAGGAGAGTTGATTTAAGAATCAATAATCTGGGAGGAATCAGATGCTTGGGACCGCGAGGATAATCGATCGGTGACAATGATCATGCGACGGTATGGTGTCAGGTGGCAATATGATGCCACAGATCCCCGCGATGGATTCCGAGCCGACGCATCTTGGCGGTGAGAGTAGTACGCTTGACTCCAAGTCGGACTGCAGCCCCGTGCGGGCCCCCAATTACCCCCCTGGTTTCGCGCAGAACACGAAGAATCGCGTCGCGTTCGGAGGCTTCAAGCGTGGTCGGTGCAGGTGCCGGCATGCCCGCCGCTAATCTCAATTCTGCCAGAGGTATCTGCAAGACAGGTCCCCGAGTCAAGATAACCGCTCTTTCTAAACAATTACCCAATTCCCGCACGTTTCCTGGCCAGTGCCATTGCACCAGGGCCTTCATAGCTTCAGGAGGAATGGTTTCAATCCGTTTGTTCATCCGAGCCGCATGTTTTGTGACGAAATGGCGAACGAGCGCCGGAATGTCCTCGCGTCGATCACGCAGAGGTGGAACAGTGACCGGGAAGACCCTGAACCGATAGTAGAGATCATCGCGGAAACGGCCTTCTGTCACCATCTGAGCTAGATTACGATTCGTGGCGGTGATCAGCCGAACGTCGACCGGAATGGTACGCGTGCCGCCCAACCTTTCAAATTCCTGCTCCTGTAAGACTCGCAAAAGTTTTGGCTGTAATTCCAAGGGAATCTCGCCGACCTCGTCGAGAAATAGGGTCCCGCGATGAGCCAGATCGAGACGGCCGCTCTTCCGTGAACTCGCCCCTGTGAACGCTCCCTTTTCATAGCCGAATAATTCGCTTTCCAGCAGCCCTACCGGAATCGCGGCGCAGTTTAACTTCACGAATGCGTTCTCCCGGCGCGCACTCAAGTTATGAATGGCGCGAGCGATTAGCTCTTTGCCGGTACCGGTTTCTCCGAGAATCAGCACGGTCGCATCGGTGGCTGCAACCATTTCGACCTGCTTTAAGATTCGTTTCAACACCACGCTCTCGCCGATAATGTCGTCGAATAGAGCTTCAGTCCGAAGCTCTTCCTCCAGATACTGGTTTTGTTCGGCGAGTTTCTCTTTGAGCTCCGCAATCTGTCGAAAAGCGAGAGCATTATCCATGGCGAGTGCAGCCTGGCTTGCTACGCGGCTCAGGAGCTCGACTTCTTCCTGACTGAAATTTGCATCACCGTGACTGTAGACATTCAAAGTGCCGAGCGCATGTCCGCCGCTGGAAAGCGGAAGGAAGCAGGCCGACTTCACGTCCGCTCGTAGAAGCCGTCCCATGACTTCCGGCGAGAATCGATGGCTCTCGCGCTGATCGAGCAGAACGGGCTTCCCTGAACTGAACGCAAGCCCTGCGGGAGAGCCTTTAATCGGCAACAGCAGCCCCTGATGGATCATGTCTTCTTCGTGCGGACGTTCCAAAGGCATCAGGCGTAGCTGGCTGGTGCCCGGTTCTCGTAGCGCCAGATTTGCGTAGTCGTGAGGTTTGACCCGGGCCAGGCTGGCAGATATGGCGCCTAATAACCCGGCAATATCGAGTTTAGAAACGAGAGCATTCGTAATTTCGAGCATCAGTGCCTCGTCAGCACGTTTGCGCTCCGTAAAATCTCGCGTGACTTGCGCAAAGCCGCGCAGCTGCCCGCCCTCATCCTTCAACGCGGTGATAATTCCGTTCGCCCAAAACCGTGACCCATCCTTCCGCAGTCGCCATCCTTCGTCTTCCACCCGACCCTGCGCGGCGGCCCCCTTCAGGTGCTGCGCTGGTTTCCCTCGCCGGATGTCCTCCGGCACGTAGAAGATGGAGAAGGGTTTGCCGATGATTTCATCTGCGCCGTACCCCTTGATGCGCTCCGCAGTGGCGTTCCAACTCACCACTCTGCCTTCGACATCCAGCCTGAAAAGGGCGTAATCCTTCACTCCTTCCACCAGGAGGCGAAGGTTTTCTTCGCTGCTGCGCAACTTGTCTTCGGCTTCTTTACGTGTGGTCACATCGCGAACCACCGCAACTGCGAGCCACTCGCCCTCCACTTCCAGCGGGCTTAGCATGATGTCGGCCGGGAATTCGCTTCCATCCTTGCGCCGCGCGTAGAGTTCCAGCCCGCTGCCAAACGCGCGGGCATGATGACGGACAGGTTCAGACTCGCGTTTTACAACGTGGGCAGCACGCAATCGGTCAGGCACGATCAGTTCGACTGATTGGCCGAGTAACTCCTCATGGTTGTACCCAAACAGCTTATCGGCCGCCTTATTGACGCGGACCATCCGACCATCGCGATCCGTTACGACAATCGCATCCGGAGCAGATTCGAAGATCCTCCGAAATAGGGAAATTTCAATTTCTGAAGACACGCTGCGCTCACCTGTATTGTCCAACTTCTCGGCCCAAGGCTCCGTCTGCATCTGGTATCACCGCCATTATAGGTCTGCAGCGGCCCCGGTGCAGGGAAGGGAACGAGGGCAAATGCACCGTCCCCTGACTGGCAGATGCTCTACTTGAGTATGGGGTCGTATACTGATAGGGCGGAATTGAATAGAGGATGTTCATTCTAAAAATCAGTTCGCACGGGTCAACGCTAGAGAAGTAAGGAGTCTGGGATGCTCGAGAATGAGTTGTTTGCCTTCCTGGAAGGGACAACTGATGCCGCTTTCAGTGTGAACCAACAGGGCGAGATCCTTTCCTGGAACGTGGCGGCCCAACGGTTGTTTGGGTATTCCTCTTCCGAAGTCCTGGGCAAAAGCTGTTCGCAGATACTGCACGGCCGCGGTGTTCTTGGTACGAAAGTGTGCCGGGAAGGCTGCAGTATTTTGGAGTGCACCGGTGGGCGAACGGAGATCCCGAATTTCGATCTGCAGGTCCGTCTGCATTCCGGGAAGCGTTTATGGGTCAACATGTCGACAGTAGTATGGCAAAACCCGCGCAACCAGCACCATCTAGTCATTCATCTGGCACATGACATCACTCGGCAGAAAGCGGCGGAACGCGCGACGGAGAAGATGCTGCAGATGTCCCGTCAATTCAACAAGGTTGCCGAAGAACGTACTCCAGCGGCATCCCCCGTGGCGGTGCTGTCCGAACAAGAGCTGCACATTCTGAAGCTATTCTCGTCCGGAAAGAACTCTCCTGAGATCGCCAAGAGCCTGCAGATCAGCCTCCAGACTCTGCGCAACCACCTTCATCGCATCAACCAGAAGCTGCGGACTCACAACCGGCTTGAAGCAGTAATGAACGCCCTGCAGCGCAAGCTCATTTGACTCCTTACCCCCTGATCTTGAGGCTAGGGGTTTTTCCTGGGGCGGGCATATGCGCTTTGACTGAACCGGGGACATGGCGATCAGCATAATCATCCATACCCCACACATTGATTTTAAAGTGGATTTGGTTCAGTACCCTAGGGCGCCTCGAGCGAACCCGTCCGCAGGTAGCGCCTCGTCCGCTTGCGCGAAGGCGTTCCGTCTTCGTATGATCACTGCCCCGGATTATCTTTATTTGCGTCTCAACATCCCGCGTCTTCAAGGAGCGCTACATGCCTTCGATCAATAGACGGGCTCTCATGATCTCCAGCGGGTGGATTCAGGCGGCGGTCATCGTTCTCCTCGTTGGCTTCTTCATTATGGGCGTGCTCACCTATTACACTTATAACGATGAACCTCCGATTCCTGAAGTCGTAAAGGACGCGAGCGGCGCAATCCTCTTTACGCATGCGGATGTAATGGCGGGCCAAGGCATATTTCTGCGCAACGGCCTGATGGAGTACGGCTCGATATTTGGCCATGGCGCGTATCTGGGACCTGACTTCACAGCCGAGTATCTCCACCGCGCCGCTCTCGCCAGCATTGACTTCTATGGCGGTTCGAACTCCGATACGGCAAGAACCCGCACTATTGAAGACTTCAAGGCTAACCGCTATGACGAGACCACCGGCGTCCTGATCTACACCGATTCCCAGGTGAATGCCTTCGAGCAGTGTCGCGTCTACTACGCTGCTTTTTTCGGAGAACCAACGACGAGGTTCGGGCTCAGACCGGGCGCCATTCGCGATCCGAAAGAGATTCGGCAACTCGTTGCCTTTTTCAGTTGGTCTGCGTGGGCTGCTTCTGCCGCGCGACCCGGCCATTCTTACTCCTACACCAACAACTGGCCACCGGAGCCGCTGGTTGATAACCATGCCACCGCAGACTCTATCGTGTGGAGCGTGCTCTCACTCGCCGCGCTGCTGGGTGGGACCGGCCTCCTCCTCGCCGCATTTGGTCGCTGGAACTTTTTGGGATGGCATGGACGCGAGGCGCAAAGCATCACCTTCCGCGCACCTGACGATGTGCTGCTCACTCCCGCGCAAAAAGTTTGCGCCTGGTTCTTCTTCGTCATGGCAGCTTTGTTCGTCGCACAGACGCTGCTCGGTGGCGCCTCCGAACACTACCGCGCCGATCTGCAGACCTTCTTCGGCGTTGACCTCGGTCGCATCTTGCCTTTCAACATAGTCCGCACCTGGCATCTGCAACTTTCCATCTTCTGGGTCTCCACCTCTTATCTGGCAGCCGGTATCTTTCTCGCACCGATGATTGCAGGCCGCGAGCCGCGCGGACAAAAGCTGTTCGCGTATGGATTGCTGGGGGCACTTGTCATCGTAGTCGTGGGAAGCCTTTTGGGGGAGTTCGCAGGAATTCAAGGGCTTATCCGCAATGTCTGGATCGGCAATCAGGGCTTTGAATACCTCGATCTCGGGCGGCTGTGGCAAATCCTGCTAACCATCGGATTGTTTTTCTGGGTCATCATTCTCTATCGCGGCCTGCGCGGACGCCTCGCTTCTGATCACTTAGGGAATATGCCTTGGCTCTTCTTTTTCTCAGCGTTGTCGATCCCTGCCTTCTATGGCGTTGGCCTTCTTGCCCATCCCGGACAGCATTTCACCACTACAGAGTTCTGGCGCTTTTGGGTCGTCCACCTTTGGGTGGAGGATTTTCTCGAGCTATTCACCACCATCCTCGTCGCATACATTTTCGTGCTGATGGGAGTCGTTCACGAGGGCATGGCGCTGCGAATGATCTATCTCGACGTCATCCTCTATTCGGCGGGCGGCATCGTCGGCACAATGCATCACGTTTACTTTTCAGGCGAACCGGCGCTCCACATGGCTCTGGGTGCCTTCTTCTCGGCGGCAGAGGTTATACCCCTCACCTTCCTCACCCTTGAGGCGTGGAGTTTCTTGCAACTGGGCGTCGTGCAGGAGTCCAGATCAGCGACCCCCTTCCCCCACTACTGGGCCGTTATGTTCCTTGCCGCCGTCGGCTTCTGGAATTTCCTTGGCGCCGGGATTTTTGGCTTCCTCATCAATTTGCCTATCGTCTCCTACTACGAAATCGGCACCGCCCTCACTGCCAATCACGCGCATGCCTCCATGATGGGCGTCTACGGAATGCTCTCCGTGGGACTCGCACTTTTCTGCCTGCGCTACATCATCCCGCAGAAACACTGGTCCGACAAAGCAGCAAAGGTCAGCTTCTGGTCTCTCAATCTGGGGCTGGCATGGATGGTCTTCGCGACCCTGTTCCCCCTCGGAATGTTGCAGCTCTACCACTCCATCAGCGTCAGCTACTACGACGCCCGAACTCTCGCTTACATCGGCAGCCGCGCGAATTCCGTCCTGGAGTGGCTGCGCATGCCCGGCGACATCGTCTTCATCCTCGGCGGCACCTTGCCCATCCTGTACCTGTCAGCCTTGGGCATTCGCTACCTGGGCAAAGACACATCCATGGAGGCGCTGGAAGGCGTCCTCTTTACCGAAGTAGTCACTCCAAACCAACGGAGCTGAAGATGCACAACATGTCTTTGGAATACGTTCTGGCCGTCGGGTACGCGGTTTTCCTGCTGGCGGTCGCCCTGCTGCTTGAGATGGTCGCCAGCTACGTCTATCAACGCTCGCTGCGGACCAGCACGGTTGGCTTCACCTACCGCTCCGATAGCGACACTTGGACGTGCCCTGAGGATCAGCATCTCTTCCCGGTCTTCTCTGATCCACTCAAGGGATCCGTAACCTATCGCGCGCCCGCCGCGGCTTGTAACGCCTGCCGCAGCAAAGCGGCTTGTACGGATTCCTCTTCTGGACGCGAGATCGAACACAAGAGTGCTCCCAGCCTGCAATACGGGGTGCAACACTTCCATCGAGGTCTTTCGCTGACCCTGCTGGTCCTTGCCAGCCTCATTCTCGGGGTTGAGATTCTTCGTACCAGCGGCTTCTACCCGAGATCTTTGCTGGTCGTCCTGTTGATTCTCTTCTGTGCCATCGGAATGCATCTCTTCTCAGCCCTGCCGTCTGCGATGCGCCACTCCTAGATTCATCCTCTGGCGTTTCTGAAAAAAATAACATTCTTACGCCGCCTCCACCGATCGCGCCGGGGCTCGAACTGTCTCGATCCAGGCCCTTCGACATGATGGTTGTTTCTATTACGGGTACGGACGGACTATTTCAAAGATCGGGCACAAATGAGCAAATAGGAAAGGAAAGAGAGAATCAGAATGGTTAAAACGTGTGCCAATCCCATTTGTGGTGCTCCGTTTCATTACTGGAGAGGTGGAAAGTTATTTCGTTGCGACCTGAGGACACCAAGTGAGCCTTGCCTGGATGTTCCAGATCAGATTTGCCAGTTGAAGCTGACCAGGAGTTCTGTATTTTTCTGGCTGTGCGAAAGCTGCTGCTCAACTATGACTCTTCGCTTTGATCCGCATACGGGGGTCAAAGTCGTGCCGCTAAGCAGTATGGCAGGAGACGCCTTCGTGATTGCGGCGAGGGAAGTGCAGGAGATCAACGCGTGACGTGTTGTCTAAGTAGGGATGTTCAATTGGCAGAGCATGCAAGGTAATGAAGGTGGGCTGTGAAGAAGAATTCGGGTGAATCAGGTGCAAGTGCGGTAGTACATGACGGGCCTCATGACCCAAGTGGAACAAATGGCGGAATTCGTGAACGGAGCGCGATTCGATGCTCTGAGGACCGATACCCGTCAGCAGCTCAAGATCCGTATCTTGGATGCTTTGGGTTGTGGCCTGGGGGCATTGGGCGGGGAGCCCATACGCATGATCCGTGGGTACATTAATGAACTGGGTGGCACAGGCAGCTGTACCTTGATTGGTGGTGGATCAACGGACCTTGATCGTGCCGTTCTCTATAACAGCGCCCTGATACGTTACCTCGATTTCAACGATAGCTATCTGGCGAAGGGAGAAACCTGTCACCCCAGCGACAACCTCGGGGCGATTCTGGCTGCTGGTGAATTTGCTGGGGCGACTGGGCGCGATCTGATGACTGCCTTGGCGGTGGCCTATCAGGTGCAGTGCCGGTTGAGTGATGTGGCGCCGGTCCGGGCGAGAGGGTTCGATCATACCGTCCAAGGTGCGTACGCCGTAGCCTCGGGCGTCTCCAAGATTTTGGGACTTGATCGATCGCAGACGGCCAACGCAATCGCCATCAGTGGGACAGCCTTCAACGCATTGCGGGTCACTCGGACCGGAAAACTGTCACACTGGAAGGGACTCGCCTATCCGAACATGGCTGCGGGTTGCGCTCGGGCCGTCGTGCTGGCTAGACATGGCATCACCGGCCCGCTGGAGGTGATCGAAGGAGATAAAGGCCTTATGGATGCTATCACCGGCTGTTTCCAGATTAATTGGCCCGGGGAAGGGCTGGAGTGCGTCGGACGGACTACGGTTAAGAAGTACGATGCTGAAATTCACTCACAAACCGCTATTGAAGCCGTTCTCATGCTTCTCCGGCAGTACCAGTTTTCAAGCACTGACATAGAACGAGTGGATGTCGAAATCTTCGACGTCGCCTACAACATCATTGGCGGCGGTGAAGAGGGTGATAAGACTGTCGTCTCCACCAAAGAGCAGGCGGATCACAGTCTGCCGTACATGCTCGCTGTCGCGATTCTTGATGGTCAGGTAATGCCTGAACAGTACGAACAGGAGCGCATTGGGCTCGCTGATGTGCAGGACCTTCTTGGCAAAGTCTATGTTGAACCCAACGAGCACTACTCGGAGCGCTTTCCAGACGAGATGCCTTGTCGAGTGAAGATCACTCTAAAGGACGGGCGCGTGCTCGAACGGGAAACCAAGGATTATGAGGGGTTTCATACGCGTCCGATGTCGTGGGAAACGGTCGTTCAGAAGTTCAATAAGATTGCCAGCCCGAATGCAAGTGCGGGTCAACGCGCCGGCATTGCTGACGCGGTGGCCAATCTGGAACAAGTCTCGGTGCGCGAGTTGATGGACCAACTGGGGTGCTGTGGCCATGGATTTTGATCGCTCGCGAGGAGCGACCCTTCGTTGGGAATATTGAAGACAGGGCGAGAGTTCGATCGATCGACAAACGTACTGTATCTTCTGTGGCGCTGTAGGCAGGTAGTTCAGGAGGCTTGAGTGGCAGAAACTGACGCTTTCATGCTGGCAGTCAAGCCGCTGTGGTATGTGTTCACGGCCACCTCTGAGTACGACTGTGCCCACTCGATCAAGCGGACTTTATCATCTATATGAGAACAGCTCAGGGTTTCTTGCTTCCAGAAAAGTCGATTGAATCAGTCGAGGCCTACATTTCCGCTGGCGGCGGAGCGGCAATCAACAAGGCGCTCACGATGCCGCGCGCCCAAATCATTGCTGAGGTCAAGAAGTCTGGTCTGCGAGGTCGCGGAGGAGGGGGATTTCCGACCGGCATGAAGTGGGCGGGCGTGGCACACGACCCGTGCCCCACGAAATACCTGGTCTGCAATGGATCCGAAGGTGAACCCGGATCGTTCAAAGATCACATGCTGATGCGAAAGAACCCATATCAGCTCTTGGAAGGAATTGCGATTGCCGCATATGCCATCGATGCCAGGAAGGCTTTCCTGGGAATCAAAGCTAGTTCCCGGAAAGAAGTGAGTGCCCTGAGTCGAGCAATCGATGAGATGTTAGAGCGGAATGTGTTGGGCCCCACTCCCATAGAACTCGTGCTGGGTCCCGAAGATTACCTGTTCGGCGAAGAGAAAGCCCTCCTGGAAGTGGTAGAAGGCCGTGACGCCATGCCGCGAGAGGCGGATAATCCCCCATACGTAGACGGCCTATTCATCACCGATCCGGCGGAGCCGAATCCAACCGTAGTGAATAACGTCGAGACCCTTTCAAATATTCCGCACATTATCCGGAATGGTGCAGCATGGTTCCGTACGATCGGGACGCCGGACTCGCCGGGCACGATGATCTTTACAGTTTGTGAGGACGTTCAGCGACCGGGCGTCTACGAGCTGCCCATGGGCACACCACTTCGCTCGCTCATTTATGACTTTGCCGGTGGGCCGCTACCGGGACGCCAATTCAAGGCGTTCCTTTCAGGAGTGGCCAATCCGGTGGTTCTCCCGTCTCGCCTTGATACGCCGATGGATTTTAATTCGCTGCGTGCGATCGGCTCGGGTCTGGGTTCTGGAGGTTTTATCGTGTATGACGACACCGCATGCATGGTCCGCGTAGCGCACATGTTTGCGAAGTTCCTGTGGCTGGAGTCCTGCAACCAGTGCTCGTCCTGCAAAGTCGGCACAAACCAATCCATGATTTATCTGCAAAAGCTGATCGAGGGCAGCGGCGGCGAGACCGACATCGAATTCGTGATTGAGGGAGCGATGATGGCCCCGCATGGAAATCGATGTTATCTTCCCGTCGAACATTCTCTTTCGTGCCCCAGCATCATCGGTAGCTTTTCCAAAGAGTTCATCGAACACTACGGGCGGGGCTGCCAGGGTTGCCGCTACTTGATGCTGCCCAAGATCCACGATCTCGATGAGGCGAAGCACAAGTTCACGTATTCACCTGGGAGGTCTACCCCTTGAATCGGGAAGAGCCCGATATTTCCAAGCCCACTTCGGGGGATTAGCTGAGCCAGAATGGCGCTACCGATTATGTCTCCGCCGGAAATGGCCCAGGTGGAGCGTGAAGTGTCGCAAAAAGACAAATATCGAGGAGATCATGACACCTATGAAAGGTCCTGACTTGCGAGGAAAGATGATCCGCAGCAAGCGGCTCATGCCAGATGCGGATGCGCGGGAGTTTCTACGCAAACAGAAGATTGCTCATGTTGGCACGGTGGACGAAAATGGCTGGCCGTATGTAGTTCCATTAGTCTTCATCTACGACACTGGGGACTACCTGTACCTCCATACTGGCGCCCATCAGGGACACTTCCTGACGAACCTGCAACGGGATCCTCGCATCTGTGTAGAAATCTCAGATATAGGCCCGCTACACCAGGGAAAGCGTTTCGCCTGCGATTCCGCGCTCGTGTACACCAGCGTTGTGGTGTTCGGCCCGGCGCGTATTCTCTATCACGACCGTGAGAAGAAGGCCTGGTTTCTGGACCGATTGCTCGCCAAACACGGCGATCCGTCATGGAAGTTCGAGCCCGGATATCCACTGATTGACCAGATCATTCTGTATGAGCAGAAGATCGAGATTCTAACCGGCAAGCAAAGCTCGGGGCTTTCCCATTGAACAATGAGAGAGAGGGCGTTGGATCGTGACTTTTGTCACCGACAGTTGTGATACCTGGCGCTAGCATGGAAATGGAGGTGCAAGGAATATGGCCTACGTAATAGCCGAGCCCTGTATCGATGTGAAAGACACCGCATGCGTGGACGCCTGTCCGGTTGACTGCATTCATCCTCGGAAGAATGAATCTGATTTTGCCGGCGCGACGCAACTGTATATCGATCCGGTTGAGTGTATCGACTGCGGCGCTTGTGTCCCCGTTTGCCCAGTGTCAGCAATTTTTGCCCTCGAGGATTTACCGGAGAAATGGAAGCACTATGAGCAACTGAATGCGGACCACTACGTTCGCAAGTAATTCGTCGACTCAGGAGTGTCGGACATCCAGAAGCCGCACCGCAGAAACGGAAGGAGTTGAAGAGAATGACACAGGCCGAACTCGCCGGCGGAACTATTGATGCACGTCAGGCAAGCCCCGCGAAGGGGCAGTTGATTCGTGATTTCACGCTGACCTCGACTCTCGGGCAAGAAATCTCTCTCTCTGACTATCGAGGGCGTTCTAATCTGGTGCTCGTATTCGCGGGAGGGAGCGTTGACAATCCCGATCTCAAGGTCTTGGCTGAGATCGCAGCAGACCATAACCGGTTCCAGGACGAGCAGACCCAGGTGCTGGCCATTATGCAATGTACCCTGGAAAGAGCAGCTCGAATCAGTCAGGTAGCAAACCTGCCGTTTCCTTTGTTGGTCGATGAAGACGGACAGATACATCGCTCCGCGGGCGCTGCGGACAAGTCCGGTCACCCGGCAATAGCTATCTATATTACCGACCGCTTCGGCGAGGTCTTTGCTGTTTACCGGGCGGCACAAGGACAGACGATGCCAAGCGCGCAGGAAATTATCAAATGGCTAACCTTCATCAATATCCAGTGTCCGGAGTGTGGCCATCCCGAGTGGCCGGCATAGCCCCGGTCGCACCGCAGAAGTTGTTCGAGAGAGGAGATTAAGAAATGATCAGACTTAAACGCGCCTACGATTCCGCCAGCAAGGACGATGGTATTCGTTTCCTGGTCGAGAGGCTGTGGCCTCGTGGCGTGAAGAAAGATGCTCTGCGCCTTGACGCATGGCTTAAAGATGTGGCTCCCAGTACCGAACTGCGGAAATGGTTTAGCCACGATCCAACCAAATGGGTCGGCTTCCAGCGGCGGTACTCTGCCGAACTGAAGGAGAAACCTGAAAGCGTGAAACCTATCATTGAGGCTGCGCGCCGCGGCCGGGTGACGCTTGTGTACAGCTCGCACGATACGGAGCACAACAACGCAGTCGCGCTGAAGGCTTACCTGGAGGCCAAGGTCCGGCGAGCGGCTTAGCAGCCTGCGCGCGTAACAGCAACCCGTTTCAGATCGAGTCGGGTAGCGCCGCGCGCTCACTGGATGGAATGTTGCAGAGCATGCCGGGACCGCTCTTCCCAGGCATTCGGATATATCATCTCTGCCCCGGTTTTTCTCGTGCGCTGGTGAGCTCCGGCTTCTGGAACAGATCGCCGATTGCTTGCTTCATCACCTGGCCATAAACGATCGAAATCGATGTTGTCAGTGGAATGTTCTTGGGGCAGATTTGTACGCAGTTCTGAGCATAGCTGCACTCGTGGATTCCGCCCTCTTCCATCATTGCCGTTAGCCTGTCAGATCGCAGATGGGCTCCTGTCGGGTGGAGATTGAAGAGCCGGACCTGATTGATGATTGCTGCCCCAACGAATCGGGTAGGTTCGGTAAACTGCGGGCAAACTTCCATGCACAGGCAACAAGACATGCAGCGTGCCAGGGGATAGGCTTGCTCCTGCACCGCAGGATCGACGCGCGGGCCGGCGCCCAGATCATAAGTCCCGTCTATGGGAACCCAGGCCTTTACCTGCTTCAAGTTCTCGAACAAGACGCTTCGATCTACAGCCAGGTCGCGTATCACAGGGAACCGCGACAACGGTTCGAGACGAATAGGCTGTTCCAGCTTGTCGATGAGGGAGGAGCACGCCATGGCTGCCTCGACCATTGATTCGCATGGCGCATGACCCACAAACTTCTTCCAGACAATTCGAGTCGTACGCAATCGGCATGGTCCGCTTTCCACGGCGATCTACCGGGTCCATGGCGATGTCCATGAGCGCACTGATGACATTCATGCCGGGTCTCCACCGGAGTTCGAATTCTTCGCGGTAGGGCTCCGAATTGGGGTTGTTCTGCCGTTTAATGTCCAGACGTACGGTTTTCTCCGCCACGCCACTTCCTCCGGGATAGGTTGGGGCTCACGCGACCCTTCTGTCAACGGGCTTGATACTTTCCTAAATAGCAGGATAGGACAGTCGATTCCGTCGCACTCGAGCCCACGGGATAAGAGTGTGGGGCCGCGTGCGCGTCAGACTCGCGATTTCTTCCACGCGTATACCTCGGACCAGGAGTGCATCTCCAATCAAAGAGCGATGGCACCGCCAAGGCACGGCTTCAGCGCACATTATCGCAGTCCGTCGTTTTTGGGCGACCTGGATGAGCTGATCGAGGGCCTTCTCAAATTCCGGCGTTTGCATGTAGTCGGCGAAGCCGCGGAAGCTGGCATTTCTCCAACCAGTATTGATTGAGTCAGGACGCGCATGCCGCAGGCCGCCGAGTCCGGCCATGTGCATGTAGCGAATCCCCGCTTTTCGGAGCGGCCCTGGTAACCGGGTACGGTTGAATTGCGGATTGTGCCGCGAGCGGGGGATAGTTCGAACATCGACCAGTTGGTTCACGCCGTGAGCAAGAAGAAGAGCAATAAACTGCTTCAACGTTCGTGTTGAGTGTCCCACTGTCAATATCACCGGGTGCTGCTCGGGCTGCTTGGCCCTGCGCTTGACAGGCGAACGACGAGAGCTGGGCAGGCTTGCTGACTGGAGGGCCGGTACGGGACCGTTTGTCAGAAGGACCAACTGGCTTTCGGAGGCCGTGCGCGCTCCTAGTCATCGGCTGCCCGCTCCTCTGTTTTCTTTTGAGCTGGCGGACGATGAGTTCCAGTCCTCCCATCATTCTGCCCGGCACGCTGGTAGGTGCCCGGTACCGTGCGAAAACTGATCGCCAACCGGTTCCATCCGTTGATGGCAATAATTGCCAGGGTCAGGTTGACCAACTCCGTTTCGCCGAAACTGGCGCGCGCTTGTTGGTAGACGTCGTCCGGAACGTGTCCCTGGCCGACCAGAGTGACTGCCTCCGTCCAGGCGAGCGCCGCTCTTTCACGCTCGGTGAAGAAAGGTGTCTCTTCCCACACCATCACCGCGTAGAGCCGTTGTTCGGTTTCGCCCTCGGCGCGTGCGTCTTTCGTGTGCATGTCCACACAGTACGCACACCCATTGATCTGCGACGCCCTTAACTTTACCAACTCAATCAAAGAACGCTCCAACCCGCAGCGGAGAACATAAGTTTCCAGGGCCAGCATTGCGGTCATGGCACCAGGAGCGATCTTTGCGTATTGAATCCTTGGCTGCATCTCAATCTCCTCAATGATTTCTCTCTATTCATGTTGGTTCTCAATACTACATCGAGCAATAGTTCATTTGTACCTGCCGGGAGACGAACGTTGCACGGGCGGATGCCAGGCAGGGCGGATACAGACTCCATCGCAGACGTCCCGCCCATTTCTTGTAGCAGCGAAGAATAAATCGAGAGATTCAAGATAGTGGCCAGCAACACTTCGATTTGCCAGCACTGCCACATAGGGCCTCATTGTAGAGCGGTATGCTTCGTTTGAGCTTCTGCTCCGCTCATGCCTTTGCGCAGGAGCGCCAGTCTTGTGGAATATTCGACGCCCCCATCACCTCCACGCGGGTGGTTTTGTACTCACCGGTTGGTACGAACTGTCCATTGTTGATTCCGGCCGCAACATACACCATTAGATTCTTGATACTTGGTCCAAGGAAGCTCTTGTTGATCCATGAAGAAAATCCCGTTTCATCGAAAGGAACTATCGTATGAAGAGTAGCTATCTGCTCGTACTCGCTGCCGCCGTATTGCTGTCGGCAGTATCGCTTCCCGCACAAAACACGGAGGGCAACACCGCGAATCCCCCCGCCAATTTCAAAAAAGTTAGCACACTGGTACGTCTGCCTGACTGGCTGCCAGGGCTGGGGACGCTCTACGTCGATCCCGCGACGTTGCCGGCCGGTCCATATCTTGGCTACAACCATCACGGTCAACTGGTCAATGTCATCTACATGATTTCAATCAAGGACTTTGAGCAGCACAAGGATTTCAATGACTTGGGCCACAACATTGCGCAACTGGACCTGAAAGTGAACCATACCAGTGTGAACTACAATCCCGGCCACCCCGGCATGCAAGAGCCGCACTATCACTTTATTGAATGGCTCATCACTCCCGCGCAGCAAGCAGAGGAACTGAAGTAGAGAGCAGCGCCGCGCGAAACGGGTTCTAGAGACGCAGAGCAGCTAAGGCCGCAAATAGGAACATGACAATGTTGACATTCCACGGAAGATCGAGAGTCAGATCAGTTTGCGGCCTCATGCTGTGCATGCTTGGATTGCTGGCCCCAGTTCGTGCAGTCGCCCAAAGCGCGGTCCCGACCGTCGCTTCAGAACCGAATTCCGCTATAGGGCCGAAGAAACAAAACGCAGGATCGGCCGCACTGACACAACTGGACGGTTGTTTGACGACCTCTGATGGGCTCATGCCGAAGCTCACGCTATTTCACTCGCGCAGGATCTATCGGTTGGAAGCCAAACCCATGTTGCTCACGGAGAGGCCACTTTTGTTCGCGAACAACGTCAATGCCCTGGTTCATGTGACTGGGTATCTGGGGCCTCTAGCCGATATTTACGATCCGGATCATTCTCCTGTTTTTATTGTTGCCACTATCGATAAGTTGGCGCCCACCTGCGACGTGAAAGTGTCGCTTGCTCAATTGCGGAAGCAGTTAGAGAAGCCGCCGGTTGCAGCGGCGGCCGCCTCATCCGCTACGGCTGCTCAGGCCAAGCCTGCGGTCGTCGTGGACATGACAGGCTCATTGCTGGTGTTTGAGCCTGCAGTTATTGAAATCAAGGCCGGCCAGACGGTCGTGTGGAAGAACTCATCGCGCGAGGTACACACGGTAACCGCCGATCCTGGCCAAGCGACGAATCCACAGGACGTTGAACTGCCAGAGGGCGCGCAGCGATTTGACTCCGGGTTCCTGAATCCGACCCAAAATTATGAACACACGTTCAGGACGCCCGGCACGTACCGCTATGTCTGCACTCTTCACGAAGTACAGCGTATGATCGGTCAGATCATTGTGAAGCCTTAGAGGCGAGTTGGAGCGACACAGTAGGGTCATGAAATCACCCTCCCGGATACCGTCCTCAATTCCGTACCTGCACAGATGCTGAGTGGACCATTCTTGCGTTATGCCTGCGTATTGCATGAGGAAGGTGGTGGCGAGGATGGTCATGCCAAACAAGACTGGTGGCGTGCTGGAGCAGCGATTCTAGGTATAGGACTCGGAGTTTAGCGCCGCACCTCGCGAGGGTCACGAAATGCAGGCACAAATCAAGTTAGGCCGGATTGCCGGTATCTCGGTCGGACTGCACTACAGTTGGTTCATCATTGCCGCGCTGATCACGCTCTCCCTCTCTGGACATTTTCACAGTGTCGCGCCCGGGTGGAGCGATGCCGTCGTTTGGTCGGCTGCGATAATCACGGGTCTATTGTTTTTCGCCGCCCTCCTGGCGCATGAGATGGCGCACTCGCTGGTGGCGAAGGCGTATGGCCTGAAGGTACGCTCGATCACCTTGTTCGCCCTGGGCGGAGTGTCGCAGATCGAATCGGAAGCATCCGACGCCAAGTCTGAGTTCTGGATTGCGATCGTCGGTCCTCTATCCAGTCTCGTGATTGGTTTTGCTCTTCTATTAGTAGCGCGGCTGTCTGGTTGGCTGCCCGGCACAGACCCCGCCACTCCCGTCATGGCTGTGCTGCTCTGGCTCGGTTACATCAATATCATGCTGGCCGCATTCAACATGATTCCTGGGTATCCGCTCGATGGCGGTCGTGTGTTGCGGGCCTCTGATTTGGTGGATCACTCACAACGCCGATCGCGCGACCCGACTGGCAGCCCAGGTGGGTCAGGCAGTGGCCTTCATGTTTATCATGCTTGGGCTTTACCGCTTTTTTGCCGGTGCAAATTTCGGTGGCCTGTGGTTGGCATTTATAGGGTGGTTCCTGCTTGACGCATCCCGTCGCAGCCACGTCCAGGTAGAACTCATGGAGGGGCTTCGTGGCCGGCCTGTTGCCGATATGATGGACCGCGATTGCCCGACTGTGGAAGGCCATTTGAGCCTACAGGATTTTGTCCATGAATACTTGCTTCGGAGCGGACGTCGTTGCTTTGCTGTCGTTCACAATGGGCAGCTAAGCGGGCTTATTACCCCAAATGAAGTCAAGCACGTGGACCGTGAAAACTGGGCGCAAACAAGCGTGCAAGCCGCAATGCGGCCCCTCAGTCAACTCCGGACAATTGCTCCCGACACCCCGGCAATCCAGGCGCTTGAGATTATGAGCCGTGAGGACATCAACCAATTGCCTGTTCTCTCCGACGGGCGGTTGGAGGGAATCTTTTCCCGCAGGCATATTCTGGGCTTCCTCCAGAACCATGCCGAGTTGTACAGGAGGTGAGATCGTTGGTTTCTGCCGTGTTGGAGTTCCGTCACCGATTGATCAGGCATGTGGCTGATCGGTGTTCGTTACCATTCTCTCCTCAACGTGGGGCGGCCAATGACTGGTGTCACAAGCGTGAGTACAAAGGGTCTATTGCGAGATATGGAAGAACAACCAAAAATGGATTTCGAAGTGGAGGTGTTCCGTGGCAGGCCATGGCAGTGGTCACCTACTTGAAGCGTTCGGCCGGCCAGGTATGCCGCCCAGGTGGACATCGAGCTCGAAGGAAGGCGTGGGAACGGCTTATTCAACCTCTAGCCGGGTGTGGTTCACCATATCGCACGGGATTCTCAACGAGATCTACTTCCCCACAATCGATCACCCGCAAATAAGGGACATGCAGTTCCTGGTCACGGATGGCGAGAGCTTCTTTCACGAAGAACGGCGTGACCTGGACGACGTAATCGAAAGCATCGAAGCCGATGCGCTGGGGTATCGAGTGATTAGCTCCGACCGCGATCAAAGGTATCGGCTTGTGAAAGAGATCATCTCCGACCCGCACCAACCGGTTGTCCTTATTAATACACGGCTGGAAGGCGCCCCTGAATTCCTGAAGAAATTACGAGTCTATGCCCTGATTGCGCCGCACCTGGAAGTTGGCGGCTATGGAAATTCAGCTCGCCGATTCAAGACTGCTGGTCAAAACGTTCTGATAGCGTGGAAGGCCGGAAAATTTCTTGCGATGGGCGCTAATGTCGGGTTCACCAAGACTTCATGTGGTTACGTTGGGCATAGCGACGGGTGGCAGGATCTTCACCAGGATTTCCAACTGGACTGGGAATTTGACAAGGCTGAGGACGGCAATGTGGCCATGATCGGTGAAGTCAACCTTGCCGCCGGTCGCGAGTTCACGGTTGGCATCGCGTTTGGAGACAGTCTTCACGGCGCGGTAACAGCTCTTGAGCAATCACTGGCGATCCCGTTCGCAGAGCATCGCGAGAAATTTATCGACCAGTGGCATCGAGCCTGTAGTCGCATGAAGAAATTGGATGGTGTTTCGAGCGATAAGGGAACCTTATATCGGACCAGCCGAAACTTGCTATTGGCACATGAAGACAAGACATTTGCCGGCGCCCTGATCGCATCGGCGAGTATTCCGTGGGGAAATGCCAAAGGTGACGAAGATGTGGGCGGCTACCACCTGGTATGGACTCGCGATATGGTGAACAGCGCACTGGCTCTACTCGCCTGCGATGACAAAGCCACGCCCTTGCGTGCCCTGGTTTATCTCGCTTGCAGCCAGCAATCCGACGGTGGGTTTGCACAGAATTTCTGGATTGACGGCGGCCCGTATTGGCAAGGTATTCAGCTCGATGAAGTCGCTTTTCCCATTCTCCTGGCTTGGCACCTGTGGAAAAAGGATGCGCTTAGAGATTTCGATCCTTACTCGATGGTGCGTTCCGCGGCGGCCTATCTTGTTCGCCACGGACCCGCCACACAGCAGGAGAGATGGGAAGAGAACAGCGGATATTCACCGTCCACGTTGGCGGTCAGCGTTGCTGCCCTGGTCTGTGCTGCAGAGTTCGCGGAGGCGAGGGGCACGCAGGACGACGCGACCTTCCTGCTGGACTACGCGGATTTTATTGAGTCCCACATCGAGAGCTGGACTGTTACTAACGACGGATCTCTCTTTCCCGGGATTAAACGCCATTACATTCGCATTCATCCGGCTGCGGTCGGCGATGCTTCGCCAGATGAAGATCCTAATCACGGACTTCTCATGATTCACAATCGTCCCCCCGGGCAGCCATGGCAGTTTCCGGCAAAGGACATCGCGGATGGCGGTTTCCTCGAGTTGGTGCGGTACGGCGTTCGCAAGCCGGGCGATCCACTCGTGGAAGACTCGTTGCGAGTCGTCGATGCTGTTTTAAAAGTGAACACCCCGTTTGGTCCCTGCTGGCGCCGCTACAACCACGATGGCTACGGATCCCGTCCGGACGGTGGGCCGTTCGAAGGCTGGGGGCAGGGCCGGGCTTGGCCTTTACTGACAGGAGAGCGCGCCCACTACGAGTTCGCTGCCGGACGTGATGTTCGTAAGCTGATTCGTACTATTGAACAGTTTGCATTCAAAGGCAGGATGTTGCCGGAGCAAATCTGGGACGCTCCCGACGTGAAGTCGGCTGGCATGCATTTTGGAGGGCCGGCAGGATCAGCCATGCCGCTGATGTGGGCCCACGCCGAGTATGTGAAGCTATTGCGCTCGGTTGCGGATGGCCGCGTTTTCGATTTGATCCCGGTCGTAGCGGAACGGTATCTGAATAAGCGCGGCCGCAAGGACTTAGAGGTTTGGAAGCCTACTCGCCAAGTCAGAGAAGTGACCGCCGGGCAGGTTTTACGAATCCAGGCGCCAGCATCGTTCCGGCTGCATTGGACCAATGACGCTTGGGTTTCCGCGAGCGACACCCGTTCAACCTCGACTGGACTCGGAATCGAATTTGCCGATATTGCCATTCCCGGCAATCAGAAAGCGCCTGTGCAGTTCACGTTCTTCTGGCCTGGTACGAATCGCTGGGATGGACACAACTATGAAGTGCGCGTCAACCAGACGACCATGCATGCAGTCGCCGCCTGAGGCGCGAGCATTCCGAACTGATCGTTCTGATCGCTGACATCCTGATCACCACTTCCTGATACGCGTTCTCCCACACTCCTTAGCGGATTCCGATTCTTGAAGAACGGGAACATTCATGGCCCCGTTTTCCTTCGTCCAGGAAACGCAGACGAATCCTTTCCTTCTACCTACTTGTGACAACCGTAATGGCAATCGAAACGAAT
The DNA here is from genome assembly GCA_963785865.1 of uncultured Acidobacteriota bacterium. GTDB lineage: Bacteria > Acidobacteriota > Terriglobia > Terriglobales > Acidobacteriaceae > Sulfotelmatobacter. The sequence goes on along the minus strand of CAWAXF010000040.1, from coordinate 26,462 downwards.
GTAGCATTGCGCGAAGCAGACATTGAGGCCAGCATGAACTTATGGCACCCGAGACATGTGGCAGTAGCACAGAAAGAGCGGAGAAGGCGCAAACTTCTGCCGTGATGACGCCAGTGAGTGCCAGTAAAGAGACGGAGACGAGATCAGTGAGTCAAAGGTCATTTTCGATTACGCCCGTACCACCCTTTCGACTGGATCTCACAGCCTGGGCACTTCGTCGACGTCCGGAGAATGCAATTGATCGGTGGGATGGGACAACCTACCAGCGTGTGTTGATGATCGGCCGTCAAGCAGTAGACGTGGCTGTACACCAGTGTGGCGGCCCAGAAAAGCCACATCTAGAGGTCGAATTGACTGGCTCTCGGCTCACCGTGCAACAGGAAGATTTCGCAAGAATGTCGCTCGAGCGCATGCTTGGAGTACATAGGGACTTGGATCCTTTTTACAGGCTGGCCACGCGCGATCCAAGATTGCAGTTGTTAGCCGACGAATTCCGCGGGCTCAAGCCGCCGCAGTTTCCCACGATATTCGAAGCAGTGGCCAACGGTATCGCGTGTCAACAACTCTCGCTGCTCGTGGGAATCCTTCTGCTTAGCCGCCTGGCGCATGCAGTCGGTAAGATGTCGGCAAACTCGCAGGATGCGTCGCACGCTTTTCCCGATCCGATAGATTTTCACGAAGTGACGGCACAGTCATTGAAGGTTTTGGGGTTCAGCACCAACAAATCGCAAGCTCTGCTCGACGTCAGTTCTGGAGTTCGTGATCGTAGCTTGGATCTGGAGTCGTTAGTTCACTTCGACAACCAGTCGGCGCTTGAACGGCTGGTGAAGCTGAAAGGGGTGGGACGCTGGACTGCAGAATACGTTCTACTCCGCGGGCTCGGGCGATTGGACATATTTCCTGGAGATGATGTTGGCGCCCGCAAGAAATTAGCCCACTTCCTGGGAAAAAGAAAACCCTTGGACTACGACGGGGTGCGCAGGGCCGTTGCCGATTGGCAGCCTTATGCGGGTTTCGTCTATTTCCATCTTCTGTTGGCTCGCATAAAGAAGGCTGGATGGCTGTGTTCTGATCGTGCCCCGCGTGAGACAGTCAAGATCCAGCCACGGGTACAGACCCGAGACTGGAAAACCGCGCAGTCACAGGAAAAGACTCGCGATTGTCATGAGACATTTGATGAATTTTAACGAAGAGGAGAAAACGCAATGAAAAACACTCTGGCAATGAATCCACGATCCGTCACTCAACCTACCGTGTTCCGGCTTACGGCAAGTGGCACTTTTGTCGAGCGGATGCAGCAGATCTCCGCAGCCATCGCTGGTCGTGCCTACGAACTATTCGAAGCCCGAGGATGTGGCCACGGCCATGACTGGGAGGACTGGTTTCGCGCAGAGTCTGAGATGCTGACACCAATCCCGGCGAAGGTCTTCGACAAAGATGGAGGGATTACGGTCCGAGCTGAAGTCCCGGGATTTACAGGGAAAGACGTGGAAGTGCTGGCTGAGCCAAGGCGCCTCATTATCCGCGCCAAAAAACACAAGACCTCGGACCAACGAGGACGGGCGAGCAGTACTTCAAGAACAAATGTCCAATGAGCTTTTACGTGTTCTCGATCTGCCTCGCGAGATAGATCCAGAACATATGACGGCCACTATTAAGAACGATGTGCTGGAAGTCATTTTACCAACGGTCAATCTGGGGAAGAAGACCGCAGTCGGCGTTAAAGCTGCCTAGAGGTTGGGTATGGGCGGGAGTGGGAACAACCATTCCGCTTCCGCCCGCCAGCGTTTCCAGGTCCTGGGAATATCAGGTCGAAGTTCTGAGGAGCGAGAATAGGTGAGCAGACTTGTTCAACGTGTGCTCCAGAGGTGAGTTCGATGACAAGCAAACAAGAGGAGGAGGTACGGCTGGTGGTAGCGGATGTTGACGGTGCACTGGTCACTCCCGACAAGGTGCTGACGCCGCGGGCGCGTGCCGCCGTTCGAAAGGTCACTAGTTCGGGAATCGCTTTCACCATCACCAGCGGCCGCCCTCCACGAGGCATGAAGATGTTGATCGACGATCTTCAACTTCAGGACCCAATCACTGCCTTTAACGGAGGCCTGTTCGTGCGGCCCGATCTTTCCGTCATTCGCGAAAACTTGCTCCCTCGCGAGACGGTACAGCCTGTGATCGACATTCTGACCAAGCATAAGCTCGACGTCTGGATTTATAGCGATAAGGACTGGTTTGTGCCGTCGCGCCACGGCCCCCATGTAGACCGCGAGGAGTGGACGGTCAAGTTTGCCCCAATCGTGGTCCCAAACTTCGAGGGTTTACTGGATCGAGTGGCCAAAATCGTCGGAGTCAGTGACGATCTTGCAGCGGTGGCCCTCTGTGAAAAGGATGCGCAGCAGGAATTCGGTGAGCGTGTTTCGGCCGCGCGATCCCAACCGTATTACCTGGATGTAACTCATCCGAAGGCCAACAAGGGGGAGGCGGTCAGTGTTCTTGCGGAAATGCTAAAGGTCCCAACCGCAAATATCGCCACCATCGGAGACATGCCGAATGATGTGTTCATGTTCAAGCGCAGCGGTGTGAGCATCGCGATGGGGAATGCGAGTTCAGAAGTGCAACATGCCGCCAGGTTTGTGACCAGTTCCAACACAGAAGAAGGCTTCGCGCTGGCCATGGAACGGTTTGTCCTACGAGCGCAGGTCGCCTGAAGGCGGTCTGATGCTCATGGTTCTCAGTTCGCGCGACGCACTGGAAGTGAGAACCTCGCACTGAGGCTACGTTCACAAAAAAGGAGTAACGAATGAAGGCCATTTCAGTTGTGCCCGGAACCAAGACTGTCCGGTTGGTCGACCGGCCGGAACCATCGATCTCCGTACCTGACGAGATAAAAGTCCGCGTGTTACGAGTTGGCATCTGTGGCACCGACCGCGAGGAGGCCGCGGGTGGCCGCGCCCAGGCGCCTCCTTCTTATAGAGATCTTGTCTTAGGCCACGAGATGTTCGGTCAGGTGGTAGAAACTGGCAGAGCGGTGAAACAGGTCAAAGCTGGCGATTATGCCGTCTTTACAGTTCGCCGAGGCTGTGGAAAGTGCCGCCCTTGTGCCATGAACCGTTCTGACATGTGCCAGACGGGACTCTATTCGGAACGCGGCATTGCAGGCATGGATGGGTACCAGACGGAATTCGTCGTAGACCACGAGCAATATGTCGTGCGAGTCCCGCCTGAACTGGAGTCGGTGGGAGTGCTCGCCGAGCCTTTTTCAGTGGCAGAGAAGGCGATCAGCGAAGCCATTCAGTTGCAACTCATCCGTCTGCCGGATTCTTCGACCTCGCCGGGTTGGATATCTGGAAAGCGTTGCCTCGTCGCCGGACTGGGTCCGATTGGCCTGCTGGCAGGATTGGCACTACGCCTCCGCGGCGCCGAAGTCTGGGGTCTGGACATCGTGGATGCGAACTCAGTCCGTCCAAGATGGCTACATTCGATTGGCGGCCACTACCTCGATGGACGTCAAGTCACGCCAGATCACCTCATTGACCAGATCGAGTTGTTCGACCTGATCTTTGAAGCTACAGGGATCGCCAGTCTCGAATTCAGCCTGATCGATGCATTGGCCATCAATGGCGTGTACGTTGTGACCGGCATACCATCGGGTGACCGTCCGCTGAGAGTAGATGGACCGGAGTTCATGCGGCGCCTCGTGCTGCGTAACCAGGTCATGGTAGGGAGTGTCAATGCATCGCACGATCACTTCCAACTGGCAGTGAATGATCTCGTCCAGGCACAGACCCGCTGGCACGAACATGCATCTGATCTCATCACGCACCGGCACAATTACACCGAATTCGAAAACGCATTGCACCACCACGGTTCGGACGAGATCAAGGTCGTGCTGGAGTGGGGCGGCGATCAATTGTCTCCGCGAGCAAAAGTCAACTCAGAGTTATTTCACCAGGGATGAATGGTTTGGTTGTTGGAGAGCACGGAGACGATCATGACTACGAAAACACACTGAGGATCGATTTCGCAAAGACGGCTCGCGTTTCGACCTTGGAGCGGGATGAAAAACTGGCTGTGACGGCTCGCAAATTCTCGTCGGTGAAGTGAGAACAAAGGGGGCGTCCGCCAGGTAAGCATGGAGTTAAACGACGAGGTATTAGGGATGACTTCAAGAACAAATAGCACTAGCCTGTTCGTAGTCATTGATGAGTCGGGAGCGTCTCGACATACGCTGCAGTACGTTGGCGCGCTCGTGGGTAAGCGAAGGGGATTTCGAATTGTCCTCGGTTATGTGCTGCCCTCGTTGCCCACCGAACTGCTGGAATTTGGTGGTGCGGAGAATCCAGAGAAAGAGGAAAAATTAGGCAAGGAACTGAAGGGGGAGCAGAAGCGCTGGTTGTCGGTGGCGCGTCGCAAGGCAAGAGAAGTTTTCACGGGCGCTCACATGGTGCTGCGGCGTGCCGGTGTACCAGGCAGTGTGGTGAAAACAACCACCATATACCTGCCGGAGGGACAAGACCCGGTGGATAAACTCTTGGAAGTGGCGGACCTGCATCGTTGCCACACAATCGTAATCGGTAGGCATCCCGTTTCGCGATTTCAGGAGTTCTTCGGTGGCGATCTGGCCGAGAAGCTGGTCCGACGGGTCCATGGACCTGCAGTATGGGTGACGTCCTCGAACGAGAAAAAGAGGGGACGTAGCCGCCAAGACCTTGCGTCATCCTTTGATTCCACAGAGCGGAGGCATTCTGCTAAGAATCAACGTAAAGGCATCTAACCGTTGATCCTGACGCCGGTCTTGCCACAATCCAAATCTCTAATCTATAATAATATCGTGGTACGATATTTAATCAATTGCTGTACTCACTCGTGGAGCGGAGTTGGGGAGTAGATCCTGGCCGTGTGTGGCCGCATTGGCTCAACAGAAAAGAGGCTAGGAAGGATCGCAAATGATGGTATCGAATTTGGTTCGCCTGATCGAAAGACATTCCGAAGAACTGGCGCAGGGACTAACGAAACGGATACGGGAATCTGAACGGACGTTTGATTTCCGCAACATTCCGCCAGAAAGGCTGCAACTGGCAGCGGTCGAGGTTTACCGCAACTTGGGAGTGTGGTTGCTGCAAAAGACAGAGAGTGATATTGAGAAGCAGTTCAGGGACATCGCTGCGCGCCGGGTAGCGGACGGAATCGGCCTGCATCAGTTCGTGTGGGCATTGATCGTGAGTCGCGATCATCTATGGCAATTCTTGCAACGAGAAACGTTTGCCGACAACATCGTGGAACTCTTTGGCAAGCTGGAATTGCAACAGATGTTAAATCAGTTCTTCGATCGCGCGGTGTACTATGGGATTTTGGGGTACGCTGCGGCAAGAGATCAGGATCATGTTGTGAAGGATTCGGTGCGGGTTCGGCGGCCTCTTTCGAGGATATAGAACTCAGGTCGGGAAGATTTGCCATTACCCGATCGAGGAAATGCCCCACAAGGTGGTGGTTCGACGGACTCTCCCGTGGGCGTTGGGTACGATCTCAGAACTTCCGGGAAGATGCACGGTAGCCGTTAGTACTATGGAGGTATTATTCATGGATATAACTGCTCGCACTTGCCATCCAGGCGAGGGAAGTAAGGCGTTGAACAGGCTGCCTCAGTTGGCCGAGCCTTCACTTCAATTTGATCTGGTAAGCGAACTCCAGCAACTCCGTGGCGAAGAGTCCTGGCAGCGGGAGACGGGCCGGAGTTCCAAGACGCTCGCGAAGTATCCTGATTTCCGGATTGTTCTGGTTCTGATGAAAGCCAACACGCAGATGAAAGAGCACCGGGCAGAAGGCAGAATTTCCATTCACCATTTGCTGGGGAAGATTTGTGTCCATCTGCCGGACCAGAAGGTCAACCTGACGGCTGGACAGTTGCTGGTCCTGGACTGTGGCATGGTGCATGACGTCGAAGCGCTGGAAGAGAGTGCATTCCTGCTTACCGTCTCTTGGCCGAAGGGCACATCCGAATCCTGAAGCGCAATGCTTTGCATCTGACAGCGGCCTCCCACTAAAGGCGAGCGCTACGGTCGTGCAATAGGTGTGGTCGCTGACCGTTTTCCCGCCTATTCCTGCGGCACCATTTCAGTCTTCTGGTTTATGAAATTCGCCAATCTGGAATATCGTAATAGGTACACGCAGGACTAAGAATCATTTTCCTGGACAGGCAGCAGAGAGTTGCACTCCCGAATAATGTGGCCAACTTCTTCGAAGTTGGAGGTTTGAAAAAGTTTAAATCTGCCGCATCTGTTAACCGTCTTGACGATTCAGTGGGCCTGGCTCCCGTTGGCGATTCGTTGCTGGCACAGCAATTACCATCAGCTTTCCACGCGTATGCACGAACAATCTGACAGGAGTGCGATCTTGAATAGACGTGCTGATTTACTTTGGGCAACTTTAGGTGAGGGTGGTCTGATACTTGTTCTAGGTGCGATCGGGTGGGCTACGAAGCAACCTTTGATCTTCGCCAGCTTAGGGCCGACAGCATACGAATTGGTAGAGCAGCCGCAGCTGAAAAGCGCTAGAAGCTACAACATAGTGGTCGGGCACCTGATTGGTATGGGTGCCGGTTTTTTTGCAATTTATCTCTTCAATGCGTGGACTGCGCCTAACGTATTGTCCACAGGCATCATCTCCACTCAACGTTTGTGGGCGACAACCTTAGCGGCGACCCTCACCACACTATTCACATTAATCCTAAAAGCCGGCCAACCCGCCGCGTTGGCCACAACCCTCCTTATCTCTCTGGGAGCGATGCAGAGTGGCCGAGCCGCCATCGCGATAGTTGTCGGGGTCCTTATTATGACTGTAATCGGGGAACCAATACGCTTTTTTCGTCTTAAGAGCACCGCGCTTCGGCAAGTGTCGGGCGAAGGTTCGTAGCCCGTACGCCGCGCAGACAAACCTGAAGCGAAACGCTTTGCGGCTGACCGACGCCTCCGTCTAAAGGCAAGCGCGACGAGCCCGCAATCGGTCTTGTCGCTGGCCGAGGCCCTAACAAATGAGCTTGGATCGCCGAGACTTTTGTCACAGTGTCGGCCGATGCAGGCGAGTAAACTGAGCACATGCCTGTCCAAATTGGAGCAAAGACGCACAACTTTACTGACCCCACTGGCTTGCTCTCGGACTGTCACCGGCGCATTGAGATGTTCATGGGCACGCTCGAGGCGGTGGCCGCCGTGATCGATCGTCCCCCAGCAGAGGACACAGTGCGAGCGCTTGAATCAGCATTGCGCTACTTCGGCGAAGCTGCGCCAAAGCATACTGCGGATGAGGAAGTGTCGCTGTTTCCCCGGCTGCGTCAGATGGGCCATCCTGAAATGGACTCTGCCTTCGCTGAATTAGAGCATCTGGAGGACGAACACCGCTGGTCGGCGACATTGCATGCGGACGTCGAACGACTCGGAGTCCAGTATCTCTCGATGGGAAAGCTGTCCGATGTTGAGATCGAGAAATTTCGTACGGCCGTAACGAGTCTTGCGGCGATGTACAAGCGGCACATCAGCATCGAGGATGAATTGGTGTTTCCGCTGGCAGCCAGGATGCTATCCGGCGCCGAAAAATCGGCCATCGCTGAGGAGATGGCAAGCCGCAGGAAAGTGAAGCTCGTGCCCGAGCCGATCGTTGCCCGGACTGGCGAAATCTGATGAATCGCTTTCACCGATGGTATTGCCAATCGAGCCGGTGGAAACAGGTACTCGAGAACAAGATTCTGCCGTGGTCGCTGGGTGGTGTGGATCTGGGGGATGAAGTCCTGGAAGTAGGGCCGGGACCGGGTCTGACGACGGATTGGCTACGACGTCAAACCAAGACTATTACGTCCATCGAAGTCGACTCCGAATTGGCAGACACTCTCAATCGCCGTTTGGCTGGCACCAACGCTAGCGTGCAATGCGGCGATGCGACAGCAATGCCGTTCGGCGACCGCACATTCTCAGGCGCGGTCGCGTTCACCATGCTTCACCATGTGCCTTCGCAGGAATTGCAGGATCGAGTGTTCGCGGAGGTGTACCGGGTGCTCAAACCGGGTGGCATTTTCGCTGGAACGGACAGCATGCCTTCTTTCCTGATGCGGATATTTCACATCCGGGACACATTGGTTCTCGTGGATCCTAAGACCTTGCCGGCCCGGTTGGAAGCAGCCGGGTTCGAGGAGATCAAGGTCGAAGAGGGCGATGGGAGATTCCGGTTTTCCGCGCGACGCCTGTCCCAAACATATGCTCCGATACAATAGCCGGCATGGCGGAATCCGCGTTCACACCGGGACAGACGCTGGCCAAGGTCCCGATCTTCTCCGGACTGGCAGAAAACGAGCTAAGTTTTCTTGCCCAACGCGCCCTACCACGTCACTACTTGGCTGGCGAGATCATCTTCGGCGAAGGTGAGCCCTGTTCTGGACTTTATGTCGTCGAATCCGGCCATGTCCGGATTTTCAAGAGCTCCGCCAGCGGTCGTGAGCAGGTACTCAGCATCGACGGACCGGGCAGTTCCATGGCTGAACTACCAGTGTTCGATGGAGGAAATTACCCTGCCTCCGCATCCGCCATTGACGATGCCAATCTGCTATTTGTGAGCAAGCAGGACTTTCAGGCATTGTGCCTGGCTCATCCCCAGGTTGCGCTCAAGGTACTGCGAGTCATCGGAGGGCGCTTGCGGCGCCTGGTCGGGATTATCGAAGAGCTTTCATTTACCACGGTGCGTCACCGGCTCGCATCTTTTCTCGTACGTCTTGCTCAAAAGGAAGGCAAACGATCCGCTGCAGGCGTGGTGATCACTCTGCCCGTCAGTAACCAGGAATTAGCATCGCAGATTGGCACGGTGCGCGAACTGGTTTCCCGCAACCTTTCGCGGCTGCAGGCGGAAGGAATGATCACAATCGACGGCCGCGACGTCGTTATCTGCAATTTGAAGGCCTTAGAAGCTGAAACAATCTCTGTTGAGTGATTTCCATAGTCCCGGATTCCTCTATTCCGACAAGCGCGCTGTTCATTCTCCTTTGCGATTGCTGTGACAAAAGTCATCGGCACGGCGTCCCCACCTCGCTAACCTTAAAACATCAAGTGCGGCCATGAGGCTCGGAGCCGGGCTGCGAGGAGGATACGTGAGCATAACCACTGAGAGGACAGTACGGGAATTGGCCTTGGAAAATCCCGCTGCCACAAGAGTGTTTGAAAAGCTGGGTATCGACTACTGCTGCGGAGGGAACAAGTCTTTGGAACAAGCCTGCCTCGCCGCTAACCTGCCATTGGACAAGGTGTTGGACTCTTTGGAGTCAGCCACGCAATCCGCGCAACCGGTCCAAAAAGATCACAAGTGGCCAAGCGAGATGCTGGCCGACCTGGCCGCGTACATCAGCAACACTCATCACAAGTACACGCGTGAGGAGATTGCCCGCCTCGGCCCGTTGTTCAACAAGGTGTGCTCTGTCCACGGGAAGAACCATCCTGAGCTGCTACGGGTTCGGGCTAGCTTCGAGGGTCTGGCGCAGGAACTGACCATGCACATGATGAAAGAAGAAAACGTGTTGTTTCCGTACATTGTGAGAATGGAAGAGTCAGTCATCGAGAAAGTGCCGGTGCTGCCGCCGTTTTTCGGCAGCGTGCAAAATCCAGTCTCGATGATGGAGCATGAGCACGAGTCCGCCGGCAACGCATTGCGTGCCATGCGTGAGGCCAGCAGCGGCTACACTCCGCCACCGGATGCTTGCATCAGCTACCAGACGCTTTACAACGCGTTGCGAGATTTTGAGGCTGATATGCACCAGCACATCCACCTGGAAAACAACATTCTGTTTCCCCGCGCGATTGCAATGGAAAAATCCCATTAGGCGAGATCCCAGTCCATGTCTGCCCTACCGACGCGGGTTGAGAAAGAGGCGGGCCGAACTCTCACCCCGCTGGAGATTTTCGACATCACGGCGGCCCGCGAGATCAACCTATCGCGACTGCTGATGCTCTACATCAGCACCGGCCTCGTGTTCATGCTGCTTCCAGGTACCTTCCTGGGAGTCTGGAACCTGTTCGCCATCAGCAGCCACCGCGCGGCGGACTCGGTCTCTCCGTCCTGGATTCAGGCCCACGGCCATGCCCAGATCTTCGGCTGGATTGGCAGCTTCATTTTGGGTATCGGATTTTATTCCATCCCCAAAATGATGCGTATGAGGTCGTTTACGCTACGGCTGGTTTGGACGTCGTGGGGCTTGTGGACGTCCGGGGTCACGTTACGCTGGGTGGCCAGCGTGTATCAATGGCAGTGGCGGGCGCTTCTTCCCGTCTCCGCAATCCTTGAAATAGCTGCTTTTGTCATTTTCTTTTACACAGTTTCCAGCCACCGTCCGCAGGGACCCGGCAAGCAGAGACTGGAAGAATGGGTGTGGGTAGTCATTGCGGGCTCGGCGGGACTGATGCTCACACTGCTGATCAACTTCGGAATGACCTTGTACCTCGCTCTTTCGAGCGCGACACCCGCGGTGCCGGCGAGTCTCGATCAACGTCTTCTGGTTCTCGAGACCTGGGGTTTTCTGGTTCCATTCGTTTGGGGATTTAGCGCCAAGTGGCTTCCCATTTTTCTTGGATTGCGGTCGATCCACAAGCGAGCTTTGTTTATCGCCGTGGCTGTGAACTCGGCTGGCGTCCTGACTGCGCTTGCGGGACAAACGGTAGCGGCAGCATTTCTGCTGCTCGCCGGAGTGGGTACGGCTGTGTATGCGCTGCGGCTGTTCGAGCCGCCACAGCGTCCAGCAAAGATCAAAGGGGTGCACGCAAGCTTCCCGGTCTTTGTAAGGCTGGCATACGTGTGGGCGATCGTTGCAGCCTCTCTTGGTCTCTGGGCTGCTTCGATTGAAAACTCTGAGGGAATCTGGGGGGCTTCGCGTCATGCTCTGACCGTCGGCTTCCTGGCCACTATGGTGTTTTGCATTGGACCGCGGATCCTTCCAGCCTTTTCCGGCATGCGCCTGCTGTTCAGTCCCAGACTCATGTTCGTGGCCCTGCTCCTTCTGATGGTTGGATGTCTTGTGCGCGTCAGCTCAGAAATTCTTGCTTATCAGGGCTTCGTCCATTCCGCGTGGTCATGGCTTCCACTGTCCGCAGTAACCGAGATGGCCGCAGTTACGGTTTTTGCAGTGAACCTGCTCGCCACATTCGGTGGACGCCCATCGTCGACGCAGCTAACGTACCGTGAGACGACGTAACTGACATTCCAAGGTGGACCATTGACCGTGTGTTCCGGGCACGGCAAACGCATCCTGAGCGTAGAATTCTTTTGGGTGGGCGTGATGAGAAGTGGCGAAGTGGCAAACCCGCAAGCGTCACAAAGCAGGCACCTGCTACTCGGAACCGTTTCTTTTACGGTGTGCTTTGCGGCGTGGGGTCTGGTCAGCGCCTTCGCCCCGCATTTTCGCCAGCTGCTACATCTCTCCGCGACACAGACTGCTTTTCTGGTTGCAGTTCCCGTCCTGCTTGGCTCTCTCGCTCGTATTCCAATGGGGATGCTGACCGACCGCTTCGGTGGTCGCATTGTTTTCAGTGCCCTGATGTTCCTGGTCGCTGTGCCGGTCGCTCTGGTTCCGGTCGCGTCGGGCCACCGGGACTTGCTGATTGTGGCTTTTCTTCTGGGAATGGCTGGTTCCTCGTTCGCCGTCGGTGTCGGTTACGTCTCTCGCTGGTTTTCCATGGAGAGACAGGGCAGCGCTTTGGGCGTGTACGGTCTGGGAAATATTGGCCAATCGGCAGCAGTATTTCTGGGACCCGTGGTTGCCGCGGCATACGGATTCCGCACCGTGTATTGGGGCATGTCGGTCATCCTGCTCGCCTGGGCGGTTGTGTTCGTGGTTTTCGCCAGAAATGCGGCGGAAACGGTTCGCCCCAAGAGTTTGTCAGAGATGTTCGGCGTGCTCGCGCACGAGCCTCTGGCATGGGCGTTATCGGCCTTCTATTTTCTGACCTTTGGCGGGTTTGTCGCGTTCTCTATTTACCTCCCGACGCTTCTTCGCGATCAGTTCGGCCTTCGTCCCGCCGACGCCGGTTTTCGTGCTGCTGGATTTGTAGTGCTAGCTACGGTGTGCCGGCCGCTGGGGGGATGGCTCTCGGACCGAATCGGGGGCTCGCGGGTTCTTTCGTGGGTTCTGCCGGCCGTCGCCGCTTTTGGATTGCTGCTTGGTATTCCGACGATGCTGCCGTTTACAGTTGGGGCACTGGGATGCGCGGCCTTGCTCGGCATTGGCAATGGCGCCGTGTTTCAGCTCGTACCTCGATATTTTCCTACCCAGCGGGCCACTGTCACCGGACTGGTGGGCGCGATGGGCGGCATGGGCGGCTTCTTTCCTCCTTTGCTCCTAGGCGTGTTTCGTGACCACTGGGGCGTAGTTTGGCCAGGATTTCTTCTATTGTCGGCCGTGGCGTGCCTGCTCTGGTGGCTGAACGCGCGGGTGTTCTTGCCCCGCGAAGAAGCCCTGGCAGCCAAGCTTCCTCCGGAGTTGACGCGCACTGCGGACAGAGTCCGGGCTGGCGCGTGGGCCACGTTGTGGACGGGAGCCCTGATCTCCGCGATTGTGCTCGGCTCGCGGAATCTTCAGAACTTTGACCCAGCGCTGGTGATCTACACCTTCGCAATCATTTTCGCGACCTGGGGGGTCATCTATCACTACTCGGTCTGGATTCGGAAACCCCCAACCTACGTTTACTGGCAGCGGGGTTGGCAGCTGTTCAAGGACGCAAGGAGTAATTCGCAGCGTCGTTCACATTGTGGGGCTGGCGGGAACTCATATCTTTGCTCAAACGTTCATCGCGCACCGCTCCAGACTGCGCTGGGCGATGCATCAGTTGCTGTTCTGGGGATGCATCCTGGCTGCGATGATTACCTTTCCGCTGGTATTCGGTTGGATTCACTTCACCAGCGCTCCGAATGATCAGATGACTTATGTGACTCACCTCTTTGGGTATTCGACTTTCAGCTTTCGGCTGCACACCTTCACCGCATTGATCCTCTTTCATGGACTGGATATTTCCGCATTTCTGGTGCTCGGCGGCATTGCACTTTCGCTGTGGCGCCGGATGCGCGACGAGGGAGCACGCGCGGTGCAGACCTTCGCAATGGACTTCTTCCCCTTGATCTTGCTCTTTGCTATATCGATCACCGGCCTGGCGCTGACAGTTTCGCAATCGTGGCTGGGGGGCAGTTTCTACGATTTCATCGCCATTCTGCACGCCATCACAGTGATTGCGGCGCTGCTCTATCTTCCGTTCGGAAAGTTCTTTCACATCTTTCAACGTCCGGCGCAATTGGGCGTGAAACTGTACCAGAGGGCGGGCGAAGCGGGTGAGGGCGCAGCTTGCGCGCGTTGTGGCGAGCGGTTCGCATCCCGGATGCACGTTGATGACCTGGAGCGCGTCCTGCCACAGGTCGGCTTCAACTACGCGATGCTCGGTCCCGTGGGCAATTGGCAGGAGCTGTGCCCGGCATGCAAACGTAAATCAATTTCTCTTGCGCAATTGAGGCTGAAAGAGGAAGCGAATGGCTAAGGCTCCTGTCTCCGAAGAGAAGCTCAAAGAACAGTTTGGACCGCACTTGAATTACATACCGCCCGGGGGATGGAAGGACGAATCGGTCCATCCCGCCGAGAAGCTGGTGAAGACACACTGTTGCTTCTGCGGACAACAATGCGGAATCCAACTGAAAGTCCGCGAAAACCAAGTCATCGGTTTTGAACCGTGGGAAGACTTTCCGTTCAACCGCGGCATGCTCTGCCCAAAGGGCGTGAAGCGCTACATGCAGGGCAGCCATCCGGATCGTTTGCTTTCCCCTTTGATGCGCAGCGATCAGGGTTTTCGTCCCGCGAACTGGGAAGAAGCACTCGACTTTACGGCGAGCCGGATACGCGAGATCCAGAACAAATATGGCAAAGATGCTGTCGCCATCTACGGCGGAGCGTCCCTCTCTACGGAAAAGTCCTACCTGATGGGCAAGTTCGCTCGTGTGGCGCTTGGCACTCGTCACATCGACTACAACGGGCGGCTCTGCATGGTCTCAGCCGGGGTTGCATACAAATTGGCGTTCGGCATAGATCGCAGCACGATTCCCTGGAGCGAGATACCCAAGGCAGAAGTACTGTTTGTGATCGGCGCAAACATCGGTGACTGTGCCCCCATCACGACCGATTACATCTGGCGCTGTCGAGACAACGGTGGAAGGCTCATCGTTGCTGATCCCCGCATGACGCCGATCACGCGGAATGCGGATCTCTATCTTCCTCTGCGCCCAGGAACTGATCTAGCGCTACTCATGGGGATGCTGCATGTGATTCTGCGCGACGGACTGGAGGACCGCGAATTCATCGAGCAATATACAACCGGTTTTGAGGCCGTCGCGGAATCTGCCAGGCAGTGGGACTTACGCAAAGCAGCCGAGATGACGGGTGTGCCGTCTGAGGCCATCGAGAAGGCGGCGCGTTGGATTGGCAACTCCAAGCGGGCAATAATGATGCACGCCCGAGGGTTGGAACACCAGTCAAAAGGCGTGGAGAACTGCCTGGCGGTAGTCAATATTGCGCTCGCTACCGGCAATATCGGGCGCGAAGGCGCGGGTCCTACCATGATCACCGGCCAGGGTAACGGTCAGGGTGGGCGAGAGCACGGACAGAAATGCGACCAGCTTCCTGGCCAGCGCTCACTTACTGACCCTGCAGCGCGCGAGTATGTGGCGGGAGTCTGGGGCATAACTCCCGAGGAGCTTCCGCAACCCGGTTACACTGCCCAAGAAATCATGAACGCGATTCATCAGGGCGAAATTAAGGGGCTGCTTTCGATATGCTTCAACCCGCTGGTATCGCTGCCGGATGCGAACTTTACGCGAGAGGCGTTATCGAAGCTGGAGTTCTTCGGTGTGATCGATTTTTTTCTTTCGGAGACTGCACACCACGCTGACGTAGTTCTAGCCGGAAGCCTGCACGAAGAAGAGGACGGGCTCGGCTGCAGCACTGAAGGCCGGGTGATTCACTGGCAGAAGGCGGTCGATCCACCCGGCGCGGCGCGGCGCGATTCGGACATCATCATCGATCTGGCCCATCGGATGGGCCGCGGGCAGTACTTCCGGTTCAAAAATCCCGCCGACATTCTCGAAGAACTCCGGGTCGCCTCGCGTGGCGGTGTGGCCGACTACTACGGCATTACGTATGAGAGAGTGGATGAGCAAAAGGGTATTTTTTGGCCGTGCCCTTCACTCGACCATCCCGGAACGCCACGCCTTTTTGTGGATAACAAGTTTTACACTCACGACAGCAAGGCTCATTTCAACGTCACGGAATGGCGCCCCAGCGGCGATCCGGTGAATGCCGAGTATCCTTTCTTCCTGACCACAGGCCGGGTGGTTAGCCAGTATCTGTCGGGCACCCAAACCCGCCGCATCGGCGCATTGGTGGACCAGAATCCTGAGCCTCGGGCTGAAATTCATCCTCGGTTAGCCGAGCAGCAAGGAATAAAGGATGGCGACTGGGTGACGATAACCACTCGCCGCGACGATCTGACCATTCGCGTCCTGGTCGTGAAGACCATTCGTCCCGATACTGTTTTCATCCCGTATCACTGGGCTGGCACTCGCAGCGCCAACCGGCTGACCCATCGAACTCTCGATCCCCGCAGCAAGATCCCTGAATTCAAGGTTTCGGCGTGCAGAATTGCCAGGGCCGATGGTCCGGATCCATCCCAGGATGATCGTGGGCCTCATCTGAACGATGGTTCACGAGGAGGGCTTAATGTACGGGTATGAGTTCTACATTGACCCTTCGCGTTGTATCGGTTGCCAGTCCTGCTTGCAGGCTTGCGAGGAATGCGAGACCCACCGGGGCACGTCGATGATTAACTTTGATTTTATCGAACGGCGCGAGAGCATCCGCTCGGCAGCCTACGTTTGCTGGCATTGCGATGACCCTACCTGCGCGCAGGTTTGTCCGGCGGACGCGATAAAAAAAGGCGAGGATGGAATTGTCCATTCTTCCCTGAAGCCACGTTGTATTGCGTGCAATAACTGCGTGCTTGCCTGTCCTTTTGGCATACCGAAAATGATGGAATCGGAGCAGCAGATGATGAAGTGCGACATGTGCTACGACCGCACTTCAGCGGGCAGGAAGCCGATGTGCGCGACCGTCTGTCCCAGCCAGGCACTGGCTTACGTAACTCCCGAGGACATAGCCAGCCGGCGCGAGAAGCCGACGAACACTTTCTATTTTGGCAATCAGAAGATCACCACTAAAGTTTTCATGATGGCTCCGGCGGACCGGGAAGCGATTGCTCTGGACATTGTGGACTACATGTGGGAGGAAAACCATGAAACGGCTGCTACGCGCGAGTCGTGAACCTCTTTGGCGGGAAGAATTCTCGGTTCGTACCGCGGATGAGCGATACGTTACCCGCAGACAGCTCACCAAGTTTCTCGTCCTCACCAGCCTCGGGATGTTCGTCGGGAATATCTGGATATTAATTCGTTCGATTTTCTATAAGACTCCTATCTATCCGCAACAACCCGTAGCGCAACTCGGAGAAATTCCTGTCGGCGGCGTAAAACTGTTCGCCTACCCGACCGAGCAAGACCACTGCATTCTGGTTCGTACGGGAGAGAACGAATATGTGAGCTATAGTCAAAAATGCACGCACTTGTCATGTGCTGTGTACTATTCGCGAGTAAGCGACCGGCTGGAATGCCCCTGCCACCAGGGCTTTTTTTCAATCAAGGACGGTTCGGTTCTGCAAGGACCTCCGACACGCTCACTACCGCGTGTAGTTCTGGAAACGCGCGGAGAGCGATTGATCGCTGTCGAAATGAAAGGTTAGGCACGATGAGAACTTCCAGCGAATTGCCACCCCAAAATCGCGGCCTTACAGCCATTGCCGGGGCAATGTTCTTGATCGTAGTCCTGCTGATCGTCCAGATTTGGCTGCTAAGCGCAGCGCTCGAGTCTTTCTTGGCTGGCCATCGCCAGACGTCACTGCCGGCGGCACTCTTCTCCGGTGTGATGTTCCTAATGTGTCTGGGTCTTTACGTCTTCGTCGATCGAGTCGATTTGGAAATTCGCGGATCTGGCAACGGAGGCTGACTCGAATCACCCTTTCTAAAAAGGGCGCGCTCGTTTCGGGAGTGTCTTATGTATCGCCTGCCACCTCGCGACCGCACGGTTCTTGCCCACAAAAAAGTTCTCCTCATAGACCGCTTTCGGGCTACGCGCGAGGCGCGCGCCGCCATCCTACGAACTCGCGGGGGTCGAGGTGCATGAAGCCGAGAGATCTCCGGAGCGCGATTTCTGTGGCAACCTAATGTCTACGATCTCGTCGCTCGACGTTCGCAGGTATTCCCCGGAAGAGGCACGAGAGTTCTACGAGCGGCTAAAGCACGCGAGTCCCCAACAGCACAGCGCCCTAAATTCCGGTCCGGCAAAAGGATAGGTCTATTCCGGAGCAGCACACCCTTTTGGCTCTTCACGTGCAATGTGCATTTGCGTCCGGCTGATCGACGGGAGAGCAGCGGTGCTGAAGATCGCGCGATAGCTCCTCGCAAAGTCCGTTCCAGCCATCATCTTCCAGCCAAAAGCTGCAATTTTTCGGCACGCTGGCGAATACTTTCAGCTTTACTGCGCGAGCGGTCATAGATGACTCACTTCTCGGATTCTCACTTATTGGCGTGTGAAAGCCCGCCCATCAACAACCCCATTCTAGCTCTGAGCGTCTAGTTCGCGTTGACTCGCCTGACCCTCGATCCTAGTATGATCCCGCACAGGGCAGGTGTTTTTCCGTGATTGGCACAAAACATCTCGCACTACCGCATTGTCGGGAAACTTGGCGGCGGTGGGATGGATGGTCTACAAAGCTAGGGACGCCCAGTGTGTAAAAACGCGAGCCGACATCACCGACAAGGTCGCAGACTTGGGTGATAAAGTTCGTGAACAAGCCAGGAGAAAACCGCCGAGCGCAACCGGAACTCATGGGGAATAAGAGCACGCAACGTCCTCTCCGTAAATCTGCCTACCTGTGTCCTGCACAGCAATCACACTGCTGCGCAAGAAGTCCGTGCATCTACTTGATATCCGGCCTCTAACAGCGCCCGTTTCAGGAATTGCTGGATGGGTAGGTCATCTTCTACCAACAACAATCGCATTGGAACCATTCCCCGGCAAAACTGTACACCCAAATACTATATCGGGTTTCGATGGGCGCATAATCTAGCAGCTTACAAGGCGCAGGAACCGCAACGAATGGTGCGGTATTACAAAGCAGCGGCCCGGACCTCGCCTGTGATGCTGGCTAAGGCAGAGTCGACTCGGTAAAAACCAGCCGGGAAAGCTCGAATAGCTGTGAACCCGGTCTGGACATAGGCAAGTTTACGACGGGACTTCTGGTTAGAAAACTTAACGAATGGGCATCGAGACGCGATCCATCCCATAGCTACGAAGAGCGTTGGCTTCTGGTGCCGAAGGGGTCGGGAATCAAGTCTTCTATGAACTGGATTCGGATCGCCGACGCCAAGCATCATACCCTCTACAACTGCAGCCCGCGAAAACACGTTTGCGAACTGCTGGGATACGATGGCGCAGACGATCTTTCCGCTGTGTACCTGCTCCCGCAGAAGTCGCACTTGGTGCAAAATGAAAAGGGAAGTCAAAAGCTGGGAAGATTTAGGAACCAGAAATATCCTCGGCTTCGACACTGTCGGTGTCCGCGAAACCACGATCACGAACGCCGGCGTGTTAGGCAACGATCAGCCTCTGACCAGCTTGACGGAGTATTGGCATTCCCAGCAGCTCCGCCTTAATCTGTTCTCCATGCGCAGTAGTCCATTTTTCGGCAAACAGACTTTCACAATTACAGAGCTGACTGCTGGCGAGCCCGACCCGAATCTGTTTCAAATCCCGGCCGGCTACAAGATCAACGACCAGCGCAAGAACCCGCCGATTTCGGAGTAGTCACCTCGCCCGGCTGAACTGCAAAGCGCACCCGTTTGATCGGCGTTTGGACACCGATCACCTGGCGAAAACGTCATTGTCAGAGTATCGGCGCTGACTCGGAACGACCGCCTGGGCGTAATCGTCGCGAAAATCGCCTTAACACTCACAACCCAGCGGGTGAAAAAGGTCACTGAGGGAACGGGAGATTAAACGGGGCGGGAGGATGCCCAACAAAAGGACTCGCGTGGATTACCGCACTTGCGACACCTCCGGCCAGAACGATATACGCAAGAGCGAAACAAAACAGCGCACCAAAGCCGAGGCCATGCAACAATCCATATTTCCAAGGCCTGTACGTCTGCTCGTTATACAGGAACCGTTCGTAGAAATAAGTCAGAAATGCCATGAATCCTACGCTGTAAAGTACGCAAAGACCCAAGAGAATAAGCGCAAAAGCACACGCGTGACTGTAGAAGCTGAGCCGGGAACTCGGCACAAAAACCAAAGAGGCAGAGGCAAGAGTCAGCATGACCTCCGCTACGTTCATGTAGCGCTCGTGGCGATGCTCAAAGGGCACCGGTTTGCCAAGAGAGTCGGGCGGAGTGAATGTCGCTGGAAGGCCGTGCCATACTTTGATGGCATCAATTCTGACACGCCACCAAACGAGGGCGAAAACTCCCAGGCCAGTTATCAGCGCGAGTATGACTGTTTCCATTGCCCCATGCTACACCGTGCAACTCACTCGGCCGTTGTACCTGGCTGCTCGGATTGGTGTTCGCCCATGCCGCAATTACTGTCGAAAAATGCCATTTCACTCATTGACCGCCGGGAGGGGTTTTGAGTGTAATCGCCTGTTAACGGCAGTTGACGGGCTAGCGCATAATGCGAGCCATGAACCCAACGGCTAAGTGGAAGCAAATGATGCTAGAAATCGTTTATCGGAAGAATTCAATCTCCAACTGGCAGGTACCGATGAGAAAGTCATTGATTCTTTGGCTGCTTTGTAATCTTTTGTAGCTACCGGCGAGGTTTGCGCTGGCGCAGCCGGCCGCGGCCACGGAGGTCTGCTGTCGCGGCATCCTCGAGCAATTCACAGGAGAGCCGCCTGGCCACGTTGGGAGCAAAAGGCCGCGGAGGCTAAAAGTTCCGCAGACAACGCCTGGATGCTGACCAGCTCGGCTCTGGTGCTGATGATGACCGGGCCCGGCCTGGCGCTGTTCTACGGCGGGCTGGTGCGCAAGAAGAACGTGCTGGGCACCATGATGCAGAGCTTCGTCTGATGGCCGTGGTCACCGTGCTCTGGGCGGTGGTCGGCTACAGCCTGGCTTTTGGCGAAGGGAACACCTTCGTTGGAGGACTTCGATTATCGTTTTGCTGCACGACGTGGGGCCGCAGCCGAACGCGGATTATGCCACCACCATTCCGCAGCAGACCTTCATGGTGTATCAGTTGATGTTCGCGATCATCACTCCGGCGCTGATCACCGGGGCGTTCGCCGAGCGGATGAAGTTCAGCGCGATGGTGCTGTTCATGGTGCTGTGGTCGCTGGTGGTTACTTCCCGATGGCGCACATGGTCTGGGGCAAGGGCGGCTTGCTCAACGCGCCCTGGGCGGCGCGATTCCCACGCTTGACTTTGCCGGAGGCACGGTGGTGCACATCACATCCGGAGTCTCGGCGCTGGTCTGCGCGCTGTACCTGGGAAAACGCGCTGGGCTATCCGCAATACGCCGATGCCGCCGCACAGCGTGGTGCTGAGCTTTATCGGCGCGTGCCTGCTGTGGGTGGGCTGGTTTGGGTTCAATGCCGGCAGCGCGCTTGGCGTCAGGCAGCTGGCCACCAGCGCGTTCGTCGCGACCCATTTTGCGGCGCGGCGGCCGTGGTGGGATGGAGCGCAGCGGAGTGGTTGCGCAGCGGGAAACCGAGTGTCTGGGCGCCATTTCCGGAGCTGTCGCAGGCTGGTGGCGATTACGCCGGCCTCCGGCTTTGTGACCCCATTCCGGCGCTCGCTCATTGGACTCATGGCGGGGGCTTTTCTGCTTCTGATGGTCGCCAAGGTGAAGGCCAGGTTTGGCTATGACGACTCGCTGGACGCATTTGGTGTGCACGGGGCGGGCGGAACGATTGGGGCGCTGCTGACCGGGATTTTCGCGTCGCAAGTCCATCAAACTCGCTTGGGTCAGGTCTGTTCGAAGGAAACGTCCGGCAGCTGGGAAATCAGACGATAGGAGTCGCTATCGCGTGGGCGTTGGCCATCGCGGGCACGCTCATAATTCTGTTCATCGTTGATAAGACGATTGGCTTGCGTATTTCCGAGGAGCAGGAGGCGCAAGGTCTGGACCTCTCGCAGCACGGAGAGGAAGGCTATTATTGGGAAGGTTCGGCCTAGCGCACGCGTGTACGGAATTGCTTGCCCTAACAGCATTTGTAAGAAGGATCAGAAAACTATGACTAAAGTGGAAGCAATCATCCAACCGGCCAAGCTAGAAGCGGTGAAACACGCCTTGCAGGAGATTGGGGTGGAGGGCATGACGGTGTTTGAGGGGCGTGGGCATGGACGACAGAAGGGGCATACCGAGGTTTACCGCGGCCGCGAATACACGGTGGATTTGATCCCCAAGGTGAAAGTGGAAATGGTGCTCGCAGACAACATGGTGGACAAGGTGGTGCAGACTATTGCCAATACCGCGCGCACGGGGAAGATCGGCGACGGCAAGATATTTCTGACGCGCATTGACGACGCAATCCGCATCCGTAACGATGAGCGGGGCGAGCACGCGCTGTAGCTGCGCCGCTGACCGTGCATGGCCGGAGTAATGGAGTAATCGCCTGATTACAACAGCTACAGCTCGTTTGCAGAGCTAAAGACCTCGGGTGCGGATTGTGGAAAGTCCTGGCTTACGACAGGACGGATGGCGAGTATAGCCGGGCATTGCCAGTCAGAGGCTTGAGTCTGCAAGACCAGCATTCCTCAACTGTTGAAACATCGCCATTACACTCATTGCGTCTTGGGGTCGGGATGGCTGGTAGGCCGTCGACGATGTGTGTAATCGTCTGATAGCGACAGTTATCTCTTGGGCATGCAGAAACAGAGATTATTGCCGTCCGGAACAGTCACCGTAAATTCACGCAGTCCCCACGTCTGAGCGACTGGAGCAGTGTGAATTGGAGACTCAGGACGCTGTGTAGTATCTAGACCCCGCCTGCGAAAGGTCGCGTAACGCTCATCAACGTCGTCTACAAACACACGGTTCACGGAGCCGAAAACGCCGTCTCCCGAATGACCTGAAAGCTGCAGTTCAGCCCCGTCTCGAACTAGGTCAATGACCCCGTTGGCTATTTCGTGATCTTCATGCCCAGGCCACTTGCGCTCGAAGTCGAGAATTTCAGTGTAAAAATGTAAGGATCGCTGCAAATCGCTAGACTTGATCACAGGCACAATCTTCATGACATTCTTCACGACAACTGGCGAATAGAATATCTCGAGCGCCGCCCAGCGAGTCACCTTTCAACGTCAGCATAGTTGGCGAAAAATCGCCCTATTGCTACGCCAGAATCGTATTACTGGCCCCTTCATAAGGGTATCATTCACTCTCCAGAAATAAATGCACAGATATTATGTAATCGCTTACAAACAAAGGAGTTGACGGTACACCGTGTTCGTTCTATAAAACGGACAGATGAGCAATATTGAACAGGCACACTTTCTCCCAGACTGGCGGCAGCTTTGCCAAGCTGCTTTGTTTGAAAACCGCCCCGTGAAATTGCTTGAACGCATCACCAACGCTCGCAATGCCGTTCTTGATCGCATCGAAGACGGTCATACGAAACCGCTGAGTGGCGAACAACATGATTTGCGAGATGCTTTAACCACGCTGGACAGTCTGCGCAGAATTATGGAGCGTCAAAATGGCTATCAGTCAAAGGCTAGTTGATCCTTACCGCGAGATCAGAGTACCGACCAGCTATAGCTGGCAAGAGTCATATCAAGCGGCCCTGCTCGAAACCGATTGGACGAAGATGCAGGAGCGCGTCCAGACGGCGGACACTAAGATACACACGAGGCGGCTGGAGCTTTCTCAAGACCACGGCGGGACGCAGGAAGAAAGGGAAGCTCTCGTCAATGCTATGAGCGGTCTTAGAGTTCTGCGAATGAATGTAGCTTCGTGGTTGGAACGGCAAAATCTAGGTGGCACGCTACCACTCTGTGGTGTATGCGGTGATCACCACGTCACTAGTTCGTGCAGGAAGCCCGTCCAGTACGAACGCAGTCCCTATCCTGTATTTGATTCTCCCGACAAGGCTGGTTAAGATCTCGCCTCATCGTTCAGTGCAATGGATCGTGCTGTCGCCGTGGCCCAAAGTCAGCCCTTCAATTCACGTCGCCCTGGCGACGCATTCCAAATCTTCTCGGTGAAATTGTCGACCAATCTACTTCTTAGTTGTTTTACCGGATTTGCAGGACTTAGATATGTGCTTCAAGTCCTGTAAGTGAATGACCCGTTGCCCTTTCGCCGACCTTGTGCTTCCGGAAGACCCACCTTTGTCCGAGCTCGGAGTCGAGGTCGTACCGGTGATCTGGACTTCGTGACCGAGATGCTCGCCTAGCATTGAAATATCTCCTTGAATTTCATAGGTCGTTCCGGAAGTTTCGGTCAGCGTGAAACTGCCGTCCGAGATCTGTAAACAACCCCGCACAATACTGGCATGCGCGGACGTTGGATGATCACTTGGGTTACCCGTAGGTGGAGGGTTCTGGGCCTGAAGACCAGCGGCTGAGAGCAGGAGCAGCAAAGCCAGCGTCAATGTCTTTGTCATACAACCTCCTTCAAAATCCTGCAATGCGACCTTTCCTACGATGCCGGCTCCCGTGAACTAGTTGGCCTTTCGCCTCGTAAGCCTCAGCGGTCGCTTTAGAGACGATAAACCTCTCTTCCGAGATTCGATGACCGCGGTGTGTTAATTGTCCGCTCGAAGCTGAAGGGCAGATATTTCCCACGTGCGGTAAATGCTCGGCCAGCACGCATAGGCTAGAGTCGCTGGTCTCTTTTGCGATCAGATCTAGCAACCATCGACCTCTGCGGCATGCAGCATGTCTTGGGCAACTTGCTGCTCTGTCCGAATTCGGGCACCGAGATTATTTCCGTCATTCCCGGCAATATTGATCCGTTCTGTAATGGATAACGACCGACTATAAAGCGCATCGGCCACTACATAATTGTGATGTTCACGATGCCAATTCGCTAACGAACAGAGATTCTCTGCCATGGCTCGAAATTGGCGGAGATGAAGATGATCAACACCATTGGAATTACTCATCTAATGTTCCTTGAACGCCTTGCCGTCGGACGATTTCTATTTAATGTTGCCTCCCTCGCTATGGCTACGCCAGACAGAACGGCCTTTTCGCTTTCTTCCCGTTCTGCCTTGCCATACGCCAGGACCCCGTAGTACACCGCACGATCGAAAAACTGAGTGAGCATGTGATGTAACTCGAGTTCTCCATACAGTTCAACTACATTGCAAGCGAAAGCTTCCCGTTGAAGGAATCGCCATAAATAGTAACGGCTCACGATCAAGGCCCAGACAAACTGATGGAGGCTGATTGCTCGGCCGCGCGGCGTGCGGCGATTTCGCTGAACCGCCTCTCGATATCCTTTTCTGTCTTTTGTAGTAACCATTCGCCCAGATTGCGATAGACCTCGGCAGCCGCAAGTTCCAGATCCGTTGGAGGGATGCTGCGGAAGTCACACACCCGTTCCGACGTACGGATCTGTTCAACGAGTCCCTGGACTAGGCTCCTCCGAATGCTTCTCAATCAGGTGCACTAGTTTTAGCGCCACCATTTGAGGCCTCCTTACCTCCGGCTAACGGAATGCGAATAGCTTCGGTCAATTTCCTTAACACACACTTTGTAGTATATCGTGGCACGATAGGGTAGGTAATGACAATATCATATGCATGCTGCTTAGGGCGACGTTGACCATTTCTACCGGGTCGTTTTCGTCTTGGTCAGACAAATGAGCGATTGTGAACGTGTCGCAATACATTCTTTGCCCATCGCCTGCCGCACTCAGGGGCATCTGCCCAATCGCCATCCAGGGTGGGCCTCAGATTGATAGCAGGTATATTAGGAATGCCAGGCACAACGCAATGCACAGACCCCCAATCAGATAGAACGAAATCCGCGTCGCCCTATCTTGGTCGTCGGCCCAGGCGTGTGGTTGGTAGTTCATCTAACGGGCTCCCTTTCGCACCTAATGTATCGTACCACGACACACATGCCACAATATGCACAATTATTCTGAATCGTCGGCAGGCTGGAGTGGGCATCTAAGAGTATGATGACACGATTGCGTCTGTTGTTTTCGCCTGTGGGCAGCAGCCGAAATCGATGCCAGGATGCTTACATTTTGCAAGGGGAGCAACCTTGTCGGTGAATGGCGAACTCCGAATCATTACGATGGAGCGTGAATACGGTTCTGGAGCGGCGGGAATCGCCAGGACTCTAGCTGCACGACTGAGTTGGAAACTCTGGGACCAGCTCTTGACGGAAAAGATTGCCCGCCTGGCTCACAGCAACCAGGCCGATGTGCAAAGTCGTGAAGAGCGCCGAGACCCACTTTATTACCGTCTTCTCAAATCGTTTGCGCGCTGAAGCTATGTAGGCAGTCGAGGTACACCGGTTGACACTCTCGATGCAGACAGCATAGTCACGCTTTCCGAGCGTGTCGTCCTAGAGCGGCCGCTGCTGGCAACTGCGTGATTGTGGGAAGGTGATCCCAACACTATCTGCAGAGCCGCTCTGATACTCTGCGATTGTTTCTCTTACGCTTGCAGGGAGGCAAAAATACGCCGGCTAATTCTTGAAGGAAACACGGAAACGAATGCAATCACACTGGCCGACACCAGCGACAATGAACGAGCAGCCTTTATTAAGACCTACTTTCACGTCGAGTGGCCGAACCGATCCCTCTATCACGCTATGATCAACACTGACATAGGAGAAGAAATGGTAATACGGACAATATTAAGCTTCTTCTGGATGAACAAGGTGAATTGAAAGTGCACCGGATTGATCGTTGAATAGTTGATCGTTGACTAATCGCTCGTTGAATATTTCCAAACATCAGGCAAATGGGCGATTCAATCTTTGAACATCCGGTCCCGTCTTGGATGAAATTCTTTAGACCGGCTCCAGAATGGCTCGCGAGATTGGCGTATTGCCTTGAGAACATTCATCCCCAGCTTGATTTGATCCAGCCCGGCTCGCGCACATGTTCCTCGTCCAGACGGCGCAATCGCGCGGCCATAATGCCCTGCCTTCCCAGATATCCAACCACGTGATCAGGCTTGCTTCTGTCAACCACCGGCAGACGGCCGATATTGTTGCGTAGCATTTTCGCTGACGCTTCGTGCAACGATTCGTCAGGGTAGGTGACGATAAGGTTTCGAGTTCCTGCCTCGATCACGGTCATCGACTGATTGGAACCCTTCTCCAAGGCACGA
>CAWAXF010000039.1:0-8263 GCA_963785865.1 uncultured Acidobacteriota bacterium | reverse complement strand
CCGGCCAATGCGAATGTGTTTCTCGCAGTCGGCGGGCTCGAGAATCCGGCGATGCCGAACGACCTCACCGATTTCTACAATCGGTTGAAGGCCCGCAACCGGCCAGGGCTCAAGCTGACCTTGAAAATCTTCGAGGACGAGCGGCACGACAGCGTGTTTCCAGCTGCGGTGACGCGCGGCTTGAGGACGGTGTTCGAATCGCTGGGGCCGCGGCCGCCCGAACCCAGCCCCATTCCCTAGCATCGCTTCTGCCGCAGGCCCCGCGTATTGTAAGAGCCGCGACTCTGGAAGGCTCCTGCGATGCTGCTCAATCCTGATCTTCTGCTCGCCTATCTGGCGGTGGCGACCCTGCTCACGCTGACCCCGGGTCCGGATACGATGTTGGTGCTGGGGTCGTCGGCATCAGGCAGCCGCGCAACGGCGTTGCGACGACGCTCGGGATTTCGGCGGGTCTCATCGTGCATGCGAGCGCGGCCGCCCTCGGGATCTCGGCATTGATCGCAGCATCGCCTCTAGCGTTCGATGTCTTGCGCCTCGGCGGCGCGCTCTATCTTGTGTGGATCGGCGCGCTGGCGCTTCTGGCGTTCCGGCGCGGAAAGAACGAAAGCGCGCAGATCTCCTCGGTTTCCAGATCGTCAGTGGCGTTGGCCTTCCGCCGCGGTTTCGTCACCAACGTGCTCAACCCGAAGGTCGTGATCTTCTACGTCGCCTTCTTGCCGCAATTCGCGGACCCCGCGCTCGGCCATGTTGCGCTGCAGATCTTCATTCTCGGCGCGCTGCACAATTTGACCGGCATCATCTGGCTCGGCGGATTGGCGCTCGCGTTACGCCCTCAGCCAGAGAAAGAGGAAGCGAATCGAGGAGTGCTTCGGCTGGCTGAATACGATTGCGCTGATGCGGAAGGTGCGGCATCGCGGAGTCTGTAGAGTGGATTGGATTTTTACCATGGCCTGCGTCGCCTACAACTTGGTGCGCATGCGAAACCTGACCGCCGCAGTTCCGGCGGTGTAAGTCCGGGCCGACGGGTGTCTTCAGGAGCATCGAGTTAGACTCCGGGGCCACAGAAACACCGGAACTCAAGCCGTTCGAGATCAGCAGCCATGAGAAACAGAAAGAAAAACACGCTGCAATTCAGTTTTTCCGCAGCCTGCTAAATGTCCCCATCTAGCCTTCGCCAGATGTCTGGCCCTGAGTTCATGCCCCAGTCTGAGTCTCTACCTGACTCGTCTAACCAGGTCCGTTTACGCCGCTTAAGAAGCCGCCCAAGTGCCCGGTCAGCGCGATGATACCGACGCCGAGAAATTCAATCGCCAGTCGGTAGTTCGGCAAGGCTTCGCCCGCCGTCGCGCGCGGAAATGCACCCACCAGACCAGCCAGATCATCACGCTCGAGACGCACGCAAGTACCAGGTGCAGCAATAAGGTGCCCTTTAGTTTCTGTCCCTCGAGTTGGAACTGCCACGCGAGATGCCCAGTGGCGAGAACTGGGAATGTTGAAATCGCTGCCACTAGCAGGTTGTAGTAGGCTGCGTCCGCCAGGCCGCGTCGCTTCGTCCATTGTGCTGTCAGGTCGAAAGCTACTGCTGAAATGAACAGCGCGATTGGAAAATGGATCAGCACGACATGTTGTGCGTGCTTCGCCAGAAGTGCCGTCTTGAGATCGAAAGGATTTACCATGGCTACGCCCGTTCTTAGATTCGTTCAACGTCCTTAAATGCCACAAGAACTCCCGAACTGGGTCTTAAGGTCCTGCACCGTCAAAGGGTCTCCCGTTGTTGCGGCGCTCATGATGGATAACCGAACTGGCAGTGATTTATTCCAGCCCCGGAATTATTGTTATTTGATGGAATAAACTCCTGCGCACTGGTTTTAACCTTGTGTGGACGTCAGGAGCGGGTCCCCAATCCGACTCGTTCGAAGGCCTCGCAATGCCGCTCTTCGACCAGTTGTACAATTTCGCGCGATGGCTGACTCATAATCGCGAAGAGGCCGAAGATTTGGTTCAGGAAACCTATGCAAAGGCGCTGAAAGGGTTTTCGTCTTTCCAGTTGGGCACTAATTTCCGGGCGTGGATGTATCGCATCCTGCGCAACACGTTCCTAACCTCGCGCACCGGACTAAGAGCTGGTTTAACTGTCGCTCTTGAGTCGGAGGACGACGGACCTGAACTGGGAGTTGAGAGCGAGACTCCCGAAACGATTCTAATGAAACGCTCTAATTCCCAACTGGTACAAAGCGCCATCGACGATCTGCCGGTGCATTACCGGGAGGTCCTCCTTCTTTGTGAGGTGGAGGAAATGTCCTATCAGGAGATTGCGGAGACTCTTTCCATCCCTATCGGCACGGTGATGTCTCGTTTATCACGCGCCAGACGCACGTTACGCGACCATTTAGGGCGGAAATTGCAAGGTGACAAAGAGGTAGTGGAAGGTGCAAGAGGAATTAACTATGGTTTGTGAGTCTTGGAAGGCGAAACTCGACACGTACCTCGACGGTGAGCTTTCGGAGGAGGAGATGCGTACCTTCGACACCCATGTGCGCAGTTGCCCTTCATGCTCATGGGATGCACTTGCGCGGGTGCAGACGAAGCGCGCGATTCAAGTCGCTGGAAAACATTTCACTCCCAGTGCCGAGTTCCGGAAACGAGTGCAGCAGAGCATTGCACCCAAACCGCAGAGTGGTCTCCGTCTAGGATGGATGTTCGCTGCGGCGATGGCCGTCATTCTCGCAGTCGCGGCGTTGACTTCAACCTATGTGGGAACCCGGGGCAGAGATCAGGTCTTCAGCGAAATCGCCGACTTGCATGTGGCGATGCTGGCCAGTTCGTCGCCGGTGGATGTGATCTCCACCGATCGGCACACGGTGAAACCATGGTTTCAGGGAAAAATCCCCTTTGCGTTCGACTTGCCAGAGCTCCAGAACACAGAGTTCTCTCTACTTGGAGGCCGGATGACCTATCTTGGCCAAACGCCGGGTGCGCATTTCATCTACGATGTTCGAAAGCACCACATTTCTGTGTTCGTGTTCCAGGAACGGTCCTTGCCAGCTAGGTTGGACGAGAATTCTTTCGCGCCGAAGAAACTGTCGTTCAACATGGAAACATGGAGTCAAGGCGGGCTTCGCTATTTCGTGATCGGCGACGCGAGTCCCGCTGACATCAATAGTCTTGCGAAATTGTTTAGAACCGCCGCGTCATAGATTTGACGTCGGGTCCGAGCAAGGAATTATATGTCTCGCAAGACGAAGACCACTCACAAGCCAGGCCTCGGCTCTCGCGAGGCCTTGGCAGCACTGCTCTTATTACGATTCTGATCCGCTGTACAGCTCTTTCCCGATTCTCCAATCTGAGAAGTCAAGCGGAAGCTTGTCTTCTTTCTGCAGCGCTCCTCTCTCATTCCCCCCTCCTCTTTGCGGTGCTTCCGCAGATAGTGGTGCACCAGGAGTGCTACGGAGTGACTCGCGAATTGCCCTCCGGGCTCTGGCGAGGCGTGACATGACGGTTCCTATCGGGATCGACAATGTTTCCGCGATCTCCTGGTAAGACGTTTCTTCAACATCACAAACAAGATGACCTCGCGAAAGATGCACCGGCAATTGCTCGATCGCTCTCCGCACCAGTCGGTTGCCGGAACGTTCAATTAGCATCGTTTCGGGAGTCTCCCTCTCAGCTGCCAACACGGGATCCTCCTGCTCCGACTCCATCGCCACGGTCATCTTCCGCTCGAGTTCCGAGCGCGAACTGAGAAAGCTATTTTTTAGGATTCGAAATATCCAACCTCGGAAATTGGTGCCAGGCCGAAACGATGCAAAACTGTGTAGAGCTTTTCGATAAGTCTCTTGTACGAGATCCTCGGCATCGCTCTGATTTCGCACAAGCCAGCGCGCAAAGTTGTAAAGGGAATCGAACAGGGGCATGGCCAACTCTTCGAACCCTGCCAACGATTTATCGTCCTGTGAGGATGAAGTCCCAAGTAGGACCATCCCTTGTGCACTAAGTCCAAAACGCGTCATTTGCCTTCTCCCGAATCAGTTCGAAACCCGGTCGCAGCTAGGCTGATTTCTTTATCTGCGAGCAAAACTCGATGACCTTTCCGCATTGCGGCTGAGGAGCGCACTTCAAGGTTTTCCGGAAGTTCTTCGGTATGTAAAACTCAATGACTTTTGCCATGACAATCTCCTTTGATCTTGTGATCCGGGCCCAATCTGACGCGCCAGTCGTCAGGCGTCAATTCACTGAGGCTATTCGCTCCATAACCGGCTCGTTGGCTGTCAACTAATTGATGGCTAAAGAGTTAGTCTGCACATATGCTGGCTCGGGCCTGGGACTGGGGTCTGTAGAAGTGCTAGACTCCCATGCGAAGCCCAAGTGCGCTATGGAACCACTGCGACAAACGTCCGTCGTGCGATTCGGAACCTATGAGGTGTCTCTCCAGTCGGGCGAAGTGCGCAAAGCGGGTGTGAAAATCAGAGTGCAGCAGCAACCAATGAAGCTGCTGGAGATATTGCTAGAGCGCCCAGGGGAAGTCGTCACGAGGGAGGAATTGCGCGGCCGAGTCTGGGCGGACGAGAGTTTTGGTGATTTCGACCAAGCTGTCAACATCGCAATCGGGAAGCTCCGGAGTGCGTTAGGCGACTCGGCTGAGAATCCGCGATATATCGAGACTCTTCCAAAACGTGGCTATCGCTTCATTGCGGAGGTGTCGGTTGTCGCAGAAGACGACCGCACCAAAAAGCCAGAATCTGCGACTGGAACTATACCTGGGACAGAGCACTGGGCATCAGATTCAAGGCGCCGGATTGATCGTTGAGCCCAAACATCGGCAGTGGCCGGCGAGTCGGATCATGGGTGCCCTGGCCTTGGCCCTGGTCCTGAGTTTGGCGATTCTCGCTGTCTGGCTATTTCGTTCGCGTGGCCGTGCGCCGACGGGCATCCGATCCCTGGCCGTGCTTCCGCTGGACAACCTCTCTGGCGATGCTTCGCAGGATTATTTCGCCGATGGAATGACCGATGAACTGATTACCGATCTGGCACAGATCAGCGCTTTACGGGTGATCTCCCGCACCTCCGTGATGGCTTATAAACACGCGCGCAAGCCTCTCCCGGAGATCGCGCGCGAGCTGAACGTAGACGCTGTTGTGGAAGGCACGGTGCTGCGTTCCGGCGACCAGGTCCGCATCACGGCGCAGTTGATCCAGGCGCCAGCCGACAAGCACTTGTGGGCCCAGAGTTATGAAGGCAAACTGCGTGATACCCTGGCGCTCCAGAACAAAGTGGCTAGGGCGATTGCCGAACAGATTCGGATCGAATGTGACTCCGCAAGAACAGGCTGCGCTGAAGAAACGTAACGGTTGTTAATCCGGAAGCTTACGAGTCCTATCTCAAAGGGCGCTACTTCTGGAATAAGCGAACCGCGGATGGTTTGAAGGTTGCCCTGGCTTATTTCAACCAGGCAATCGAAGAGGACCCGAAATACGCCCAGGCTTATTCTGGCCTAGCCGACACCTATGCTTTGTTGGGAGACTGGCAGTATGCAGTGATGACCCCCAAGGAGGCACTCCCGAAAGCGAAGGCGGCGGCGATCAAAGCTCTGGAATTGGACAGCGCGCTAGGCGAAGCCCACAACTCGCTTGCATTCGTCTTGGATGGGTTCGACTGGGATTTGGACTCTGGCGGGAAAGAATTCCGGCGGGCCATTGAACTGAATCCAGGCTACGCAACCGCTCACCATTGGTATGCCTGGCACCTGAGTCTCTTGGGTCGGTATGACGAAGCGATTGTGGAAATGAGAAGAGCGGAAAACTTGGATCCGCTATCTCTTATCATCAACGCCGATTTGGCAGAGCTCCTCGTCCTGGCGCACTCTTATGACGAATCCATACGACAGAGCCGCAAGACGATCGAAATGGATCCTAATTTTGCTCTCGCACACAATCAACTCGCGCCAGGCGTACCTCCAAAAACACATGTACGATGAAGCGGTCGCAGAACTGCAGAAAGCGGTCCAGCTTTCTGAGGGTAGCCCGACGTGCATAGCAAATCTTGGCTCGCGCCTATGCCGCATCCGGCAAGAAGAGCGAGGCGTTAAAGCTGCTGAGCGATCTGAAGAAGCGCTCAATTCCTGGTCATTCGAATGCTTCGGAGATTGCCATGATCTATGCATCTCTCGGAGATACGGATCAAGCCATGAATTGGCTCGAAAAAGGCTACGAGGAGCGATTTAACCCGGGCGTCCTGCTGCGGCCTGGCTTCGACCCTCTCCGCTCCGACTCGCGCTTTCAAGACCTCCTGCACCGCATTGGTCTACCCGGGTGAGATCTGCGTTCCTTGTGCCGCTATCAAAACTTGCCGTTCGGCGGGTTCGACGTAGACATGAGTGCAGCGACTGCTGGCCGTGAACCGCATATCGCCGATCCGCCCATCGATCAGTGCTAGCTGACAGAAGGGCGCGAGGGCGATGAGATCGCGGATCCGATTCCGTGTTTCACACTCGGACGACATTCACCCGCACGTCGTGGGGCTGGGGCGATGACGGCGCAGACCGGCGGTACAATCCACAGGGAGAAATCAAAGGAGAACCGTACTGACGCAAAAGGCTATCGAGGTAGTCGGAACTTCAAAAGAGAGCTTTGCAAAGGCTGCGGAAAACAGGGTAAGCGAAGCGGCGAAGACCGTTCGCGGGCTGAAGTGGGCGCGAGTGGCAGAATTAGAATGGAACTGGACGGAAGAAGATAGCCCAGTACCGTGCCACCACAAAGATTTACTTCGACATTGACACTAGGTCACTTGTTGCGGCGGCGAAGGAAGCTGCCGCGATCTTCTTCGGCGAACTTCGGCACACGTTAGCCTCACACGCTGCCGTCGTAGCAGACTAGCTCCACTTGATTGCCCTCGGGATCGGTGACATAAAGGGAGCGCCAACGCACCCATGCGTGTTCTGCGGTTTCGACTTGAAGCCCCAACGCTTCCAGTCTCTTCCGTTCGTCCGCGAAATCCGTGAGAGCTATCTCGAACGCGATGTGGTCAATCGTGGAAGTTCCTGCGTCTGTTCCGCGATAACCGGGGCTTTCTGCGCGGTCAAAGAGGGCGAGCACTTGAGTGTGACCGCCGTAGCCGTCCGCAATCTTGAAGAATGCGGAGTTCGGAAATCGGGCGATAAGAGGCAAACCGATGACTTGCTCGTAAAACTGCTGCATGCCATCCAGATTGTTGACGCGGAGCGCAATTTCGCCCAGGCCGTGCACCGAAGTGCGCTTCTCGTTAGTGGCGGATGATGGCATGTTGCACCTCCCAATTAGAAGCCTCCCCAACTATAAGGATCCCTGTCTTGCCGGGTAGGTGCTTTTTACTTGGCGTCAAGAGTAACATTCGCCCCAGCGGGAGGTTGCTTATGACGCTAAAGGGGAAACTTGCTCTGGTCACGGGCAGAGTTCGCGGGGAATCGGCAGGGGCATCACGCTGAAGTTGGCCGAAGGGGGCGCCCATGTGGCAGTTCACTACTACCGGAATGAAGATGCCGCCAAGGCAACTCTAGCGAAAATCTGCGAGTGCGGGTGGGACGACTTCGAATGTTCGCGAATGACCTGCGGGTTGATGAGTTTCGTGGGAAACTGCAAATTCAACTACTTTGCGGCGCAGATGACAACCCACGAGACCGCATGAACACTGGACGTTAGGAGTAACGTGACCCTAATTACTGGCGCATTGTTTTCTGTTTGGACCCGAATCGTGTCTGGTCAACGATGGTCGACGGGCGAGAGCAAACAATCTGGCGCCAGAAAGTTGAAGCGCCGACGCCGAATCTGCGACCTCTACCGTGACAGGGCAACAATGAGATGTAACTGATTGATATCAAACGGTGTCGGCGGACGTCGTTTGATACAGGATGATACCGGACATTACTCCTTATCGTCCCTTAACGTCCCCAGATTCGAAGGATCCACATTGAATCAGCAGAAGGGTGTTCTGCCGGTATCACGAACAGCGGAGGACATCGGCAGCGAAACCTACTAATGAAGCAGCGGCTGCCCGAAGCGTTGAGTTGCCCGTCAGTTTTAAAGCCAATACTCTGCGAAACCCCAGACAAGTTACGTAATCGCGACTATAACGCGCCCCGGCTTAGCTGGATGCTCGACCAACTCATGTGCGCGTACTATTCCGTCCAACGGCACGATCTCGGCGATGTCGAGTCCCGGCCATCCTGCTTCAAGTGACTGATTGATGTCGCCAGTTGCTTCGATCTTGGCTTCTGCCGGCACATCGTCGC
>CAWAXF010000038.1:0-8062 GCA_963785865.1 uncultured Acidobacteriota bacterium | reverse complement strand
CATCTCGAAGTCGTTGCATAGGATCTCCTCTCTAAACTTCGTGTTGGGCGTGATGAAAGATGCAGCGTTCATGGTTAGCGTGGTGAAGTTTGGCGCAAAATGGGGCAGCGCCCCGGCGACTCGAAGAAATACCTCGCCGGCGGCCAGCATGCCTATGGACGAAGCCAGGAAATAGATCCAGAGAGCATGCCAATAGTTCGCATGAAGTGCTGAGCCGAATGTTCGTGCCGGGTTCGTGCTCATGCCTGACAGCGGTGCTTCGAAGGTATAGTAGATCGCGATCAGTGCGCCCACAAAATACGCGGTGTATGGCGCCAGCCTTCTGTGATTGGTGGCGAACAGCACAGTAATCATCAGAACGAAAGAGATCGCCAATTCGGCCACGAACGCGACGGTGCTTCCATACATGCCTGGCACTGTCACCGCATAACGTACAGCATCATGGGCAAGGGCCCCCTGCAACACATATCTGGCAAGAGCGACACCACCAATGGCGCCTAAGAACTGGGCGATGACATAGAGCCATGCATCCCAAAACTCCACTTTTCCCAGGCGATAAAAAGTGAGGGTGATTGCCGGATTGAAATGACCTCCTGACCGTTTGCCCCAGCGAGAGTTCACAATTGCAATCGCCGTCGCACCCATGACCAATCCCATGAGCGCCCTGCGAGCAACGCCGCTGGAAATAGACTGCCGCACAATCGAGGCAGGGTGCCCTATCAACGTGGCGACCGCGCACGCAACGAAGAGGTACAAACCCAGCTCACCCACTTCCATCAGATATTCCGGCCAATGGTGACGTAAGCTGCCAATTGCGCTCAATCCGTCAGATCGTCGAAGCGCGGTTGAGGGACGCTGTTCGCCGATGTTCGTTACCGCCATGACCTGGCCTGCTTTGTTTCAGAGCTTTTTGGAAAATACCAACCAGCATCCTTGGTTATCCGTCCTCGAAATAGGATCAGCCGCTTGCGGAGCAGCGTGGCTGAGAGACTCTGAGAAAAGAGGCCTCACACTCAAGTAGCCACAACGAGGCTGCCTGCGGCCCGGATGACCTCTCCCGTGATCCATGCTGATTCGTCTCACGCGAGGAACACTACCAGCGTTCTTGACACCGGACTCCCTGTGTTGCCGAACGTCTATCGCTGTGAATTGCGTCTCGCGTATATGGAAATCTCCGCTTATCCTCGTTATGCGAAAGAGCGTTTTGAAAAGCGCGTCCACATTCAATTTTGCACCTTGATCGAATCGTCGGCAAATCGGAAGCGCCGGGATAAACCGGCATGTTGTAGGGGATGAAAGAGCCCTACAGGAAAGGAGAGCAGCGAATCCATCCTGGCCTTGAGTCTTGCAGGCGGCATCGCGAGGTGTCGCTTGAAGCGTAGACAGAGGTATCGGTGGGCCGGGCTATTGAGCTTCGAAAAGCCGATGGATCAGGATGCCGACTCCGTTCCGATGGGAGGAAGGCAACACGACAACCACGCTAATCGCGAGTGGATTGTTCGGTCCTGCGTAGTCTAAGAACCCGGCACGCTGAGAAACAACATGCACGAGAACCGGGAGATCTCCTGGACGTCTTGGTCGAAAGATCAAGACCGGTCCGCGAAGGCCATAAACCGAACGGCGGACATGAACGTTCAGGAGAAGTCGGACTGTGCCGTAGTACCTGTGAACCAGTCGAACAACGAAGGGCAACCTTCCGCGGAGGCTGGGGAGGGAAGGGCGCAGACCAAGGAGAACATCGTTCAATCCCACATGCGCCCGACACAGAGCGGGGAACGCATGTCCCAGGGATTGGGCGGTGTGCGGAAAGCAGCAAGGAAAGGAAGCAGGAACGGTTCACCGCTTTGCTCCACCATCTGAACGTCGGACTACTCCGCGAGAGCTTTTACGCACTCAAGCGTCAGGCTTCTCCCGGAGTAGATGGCGTGACGTGGCAGGAGTATGAAACCGGATTGGAAGATCGGCTCGTCGATCTGCACAGTCGGGTGCATCGTGGAGCGTATCGGGCACAACCCTCACGACGAGTCTATATTCCGAAGGCTGACGGGCAGCAACGTCCGTTGGGCATCGCGGCACTGGAGGACAAAATCGTGCAACAGGCCGTGGTGACGATTCTCAACCAGATCTACGAGGTCGACTTCAAAGGCTTTTCGTATGGGTTTCGTCCCGGTCGCAGCCCGCATCAAGCGCTGGACGCGCTGACGGCGGGCATCCAGTGGAAGCGAGTGAACTGGGTGCTCGATGGGGACATTCGGGGCTTCTTCGACAACATGAACCACGAGTGGACGATGAAGTTCATCGAGCATCGCGGGGCCGATCGCCGGATGCTTCGCCTGATCCAGAAATGGTTGCAGGCGGGAGTTTCGGAAGATGGTCAGTGGTCGGAGACAACGGTCGGTACACCGCAAGGAGCAGTGGCTGCACCGCTGCTTGCCAACGTGTACCTGCACTACGGTGCGCCAGGACAAACCTGGTGCTTCCAGCGGGTGAAATTCCCGTCCCGACAAGAGGTGCAGCCGCCTCACCGGGAATCGAGTCTTGGGTCTGAGGAGATAACGAATCGGACTAAGCGTAGACAGAGCGACGAGCGAGCCGTAACGAAAGTGAAGCGATTGAGCCTCGTTAAATACTTAACCGCAGGCCGACAGCATCGTAGTGGCTGGAAGGCACCAGTAGGCGCACCGCAAATGGCGAGGTGGCCGGAGACTGCGGCGGGGTCAGTGAGCACGGCACGTTCGGATAAGGAAGCATCAAGGGACCTGGGAGATCCACTGTGGTCTTGGTTCGCATCAAGAGCGGATCGAGTATGCCGGACGATAAGGATCATTCCTGAGAAAGGCAGATGCTGCAGTGCGAAGTCGGATTCGCTGGTAGTACTCGGAGCGCGGGAAAGCCGCGCACAAGGGGAAGCGGCGAAGCAGATGAAGACTGACTTTAGGGAAACATCACCTGCACCCACGGAGGCAGGAGCTGATGTCAACACAACTGAGTCAGATAGCGAAGAAGGCGAAGTTGGACCGCAAGGCGCGGTTTACGTCATTGGCACACCTGCTGACGCCGGAGTTCCTCAAGGAGACTTGGGGAAAGATGAACCGGCGAGCAGCGGGCGGAGTCGATGGGCAGAGCGCCGAGCAGTTTGGAAGCGAGCTAGAAACGCAAGTCGAGGCGATCTGCGCGCAGTTGAAAGAAGGCACCTACCATGCGCCGCCGGTCCGAAGGGTCGATATACCCAAAGGGCCGGGCAAAGTCGGGACAAGACCGCTGGGAATTCCAACGGCCGCGGACCGGCTGCTGCAGCGGGCGGTAGCACGCATTCTGGAGGCCGTGTTTGAAGCAGACTTCCTGGATTGCAGTTACGGCTTTCGACCTGGCCGAAATCCTCATCACGCGCTGCAAGCCTTACGCGTGCAGATCGTGACGAAGAAGGTAGGGCAGGTGTTCGAAGCCGATATCCGCAGCTATTTCACCCGCATAAATCATCAGTGGCTACGCAAGATGGTAGCCCATCGCATTGCAGATCCGGTGATCTTGGGCCTGATCGGAAAATGGCTCAAGGCTGGAGCGATGCAAGATGGTGTTGTCGTCTACGCAGAGGAAGGGACTCCACAGGGCGGTCCGATCTCACCTGTGCTGAGTAACCTTTACCTCCACTTCGTTCTCGATCTGTGGTTTGAGAAGAAGTTCAAACCGCAATGTCGGGGCGAGGCGTATCTGCTGCGTTTCGCTGATGACTTCGTGGTGAGTTTCCAGTTCCGACAAGATGCGGACCAGTTCCAACAGAAGGTGCGGGAGCGGTTCGCGGAATTCGGTCTGGAGCTGGCCGAGGAGAAAACTCGGCGCATACTCTTTGGGCGATTTGCAGGCGTGACATGCCTGCGGCACGGACTGGGGAGGCCAGAAACCTTCGAGTTTCTGGGTTTCAAACATGTCTGTGGGGTGGATCGGAGCGGGGCGATTTGCTCTGATTCGTATCCCCAGCGTCAAGAGTTGTCGGAAGTTCCTGGCCCGGACACGGGAGTGGATCCTTCATAACAGACACTGGAGACGATGGGAACAACAGGACATCTGACCAAGATGTTGCGCGGCTTCTATCAGTACTTCGGCCTGCATCACTGTGAGCGCAAGCTCTACTGGGTGCGGCAACAAGTACAGCGTCAGTGGATAAGCGCCCTGAATCGTCGGGGTCAAAGACGTCGGACGAACTGGACGCGCCTGAAAGATCGCCCGTGGTTCAAACTGCCGTTTGCTCAAAACCTGCACCCGACTGGTCTGACGAGGCTCACTTTAGCCAATGTCGATCTGGGGAGCCCGGTGCGGGGAATCTGCACGCCGGGTTCTGCTTGGGGAGACGAGTATCAAGTGGCCATGCCTACTCGGTGAGGGCGCCGGCGCGAAAGCGCGAACGGGCGCGCGAGGCTCCGCACGGGCTACCGTCATCAAGACTCGTCTCTACCATCCCGTTCGATCTCTGGATGGCGCGGACACACCCTGATCTCCCGTGGTGTCGGTATGCAGACGATGGACTGGTGCACTGTCGGAACGAGCAAGAGGCGCAGGCCCTCAAGGCTGAGCTTCAAGCTCGCTTGGCGGAGTGCCGTCTGGAGATGCATCCGACGAAAACCAAAATCGTCTACTGCAAAGACGGAAAGCGCAAAGGCAAGTATCCGAATGTCAAATTTGACTTCCTCGGGTACTGCTTTCGGCCTCGTCTGGTTCAAACGTTTCCGAGACAACACTCTGTTCTGCGGATTCAATCCGGCAGTCAGCCCCTCGGCGATGAAGGCCATGCGGCGAGCGATTCGGGAATTGAACCTCCGACATCAAACACAGTTGTCCTTGGAGGACATCGCTCGGCAGCTCAATCCACTCCTGCGGGGTTGGATCGAGTACTACGGGCGTTATGCTCCTTCGGCACTGTATCCGTTGCTCCGGTACGTCAATCAGACGCTCGTGGCATGGGCGATGCGGAAGTTCAAGCGCTTTAAAGACCACAAGATCCAAGCGAGCCAGTTTTTACAACGGCTTGCCAAGGAACGCGCGGATCTCTTCGTCCACTGGCGGATCGGTATGGCCGGCGTGTTTGCCTGATGGGAGCCGAGTGAGGCGAGAGTCTCACGCTCGGTTCTGCGAGAGGCCGGGGTGAAATTCCCCGGGCCTACTCTCCTGCTCGTGTTCCACGAAACGTCCCTCCGTCGTATCCTTCGTTCGTATTTCAATTCTCTCACCGATCGAGAACGCATCTCTCCCTAGACAAGGACTCGCCCGAGCCGTGTAATCGATTTACCAGCCGGAGCACATGGGGAGAGTCGTGGCGCTGCCCCAGGTCGGTGGGCTGCATCACCGCTACGAACGACGGGCAGCGGCCTGAGACCCTGCCATCCCTAATATAAGTGCTGAAATATAGGTGCTGACGACGCACGCCGGCGCGATCCGCTACGCCCGAGAGGCTGATGCGTTGCCGTTTTTCGCTGCCGGCGAAGCAATCACGGACCTACAAACCGAGTGATGCGCTTTTTCCGCAGCTCCCTTACTTCACCCTTTTTTTATTGAGATCGAGTTTTAGGTATTGGGACAGTCGGATCCCTTGGCTGGTGTCTGTCCAGTCATGTCAGCCTGCATGCAGGCGAAGCTGATCCAAGATTCTTACTCACGTGAGCGGCTCCGCGGATCGAGTGCTATCCGCGAAACGCATTCTCGAACTCGCGAACAAGGCGTATTTTCTTTACGTTACACAGAAACCAGTGGAACAAGCGAAGCTGCTGCGAATGGTACTTTCGAACTGCTCTGTGGATGCGGTAAGTCTTTACCCTACCTACAAGAAAGCCGTTCGATGTAATCTTCGAAAGGGCGAAAACTAAAGAATGGTCGGGGAGAGAGGATTTGAACCTCCGACCCCCTGGTCCCGAACTCGGGATTCGGGCGGCGTGATTTTATGTTAGTTTCAATCATTTGCGGTGGTGCTTCGACCGTCTCAGTCCTGCTCGATCACGCCAGTTTGGGTGTAATGTAAACCCTCCAATGGCAATTCTAGCCAGGGTGTAGATTTGGTTTGGGGAGCTGATCTTCCAGATCGCCGACCGCTTGAGAACGATCCCGTTTTTGTGAACACAAGGGCGTTTGGCGTCTGGATTTGCACAACCTGTGACCGGCTGGGTGACGGGCAACGACGATGTAACTGATCTTATTGTCCCCTTAACGTCCCCTTGATGTTAAGACCGCGCCCACGGCACCCGTTGACGCCAGATTTTCCGACTGCCCAGGAGCCAGTCAGACTCACCTCATCGGGGTAACGCTTGTCATGAGCTCTTGGTTGTTCAGAGAGTCGGGTACAGCCGAGCACCGTCATCCTCGACGGACGCTCCAGCTCGACGTGCGATTGCGTAGTTCTATGAATGCCTGAGAATGCATGACTTTCCTCCGCTGGAAGAGATTGGGCACTCGGGCCCGATTACATCAAAAGGGCCGAACTTTTTCGTACGTTCTTCCTCGCCTCCACGCTCCGTCGAAGCCGGGCGCCAATGCGTCACGCATCTGCAAGCGGGCACGGCGCAGTCTGGTCTTTACGTTCGCTTCTGAGAGGCCGAGGGACCTGTGCCGTTTCAGTGATGCTG
The DNA here is from genome assembly GCA_963785865.1 of uncultured Acidobacteriota bacterium. Taxonomy (GTDB): domain Bacteria; phylum Acidobacteriota; class Terriglobia; order Terriglobales; family Acidobacteriaceae; genus Sulfotelmatobacter. The sequence goes on along the minus strand of CAWAXF010000038.1, from coordinate 1,451 downwards.
AGGTGCTGGTACGTCCCGCAAGATCAATACGGTAAGGTGTTAAACGGGGATAGACTCTCAGTGCACGGGTGAGCGCCTTACGAAGTTCTTTCTGCTCCAACGCCTCCGATGGGATTTCCCGCCAATCTGCGAAATCCTTCGGAATGTAATCACCCTCATCGTTTTGTTGACCCGCCTCCATTGACTCGTACAGATGGCGCCGATCCTTGCGCAACTTCATCTTGGCTTCGTTGATAGAGATCTGGATAAGCCACGTACTGAACTTGGCCTCCTGGCGAGGAAGCAGAAAGATGTTCCGGATTGAGAATTGCCTCTTGGGCGACTTCTTCTGCATCGGCGTCATACTTAGCCAGTGAAGTGCAGCCAGAAAAACAGCACGCTCATAAGGATGGACCATCTCGTAGAACGCCTCAACATCTCCTCCCTTGACCCTCGCAATGAGTTCGGCTTCACTCCTTTCGAGCGGATTTCCGGCGGAAACCGTGTGGGTGGTAACGCGCTGGGCTCTCGAAGCGTACATCATTGCTGCTGGATTGGCAGGAAGCTGCTTACGTTCGTCCTCGATTCGCAGGTTTGTCATGTGGCGCATTTCTTACCGCGAGGATTTTTCGCTAAATTCTCAAATAAGACGGGGACCCCGGTGAGAAGATACAAGAAATCTTTTGGCGGTCGCCAGTCAGTTTGTCCGCCCGGATTTAAAATTGCCGGAACTGAGTCAGGGGATTTTTTGCTGAACGACGCTTGGCCAGATTCTCCGAGAGTCTTCTACGTCAGTTACGGTTTCTTTTCGCGAATGCGGTCCATGGCATCCTTGACGAAGGGGCTTTACCTGATCGGCCGTGAGAGTAAACGAGTCACGGTCAGTCGGTAACGAATCGGATGGTCTTCCTAGTGCTGTCGATGACCTGGCATGTCTTGCATTCGTGCAGATGCTCCTCAAGGCGGGCCCGGACTTCAGGGCTGGCCGCCTCTTCCAGGTAATCCCCGAATTCCGCCAGAAACTCAGCGCAGCTGAGCATCGGGACTCCTCTTTTCCACGCGAATGAAATAGGGTGCAAGACTCTCCCGCAACATCAATCGTCCGCGCAGCAAGCGGGCTTTGACAGCGGAATACTCCAGCCGTAAGGCAGCCGCGGCCTCTTCCGTCGAAACCTGGTTTATGTCACGCAAGAGCACCACAACCCGGTATTTTTCCGGCAAGTGGAGGACCGCTTCCCTTACCGGTGACGCTGAGGTTGAGCTAAAACCTGCCTCCGGGTTATCCACCAGCTCTGGAACCCGACGAGGGCGAAATTCGTCGTCCTCTCGCATCCATCGAGAGACTCAGAAGGCTTGCGTTGCCGGAGCAGCTCAGGTTCCAGTATTGATAGCGATGCTGGTGAGCCAGGTCGAGAACTTCGGATGATCCCCTGGAAACGGGCGATATGTTCGAAAGCCTTCAAAAACACTTC
>CAWAXF010000037.1:0-191903 GCA_963785865.1 uncultured Acidobacteriota bacterium | reverse complement strand
CCATCGGGCTTTGCGCCGCCAGCGATGTGAGCCAATGTAGCGGTGCGGGGCCCTTTGACTCGGGCATGCCGATTGTGCAGGTGAGCGGTTTAGCTCAATTGGGATCCACCAGCAGCGTTCCCCGTCATCGCTTCGATACCAATAACCAGGTTATCGACAACTTCTCATGGAAGCTCAACAAGCACGATGTGAAGTTCGGCGTCGACTTTCACCGCACTTCCATTCAGCAGTATTTCCAGAAATATTTTCGTGGTCGGCTGCGGTTCAAAGACACTTTCGACGACCTTGGCAACCCCATTGCCACGGCTCAACAAAATTTTCTTGCCGGTGATGTTACGGACGGTTTCCAGTACTTTGGAAATTCCCTGCGTCACACGCATGAAAACAACTTCGGCTTCTACGTGCAGGATAGTTTCCGTCCTACCCAGCGGCTCACCATCAATTACGGAATGCGCTGGGATTACTTCGGAGTCATCAAGGAGCAGAACAACTTGATGAGCAATGTCACCAGCGTCTCCCCTTCTCCGGGAACCGGTACCTTTACTCTTACTCAGGTCGGTCAGCCCGGGCTGCCGAATCTTTACAATCCTGACAAGAAGGATTTCGCTCCCCGCATCAGTGCTGCCTGGGATGTGACTGGAAAAGGAAGAACGGTCGTCCGCGCCGGGTTCGGCATGTTCTACGATTCCGTCTCGCAAGACATGGTGCTGGGCCACCTGCCCTACGCGCCTTTCTTCGATCCCGGCCCTGCTTACAACAACTTTGGGCCTCAGCCGATTCTCTCCACTGGCGCCATTGGCGGCCCCATCATTGCCGGCAGTCCCGTGTACGCCGCGACCACGACATGCGGTTACGAATGCGATGTTTTTGCGTTCGATCGCAACATCAAGTCTCCGTACATGGAGAACTACAACCTGAACATCCAGCAGCAGATCTCGAGCAAAGCCGTAGTCCAGATTGGATACGTCGGATCGCAAGGCCATCGCCTCTGGCGCTTCTTCGACCTTGCCCAGCCTAGCGAGGCGCAGATCAATGCGGCTGACGTGGCCTGTGCATGCATTCAGGATTTCGGAGTGGACGCCCGTCCCCTGAACGGCAATCCCTACGGCGCCTACTACGTGCTGCAGGAGAATTCAACCGGCAAGTCTAATTACAATGCGATTCAAACCAGTTTCAGAGTTACCGGATGGCATGGCGTGACTTCGATCGTCAACTACGTTTGGTCGAAGTCGCTTGACAACTCCAGCGACGGCGAAGATTTCCAGCCTAACGCTGCCCAGCCCAACGACAGCACTCGCCCTGGCTTGGAATATGGCCCGTCAAACTTCAACATCCCGCATCGTTTCACCTGGAATCTGTCGTACGAATTCCCCAATCGCGGCGGAAGTATGCAAAAGCTGAAGAACGGTTGGGGTCTGAACAGCATTGCGACCCTGCAAAGTGGTCAGCCATTCCACCTGAACTACAATTTCTGGGATGACTACAGCGGTAGCGGCAACGCCTTTGATCGTCCCGATGTGGTTGGGCCTATCATCTATCACAAACGCGATCCCTACAACTATCTCGACCTGAGTTCGTTTGCGATTCCGTGTAGCGTTAATGTGCCTGTCGCCACCGGCCTTGCCAGCGATTGCCAGATCGGCACGCGGCACTTCGGAAATATGGGACGCAACTCGCTGAGCGGTCCAACGTTCAAGGAATGGAACTTCTCGTTGTACAAGAAGACTGCCATTACCGAGCGGGTCACCATGAAGATCGGCGCTGACTTCTTCAACATCCTGAACCATCCTAATTTTGCCAACCCATTGCTCCCCGCCTTCATCGCCGATGCAGCGTACACCGGTGTATTCGGCCTCAGTGGCAATCGGGAGGTAACCCAAGGCTCGTTGCCCATCACCGCCACCGGCGACGTGGGTATCGGGAATCCCTTTATCGGCGGCGGCGGCCCGCGCGGGATTCAATTCTCAGCCGTGTTCAAGTTCTAGAACTCTGAATCCCTGAATCTGGCCCCTGCTTCGGCAGGGGCTTTGTTGTCCCTGATGAGTTTGAGCAGATCGGTCCCAGAATCAACTTCTATTGCTCCGTCAGCACGATCACCGGATCGACTCGCATTGCGCTTCGGGATGGAAGAATGCATGCGCACAGCGCAACCACCCCGAACACGCCGATGACGGCTCCGATCACCACGGGATCAAGCGGCCCGACTCCGTAAATCTGGCTGCTCACGACATTTCGAAGCGACACCGCACCGCCAATCCCCAGAAGCAGACCAATTCCAACCAGGAGAAATCCTTCGCGCACGATCAATTTCACGATGCCCGAGTGTGTGCTGCCTAGCGCCACTCGAATCCCGATCTCTTTGCGGCGCTGCGTCACCAGGTAGGCGAGCACTCCGTAGATGCCTACCGCTGACAGAAACAAGGCCAGCACACCGAAACCGAGTGCCAGTAACAGCGAGGTTCTTCGTGAAGCCAGCGAGAGTTCCTCTCTCTGCGCCATGGTGCTCACATCGAACAAAGCCACCTCTGGGTCGATTGCCGCCAGCCGTCTCCGGACCGTTTGGACGGTCCCGGCGCTCTCCCCCTGCGTGCGCACCGCAACGGTATAGCGATTCGATGTGCGTTGCGCAAAGGGAAAATAATAGGTGCCCACTGCATTGCCACTACCCGAGAGGTCTTCCAGTCGTGCCGACCGTACCACTCCCACCACTCGATACCAGACGGTGTGTTCATTGCTGGTGATCCCGGCTGCACCCGGCTCGTACATGCGCTGGCCGATTGGGTCGCGATTCGGCCAGAATCGTTTCGCCAGGCGCTCATCTACAACAACCACCAGCGGCGAATTCGGATTGTCGCTCTCCTGAAAATAGCGGCCTCTCACTAACGAGATTTCCATGGTCTCCAGGTATCCCGGAGTAACTTCCAGCTGGTTCGGGGAGATAACGGATTCGCCTGGCGTCATCGGGTGTCCCTCACCCAGGATCACGCCATTGTTGTAGTTGCCTCCAAGGGGAATCACCGTCGTAGCGCCCGCCGAGACGACGCCCGGCGTTTGTCGGATGCTTTCCAGCATCCGGTTCATAAGCGCCTGCCGTTGGACAGGGTCGCTGTACTTCGCTTCGGGCGCCCTTACCGAAGCAGTCACAATCCCCTGAGTTCTATAGCCAGGGTTCACGTCCAGCAACTGTCGGAAACTCGCGAGCAGCAGTCCTGCAGCAAACAGCAGTGAAAAGGCAAAACCGATCTGCGCAACCACTAGACCTTGGCGTACACGCCGCGTGCTCTTCCCGCCGCTGCCGGTTCTTTCGTCATCGCGCAGAACATATTGCAAACCTTGCTTCGATAACCCAAGTGAGGACAAGAGCGTAATGAGTACAGCGGCCGCTGCCGCCATCAGCACGGCTACAAAAATCACGTTGCTGTCGACCCTCACTTCGTTAGCGCGTGGATAGTGGTTGAGCCCGATAATCGCCAGGGTTCGCAACAAAGTCGCACCCAGTAGGAGACCAACAATGCAGCTGGCGCCAGCCAGCAGCAGATTCTCCACCATAAACTGCACCATCACCCGTGCTCGTCCCGCACCCAGCGCAAGCCGCGTGGCAATTTCTTTCCTTCGCAGGCTGGCGCGGGCCAGCGCAAGGTTCGCGACATTCAGCGCGCCGATCATGAGCACGAACACCGCTCCTGCCCACAAAAAATAGAGAACGCCCCTTACATCTTTGATCAACATTTCTTGCAGCGGCTCCACCACGGTATGGAATCCCGCGTTCACCAGCAGATCTCGCATCTGCGGAAGTTTTTCAAGATTGGCGGCATTGAGGGCGTCAACCTGCTCCTGCACTTCATGAATCGTCGCTCCTGGTTTCAGACGCCCGATGCTGTACCAGTTATTATTGTGATGAGTGGTTTTCTCTTCGGATGTGAATGCCGCAGGAATCCAGAGTCGCACTGCCGGATCGATAAAGCCAAAATTACCAGGCATCACTCCGACGATCTCGAAAGGCACGCTGCTTAGCCGTATTTCGCGTCCTAGAATATTCTGGTCTCCGGCATACAGCTGCTGCCACAGTCCATAGCTGAGAATGACTTTGTGCTCGCTGCCGATCTCACCTTCCGCGTTGGTGAAAGCGCGACCCCATGCGGGTTGAGCCCGCAGTAATGGGAAGAGCGAAGGCGTAGCAATCATTGCTTTCGCCTGCTCCGGTACGCCGTTGATGTTGATGGTCTGATCCGAAAACCGGAACTCCGCCTGCTCTTGCAGTGCCTTTACGTTTTCCAACCGGTCGTAATAGTCCCCTGAGCTGCTAATGTTCTGCTCGCCCACGCCCGCCTTGGGATAACGATTCGACATCAGCACAATCTCTTGGGCATTGGGAACAGGAAGCGGCTGTAACAAAACCGAATTGACGATGGCAAAAATCGCGACATTCACGGCAATGCACGTCGATAGTGTGAGTAGCACCGCCAGGCCATAGCTCCTGCTCCGCGCAAGGGAACGGATGGCCATCTTCATCTCTCGCGTCAAACTCTCCATCACATCTCCGTTTTTTGCCTGAAATCGTGTTCAATCCCAACCCGCATTCTGCATGCCATTGAACGAACGCCTATGTCCCTCAACCTGCTGCCCTTAGAGCTTCGGCTCTTCAGCCGGGCAGATGGTAAATGTCCGCATTGAGTTTTCGTTGTTCAAATCCGGACGGTTTGCACCCTAGCAGCTTGCGGAAAAACTACATCGGAGTGCGGCTTTGGGGTGGCGCAGCGCTTCAGCGCTGCGGTAAGTACTTTGCTGTGTTTCGCGGGTTAGTTCCCAAACGTATTGCACGCTTCGATGTTTCCACCCTTGAAGCCGCTTTGAAACCACTCTGTCCTTTGTGCCGAACTTCCGTGGGTAAAGCTTTCGGGATTCACGTGCCCGGAACCCATCCGTTGCAGCCGATCATCACCCACCGCAGCGGCCGCTCCCAGCGCGGACTCCACGTCTCCTGACTCCAGCAGGTGGCGTTGATCCGTCGAGTGACCCCACACGCCCGCAAAACAGTCCGCTTGCAGTTCCAGCCTGACAGAAATCGCCTTCGCTGATTGGGGACTGCGCTGCTGCGCTGCCCGTGCCTTCGACTCGATACCCAGCAATTTCTGCACGTGATGCCCAATTTCGTGGGCCACTACATAGGCTTGCGCAAACTGACCTGGTGCGCCGAAGCGCCGATTTAATTCATCCAGGAATCCAAGATCAAGATAAACCTTCTCGTCCTGAGGGCAATAAAACGGCCCCGTTGCCGATTGGGCCATCCCGCACGCTGAATCGATCGTATTGCGAAACAGCACCAGTTTCGCGTGGCGATATTGCCCTCCTTCGGAAGAAAGAACTTTCGTCCACGTAGCCTGGGTGTCGTTAAGGACGAATGTGACGAACTCCACCAGAGGCCGCTCCGCTTCATCTTGCGCTCGGTTCGCCTCAGGATCTTGTTGCGTCACTGCCGTTGGAGTGCCCGTACCGCCACCCAGCAGCGCAAAGAAATTTCTGTGGAACACAAGGCTTAGAAGTAAAAGCAGGATGAACCCGCCGATGCCAATGTGAATCCCGCCAAACTGCATTCCGCCACCGCCGCTACTATTCCGGCGATCTTCCACGTCGTCACTGCTGCCACCTGGAGTCCAGCGCATGAGAAAACCTCTTCCGTTGAAAGTGCAATCAGACCTATGAATCCCGCTGCTATTGCTCCGCTTCGACCGTCCTTGCATATTCAAGAACCCGCAAAGTTTGTGCGCCATACAGCCAAACCTCGAATCCAAACTCGAGGTAGTAGTAGAGGCTTTACATCGCGATCAAAATACATAATCCACAGGCTGATGTGACATCTGACCTTGCGTAGAAAGTTGTCGTTCGTAGATGATTGCACCGCGCGCGAGCGTGGCACTCCGGGGCGGAGTGGAGCTAAGTAGCGTGTTTGTAAGATTTTGCCCGTAAGTCGCTGAGGCGCAAGGATTAACTCTGCATTTGCCGCTAAGTTGATGAAGGCAATAAGTAGGGGGAGGGGGGTGGGGTTAATCAAGTACTAACATTCCCGAAATGGAACGCGTGATCGATACAGATTTCTTTTCCAATTGCCCGATTACTCAATTTCCCAATTTTCCAATTACACAATCGTTCTCCGCCGTCGTACGCCCTTCGTCACCTCGTCCCCTGATTACGCCGATGTTACCCTCGTCTCGTAATCCTCCCCAATTAGCTCTTTCGGAGATCTTCCATGCCGCGCGTTGCCATGAAGTCCTCTGCCGTTCTAGCACTTGCTCTGAGTTTCGCCGCGCTTTCGTTCGCGCACCACGTCAAGAAATCTGACTCCAAGGAATTGCCGGTCACAACTTCCTCGGCAAAGGCTCGCCAGCTCTACAAAAAAGGCATGGACGATTACGAAAACCTTTACCTTGAGCGTTGTAACGAAGATTGGCGCGCAGCCGTGAAAGAAGATCCCGATCTTGCAGTTGCCTGGGCTTGGATTGCGTTCAACAGCGGCAATCCTGAAGAAGTCAGCGCCGCGCGTGAAAAAGCTAAAGCGCTCGCTCCCAAGACTACTCCTGGCGAACAGTTGATGGTGGCTTGGGTTTCCAAGGTGCAGGAAGGAGACTTCATCGGTGGCATTACCGCCATGAACGATATGCTCGAGATGTATCCGCGAGACAAGCATCTGCTGTATCTCGCGGGCAACTGGCTCATGGCCGAGAATGGTGACGATCAGGCTGAACGCTTCATGCAGAAGGCGCTCGCGATTGACAAGAACTTCCCCGCAGCGCTCAACGATCTCGCGTACGTCGAAGCCCGTCACCGCGAGTTCGACAAAGCCTTCGCAGCCATGGATCGCTATCTCGTGCTGCTGCCCAACGAGCCTAATCCGCAGGATTCTTACGGCGAACTGAAGCGCATGGCAGGCCAGTTCGAAAGCGCCCTGCAACACTATCAAGCCGCGCTCGAGATTGATCCGGACTTTGTTACTTCGCAGCTCGGACTAGGCGACACCTACGCTTTAATGGGCAACCATGAACAAGCCCGCAGCGAATACGACAAGGCCATCCGCTTCGCTCACAACGAAGCCGACCGTCTCACATACAGCATGCAGAAGGCGATGACGTACGTGCGGGAAGGCAATTTCGCCGAAGCCGACAAGCAGTTTACTGAAATCGCTCTCAACGCCCACGCTAAGACGCAGGGACTTCAAGAGGCGCAGGCCTACCGTCACAAAGCGGAATATCAGTCCGATGACAACAGCGCGCTGCGCGAGTTGAAGCTCGCCGAAGATGCGCTTCATCATCAGGCAGCCATCTCAAGTTCCGATCGCAATGAGGAGTTGTCGCGCATTTGGCGCAATCGCGCAGTCCGTGCCGCTCACGCCGGAAATCAGGCGCTAGCTGAACAAACCGTGAAGGAACTTGAGGCCTCGGCCAACAAGAGTCGCAACCGCGTGATCCAGGCTTCCTACGAAGGCGCCGCTGGAACTCTGCTGATGGACTCTAAGAAATACCAGGAAGCCATCGCCCCTCTCGAAGAGGATGAGGACAACCCCTTGAGCATGGAGTTGCTGGTCCAGGCCTATTACCACACCTCGCAACCCGAGAAGGTGCACGAGATGGAGGTTAAGCTCCGCGGCACCAACATCCCGACTATGGAGCAAGCCTTGGTGGTGCCGGCGGCGCGTTCCCGGAAGCCAACAAGCTAGTAGTCAGGTTCGGGTCGGTAGGTTGCGAAGACACGGTTGGCCCAAATTCCTCGTCCGGAATTCTGGATTGGTGTAGAGTAGGTGGTCACTTTTGAGGCAGGGATGAATAACGAGCGTCGCAGCGGAACGAGAATTGCCGGCCGTATCCCCACGCGCTTGCGTGTGCCGGAGCGCGGTGAAGTGCCTGCTCAAACCCGTGACGTCAGCGCGAACGGTGTCTTCCTTTACACCAACTCCAAGATGGAGAAGGGAACAGAGGTCGAACTAGTCCTCATCCTTCCTCCCGAACTCACGTCAGGGGAGAAGTGCTGGGTCTGCTGCCAGGCAACGGTAGTCCGGGTCGAAGACGAGGGCACCGAATTTGGGGTGGCGGCCCAGATCCGCCGCATGGACATCCTCCCCGAAGTCGCAATCTAGCTCGCCTCAACCCAGGGTGTCCCGGGGAAAATTCCCTCTACCCCCGCGTAAAAATACCAGGAATGATTTGCGGGCCGCCCAAAATTCTGGGATGGTTCAGTAGGATAGTCTTAGATTCAGTGAAATAGGGCTTTGCATGCGTGTACTTAAGTGCCATAATTGCGGCCCTAGAATTGCTCTGGTTAATCTCAGGTTCCAGGTGGTCCCAGGTATGTTGATCGAGAAATTGGCGGAGGGTGTGGTGCGAGTACAAACGCCCATCGGTCCGCGCTATGTAATGCCATCATTCTTGCAGCGTTTATATCTAGTGTGGGTGTTCCGGCATTTTGACATCCTTCCTCACGCCGTGCTCAGCCTTCGCCAGCAGCGCATGATCGATGAGATGTGCGGCCAGCAACGCTTTGCCTCGATCGCCTTCGCGGGTGGGATGGAAGAAGCTCCCGTGATCGGCACAGTCGAGCACCGGCCGCCGATCTCACCGGATGGTCTGCCGCCACGCCGTCCAGCGGCACGCGAATCGGCTCTGGCCGCGGAAGCTCGTCAACGTCCGTAGTCTCCGATTTGGCCGATGATGCGGCTGTGTGGCATCTCTAAGAACAGTGTGCCTACGTTCACGCTTGCTGCGCTCCGCGTTACGTCTTCATCGATGCACGGCGAATGTTATAATTTTTGTTTGTCCCACCCGAGAAATTTCCCTTGTGGGCGCGTAGCTCAATTGGCAGAGCAACTGACTCTTAATCAGTAGGTTGAAGGTTCGATTCCTTCCGCGCTCACCATCTTTGTTTGCCTGCGGAGCGGCGGCGTTGATGGCCGACAGCCAAGCAGATTTCCTCCAGAGACTTCCTTCCTGCGATTAATCACGGACGCAGCTCTGAATGCTTCGCAGCGTGGTAATCAGTTATGCTGCGTTGTTCTCGGTTTTTCCGGTCTCGACGTGTAACTTCTGCTCACGGATTCGCTGAGCGTGCTCGTTTAGTTCCCTAAGCCGGCGCATCGCTCCCCGCATGCAATCCTGCACGGCACAATGCTCGCAATCGGGACTGTGGAGGTGCAAGAACGAGAGTGCTGCGCAAAAATGCCTTCTCAACGACATCACAGTCTCCAATGGCTTAGGCCGCCGTAGCGCCGCAGGACGGCGTTATTGCGCTACTCAATTACGAGTGGGCGCATCATGTCGTGTTCTTCATGCTCGAGAATGTGGCAGTGCCAGACGTATTCTTTTCCGCCAGTCCTCGGACTTACCGCATTGCGCATCGCGGTTGTCGGCAGGTTTGGCAGATTGAACTGCATGATCACGGTCGTGATTTCACCCGGGTTCATGCGCACCGTGTCTTTCCATCCGATCTCGTTCGCATCGGGTGGCATCGGCTCTCCCGCATAGCTCCAGTTGCCAGGATCTCCCGCGAACGCCTGCCGTTGAATCAGTTGAACGTTGACCAAGTGGAAGTGGATCGGATGGGTGTCGCCGGTTAGATTCATAATCTGCCAGACCTCGACAGTGCCGGCCTTCGGGTTCTCGGTCGAGTTTGCAAGGTACGGACGTCCCCAGGTCGAGAGTCCCTGGTTGTTGACGCCATTTTGATCGAAGGTTCCCATCGTCTGGATTAGTCGGCCGAACTCGTCAAAATCCTCGTTGAGAGACAACGTCCGAGCCGGGACTCCGGTGAACGGAAATGCCGGCATCGAAGGATCTCCATTATTGAACAGAAGCCCAGGCTGATTTGCGTTCAGGAAATTCGTCCTGAGCTGCACGTTGAGTTGCGCAAGCCATGCCGGAGTCGAGATCGCATCTGCAGAACCGGATGTGACCACAATTCTCAACAGCGTCCGCGTGTTCGGACCGTGCCCTAACGCAGTGGTAGGTGCGCCACCGCTGGCGGTCTGATCCGGGCAGCCAGTGAAGTAGTCGTACCTGGAATCTCCGCCAGGAAACGGCGCAGGTGCGTCGTTGTACAGAATGAAACTGGAGCCCGCTGGAGCACCGTTGAAATCGATGACGACATCAGCGCGCTCGGCGGGGGCGAGTAGCAGATTGAAGGGGCCGTCGGGATTTGCCGTGGTATCGTCGTCCGCGTTCACCAGCGGGATAGGTCTCGTATTGTCGTGAATGGCTACCGCCGGCAGAAACCCTCCTTCGCTTCCGACCTGATACATGGTGGGTCCGGGCGTGCCCACCCTGGCTTCTCCCGAGTTAGCAGTATCCTCTACGTACAGATTCAAGTGGAAGAACCGAGCTTGTGACCCGTTGAGTAAGCGGAATCGCACGCGCTTCGGTGGAACCGAAACCTTTGGATAGACCCCGCCATTAATGACAATCGTGTCAAAGAAAGCCTCCGGTATGGCACTCACCGAGGGAAGCGGCTGTGTACCTTCAGAGGGCGGCTCGACTGTTGGCCCCCAATCCCATCGGCCCTTTTCATTCGGTCCTTCCGGAAAATCGTTTGCCTCGTAAGCATGCGGATACCACAGGCTCCCCGGGCCACCCCATCGCCACTTCGGATCCTGCCTTTGAATATTCCTAGGAACGAAACCTTTGTCCTGAATGACCAGGGGTATTCCGACCAAGTCGGGCAGCAGGCCTGAACTGACTAATCCGATTTCAAAATCATCAACGATGATGTAGGCGGAGGCGATGCCGGCGTACGCATTTAATCGAGTAATCCCGATGGCATGGTCGTGGTACCACACCAGGCGGGCACTTTGATCATTCGGGTAGTAGTAGCTGCCCGTCCCCGGTAAGGTGGGAAACCGGGAACATTCATGAAGCTGGAACCGTGTCTGCCTGTGGGGGTGAACCATTGGAATGGCGTTCCATCGCTGAACCAGGGGGTGGCGCCGCCATGCAAGTGCGTTGCGATGCGATTCGTAGGAAGATCGCCAACCATCAACCCATTGGGTCCCGCCATCATAGTTGGATCGACAGGCAAGAGGTGTCGCGCGGGCATAAGGTTCGTGACCGTCAGCAACAATGGCGTACCGCGCTTTGCCACGATCGCGCCGCCCAAATACTTCTGATCGAAAGTAAAAAGGTCGGTGTACCCGAAGAAATTGGTTTTCCCGGGAAGGTCGGGATGCATCAACTCACTGAACTCTGTAACCGCAACGTTGTAAAGGTCGGTCGGCCGCCCCGCGAAATTGATGGAGTGTTTGGTCGCCAAGGGAATGTACTGGCCGATCTCATTCTTGGCAGTTGGTCCAAGGCCTGGTAAGGAAGTTACAAATTTGCGGACACTCGTGGGGCTCTGGGCAAAAGCCCAGGCGCGTCCCTTTCCGAGGACGGGGTAGAATGCGATTCCAGCACCGGCAAGAGCTGACTTCTTCAAAAATTCTCTTCGGTTATTAGGCATACATCCTCCAGAGCGCATCCGTAGAACGGGATAGGCATATCCCTTCGTTTCGCAAGCAGGCCTGCGAGTCAGAGACCGATTTTTAGGTAATCACAGCGAGGAGTGCACGACGAAGTGGCACTCTATGCTGCTGCTGCGCAACCATCAAGTGCAGCGACAACGTAAACCGCATCCAGCCTTGCGCTACGCAAATCGTGAATCGTTTCCTTTGCATAGTGCAGAAAACGAGGTACACACTACTCCGTCAAGTACATTGCAGGGGGAATAACTGGGCCTGAACTTATCGCACTGCGGCAGCAGATGAACCTGGGGGACTGCCACTATGCTGTGATTTCTTGTACAGCAAAGAGCGTTCTGAAACCGTGATTCTTCGCACTGGCAGCAGTGACGGGAGTCACTCGGTTGTCGTGAGACTCTCATGCTGCCACCGCTTGGACTCGGGGTATACTGCCGCATGCGCTGGGAGCAGTGAAGTGCTGCTGAGGGGCAAAACGAAACTCCGGCATCGGTACTCCCAGTTTGTATGAGTCTTTGAGGACGACGTACAGTTGGCCGACGAGACTTTCTTCGCATGGAGCAACTGCTATCCCATCCGCCGATAAAGCCAAACTCTCAGCGCCAATTCCTAAGTCCACGGGATGGCTTCCCGGCCTTCTGATGGCCATAGTTGCGGGCGCAATCGTCCTCCTCGCATGGGTCGGCGCTTCGCCCATTACTCCATGGGCGCAAACTTACGATCCCTTCGGCCGATGGTGGCTTTCGGCTATTTGCGCAGCACTGCCGGTGATCGTGCTCCTGGGCACGCTTGCCATCTTTCGCATTAAGGCTCACTACTCCGCGTTCCTGGGACTGGTTACCGGGATTGCGGTCGCACTCGGCCCGTTCCATATGCCAATCAAAATGGCGAGTCTCGCGGCCATATACGGAGCCTGCTACGGACTCTTTCCAATTGGCTGGATAGTCCTCAACGTCCTGTTTCTCTACCGCATGACGCTGGCGACTGGGCGTTTCAGAGTGCTGCAGCAAAGCATGACGGTGATCACACAAGACACACGGCTGCAACTGTTGCTGATCGCGTTCTCTTTTGGCGCTTTCTTTGAAGGAGCATCCGGGTTCGGAACCCCGGTCGCAGTTACTGCCGCGCTGCTTATCGGTCTCGGCTTCAGACCGCTGCAGGCATCTGGATTATCGCTAATCGCCAATACCGCGCCGGTCGCGTATGGAGCGCTCGCAACACCAATCGTGGCCTTGGCAGCTGTCACCGGGTACAGCGAGTTTGCGCTGGGGGCGCAGGTCGGCCGCATCTTGCCGTTCTTTTCGGTGCTGGTCCCATTCTGGTTGGTGTGGGCATATGCCGGATTCCGCGGCATGAAGGAGATCTGGCCTGCGATTGCCGTGGCGGGCATCACCTTCGCCATCCCGCAGTATCTTGTCTCCAACTATCACGGTCCATGGCTGACCGACATCATTGCGGCCCTGTGTTCGATGAGCTCGCTGATCCTGTTCATGAGGATCTGGCAACCCAAGCGAATCTGGGGACACGAAGGACACCAGGAAAACGAACAGCGCGCCGCTCGTGCCGCGCACGGCTACACCAGGAGCGAGGTCGTTGCTGCGTGGTTGCCATGGCTGGTCCTCAGCATCGTCGTTTTCTGCTGGGGCACTTACACCGGCAAGAGCGTCATGAATACCCCGGAGAAGATATTTCCCTCACTGAGCACACGGCACACGCCGCCCAGCAAATTTACCAACCCGCAGATTCCTATCACGGGACTGAACAAGATGGTGCTGCGCGTTCCCCCGGTCGTAGCAAAGCCGACACCCGAGCCGGCAGTGTTTGGTTTCAACTGGCTCTCCGCCACGGGTTCGGGAATCCTGGCTGCTGCGATCCTTTCCGGATTCATTATGGGCGTGTCGCTTCCGAGGATGGTCGTCATGTGGTGGCAAACCCTATGGCACGTAAGGTTCTCAATGATGACGATCGCGGCGATGCTCTCACTGGGCATCGTCACTCGTTACTCTGGAGTAGACGCCACCATGGGCGTGGCATTCGCTCGTACGGGACACCTGTACCCATTCTTCGGAACATTGCTGGGTTGGTTGGGCGTGGCTCTCACCGGCTCAGACACTTCGTCCAACGTGCTATTCGGGAGCCTGCAGAAAATCTCGGCGCAGCAGATCGGAATTTCTCCAGTGTTGATGGCTTCAGCCAATAGCGCGGGCGGAGTCATGGGCAAGATGATCGACGCCCAGAGCATCGTGGTGGCCAGCACAGCTACGGAGTGGTATGGACACGAGGGCGAGATCCTGCGCTACGTCTTCTGGCACAGTATCGCGTTAGCTTGCCTGGTCGGAATTCTTGTTTTCCTGCAGGCTTACGTTCCTCCATTTAGCAAGCTGGTCGCGCACTAGCGAAGTCAGGCGTCGCTGCACCGTGCCGCACATCTGTGCTGCATAAAGGGTGGCGCAGCGACACGACGTATGCGCGTCGAATGCCCCAACAGTCATCCGCGAATTAGAACATGATCTTCAAACTAAGTTGAATGTTTCGCGGATCGTTGCGCGTGCCAAATACCTGTCCAAACTGGTAATCCGGCCCGCAATCCAGGCAGTTGCCGATATTCGCGCTTCCAAAATAGTTACCGAAAAACTCGCCGCCGTACTGCGGGTGATTGAAGGCGTTCAGGAATTCAGCGCGAAATTGTGTTTTGAACCGCTCGGTAATGTCGAAGCCCTTTGCGAGGGCGAAATCAACATTCTTGGTTCCACCTTCGCGCAATTGGCTCATCCGTTGCGGCTCATTGCCATACCTCAGCGTAGTCGGGGCAGCGAACGCATCGGGGTTGATCCAGTTATTGGCCGACTGGTGCGCCGGTTTCGGGTTTCCGACTAGATCCGGCAATCCCGGTCCCGGGAAGCCGTACGCCCCCAGCGGATTGTCCTGGTAGTACACGGGGAGCAAAGGCAAACCGCTGGTTAGCCGAACAATGCCGGAAACTTCCCAGTTGCCGAGAACTTGTCTAACAACGCTGGGTGCGCTGCTCCCCCACCGCTTATTTTTGCCGTAGGGCAGCTGGTACACCAAGGCGGTGGCGAAGCTATGGGGAACATCATGCGTGCTCACCGCATAGTCCAGATTGGTGTTATAGGAATCGCGCCACATGCCTCCTATGGTCCAACCGATAAGATCTTCCGATCCATTATCGAGCGCTTTTGACCAAACGTAGGTGGAAAGGAGACTTAGACCTTGCGAGAACTGTTTCGTGAATTTCAGGCTCAGCGCATCGTATGCAGAGTGGGCGCCCGGCAAAGAACGCGCCCATTGAAGACTGCCGAATTGAGGAAACGGACGAAGCAGTTGGTTATAAGGCACCGTGTCGCCACTAAGGCCGCTATTTGGATCCGTGATAACTCCGAAAAACGGATTGGGAACTAAACTATCGAGTTTTGACTGTCCAAGAGCCAAGTCTTGGGTGGGGAGTTGATTGGCATTAAGATCCGGGTTGCCGTACATCAAGCGTCGTCCCCGCACACCGGTGTAACCAACTTCGAAGACGGAATGGTTTCCTACTTGATACTGGAGATCCATACTCCACTGCTCGGTGTAGCCGATGGGGTGCGGCCCTTTCGGCCAAATCTGACCGGCGCTTTGCCCAACCTGCGTCAATCCCCCGAGGGCGCTTCCCACCGGCTGCAGTAGGCCATTGGGGAAGGGGTTGCTGACGAGATTGGATGGAACATAGCCGGCCCCGTCCACACTACCGATCCAGTTCGTAGTAGAAGAAAATCCAAGGTGCTCGCCCGGTTGGTCGAAGCTGACCATCGCTGAAGCCGGTGCATAGAACATCCCTGCTCCCACTCGGGCAACCAGCTTATCGGTGACTTTGTACGCGATTCCAAGGCGCGGAGCGAAGTTGAGGTTATCGGGTCCCCAGGCATACCGATTATTTTTGTTGGCATATTCGAATACTCCATACACTGGGGACGGAAGTGACGAGCTGATCGGATTCACTGCCTTGGTATCGAAGTAGGTCAGCCGATTGAAGCGTTCGGTTGCGGGCCGCTGGTTCTCATAGCGGAGTCCAGCTGTGATCGTCAGGCGTTGAGTGGCGCGCCATTGGTCTTGAAAGTAGACGCCAAACGTATGGAGACTCATGGCAGGGTTTATCACTATGGGAGAGCCTCCGTTGCCTGTTCCTAACAACATGGCCGCTATCGCATCACCGGTTGTAAAACCATCTTGTGGGGCTTGGTTCAAAGCCTGACAAGGACCGCCGGCAGTCGGTGCTGCTTCGCAGGAAGTGAAGGTCTTGTCGAAATTGAAGGTGCCGGGCTGATCCTGACGGTTATTCATGAAAGCGATGTCATAGTTTGCCCCAAACTTCAAGCTATGTTTCGGAAACTCCTTGGTCACATTTCCGATGAAAGTTACGTTGCTGCGGACGTAGCGGTTCAAAGTCGAGAATGCGCTACCCAACGTGGAATAGGAGTCTGCATTAACAACAGGTAGCATTGGGACTGCAAAGAGAGAATTAGACAGCCCGATGGTGCTCGGGTCTGCTTTACCGAAGCCAATGGAAGTCTGTTCTTCGTGCCAGTGACCGTAAGCGGCATAAGCATCGATGACCCAGGTAGGACTGGGCGTGTAGGTGTCGTTCAAAACAACTTGAAAGCCGCGGTCATCGTTAGTCGCACCCTCGTCGGCGCCATTACAGAAAAAGCATGCAGGCGTATTGTTCTGGCGAATCCGGTCCGACATACGGGCAAAGATTCTATTGTTGGCGCTTTGGTTCCAATCAAGACGCCAGTCGAACTTGTCGTTCTTCGTCGAACCCGGCCCCTGGGCGAAATAGTTGTTGCTAAGGCCCGCACCGGGAACATTGGGCTGGGGATAGAGAGCGACTATTTTCTGGCCGACCGGATCCCAAAGATTTGATGGGATGATATTTCCGGGAAAGGGATCGCGCGTGAAATAGTCATTTCCGCTGGAATCGCAGCAAACCGCGTGCGTCGAAAATGGGTTGTAAATGGGATAGGGCAGTTCAGAAAAATCCCCCTGCTGCATCGCGGCGGTGGGAACTGTCGCGAGAGTGGAATCTGTCTCCGGCTGTCGCAAGCCTTCGTAAGCCGCGAAGAAGAACAGGCGGCTTTTCACGATGGGGCCGCCGAGATTTCCGCCAAACTGATTACGATGGAAAAGCCCTTTTGCGGCTCCGTAGTGCCCATTGGACCAGGAGTTAGCGTCGAGCGCGGAGTTACGCATGTAGTCGTAGACCTCACCGTGGAAGGCGTTGGTGCCGGTCTTAGTAACTAGCGTGACGACGCCCGCCCCGGATCGCTCGTATTGGGCATCATAAACATTTTGTACGACCTGTTGCTCCTGCACAGCGTCGTTGGTGGGAGAAACCAAAAGGCCTCCCCAATCGACCGCAGTTGAAGGCGCGCCATCAATCAGGATTTGCGCATTTCCGGTGCGCCCACCGTTGATTCCGAACATACTTGCATTCTGATCGAAGCTATTGGAGCGCGAGGTCATCCCGCTTTGGGCTTCGGTAGTGCCAGCCAAAGCGAAAACGAAATTGAGAGGACTGCGATAACTGTTGGGTAATGATTCGATCAGATGGGAATCGAGAGTAACGGAGTTAGTGGCAGTTTGCGTGTCGAGCAGTACCGCTTCGGCTGTTACGTCGACCCGTTGCTCGGTACCTCCGACGACAAGGGGCACATTGACGCTCGCCGCCGTATTCGCCCGCAGGATCATGTTCGACTGACGATAGGTCTTAAACCCTGGCGCTTCGGCCGTGATCTCGTAGGTTGCCGGAAGGAGGTTGTCAAACCTGTACGATCCGACCGCGCTGGACACCGCATCCCTGACGTCATTCGTGCCCATGTTGCGAAGATGGATCTTTGCTCCCTGTATTGCGCTGCCGCTCGGGTCTGTAACGACGCCAGCCAAGGATGCGGAAAAAGTCTGCGCGAAGGAGCTTGGCAGGCTCGCTGAAAAGAGAATGAAAGCGATGTACATCGACACTGCTGGCTCGTGCCTGAACTTCATGGTGGTTCCCCCGACGGCGTATGGAAAGGAAAGTTATTGAAACTTGTCGAAGTGTGAAGCTGGAGAGTACCCATTGTCAAGATACTCGGGACTTTTTTGTCATCGTTCTAAGCCGTAGGTGAAATCCTGTAGGTCGCCTAAATAAACAATGTTTACGGGCGTGTTTGCTTGTTGTTCCCTAGTGCGGTCCTATAGAGTTCGTCCAATTGGTTGAGGGTTTCGTGGCAAGACAAGTCAGCTCTAACAAATTGACTCACTAATGTAAGTGCTTTGACCTGAAAACATTCGAAACCCGAAAAACGTGGACGCAACCACGCGTTCTCGAGGACGGGAAACGTCGCGGCGAAATAGCCATTAGCTAATTCGTTTGCATGAGCGTCCAGCCAGGCTGCCTTGCTGGCGGGCTGTCCCCCAGATTCGACATATAAAGTCCGCTGGCACTCTTTGCCGGTAACCCAGCCAACATATTCGAGTGCACGGTCAAGAAGTCGGCAGCTTGCCGAGATGGAAACTCCAGCTCCTCCTAGAGTGGCTCCTATAGGCCCGCGACCACTGGAGGGTATAGGAGCAAAGGAGACTAACTTAGATCGATATCCGTTGCGTGCATAATTGGAATAACCAAAAGCTAATGGGCAGTAAGCTATGTCATTAGAGGAACTCATCCTTTCCCAGATCTCGATCGGGTTTGCTGACAAAGCGCCCTCAAACGAGTTTTCAGCCAGCGCGCGCAGGCGCTCTAGAGCTTGCTCTCCAATTTCGTTGGAGAACGGTTTGTCGGTTGAAGTAAATGGAGGTTCACCGAGGTTGGCGCAGAGTGTAAAGAAGCACATGAGCGAGTCCAGCGGTGATAAGGCGGGGCTCACGAAACCTCGGCGGAATTTGGCGAG
Source organism: uncultured Acidobacteriota bacterium (assembly GCA_963785865.1). Taxonomy (GTDB): domain Bacteria; phylum Acidobacteriota; class Terriglobia; order Terriglobales; family Acidobacteriaceae; genus Sulfotelmatobacter. Next base: position 173,486 of record CAWAXF010000037.1, on the reverse strand, counting down.
ATCCAATACCTCTTCCCAGGTTTGCGGCACCTTGAAACCGTTCACTTCGAGGAGGTCTGCCCGGTAGCCCGCAACCTGAGCGGCAGCGTCAACGGGAAGAGCCCATTGGTGACCTTCGAAGTTGTAGCTCCGATAAGATGCGCCAACACTGTCCTGCTCGAGTTCGCGGAGTTGGACCGGCGTGAAGTGCTCGTCAAGCGGAAGGAAGCATCCTTCCTGTGCAACTTGCCCCATGTAGGGATGATCGATGATCACCAGATCGTAATTATCGGCGAGAGCCCGGACAGTACCCTCTCCGAATTCCTGCAGGCTTCTAGCTTCCCATTCAATCGTGAGATCCGAGTGTTCTTCGCAGAAGTGTTTCGCAGTAGCCAGCAAGGGCGCCAGCCCGCGATCATGTTTCCATGTTATTCCCCGCAGAGTGTTCGACTTACCCTGCATTTTCTGCGATTACTCCGTCCCGCGAGAATTGTTCGATATCGCCATCCGCATATCCGATCTCTTTGAGGATCTCTCGGCTGTGCTCGCCTAGTAAGGGTGGTCTCTTGACGCTCGATGGAGAACGGCTGAATCGTATCGGCGGCCCAATCGTCCGAAACTGCTTCACCTTGGGGTGATCGAAGCTGGCGACGATCTGGTTATGCCGCACTTGCGGGTCGCTCTCCATGGCGGGAAATGTGTTGACCGGAGCTGCCCAGATATCTGCCTCCAAAAAGATTTCCATGAGTTCGGCCGTGGTCTTGCGGGCGAACCCCGGTTCCAGCTTTCGCTTCACCTCATCGCGGTTCTCCAGCATATTTCGCGAGTCATTACCCTCGAATCCGTCTATTCCGACCAGTTCCGCAACTTTCCCAAGGGGCATCATGGCAACGACCATGTATCCGTCGCGCGTTTTGTAAACACCCATGGGAGCGCCAACACAGGGGTGACCAACGCCGGCCGCACTCCGCTCCGGCTCTGAACGAGTATTCATATACAGAGTTGCTTCTTGCGTAGCTAAACTTAGTACCGAGTTCAGCAGGTTAATATCGATACGCTGACCCTCACCCGTGCGGTCGCGATGATATATGCCTGCCAGGATCGCGCTGACAATGTGGAAAGAAGCAGTGATGTCCGCAATGCCCATGCCTACCGGACTTGGAGGATCTCCGGCCTTACCGTTTAAGTAGAGAACTCCCGCCATGGCTTGCGCCAGTAAGTCCTGGCCGGGGCGCGCGACGTACGGCCCGTCCTGACCCCAGCCACAACTTGCGCAATAAATCAGTTTGGGATGGATGCTGGAAAGAAACTCATATCCAATCCCCAGGCGGTCCATAACCCCGGGTCGAAAATTCTCGAGCAAGACGTCACTGGACTGGATGATCTTCAGCGCGGCCTCTTTGCCGTGCGGATCCTTAAGGTTCAGCGCGATGCTTCGTTTTCCCCGATTGAAGGTGAGAAAGGACACGCTCTCGCCGTTGATATAGGCGTCTTTCAGTGACCAGTTCCGTTGCCAATCTCCGTGGAGCGGTTCAATCTTGATTACATCCGCGCCCATGTCGGCCAGCATCTGGGTGGCATTTGGCCCTTGAACCAGCTGACTGAAATCTGCGATTCGCAGTCCCTGTAAAGCTCCACTCACTGGTTTCTCCTCTAGATTCAAATGGTAGATTTCGCGAGTTCAACGTTTGCCTGGGACGTCTGCAACTCGCCTATCAGACCCGCCTCGGCAGCAAGAATGCGTTGAATCATCGCCAGCCGGTCGCGGCCGGGCACAAACTCAAGCTGCCGAATTCCAAAAGGATCAACCTCTTCCCGGATCAGGCGCAAATCGTCTTGCGATGGCGCTTCAGTCTGCGGCAGCGGTTCCGCAATCAGAAAATCCCCACCGGTCTGAGCTTTAATTTTTTCGAGCGAAACGCCGGGATGAACGCTGGCCAGACGGAAGCGCTTTTGTTCAGCATCCAATTCAAACATTCCAAGATCACTGATGAGCCGAACCTTCCCCGGTTGGAGCCTGGCGTTCGTTCGTTCCTCGTCAGTGAGCAATCCACGCGATGCCGTGCAAAACTCGACTGCCTTGATGAAGCGTTCTGGTGAATGCCGCGTAAGATATAGGACGAAATTCTGGTGCAGGTTTGATACGTCGGCCATGCCGCCCTGCCCGGGCAGACGAAGCAATTTGCCTTTGCTTTTAATCCAGGCATTATTGGTGCGGCCATGAACATCAACCTGAGCAACAGTGATTACCTCGTGCGTGATGCGCCCTTGCTGGTAGTACCAATGATACGTTTCATCGCCTCCCCAGCAGACTTTTGCGCTGCCGAACTCGAGCGGCTCCGCCAATGTGAGGGACATGGGATGGAAGTCAATATCGATGAAGCCTCCGTTGAGAGCGATGATCGTCAAGCCGGGCGCATGAGTCTTCTTTGCCAGCAGATACGAAACCATGGCCAGTGGAGAAACGGAGCCTACCGAGCAAATGCTGGAATTGTCGTATTCGCGCGATAAGCGGATGGCCATGAGCTCGTCAATCGTCCACGGCGAGCCCGAGGAACTGCTTGTGTGACGTGACAGAAGGGTTGGCGTGAGAGCTGAGATACGAGTGCTGGCGCAAGTCGAAAGGAACGACCGTCTGGGCGCATCGGGCTCGGTTTGCAAAGCGGGTGTTTGCTGCTCCCCATGCGTAACACCGTGCATCTTCGAACTGCGCCGGCTCTGTTCGCTTCCGACGTAACGCAACAGCTCCTGATAATCAGTCGAGTAATAGGGCAGACAAGATGTGGGATACGCTCCCCAGGGACCTTTCGCGACCGCAGTTACGAATTCTTTGGGCAAAATAAACGCGCGCGGCGCTCCCAGCATGCCGGGGTCTACAACTTCTTCGACGGTGACCAGCACTTTCTCGGCTGCACCTAGAAGGCTGAGATCAAAGCCCCGAGCCCCTTGGATTTCAACATTGCCGGCACTGTCCGCGCGCTGTGCATGCAGCAGGAGTACGTCGATATCAAGCCGACGAGCCTGTCCCAGCAGTTCGCCAGAAAATACCGAGGAACTTTGCTGCCAGAATGTTCCGGCCTTCATCAGATCCGAACCAGCGGGAATTTGAAATGGCATTTCCGGCAGATTGAAGTGCGCCGCATGGAGCGCCTGCGCCATGGCTAAAGCAGTCCATTCTTCAATTTCAATCCGCTTGTTCTCCAGCGCTTCACGGAACTTCGGCGCAAGTCCGAAAATATCCAGGCTGGAAAAGCAAAATATCAGCTTGCGGACAGCGTTAGCTTCGAGGAATAGTTCCAGTGGCAAGCCGCCGCCCCAACTGGTGAACACGAAATCTTTTTTTCCACTTGCCAGGATTTGCTGGATGAGAGCTATGGGTAAACGTGAAAGGTGCACGCCTCCGATGCCTAGTCGGATGCCGTCGGGAACAATGTTCGCCAGTTCATCCAACGCGACGATATCGGCCATGTTCGAACCCTAAGCGAGGCATTCTCATTCTGGCAGGACCGAACAGGAGATGCCGCCATCAATAGAGAGGCACTGCCCGGTGATCCAGGAACTCTCATCGCAAGCAAAAAACAGTGCGCCCCACGCAACATCGATCGGCTGACCAAGCCTGCCCAGCGGATGCATACGCTCCCAGGCGCGACGCAGTTCGGCGGGATGGGGAACACGCTCGAGCACCTGAACATTCATTGGAGTCTCCACGGTTCCCGGGGCAATGCAATTCACCCGAATTTGATGTTGTGCGTATTCCCGTGCCATCTGCCGCGTCAAGCTGATTACACCGCCTTTGCTGGCCGCGTAGTGGGGATACCCAGGAAACCCAAACAATCCTTGCACGGAAGTGATGTTTACGATTGAGCCGCGCTTGGCCTCGATCATTCCGGGCAATACGTGCTTTGCACACAGAAACATGCTGGTTAAATTGACCGTTAGGATGCGGTTCCAATCCGCCAAGTCGAGAAGGTGTGCCGGAGATTCGTGCGCAATTCCCACCACATTCGCGAGCACATCGACGGAATGCCCAAATTCTTTTTGCGCGGCCGCAACCGCGATCTTAACTTCAGCTTCAACACTCACGTCGGTGCGCTGAAAAATGCACTGCGCTCCGGTTGCCCGAATCTCTTCCGCGGTTGCGTTTCCAGCTTGGGCATTGACATCGGCCGCAATGACCTTGGCCCCTTGCTGTGCAAACAGCAATGCGATGCCTTTTCCAATTCCCATCGCGGCGCCGGTTACGAGCGCCACGCGGCCGTTGAGACGCACAGGTCCCCCCTTTTGCCATTCAGGCTGAACGACAGAACTATCACAGAACGCGATCATTGTTCAACGAACAATCCAAATAAAACTTGCTCGTTACAAAAAATTCGTCGACGTATCTTTATAAACAGATCGTCCATTTGCATCTCCCTTGGATTGACAGGCACCGCACGGGGTACTATACAAGTCTCTCGTCTGAACCCCAGAACCGCAATGATGCCATCCGCAGTTTTTCTTATCGCATCCTCGGGCGCCGCAACACTGGCGTTGAGTGCGGGCGTACTCAACGGAAGTTTCGCCACGCCAACCCGTTTCATGAATCGCTGGAAATGGGAAAACGTCTGGGCTCTCTGGGCAGTGTTGGCGATGTTCGTCCTTCCGTGGATAGTAGCTCTGGCCACCGTGCCCCACTTGTTTGCGACATATCAGGCGGCGGAAGTTCGGCATGCGCTTCTGTTGGTAATCGCGTTCGGCGCCGGCTACGGAATCGCCGCCATTTGTTTTGGGTTGGGAGTGGAGGCGATCGGCATTGCCCTGAACTTTGCAATTGCGCTGGGAACGGCCACCGCTGTGGGCTCGGCAATCCCGCTCTTCTGGTTTCACGCGGCGTCGGTCTTTACGCGGCAGGGATATGTGATTGAAGCCGGCATAGCCGTCATTGTGATCGGCATTGTGTTGTGTGGAATAGCAGGGCGTTCTAAAGAGCGAGATCAGGCCAGAAAGTTGAGCCAAGCAAAAGGTCCAGCTTCGTCCGGCTTCGCGAAGGGACTCGTCCTGGCCCTAGTTGCTGGGGCCGGATCTGCGTTGCAAAATTTCGGACTTGCTTTTGGAGTACCGCTTCTTCATCGCGCTGCTGAATTAGGAACTCCACAAAGCTTTCAGGCGAATGTGATCTGGGCGCCCCTGCTGACAGCGACGTTAATTCCCTACTTGCTTTTCTGCGGCCGGCTCTGGAAAAAGAATCACAGTTGGAATCTTTTCTTCGCGCCAAAAACGGCAAAGTACTGGTCGTTTGGTCTTATCATGGGCGCCCTCTGGTTTTCGAGCATTGTCATTTATGGCGCCGCAGCGACGCGCATGGCAGACATGGGGCCGGTGTTGGGATGGCCGCTTTTCATGTCTGCAATCATTCTCACATCTAATGTATGGGGACTCGTTGTTGGCGAGTGGAAAGGCGCGAGTCGCTCATCTCTCATCACGATGTTTGCTGGCCTTGCGGGTCTCATTCTGGGGTTTTGCATTTTGGCCTGGTCATCCCGACTGGCATAGTTCGCGGGTGTTCAATATGAAAACCGATTTTCGGCAGCAACAAAGTTCTGGACAATCGATCGAGGTTGTGGCGGATTACGGAGATCTGTGCGGCGAAGGTCCGCTCTGGGACGACAAAAAGCAAATTCTCTACTGGACGGATATAGACGGCAAAAAGTCTTATCGATATCTATGGAACGAGCGCAGGCATGAGCTCGTCCAGCAAGGTTTTCAGATCAACGGATGGACCATGCAGGAAAGCGGCGGTTTTGTCGTCACCAATAGTTCGGGAATGTGGCTGTGGGATCCGCCAGCACAACCAACGCTGCTGGCCTCGGAAGTTGATGGCAAAGATTGCGTGATGAATGACTGCGTTGCCGACCCTGAAGGGCGCGTTTACTCCGGCTCCTACCACTACAATCCCACCGGGGTTGCAGCGCCGAGTTATCTCTTTCGAATTGACACGGACGGTTCCGTTCACGTGGCGGACGAGGGCATTCAATTTTCAAATGGACTGGCATTCTCAGCCGATTGCAGCACGTTGTATTTTTCAGATACAGTTGCACGCTGCATCTTTGCCTACAACTGGAATCGGGAAACTGGGAACCTGACGAATCGGCGCATTTTCGTTCGAGTTCCGCGGGAACAAGGCTTCCCTGATGGATTGACCGTGGATGCGGAGGGCTTTCTCTGGTGTGCGCAGTGGTTTGGCGCACGTATTACACGTTATGATCCCGACGGAAAAGTGGAGCGTGTCATCACGTTGCCCGCAACGCAGACTTCATCGCTCGCGTTCGGTGGACCCGATCTCGACACAATATTCGTCACCTCGGCTTCCTTGAGCAATATGCTTGCGGAAGCGCCACACGGATACGATCCAGGCAGAGTTTTTGTTGGGGGAAGGCTCTACCGGATGAGATCCGACGTCCAGGGAAGAAGGGAATACCGCTCGCGAGTTCGCACGGTTGTTCGTTCGAAACCGGAGTAAGTGAACTACTTCTACTGATGTCTCAGTCCAATCCTGTTGCGGTAAGAATGCGAGCGGACACACTTAAGGAAAAGGCAGGCTCCGCAATTCCGGCGAGAGCTGGTACGCTCTCTCAAGTTCCTGCTGGGCTTCGGTCTTTTTGCCTTCTTGACGGAACGCCAAGGCAAGATTGTAATGCGCTTCGGCGTAGCCCGGCTTCAGGCGCACCGCTTTTTCGAACGCCGCTTGAGCCTTCTGGATGTGGCCGGCCTGCAGTAATACCAGACCCAAGTTATTGTGTCCCTCAGCGAATGTTGGATCTTGCCGCACAAGATCGCGAAAGACATTGGCTGCGGCATCGACATCGTTGTTTTGGCTCAAGAGCAAGCCCAGTTGCACCCGCGCATCTACCGAGTGAGGGTCCAGGGCGATTGACTCGCTCAACTCGCGAATGGCTTCCTGAGGGCGCTGCAGTTGTGCCAGCGCCAATCCGAGATTGTAATGCGCCTCCGCCAGGTCTGGATCGGACATGACCGCGCGTTGGAATTCTTCCAGGCCGTGCGGTTGATCTCCAGATTTCCAAAGAAGCAATCCTAGATTGGCGTGCGCTTGCGCGTAGTCGGGTTTCACCTCCAGCGCCTTTTCGTACGCCTCCCTTGCGCGAGTGAGCTCATTCTTGCGTTCCCACACGATGCCGAGATAGTAGTAGCTGGTGGGAAGTTCGGGCGACTGTTCTTCGGACTTTTGGAAAAGGTCCAAAGCCTTGTCAATTTTGTCTTGCTTCAGGGCATCCACGCCTTGCAAGATCAACAGTTTCGATTGCGCCAGACGGGATCGAAACTCATGTAGCCCGTTCAGTTCATCGAACTCCTTTTTTGCGCTGCCGGTATCTCCCTGGGCGCGCAAGGCGAGTCCGAGATTGTAATGCGCTTGCTCGAAATCGGGTTTCAATTCGATCGCGCGGCGGAACGCGGCAATTGCGCCGGGGTTATCGCCGCCGGCTTTGAGCTCGCGACCCAAGTCATACTGAGCCTCTGGATTGTTGGGATCCAACTGCGCGGCTGTTCGAAAGTGATCGAGTGCGCCTTTGTGATCACCCTGCCGGCGCAGAACCACGCCCAGCATGAGGTGTGCGGCGGCAAGCTTTGGATTGACCCTTATAGCCTCACGAAAGTGCGCAGCCGCTTCATTCAGGTTGCCCAATTGTCCTTGGATTACGCCCAGTTCTACGTGGGTGTCCGCCGACGGTTTCAACCTGAGGGCCAGTTTCAATTCGTGTTCCGCATCGGTGAAGTTGTTCTGCTCTGAAAGAATGCGTCCCAACATGCGATGCGTGGCAGCATTGGTCGGATCGAGGGCCTCGGCCGTGCGTAACTCCTTCGACGCAGCGTCCCGGTCTTGCAGGTCGTGCCATACAACGCCCAATCCGTAGTGCGCCTCCGCCCATTTTGGCCGGAGATCGACCGCCGCCTCGAATTCCTTCAGGGCTTCTCTGTTCTCGCCTTTGTATTTGAGCGCTAAGGCCAGGTCGTAGTGCGTGATCGCGTCTTTGGGATCCAGTGCCAAGGCATTGCGATAGTTCGCGATCGCATCGTCCCACGATTTCGCTTGTGCCAGTTGGTGGCCCGCTTGTGATATTCGGCCGCAGTCTGGGCTGTGCTTATGGCAGAGTACAGCGGTAGCAGGAGGGAAAGGGCTAGCAGGGAAGACATGGCCAGCCCCCGAACCACCACCCTTAAACCTGAGACTCGGTGCGCTGCCCCGCATGCATACACTTTAGCTGAAATAGAAAAAAGAGAGCGGGATGTAGCCCCGCTCTCTCTGTTGCCAGTATTCGGGCATTGCCATTACTGCTAAATGCGTTTTCTTCTACCAGATGAACTTCGCGCTGAGCTGCCCGATGCGCATGGCACGGGCACTGGTGACGTTTCCGAAGCTGTCACTGCTGATGTCACCGCTCGGGTTGCTGAATTGCGCGTGGTTGAATATGTTGAAGAATTCACCCCGAATCTCGAAAGACTTCGACTCCGTGACTGGAATTACCTTTTGGATCCCTAAATCAGTGTTGTTGATGCCCGGGCCGTGGAAAAATCGCCGATTGGCCGTGCCAAAACTACCGCAATCGGGACCAGTCAAGACCCCTGACGAATCTAGAGCGCAGGCGGTTGCCGTAAACGCGCTCTGGTTAAAGTATGTGAACGTGCCGGGAGTCGCACGGGGATCATATTTATGAACTGGACCCACGAGATTGGGCATATCGGTGGAGGGGCTGCCGGTAAGCGAGGCATCTCCCTCACACAGCCCCGACGGACACAGCGGACCCTGAGATACGGGATTCGAATCACTCATCTGGATCGGTAATCCCGAGGAGAACCGAGTAATGCCCTGAAGCTGCCAGCCTCGCGTCAGCCTCTTGGGCAAGCCGCTGAAGGCCTTATCAAAGGGAAGCTCCCAGATGTAGCTGACCACGAAATTATGGTGAACGTCAGTCGAGGATAGCCCTCGGCTCAGCCTTGGGTTTGCGAAGTTAACCAGATCACCAAATCCGGATGAATTATCTATGCTCTTTGCTAATGTGTAGGCTGCCAATAGCGTGACGTCTCCGGCTTTTCGTTCAACAGTGACCTCTCCCGCGTGGTAAACCGAGTTTGCACTTAGCGTCGTGAGGGTGTTGCCGAAGCCATAGCACAAACTCTGCGCTTCGGGGCAGTAATTCGGGTTCAGTAACTTATCCCTGGTGCCGTAAAAGGTCTGAGCACCTACAGTGTAGGTGTCCTGCTCTCCATTAGGACCGCAGCCGGCCCCTTGCGCAGCGAGGGACATGCAGAGCGCCGCATCGCCCGGGTTGATTTCCTGTTGCGAAATGAGCCTATGACCCTCAGTACCAACGTACGCCAGCGTCAGCACGGTTGATTTGCTGAGCTCACGCTGAATCGAAAGATTGAAGTGCTCAGCATAGGGAAGCTTGTTGTGAATGTCATATCCGGGAAAGTAAGACATCGGCTCATAAACTGCGAAACTGAGCGTCTTATTTGCCGGGCTTCCCGGAGTCGGAATCGTGAAAGGAAAGCGCTGTCCCTCGTCCTTGGTAGATCCATCTTGCCGATTTCGGTAAGGTTCCTCAAACAAAACGGGACCCGGACTGGTCCAGTACAAGCCAAAGGGAGCATCGGCGACCTCGTAAAATAAGTTCAGATCTTCCACTGAGGTGTAGTAGAGGCCATAGGATGCACGGATGCTGGTTTTGCCCGGCCCGCCGAAGATTTTTCCCAAAACGCCGTCGTGAAAACCCGGCGAATAGGCCAGTCCCAGGCGTGGGCCAAAATTGTTGTATTGGGTTGGGGCGAGCGTCTTGGGAATGCCTGGATCGCCGGGAAATACCAGCCCTTTGGGCGATCCCGGAAAGACCTCGACTGCTTTCCCGGAACCCAAGTCTGGATCTTACCCTGGGTGTCGTACCAGGGGCTGCTCACTTCCCAACGCAGGCCGAGGTTGAGAGTAAGATTCGGTCTCACTTTCCAAGTATCCTGCGCATAGGCGCCGCCGTAACGAGTGCGGGAATCCAGGAGCTGTAAAGCAGCCTGAGTGAAGCCGCCTCCAGCCCCGGTGGGGGCTCCAATGAGATAGTCGGCGAAATCATTGCCGGTTACAGTGCCATCGAAGACAAAGGCCCCGTCCGGGCTAGCCAGATTGCGCTCGTTGACCTGCAGATAGCGGAATTCGCCACCGAACTTAAGGGTATGGCTTCCCAGCATCTGGAAAATCCGTCAGATAACATGTAGGTGTTATTGGGCTGGAAGGTTATCAGAGACGGTGTGCCCATAGCGAAGTTGTTGAAGTAAAGTTGGGGTACGGTCTCCGGAAATCCGGGAGTCGCATTGGGGATGATTCCTTGGGTTCCGACCCCGGTGACGAAATCCGAAGATCGGAAACGCTTGACAAGCCAGTCGGCTTGTTCAAGTGGGTAGCTGTTCGGAAGAAAGTGGCACGCGCCTCATTTACTGCGGAAGTCCCGATACTCTTGGTGTTACTGATGACGAACTCTTGGCTCGCGTTGGCGTCACCGGGGAAAGCCGGGAACGCTTGCCTCGGGCAGCGCACTATTCACGGCCTCGAATCGTCGAAATGGTAATAGAACGACCAATTTCCTGTCTTTCGATTATGAAATCGACCCGCTCTCCGATCTTGTTGTCAGTCGAACCCTGTTCCTCTGGCTGTTATCCGCAGTAGATTCCGGTACCCGGGGTCGCCTGGCACTGGGATGAACGGGAGAATCCCGACTGCTGCTGGTGACCAAGCCTTTTGCGGGATAACGCCGCCAGGAAACACGCACTGTGCCGTAGAGGTACAGCCGGGGAAACTATACGGCTCTCCGCTGGTGACCGTGTAACCCAACGCTGTGAAAGTCTCGTAGGCCAATCGACAAGGGGGCTGCGCCGAGAAATCGCCCTTCGGTCGGCAGGACCGCCATCGACGGCGCCGCTCAATTCGGCGGGGTCAAAATTGCCGTTGATGCTGGGCGGCAGTTGGGAGCGTCACCCAGTCCCGTCTCAGCGCCCTGCACTTGCCTTGTGCCCTGGTAATCTGTGAACCAGAAGATCTTGTCCTTCCAGAAGGGCCCTCCTGCGCGCCGCCGAACTGATTGCGTCGCAGTTCGCCACTTGTTGGGATCGAAGTAACTGACAGCATCGCATTTTGTCATTGCGCAGATACTCGAAGACGTCGCCATGGAAGCTATTCGTGCCCGATTTGGTGATAGCGTTCATCACCGCGCCGCTGAATTTTCCGTATTCCGCATCGAAGCTGTTCGTGATCAGGCGAAACTCTTCCACCGAATCCAAGGTTGGGCACCAGGCCAGCACCCAAGTTTCGTCCTTCGCTGACATCTCCGCCGTTTACCAGGAACGCATTTGCCGTTTCGCGCTGGCCGTTCACGGAAACATTGCCCGCCATTTTGGATATAACCCGGACACGGGCCGGTCTCCGCCGCATCGTGCCGGCGGTCTCGGGAGCGACGCCAGCCTGCAATCCGAGCAGGTCAAGGTAGCTGCGCCCGTTCAAGGGCAGCGCCAGCATCTTCTTCGAATCGATGACATCGCCAAGTTGCGTGCTTTCCGTTTGAACCTGCACGGCCTTGGCTTCAATGCTCACTTCTTCCTTGATATTCCCGACCCTTAATGGAATGTCCACGCGCAGTTGATCATTCACCTTCAGGACGATGTCAGTGGTCTGGAATTGCTGGAAGCCGGTCACTGTGGCGTTCAGCCTGTATGTCCCAGCGGGTAAGGCCAAGAAGCGATAGGAACCGTCGTCGGCTGAAACAGTCTGTTGGGAAAGATTGGTCTGCGTGTTCGTAATGGTTACGCTTACTCCCTTGACTACGGCTTGTGATGGATCGCGCACGACTCCGAGGATCGAACCCGTGACATCGGCGAACAAAAAGGTTGGGGCGAGAAACAACGCCAGGATGAGGAAAAGCGGAGCGAAGAACCTCTGAGCATTTCTCATGACCATCTCCCAGGGCGACAGTGAGGCTCAATCTGCGCACCACTCGATCTTGATTGTTGTTAACCTTTTTTTAAACCGTTGTCAGGTCCGCACAGACCCGTTTCACGACTGGAACTACACCCGCCCACACTCCCATGGCGCGAAAACATATTCCACTACGTGGAACTCTGTCAAGTTCGGAAAGCGGCTCGTGCCCAGTTTTGTCACCGGTTTTCATGTGATGGAAATATGGCGTTCAGTCCGTTGCTAGCGCGAGGGGACTGGCTAGCTGCAGCGATGGGTTTTACAACAGGAGAATGCACAAGGAATGCAGAAGGAAGGGTCACGGCTGGGTAGAAACGTGCTTGTGAGCCAACATCGCGGGGGAAATCCGAAAATCGCGCTCTTAGCAGTTGGACAGTTCGTCCACCACTTGTCCTTTCGCATCGACGAGTTGCAGCGCGATGGCGGGTACTCCGAATGCATGGGTCGAACAACTCAGGCATGGGTCGTAAGCCCGGACCACTGCGCAGACCCGGTTCAACATGCCCTCGGTGAGCTTGTTGCCGTCCACAAAATGCTCACTGACTTGCTTTACGCTCTGCCCGATTGCGAGATTGTTGTGGCCGGTTGCGACAATCAGATTGGCCCACGTGATGGCGCCTTCCTCGTTTACCTTGTAGTGATGAATCAAGGTTCCCCGGGGCGCTTCGATTATGCCGACGCCTTCCGGCGCATTCACCCCTGCCGTCGCCCGCACGTGTGGATCGAGGATTTGCGCATCCTCCAATAACGTTTCGATCTTCTCGAGAGCATGGGTAATTTCGATCAGGCGCGCGTAGTGATAAAGGAACGCGCTGTGCGCGACAGCGCCGAAGCGCTGATGGAAATCCTGGAGCTCGGCATCTGCCGTGGGAGTACCGAGCCGGTCTGCGACGTTCAAACGCCCGAGTGGACCTACCCGGTAGATACCAGCGGGGTATCCCAATGGCTTAAAGAAGGGCGCCTTTAAATAGGAATTACGCAGACTGGCTTCGCCGATCCAGTGGGAATAGTCTTCGGGGCGAACCTGATCTTTGCAGATCTCGCCATCTGAAGAGCGGAATCGCAGGAAGCCATCGTAAAGCTGCAAGGTTCCATTTTCGTCCACGAGGCCCGCGTATGCCGTCGGAATGGATCCAAAGTAGTCGATCTCTTCTTTGAGGTGATCGAGCGCTCGCTTGAAAAAGCGGATGGTTCGCTCGGCTATGTCCTTTGCAGCCGGCAGCCCGGAAAGAATTCGGTCGCGAGTTGCGCTGCTCAGAGGAGCGGCAACGCCTCCAGGCACAATCCAGGAGGGATGCACCCTTTCTTGCGCGAGACCTTCGATGATGAGCAGTCCAAACTTGCGAAGCTCAATGCCGTCGCGCGCTATCTCGGGATGAGCGGCGATCACGCCTAAAACATTCCGCGACGCCGCTTCCGAGTCCATGCCAAGCAGGAAGTCTGGAGAAGAAAGATAAAAGAAGCTCAGAGCGTGAGATTGCACAATCTGGGCCAGGTGAACCAACTCCCGCAGTTTTCTTGCGGCGGGCGGGATGCGCACTGCCATGATGGCGTCCCCCGCTTTGGCAGATGCCAGCAGATGGCTCACTGGACAGATTCCGCAGATCCGGGCCGTGATGCCAGGCATCTCGTAAAAGGGATGTCCCTCCGTGAATTTCTCGAAGCCGCGAACCTGGGTCACGTGAAATTCCGTATTGGCGACGTGCCCGTCGTCGTCAAGGTGGATCGTAATCTTCGCGTGACCTTCGATGCGGCTCACCGGTTCGATTGTGATGCGCTTCATCCCACGCTCCTATCCGAACTTTACTTTCATGCCTGCGGCTGGTTTTCGTCCCTCCAGCAAATCGTTGATCACCGCGAAAATCGCCTTCGATGGCGGCGGACATCCCGGCAAGCTGATATCGACTTTCACGAACTCGCGGACCGGCCGCGCTTCCTTCAACAACGCCGGCACACCCTCGCAGGGAATGGTTTTGGCGTCGTCCGCTCCGTCAACGTAAATGCGTTGCAATAATCTGGAAACAGGAACTGAATTTCGCATACTGGGAACGTTTCCGGTTACCGCGCAATCTCCCATAGAGATCAGCAGACTCGTCCGCTGTCTGATTTTCTGAATTCTCGCCAGATCATCCTGCGAACTGACTGCTCCCTCGACGAGCGTGACGTCAACTTCTTCCGGAAATTCCTGGGCATCTACCAGTGGTCCATAGACGAGGTCGATCTTGCGGCTAAGGGCAATAATCGCAGCATCCATGTCGAGCAGCGACATATGACAGCCGGAGCATCCATCGAGCCACACGGTCGCGACTTTGACCTTCTTCATGCCTGGACTCCTCTCCGGTGCACCAACGAGGTCACAGTGCCGATCTTCTTTACCATCTCCTCTACGCCATAGCCTTTTTCGGCCAGCGCGCCGGTCGGACATGCATGCACGCACTTTCCGCAACTTGTGCAACTGGAGGCCTGCCCCCATTTCTCATTCATGTCGCTCACGATGCGGGCGTGAATACTTCGGGAACTGAGCTCCCATACGTGGGCTCCTTCGAGTTCTGCGCACACGCGCACGCAGCGCGTGCACAAGATGCAACGGTTGTGATCGAGGACGTATCTGGGATGCGACATGTCAATCGACAACCGGGGGAAGTTATATGCGAGCTCGACCGTACTGATTCCCATCGCGGTCGCCATAGCCTGAAGTTCGCAATGCCCGTTGGACACGCAAACCGCGCAGACATGATTGCGTTCGATCAGCAGCAGTTCGAGCGAGATCCGGCGATAGCGAGTCAGCTTCGGCGAGTTGGTGGTGACCGACATTCCCTCCTGGATGGGAGTAGTGCATGCTGGGAACAATCGCTCCGTGCCCGAGACTTCGACCAAGCAGATCCGGCACGCGCCCACGTCGGTCAGACCTTCCAGCGCGCACAGGGTGGGAATCTGTTTCCCATTGGCGCGGGCCGCCTGCAGAATGCTCTGCCCTTCTGAGGCGCTGATCAACTCTCCGTCGATGCGGATTGACAGCTTCTTCTGAGCCAAGGTCTGCTCCTTTTGCGCGCTAACTTACTTCGACCGCCTTCGCATCGCAGCGCAGGCAGCGACATGCTTCGTCCATGGCCTCTTCCGCTGTAAGTCCTGCGACCACTTCGTCCTGGGAACGCACGCGACTGGACGCGGAAAGCGGATGTCCCGAATGCCGGCCTGCCGGGCTCGGCTCCTCGGGAGGGGTCTGCTGGTAATCAAATTTGGGATACAGCTGCTGCCAACGGTCGGTCTCCATTAATTGCAGATCGATGCTGCGTGCCGCTTGTTTGCCGTATGCCATCGCATTGGAAACGTTGGAAGCACCGGTCACCAGGTCGCCTCCAGCATAAAAACGCGGACGGCTGGTCTCGAGCGTGAAACGATTGACCTCGATCGTGCCGCTTTCTTTCAGAACCAGACCGGAGGCGCGGGCAAAGTCCAGATCAACCGTCTCGCCGATCGCGAATATCACTGAATCGCAGTCGAAGCGCTGGATCTCGTCGGTAGCAATGGGTTTTCGGCGACCGGAGGAATCGTATTCACCCAGCCGGGTCTTCACGATCTCAATGGCTTTCACATTGCCCTTTGCATCCCCGATAACGCGGTGAGGAGCGGCAAGGAAGACGAACTTGGCGCCTTCTTCACTGGCGGCGCGCGTTTCTTCTTCGATGGCCGGCATGTCTTTGCGCGCGCGGCGGTAAAAGACGGTGACGTCGCAGCCTTTGCGCAAGGAGGTTCTTGCCGAATCAATGGCGGCATTGCCGCCGCCGATAATGGCCACGCGACGTCCCAGGCCGACTTCCTGACCGGCAGCAACCGCCTCCAGGAAATTCAGAGCCGGATAAACACCCTTCAATTCCGTGCCCGACTGGTAGACCCAAGATTCTTTCCACGTGCCGATGGAGAGGAAAATCATGTCGAAACGGTCGTCCAGATCGTTCAGAGGCAAATCGAATCCTACTCGGGTGTTGACACTGAACTTCACTCCGAGCGACTCGATCAGATCAATCTCACGCCGCAGCACAGACTTGGGTAAGCGGTACTCCGGAAGGGCAAAGCGCAGCATTCCACCTGCTTCCGACTTGCTGTCGAACACAGTTACATCATGACCGAACATGGCCAGATAGAACGCAGCCGTAAGCCCAGCAGGCCCCGCGCCCACGACCGCAACCTTGCGGCCGGTGGCATCGAGCTTGAGGGAACTCACGGCCTGCACCATTGCGGGATACTTCTCGGAATTGAAAATAGAATCTGCAATGAAGCGGTGCACCTCCCGCATGTTGACCGCCTGATCCATGGTTTGACGGCGGCAACGGCTGTCGCACGGATGCTGGCAAACGCGGCCGGTGGAAGCCGGAAGTGGATTATCCAGCAGCACAGAAAGGAATGCTTCCTCCAGACGCTTCTCCTTGTAGAGCTGCAGGAATCGCGGGATGTTCATGTGCAGCGGGCAACTGTTCTCGCAAGGCGAGAGGGCGAGTTCCTCGCAGACTCCCGCAGCACAA
The DNA here is from genome assembly GCA_963785865.1 of uncultured Acidobacteriota bacterium. Lineage (GTDB taxonomy): Bacteria > Acidobacteriota > Terriglobia > Terriglobales > Acidobacteriaceae > Sulfotelmatobacter. The sequence goes on along the minus strand of CAWAXF010000037.1, from coordinate 156,974 downwards.
CGTCGCCCCAGAATGTGGTCCTCAAACTCGCTCCGGAAATGCCTCAATGTGGTCAGCACTGGGTTGGGAGCCGTTTGCCCCAGGCCGCACAGCGAGCAATCGCGAATATAACGGCTCAGTTCATCAAGAATTTCGAGGTGGCGTGTGGCTCCTGCGCCTTCGGTAATTCGGTTCAAAATGCGCAGGCACTTGTTCAGCCCCACCCGGCAAGGAACGCACTTGCCGCAGGATTCCGAGTGGGTGAACTCGATGAAATAGCGGGCAACATCGACCATGCAGTTGTCTTCGTCCATGACAACCATGCCGCCAGAACCCATGATGGACCCGAGTTGACCCAGGTTTTCGTAATCTACTGGCGTATCGAACATGTCCTGAGGAATGCAGCCTCCAGAGGGACCGCCTGTCTGCACCGCTTTCACCTGGCGATCTCCGACCGTCCCCTCTCCGATGTCGTAGATGAATGTCTTCAGTGAAGTGCCCAGCGGCATCTCGACCAGCCCGGTATTTTTAACTTTGCCGACGATGGAAAACACCTTGCTGCCGGAGCTCTTGGCGCTGCCGGTTTCCGTGAACCATGCGGGACCGCGCATCACGATGGGCGCGACGTTGTACCAGGTCTCGACGTTATTGATGTTGGTGGGCTTGCCCCAGAGTCCTTTTTGCGCGGGAAAAGGAGGACGCGGGCGAGGCCGCCCCGCTTCACCTTCGAGAGAGGCAATCAGCGCAGTTTCCTCGCCGCATACGAAAGCCCCCGCGCCTTCGACCAGTTCAATGTCGAACTTGAATCCGCGTCCCAGGATGTTCTCTCCCAGGAGGCCGTACTCGCGGGCTTGTTCGATGGCTCGATTGAGACGATGCACCGCCAACGGATATTCCGCGCGCACGTAGATGATTCCCTCGTGGGCGCCCATGACATACCCGCCGATGATCATGCCCTCGAGCAGCGAATGCGGATCGCTTTCGATCTCGTTGCGGTTCATGTACGCGCCGGGATCGCCCTCGTCGGCATTGCAGATGATGTATTTGGGCTCGGCTTTTGCCTTGGCGAGAAACTCCCATTTGTTGCCCGTGGAATAGCCTGCGCCACCGCGTCCCCGCAGCTTCGATGCCTTGATTTGCTCGATCACGCCGCCAGGATTCGCATCAATCAGCACCTTATAGAGAGCCTGATATCCCCCGATGCCGATGTACTCCTCGATATCGTCGGGATTGATGATTCCGCAGTTCCGCAGAACGATCTTCTTCTGCCCTTTAAAGAAAGTGATTTCGTTCCAGGCAGGCACTTCGGGATATCCTTCGCCGTAGCGAATGTGCCCGGTGATATGGTCCCACTCTTCGATCTTGCAATAGATATGATCGGGAGTGAGATTGCCGAGCGTGATGTCGTGCAGCAGACGCACCGCGTCATTGGCCTGCACATGTTTCAGAATCACCAGCGGCTTTCCGGGCAACCTGATATTGACCAGCGGTTCCTGAAAGCACGCCCCGAAGCAGCCGACCGGAGCCAGGACCAAGTCATGGCCGCTGTCCTCGATGGCTCGCGTCATGGCCTGGTACAGGCCTTCGGCTCCATTCCCCCGGCCGCAGGTGCCCATTCCGATCGCAACGCGGGGCACGGCTGGAACGAGCTTTGATAATCCTGCTTCCCGGACCGCGTTGAAAGCGCCAATATCCTGGATTCGAGGCATTCCTACTCTCCTGCCCGAATAGTCTGAATCTCGCGTTGCAGCGTACGTTCCGTGGCGTGTCCGCAGATGCGATGGTTGATCTCGACCACTGGAGCCATGGCGCACTGTCCGAAACACGCCACGGTGCGCACCGTGAACTCGCGATCCGGCGTGGTCAATAACAACTTGTCCGCCTCGTTCCCTTGAGTGTCGTCAGCATCGAGTCCAAGACCTAATTCCAGTCGAGCGCCCTGCAGCAGGCTTCGAGATCCGCGCGTGTGGCACGCGGTGCCGCGGCAAATGCAGATCGTGTTCTCGCCTTGGGGCTGTAGATTGAAAAGTGCGTAAAAGGTGGCGACGCTGTAGATGCGAGAGAGAGGCAGATCCATCTTGGAAGCTATGTAACGCAGCGTGTCCAGAGGAAGATATTTGTAGCGGTTTCGTTCCTGTGCGGCTTCGAGAATCCCCAGCAGCGCTCCAGGCCGCCCCCGTCGATTATTGATGACGTTTTCAATAAAGACTTGCTCTTCGGCAGGCACTACTAAAGGCGAGGGGGATGTAGGCATGGACACTCTCACAGCATTCGCTGTCTCCAGCATAAGAACTCTTCTCGAGAGCACACAGTCATTGCGAACACAGGCTCAAGTGACAATGATCACAAGCGGCAGGAATCATTCCCGAAGCGGGATTTAGTCCGGTTTTGGGAAAGCTTGGGAAGCTGGCGGCAGCCAGAAGTTGAGGCTATTAGACGAGTACCAACAAGCTGCAGAAAGTTTCGAGACAGCGGGGAGCGCTTCGGTCTATGTGGCGAGTGCCCCTTTTAGAACCTCGCGCAGGCGCTTTGCGACCATCATGTCCTCTCCGGGCTGCAGCATCCAGACTCCGACAACGATCGTGTTGGGTCCGCCCGGCAGGCCCGCGCTGGCCGGCGCGCCACCTGTCGAAGGATTCAGTTCAATGCGGGGCTTGCCTTGGCGCATCCGCTGCATGACTTCCGCGCCCGTGATCTTGACCCGGTTCTGGTCAAAAGTGATCAGCAGATGTGGAACATGATTGGCGACTTCGGGAACGAAGACTTGGGTCTGCACTGTTGGGATACCAGTTAAGCCTTTCGCAATGCGGTCTGCCCGTCCCCAATACTCTGCCGCCATCGCGGCATCATCCTGCTTCAGGAACAAGTCCACCGCCGCGACGAGGCCCACAACTTCCTCTTTGGCAACTTTCATGCCGCGGCCGACGGTGTTCGAGTTGGGTGAATTGTTCTTTTTGGCGGCCTCGATCAGATCCTTTCTGCCCAACAGCAGCCCAGAGCATTGCGGTCCTCGCAGGCCTTTGCCACCGGAGAAAGTCACCAGATCGAAGCCCATTTGTGTGTAGTTCCAGAGATTGGAAATTGGGGGGACATCGGCGGCCGCATCGTTGAAACATGGCACTCCGTGCTGGTGAGCGACGCGCACCCAATCTTCACGGCTGATATTGCCGCCACCTGCATTGAAAAAATGAGCCATTACGGTGCGATCCGTGAATGCCTGCTGGTATTGCTCGAGAGTTTCCACCTCTACAAAACGAATTCCGCAATTGCGCAGAGCATGGTCATATCCGTAACGATGCGCTTTTTGAACGATCACCTCGTTTTTAAGACCACCCATTTCTGTGGGAATATCGAGAATCGATTGCGCATTTCCTAGCGTGACGCAAGCGGCCGTGCCGACGACCAGCGCGGCAGCCGCACCCGCGGTGACGAGCGCACTTTCACAGCGCAGTTGTTTAGCCAAGTAAGCACCTGATGCATCAATGAGTTCGTTCAGGTTGACCGGCTGTCTGGCCGCGAGTGCGATGGCTGCCTGGACTTGCTCTGGCATTGTGGAGGCCGACAGCACTGTATAGGTGCCGGCGGCGTTGATGAACGGCGTCACGCCGAGCTTCTGGTAATAGTCAACGGCGGCCTCTGACTTGGAGGGCTTGGAAGCCGCGCGAGCTTCCAAGGCAGGGATTCGTGAAAATGCGATCCCGCCCGCAACCGCCTGCGCACCCTTGCCTAGAAGCTTTCGCCGACTCATCTGTCGCATGACCAGGACTCCTCTCGCACTATCGGTGGTCAGAAAATCAGTCTCGCGGAAAATCGTCCGCCCTTGCCGGTAAGGCAGTCCCGACATCGGGGATCAAGAAATACTGCGGGCGGGCCTTTTCCCACTCAACCATACTCAGACCAAAAGGATCGAACACAATGCGTCCAGCGCGGATAGTCATGCGGGCCATCAATTGCAAATTCCCATTCATCCTGGCGACACCACAATCGATGTACCCGAACTGCCCCTTCATCAGATCGAGGACGGCAATATCAGCGTCTTTGCCGACAGACAAAGTTCCGAGGTCCGGCCGGTGAATCTCGTTGGCGGGATTCAAAGTGGAACGGAGGATCACATCCTGGAGCGGGACACCCATGGCCAGGAATTTCGACATCACGTTATTCATGCTGACGACGGTGTAGTTACCGGTATGCAAATCGGTCGACATCGAATCGGGAATAAACCCCTGCTTCTCCGCCGGGACGGCATTGCGAAACCAGAAGCTGCCGCTGCCGTGCCCCACATCGAAAATGACGCCGCGTGCACGGGCTTCCGCTAGAGCGGGATTGATCTTGCCATCTGGAAGAATGATGGGAAACTGTTGGGCGAAGACATGAGTGTGAATGTCGCCGGGACGCATCTTCTTCAGGATCAGGTCTTCATAACTTCGATCCGGCCGCGGCCAGAAGTCAAACATGACGGGAACGTTGGCGATTGTGCCGCATTCGATGGCGCGGTCCACTGCGGCCCAAGGTACATGCTCGGCATCCCAAGGCAGCCGCGTCCAGTAGTGGGCGGTTTTCACTCCCACGATAATGATCCGGGTAACGTTTGATGGTTGCAGCGCAAAGTTTCGTATCCATCTGGTCGAGACTCTCCTCGAGTCCGCCATTCATGCCATTGGCCACGATATTCAGGAATGCCAAGACCCGAACCCTGGCGCGATCGATGACTTCCTCTTTTTCCTGAAGGAATGTCTCAGCCCCCGAAGTGCCCGCGTCCACGATCGTGGTCACTCCTGACTGCAAAGCCAAATCCGCGGGAATGCCCAGTGGCAAGAAATGCGCTCGCGCATCGGGAGAGAACCAGTCCAGCGGAGCCCCTCCATGGCCTACGTGATAGTGGATATCGATAAGGCCGGGCGTGACGTAGAGCTTGGAGACATCAACAACTTTTCCGGCCTGATCAGCGGGTATATTTTTTTCGACGGCAGCAATCTTGCCCTGAAAGACTGCGACGTCACGGATTTCATCAATGTGATTGGCAGGATCAATCACATGGCCGCCCTTAAGCAGCAGGTCATAGCGAGGAGATTGGGCGAGGGTTGTCGGAGAACATCCGAGGGCGATGGAGATTGTTGCAATGATGGCAAGTGACAGCTTCGTCCAACTTGGCATGGGCCTCTCTCTAAATGTGAAGCGAAAGTGTACCCATTGCACAAAGGATTGTCATCCTTCGCGGCACGATGGGTTCGTGCAATGTTGTAAACAGCGTCGCGCTATCGTAATCTGATCGGCTATTTCTAGAATTTGCATCGGGACGGACTCATGGATCGCCGTACTTTCGTAAAGGCCGGCTGCGTTGGAAGCGCGTCTCTGCTGGTGCAGGGACTCGATCCGATGGTGCGGGCCGACGCGGTTGCACCTGCGCTGCCGCCGATCGAACTACGGGGCCTGGCAGACTACAAGCCATCGCCTCTCGGTATGCCGGGGCTGTTTCCGGGGCGCGTCGTCGAAATCCGCAATCCCAATGCGATCGTCCGCAACCGCGTTTCACAAAATATCGTGAGCCGGATGCTCGAGCAGGCGATGAAGGAATTGACGGGAGAAAGGTTTGCTCGCGATGCCTGGGCTAAGTTCGTTCAACCCAAGGATGTGGTTGGAATCAAAATCAACCCGTCGGGCGCGCCAGCCTGTTGTTCTTCTCCCGAGATCGTGCGCGAGATCATCAGTGCGGTTCAGTCGGTTGGAGTTCCTGCACGTAACATCGTGGTCTATGACCGTTATTCCTATGAGATTGATATCGGAAGCTATCAGGCGTTGCTGCCTCCGGGAGTTCGAATTGTCGGAATTCAGGAGGCGTTCGCCGCGGGTGGTGCCTATGAACCAACGGTCTACTGTGACGCCAACTTCTTTGGCGAATGGGAGACCCGCTCTTACATGGCAAGCATCGTCGCACATGAGTTGACCAAAATCATCAATGTGCCGACGATGAAGGATCACTCGGCTTCCGGGGTCACCGGAGCTCTCAAGAATCTCGCATACGGCACATTCAATAACGTAGCCCGTACGCATCGTGCGCCACATACCTTCACCAACCCGGTCATCGGCCTGATGTGTACAGCGGAGCCGTTACGTTCGAAGTCCGTATTGCACATCATGGATGGAATGCGACAAGTCTGGCATGGCGGGCCACTGACTCAAGTCCAGGATTTCATCGATCAGACCGGCATTCTCCTGGCGGCGACGGATCCGGTGGCTATGGACACGGTTGAACTGGAGGCCATTGAAAAGAAGCGCCACGAAAAAGGTGCGCCTTCGTTATGGCTGCACGATGCAAACTCAATTACCGCCGACGGCTCCGAGTTTTACCATAATGCTTCGAAAAACTTGTTCTTCCGACAGCCAGGACACATTGAAGCCGCCGGCAAGCTAGGGCTCGGGGTGGCAGACCGGAAGCAGATCGATCACCGCATTGTCGCGGCCTGAATTCATGAATACGGAACAAGCGACCAGCAACGCTCCTGGGGACTGGCCGACTCTGCTGCAGGACGACGCTCGCACCGGTGGACAGGGTCGACATGCGCCACAGTCACCTGAGCGGGCACTGTGGCAATACCGCGCCGGTAGTTCGGTGCGTTCCGCGCCGATTCTTTACGACGGCATTTTGTACGTGACGTCTATGGATGGCGTGCTGCACGCAATCGACGCCCTGACCGGCAATTTGAAATGGAAGTTTCAGGCCGGCGGACAGGTCCATTCCACTCCGTCGATTTGCAAAAGCCGAATATTGTTCGGTTGTGATGACGGAAAAGTCTACGCGGTGGACAGAAATTCCGGAGCCAAGCTCTGGGAATTCCCGACGGGGTCTGAAGTCTGGGGCTCGCCTGTGTTTCGCGATGGCGTTATCTATTTCGGAAGCGCTGACGCCAAACTTTACGCGGTGAGTCCCGCAGACGGCAAGGAGCGCTGGAGCAGGGAAGTGGGCGGGAGAATTTATTCCACAGTCTACGCAGCCGGGCGCCAGCTCTACGTCGGGTGCGGCGACGGCAAGCTGTATAGCGTTGATTCTTCCACCGGCAAAGTCACATGGAGCACTTCGACGAGCAATGGTATCGATTCCTCCCCCGCACTCGCCGGTGATCTCGTTCTCGTTGGCTCTGAAGACTTTTTCTTCTACGCGATGGACGCCGGCACAGGAGCAGTCCGCTGGAAGTATGAGACGGGATTGGGCATCGCATCCTCACCGGCCGTCTCGGGGGACCTCACCGTATTCGGCAGCAAAGATGGTTTTCTTTATGCGCTCCAGACGCAAACCGGTGAGTTGCGTTGGAAGACCGCGGTCGGAGAAGTCGTCACCGCGCCTGCCGTGATCGCAAACGGCGTTGTTTGTATTCAAGCTGGCGGCACGTTTGCTTTGGACAGCACCACCGGAAATGTGGCCTGGAGAGCCGGCTTGGGCGGGGCACTCCAGTCCGTGCCTGTGCTCGCCGGCGACACTATGTATCTGGCGAGCCTTAGCGGTGAGGTTTATGCGCTGCGATAAACGATGGGCTGCAATGATCATCGTCCTCTTCTGTGCCGCTCCAACTCTCCAGAGTTCGGAAGACACGTCTCTCGTGTACCGAAAGAAATACGTCATGGGGACGGTATTCGAAATCGCCGCATATCAGGATTCTTCCCAGGATGTGTCGAATGCGATCGAGAAGGCTTTTCGGGAGGTTGTCCGGATCGACGATCTTTTCAGCAACTACAAACCCGAGAGCGCGCTCAGCACTTTGAATCGCTCCGCTCATCTTCGCACCAAACGTGTTCCCTCTGATTTATACCTCGTAATTGAGAAAGCAGTGGAGCTTTCGAAAATTTCGGAAGGAAAGTTCGACATTAGCATCGCTCCGCTGGTGAATTTATGGAAAGTAGCTTTGTCGGGCGAAGCGACGCCTACCGCCGCGCAAGAGAGGGAAGTTCGAGACTGTGTCGGCTACGAGAAAATCGTTTTGACTCCGCCGGACCAAATCACATTCCGCTCGCCGTGCCTGCAGTTGGATTTGGGCGCGATCGGGAAAGGCTACGCCGTGGACCGGGCCGGTGAGATCCTGCGTGCCTCAGGTGTTCGCGATGCTTTGATCAATGCAGGGGGAAGCACGATTTTCGTGATGGGCTCTCCTCCCGGTCAAAGTGCCTGGTTGGTACATCTGAGGGACCCTTCTCGCCAGATCGATCCTTATGTGATGCTGAAGGATGAAAGTGTCTCCACCTCAGAGCAATCGCTGCCATCTTTGCTGGGGCAGGACTCACCTGGCCACATTATCGATCCCGTTACAGGAAGGCCGCTGAAGACCGAGTTCTCGGTCAGCGTCATCGCACCGAACGGGACGATGTCCGACGGACTTTCAACCACTTTACTCTTGCTTGGACCGGAAAAGGGGAAGTCGCTGATGAAGGGTATGCAGGGTGCCTCGGCAATCTGGATCTCGCCGAAAGCGCAGATGGAAAAGGTGATGAGCGGGCCACAAATTCTGTTTGGAAAAAGATTGTGATCAATCGATCTCAACGAACAAAGCGCGTGAGCGCCTGCAAAGCGATCCTAGTGTGCCTGGTCACTTTGCTCTCCACTTCTGCCTGGAGCGGGGTTTACGTTCTTTGGAGTAGCTCGCAGCTACCTCCGGCGGATGCGCTTGCAGTCCGCGATCTGGTGGTTTCCTGGAGCGGAGCCCCATCTCACGAAGGGGCCGAGGCGAAAAAAAAGGGATACAGGGTGTATCTCGAGTCGACATTGCAGCAGGCCGAGGCAGCCGCAATAGCTACCGAGAAGAACGGTTGGACGGGGATCATCCTGAACAGCTCTTCATCCGATCGAGCAGGGATCGACCAAGCTATCGCAAGCTTGCGATCAGCTCACCCCAAGCTTCGTATCCTGGTGCTCAGTCCTGAGGGTAAACAGCCAGAGATGAGAGGCAGCCTGGTCATTAAGCGTGGTTCGGTGCTGGAAGTCTCGAGTCCTACCGCTCAGCCGTGGATCGATAGCAACCTGTCTCAGGTGAGGATTGCACGAAGATCTCGTCCCCACGAGCGTCCGATGTACAGCTTTGCGTGGACCTCGGCGGAGTCCGGGCAGCAACGAAAGGACGCTACAGCCACGGAGTATGCACTGGCCGTGACGGAGGCGGGTGCGTTTCATGCCGATTTGGTTTTGCAAGTTGATGAGCGCTTGCAAAAAGGTCTTGCCGATGGCAATCAGGACGCCTGGAAGCTTTGGCACCAAATACAATCGTACGCAAACTTCTACTCGGATCCGCCCGGGCAACAGCTGCCGGAAATGGCCAATGTAGCACTCGTGGTCGATGATCTCGATCCCGGTGACGAGGCCATGAATCTGCTGGCCCGACACAATATACCCTTCAAGGTCCTGCTTCCCGCGGATTTGAAATCAGCAGATTTTGAAAGCTTCAATGTGATCGTGATCTTTGCAAAGGACAAAGGAACATTCGAGCAAGTCCCAAGTATCGCAGCCGAAGGGAAGACGATTGTCGTCGTGGACGCCCACGGCTCATATCCATGGCAGAGAAGTGAGGCAGTCCGGCTAAACGAACAGACGATGCGCTATGCGGTTGGAAAAGGGAGCGTGCTTGAGCTCGCTGAACCCGTAAGCGATCCCGAGACGTTTGCTCAGGACATTCGCAGGCTGCTGGGAAGGCAAAATTCGCTGATCAGTGTATGGAACGGCTTGACGGCGGTCGCTGTGCCCTACAAGGCACAACGCGGAATCGTTCTCGAATTGATTAACTATGCTGAAGAGCCAGTTCGGATTCAGGTGCAGGTCAAAGGATCGTTTGATTCCATTCGCTACGAAACTCCGGAACAGCCGTGCTGCAAGTCCCTCGTCCCGGTGAAACACAACGGATTCACCGAATTCGTGATTCCGGATCTGATGATTGCGGGACGTGTTCATCTCGAAGGGAGCCAGCAAAACAGTTCATCGCCACGTCGCACTGTCACAGGTCAACAACGTTAATTTAATTCCGCAGCCGCCTTTCGGCGATTCAGGAGATTCATGCTCGAATGCACCTCAATGTCAACGCTGTGCGCTAAAATTGAATTATTGTGTGAAGGTAGCAGCGCCTCGTGTTAGTCCCTACGTGTCTTGGAAGGTAAAGGATTGTCAGCTCAACTCCGCCGCAAGCATCAAATTTTCTTTCTCTCGCCCGCCAATTTAGCCGGCTTGCGTGCAAGCTATATATTGGGTCCAACAGGCAGATCCGACCTGGCGTGCCGTCTGCGTCAGGATGGAGTCACGCTGGGAGAGTTGTTCACTTTTATCAGCGGGTTGTACTTTCGCGGCAAGCTGGCTTACGCGCAGGCGTTTTGCGCGCCCCCGCTCGACATCTCAGGGTCGTTCGTCATTACGGCGTCGGCGGGTCTAGTTCCTCCGCAAACCGTAGTGACGCTCGATCAACTGCGTGAGATGTCAGGCACGGATATTGATGCCAGCGAACACCGTTATCGCACTCCTCTCGATCGCGATTGTCACTCGCTTGCCAAAAGTCTTGGAGAGTCATGCGACGTCATTCTTCTGGGCAGCATTGCAAGCGCAAAGTATGTGGAACCTTTGCTGGATATTTTTGGCGAGCGCCTATTGTTTCCCGCCGAATTCGTAGGGCGCGGCGATATGAGCCGCGGTGGACTTATGTTGCGTTCGGTTGCCATGTCGAAGGAACTCGAGTACGTGCCAGTTCTGAATGCCACGCGTCACGGTCGAAGGCCTCCGAAGCTTTCGCCGTTAATGGTTGCGAGAGCGAAGAGCAAGGGCCCAATATCGCACGCGGGCACTCCGCCGCTTGCTCGTGGCTAACTATTCTTCCTATTTCTTACGTTCCAGTACACGGCGTAGCGGTTGTGAATGACCTGATACAAAGGTACCAAGGGGAATGCCTGTGACTGTCCGGCGGCGTGGAACGTGAGGGATTGTCGGGCGTCTGGTTCAACCCATGCGGTTGGGTTCGCTGGATCCGCGATGATGTCCGGGACTTTCTTCTGAGCGTCCGGCTTGGGCTCGAAATTCCCATAACTCATTTCGTTAGGCACAACATCGAAGGTGCCTGCAAGCACCAGCGGTCCATACATGACGGCTTGAATTGAATCATTGTCTGGCATGGGTTCGACGTGCAAGTCCATTGGCAGATTCAATTCAATTTTGTCTCCGCTCTTCCAGGTTCGGTTCAACTCGAGATAGCTGCCGGGACTCGCGAATGCCGGGAGAGCAGTACCGTTAATCTTCACGCCACCGCCCCGGACCCAATAAGGAATTCGAACGTTGATCGTCAATTGAGCCGGTTGGTCAGCCGAGATCGTGATTGTGGTGCCTTGTTGTTCTGGAAATCGAGTTTCCTGTCTGAAGCGGAATCCTTTCTCGGGCCACTCCAGTTGCGAGTCCACGTAGAGATTGACGTACAGCGAATCGTCATCATGAAAATAAATCGTGTCGGTCAGCTTCGCGTACTCCTCGGAACCGGTTCCGGTGCAGCACCAGAGAGAATCGAAGGGCTTACCGAAGGTCTTCCAATATCCCGACGCGAGCGGCAGATAGTACATCATGGTGCCGTCTTCGGGATTGATTGTGCCCAGGCGGTGATTGAACAATAACCGCTCGTAGTAATCCATGTAGCGCGCATCGGGCGACCAGCCGAACAGATGCCGGGTAAGCTTCATCATGTTGTAGGCACAACAGCATTCTGTGGTGGCGGGGCCAAGTTCGGTCGAGAGCTTGCCCGGATCGCTCTTCCACGACTCATCATTGCTGGTGCCCCCGGTACAGTACGAACGCTCGCTGACCACCTCGTTCCAGAAGTACTCAGCAATGTCGCGATACTGGCGTTTACCCGTCAGTTCGTAGTAACGGGCAGCGGCGATTACTTGCGGGATATGCGTGTTGACGTGCAGCCCTTTTAATTCATCGCGATGCGCGGCCAGCGGTTCGAAAAACGCTTTCTTGTCGAAGCGCTGAGCGATTTCCAGGAATCTTTCTTTTCCCGTGACCGCGTACAAATTTGAGAGCACTTCGCCCATGCCGCCATATTCGGTCCCAAGCACGCGCTGCATGTGTTCATAGCTTAGGGGTTGGGTGTAGACATCGACCCAGTCCGCCATCCCCTCCAGCATGGCGAGCGCCTGTTCGTTACCGCAGTGCACGTTCACGTCGAGCAGACCAGCCATGATCTTGTGAATCGTGTAAAAGGGTGCCCAGACTTTTTGCCGTTCTCTGAGGCGGTCAAAAAATTCGATCGGGAATGCGCTCAGATACCCGCTCTTCAGAGCTGCTTGACACTTGCCAAGCTCGGAAACTACGAGGTCCGCGTTCTTCTTGAGATCCTCATCGCCGGTACTCGCATACATGAGCGCGCAGGCGGAGAGGTAATGACCGCCGGCATAGTGGCCGCGCAGTTCGCAATCGGGGGCCTCCCAGCCTCCCAGAGGCCGCGCACTGGAGGGAAGTCCAGCGTTGATTCGGAAGGTGTGCAACAGGCGGTCCGGAGGTAGCGAATGCAGATAGCGTCGGTCAGCTTCCATGGCAGCTTTGCAGGGTCCTTCTCCCAGGCGCACTTGTTTCATGCGAAATGGAAGTACCCGCCAGGAAACCTTTTCTCGACTGACACTCTCGCCACCACTCTTGGGACCTGATCCTGCATCTACCACCGGATCTTGAGGAACGGCCATTGCGATGCGAGACAACCAAGCCGCACCGGCCGCCGACGCAGTATTGGCGATGAAATGCCGGCGAGACAATCGAGTCACTTTATCCTCCTTCATCTCCGACGAGTCGTTATGCCTCGATCGCTCCAAAATACCGTGTGGAGATCAAGTTCGCAAACGTCCTCATCACCGAGGCGCTGCGTGGCGAAGCTTTGCAATTACTGTAAGGAGTCGCATTCTCGCTCAAGTACGAGTATGTCGATCTGCGCACCGTCTCGAAGCTAAGGGTCTGGAAGGTAGTGTTCGTCGCGGTCTGTAGCGGGAGAGATATTGCAAAGTACGGAGTTGCCGAAGTTCGGGTCGGCCGGGCAAGAAGAAATTCCTTGAGCGTACAGTGATCAACCCGTGCGGTGGTTTTTCGCTGCACAACTTGGCATTCCGCCACCCGGCCCCAAGCATTCCCGTCCTTGGCCAGGTATTGTAGGCTAAACAACTCCAACGAGCACCTTTCTGAGGGCTTATAGAAATGGATCGTGAGGTAGAGGCTACTCGCAGTCAAGGCAATCTAAACTGACTGGAAGCATCCCTCTGAGAGTGGCTCGAGATCGTGCACCTTCGAGCGCCAGTTCTTGTCCGTTTGTGGACATCTGATTCCATGAGCGCACAAGCCGTGGAGCGGTGGCCATACTTCCGCGTCCAAATTCGCTTTGGAATGAGCAGTCTAGCTGGAAGGCGCGTTTGGCGCGCCATATGCATTTGATTACCGCATGGATGCCATAGCTATTCGAGAATGCCAATCGACGACCAACTTTGGTGCGGGTCGGGTTTTGATCGCGGATGACCAGCCACACATTCTTGCCGCGCTGGAAATGCTACTCAAGGACAGTGGTTTTTCGACAGAAATTGTGACAGATCCTGGTCGAGTTTTGCTGGCTATGGAAACAGAACAGTTTGATGCTGTCCTGATGGATCTTAACTACACACGCGGCACGGTGGGAGGCCGAGAGGGACTGCAGCTCGTCTCACAACTACGAGCGCTCGATAGCCTGCTTCCCGTAGTTGTCATGACGGCGTGGAGCAGTGTGGACCTGGCAGTTGAGGCCATGCGGCGTGGCGCTTCGGATTTCATTCAGAAGCCATGGGAGAACCTTGAGCTTCTGCAGAAGCTACAGACCCAATTGTCGGTGGCGCGAGCGCAACGGCGAGCCCAGCGGGTGCGTGAGGAAGAATTACGGGATGCACGGGAGATCCAGGACAGCCTGCTTCCCAAGCGACTGCCCGATGTTGCTGGATATGAGATAGCGGCAATGACGCAGCCCTTGAAGTTTGTGGGCGGAGATTATTACAACGTGGTTCAAATCAGCGACCGCGAGACGGTATTTTGTATCGCCGATGTGGCGGGCAAAGGCATGCCGGCGGCACTGCTGATGTCGAGCTTGCACGCAGCACTGAAGCCGCTTATGGGGCAAAGGCTTGCGCCGGCGGAATTGTGTCACCGGCTCAATCGCATTCTTTGTGACTTCACGCCGGTGGGGAAGTTCTGTTCGTTCTTTTATGGCGTGCTGGATCATGTGGACCATCGTCTGACTTATTGCAACGCCGGGCATAATCCGCCAATCTTGATCCGGGCGGACGGCACATCTTGTGAACTGGGGACCTCGGGTGCAGTGTTGGGACAGTTTCCTCATTGGCTGTACGAGCAGAGCGAGTTGCAGATGACGAGGGGAGATAGGCTGATCTTGTGCACCGACGGATTGGTTGAAGCCTGCAATGGCGATCAGGAAGAATTCGGCGAAGAGAGCCTGATTCGCATCGCGCGAGAAAATGATCATTGCAGCTCGGAGCAGTTGATGAACTCCTTGATCCGCGCGGCGTCCCAGCACTGCGGCGAACGCTTTCAGGACGATGCCAGTCTGATTGTGCTGAAGGCAACTTCACGAAACCTCATTTAAGAGAAAACTCGCCGCCAGTCCAGCGCAGTTTTCCCCGCTCTCCCCAGCCTCTTCTTTGGACCCGGCGCCGCGTAAGCGATGCTCAGTGTACAATTCCTCCCGCTCGCAAAAGGGTCTAACGCCTGGGGTCAAATCCTTTCCGAGAGAACAGATGACAAAAGCACTTCGCCTGCTCTGCGTTTTCTTCCTTGTCCTTGAAGTTACTTTCGCTCAACAAACGGAACATCCCAAACCTGCTACTCAGAGAAAGCCGCCTGCGGCACCGCAGTCTCAGGAAAAGCCTGCTGAGACCACCCCCAAGCCGGAGACGCCGCCCGAGCAAAGGCCTGCAGTCCATGAAGCGCCCGGGGAGAAGGAGAAAGACAAGGACAAAGAAGAGCATTTTGACATGACGGAGACGCCTGCTTCGGTGACGCCTCACCAGATCACCGTCGAAGGCAAAGCGTTAAAGTATACGGCGACCGCAGGACGCTTGCCCATCAAACGCGGCGACGGAAAAATTGAAGCAGAGATGTTTTATGTGGCGTACACGATGGATGGTCGACCTGGCAACGCCGTACTATGCGGCTAACTACACCGTGGACCATCTGAATTTGCCGACGAAATACCGGGAGAACGTTTCTTACGCCGCTTATGATTCGGGCCACATGGTGTATCTGCCGATGGACGGATTGAAGAAGATGAAGGCGGATCAGGCGGCGTTCATGATCAAGGCCATGCCCTGAGAACCGGAGCTCCGACATCGGACTCTGGGTTGTTAATAGGCGGCGATCCCTTAGTGGGGAGATCGGAATTTTATGAAAACGAGCTCATTGATATTTTGCTTGTTTCTGGTTTTGCCTGCGACTGGCTGGGCAGATAGCCCTTGCGAAAAACTTGGCTCTCTAAAAATTCCCAACACCACAATCACTACGGCGCAGAGTGTTGCCGCCGGATCGTTCGTGGGACCTCCGGAACCGTTTAGCGGAAGGGATATAGCTGCCCTATATAAAACTTTGCCGGCATTCTGCCGGATCGTCGCCCAGGCGAAGCCCACAACGGATTCCGACATCAAGCTCGAAGTTTGGCTGCCAGACTCCGGATGGAATGGCAAGTTGCAAGGCATTGGTAACGGCGGATTCGCAGGACTGATCGACACAATGCAACTGGGGCAAGCTCTGAAAGCGGGATACGTTGCGACCGCAACCGATACGGGTCATACGGGTTCGCCCATCGATGCAGGGTGGGCCCTCGGACATCCGGAGAAGGTCATCGACTTTGGACATCGCGGTGTGCACGAAATGACGCGTGTGGCCAAAGCGGTTATTCAGGCGTTCTATTCCAAGGCTCCGCAGCATTCGTACTTTGCTGGGTGCTCCGATGGCGGGCGCGAGGCTCTCATGGAGGCACAGCGCTATCCCGAGGACTACGACGGGATTCTTGCTGGGGCTCCAGCGAATTACTGGACAAGGTTGCTATCCGTGGCTGCGGTGGATACACAAGCACTGACCGTGAATCCCGCGAGTTTCATACCGCAGTCCAAAATTGCAACCATTGCAGCCGCGGTGAACGCCGCTTGCGACAAATTGGATGGCGTGCAGGATGGAATTCTGAATGATCCGCGGCAATGTCACTTCGATCCCGCGAGCATTCAGTGCAACACTGGGGATTCAGACAAGTGCCTGACGCCTCCGCAGGTCGTCGCCATGAAGAAGCTTTATGCAGGTTTGCGCGACTCGCACGACAGGGAACTTTTTCCCGGGTATGTGCCTGGAGCAGAGGATGGACAGGGCGGTTGGGGGCTTTGGATTACGGGGCCGGCCCCGGCAAAGAGCCTGATGGCATTTTTTGGCATCAACTATTTTTCGAACATGGTCTATGGGAAGCCCGATTGGGACTACAAAACATTTCAGCTCGATTCGGGATTGAAGGCGGCGGAGGAAAAAACGGGAGATGCGCTGAACGCGATCAATCCCGACCTGAAATCATTCAAATCCCGAGGAGGGAAACTGATTCTGTATCACGGTTGGGACGATCCGGCGATTGCCGCGCCTAACACAATCAATTATTACAACAGCGTGATCGCGAACATGGGACAGCGCGACGTCGATTCCTTTGTCCGCCTGTATATGGCTCCAGGAGTGCAGCATTGCGAAGGCGGGCCCGGGCCGGATTCGTATGGCGAGGTCGGTGATCTGAAATTCAATGATCCGAGCCACAGTCTGGATGCGGCTCTCGAGCAGTGGGTGGAGAAGGGAAGCGCCCCTTCGACGATCATCGCATCGAAATTTAGCAATGAAGACCGGCAGCAAGCAATCATGACACGGCCCTTGTGTCCCTACCCACAGATAGCGAAGTACAGGGGCAGCGGAGATCCGAAGGACGCGGCAAACTTCAGTTGCGAGAAGCAGAAACCTTAAACCAGGAACGGCACGAACGTTCACGAGGGCATAAAACCGACAATGCGCAGTTGAAAGTGAGGAGTCGCCCGCAACATCTTCCCCTGTCATCCTGAGCGAAGCGAAGGATCTATGCATCTTCGTGCCATGAGCAAAGTCCATAGGTCCTTCGCTTCGCTCAGGATGACAGGCAGGGTATCGCAAGAACACATGAGCCATCACCGGCTGTACTGGTTCTTCTTCTTGTCTTCGTGGCGCTCGATTCCCAACTGAATCAGGCGATCGATTAGGTCCGAATACTCGAGTCCAGACGCCGCCCAGAGCTTTGGGTACATGCTGATCGAGGTGAAGCCCGGCATGGTGTTGATCTCGTTCAGATAAATTTTTCCGCTCTTCGGGTCCATTAAGAAATCTACGCGGGCCAGACCTGAGCAGTCGACCGCTTGGAACGCCTGCACGGCCATCTCCTGGACTTTTTTGGTTTGCGCCTTGGTGAGTTTGGCGGGAATGATCAGTTTCGAGCCTTCGTCCAGATATTTCGCGGTGTAATCATAGAATTCTTTGATGGGAACGATCTCTCCTGGAATCGATGCAGCAGGTTCGTCGTTGCCCAATACCGAGCACTCGATCTCGCGGGCTTTCGCTTTGTTGCCGCCCACGCCCTCCTCAATCACGATTTTGCGGTCGAACCTCGCCGCTTCCTCGATGGCGGGACCGAGTTCGGCCCGATTGTGAGCTTTACTGATTCCTACCGAGGAGCCGAGATTTGCCGGCTTCACGAACACAGGAAATTTCAATCTGCCCGCCACCAGCTTTTCGACTTTCTTCGGATTTGTTTCCCACCCGCTGCGCAGAATAGTGACGTGTTTGACGATAGGAATGCCGGCCGCAATGAAGAGCGACTTCATGATGTCTTTGTCCATGCCGGCCGCCGAGCCGAGTACTCCTGCGCCGACGTAGGGTAAATCGGCGAGCTCGAGCAGTCCTTGGATCGTGCCGTCTTCACCGAAAGTGCCGTGGAGCACGGGGAAGATTACGTCCACATTGATGGCGCGGTCGGAAGCGCGACGCAAGGGCGCGTCTGTCTGGAAGGGAACCACGCCGCTTTCGCGATGGACGGGTTCTGGTGGTACGACAACGGCCTTACCGCGATGAATTACCGCGGCCGGTTCGGTAATCTCGGGATCTCCGGCGCGGAGGTTGCGGGGTTCGATGTGAAGTTTGCCTGCCAAAAGATTTTCGGCGTGCTCGGCGGTCAGCCAGTGTCCTTCCTTGGTGATGCCGATGGGAACGACTTCATACTTCTCTTTATCGATTGCGTTGAGAACGGATGCGGCAGAGAGCAGTGACACTTCATGCTCTCCGCTGCGGCCGCCAAATAGGATCCCGACCCGGAGTTTTTTCATGACCCACTAGTGTGGACGGGCCTCAAGTGTGCCGTCAATCACCGGGGAGATTCCTGCTCCGATCAGTCGCCCAAGTTGGATCAACTCAAATGTATTGCTGGAAATATCCTCGAACATGAGCCGTCGTTCCGCTTCCAAGGCAGTTTTATCGAGATGGTACGGGACGTACCAGAGAATGAGCGCGGCGGGAAGCAGCCCGGCGAAGCGCGAGGGCTGCATCAGGGCCCATGATTCGAACTCGGGCAGGGAAGCTGCGTAGAGAAGAAATCCCATCCAATCAGAAATGGGTAGAGGTGAGCCTCTTCGGGAACGTAACCGAGTTGGTTGCGGTACGCCGTAAGGTCGTCTTGAATACTGCGGCCGTTGAACTGGACCAGACCTCTCGACGGTGCGAGAAGCCCGGTGAGCATCTTCACCGTGGTGCTCTTGCCGGAGCCGTTGGGGCCAAGGCATCCGAGAACTTGCCCGGGGCGCAGTGAAAATGAGAGATCCTGCACGGCGGGAAGAGAGGCGTAGCGTTTGGTGAGGCGTACGGCTTCGAGCATGAGTA
Source organism: uncultured Acidobacteriota bacterium (assembly GCA_963785865.1). Taxonomy (GTDB): domain Bacteria; phylum Acidobacteriota; class Terriglobia; order Terriglobales; family Acidobacteriaceae; genus Sulfotelmatobacter. The sequence goes on along the minus strand of CAWAXF010000037.1, from coordinate 138,043 downwards.
CTCCAGCAGCAGAGAGTGGGGCCGTACGAAGGGGCGGTGGCGATGACATAAGGTTTGACACCAGGAATCGAGAAGGAGTTCCCGGTATTACGGCCTCGCGCACCCGGCGGCGCCGACCCTATTCCTGCAGCGGCTGATCAAGTCAGAATTGGCAGGGTCCGGATTCGTTTCTTCGTCGCGGCGTAGATCGCATTGCAGAGCGCCGGGGCTACTGGGGGGACTGAGGGCTCTCCGATTCCCGTCGGGGGCTCCTGACTTGAGACTGCATACACCTCAACCGTCGGTGTTTCATCCATGCGGAGCGGAGAGTAATCGTCGAAGTTGCCTTGCACTATGCGGCCTTTGTCGATGGTGATATGCGCGTGCAAGGCATTCGACAGCCCGTAGACGATTCCACCCTGAATCTGCTGCTCGAGGATGCTGGGATTGATGACTTGCCCGCAATCAACCGCTGCCACTACACGATGGACCTTCGGTTGGTCCTTCTCCATGGTGATCTCGACGACCTCCGCCATGTAGGACTGAAAGCATGCGAAGCAGGCCACGCCGCGGTGATGACCCGCGGGCAGAGGTTTGTCCCAGCCTGCTTTTTCGGCAGCCAGTTGCAGCACGGCGCGCATGCGAGCCGTGTGCCACGTGGTGTTGAAGTAAGCAAGATCCTGATCTTTGGCCAGAAGTTGCAGCCGGTACTTGACCGGGTCCTTGCCGGCTGCGAGCGCGAGTTCGTCGATAAAACTTTCCAGCGCGAAGCCTGCCTGCAGCGCGTAGACGGAACGCATCCAGCCCAGCGGCACCGGAGTTTCGGTCATCACGTACTCGATCGCATAGTTTGGCACCCCGTAAACCGGACCTGCCTCGTCGGGAAGATCGGGGTCTACATTGTTCGGAACCGGCTGTCCCTTTTGTCCTGTAATCGAGGGCGAGATGATGCGATGCGTGAGTGCGACCGGCAGCCCTGAGCCGTCAAGCGTAGCACTGAGTTGATGCAAGCTGGCTGGACGGTACGTAGAGCAGCGCATGTCGTCTTCACGCGTCCAGATCACCTTCACGGGACCATTGATCGCCTTGGAAACCTGCGCTGCCTCCACCGCATAATCGTGTTCGAGGCGGCGGCCGAACCCTCCGCCCATCAATGTGACATTTACCTTCACTTGATCGGAATCGAGTCCGATGGCTGTGGCCACTGAATCACGGCAGTCCTGCGGAACCTGGGTAGGAGCCCAGAGTTCGCATTTAGAGCCCTGATAATGCGCCGTGCAATTGCCCGGCTCCATTGGCGCATGAGCCATGAAAGGGAGCGCGTACTCCGCCGAGATGTGGCGTCCGGAAGCTTTGGCTGGGTCGCCCGCTGCGTACAGGTTCGCGCCTTTCTTGCCAGCCGCCTGCTTCAACGATGCGAGGATCGCGGCAGAATTCAAGTCTTTGTTTGGGCCCTCATCCCAGGTTACGTTCAGCACGCGGCGGCCTTCCATCGCCGACCAGACGCTGTCCGCTACGACCGCAACGGCTGAGTCCCCGATTCTGCCGACATAAGTGACGCCGGAAATCTTTTTCGATTCCTTGTCATCCAGGCCTGTAGCCTTTCCGCCGATCAGCGGGCAGCGAGCGAGCACGGCATACTTCATTTCAGGCAAGCGGAAATCAATGCCATAAACCGCTTCACCTTTGACCTTGGCGAGCGAGTCGAGACGGGGCAGGCGCTGGCCGACGATCTTGTAATCTTTGCTCTGCTTCAGGGGTACATCGCTGGGAATGGGCAATGTTGAAGCTTTTGCGGCCAGTTCGCCATAGCTCAGGCTGCGATTGCTGGCGGCATGCTTGATGTGTCCAGCTTCAGCGGTGCATGTGGAACGCGATACCCCCCAAGTCAAAGCCGCGGCGCTGATCAGCATCTCGCGGGCGGATGCCCCGGCTTTGCGCATGGGATCCCAGGTGGTGCGGATGCTGGCGCTACCTCCTGTCGTCTGATCGCCGTAGAGTGTGCTAGCCCCGGCTTGCTCGATCTCGATCTGTTTCCAGTCAGCTTCGAGTTCTTCGGCGAGGATCATGGGCAAAGCGGTACGGACGCCCTGTCCCATCTCGGAGCGAGCGACCACAATGGTGATTTTGTTGTCGGGCGTGATACGCAGATAAGCATTCGGAGAGAACGATTCTTTGCGTGACTCGCCTCGATGCGGCAAGTAGAAGCCGATCATCAGTCCGGCTGCGGCGCCGATTCCGGCGCCTACGAACTCGCGGCGGGAGATGGGGCTCATCGCGCGCCTCCGTTACCGGCAGCGCGATGAATCGCTTTACGGATGCGTTCATACGTTCCGCAGCGGCATAGATTGCCATTCATCGCCTGCGTGATCTGGTCGTCGGTAGGATGGGGTGTCTTCGCGAGCAGCGCGGCAGCGGACATGATTTGTCCCGTCTGACAGTAGCCGCATTGCGGAACTTCTTCGGCGATCCAGGCTTCTTGCAGCGGATGCAGACCGTTGGGACTGAGTCCTTCGATCGTGATTACGTTCTTGCCTGCGACTTGCGACACCGGCGTCGAGCAAGACCGAATCGGATTGCCCTCGACGTGAACGGTGCATGCGCCACAAAGCCCGGCGCCGCAGCCAAATTTGGTACCGGTGAGTTGCAAGGTATCTCGCAGAACCCAGAGCAGCGGTGTTTCAGGGGAGACGGAAACTTTCTTCTCACTGCCGTTAACGCGGAGTGTGATGTCGGCCATGGATGTCCAGTTATGGGAGTTAGGAACCGCACCCATGGTACTCAAAGTGGAAGGCGAGGGGAAGAAGGGCGGGCTGGTATTGCACGCCTGACGCAATGAATGTCATCCTGAGCGAAGCGAAGGATCTATGCAATCTGCCTCACTCCCAGAGTTGCATAGATCCTTCGCTTCGCTCAGGATGACAGCATTATTTCAGCTGCGCCAGTCGCTGTGTTGCGAGCTGTCCGGCTTCACTGGCGGGATTGTCTTTCTTGATTTGCTCGTACAGCTTCTTGGCGTCGAGCGGCTGGTTGGAGTCCTGGTAGAGTTCGGCCAACTGCAATTGCGCCGTCACCTTGCTTACCGATGTGGTGGGCTTGTTCATCAGCTCCTGATAGAGCGCAATCGCATCTTTGTTGCGGTTTGTGTCGGCATACAAAGCGGCCAAAGCGTCTTTCGCAACCGAGGCGACTTCCTTATTTCCGTTGGACATGACCTGTTTGAAATTGCGCTCCGCGCCGGCGCTATCGCCGAGGTCCTTTTGAGTCACGCCCAGCAAATAGTGAGCCATGTCGGCAGTGCGAGTGTGCGGATATTTGTCGATGATTGCCTGAAATTGCTTCTGAGCGGCCTGGGAGCGTTCCTTAGCTGAGGTGAAAGTGGGAAAGTCGGGTTGTTCGGGAGTGCCCGGGGCGCGAAGCTGGGTCTGCATGGTACGGACCGCGGCGGACAGGTCGAGGCTGGCCTTTTGATCTTGCGAATTGAGGTAATACCAGCCTCCAACCACGCCTCCGATGACGATGATGGTAACGATTGCACCAATGACGACGGTGTTGCGGTGCTCGACGCTCCAGTCGGCTGTCTTTTCGGCGACCCCGATCGTGGCACGGCTAAAGGCATCCTGTTTCAGCTGATGGCGGGTTTGTGCGCGCACGGACTTCCCTTCTAAAGTTGTAGGTGGGATAAATATTGAGTTTAACAGGGGGGAAAAGGGAGGTCAAAAACCAAGTTCAAACCCTCATTGCCTTCTTGCGTTGCGCAGCAAAAGCTCATCACCTATGTGCTGGGCACTGAGTTGTGCCTGTCCTCTGTCTATTTCCGGACACCCCGGTCCATCCTCGGACGAGCTCTCCATATTTTCGCTTCCCGCCATGTTGTAGCTAAGGCACTTGCATGCGCTATATTCGGAAACTTGAGTGCTGAGCTCTTTTCTCGATGGTCAGGAGAGGTGTCGAGACATGAAAAAGACCGAGCGGGTACGTCAGGTGGTGACCGGGCCCCTGCAAGAGGCCGATCTCAAACCAAACACCGAGAAAGGCTGGAAGGTCGTAGCGATTGAGTGGGAGCGGGAGGTTGAAACATCTGGGGAAACGCTGCCCGGAGAGGTGCCATTCGGGCTGAAATTGTCGGCCGAGACCTGCGAGTTACTGGATGATCCCGACGAGCGCGAAATCCTCTTCCAGTTAATGGAACTGATGGTGGAGGAGGGTTCCTATGCGCGCATTGCCGAGGAGATCAATCGGCGGGGATTCCGGACGCGGGATGGGTCCCGGTGGACTCCGGTATCCGTATTTGAAATGCTGCCTCGGCTGATTGAAGTCGGCCCGCACGTGTTTCGCAGTGCGGAGTGGGAAAAACGCCGAAGCCTCTCGTCTAAGGCGCAGGTTTAGAGCGTAATCGAGCAAGCAGTACGGAAACAAGCTGGCGAGCTTCGCTCGCCCGGACAACCGGGGGGCAGCTGTCCCTACATTAAGGCGAAGCTGTGGCGGGCCCTCCTGGACGGCTGCGCAACAGCAACACCTGACATCTGTTGTCTTCGGCGTTTCGTCTTTCATAACGTCCTGACATTCTGGTACTCTGCGCTTTCCATTTTGGGGGAGGACGAAAGAAAAAATGTCCATACACAAGCGGATGATTTCATCCCTTGCAGTTCTGTTTTGTCTCACCACCTGTTTACTTCGCCGCCGATAAGAAATCCAAAGACACCAAGCCTGAAGACAAGCCGTCTTACGAGCAGCCCCAGCCTGCGACGGAGAATGTCGACCTCAACATGTACCAGCTAATCCGCGAGGAAGGGCTGGCGCATTCTCATGTGATGGAGTATGCCTCCGGGCTGATGGATGGGATCGGGCCGCGCTTGACGGGGTCGCCGAATCTGAAAAAGGCGAACGAGTGGACTCGCGACCAGTTCACGGCCATGGGATGCCAGAACGCGCACCTGGAGGACTGGGGTGAGTTCGGCATGGGATGGCGGCAGATGAATGCCTGGATGCGAATGACCGCGCCGGATACGGCCGTGTTCATCGCCCAAGCGTTGCCTTGGTCCCCTTCGAGTCATGGGCCCATCAGTGGCGGCGCAGTCTGGGTCGATGCCAAGGACGAAAAAGATCTCGAGAAATACAAAGGGAAGCTGGCGGGCAAGGTCGTATTCTTCGGCGAAATGCGTGAAGTGAAGCCCCTGGACAAGCCTCTTTTCGAACGGCGCGACGATGCGAATTTGAAGCAGACGGCGGAGTATCCGGTTCATGTGGGGGAGCACGTGGACTTTTTCGCGGACTTCATCAAGCGGCTGGAGTTCCGCGAGAAGGCAGGAAAGTTTTTTGCTGATGAGCACGCGATTGCGATCGCAGTGCCCAGCCGCGATGGGCGGAACGGCGGCGGATCAGGAGGGACGATCTTCGATGACGGCGGCAGCGGCATGGGATGGTTTACATACCAGAAAGAGCATGCCGAACGTCTTCCGGTAATGGTGATGGCGATTGAACACTATGGCCGGGTCTACCGCCTCCTGAAGGCAAATGTGCCGGTGAACATTGAGATGGACGTCGAAACGGAGTTCACCGGGGACCACGAGCATGGCTTCGATACGGTTGCGGAGATTCCTGGGACCGATCCCAAATTGAAGGACGAAGTTGTGATGGTGGGTGGGCATCTCGACTCCTGGGCCTCCGGCACGGGCGCGACCGATAATGGCGCCGGAACCGTCGTCGCGATGGAGGTGATGCGCATCCTCAAAACTCTGAAGGTGCAGCCACGGCGCACGATTCGCGTCGCGCTGTGGACAGGCGAGGAACAAGGAGAATTCGGCTCTTACGGGTATGTGAAGCAGCATTTTGGATACGTGCCGCTGTCGACTGCTCCTGATCAGGTGAAGCTGCCGGAGTTCTTGCGGAAACCCGCGGGTCCGGTTGAATTGAAACCCGAGCAGCAGAAGATCTCCGGATATTTCAATGTCGATAACGGAAGCGGGAAGATTCGAGGCATCTACCTACAGCAGAACGCCGGGATTGCGAATATTTTCCGGCAATGGATGCAGCCGCTCGATGATTTGGGCGTCACCACGATTACGATGAGAGATACCGGGGGCACGGATCACGAGGCATTTGACTCTGTCGGGGTTCCGGGTTTCCAGTTCATTCAGGACACGCTGGATTATGGATCGCGCACGCATCACTCCAACATGGATTTGTACGAACGCTTGCAGCCTAACGATCTCGCGCAGGCCGCTACGGTCGAGGCGATCTTCGTGTACAACACTGCGATGCGCGACCAGATGCTGCCGCGGAAACCGCTGCCCCATCCCGAATCGGAGGAAGAGCGCAAGGCGCCTTTGAAGCATGTAATGCCAGGGGAGCAGGCTGCCGCGCAAGAGATGAAAAAGCCAAGCGAGTAAATGCCCAAAGGGTGCCCCACCCTTCTCGCGATTTTGCGAGAGGGTGGGGCTGTTGATCTCCTTTGAAATTAAGGATCAACTTAAGAAAATTGCGGACCGGCGACGCGACAATCTCTTCGTGCTAGCTGCCATTCCAACTTGCCCACGGAAACGTTTCTGGAGTAGCCTCGTCTAACGCAATATTCTCATCTCCTGGAGTTACTCCTATGGCTCCAATTCAGTTGTTGATCAATAACAGCCCGCACGAGGTCGAGGTCGCTCCTGATACTCCACTGCTGTGGGTTTTGCGCGACAAGCTCAACATGACGGGCACCAAGTACGGCTGCGGAATGGGGCTGTGCGGCGCCTGCACGGTGCATCTCGATGGCGAGGCCGTGCGCTCGTGCCAGACTGCGATTTCTTCGGTGGGGTCGAAGAAGATCACAACCATCGAAGGGCTCTCGGCGGACAATTCGCATCCGCTGCAGAAGGCGTGGATCGCCGAGCAGGTGCCGCAGTGCGGATACTGCCAGCCGGGCCAGATCATGTCGGCGGCGGCGCTGCTGGCGAAAACTCCCAAGCCAAGCGATCAGCAGATCGATTCTGCCATGGGCGGGAATCTCTGCCGATGCGGCATGTATCAGCGGATTCGGCGAGCCATACATCGGGCTGCCGGGGAAGGAGCATAGCCATGGCCACCGTTATTTCTCGCAGAAAATTCATGGTGCGCAGCACGGTTGCCGGAGCTGGCCTGCTTGTGGGACTGCGGTTCTCAGGACCAATGCTGCTTTCGCAGGAATCGGAGAAGGCGAAGAAAAAGACTCCAGTAAATCCGTTCGACGCTTACATCCACGTGAAGCCTGACGGGAAGATTTCGCTGATCGTGGCGAAATCCGAAATGGGGCAGGGAATCAAGACCGGGCTGGCCATGATTCTCGCCGAAGAGGCTGCGGTCGATTTCAATTCGGTCAGCGTGGAGCAGGCGGAGACCCGGCCCGATATCTACGCGCACATGGGGACGGGCGGCAGCGGCAGCACGATGGAAAACTACATGCCCCTGCGGCGCGCCGGCGCTACTGTCCGCGAGTTAATGATCACGGCTGCGGCCCAGAAATGGAATGTTTCGAGAACGGAGTGCGTGGCCAAAAATGCTGTCGTGACCCACCAGAAATCGTCGCGGCACGCGACTTATGGCGAACTGGTCGAAGCGGCGTCCAAGTTGCCTTTACCCGATCAGGAAAAAGTGCCACTGAAAGATGAATCCGAGTTCGAATTGATCGGCCATGCCACGCCGCGCGTGGATATTCCATCGAAGGTCAATGGCAGCGCGGGTTTTGGACTAGATGTGCGGGTCCCAGACATGCTGTTCGCGGTAGTGGCGCGCTGTCCAACATTTGGCGGCAAGCCGACGCATTTTGACGCGGCTAAAGCTAAGTCTGTGGCGGGAGTGCGCGATGTTTTCGAAATACCCGCGCTGGGCAAAGACATGTACACCGCAGGCGGAATTGTCGTGGTTGCCGATTCAACCTGGGCTGCGATGAAAGGGCGCGAAGCTCTGCAAATTGGCTGGGACCACGGCGCTGCAGCTTCGGAATCCAGCGAGTCGCTGCATGCCGAGTTGCGGGCAGCGGCCACTAAACCGGGCAAACGCATTCGCAATGATGGCGATGTGGATGCGGCGTTGCCAGCCTCTACAAAGAGGGTCGAGGCCATTTACGAATTTCCCTATCTTGCGCACGCCACGATGGAGCCGATGAATATTACGGTGCACTCTCGCGGCAGCGAGGCCGAAGTCTGGGCTCCGACGCAGTCTCCGGATTGGGTGCAACGCACAGTGGCGAAACTTCTTGATCTGCCGCCTCAAAAAGTGGTGGTGCACACAACTTTGATGGGAGGAGCCTTTGGCCGTCGCTACATGGCGGATTATCCGGCGGAAGCCACCCAGATCGCCAAGGTTGTCGGGAAGCCTGTGCAACTGGTGTGGAGCCGCGAAGACGATATGACGCATGACTTCTACCGTCCGGCGGCTTGCCACGTCATGCGCGGCGCGGTGAATGGGACGGGGCATCCGCTGCTCTGGTCCCACACTATTTCTTCGACCTCCATTGGCGCTCTCTGGGGTGCTCCCGACAAATTGGAAGAGTCCGAAGTCGGCGGCGCCAAGCAGATGCCCTACGCCATTCCCAACGTGCGGCTTGAGTACAACGCGGTGACCAGTTCGGTGCCGCCGCTGTGGTGGCGCTCGGTGGAGCACTCATTCAACGGATTTGCGGTGGAATGCTTCATTGACGAACTCGCCGCTGCTGCCGGAAAAGATCCGGTTGAGTTCCGCCGCGGACTTCTGGTGAAGCCCGCAAACTGGAAGCCCAAAGATGAAGACGATCCGGATCCTGCCCGCTTGCGCGGCGTGCTTGACCTGGCCGCGGAAAACGTTGGCTGGGGGAAACCGCTGCCGAAGGGCAAAGGGCGCGGCATCGCTTCCTATCATTCGTTCGGAAGCTACATTGCAGAAGCGGCCGAGGTGACGGTCACCGGCAATAATTTCAAGATTGATCGCGTGGTGGCTGCCATTGATTGCGGACAAGTCGTGAATCCCGAGTCCGTGCGCGCCCAGGCTGAAAGCGCCATCATCTATGGGCTGAGCGCGGCATTGAAAAACGAGATCACCATCAAGAACGGAGCTGTGGAGCAGTCGAACTTTGATGGATACGACCCCATCCGGATTGACGAGGCTCCGCCGATTGAAGTCCACATCGTTAAGAGCAAAGCAGATCCGGGAGGAATGGGCGAACCGGCGCTTCCGCCGGCGGCTCCGGCAGTAGCGAATGCCATCTTTGCGGCTTCAGGGCACAGGCTGAGGAGGCTGCCGTTTCAGTTGAAGACATAAATGGGGGTTGATCTCCAGAATTCCTTCCGGTTAGCGAAGATCTGCAGGTTGGGTGTCCGCCGCTCGATCAATCCGCCGCTCTATCACTGATTGCGCAGCGCGATGATTGGACTCACTCGTGTGGCATGTCGGGCCGGTACGTAGCTGGAAAGAAATGCGACAGCCAGCAAAGTGAACACCACCGCGGCAAAGGTTGCGGGATCCGCCGCTCCTACTCCATAGAGAAGGTTTGACATCAGCCGAGTAAGGGCCAGCGCAGATACAATTCCAACACCCACTCCCGCAATCATCAGACGCACTCCTTGTCGTAGAACTAGACCAAGGACGCCTGCGCGTTGTGCCCCGAGGGCCATCCGAATTCCAATCTCGTGCGTGCGCTGAGCCACGGTGTAGGAAATCACTCCGTAAATCCCTACTGCGGTGAGCGCCAGCGCGAGCGCCAGCAAAGACTCCGAGCAGCGACATAGTGAATCGCGAGCGCGCCAACGAATCGCCGAGCAACTGCTCCATGGTGGCGACCGAAGCCATGGGCAGCTCCGGATCTATCTGCCGCAACTCGCGGCGGATCGCCGGAACCAGCGACGTGGGATCGTTCGATGTTCTCACTAGAAATGTCATGCGCGAATACGTCAGCTCGGGTACCGGCCAATAAACGGTTGGTTCGGCTTCACTATCGAGCCCCACCTGGTGAACGGCGCCACAAACTCCGACGATCTCCGACGGGTGATCGTCGTCGAATTTATCATCGTGCATGTAAATCGACACTTTCTTCCCGATCGGGTTTTCCCCGTGCAGATACTTCTCCCCAAAAGCCTGGTTCACAACTACGACATGGGATGCTTGCATGGACTCTCGTTCGTCGAAGGAGCGGCCGGCCAGCAACGGAATTCCCATTGTGCGGAAATAGTCTGGACCAACGACGCGTACTCCCGAGACGGGCAGGTCCGCTGCGCCTCGCTTAGGCTCTCCGATAATGTGCACGCCCGTGGCGCTTCCCGTCCCAGTAAGCGGCGGAAAATTCTCCATGCTAACGGAATTCACTCCGGGAAGCCGGCCTACGCGCAACAACAGGTCTCGGAAGAATGCCATTTGAGCTTCGTCTTTGGCGTACCTTGCGCGAGGGAGCCCCACCTGAAACGTAAGCAGGTTGCGCGGATTGAATCCGGGATCGACAGCTACGAGGCGGACGAAACTGCGGATCAGCAATCCCGACCCGACCAGCAGGACCAAGGCAAGGCTCATTTGCGCCACGACCAGCAGGCTGCGCAGCAGTTTCGCCTGCCCGGTCGGTGTACTTCGAGCCTCATCTTTCAATGATTCCGCGATTTGTGTACGGGCGCAAAGAAACGAGGGCAGGAATCCGAAGATGACGCTGGAGAGCATAGTCACGCCAGCCGTGAATGCGAGAACACGAACATTCAACGTGACATACCGCAAATCCAGCAGGTCCTTCGGGCCGGATGCGAGCAGGGCTCTGGTTCCCCAGAAGGCAAGAAGCAATCCCATTATCCCGCCGCTTGCCGCCAGCAATATGCTTTCGGTAAGAAGTTGACGCGCGATGCGCCGGCGGCTGGCACCAATCGCGGCCCGAATCGCGATCTCCCTCTCGCGTTTTGCGGCCCGCGCCAGCAGCAGACTGGAGACATTTGCGCATGCAATCAGCAGCACAAATGCAACGGCACCAAACAGCGTGAGCAGCGCAGGCCGAAGATCGCCAGAAAGCTGTTCGCGAATAGGAACTACTGTCGCTTCCCAGTGCGCGTTGGTCAGGGGATATTCCTGCTGCAGACGCGACGCGATCGTGCTCATCTGCTCCTGGGCCCGCGCTACAGTGACGCCCGGTTTCAAGCGCGCCAGTACGGTGAGATATCGCCCAACACCTTGCTTGCGATCTCCCCAATCCTTGGGTACCGCCCAGGGCGACCACATTTGCGGTCTGGCGCCCGTGAGAGTCCCATCTTTGATAAAGAGGGTGAAATCTTTCGGGGCTACCCCGACGACCACTACCGGCTTACCATTCAGTTCGATGGTCTTTCCCACAATGGCCGGATCGCCGCCAAACCGTTCCTTCCAGAAGCCGTAGTCCAGCAGCACAACGTCGTCGCTACCTTCTTTCCAGTTGTCGGGATTGAAGCCGCTGCCTAGAAATGAACTTATCCCCACCACGCTCAGAAACCCGGGCGTTACATTTCCTACCACGATTTGCTGAGGATCGCCTGAACCGGTCAGGTTGGCATGAGTATCGGCCATAGCGGTCATGCCTTCAAAAACTGTGTTCTGGCTTTCCCAGTCCAGGAAATTAGCAGGAGCCGCAACGTTATGTGGATGGTGGAGGGTAAGGAAGTTTTCCCAAACTACTACCAGCCGTGAAGGATCACGAAAAGGGAGCGGGTGTAACAGCACCGCGTCCACCACGGAAAAAATTGCGGCCGTCGCGCCCATTCCCAGCGCCAGGGTGAACACTGCCACTAGGGTGAAGCTCGGATCCTTGAGCAGCGTGCGGGTGCCATAGTGCAGATCCTGGAACAGCATTTCCACGCTCCGCACGCCCCGGGCCTCGCGGCATTCTTCCCGAACCTTCTCTTCACCCCCGAATTTGAACCGCGCTTGCCGCCTGGCTTCCTCCTGGGACATTCCAGATCGCACAAGCTTCTCTACCTGCTGCTCAAAGTGGAAGCCCAGTTCGTCATTCATTTCTTCTTCTACGGTGTTGTGGCGAAAAAGCGAGCGGAGACGAAACCAGAGATCGGAAAACACGGAGCGCTCCTATGTGGTTTGAAGAACCTGCGCAATTGCGGCGGTGAGCTTGCGCCAGGAATCCTGCTGGGTGTCGAGCTGATTGCGTCCAGCGCGAGTGAGTTCGTAGTACTTGGCGCGACGATTGTTTTCCGAAGTACCCCAGCGCGCCTTGATCCACCCCCGCCGCTCCAGCCGATGCAACGCTGGATACAGCGATCCCTGTTGTACTTGCAAAACGTCGTCGGATATCTGCTGAATCCGCTCCGATATTGCCCAGCCGTGAAGCGGAGTCAATGCGAGCGTCTTGAGAATTAGGAGGTCGAGAGTTCCCTGTGGAAGATCGATGCGAGTCAAATGCTACTCCTCTTGCACTTCTACAGGAGCGTACAGGTTCTCATGTCGAAGCGCAAGGGGAAACGACGAGAGTTTCCAAATGCTATAGCTCGCGCCAGATGTCTTTGAAGTCGTAGAAACCTTTTTTGCCGGAGAGCCATTCGGCCGCGAAGACCGCGCCTTCGGCAAACCCTCGGCGGGATTTTGCGTCATGGCAGAGGTATATGCGATCGGCTTTCGACTCCAACACGATCTCGTGCAGGCCTACGACTTCTCCCTCGCGAAAGGAAGTGATTTCCACATCCTGCCTGGTGCCGCTGGTTTCACGAATGCATGTTCTGCATGGCAATGGCGGTGCCGGAGGGCGCGTCCTTCTTGCCGACGTGATGGCGTTCGAAGATTTGTCCAGAATAATCATGGCGCAGCGCGGCGGCTGCGGCTCGAGTCATCTCGAAGAATATGTTTACTCCTACTGAGAAATTGGCCGCATAGAGGAAGCCGGTGTCGTGCTGTTTCACCAGTTCGCGCACCCGGTCGATCTCTGTGTACCAGCCCGTCGTACCCACGACCATGTTCTTGCCGGCTTTCACGCAGCCTTCGATGTTTTCGAGGACGCAATGAGGAGCGGTGAAGTCAAGCACGGCGTCGATTCCGCGGAGTTTTTCCGGGTGGAGGGCGGCCCCGTTGAGGTTCTCTCTTGAACTCGCAACTTGCAAATGATGTTTGCGCTCGGCGGCGACCTCGGCCACTTGCGACCCTGTTTTTCCACTGCCGAGAAGGAGAAGATTCATCTTCGAATACCTCGAACGATTTAAACACAGCGAAGCCGAGGAAGACAGACCAGCACATTACCGTGAATACCGGATGGCTTCCGCTTTCACCTGCGAGATACGCCCGCGCTTTCCACAGTCCGACTTGCATGCTCTGACAACACTGGTCATTGTCGCCGCATCCCATAGCAGCGCCGCGGAGGAGGTTTCATGGATCAGAACCAGATAGCCATTTTGGTGGTGGTTGTGGTCATCGCGATTATCGTGGTGGCGGCAATCGGGTACGTCAGTTCGAAGAAGCGTCGCAGCCAAAAGCTGCGCGAGCACTTTGGCCCCGAGTACGAACGCGTTCTGAAGCAGGAAGGCGACCCGCGGAAGGCAGAGGGAGTGCTGGAATTCCGCGAGAAGCGGCGGGAGAAGTTCAAAATCCGTCCACTATCGGGATCGGACCGGCAGAACTTCTCCGTGCGCTGGCGCGAAGTGCAGGCGCGCTTCGTCGATGATCCGCGCGGGGCGGTGACTGTCGCAGACAGCCTTGTAACGGACGTCATGCAGGCGCGGGGATATCCCATTGGGGAGTTCGATCAGCGCGCTGCAGATATCTCTGTGGATTATCCGAGCATCGTGGACAACTACCGCGCGGGGCACGAGATTGCCATGCGACATAGCGCGGGCCAGGCTAGCACAGAGGATTTGCGACAGGCGATGATGCATTACCGCGTGTTGTTCGAGGAATTGTTGGGAGAAGACAAAACATACCGTAAAGGAGCATAGTGATGGCGCAGCCGTTAAGAAAAGATGAGCCGCAGTTTGATAATCAAGAGGAACTGACTACTGCCGATCTGGCGCAGGGTAAGCGTCCGGTAAACACCAACGAGATGCGCCCGCAGCCGGTCACCATGAGCGGCCGTCGCCCGGAGGAGAACAACGATAGTACTCCCTTGTTTCCGTCCAACGAACTGGAAGACTTGCGCACGCGCTGGAAAGACATTCAAACTGGGTTCGTCGATGAGCCGCGAAAGGCTGTGGAGCAGGCTGACGGGCTGGTTGCGTCGGCGATGAAGCGGCTGGCAGAAGTGTTTGCGCAGGAGCGGTCCGGGTTGGAGCAGCAATGGGACCGAGGGGACAATGTTTCGACCGAGGACCTGCGGGTAGCCTTGCAGAGATACCGCTCGTTTTTTGACCGGCTGTTGTCAGTCTAGCAATGCTTCGACTTCGTGGTGAGGAGCCTCCAAGCTCCTCACCGCTTGACCGCATTCTGGTTTCAGGCGAAGACTTCGGCGTCCAGTTCGCCGAAAAAGGTTTTATGCAGCCGCTGGATTACGTCGGGGACTTCGTCTTCTTCGATCACAAAGGTTAGATTGATCTCTGAGGCACCTTGCGAGATCATTCGGATCTTTTTGTCTGCCAGCTCCCGGAAGACTAACGCAGCGATCCCGGGCGTCTCGCGCAAGTTCTCTCCCACCAGGCAGACAATCGCTTTGCGGCCTTCGTACTTCACGTCAGCAAGCTTTGCCAGATCGGCGGCCAGAGCCGGGATTGCCTGGTTTGAATCCACTGTCAACGACACACTCACTTCGGACGTGGACACGACGTCAACGGCCACTTTGTGGCGATCGAAAGCTTCGAAGATGTTCTTAAGAAATCCGTGAGCCAACAACATGCGTGGAGCCGCGACATCGACAATCGTGATGCGTTTTTTCGCGGCAATCGCTTTGAAAATGTTTTTGCTGTGTGGGGCTCGAGTGGTGATGCGGGTTCCCTCGCATCCCGGATTGCGCGAATTCAGCACGTACACCGGGATGTTCTTCTGAATTGCCGGCAAGACAGTGGCTGGATGCAAGACCTTGGCGCCAAAGTAGGCAAGCTCGGCGGCTTCGTCGAAGCTGATCACCTTAATGCGCCGAGCGTCGGGGCAGACTCTGGGATCGGTGGTGAGGATGCCGTCGACGTCAGTCCATATCTCAATGCGTTCGGCGCCCAGACCCGCGCCAAATATGGCGGCGGAGAAATCCGAGCCGCCGCGGCCGATTGTCGTGGTGATCCCGGCGCGATTTGCTCCGATGAATCCGCCCATCACCGGCACTTGCCCGGCTTTCAGCAAGGGCTCCACTCTGTCCTTCAACCGTAGATTCGTTTCTTCGTATTGCGGGACGGCCTGCATGTAGGCGCTATCCGTGACCAGTACATCGCGCGAATCGACGTGGACACCTTGAAGTCCACGAGCTTCGAAGGCAGCGGCCACGATCTTGCTCGAGAGCATTTCGCCGAATGCGGCGACATTGTCGGTTGTGCGTGGCGTGATTTCACCCACAGCGGAGATGCCACGCAGCAGCTCATCCAATGTCTCGAAGTCCGAGCCCAGTTCTGAGTGGAAGTCAGTGAAGCGCGCAGTGCCGAGCAATTCACTGGCGCAGTTATAGTGGCGCTCCTGCAGCGAACGGCAGAGCTTCAGGGCCGTTTTGCGCTCGCCGTTCCCGGCGGCTTTTGCCATGGTGAGAAGTGTGTCCGTCACTTTCGCCATCGCACTCACCACCACGACCGGCTGCTGGGATTTGCGCCCTTGCACAACGGAAGCCACTCGGTCGATTGCCTTCGCGTCCTCGACTGAAGTGCCGCCGAACTTCATGACGATCATCGGCGCGGCTCCGCTGGGAACCTTAGGCAGTGATGCTGATGCGAAAATGCACCAGCAAAGCGCCGCAACACTCGGCCAGAGGCCAGCGCTACCGTGTGGCGGCGCGAAATCATCCCAAGTAGCCTTTGGCTTTTAGCAGTTCTGCGTTCAACAGAGCTGCGCCTGCGGCACCGCGGATGGTGTTGTGGGACAACACCGTAAATTTCCAGTCGAGCACTCCGCACGTCCGTAAACGTCCTACCGCGGTGGTCATCCCTGCTCCCATATCCACGTCGAATCTTGGTTGGGGACGATCATTGGCTTCCAGATAGACGATTGGGCGTTCCGGTGCGCTGGGTAGTTTGAGCGCTTGCGGCTCAGCACGGTAGGTATTCCATGCATCGATGATTTCCTCAGCCTTCGCTTTCTTCTTCAGGCGAATGGATACCGACTCAGTGTGGCCGTCTTCGACAGCAACGCGGTTGCACTGGGCGCTCATGGCAAAAGCGCCGGGGATCACTTTGCTTCCGTTGAGCTGACCGAGAAGCTTCTTCGTTTCCTCTTCCATCTTCTCTTCTTCGTTCTTGATAAAGGGGATCACGTTGCCCAGTATGTCCAGCGAGGCGACACCGGGGTAGCCCGCTCCACTCACCGCCTGCATCGTGACCGCCATAACTGTTTCCAGGCCAAAATGCTGGTGAATCGGTGCGAGCGCGAGAACCAGGCCGATAGCGGAGCAGTTGGGGTTGGTGACCACATAGCCACCGTTCTTCTTGCGCCACCCCTGGACGTCGATCAGCTTGATGTGCCCGCCATTTACCTCCGGGATCACGAGTGGGACGTCTTCTTTCATGCGCAGGGCGCTGGAGTTGGAAACGACGGCACACCCGGCCTCTGCAAAGCGCGGCTCAAGCTCAGCAGCTATGGATGCATCGAGAGCCGCGAAAATGACCCTGGGAGCACTGTCCGGTGTCGCGGGCGCGACCTGCATCCTCGCGACGCTGGGTGGAACAGGCGTCTTTAATCGCCAGCGTGCGGCTTCGGAGTACACCTTGCCCTCGGAACGATCGGAGGCGGCAAGCCAGGCCACCTCGAACCACGGGTGGTGCTCTAGCATCTGGATAAATCTCTGTCCTACGACGCCAGTGGCGCCAAGGATTCCTACAGGAATCTTTTTCATTGGTACTTGGATTTTATAACAACCGACGCGGCAGGCCGGTGCGCGATCCTACTCCGGGCATTACCAAGGGATGGGGACAGTCGCAGTGGGGGATACCGGTCGTCAAGTTCTGTGGGTTTCGTGACGCAAGGAGTATTCGCTGAGCGGCCCGAATTTTTTCTTCTCGGCGTAGAGACGCCAGCGGCGGAAGACAATGCGCAGGGCGGCCATGACGGGAATAGAAAGGTACACTCCGAGAATTCCCGCAACCTCGCCACCGGCCATAACGCCGAAAATCGCAGCTAAAGGATGCAGTTCCATACTCTCCCCCATGATTCGTGGGGATGAGACGTAATCCTGAATGAGGCGCCATACGCCCAGAAAAATCACAAGCATGAGCCAGTGCTTGTAGCTGAGCAGCAATGCGACGGTGATGATGGTCAAGGCCGCTACGAGTGGGCCGACCACGGGGATGAATTCCAGCATTCCACCCATGAATCCCAATACCAGGGCGTAGGGCACGCGCATTAAGATGAGCACGACGGAGTAGACGAGCAGGCTCAGCGCGGCGAGGATCAACTGGGCGCGAATGAAATGCGCCAGCATCTGATTGAGGTCGCTGAGCACGTTCTGCATGAACTCGCGCTGGGGGCGAGATTGGATGGTGGAAAGCAGAAAATCGTTAAAGGACCGCCCGTCTTTGAGGAAGAAGATGGACAGAAGCGGGACGACGACGAAGAGCCAGGCTTGTTTGGCGAGATCGGCGATGCGCAACCCGAGACGCTGGGCGATTTGAGTAATGTCATCGCTATGACCGGCCAGAAAAGTTTGTACAAATTCCGTGCTCCGCTCGTTCCACCCGTGCTCGGCGCCAATTTGCCGCGCAATCTGGCCGGAACTTAATTGGCTCAGCAAACCGGGCAGTGCTTGGCCCAACCGAGCCCCCTCGTGGGTGATCTTGGGGCCAACCAGCACAAAAAATACGATGACCAGACCCAGCAAGAGGGTATAGATGACGACAATGGCGCGGCCTCGTCCTTTAAGCACCCGCTCCAACTGGGCGACTAGGGGGCTCATCAGATAGGCAAAGAAGATGGCGAAGAGAAAGGCGATGAGGGTGGCACGCGCGACGTAAAGAAAGCCCAGCACGAGCGCAAACAGCAGCACCGTGATCAGAGCTCGCGCCGTACGTGAGTCAGCCAGTGACAATAAGTTTTCCAGAACAAACTCGCTTCTGCCACCGAGTAGATGACCGCTAGTCTCGAACTACTTCGGTATCATCGGCAGGGATCGCGACGCGCATCAGCTTAAATTGATCGTGATCGTCCACCCAGAGCGCCCAATCCACATTTTCACCCTTCAGGTTCAGGCGCAACAATTCGCGTTCGGCGCCGCGGATCGTTACTTTTTCAGCCCCTACCAGTTCGACGCGGATGTGTAAAGACATGCGATCCTGGGGCACCAGTACCCCGAAATCCCCGGGAACGCGCTGGCACTTCCATCCTGCCGTGTCCGGCTTGCAATCAGATGCCAGGTAACGCCAGGCGAGCACCTCACGGTGGACAAAAAAGTTGTTGTCAAGGATCACGGAGGTAGTCGGCATGAGAAACGATTGCTCTGCGGGCTTGTTGAAGGCGGCCGACGTGATCTTTTCGATCAGGAATTCGTTATTGGGGAGTACGGTTAGCGAACCTGCAGAGCCCTGAGTCCACTCGTAGCGCAATAACTCGCCGGTCGAGGTGATTTCCAGATCGGAGGTTTGGCTGGCCGGACCGTGCTCCTCCTTGAGTTGCGACTTGATGAAGCTGGTCGTGCTCTGTTGATGGATAGTGAACGTCTCTGTCGCGACGCGCTGCCCCTTGATGAACACCCCGAACGATCCTGAATCAATGGCCAAGGCCGCGGGCTTTTCCTTGTCTTTTTTGTCGCCGCGGGGTGCGGCCCCTGAGCCTAAGCACGTGATCAGAATGAAAATTGAAACCGCCACCGGGAATGCACGAGAAGCAGCGAAAAATTGTAAGCACGCATTCGGGACCACACGAGCTTGCTCCGTCTCTGGAAGATGGGACTTCACTCGACTTCTCCTTTTTTTGCGTGCCTGTCGATTTTGTTCAGTTTGAGCTTTTCTTCGATTTCGGCTGCAATCTCAGCCACCGTCCGCCGGCCAGTCTGAATCGTGACGGAGCCCTCCGCGTAGTGGCGGCGCCGAGTTTCATAAAGCTCACGAAACTCTTCCAGGCTGCGGAGCAGTGGCCTTTCGATGGCAGCTGCGCTGGCCTGCTTGCAGCAACGCTCCCATAACTCCTCGACCGGGGCATCCAGAAAAATTATCGGTAGGCCGGAGGATTTCAGCAGGTCCGCGTTCTTCGTCTGCACGTAGGCCCCGCCGCCCATGGCTACCACGCTAGGTTGCTCGTGAATTCCATCGAGCACATCCTGCAAGGCGCTGTGTTCGGCGCGACGGAAGGCCGGCTCTCCTGACTCGCGGAAGATCTGGGCCACAGTCCGGCGCTCGCGGCGTTCGATGCGGTCGTCCAGATCCTCAAAAACCCAGTTCACACGCTCCCCAAGCGCCTTGCCGACGCTCGTTTTGCCAGCTCCCATAAAGCCGACTAAAAAAACGGCACGGAGCGTACTCTCGGTCCCGTTTTTCGGCGCAGAGGGAGTCCGCACACGAAGACGAACCTGGGCACTCACCGCTTTCGCAGAAGGTTTATTCAAACGATCCCGGCTTCTTTTGTTTACTTTGTCGAGCGTTTTCTGAGGTGGATTTTACCATTGAAACTGCGCAGGACCACGGTCGAGGAGGCCGCGGCACGCCCCATGGTACCCCAGAAGGCACTTCCTTCTTTGAGAACGAAAGAAGTGTGTTGTTTAGGCTGGAGAGGGATGTCGTCGTGGACCTCGCCGCGCACCGAGCGGGCGCTGACGTCGGCCGAGGTTCCGTCGGGGACGATGGCTTCGATGTCTCCGCTATGACTGGTGAGGCGGTAATCACCATGGTCGCCAAAATCTCCGACGTAGTTGATACCACCGCTGGTAGAGATCACTTGTACGAGTGGACCATTCACTCCATTCAGGGTGACATTTCCGCTTAGCGAATCGACTTCCACGTGCCCGTCCTGCACGTTGGTGAGCGTGACAGGGCCATTAAGGGTCTTCACGTGAACATGAGCTCCGCTGATGTCGCGGATGTCGACGCTGGCACCAGCCCCCTCGAGGGTCACGTCTCCACGAAGCTTCTCCACCCGCAGCGTGCCGGCACTGGAGTGCAGTGCGACGCTACTGTCGGCCGGAACAAGGATTTCGTAATCCACGCGGCCGGATTGTCCATCGGCGCCAGGAAGCAGGTGCGATTGCAGTTCAACCCGGTTGCCCGCGAAGTTGTTATCAATCTCGACTTTGTCTGAAGAGAGTACAGCATTAACCAGCACCAGATTCCCTGATCCTGGCTTCACCGTAATCGAGCCATACGGGTTGTACACTGAAAGTCCCGCCTTGGGCGCCACATTGAAGCGCAGATCCTTGTGGGTTTCTGCCGCCGCGACTCCCGCGGTGATCGTCGCGGCCAACACAGCGCCGCATACGCCAAGCTCGATTAAGCGCCCGCCCATATGGTTCCTCGATTTCCCCGACTGCGTGTGGCCCAGCAGCATGCTGGCGATCAAAACGGCATTCATTATTGCAGAGAACGATCCAAAGCCAGTTCGAAAAGCATGGCCTTTTCCTGATATGCCTCCATCAAGCGTGCGCCTGGCATCCTCGTCATTGGGATTGGCAGCGAGAGTGCTTTTCGCATCCTGGATGTATTCGTTGACGTGTCGCAAATTTTCGCTGTACTGGGCCTGCAGCGCCGGGCCTTGTTGCGCAACTTCCGCCAGAAGGTCGTCGTCGTTAAGGCCTGCAATAGACGCTTCCAGTGACGCGTCCGAAACCGCAGGGCGAGATACCAACTCGCTATTCACAACTTTCGACGAGGGTGCAGGTGGCCGTAAGGCGATACCCAGAGTGATCAGTAAGGCTGCTGCAACCGGCAGAGTCCAACGAGCCCATGCCCATGAACTGGCCAATGAAGGCAGGAGGGAGCCACTGCGGTGCTGCGGCTTGATGATTCCCTCGCGCCTAAGAGTGGATTCAATGGAGTTCCAGATGTGAAGACCAGGCTCGTGCGCAGAACGCAGTTCGCCTGCCGCACAAACAATCACCAGTAGATCCGCAACCAGAGCCGAACAATGTCGGCAATCTCTTAAATGAGCCTGCTGGGCGGCACTTGTGCCGTTCTCGTTCTCGACCAGGCTCTCCTGCAACTCAACGCACGTCATACGGCTCTCCCCAAGCCTCTGCTCGCTAGTGCACCTGCAAAGTCTTACAATCTGCTTTCGCCGCTCGCCGCCGGTCTGCGCCGGCTGGCTTCCTGAATTTTCTGCTGTCACTTACTTGGTTGCATGTATTGCGTCTCAGGATTTCTGCGCTTTTTCAGCGCGGTTCATTCTGAGCAGATCACGCAACTTCATTCGTGCTTTGTGCAACTGGGACTTGCTGTTCCCGATCGAGCAGCCCACAATTGTGGCGATCTCATTGTGCTCGTAACCCTCGACGTCGTGAAGCACAAAAATCGTACGATAGCCGGGAGGGAGGTCGTCCACTGCTCTCTGCAGTTGCAAGCGGTCAATCGACCCAGCCAGCGCTAAATCTTCCGCCCCGAAGTCTTTCTTCGGAGTGTCGTCCTCACTCACCTGCGTCGTTTCTTCCAGTGAAACGACCGGCAGGCTTTTCTTTCTCAGGTGCATCAGCACCACGTTCACGGACAATCGATGCAGCCAGGTTGAGAACGCCGATTCCCCGCGAAACGTTCCAATCTTACGATAGAGCTGAAGGAACGCTTCCTGAGTCAGATCCTCGGCTTCTGCCGTATTCGAGGTCATGCGCAAGCAAAGGGAATATACCCGCCGCTTGTGCTTATCGTAGAGAGCTTGAAACGCCTGGGCGTCGCCCTGCTTTGCCCTCTCGATCAGTCCGGCCTCAAGCTTGTCGCCGAGCTGTTTCTGTTCTGGGTCGGTCAAGTTGCCTTTTCCGGCCGCACCCCGTGAGATGCGGCTAAATATCTTTACGTTGTATAGGTTGCAGGTGGTTCTGGAAAAACTACGGTAATGCCCCTATTTAAATTATTAGAGCGATTCTACTGTTCTTTGGATTCTGTCTTTCGCGGTTTAGGAGCGGCAAATCCTTTGCATCGGGCAGCTTGAAGCATCCGGCCCCTCTGACTGGTAACCCTATCCCATATTTGGAGTCGCGGTCTTCGGAATTTGGTAACTTTTTCGTCATTTACTCGGCAGCGCTGGCCGTAGTAATTGTCTCCAGACCGTGTCCGTGCGGGCCAGTTTCGCGGATGCGCAGGGCTATCGAGAGTGCCATGCCGACGAATCCGAGAATGGAGAATATCCACATCCCCAGGGCATATCCCCCGGGGTTGCCGAGGCCCGCTTGCGAGTAATCATTCGCCTTCCCAATCAGGAGGTTCAGCAGGAAGAAGCCAATCTGCTGGATCAGGGTCATCAGGGCATAGGCTGTGCCGAGCCGGGACTCCTGCACGATGTACGCGACCGAGGGCCACATAACCGCCGGAATCAGCGAAAACACAATGCCCATCATCGTGACCGGCACATAGAGAGATACTGAGGAGTAAACCATCATCAGATACACAGGCATGAGCAGGAGTGAACCCAGCATCATGAACCAGGCGCGCTTGCCAATGCGGTCCACCACCAGACCAAACAGTGGCGTCGCGAACATTGCTGCTAACGGAAGCAAGCTGTTAAGGCTCCCTGCCTGCTTCAGGCTGACGACTCGGACGGCTTCGGAAGCTGCCAATCCGCCATGCGCCGCAAGAATCTTGTTGGTGAAGAAATCAATGGCAAAGGTCCGAAAAGGAAAGATTGCGGAATAGAACGTGAAGCACAGGCCAACCACCAACCAATAGGACAATTCAAAGCGGAAAATTCCTTTGAGTTCCAACTTATCGGGTGTTCCTGCTTTTCCAAGCGCGTACTGGCGTTCGGCATGACTCTCCATTGCCCAGTAAACCATTGAGCAAAGGACCGCGAAGACTCCGGCGGCCACCGCGATGAGCAGTGGGCGCTGCCAACTTGGTTCCCCGGTTGGCCCTTGGGGATAAAAGGCGCGATAGGCCCAGGTGGGTGAATTGTCGGCAGCCACCGAGGCCAGCCGTGCGATCGTGAGATTAATACCAAAGGCGAAGCTGAGTTCCTTGCCCTTGAACCACTTTGCCAGGGCGGTGGTTACCGCGACTATCATTGATTCCGCACCGAGCCCGAGGACAGTGCGGCCCGCGATCATGACCGGAGCGCTGCCCCGGGAAGAGGTGATTGCCGCTCCGGCAAGGCAGATTGCCGCAAAGGCCAGGATTGCCTTCTTTGTACCGATGCGATCGATGATGATGCCGCCAACCAGCAGAGTGGCAACCGCCGCCACGCTGTAACTGGCATTCAGCCATCCAAACTGCGTCGCAGAAAATCCCAGCCGGTCGATGAAGATTCTTTCCAGCGCATTGATGCTGTCGTAGATGTAATAGTTCCCTCCCATGGCGACGCTGATGATGATCAGGACTGCCCAGCGATACGACACAGGAGGTTGAGGGCGCGCGTCTTCAGCCATTCTGGCCTTTTCTGGAAAAACTGAAACGTGGATTGTTGAGCAGAGAAGAGTAGCAGAAGCCGCCGTTCGCTCCTAGCAGGGGAAGCGCTGCGAATTGAGAGCGCGACTCACGCGCCGACGCTTCCCTTTGCAAGCGCAGCACCGCTGGCCGAGAAACACCATGATGGCTCAAATCGGCCACCAGAACGGTATCTCGCGGTTGTTAAAAAGAATCTCTGTGCTGGTTCAACTTTACAAAAACACAACAGTTAACGGTCGCAGGCACAAACGGCAATCAGGCTGCAATCTCCGGCCACAAGATACGGCCCTGGATCAGGCGGACCCGCTCGACCTGCCGGACGGGGAATCCCATCCCAAGGAGTGTCTCTCATGCGTTTTCGCAGCTGCGCTCTGTGGTTTGCCTCTTTGCTCGCGATCGCCGTGGTCGCGTTTTCTGCAGTTGGATGCAATAACACCTTGAACCCACTGTGTGGTAGCGCCAGGCCCGCGCCGCTGATTGGCGCCCTGTCCCCCAGCACCGTGCAATTCACGCAGGTGCAAAATGGAACGAACCTTGTAGTCACGGGCAGCAACTTCGTTTCTGCCAGCGAGGTGCTGGTTGGGGCGACGCCTCTGAGTGCAGTCATCGCTAGCCCCACGAAACTGACCGTGAAGCTGACCACGGGAGTAATTTCCGGTCCGGGCAAGGTGAAGATCGCTGTAGAAACCCCGGCTGGCAATAGCTCAGATCTTGGCTGTAGCAGTGGAGGGAAGAGCAGCGCATTGACCTTGACCGTGCAATGAGTGCAGCACGGTCTTTGGATGAGTTGAGCGGACGAGAACTCGGTTCTACACGTTAGTTCTCGCCAATCGGGCCATTAGAATGCCGCGGGAACGGCATTCTAAGGCCGATCCTAACTGCCGATGTAGCGCGCGTACAGGCTCCGAGCGACCGCCGTATCCGTTGTGCCTTTGATAATGGCACGGCCATCGGGGAAGACTGTCATTTCGTACGGCTCATGCCAGAACTTCAGCACGAAGTCATTGTGGCGGACCATGCCGTGGGGTTGGAGACGACGATCCATCTCTGCGAAGTCTATGGGACGCTGCCGCTCATGAATTTGCACGGAATTCCTGCCACACAGCGTGATGTGTGGGCGCGCTTCCCCGGCCAGGTGTACGAATTGGCGATCACCGCACGTGCGGCAGCCTGACCGCGGCTTCGAGGCCGAGATCTCCGCATGCTCGTTGGTCCACAGATCGAAGGAAAGGAGTGTGCGTCGGAGCGAGGAGGTTCCGGGGCCGCTGACTACCAGCTTGAGCACTTCGGTGGCAGCAATCGAAGCCACCAGGTTGACCGCGGAATTGAGTATGCCTGACGTCTCGCAGGTCTCTACCATCCCGCGCGGAGAGTCGGGGAAGATGCAGGCCAGGCAGGCGGTGTTTCCGGGAATGACGTTCAGCGTAACCGCATAGCTTCCGACCGCGGCGGAATAGATCCACGGACGCGATCGCTCAACCGCGAAGTCGTTGATCAGGTATCGAGTTTCAAAGTTATCGGTGCCGTCGAGGATTATGTCCATTCCATCAAGCAATGTTGCAATGTTGGTGGGAACGAGATCCTCCGCCTTCGGTTCGACAAGAACTTGGGAGTTGATTTCGGAAATCTTGCGGGCAGCGGCAATGGCTTTGGGCAGTGATTCTGCGGCATCGGCTTCATCGAATAACGACTGACGTTGCAGATTGCTCGGCTCAACGTAGTCGCGATCAATGATCCGCAACCTTCCGATACCAGCTCGCGCCAGGAGCCCGGCCAATGCAGATCCAGTCGCGCCGCAGCCTACAATAGCGATTTGGGCTTGAGCTAATTTCTGCTGACCTGCTTCCCCGATTCCCTGAAACAGGATCTGACGGGAGTAGCGTTCAGCTTGACTGACGGATTCGCTTTCAGAGTTTTGCTTTTGCCGTGCCAAAGAGGTCACCAGTATCGAGCATCAAAACCTTTATTATAAGTGGCTGGGTCGAGTGGAATTCTCTTTCGTGGGTTCGTTCGAACGCTCGCCCGCCGCTGATACAACGATAGATTAAGCGCGTCCCATCGAACTCAACAGCGCTTGATCAGGGACACCTTTGGCGAAACGCTACGCGACACTTCTGACCGCGGTGACATTGCTGTGGATTGCCGTGCTGTCAGAAGCCGGTTCCGCGCAGCAAGCTTCGGAGCCGCTTGGCGCAGCTTACGAGGGCACAAAGGTGGAATCTATCGAGATCCCAGCCATCGATGAACGCGACCGGCCACACTTGCTCGCCCTGCTTGCGCAGAAGCCCCGAACCCCCCTTCACCGCGATCAAGTTCGAGAAAGTATTCGGGCTTTATATGCCACCGGTCGGTTTGCAGATATCCAGGCTGAAGTGACTCCATCGGGCGACGGAGTGAAACTGAGCTTCGTGACATCGGCCAATTTCTTCGTAGGGGCCGTGGATGTGGAAGGGGCTCTCTCGCGTCCTACGGCCAACCAGATCGTGAATGCATCGAAACTGCAATTAGGCGAGCTTTTTAATCAGGACAAATTGAACCGAGCCATCGAGAATGTTCGGCAATTGATGGAAGAGAATGGCTACCATCGGGCGCGCGTCACTGCTGAGGACGTCTCAAATCTGTCGACCCAACAGGTGGACGTGCTGTTCCATGTAGCGGCAGGTTCGCAGGCGCATGTCGGCGAGGTAAAAGTCAGCGGCACTTCCAACCTGACGGCAGACGAGGTGAAGCAACTTGCAAACATGCAGCCGGGCGACAGAGTCACAGCGTCGCGAGTCAGTGGATCGTTGCAGCGGCTGCGCAAGAGATTTCAGAAGCAGAATCGCGCGCTGGCGCAAGTGTCGATTGCCGAACAGATCTACCATCCTGAGACAAACGCTCTCGACTTTACGTATCAGATCGACCCCGGCCCGATCGTGCTGATCTCGGCCGAGGGATATCGGATAAGCAAGGGAACGCTGAAGAGAGAAATCCCGGTGTATGAAGAAAATGCGGTGGACGACGACCTTTTGAGCGAGGGCCGCCGTAACCTGTTGGAGTATCTGCAAACCCGTGGCCGTTTTGATGCGAAAGTTGAGATCAGGAAGAAAAGCGACGCCACCCGCATGTGGGTAATCTATGACATTGACCCGGGACCGCTGCATACCCTGGCCTCAGTTGAGATCACCGGGAACAAGAATTTTCTGGATACCGCCAAGCTTCGCAGCTACTTGCAGATTCAACCCGCCCGTCGGCTGCTGACTCACGGGAAATACAGCGACGCGTTGCTCAAAAGTGACGTGGTTACCCTGGAGAATTTATATCGTTCCAATGGCTTCCATCAGGTTCAGATTAAAACCAAGGTCGACGATAACTATCAGGGCTCGCCGAACAAACTTGCTGTGCACATTGACATCGAAGAAGGAGCGCGCACTCGAGCGGGCGAGGTGCGTGTGCTGGGAAACGAGAAGGTGAAGACCAGTGATCTGCCGGAGTTGAGCACGCAGTCTGGGCAGCCATATTCCCAACAAGAGCTGGCCAACGACCGCGAACGCATTCTCGGCTACTACTTTGACCACGGATTTCCGAATGCGTCGTTGGAAATTAACACGAAGACTTCTAGCTCCGAACCCAACCGGGAAGATGTGACCTTCACTATCCAGGAAGGCGAGCGTTTCACGGTGGACCAGGTCATGGTCTCGGGAACAGAGCACACGCGAGATTATGTTGTACAACGCGAATTGCAGGTAGAACCGGCAGATCCGCTGAGCCAACTGGATCTGCTCAATACCCAGACACGGCTCTACAACCTTGGAATCTTCAGCCAGGTCGATACGGCGGTGCAGAACCCGGAGGGGAGCGACCCGCAGAAGAATGTTCTGGTCCAGGTACGCGAAGCCAAGCGTTACACCTTCACTTATGGCGCGGGGCTTGAATTCCAGACTGGACAGCCGGCGGGAACTACTGCTCCCCAGGGCACAACCGGCGTGAGCCCGAGGGTCGAGTTCGATGTAACCCGCCTCAATCTCGGTGGACGGAACCAGACCCTGACTTTTCAGTCGCACGTCGGAAGATTGCAGCAGAGGGGGCTTGTAAGTTACACAGTCCCGAAAGTCGCGGACAATGACAAATGGAAGCTAATCTATACAATTTTCTACGATAACAGCCTCGACGTGGCCACCTTCACTTCGCAGCGGCTGGAAGGGAAAATCGACTTACGGCAGCAGATTGGAAATCCGGGTACGGAGCCTGGCACTCGTCCTGGTCCAAGCTCGATTACGTATCGTTTTGACTTTCGCCGGGTCAAAGCCAGCCATTTCGCCCAAGACTTTTCGCCGGCGCAGGTTGCGCTTCTTTCGCTGCCCGCAACCGTAGGCGGGCCGGGATTCACTTTTATTCGAGACAAACGCGATAATCCCCTGGAGAGTACGAAAGGGAATTACTTCACGCTGGACGGTTTTGTTGCGCCGAGTTTTCTAGGTTCGCGATCCGAGACGACCTCCGCAGGATACGTGCCTACCAACTTCGCACGTGCGCTGGCTCAGAACGCCACTTATCAGGCTTTCGGAGGCAAGGGGAAACCGGGCCGCCAGTTCGTTTTTGCACGTTCGACAACCATCGGTCTGGAGCAGCCGTTCAAAAATACCAAAGTTCTGCCTCCAGGGGCCTGTCCCGCAAATGCTTTAGGTGAGCCGACCTGCGAAGCCACGGCAACGATCCCTCTCCCTGAGCAGTTTTTTGCAGGGGGCGGCAACTCCCATCGGGGATTCGGGTTGAATCAGGCAGGTCCCCGTGACCCGTTTTCGGGCTTTCCTGTGGGGGGCACGGCTCTGTTCGTCAACAATCTGGAACTGC
Organism: uncultured Acidobacteriota bacterium; assembly: GCA_963785865.1. Taxonomy (GTDB): domain Bacteria; phylum Acidobacteriota; class Terriglobia; order Terriglobales; family Acidobacteriaceae; genus Sulfotelmatobacter. The sequence continues at coordinate 109,661 of CAWAXF010000037.1, read as the reverse complement.
GGTTTCCCCAGGTTTCGCTTCCTTACTTGGGGGGCGGATTCGGGTTTGCGGTGTTTCACGATATGGGGAACGTTTTCACGGCGCAGCACGACATGTTGAAGGGCTTGATGCGGTGGCATCAGCCAAGTACCCAATCGTGCTTGTCCAGTGGTACACCGAACTCTCCGTACTGTACCGCTTTTAACAACAGTGGGTATGATTACACTTCGCACGCGCTGGGAGTGGGCGTACGATATAAAACTCCCATTGGGCCGCTGCGATTTGACTTTGGATACGATCTGAATCCAACCAGATTCTTCCAAGATGTAACCAAGAAAGACCCGGTTACAGGGAGTATGACCACAGTTTTCGAAACGCAGCAGTTACGTCATTTCAACGTTTTTTTCAGCATAGGCCAGCCGTTCTAAATGAGATTTCGCCTCCAAATGAGTGTCGGAACGCTTGCCCTGGGATTGTTGCTGAGCACCGTAACTTTGCCGGCAGCCCGGGCAGGAGAAGTCATTGACCGGATCGTCGCTACAGTCAACGGGCACATCATTCTGCAAAGCGATTGGGACGAGGCCCTATGCTATCAGGCGCTCCTTACCGCCCGTGCTGTGAGCTTGTTTTCTGACGAGGACCGGCGCGCAGTTCTCGATCGGCTCATCGATCAGGAGTTGCTGGGTGAGCAAATGAAATCGGCTTCGTTTTCGCATGCCTCGCAGGCGGAAGCCGCAGCTGAAGTAGCCGAAGCCAGGAAGTTGCACCCTGAAGTGGTCACCGATGAGGGCTGGCAGCAGTTGCTTGCCCGTTACGGACTGACGGAGAGAACACTCACCGAACATGTGCAGCAGCAGATCGATCTAATGCGACTCGTCGATGCACATCTGCGTCCGTCAGTGCAGATAGATTCCAAGAGCATCGAAGCTTACTATCGCGACAAGTTCGTTCCCCAGTTGAAACAGACTGGAGCAGGAGATGTGTCGCTGGCCGATGTCTCCGCGCAAATACGCGAAATACTCACTCAAGAGAAGGTCAGCGAGCTAATGGTTTCCTGGCTGCAATCGCTGCGTTCGGAAAGCAAGGTGAGCCTCGCGGGCGTGACCGAGTCTCTGGACGGAGGAGTGCAGACGCGGTGAACCAAGCCTCCGCCAGACCCCGCCGCTGGTGGAAATATTTCCTGATCACCGCCGGGATTGTTGTAGTCACCGCGCTGGCCGCACTCTGGTACACCACCACAAAATCCTTCCAGGCTTACGTGCGCCGCAGAATGATCGAAGAGGTCGAACGAATTACCGGCGGACGGGCCGAAATCGGCACTTTTCATGTTGTTCCCTTCCATCTCCAGGTCGAAGTTCGCAATATCACGGTGCATGGCAAAGAAGGTCCTGCCGACATTCCACTCGTGCATGCCGATAGCCTGCTCGCGCAGATGAAGGTGGTTTCGTTTCTTCGCACCGAGTTTGGCTTTACGTCGCTGGTCCTGGATCATCCCGTGGTTCACATCGCGATTGCGAAAGATGGCGTTATGACCAACGTACCTGCCTTGCGAGTGCAGTCCACGTCTGTAGACGCGAGTGTCCAACAACTGTTTGCGCTCTCCATCGACCACCTGTCGGTACATAACGGAGAATTGCTTTGGGGAGATCGAAAAATCCCATTGGACTTTGCGGTTCACGGTACGAACCTGCAGATGGATTACGAGTTCCTGCGCAACCGGTATCAGGGCGCGCTCTCGATTGGCAAGGCGGATACCAGCGTTGAGGACTTCCGCCCTTTTTCCTGGATGACAACCATTAGCTTTGCTCTGGGTCCGAGCTTTGCGGATATCAAATCGCTGCAGTGGAACTCCGGGCGTTCCTCGTTGAAGGCGAGCGGTCGCATCAGTGATTTTCGCAATCCGCGCATTGACGGAAGCTACGAGGCCCAACTCAGTTTGCTGGAGGCCGCCTCCATCCTTCGCCGGGGTGACCTCCGAGAGGGAGTCGCTGAATTCAAGGGGAATGGTCATTGGTCGTTGAATGACTTCACGACCTCAGGTACAGCAGAGTTGGGGGACGTCGGATGGCAAAACGATCAATTCGCTTTGAAGAGAGTGGGCGCGAGAGCTGATTACGTCATCACAGATCAACAGATCAAGCTCTCGAAGCTACAGGGGAAACTGCTTAACGGGACTTTCGCGGGCGACGCACAAGTTGACAATTGGCTTCATTACGTTGCTTTGCCGAAGAATGAAAAAGAGAAGAATGAAGACATTGCGGTGATTTCGGCTGGCAAACCGCCGGCGAAAAAGGGCGAGAAGCCAAAACTGCCCGGCGTTCAAAATGGCGTGGTTCGAATTCGCCTGCGCGACATCGCCGTGAGTGAGGCTGCTAGGGCTGTTGATGTTCCCGCCCACCCGCTAGGGCGATTCCATCCAGCGGGAACGGCTGCCGGCAATCTCGAAGCAGTGTGGAGAGGAGCGCCGCAAAATGCGGAGGTCAGCTTCACGCTGGACGCAATCCCACCGGCTCGAACCCCTCCGCGCGAGTTGCCCATAACCGCGCATGTACAGGGAAAATACCACGGCGCGAGTGACTCGCTGGAGCTGGGTAAGTTCACTTTAACGACAGCCGCATCGAGGATCGAGGCTTCCGGTAGATTGGCGCAGGCCTCCAACCTGCGCGTTTCGATGTCGACTTCCGATCTGGAAGAATGGCGTCCTCTGGTAGCAGCGCTCGGTGGCCCGACCGATCTGCCGTTTCGTGTTGATGGAAACGCTACCTTCAACGGAGTGGCAGGTGGAACATTCTCTTCGCCTACCTTGAGCGGAACTCTTGTAGCTCAGGATTTCGAGTTTACCGTCCCGGCTACCTCGCGCACAGCTGAGAAGGAGGTTCATTGGGACTCCTTGGCTGCGAACTTCCAGTTTTCGTCGCGGCAAGTCTCGTTGCGGGGGGGCTCCCTGCGCCGGGGCGACACCAGTGCAGATTTCGAAGTGAACGCCTCGCTGGAAAATGGGCATTTCGCGGCTAACAGTCCGTACACTGCACGAGTAAATCTTCATAATGTGGATGTGGCCTCGACGGCCGCCCTCGCGGGATTCGACTACCCGGTTTCGGGTACGGCGGATCTGGCTTTGCAGCTTGCCGGTACCCGAGCGCACCCTGAGGCGCACGGCCACATTCATGCCGCAAACGCCTCAGCTTACGGAGAGCCGATCGAGAGGTTCGACGCCGATCTGCAGCTTGACGCTTCCGACACAGCCCTGACTGGTATCGATTTGACCCACGAGGGCGGGACCGTACGCGGCACCGCGGCGTTCACTCCGTCAACGCGAGGCTTCCGTCTTGATCTGGTAGGCAAGAATTTCGATCTCTCCCGCGTGCGGCAGATCCAGGTTTCCCGGGTTGCAATCGAAGGCCGCGCGGACTTTACAGTTCAGGGCTCCGGCACGCTCGATGCACCTGTCATCGACGCTCACGTCCACGCTCGCGAACTCATGTTCGATCGTGAGATGGCCGGAGGAATGGACCTGGAAGCAAGCACGAGAAATGGTCAGCTGCAGCTGCACGGGCGCTCCGAATCTCCGCAGGGGACGTTGCTGGTCGAAGGAAACGTTGGAATGCACGGTGACTACCCCGCAACCATTTCAGCGAAGATGGATCACTTGGACCTGGACCCTCTTTGGCGCGCTTACATAGGTGAGCAGCTAACTGGACACTCGGCTGTGGCCGGAACCGTTACTTTGCGAGGTCCGCTGCGGTATCCCGCGCAATGGACCTTGGACGGAAACTTGTCTGATCTTGCAATTGATGTTGAGTACGCCAAGCTGCACAACCTGGGCCCGGCGCGCTTCTCTTACGCGCAGCAAAATCTTCGGATCGAACCGCTGCACCTGATCGGTGAAGGAACCGATGTCACCGCGCAGGGGTCGGTGCAGTTTGCGGGAACGAAGAGAATCGATCTCGCGGCGGACGGGCAGGTAGATCTTAAATTGTTCGGCTCGCTGGACCAAAATCTCACCACTTCAGGTGTCATGACGATTCATATGAATGTCGTTGGCACGGTGAGCGATCCTCTGCCGCAAGGGACGATTCAAATCAAGAACGGGGCAGCAACATATGCGGGCCTGCCCAGTGGCCTGAGCGAAATGAACGGCACGCTGACTTTTACCCAGGACCGAATCCACATCGAGCAGCTTACGGCGCGCAGTGGTGGAGGAAATCTTGACCTGAAAGGGGATGTCACCAATCACAACCGTCAGTTCAATTTCAATCTGACGGCGGTTGGCAAGGATGTCCGATTGCGTTATCCGCCGGGCGTGAGTTCCACAGCCAATGCCGAGTTGCACTGGGTGGGCACCAAGTCCGCTTCGATGATTTCCGGCGACGTGATGGTCAACAAGCTGTCGGTGACGCCCGGATTTGATTTCGGCTCCTACTTGGAGAAGACGCGTCAGACAGCGTCAATCACGCCCGCGAACTCGCCGTTGTACAACGTGAAGCTCGACATCGCGGTGCAGACGGCACCCGAACTTCAGATGAAGACTGCCGTTGCGCGTCTCTCTGGCGACGCGGACCTGCGGCTGCGCGGTTCCCTTGCGCACCCAAGTGTATTGGGACGGGCCGACATTCTGGAAGGGGATGCCACCTTTAATGGCATCAAGTTCCGCCTGGAGCGCGGAGACATCACTTTTGCGAATCCGGTCGCCATTGAGCCGCAAGTTAACCTCCAGGCCACGACACACGTGCGCAACTACGATCTTGACGTGACCGTCACCGGTACCCCCGATCGGCTAAGCGTTAACTACCGCTCAGAGCCGCCACTGCCGAAATCTGACATTATTGCGCTCCTCGCACTGGGACGAACCAGTGAGGAGTCGGAGCAGTTGCAGCAGCAGTCGGGACAGAGCCTGTTCACTGACGAAGCTACGAACCTGATCATCAATGAGGCTATCAATCAGGCGATGGGCAACCGCATGCAGAAGCTCTTTGGCGTCAGCCGCGTCAGGATCGATCCCCAGGGCCTGACCACCGAGACCAATCCGACGGCCCGCGGCCCGCAGGTCACCATTGAGCAACAGTTTGCTAACAATCTCTCTCTCACCTACAGCACGAATGTGTCCCAGAGTTCCCAGCAGATCATCGAGGGCGAGTATTACATCAACCGGAATATGTCGATTGTAGGCACGCGCGATCAGAATGGTGTAGTCAGCTTCGATGTGCGCATTCGACGCCGCAAGAAATAGAATGTCTTTGGGACTGCGGCTTCCCTGGTTCTATGTCTTTCCGTGATTCTTCTCCTTATTCGACGTTGCAGGAGCGCATGGTGAATGCCCAATTGCGATCTCGTGGCATCACCGATCAACGCGTGCTGGATGCCATGGCGCGAGTGCCGCGCCACGAGTTTGCTCCGGAGCGATACCGCGACCAGGCCTATGAAGATCACCCTCTCCCTATTGCCGAAGGGCAGACCATTTCGCAGCCGTACATCGTGGCAATTATGCTGCAGGCTTTGGCGCTGAAGGCCAGCGATAGAGTGCTGGAAATCGGGACGGGATCGGGCTACGTCACAGCCTTGCTAGCCGAACTCACGGGCGAGGTATTCTCAATTGAGCGCCATGCCGCGCTGGCGAATACGGCTCGCGAACTGCTATCACGCCCGGGTTACCGCAATGTAAGAGTTGTCGTCGGAGATGGCACTCGTGGATTTGCGGAGGGCGCGCCTTACGATGCAATTCTTGTGTCAGCCGCGGCATCAGAACTGCCTCATGAACTCGTCGACCAACTTGCTGAAGGCGGGCGGTTGATGATTCCCGTCGGTTGCGACGATTCGCAGCAGTTACATCTCATTGAGAAACGGAACGGGCAGCCGAAGACTACGTTGCGGGAGATGTGCCGCTTCGTGCCGCTGGTTCCAGAGAAATAAGTCTCTCACCTAAATTACAATCAGAGCCGTGGCGGTGCTCCGCAATCTGCGCGTGACCCTGGAAATGATTAAATGGGAGCACTCCATTTTTGCGCTGCCGTTTGCATTGTGCGGGGCGATGCTGGCGGCGCGAGGCTTCCCACCTGTTCATCAGCTGGCGTGGATCATTGTCGCCATGGTGGCGGCCAGGTCGGCTGCGATGGCCTTCAATCGTTGGGCAGATGCTGCCATTGATGCCGCGAATCCTCGTACCAGCACACGCGCGTTGCCCGCAGGAAATCTTTCGCACACATTCGTTGCCTCCTTCGTTGTAGTGTCCAGTGTCATCTTCATTGTCGCTGCGAGCCAGTTGAATCGTCTTACGTTGCTGCTTTCTCCAGTGGCTTTGGCGGTGCTTCTGCTCTATTCCTACACCAAACGCGTGACGCGGTGGTCCCACCTGGTGCTGGGCTTTGCTCTGGGAATTGCACCCTCGGCGGCTTGGATCGCGGTGCGCGGCTCGCTCAATCCCCGCATTCTGCTGTTGACCGCAGCAGTCACGTTCTGGGTGGGAGGCTTCGACGTGCTGTACGCGTGTCAGGATTATGAATTCGACTGTCAGGCGGGTCTGCATTCGGTCCCGCGCTACTTCGGAATTCCCGCGTCACTGTGGATCGCACGCGTGTTCCACGGAATTATGGTCACGCTGCTCATCGCACTGATAATTTCTTTTGGGATGGGCGTCTGGGCGATCATCGGTGTCCTCGCAGTGATTCTGCTGTTGGTTTACGAGCATTCTTTGGTACGGTCGGATGATCTTTCGAAACTGAACGCCGCCTTCTTTACGATGAACGGGGTGATTTCGGTATTGTTCTTCGTTTTTGTTGCGGCAGATTTACTCCTGCGCAGATAAAGCGCGCTTGTTCCGATTCGAATTACCTTTGTAATCACCGGCTGAGCGGCCGAGTTGCTGCCTCTTTCGTGCGCCCATAGACTGGTTGCGGAGCGGCCTGTGCCTCCACCAGCGTCGCACCCGGATGAAATCAGAAAAAACCAACGCGCTTCTAGACCGGCAATCTGGCTTTAGGCTGGGGCTCACGGCAGCGCTGTTCGCGAGCGATTCTCGCGCTCTCTCTGAGCTGGAGCTTCTACTACGAATCCATGGCGAACGCATATCTTTCGCTCGCCTTGGCAAGTGCCGTGATCGTCCTGGGCATTCTTCGGCATTCCTGGTTTGACCTGCTATGGGTCGTTGTTGGCGCCCTTTTTCTTGCCGTTCTTGATTATCGCGTCATGGATTACAAGCCGTTCTTCATGGCCGGTTTTTCATTCGTGGGGCTGAGCGCCCTCGGGGTGCTGGGGACCCGCACGATCTGGGCCAAAGCAGAAGACCGCAAGCTGCTGCTCTACGGATTCTTGCCGGCCGTCCTTTTTGTGGCATCGGAATGGACGGCCTCAAGCTTGCTCGATATTACCGAGAAGCTTCACCCCAAGACATTTGATTTGTTCTTGTATTCATTCGACAGCAGCCTGCGCGTACAGATCAGCTTTCTGACTGGACAATTTCTGTTGAAGAATCTGTGGCTGCGGACGGCCTCGCTTGCGATCTACATCAGTTTGCCCTTGCCCCTCGCGCTGGTGTACGCGTCCCAGTTGCGTCGCCAGAAAGGGAAGGCATTGGCAGTCATGATTGCGTTCCTGGCCACCGGCCCCGTCGGGGTTCTTTGCTACAACATGCTGCCTGCATGCGGACCTGTCCATCTGTTCGGCGCGGCATTTCCCTGGAGTCCGTTGTCAACCGCCGATGCCATGCAGCTGAATATTGTGCCCGTCATCACGGAAGGAGCCCGGAATGCCATTCCTTCCCTGCACATGACTTGGGTCCTGCTGGTGTGGTGGAATTCGCGGGGATTGTCGCGGTGGGTTCGCGTCATCGCCATGATCTATGTGGCCCTGACGGTTCTGGCAACCCTGGGGACGGGCGAACATTACTTCATCGATCTGGTCGTAGCATTTCCGTTTTCGTTGGCCGTGCAGGCACTAAGTTCATATTCCATCCCCACGAGCCACCGTGACCGCCGCGTTGCGTTTGTTTTTGGGACATTCGCCACGCTCATCTGGCTGGCCCTGCTTAGCTTCAATGTGAAGATCTTCTGGATTTCCCCAATCATCCCGTGGAGCATGATCGCCGTGACGATTGCTCCCTCAATTCTGCTTTGGAACCGGCTTTTACGTGCGGCGACAGGGGAAGAGCTTCGGCCCGTGAAAGTCGCGGCTGCCGGAGTCGGCATCTGAGTAGAAGCCGACCGGCAACCGCTGAAGCTCCCGCTTGCGCTACTGATTCACCTTCAATAGCAGCATCGTGCCGCTTTCCAGCTTTACGTTGTTCTTTTCTGACGTCATCACAGATCCCTGCGCACCGTTGGAAGGTGGGGAGAGCGTCAGGTTGGAAATTCCGATGACTCCCTGAGTCTGTGCGGTGATCGGAGGCTGTCCGCCGTTGGCCGCCTGCTGTTTCTGCAGTGTCTCCAGCAGTGGCAGATGGCGAAGGAGTCGGAGCTTGTGTTCCCCCCATACCGGACGATTTTCCTGTAGATCCACTTGATCCATTCGCTCCATTCGCGCCGGTCGGAGCAGCACCCGAAGGCACTCCGGCGGCCTGCTGTCTGCCGGCTGGTGTATTTGCTTGATCATTCTGATTTTGCTGCTGCCCGATGACAGCCTGAATGGACATTGGTACTTGCATGTTATTGCCATCTTTCGTCACAGCATGATCAAAAGCGATTGCGAGTTGGGATTCCTTCTGTTCTTTATTACGCGGCTGTGCTTCCGTCACATGTCCAATCACCTTGGTGTCTTTGGGCACAAGGACTTCTCCGCTTTGGGTCTTCATGTCCATCGTGACCTTAGCCACGACCTCGTCACCGGTTTTCGCTTTTTTTGCATCGACAGTCTTGGTCAGCTGCACGGGAATGACGCTACCGGGAGCGATTCGTGTGGCGTGCGCGGTCTGGCCCTGAGCGGTGGATGTCGCCCCCGCCGGGGCTTGGGTTTGCGCCGAATTCTGTGGCGCACTCGGTTGCTCCTGCGACTGGGGAGTGCCGGGATCGGTCGAAGAGGGTGTTGCGCTTTGTGCCAGCGAAACCCCACACATCAGAGCGACGAATGCTGTGGCATTCAAGAAATTCTTCATGAATCATTCTCCTTCCACTTGAGCGTAGCGAAGGGCGCATTGCATCCCTCTCTAGATGCAGTTTTCAACAGGGAAGTGGGCTGCAATTTGCCCTCGCTGCCCAACCGTCCGCCGAATAATGGCATCGGAATAGCATGCCCATTCGTAGTCTGATATCGGCTCTGATGCTCGTGGCCTTGGGCACGTGGACGTCTTGCGTCAACCAGAGTCCAGATCAAATTCGGCAGAAAACGGCGGAAGGAACCGCCGCCATCAAGCGTGATACCAAAGCCGTGGCGCAGGGCATCAAAGACGGCCTCAGCAACAAGAGATCGATTGATCTAAACCGGGCCCCCAAGGATGATCTGGCGTCCCTTCCAGGCGTCACGGCGCGTCAAGCCGACCGGATCATCGCCGAGCGACCCTATGCCAACACCCACCAGCTAGTCACCAGGCACATTCTGACGGAAGACGAATACTCCCAGGTCCAGGACCGGGTCGTCGTCAATAAGTAGGATTGGTTCGGGATGGCCGATCCGGACTTTCCTGCGATATCATCAAAGCAATGCCTGGTACGCACCGAACTTCATCGTTTTCAAACCGATGATCCATGCCTCGCGCCCATCCACGACAAAGTCGTGGCCGGCCGGCGGCTTGATGCGCCGGATGCGCTTGCCCTGTACCGCACTGGAGATATCCTAGCGCTGGGATGGATGGCCAATTTCGTTCGCGAGCGCATGCACGGCGACAAGACGTATTTCAATGTCAACCGTCATATCAATCCGACGAATGTTTGCGTGGCGGCATGTCGGTTGTGTGCTTTTGGCCGCAAGAAGGATGCGCCCGGCGCGTACACGATGGCTCTGGACGAAGCGTTCGAGATTGCGGCCTCCGGGTACTCAGAAGCAGTCACCGAGTTTCATATCGTAGGCGGATTGCATCCCGATTTGCCGTTTCAATACTTTCTTGATCTCTGCGCTGGTTTGAAGCAGCGCTTTCCGCAGGTGCATCTTAAGGCATTCACTATGGTGGAAGTCGCGTACCTCTCGCGACGGGCGAAGCTCTCGATTCGCGAAACGCTTGAGCACCTGAAAGCCTCCGGTGTGGATTCGCTGCCCGGCGGTGGGGCGGAAATCTTCGCCGACCGTGTGCGCCACATCATTTGCGATCACAAGATCGACGGCGACCAATGGCTGGAAACTGCGAAGCTGGCTCATCAGATCGGGCTGAAATCGAACGCGACCATGCTTTACGGTCACGTCGAAAATGACGAAGACCGGGTCGATCATCTGATGAAGCTGCGGGCGTTGCAGGATGAAACTGGCGGATTCCAAACCTTTATTCCCCTGGCCTTTCATCCCGACAACACACCGCTGCAGCATCTACCCAAGACGACCGGGATGCTCGATATTAAGCAGATTGCCGTGAGCCGGCTGGTGCTCGATAATTTCCCCCATATCAAGTCCTACTGGCAGATGATGACCGCCAAGATCGCGCAGATTTCACTTCGCTTCGGGGCCGACGACATGGACGGCACGGTGATCGAAGAAAAGATCTACCACGACGCCGGAGCGACCACTCCCCAGGGAATGCGCCGGGAGGAACTGGAACGACTCATCCGCGCCGCTGGGCGAGTGCCGATTGAGCGCGATACCCTGTACAGGCCCGTTACCCGAACCGAGACCTCGGTGACGGTCGCCGTTTAAGCCTTTCCGCTAGTTCCCAATTTACCTGGAACGCTGTATTATCCCGTGACTGCACCGACGGCTGTGGCGGGTGGCGCAGATGCCCTGCCGGACATCTCTTGCGCTCCTGGGGACATCCAAGTGCAAACGGCCGACCCGGATCCTCGGGTCGCAATGCTTCGCGCCACGCGGACGTTCTTCATGAGTTGTATCGCCACATTCGCTCCAGGAGCAGGGAATTGTCGCTACATACCCGCGCGATGCATGCCGTGTTCCAGTCCGGCCGAGGCGAGCCTCTCACCGAGGCGGGGTATGAAGCCCTGCGCCGAGTCTCTCGCGCCATCGCGGCGCATCGCGACGTAAAGGAACTGTTTCGCAGTTTGGCGGACGAACTCCGTCCCGTCGTGAATTTCGTTTTCCTGCGCGTTTTTCTCTACGACAAAGATCGCCGTCTCATGCGCCTGCATGTCAGTGAGGCGCCGGGCCAGCCTGCTGAGCCCTTCAGCGAATTCCCTCCAGAGGGCACGGCCGTGGGTTGGGTCTATGAACGGCAAGAGCCGCTGGTGATTCAGGATGTGGACAAGGAGACGCGGTTTCCGCGCCTGCATGGAATCCTGAAAGAGTACGGGATCCGTTCCCATCTGACCTTTCCTCTGACCACCGCGCATGGTCGGCTGGGAACGTTTGCCGTCGGCAGTGATCAGACCGGCGTCTATTCGGAGGAAGACGTTCGCTTGCTCGCCTTGGTAGCCGACCAGATTGCGGTGGCCATCGATGACGCCCTGCACTCGCAAGCGTTGCAAAAAACGCAGTCAGAACTGGAGCAGCGAAATCAGCGTTTGCAACTGCTGCTGGATGTGAATAACAGCATCGCCGCTAATTTGCAGTTGCGTGATTTGTTGCTGGCGATTTCTGCCAACGTGCGGCGTGTGATGCAAGCCGACTTTGTGGGGGTTGCACTACCCGATTCCAACGCGAATGGCGCTCTGCGGGGGTATGCGTATGAATCGCTCGAAGGCGTGTGGGGCCCGGTTTCGCCCCAGTTTCTTCATGAGAAATCGGGGCCCGCGATTGCGTTCCGCACGGGGCAGCGTGTTCTGCTGCATGCCGAAGCGATTGAACAACTCCCATTGAGCGATGAGTTCCGGGAATTGGGTATGCGGGAAGCTTGTTCACTGCCACTTATCAGCCGGGGGCGCACTCTCGGGTCACTGGATCTGGGGCGGGTTCGAGAGGCCGTATTCACCCCCGACGAGGTCGATTTCCTGAGCCAAATCGCCAAGCAGGTTGCGATCGCGGTCGATAACGCACTCGCTTATGGAGAAATCGCTGACCTCAAAAACGAACTCGCACAAGAAAAACTCTATCTGGAATCCGAGATCCGCAGCGAAATGAACTTCGCGGAAATCATCGGCAATAGTCCCACGATCCGCGCCGTTCTCGGGCAAGTCGAAACCGTTGCGCCGAGCGATTCCACGGTCTTGCTGCTGGGAGAAACGGGCACGGGAAAAGAATTGATGGCCCGTGCGATCCACGAGCGCAGCAGGCGGCGAACTCATGCCTTCGTGAAGCTCAATTGTGCGGCCATCCCCATGGGTCTCTTGGAAAGCGAAATGTTCGGACACGAGAAAGGAGCATTTACCGGCGCCGTGGCCCAACGCATTGGCCGCTTCGAACTTGCGCATGGCGGGTCCATATTTCTGGACGAAATCGGCGAAATCCCGCTGGAACTGCAACCCAAGTTGCTGCGCGTGCTTCAGGAACGCGAGTTCGAGCGCCTGGGCAATTCCCGCACCCTGCATACGGATGCGCGCCTGATCGCGGCGACCAACTCCGATCTGCAGGGCATGGTCGATGAAAAGAAATTCCGCGCCGATTTGTACTACCGTCTGAATGTTTTTCCGATCTTCATTCCACCCCTTCGAGAACGGCGGGACGACATTCCTACGCTGGTCAGCCATTTCACTCAACTCTTTGCCCATCGCGTGAACAAGAAAATCGAAATGGTGCCAACCAAGACGATGAAAGCTTTAGTGAACTATTCCTGGCCGGGAAACATCCGGGAGCTGCAGAATGTGATCGAACGAGCGGTGCTGATTTCCAACGGCCCGGTGTTGAAGGTTCCGCTTTCCGATCTCAGGACGCGGGGTTCGAAACCATCGATTCAGCAGAGCGCGGAGGAAGCTGGAAATCTAAAGCCCAAGGAAGAGGCGCAGCCAATTCGGAGCGTGCTGGAAGAAGTCGAGCGTAAGCAGATTCTCGCGGCTCTCGAGCAATGCCACGGGGTCGTTGCCGGTGTGAATGGAGCGGCCGCGCTGCTCGGTCTCAAACGATCGACTCTTCAATTGCGCATGAAGAAACTCGGGATTGCATCCCGAGCACGCTGATGTTGCTGGCGTAGTCCCACCGGAACACACAAGTCCATGCCAGAAATGTGGCGCTATTTGTTCGGAAGCTGGCACCTGGCACACTGGCACTTCTCAGGAAGATCCTCGCGAATGCGCAACCCGTTCTTCTCAGCGCATTAATAGGTAGGCCACTTCGCCCTTCGCTTGGTATTCGGGTTGCTCCCTAGCTCCGTATTCCTTCCAGGAGCAGGCACATGGTCATGAAAGCTCTCCCGCTATTTGTTCTTTCCATCGCAATGATGACAATCACATCTCACCAGGCGCAGGCCCAGATTCATCGCAAGGTGACGCTGAAGGCATCAGTCCCATATGAATTCATTGTAGGGAACCGTGTGCTGCCCGCCGGCACGTACACCTTCGAGATGGCGACTGGCGTTCCGAAGAGTACCGACCAGGGTGGTGTTCTGGTAGTGCACAACCTTGAGCGCAAGCTCTATGTGGCTGTCGCTACCGGCGTGGAGAACGAATTTGGCGCCCATGCAAAGCCCAAGCTGGTGTTTGTGCGCAACGGAGATCGCGTGTATCTGTCCAAGGTATGGCGGCAGGGAGAGACGGCCGGATTGACGGTGCACACGCCAGCAATCGAGAGCGAAATGGAACAGAGTCAACTGTTGACGCTCGATGCTGGCACGAGCGGCGGAATTTAGTTTCAGATTCCGGCAGAGGCGTCATCCCCATCCCACAAACAGGGACGCTTTTGACGGATAACCCCGGAAGCCGCGTCGAAAGATGCGGCTTCTTAATTACCGGGTGGATGCTCGGAGCCAAGCTTGTGTAGTTCACTCGGCGATGTGTTCAGCAGATACCGCAGCACTGCTACTTCGGCGGCAATGCCAGTGTGCAGCGCCGGATCGACATCCGGGGCGAACAAGGCCGAGTGGTTGGACGGCAAATGCGTGCCATTGGCCTTTGCTTCCGCAAACTTCTTGCGGGTCGGCGCCGCCCAGGCTGAAATAAAATCCCGGCACTCCCTGCTCTACAAAGAACGAGAAATCTTCTGACGGCGTAATCGGTCCTGCAGTTGAGACGTGGTCCTTGCCCAGCGCTGCTTCCAAAGGAGACGCGGAGTCGTTCCGCCAGGACAGGTTCGTTGTAGACAGCATCCGTCCCCTCGTAGTGTTCTACCACGGGTTCCCGTGGCGCTCCCGCGGCTTCTGCCTCTGCTTTTGTAATACGGGAAATCGCGGCGAGCACCTGCTTGCGCACGTCCTGCTTATAGGTACGCACCGTCAAGCCCATCTCGGCTTGATCGGGAATGATGTTGTTCTTTGTACCGGCGCGAATGTAACCCACCGTCACAATGGCCAGTTCGCCCGGCTTGACCTCGCGCGAGGCAATTGTTTGCAGCGCCAGGATCGTCCGAGCCGCAATCACGATGGGATCGACGGTGGTATGCGGAGAAGCCCCGTGCCCACCTTTGCCGTAGATCGTGATTCGAATCGAGTCTGAATTCGTGTTGTAAATTCCCGGCGTAATGGAGACCGCTCCGGCCGGAAGCTCATTTCCGACGTGCAACGCCACGATCGCATCGGGCTTCGGGAAGCGACTAAAAAGACCGTCCCGCAGCATGCCTTCCGCACCACCGATCGTTTCTTCGGCAGGCTGGCCGATCAGAATAAGAGTGCCATGCCAGTTCGTCTTCGTGCGTGCCATGACCTCAGCCGTGCCAACCAGTGATGCCATATGAACATCGTGGCCACAGGCATGCATGACGCCAACCTCTCGCCCGGCATCATCTTTCGTGCGGACTCTGCTGGCATAAGGCAACCCGGTATTCTCCTCCACGGGAAGAGCGTCCAACTCCGTGCGCAGCATGATGACCGGACCGCTTCCATTCTTCAGCAGAGCAACGATGCCGGTGCCGCCTACATGCTCGGTAACCTCGTATCCAGCGACTCTGAGTTTATTCGCCAGCTTGCCAGCCGTTTCAGTTTCGTGTCCCGACAATTCCGGATGTTGGTGAAGATCCACGTACAGTGCATGCGCGTCCGGATAAACGCTCTCAATTTCCTTTAAGGATGGATTCTGGGTGTAGGCAAAAGCGGAGAGTAACGGGAATAGCAGAAGCCGCGAAGGAATCATGGGTCGCGATCATAAACTGCCAACTCAAAGGGCTGCAAACGCGCGCGCCGACGGAACAGTTGACCGAATGAGCAGCAGTTAATTTACTGTGCTCGATTTCTGCGGTTTCCTTCTTTATACCGGGTGTACAATCGGCTTAGAAAGCACTTGGTTGCGCGACTTCGTTAGCAAGGCCGAGGCGCTCATGAACGTTCACGTCAGTTATCGTCTTCCAAAACTTCCCGCCGTTGAAAAAGACGTTCAACATCAAATCGAAAAGCTACAGAAGCGACTGCAGGTATTCCGGCCAGAGCTAGTTCATCTCAAGGCCATGGTGGAAGAAGTGTCCCCGCGCGAGGGCACCAGCGTGTCTCTGAATTTGCGGCTGCCTTCAGGGCAGATGGCTGTGCAGAAAGCGGCCCCAACCCCCACCGCCGCCGTCAAAGCTGCCTTTGAGGACCTGCTGCAACAGGTCAATAAGCACAAGGATCTTTTGCGCGCCTCTCACAAATGGCAGCGCGACCGGCGAGGCAACAGCTCTCGACGCGGGGCGGCCGTGCACGAAGTCCCATTTGAGCAGACGATTGCGGCAGTGTTTCCGCCTACCATCTCGGCTGACGATATTCGCTCTTACGTCAACGCCAACCTGGCCCGTCTGTCCCGATTTGTCGAACGTGAGATCTACGTTAGGGAGGTGCAAGGCATCATCGCCCCAGACTCCGTCTCGAAAGAAGAAGTCATTGACGAGGCGATCGCAGCTGCTTTGAGCGATGGGCAGGAGAAACCCGAAAAGCTTGCTCTGGAGCCGTGGCTGTACCGCCAAGCTTTGCACGCCTTGAATGAACTTTCCCGCCAGGACGAAAGCAATGGAAACGCCGTGCACCTGGAAGATTCGGCGCGGCGCCCGAATGTCCGCGGCAGCGATGAAGCCGAGTTACAGTTTCACCAGCCTGACGAGTCGGTGACCGGGGCCACTGTGATTGCCGATTCCCGCGTCGCCACACCCGAGCAGATCATGGCCTCGGACGAACTCCTGCGCCTGATTGCTTCCGCCCTGCGCGATCTTGGCGCGGGGCCCCGCGAAGCCTTCATCCTTCACGTCGTGGAAGGTTTCACTGTTGACGAGATTGTGGCGATTACCGGCTCACCTGCCGACCGGGTGCTCGCCTCCGTTTCTGCCGCGCGCGATCACTTGCGCAAAGCGCCGGGACTGGCCAAGCAGTTTCAGGGCCGGTTGGCTCCGACCGGCGCCGCTTAATACAAAACACCTTTAATTTTGGGGAGATGATCTATGAGTATTTCTCGCGAACAAATCCGTGAACTGGCTGAATTCCGAGACGAAGAGTCCTGTGCGGTCAGTTTTTACTACCAACCCTCCGCTCCCCGCAATAAAGCTCATAAGGAAGACATTATTTTGATCAAGGACCTGGCGCGAGACGCGATGCACCGGCTCGAAGCCAAGGGAAAGAAAGACTGCGCGCGCGAGGACATCGAACGCATTGTGCGGTCCTCCGGGGAACTGCGCAGCAATGGCACTCATGGCAAAGCTGTGTTTGCCTGCGCTGCCCAGAACGTCTGGCGTGAATTTGAAGTGCCGCCCGCGCTGGGCAGCACCCAGCTGGTTGTGGATCGTCACTTTCGCCTCAAACCTCTGGCGCGTTTGCTGGGGGCGTCGCCACTGCTGGCCATCGTGCTTATCGACAAGCATCGCGCCCGCATCTTTGATCTGCGCCTGGGAGAACTCACCGAGCGTGAGGATTTATTCCATCCGCTGACCCGCCGGGGCAGAAGCGATGGCTTTGGCGGATACGATGGCGGGCACGCGCAACGCAGAGTGGAAGATGAGGTGCGCCAGCACTTCAAGAATGTTGCCGGGATACTGAAGGAGTTGCAGGAAAAAGGAAGTTTTGAAAAATGGATTCTCGCCTGCCAGGATGCGCACCGTCCAATGTTCGACGCTCAAATGCATCCCTACGTCAGCCAGACATTGATTGGACATTTCAACGCCGACCTTGCGCATGTCAGTGCTGACGAAATCCGCACCCAGGCTCAGCGCATTCTCGACCGCTGGCAGGACGAAAGGCGACGGGAAATGATGAACCAGGCTTTGAGTCAGGCCCGCAGTAATGGACGCGGGGTCACGGGCCTGCGGCGAGTGCTGCGCTCACTGGAACTGGGAGAGGTGCAAACCCTTCTCATCGGAGACAACCTTCAGGGGCACGCCGTGGAATGCACCGGTTGCGGTCATATCGATGCACACCTGGTCAGCTTCTGCCCCGTCTGTGGCCGCGCTACACAGGAGATCGTAGATGTTGGCGAGGCCATCCTGCCCTGGGTTGTGCGGCGGGACGTCGAAACCTTCTATGTGAAAGACGATCCGGAGTTCGATAAGGTCGGCAACATTGCCGCCCTGCTGCGATTCCGCTCGGAAAAAGTACAGCCCATCAGCATGGCTGCCGGGGAGGACCTGGAAAGAGCGGGAGCCGAGTATCCGGGGCGGTTGCGCCGCTTTGCGCGAGGATAATCACTAAGGGGGCGGTCGCCAGGACTGTCCCCACCTCCACAATTCTCCAGTTCGATGCTCGCCGAGTCTTGCCTTGATCTCGTGGTATTCTTCCCGCTCCGCGTGCAACGTGCTCGCCTGCATATCAGCGATCCTGCAGCGGTGCTCGATCCGCCAATCGTGCGGATCTTCTTGAACTCTCGAAGGAGGATCTGTGAGCTTCTCGCGCCGTGATTTCGTAAAGACCTCAGTGCTGGGAGCCGTTGCGGCCGGAATGGCGGCCAATGCTGCAGTTCCAGAAGCGCCGGCAGATTCGAGCCAGCAGGGACACGCTTCCCACAATGATCCCGGGAAGCGGCCCATCATCATCTGCGCGAATAACGGCTTCGCTTATGTCGAAGCCGCCTATGCATTTCTCAAAGGTGGCGGAGATACCCTGGATGCAGCCATCCAGGTTGTGAAGGGGCCAGAGAACGATCCCAATGACGATTCGGTAGGTTTTGGCGGCCTGCCTAACGAAGAAGGCGTGGTAGAACTCGATTCCTGCTGCATGCACGGGCCGACCCGCCGGGCAGGAGCGGTAGGCGGCGTGCGCAACATCAAGAATGTCTCGATGGCTGCCAAGGCCGTCATGGAGCACACTGGGCACGTCATGCTCGTCGGTGAAGGAGCGGAGCGGTTCGCGGTTGCGATGGGTTTGCCGCGCGAGAATCTTCTCACCGATCGCTCACGAAAGATCTGGATGTTGTGGAAACAATTCAATTCCGATCGTGATTGGTGGGGGCCCGGTATCGCCGACCCGCACTGGCATCCACCTGCGCCCGATTCCAAGCCGCAGGCAGATCTCTGGGATGGCATCCAGCGGTTGCAGCGAGGCGCGGCTGACCTCGGCATTGAACCTGAATTCCAACTTGCTGCCGTGCGTCGCGTACTGTTTCCCCCGACGGGAACCATTCATTGCTCGGCATTGAATGACAAGGGAGAAATCTCCGGTATTACGACGACCAGCGGGCTCGCGTTCAAGCTCCCCGGCCGTTGCGGGGATTCGCCGATCATCGGCGCAGGCTGCTATACCGACCAGGATGTGGGCTCCGCCGGAGCCACGGGCGCCGGGGAAGAGAACATAAAGGTTGCGGGTGCGCATACCATAGTCGAGAACATGCGCCATGGCATGTCGCCGCAAGAAGCGGGCATGGATGCGCTCAAACGCATCGTGCGCAACTATAACGGGGACATGAACAAGCTGCGCTTCATGGATATGACCTACTACGTGCTGCGCAAGGATGGCGCGTATGCGGCAGTGAGTCTGTGGGAGGGATATTCCGCCGGACATCCCCACAAATTTGCGGTGCACGACGGCACCTTGCGGTCTGAAACTGCGACCCCGCTCCTAAAGGGATATTCGCAAGAGTGGCCGCCGTTCCCACCCATTCCTGAGGATCTCAAGAAAGATTCGGAATACTTAAAGTAGTAGGCCGGATGAACGCGCCAAAATTGAGCCTTCAGTATCTGAGCGCGTCGCGGAGCTAGTTATTATTTCCAGCGGGATTCGATCTCGGGCGGATGCAGCAGAGTCTGCATGACGACACAATACTGCTCTGCCTTACCTTGCAGGGCAGTCAGTTGTTCCGCGCTCGCTTTCGGTGCGCGTACATCGAAAAGAACGCGGATACTTTGGAACCCGACCGGCGTTTCCTTGGAGATGCCCAATGTCCCCTGCAGATCAAGGTCGCCCTCCACAGTAACGTTGATGCTTTCTGTTTCGATCGCCATCGCCGCCGCTACCATCTGACATGTGATCTGGGCGCAGGCTGCCAGAGCGCCCAATAAAAGGTCTCCGGAGCAGGCGCCTGAACCGGCTCCGCCGACTCCCTGGTGAGCCTGGGCGTTATAGATCGCACGTCCCAGGTCAACCGAACAGGCAATCGGCGCGCCAGCTTCTGAGCCGTGAGCGGTTAACGTAATCCGGGAAGTGGAAGGGTTCTGGCGGTATTGGTCTTTAAGCGGGCGCTGTACTGATCGGATGTCCATAGTTCTCAAATATACAGGCGCAGTATGGGTAGGCACGTCCTGGTGTCTGGAATGTCCGCTGCCCCGAGGATCTGCCGAACGCTGTTTGCGCAAGCTGGGCCCGACGAGGCGACCAATTCTTACGAAAACCTGACTTTGAAATCAGGGCTCTTCTCCAGGTGAATGCTATCCACAAATCTCACCTTGCCCGTTCGCAGACGTCATGATCACGGAAGAAGTCCGGGTGCCTTCGCCGAAGAAACGTACGCCTTTCATCAAGGCGCCGTCGGTTACGCCGGTTGCGGCAAAGATCAGTTGCTTTCCCGGAGCGAGGTCTTCGGCCTCATAGATGCGATTTTTGTCCTTAATCCCCATGCGCTCTAAACGTTCTTCCTGGTCTGGCTTCACTACCAGACGGCCGAGCATGTATCCGTTGAGGCAACGAACGGCGGCAGCGGTGATCACACCTTCTGGTGCTCCACCCGAACCCATCACAGCATGCACGCCAGTGCCAATGACGGCTGCTGCAATTCCAGCGGAAAGATCTCCGTCGCCGATCAGGCGGATGCGCGCCCCCGCGGCGCGAATATCGGCAATCAGTTTTTCGTGCCGGGGACGATCCAGCACCATGACCACCAGATCCTCCACGTCTCGATCCAGTCGCCGCGCAACGTTTTTTAGATTGTGCGAGACAGGAGCGTCGAGATAAACAGCGTCTTTGCAGGATGGCCCAACCACAATCTTCTCCATGTAGCAATCGGGCGCGTTCAGCAGGCCACCGCGTTCAGAGGCAGCCAGCACCGTGATTGAGCCAGGGGCGCCAGTCGCGCAAAGATTGGTTCCCTCGAGTGGATCTACCGCGATGTCAACTTCAGGAACCTCGGTACCGTCGGGAAATTCGGCGCCAACTTTCTCGCCGATGTAAAGCATGGGGGCCTCATCGCGCTCGCCTTCGCCGATCACAATGGTGCCGCGCATGGGAATTGAGTCCATGGTCTTGCGCATGGCCTCGGTGGCGACTTCGTCGCTCATTTTCCGCTGTCCCTGTCCCATGGTTCGCGCCGAGGCAATGGCCGCAACTTCAACGACCCGCAAAAATCTTGATGCCAGGTCGCTTTCGATGTTTTCACCGAAGATGCGGGCCTTGCCTTCCGGACGAGTCTGCGTAGCCATGTCTTTCTCCATGCGAGAAGTGTGATGCGCCGGGTTGAGACTATAGCGCAACCCTTCACAGAATGAAAATACAGGATTCACCGAATCGATTTTGTTCAGAAATCGTTTGCGCGAGTCCGAATGAGTGAAGCCGTGACGCCGACTGTCGGCTACCGCGTGGTATTCTCCTACGACAATTCGAACTACCCCATGCCTCTTACGCGTCCGCTGACATTCCTGTGCATCACCACCTACGAGAAGGGACAGGAGTTCATGCGCGAGTGCAAGCGCCACGGGTGTCGGGTGATTTTGCTGACTGCCGACAAATTGCGTGACGCTGACTGGCCACGCGAGAGCCTCGACAATACCTTCTACCTTCCGGAAGAGATCCCGCTGGGGGACATTGTGAAGGCGGTGAACCATCTCGCGCGGGGCGAAAAAATTGATCGCGTGGTCGCCCTGGACGAGTTCGATATGGAGACGGCAGCCACGCTGCGCGAGCATCTGCGCATTCCCGGTATGGGGCTCACCACCATGCGCTATTTCCGCGACAAGCTCGCGATGCGGATGCGAGCCCTCGATCGTCATCTCCGTGTGCCGGACTTCGTCCCCGTGGTAAATCACGCCGACATTCAGTATTACCTTGACCACGTTCCCGGCCCATGGGTTCTCAAGCCGCGCCAGGAGGCCTCTGCGATTGGCATCAAGAAAATTCATTCGGGCAACGAATTGTGGCCCCTGCTCGATCATCTAGCAGACAAGCAGTCCAACTATTTGCTGGAAAAATTTGTCCCCGGCGACGTTTACCACGTGGACTCCGTAGTTTCTGAGCAAGACGTTGGTCTTCTCGAATGTCAGCAAATACGGAAAGCCGCCGATGAATGTGGCACAGGGTGGCGGGATCTTTACAACGTTCACAGTGCCGAGGGGCACCGAGAATGATTCCGCTCTGCGGGCCATGAATCGTGATCTGATCGCCGCCCTGGGTCTTCTGCGTGGAGTCTCTCATGCGGAGTTCATCAAGGCGCATGCGGACGGTGAGTTTTACTTCCTGGAATGCGCCGCACGAGTTGGCGGAGCTTACATCAACGAAATGGTCGAGGCCGCGAGCGGGATCAATTTGTGGCGCGAATGGGCTCGAATCGAAGTCTCAGGTGGGGATGGCACTTACCAACTGCCTCCTGTACGCGAAGAATACGCGGGCGTCATTCTATCGTTGGCTCGTCAGGAGAATCCTGATACCTCCCACTACGACGATCCTGAAGTGTGCCTCCGAATTAAGAAACATCATCATGCAGGCTTAGTGCTGTGCTCGAAAGACCCTGAGAGAGTACCAGCGTTGCTTCAGAGCTATACCGAACGCTTCGCCCGGGAATTTCTTGCGGTCGAGCCCCCCAGAGATAAACCGACGGCCTGACCACGGATCAGGTCTCGACATAACTGCGGGACCGGCCTGGTTATCTCTGCTAGTATTTGCCTCATGAGTACAACCACGGAACACCCAGCCCAGGTGGAGCGCCCCGCTCCAGAGCGTCCCGAACGCAAAGAGCCGACTTATCTGTTCACAGAAAAATACGTTTCGGAGAAGAGTGAACTCGCGCGCAAGTTTCTGGATGCGCGAGAGCGCCTCAATGCGAACGTCGATAAAGCGAATAATTTTCTGGTCAAACGCTTCTACAACATCGACCACAATACCTATCTCGAAGGTGCGCTGTCGGCGAAAACCAAAGAGTTGATGGGCCTGGTCGCATCCGCATCTTTGCGCTGCGACGATTGCATTTTCTATCACGCCATTCAGTCCTATCGTTTGGGCGTGCCACGAGCCGAGCAGGAAGAGGCGCTCAATGTTGCGCTCGTGGTAGGAGGAAGCATTGTGATTCCGCATCTTCGGCGGGCGTATGAGTTGCTGAGTGAACTCTATGGGTAAGCCGACCAGAACTCCTTGATCGCGCTTCAGCCCGCACTGCGAGGCCCGCTTAAACCCCTCGGCCCAGGATATTTGTCAGGATCGCGATTAGGATGACAGCAATCCCAGCCCCCAATTCAAGATGCTGGCGATGCTGCAGAACGTTCCACAATGCTTCGGGCGGCCACAGAACTCTCGCGTCTCGTACGGCGTCGAGACAGGCTAATACACCAGCGAGGAACCCCACCGCGGCTAAAATCCGGAGATTCTTCCTCTCACTCATACCACCGCTTGACACCGCTGAACTGCTCCTCAGAATGCATCGATCCCCGTGACGCTCTGCGCGATGATGAGTGAATGTATGTCATGCGTGCCCTCATAAGTCTTCACCGATTCCAGATTCATGAGGTGCCGCATGATGGGGTAATCGTCGGCAACACCATTGGCACCGAGAATATCGCGAGACAGCCGCGCACACTCCAGCGCCATCCAAACGTTATTCCGTTTCGCCATCGAAATGTGTTGCGGTTCAACTTTGCCGGCATCCTTCAAGCGCCCAACTTGCAGCACCAGTAGCTGAGCTTTCGTAATTTCGCTGATCATCCAGGTGAGCTTGTCCTGCACGAGTTGATGCGAGGCAATGGGCTGGTCCCGCCACTGCTTGCGGAGCAGCGAATACTGAAGCGCGCAGTCATAGCACGACATTGCCGCACCGACTGCTCCCCAGGCAATGCCATAGCGCGCCTGGTTCAGGCACATCAGCGGAGATTTGAGCCCGCCGCTCTTCGGAAGCAGATTCGACTCGGGTACGTGCACGTCCTGCAGCGAGAGTCCTGAGGTCACCGAAGCGCGCAGCGACCACTTTCCATGGATGTCATCAGCTTTAAAGCCGGGGCGATCGGTCTCCACCAGAAATCCGCGAATGCGTTCGTTCTCATTCTCGACCTTTGCCCAAATGACGGCGACATCAGCGATGGTGCCGGAGGTAATCCACATTTTCTCGCCGTTAATAACGTACTCGCTGCCCACCTTGCGCGCGCGTGTCCGCATCCCCCCTGGATTGGAACCGAAATCAGGTTCGGTCAGGCCGAAGCATCCCAGTTTTTCGCCTTTCTGCATGGCGGGAAGCCAGTTATTTTTCTGCTCGTCGCTGCCGAATTCATAAATGGGATACATGCACAGCCCGGATTGCACGCTGACGAAGCTGCGAACACCGGAATCGCCGCGCTCCAGTTCCTGTGTCATCAGTCCGTACTCCACGTTTCCCATTCCCGCGCAGCCATAGCCCTTCAAAGACGCGCCAAAGAATCCCAATTCCGCCATCGGCTTGACGAGTTCGCGGGGAAATCGGCCAGCTCGGTTGCATTCTTCGATGATGGGAATCAGATTGTCCTCAATGAACTGCCTCGTGGTGTCGCGGACGAGCCTTTCCTCGTCAGTGAGCAGCGAGTCATACTGGATGAAATCGACACCGCGAAATTTGATGGCAGGCATGAGATTTTCCCCCGGTAAAAGTTGAGCCCGGATCCAGGCGAGTTGTCAGTCAGGTTTGCCGCAAGCAGAACGGCTGCACGTCGGAGGGCAAACATATGACGGTAACAGGGGCAATGCGGCGGGGTCAAACGAAGCGCCGGCGCGAGTCCAATGCTGACCCGCCCGGCGCCTCTGAAGTGTTTCACTGGATACAGCTATCTGGCGATCTCTAGTCTTCCCTCTCTCCATATCTCACGTTGATGTACACGGGAGCGGAAGCAACCCCGTTGGCGACGATCTGAAGTTTGCTCAGCCCCGCCTCCTGGTTGGAAGGGACGTCGAACCAAACCCAATTGATCTGGTTGGAAGCAACCGCCATCGTGCTGGGATCGTGCGCTCGGCTGTATTGCACGTGCCCGCTCTGGAGATTCGTGATGCGCACCAGCGGGAAATTTGTTGCCGCTTGTGCGTCGTCTCCGTAGAAGGCGCCTTGCGAGACTCCATTGAAGCGGAAGCCGAAGGTTTGATAAGTCCTCCCTGGGCGCACGGATCTAGGTGCAGCGAGCACGATCGGAACCGTTCCGAAAGCGGGACGCCCCCTTGGAGTGTAGACCTCAATGTCATTGGAAAAGTCGGTCAGCAGGATTTGCCCAGTCGGCAGTACAAGCATGTTGCCGAAGAAGGAAGAGTCGTAAGGAGCGTTGGGCGTCCCAGGCACGGTGTTGAGATGGCGTCCATCCCACTCGTAGAACGTGACCGGCGCATTTCCGAAGCCGGGGCTGGCCATCATCAGCACCTTGCCATTCGGCTCCAATGCGGCCGGACCGTCCGCGATATCGTTTCCATCCGGAAAATAAGGCCCAGCTTTCCATCGATTGGTGTACGAGTTGTAGATCGCGGTTGCACCCGAAGCTCCAGGACAAGAGTTCGCGCCAGCCCAGAAAACCGTTCCATCAGGTCGAAGGACGCCGGGGCCCAACTCAAACGACGGATGTGTTTCTCCGCAGGTGAGCCATGAATCCCAAAGCTGTACGCGGGTGGTTCCTGCCACATGCCAGCTTCCGGATTTCGGATCGTACAGTTCGAAGTTCTTGCCATCGGGAATATAAGGAAATGGTCGGATTGGGACATACGCATCCACCGAAACAACTTTCCCGTTCGGCAGCAGAACCCATCCCTCTTCATCATTGGGGTCGAACTTGCCCGTTCCGGTTGGCGTCCAGGTCAGGGTCTTGGGATCGAGCAGAGCGGCTTCCGTGGTGCAGCAATTTGCCTGCATGTAGATGCCGTCGGGCAGAACGACACTTTGAGCATCGCCGATCGTGGACCAACCCTCGGGCGGGTTGACTGAAGTCCACGTATCCGCCACAGGATCATAGATGGCGCCCAGGTTCGTCCACACAGCATCGCAGGTGGTCGTGTTGCAGATGTATTCGCCGCCTTCGACGATTAAACGTCCATCCGGCAGCACGGCTGAAGAGTGATAGAGAGGACTATACCCCGGAGGCAGTGACGCGACCTGCGTCCAGGTACCGTTCACGTAGTTGCCACTCTCGTCGGGAGTCAATTTCCACCAGTCAGGAAACCCTGCGTCCTGTACAAGCACGGAGCCATCCATGAGCAGCATGGGATTGGCACTCCCATCCACAAGGAAAGTTGGCTGATTAGTTAGCGGGGTCCAACGCGAGACAGCCGAAGATAGCGGCGCCGCGGCGCGCGCCGGAGCAGGTTGCGGATAGCCGATCGGGTGAGGAAGTGGCGTGAGGCGACGCTGCGCGCTGGCAAACTGAGTCGCTATAAGAACCGCGATCAGGGTAGTTCCACAACTGAACAATCTCATGTGCTCTCCAGGTCCTGAATTTCTACTCGGCGAACGCCCGGCCGTTGAAATTCCCCAGGAGATTGGCCACATCAGCCGGTACGAGCGGAGACTCAGCACCTGCTCAGAGCGACGTCTGGATCGTCATTCCCGTGGCCTGCGCCCGATGACGGCGACCGCTGAAGCGGTTCCGTCACTGAGCGGCAGTCATTGTACCTTAACTTTTCACGTCCCGAATGCGGGAAATGCTTGTCATCTTATTCACGATTCGCTCCAGGGCAAAGGACCGAAAAAGAATTCAGATTCTAAAGTTTCGGAACCCAACGCGGTACCGTTCGAACGTACTCTTCGTAGGACTCACCATATTGGCGGCGCAGCGTTGGTTCTTCGTAGAGAACGACGAAGAGGTGGGCAATTGTGAGCATTGCGGCGGCGTATAAAACCAGATGGAGCGAGCGGAATATTACACTCTCCCCAAGAATGACGAGCGCGACTCCGATGTACATCGGGTTCCTCACGTAGCGGTGCAGCGCAGTGGTCACCAGAAACTTTGTGGGAGCGATCGGGGCTGGAGTGCCGAGGCCATTCACAGCGAACTCCCATGCGCACCGCAAATAGATTGCGGCGCCAGTCACAGCGACCACGGCTCCCATCCAGGTCGCCGGAGCATTCGCATGCCAACGTATGTCGCCAACCAGCCAAAGCGGTATCACGACGGCTACTGTACCCGGCACGAAGATTGTGAAGAGGATCGTGTTGAACACTGGCCAGAAGGCACGCCTCATTGCACCCTCCACTGCCCTCGCAAGACAGCCGGCACAACCTTACGGTAAAATTGAATACGACGGAAGAGCATTAGACGCAGCTTCGAGCTCTTCCCAGTGGATCCCCGGTTCGCAGAGTTAAGCTCCGGGTCGAAGATTTCAAATCAATTCAAATCCACCATGCCCGCGGTGAATCTGCGGACTGCTGCGCAAACATCGATCCGTCAGGAGAACTCATCTATGGCAGTAGGTGCCAAAATCGCAAAAACAGCCGACCGCAAGAAGGTTATGGACACCACCAAGAGCACGGATTGCCCCAAGTGCGGCAAACCCACGCGCATTGTGAAACGGGTGAAGGACCGCGAGCGCGGCGTCCCCGGCGGGATTTACATTTCCTGCTCGGGCTGTGAGTTTTTTGAAAAGCTGTAGAACGCAGCTTCGAGTTTCGGGTTGTGAGCCGCAGCGGGAACAACGCTGCGGCTTTGTGCTTTTCAGTCAGCGATTGCCCAGCGTGGAGATATTCCCAAGTCCAAGCAGATTTCTATCAGCCGTAACCAAGGTCAATTTCAGCAGCTGCGCGGTGGCAGCTAAGAAGTGATCGGCGGGATCGTTGTGCGCCAGCACGAGTTGCCGGGCGAGCAAAGCAATCTCATGCGTGAGCGGCGCCTCGCGCAGCGGGGATGTGGCCCTTCTTACCCACTCCGCCAAATCTGCTGGCAGTTGGATTCTCCCCTTGGCGTTGAGGGTCAGTGCTTCCCATGTGCTGATGGGAGACAGCCAGGTTTCATTCTGCGAATCTTTGAGTTCATGCAGGACTCTCTTCCCAAGCTTCTCTGGTTCATGCAAGCTCCACAACCAGATGTGAGTGTCCAGAAGCAGTTTCAACCTCGCAGAGCCTCCCACTCATTTTCATCGGCGGCCGGAGACACGATATCGGCCAGGATTTTCATCGAGTCTTTCATCGAGCCGATCCAACTTCCAGAGGCGACGTCAGCCGAAGGGGGCATCACTTCCGCGACAGGTTTACCGAAGCGCGTTACCCTAACGGGCTTCTTCGTCTTCTGGACCTCATCCAGTACAGCGAGGCACTTTGCCTTAAATTCCGAAATTGCGATTTCCTTCATAGCAATGTGATTAGACCATAGTCAAAAAAAGTAGTCAATCTGCCGAATGTGAGAGGGTGCCCCATTCAAGCCCGACTTTGGCTTGAGTGGGGCTTTCACCAAAGTGCGAGGAAGCTCAGGAGCCGATCTGGCTCAGAATGGCGCGCGCCTCGGCCGCTGGATCGGCAGCCTCAGTAATGGGTCTTCCTACGACGATGTAGCTGGCTCCCGACGCGATTGCTTCAGCGGGAGTTACAACCCGCACTTGATCTGCGACATGGCTTCCGGCGGGCCGCACCCCAGGCGTGACTATGGCAAAGTTGTCACCAAGTTCCGCGCGCAGCGTAGAGGCCTCCCTCGCGGATGCCACCACTCCCTGGCACCCATTGGCGAGCGCGATGGTCGCCATGCGCACCACGGTGTCTTCCACCGATCCGCGCACACCGATTTTTTCCAGATCGCCGCCTCCTAGGCTGGTCAACACCGTTACCGCCAGCACCATCAGTTCGGGACGAGCCTTCGCCGCCTCCGCCGCGGCGCGCAGCATCTTGTCACCACCCGAGGCGTGGACCGTCAGCATGCTGACCCCGAGCTTCGCCGCTTCGGACACAGCTGCGCCCACCGTGTTCGGAATGTCGTGATACTTCAAGTCGAGAAATACGCGCCGTCCGGACGCCACCAGATCCCGCACCACCTGGGGCCCTTCGGCCGTATAGAGCTGCATTCCGACCTTGTAAGTGAAGGCAGAATCGCCGACCGCCGCCACGATTTTCTGGGCGGCGGCCGCGCTGGAAACGTCGAGCGCAACGATGAGCTTCTGGCGCGGATCGCCGGGATGAAGCTCATCACCTCGATAGCTCATGCTATCGCTCGGGATGCGGTTGGGCAGTGCAGCCGGCATCCCGCTAACTCTACAGGTTTTATGGAAGTTGCGCTACAGGGGGATGGTTATAGGCGACCACCTGGAAATTGGATGCCACCCGGTGGGGGTCCACCAGGTCCAGACGGACGCGTTGCAGGCCACGATGGCGGAATTGCAGCGCCTGTGCGGCCCCGTAAGACAGGTCGATGATCCTGCCAGGAACCACCGGACCACGGTCGTTTACCCTTACGATCACGGTCTTGCCGTTGCGCAGGTTCGTGACTTTCACATAGCTTCCCATGGGAAGGCTGAGGTGCGCGGCCGTCATGTCGTACATCTCATAGGGCTCGCCGCTGGCTGTGGGCTTACCCTGAAAGGTCTCCCCATACCAGGACGCGGTCCCAACTTGATACGGTTTCGTCTTGACCTGTTTGCGGACTTCTAGTCGTGATTGAACGGAACGAACTGGAGCCGGTTTCGCCTCCGAGATGTTCGGTCCCTGAGCCGCTCCCAGGCCGACGATCATAAAACCAATCGCCAGTCCATGAGCTATACGTCGTCGCATTCAGTTCTCCTCGCATACTCAAAAGTTACTTTGGCCTTAAGGCTCTTTCCTGCAGTTCCCAGATGCTATCGGCGTGCCAAAGGGGTGTCAAGGCGAAATCATGGGTTCTCGATAGCATCCTAGTAATATAAGTCTTAAGTAATCTCCTTCATATTTAACAAGATGCGAGGCATGCCCTTTATTTCGGGTAGCTTACATATTTACCATAAAGTAAATGGCCCGTTGGGCGTGAGCAGGTAGAATTTACAACCGAGGTGGAATCAATGACTTACCTGCACGGCGGTTGCAACCTACATAGAATCATCTATTTACGCTGTGGGGCCACGACTTGTGATTCGAAAAAAGCTTTCATCAGCACGTTCCTGGCGGTAACCCCCTAACCAAAACCGATGGTGATCGCTGACGTCGAAAAGGGGTACTATCGTCGAAGATCATGGCTGAAAAACCGCCTGTAGTTCTCACAATTGCAGGGTTCGACCCCTCGTCGGGGGCTGGTATCTCGGCGGATATAAAGACTATTGCCGCCCATTCCTGCTATGGAGTTGCCGGAATCACTGCCTTAACCGTTCAATCGACCGCCGGAGTGCGGCGGCTTCAGGCGGTCGATGCAACCCTGTTGAAGGAAACTCTGGAAGAGTTGGACTCCGACTTTGAGATCGCTGCCGTCCACATCGGGATGCTGGCCTCGGCGAAACTGGTCAAGGTTGTCGCCGATTTTCTGCAGCCTACGGATGCGAGGGATACTTCCTGGGAGAACGGGAGAGCTCGTCTGCCCAACGTTGTCTTGGACCCGATCCTGAGGTCCTCCTCAGGCGCGGAATTACTTGACCCAGCCGGAACCAGGCTCGTGATTGAACGTCTCATTCCATTGTCGGACGTCATTACTCCTAATGTTGATGAAGCCTCAGCGCTGACGGGCCTGAAAGTCACGGATTTGGAGCAGATGAGGGAAGCCTGCGCCAAGCTGCATCAGATGGGAGCCTCGTCTGCTGTAATAACCGGCGGACATCTGGAGAAAGCTATCGATTTGTTGAGTTTCCAAACCAAAAGGGGAATCGAGCAGGAGGTTTTTAAGGCTGAGCGTCAGCGCTCGAAGTCGACCCACGGTACCGGGTGCGCCTTTGCGACCGCCATGGCTTGTCATCTTGCTCTCGAGCGCGGCGTAGCGGAAGCGACGTTGCTGGCAAAGACCTACGTCAGTGCAGCAATCATGAATGCTCAAACCTTGGGGAAGGGCACAGGTCCAGTACATCATCTCTACAGGATGCACCAGCAGCGCCGGGCTACAACCAGCGGCGGCGAACCGAACTAGCGGCCGTCCTTGGGGGATTCCCTTTTCAGCAAGATGCCGGCGACAAAAGCGGCAGTAGATGCCAACAGCCATTCCGCCCGGTAGTACTGGATGGCTTGCCAGTCCAGCAGTGTTTTGGCATTGAGAAAGCCCACCAGCAGCGCTCCGCCAACGCATCCCAAGCCAATGAGGAACGCAACGAATGACGCTGTCGAGAGCCCGATCCAGGTCTTAATTTCGTGGAACGAGAGATAGCGCAGCCATGAGGGGGCCCCTACGCGGTCCAGCGAAACGCTCGAGGCCGTGGTCCTCGCAAGACGAACCGTTTGCTCCCAAAGCGTACTCAGAGCAGAAGGATCTGCTGGCAAATCCGGGGATGCGGCTTCGGGCCGCCGCCCACCACAAGAATGGCAAAAATGCGATCCCAGCAGATACTCGGTGCCGCACCGCGGACAAGCTTCAGCCATGCTGCTTGCCGATGCGTGAACTGCCATGTCGTCCTGAAGCTTGGGACTTGGCGGACTCCAGAACTCTGGCTGCGTACTATGCGCCATTTCTGCCATTTTCAATCCTAACTGGGGGGAGAGCTTTGGAAAATCTATTCGCATTCCAATATCCAAATCGTTATTGCAGCTAAGTACCTTTGCAAACAGCAATTTGCTCACCGCCGCCTGCATGATGCATTTGCAGGACGCGGAAATTATTACTTGTCCAACTGCGTAAAGATGCGTCGGTCACAAAAGGACAATGACCAGCAGGGGAGGGCTGCTTTCGAATTTAACCGATCGCGGTGCGAGACAGCCTAACGTGCACCGGAACCTCGCATTATAGGGGGCGCGCTCCTGCTGGCGCAGGTGGCGGAGTGAGTACCGCGCTAACGTTCTTGGTTCCCGAACCATGCGCAAACCCGTCGGAGAAAAGCTCCGGTTCGTCGGCAAGATTCGTTTAAACTAGACACACTGGGGTTCGAGCTCAAGAGTTCCCATGAAATCTGTGCCTGATCGTAGACTTCCCATCTGCTTTGTTCTCCTCTGGCTTCTGCTGAGTTCCAGTTCTGCTGTTTGCGGCAACTCGGATACGCCTTCCCAAGACAAGCATGGAGTTCCGAGCGATCCCCTTACCGATACAGCTTTCGAGCACTTCTACAACATGGAGTACGATCGCGCCACGCAGGAGTTTGAGCGCATTGTCGAGAAGCATCCGGACGACGCTTTTGCCGTCAACCACTTGCTCACGGCTGTCCTGATGCACGACTTGTATGACACCGGGTCCATGAATACCGGCGATTATGCCAATGACAGCTTTATTGGACGGACCCCGCGGCCGACAGATCAGAAGATCAAGGATCGGATCAAAGAGCTGGTAAAACGCGCGCAGAGCCTGGAAGAGCAGCAATTGAAGAAGAATTCCAATGACGTCAACGCGCTTTATTGTCGTGGGGTCACGCGTGCACAATTTGCTGTGTACACGGGCCTGGTTGAGCGCGCCTGGTTCTCTGCGCTGCGCAATGCTGTGGGCGCCCGGCACGATCATGAGCGGGTTCTTGAACTGGATCCCGCCTACACAGACGCCAAGCTTGTCGTGGGTACGCACAATTATGTTGTCGGAAACCTGCCGTGGAGCGTGAAGGTCGCGGCCGCCATCGCGGGCCTGAGTGGATCAAGGGACAAAGGTCTCGCCTACCTGCGCGAAGTAGCGAAGAGCGATGGGGAGAATTCGGTAGATGCGAAGGTCCTGCTTACGCTCTTTCTGCGTCGCGAGCACCAGTACGACGAGGCGCTCGGATACATGCAGGAACTCACGGCAAAGTACCCGAAAAACCATCTTTTCGCGACGGAAATTGCGAATCTACAGCGTGCGTCTGGGGACTTGCCTGCCGCCGAGGCGAGTTACCGCAAAGTGTGGCAGAACGGGCGCGACGGCAAATACGGCACCCTGCATTACGAATTGGCAGCCTGGGGTCTGGGCGAGTTGTTGCGCAGCAAGAAAGATCTGCCGGGAGCGGCGGCGGCATATGAATTGGTGAATCACGCGCCTAATCCTGATCCCGACATCCTGCAGAAAGCCAACCTGGCTGCCGGCGAGATGTACGATCTGATGCAACAGCGGGATTTGGCCATGAAGCGGTACGAAACCGTGCTCGCGGGAAACGCGAATACAGGTCCGGCAGACCAGGCCCGGCGCTACATCAAGGAAGCGTACCGCGAGTGAGGGAACCGCCGCCCAAACATTTCCGTACTGTCTAGTGAGGATAGAACTATGTACTGCAACCATTGCGGAAAAGTGATACAGGATGATGCCGCAGTCTGCGCTTATTGTGGCGTCCGGGTGGGCTCGTGCCTGGCGCGGAGAAAGCTGATGCGCCCGCGCTTGGGGCGCAAGATCGCAGGCGTCTGCCTCGGTTTCTCCGAGTACTTCGATGTGGACGTCACGCTGGTGCGAGTGGTTTGGTTAATTGTGGCATTCATGACTGGAATCGGTTTTCTCTCGTATCCGATTGCGTGGATCATCATGCCCGAAGAACCACCGCTGCTGCCGGCGCCGATGGCGTCCCCGCAAGCAACGCAGTCGTAAGCGGAGTTCAGAACTCGGACTGTGAAACTTTGCCTGCGACGGGCAGCTTCGGAACGCTGCGTGTTGTGGTTTAATCCACAGATGGGACAGCAGCCCTTCCAGTGCATCAAGAGCGGCGACGCGGAGATACACTACTGGGTTTCTGGGGACGGCCCCCCTGTTGTCCTTCTGCATCCGTTCCCTGTTCATCATGAATTCTGGTTGCCCGTAGCCGACACCCTCGCCTCGAAATACCGCCTCATCATGCCTGATTTACGCGGACATGGTGACTCTGGCCTTGGCGAGGGACCCGCCACCATGGAGAAGCATGCCGCCGATCTCCGCGCGGTGATGGACGACGCCGGTGTAGGCCGTGCTCCGATCATTGGCGTTTCGATCGGCGGCTACCTGCCTGTTTGAATTCTGGCGCAACTACCGCGGTCGCGCGGCTGCCCTCGGCTTATGCAACACGAAAGCTCCTGCAGATAACGCGGACGCGCGGGCGGGACGCCTCCAGGCTGCCCAGGATGTCCTCGAACGCGGCACCGAACCATTTTTCGAAACCATGATTCAGAAGGTATTGGGAAACAACACGCGGGAATCACGTCCTGACCTGGTGCGTGAAGCCCTGCGCATGATGAAAAAGATGTCCCCGGAGGATGTCGCCCAGGTGCAGAGAGGAATGGCAGATCGCCCCGATTCGGTTGAAACCCTGAAGACAATTAACGTTCCGACGCTGCTAGTGACCGGAGATGAAGATCCCATGACGGGAGTAAAGGAAGCCGAGTTAATGCGCCAGCACATTGCAGGCAGCCAAATGCGAGTCATCTCCAAAGCTGGACACTATTCCCCCTGGGAACAGCCTGAACAGTTTGCTCGCATCCTGCGCCAGTTCCTGGATGGTATCTAGTCCTTCGCGCGATATCATTGCCTATCGCATGCCCCGGACAGTAAAGCGCGTTTGCGGTGCGCTTTGATTTCAGCGATCCTGAGGCCTCGGGGCCACGCACTAATTTCCCAAAACTGCCTTGTTCGCCTCCAGCAACTCCAGCCGCCCTGGCTTGTCGGCGAGTTCGCAGATCTTTAACAGCTCGGCGAAATACTTGCGACTTGTTTCGCGGTTGCCGCTGAGTTGCGCGGCGCGGGCCGCGCCATACAGTGCACGGAAGCGGTTGGGCTCTTTCTTCAGTGTCGCCTCAAATTGCTCCAGCGCTTGCGCGGGCTGGTTGACCTCCAGCAGCATCTCACCGAAAAGCTCGCGCGCAGGTGCAAGCGGCCCAGGCGTAATGGCCTTCTTGTCGGTACCATCTTCGATCTCGGCTGCCGACTTCATCGTGGCCAAAGCCAGGTCCTTACGTCCCTCTCCCAATGAGCTCCAGGCAAGCAGTTCGAGGCGCTGGATCTCGGCTTGTCCAGCCCAATAGCTGTTCTTCGCCTTCTCCAGACGCGTTCGAATGTCCTGTAGCGCAGAGACTGACGCCTGGACCTTGGGGGCGTCGCGCAGCCGCGCCGCTCCTATGCCGCGCGCAAACCAGGTTATGGCATCGGTATAGGGAAACGGCGTCTCGCGTGGCTGCAGCTCCGCCGCCCGCTGCCAGTCGCGACGCTCCATCGCATAGCGCGCGGGGATAGCTGCCAGTGCGAAGTATCCGGCATCGGGACCTGCCGCGCCGCTCACCACCACGGTCGCATCGAACCGCGAGGCTATCTCCGGCAGTGCCTCGAGCACCTTTCGGGCAGCTTCGTCCTGGGCCGTCTGCAGATAGGCGTAGACCTGGTAGTCACTTGCGTGCAGCTCTTCTGCCGTTTGGCCCACACGACGCGAAGCCGCTGCTGCGGCGCGGTTACTATCGATGGAGTCCTGCCAGTAGCCCACTCGCGTGAACGTGTGCGACGGCATATGCAGCGCGTGTGGTGCATCAGGTGCGATATCAGAATAACGTCGAGCCGCGACAAGAGCCTTTCCCGCCAGAGACGGTACGTCGTAGGTGTGAATGATGTAATGCGCCAGCCCGGGATGGTCCGGTTCTTCGCGGAATAGCTTCTCAAGGATCGCGCCCGCCTTGAGCCGCGCTGCGTAAGTTTTGTCGGTGGGCTCTTCCGCAGCCGCAAGTGCCAGCGCGTAGAAAATCTGCGCCTCCTTATCGTCGGAATATTTCGACGCGAGGCCTTCCATCGCATCTCGATAGGCGAGCAAACGCGCCTGCTGCGGTGTGCTCTCGAAGCTGCTGTACAGACTGGCGACGGCCGCGATGTACGCTAGTTCGCGCTCGGTTCTCGCGCCAGCGGCTTTTCCCCGTTCGGCACTCTCGCGTCCCGCCCGTAGCTGGCTGTTGTCCTTCATACCAGCCGCGAACGGATTGCTCCACTGGCTGAGTGCGATTCCCCAGTGCGCGATGCCGCAAGTCGGATCACTTTTGAGCGTTGCATTGAATCCTTCAATGGCCTGATTGAATTGAAAGGAGTGCAGCAGCGCCACCGCTCGATCGAATTCCTTCTGCGCCGCAGCATTGCATGACGTGGAAAAGTGCACTGCGCCTAACTTTTCGCCCTTTCCATGCTGGCGCTCCTGCGCGATACCATTCGCCGCAAGCACGGCAATGGCACATGCGCCAAAAACTCTCCTCGTGAACATTTGTCCCCCACCGCCGGATTATAGGCGGGGGAGCGCCGCGAATGGAATCTCGATCGCCACGGCTACACTAATACGAACTCGTCCGATCCTCCATGAATTTGATTTGGCGCGGCTGGCGCGGATCGATCCGCAGTTGCTGTGTCCGGTGAAGCACCGCGGCGCGCAGGCGGACCTTAGCGTGATTCGAGCGCGAGCTGGACTCAAGCCGGACTAGTGCGGGGCGGGACGCTGGTGAACACCGCCCGCAGACTGGCCAAGAATTACGGGAGCGTCTGTGCGGCTGCAACGTAAGCAAGATGAATCCGGAGAAAGCTCAGAGCCTGAGTCTGGACCGGAAAGTGGAAAAAACCTTGTCTAACAAAAATCAAAATCCGAATTGACTCCGACCGGTCTTCTCATGGAATGCCTTTACACACGAAACCCTTGCGGGTGGATCACGCGAGCGCCAGATTCATGTTGCTGATGGCCTCGTCGATTTCCTGCGTGTTCTTGAAACCGATCGTGGCGCAGTCCACTCCCGCGTTCTGGAAAGCGAACCTCATCGCTTTTACACGATCGTCATGACTACGCTCGAACTGACCGCCACCGCAGAGCTTCATTCCGATCACACCCAGCCCTTCCTTCTTCAACTGGTGAATGTGATCGACCACTTCGCTGACGTTGTCTGGATGGTTGGTGTCCTCAGAGGTCGGGCCGTCCATGCGTGCGCCGTTGTGGTTGACGCGGATCAGTCCCACGTCGAGCCAGTGTGTGCCCGGCATTTGCCGCAGCGCCGGAAGCCCGTGCACTGAGGCGCCATGTGTGCGGATGATCTTGTTCTGCTGCGCCTGAAGGATCCCGTCCTGCCAGCGCTTCGTAGTCTCTGGCCAGTCGGGCGTGTGCTGCCAATGCAGCAGCATGATGTCAAAGTACTCCGTCTTGGAGGTGCGCCGCAGTTCGTCGAACTTGGCCTGCGGCTCGATACCCTGGTGGAAGGTAGTCACCTTGCTCATCAGTTGGTAGCTGTCGCGCGGCAGGCCCTTCAGCGCCTCTCCCAGCATTCCCGGCGTGTCGTAGGCCTCAGCCGTCTCAAAGAAGCGGATGCCGCGATCATAGGCATAGCGCACCAGTCGGGTGAACTCCTGCTGCCCCAGCGCGGCCTGTACCGCCCCGCCGTTCGTCCCGGTTCCGAAGGCCAGCCGTGTCACGTTGATTTTTGAGCGGCCAAGCACCACAGTATCGGTCGCGGTGCGCTTGGCGGCGGACAGCGGAAGAATTCCCGCCGTCGCCATGGCTCCAGCGGCCAAACCTGTTTTGAGGAAAGTACGCCGTGTGGTTGGACTCATTTTGACCTCCCCGCAGCTCAAGCCGGTGGGCGAGCCGGATCAGTGGATGTTAGCACGCATCGAGCCCCAATGACCGCCATTGCATCATCCCCCGGCAATGGAATCTGCCGTCTCGATGGGTGAGTGCGGGTCCATACCGGCAAGCCGGCCAGCGTTAAGGAATCTGTTCGTGGGATTGATGTCAACGGACAGACGATTTTGAGAGCCGCCCACAGTGTCCAAAAAGCTCGATGAGTGAAATGGCGATGTTTCGCCAGCTGAGGAACGTCCGCTACTCTTGGCTTCGTAGGTCACAGGCTGCCTGTCTCACGCAAAGCCTTCTTTTCGTTCTGCGATCAAGCCAAGCCACTATTCCTACCTTGGCTGGGTTTGTCCAGTTCCCAAGGACCGCATTCATACGTACTGGGAATACCACCATGTTCCCAAGGGCCGGGAACAAACATGTCCGTGCCTCTGCTGTCGCACGCCTTGCCGTTCGTGTCGAATCGCCATATTTCATCAGGAGACTTACTCCGCCATTCCCGTGTCCCCTCCGCGTCAACCAAGCCACCTAGCTACTGCGCTAGGTGCTGTGCTAATTTGCACTTCCACGGCGTCTGACGCTACCTTGACCACCTTGCCCGTGCAACCGTAACACCCGCTGACCATGGAAACGTTTTGACCAAGCACTAGTTTCTTGATGTCTACTGTCGCCCTCCCTCTAGCCTTGTCGGGCATGGCGCAAATCTTCGCACCGACACTTTGATCCAGTTCGAGTGTGACTTTCCACGAGGAACTCATATGGGCATGACGAAGGTAACGGGCGTCCGATGCCCGTTGTCCAGAAACCAGACCGTCGGGATACCGCCTCACCAGCGGTGATGCGGCATTTTGAGTGTAATCGGAATTTGCGACAATCATCGCGCTGTGTTCCAGCCTCGGCGAAAATCACGCCAGTGATTTAAGGCACCGAAACCAATTCGAATCTGTTCCGTTGATTTCGGCCGCCACTCGTATTGCTTCGTAAGGTTCCCGAGTCCCTGCATCACGGCAAATGCGACCTCTGGGTCAGGATCATCAAGTGGTTCTAGCAGCGGTTGGATACCTTCGGGAGAGTCGGTCTGGTATATGGCGACGGCGGCCGACGTTCGCATTTCCGCGTCGGGCAGCGCAAGAGCTCTTGCAAGTATCGGAATCGAGCGGGAGGGCGGAACGGCCCGTTGAAGTGCGAACAGTAGGTTTGACTTCCAATATGGTGCGCTTCCGCTGAGCAATTCAGATTCTGCTAAACCGACCAACGATTCGTCTTTCAGCGATTCGTCTTTCTGATTGAGAAGGGCGACCAGTGCTTCTGTGCGCAAATATTCATTTTGGCGAGCCACGTCACTTGCAATGAAATTCCTCAGGGCCGACACTACGGTGCCTGTATCTACAGCACCGAGTTGCCGAATTGCCTCCGCTTTGTCCTGCTCGGATGAGCTCACCGAGAAAATGGCGTCCGTTAGCCGCGACAAGACTCGACTCAATATGTCTGGTGATTGATCGCTACTCGAGGCATCAGGTGCGCACACAAGCGACAGATAAGAACCGTTAGTAAATTCGTAACGATCCCTATACTCCTCAAGAATACGAGGCGCGTGGAGTTCGGAATCAGAGTGTCGCGAATCGTGTATCCCTGAGGAACTCCTACCGCCCATCCTCCGGGCGCAGTAAAAGATGGTGTACGGCACCGTAAGGTCCGTCAACCCTGGTTCACCTTTCAAAGTGTCTCGAATTTGTCTGTGTTGTGACTTCGAAAGTGCGCCGGATAGGATTGGCCGCCCGAAACCCCGACGGTTCCTGAACCCGTTTGGTTGACAGCGGTCACTCGTGCGACTGCGATGAGATCAGAACCGTTAATTAACTTTGGAAGATCGTAGACGACCTGCCCGTGCGCGACGAAATGTGTCACCTAGCAGCAGCCAGGAACAAGTGACTACGCTAATGGATACTCTTCCTACGCTAATGGCCACAGGGTAACCTTGGATGCCGTATCTGTAGCGCCATTCACTACGTCCTGCTGCGTATTCAGTGTACTGTTGTTACCAGGCCGTTACACTCATGTTCCCGTGATCCACTCCCAAGGAGGAAGTCGATCTTCGGGATACTTCTTCTCAAAGCCCGCCATTGCCAGACAGCCGTGAGATGACCGCCGAGAAGAAAGAGCGGGAGCATGATGAGAGCAGGCACGATGCCTTCCCTAAACACGTGCGAGGGATCGAACAACGCGAGTCCAAGTTGGGCAACTAGCCCAATCACTAAACTGCCCATCACTCCTCGTCGCACAAATTGGGCGTTGCCTGCTGCCTTCGCTTCCAGCCATTGCTTTCGTTTGATTTTGGAGGAACTCAACATCCGAAAGAGATTATCGCTACCTTTTCGCGGATTCGGTCAACCCTTGAAATCAACTGTTGAAACTGGCAATTACACTCATGTTCATCTGCAAGGAATCTGCTTAATGCCGGCGTTTGCGTTCGATTCGCTTTGCGAGGAGCCACTCAGGCTTGAACAAGGCGAAGCCGATGACGATCAGACCTAAGAGAATCGCGAGAGGTCCGAAAATGAGTTCTCCGAACCAGTTGGTTCCGAAAAGATCACTGCCTCGAAGTAGTGGGCCTACTCCGAAGCCGATGATCGCAAGCCCTGCAGCGGCTGCGACGACGCGGTACAAAAAACCCTGAGGATCATTGTTTAAGATCGCTCTCTCGACCTCGCCATTGTGTGGGCTAGGCGATCTTTCGCCACCTACCCCGCTCAAAAAAGATCGACGGCTGGATTTGGGACATGCATTTCAACACTTCCGAGATCAAATACCTACTCTTCATCCTCATGCAGTGGAACGCGCGATCGAACGGCCAAAATGTAGGCCTTGGCGCCCGGTTTGTCCTGGTTGTAAAAGCCCACCGTGCAGTTGGGACGAAAGTAGTAGGCGTCTCCTGCTTTAGCGGCATGGCGACCTTCGACGCCGTCCATCCCACCGCCAGCCACGATTTCGCCATGGCCGTCCACTACCAGGTAGATTTCTTCCGCGGCCTCGTGATGGTGAGGCCAGTTCGTGCCTCCGGGTGCGAAATCCATCCAGAAGAAGCTGTTCATCACGTAGGCCTCATCAATCAAGTCTCGTTTTCCGCTGTGCAGTCCGATCAGAAGTTTGTACAGAACTGAGTTCGGGTGACCGCTGACAGTCTCCTCCCTGGCATCCTCCAGGTTTGCGATTTTCGGATTGGGCATCGGCGCCCCGATTGAAATCGAAGACGGGATCTTGAACCCCATCACCAACACCCGCAGCGGCTGGTCCGAGTGGTTTGCGATCGAATGCTTCACGCCTGGAGGCAAGTACGTGAAGTCATGCTTGCGCAACGCTTGAACCTGATCTTGGTAGTGCAGCATGCCCGCGCCTTCGACGACGAAATAGATCTCCTCCTCGCGGTCGTAGAACACGCTTTCGCAATTGCCATGCCGATCCAAGGTGACCTCACCGAAACGAGTTACGGTTTGGAATCGTCGATTCTCTTTGTCCCCCTCGCCGAAAATAGCCCGGTAGTGGCAAGTTGCAGAGGTGAGACCCGCCTTGGTCTCCGAAAGGTCTGGAACGTAGCGATGCAGCCATGTGGGGTCTGTCTGCCGCTCTTGCGCTCCGAGCCCATGTGCCAGCAAAAAAAAGAACAGCACGAGTGTTTTCACGTTCAGTGCTCCCCACTTGTTTTGCATTTCGTTTTCCCGCCGGGTCCTCGCTTCTTTGAGAAACAGGAATCAATCAGGCACCCAGGGCAGATGATACTCGCTTTGGAAGTGATCAGTGTTGTAACCGCTTACACGCTTTTGACGATGGGGACGCCCACCATTGTTTTTCGCGGAGATCACCACGACTGAGGGTGCACCATCCTGCGATGGCATGGGTGGGAACCACGCACGCATAAGCTAATTCGCCCCTTCGCAACCCCTCGATGGTCGGGGCACTGCTTGCAGTTGCCCGCGGATCAAAGCCCCGGCCATGGGCTTTTAACCCTTTGCCTCCGCATAGACT
Organism: uncultured Acidobacteriota bacterium; assembly: GCA_963785865.1. GTDB lineage: Bacteria > Acidobacteriota > Terriglobia > Terriglobales > Acidobacteriaceae > Sulfotelmatobacter. The sequence continues at coordinate 68,461 of CAWAXF010000037.1, read as the reverse complement.
AAAATCATGGCGCCATGAAAATCCTCTCCGTCTTATTCATCTCCACAATCTTTTCCATCACTTCCTTCGCCCAGAGTGCCCCGCGCCCCCGCATCACCGGCATCGATCACGTTTCTTTCTACACAACCAATGCCGATGGCGTGAAGAAACTCTATACCGGTACGTTGGGCCTCGCGGCGGCCCCGCCAATCGAGGCGGGCGAAACAACTCGCTACATGTCGGGCAGGCAGTGGGTTGGTTACAGCCCCGCGCCTGATCCCAAACTCACCGATCGCATGGATCACGTTGCCTTCACCACCGACAATATCGCCGCCTTGCGCCGTTATCTGATGCAGAAGGGAATTAAGCCTGGACAGATCCAGGGCCGGCCCGACCACAGTCTCAGCTTCACCGTCAAAGATCCCGAAGGACACCACATCGAGTTTGTGGAACATGCAAAAGATGAGAGCACAGCAGCGCAGCCGGACGCAGTTTCGCGGCGCATGATCCACGCCGGATTTTTGGTGTATGACCGCGCCGCCGAGGACCACTTCTACCTCGAGGTGCTTGGTTTCCGCCCCTATTGGCATGGCGGCATGAAAGATACCGAGACCGACTGGGTTTCGCTGCAGGTTCCGGACGGGACCGACTGGCTGGAATACATGCTGAATCAGCCTGCTCATCCCGATCTGCGCCTGACCGGAGTGATGAATCACATCTCCTACGGCGTCGCCGATATGAACAAGGCACAGAGCGCGCTGGAATCACACGGCTGGAAACAGCACGGCGATGAACATGCCCAGATGGGCCGAGACGGCAAGCGTCAACTGAATGTATTCGATCCTGACCTGACGCGAATCGAACTGATGGAATTCAAGCCGGCCGAAAAGCCCTGCTGCAGCGACTTTACGGCGCCTCATCCTTCTGAAAGCGAGTAGCAATGTCCGCGACTGCGCATTCAGCCAACCACGATCGCTGGATTTGTTAAAATTTTCCGTCATGACCATTTCGAGCTCTGAGCAAAGCTTGGTACCCGCGGACACACGAGTTACCGCGAAAGGCGATGGGCAACCTGTGGACGTCAGCGCGAGCCCCAATCGCGTCTACCTCGTGACTCTTTCTATTACCCAGATTATTGAGCAGGAGTCGCTCGACGTCAGCATCTATGGGTCGGCGGATGGCACGACCTGGACTGCAAAATCGATCGCCGCCTTTCCCCAGCAGTTTTATACCGGTGAATATCCGTTGCTGCTCGATCTCACCGCGCATCCAGAGGTGAAACTTGTGCGCGCTCATTGGGAAGTCGCTCGCTGGGGACGCGGCACGGAGACTCCCATGTTTGAATTCGGGGTCACGCTAAAGGAAGTTCCGCCCGAGATATTGCGAGAGGCCACGGCCGAGGCGAAGACTCTGGCCTGACATTGTCGATCGCACCGTTGTTTCTCGCGGCAGGACAAAAAACCTCGCCGCCGTCTCATAGCAGCAGCAATCAGCAAAAATCGGGTCCATCGAACTCGGGTGCAGAATCTTCCATCATGAAAACTGACTCTGAAGTGACGGTGCGCCCGGCGCGCAACGTGCGCGGCGCGGTGCAGTTGCCCGGGGATAAATCGATCTCGCATCGCTATGCAATGCTGTCGGGGATCGCAGAAGGCCGCTCGCGCCTGGAGAATTACTCCACCGGCGCTGACTGTGCCAGCACCCTCGCCTGCATGCGTGCCCTCGGAGTCAAGTGGAGCTGCGTGGATGGTCCGGGCAACGTGATCGAAGTGCAAGGCAGCGGCCTCTCGCTCTCGGCGCCATCCATGCCTCTGGATTGCGGGAATTCCGGTTCCACCATGCGCATGCTGAGCGGGATCGCTGCCGGCCAGTCGTTCACCTCCGAAATGGTCGGTGACGAGTCGCTCTCCCGCAGGCCCATGGAGCGAGTTATCAAACCGCTCTCGATGATGGGCGCGCAAATCGAATCGCAAGACGGTAAACCTCCATTGCGAATCACAGGTGGCTCTCTGAAAGCCATCGACTACAAGCTGCCCGTGGCCAGTGCTCAGGTAAAGTCTTGCGTTCTATTCGCCGGGCTCTTTGCCCGCAACGAAACACGAGTAGAAGAACCACTGCGAACCCGGGACCACACCGAAGTGGCTCTGCGGGCGTTTGGCGCGAATGTGGAGCGCAAGACCGCTGGAGCGGGAAGCGAAATCCGAGTGCGCGGTGGACAGCGCTTGCAGGGAGTAGACGTCCGGATCCCCGGCGATCTTTCCAGCGCAGCGTTTTTTCTCTGCGCGGCAGGACTGTTTCCGCAATCAGAGCTGGCGATTTCACACCTGCTCATGAATCCGACTCGCGCCCGTTTGCTGGACATCCTGATGCAAATGGGAGTACGCATGTCGGTGACACAGCTCGAAGAAATCAACGGGGAACTCGTAGGCTCGCTGCAGATCGATGGCGGGAGCCTGAAGGGCGCCAGCCTTGCAGGTGCTGATTCAGCAGCGCTGATCGATGAGATTCCGGTGCTGGCGGCGATCGCTCCTTACACCGAGAGCGGCATTGAAGTGCGCGATGCGAGAGAGTTGCGCGTCAAAGAGTCCGATCGTATCGCAGCGCTCGCCACGAACCTGCGCCGGATGGGAGCTGACGTTGATGAGCGCGAGGACGGCCTCAGAATCCCCGGTGGGCAAACACTCCATGGGGCCGAAATCGATGCCTTCGGTGATCACCGCATCGCGATGGCGTTCGCGGTAGCGGCCCTGCGCGCGCAAGGCGAAACGGTTATCCGTGGTGCGGAAGCGGCTGCCATTTCCTATCCCGCATTTTTCCACACGCTGGACGAACTCTCGGAACGCTGAACTCCTCGTGCTGACCGCTCATTTTCCCGGAAGATTCCATTGCCATTCATCAAATGCACGTGAGGGTAGCCAAACTTCCCCATTGTTTTCTGCGGCTTACGGTCTTCTGCAGGATTGCAGGTACCCGAATGAAGGGTTTCCCTGTCCAACCATCTATCGCGGAAAGGGCATCCATTATCACGTGGTTCGGTAGTGTATCTCCGCTTGCTCTGGGCCCTGCCCAAGGTTGAGATGTGCTCGGGACTAACATTTAGGAGTCAGCCCATGAAACGGTATCTAGGCATCGTAATTACCTCGCTTTTCTTCGCCCTCCCCATGCTGGCGGCGCAGGATAGCGATCATATGGATCATGTCGAACTGGGTGCGTTTGTGAACTATTTCCGCCTATCGGACCCCGGACCGACAAGAAACTTTATTGGCCTTGGCGGTCGCGCCGCTTTCGGTATTCGCCCCAGCATTCAGCTGGAAGCCGAAATGGCGTACGACTTCAAGCGGAACTATACCAATACGCTCAACAACGGTACGGTGACCAGCGCGACGGTGACAACCGGCTTGCGCACCCTGCACGGTTTCTTCGGACCGAAGTTCCAGACCGGCTCGGGCGCATTCCGCGCTTTCATCACGGGTAAGGTCGGATTCGACAACTTCAGCGTCTCCAACCAGAACGCGCCGGCAGGCTTCGTGAACAGCGTCGGATTGAGCGACGGGGCCACTTATTTCGCGCTCTATCCGGCAGCCGGTATCGAGGCTTTTGCCGGACCTATTGGCATTCGCCTGGAAATTGGCGATGACATTTACTTTAACAATGGGGCGCATAACAACCTGCGTGCCAGCATTGGTCCGCAGTTCCGGTTCTAAAGGTCCTGCTCTGAACAGCGGCGGTCTTCCCCGGCCGCCGCTCTTCATTTTGGAAATTCCTCACTTTCGTCGGTGCTGTGTCAGGTGAGAGAAGTTTTTACAGCGGGCAGCCCAACTCTGAAGACCTGTTCTGCACCAGCCGACATACTCCGCTGTGATAGAGTATTGCCCACCCGAACCAGCCGCATGTTGCGCGGCTGCCATTCTGAAGTTGCCATTCGTCGAAGGGGTTCTATGAGCACTCTCCGCGAGCTGGTAAAAGATCGCAGACTCTATTCTGTAAACGCTTCGCAAACGGTGCTGGAAGCGGCGCGCTACATGATGGAGCACAATGTGGGTGCCGTGCCCGTGTTGCGTGATGGAGATCTTGCAGGAATTCTTTCCGAGCGCGACATCATGAATCGGGTTGTCGCCATTGGACGTACGCCTGGCACCACCGCTGTTTCCGAGGTCATGACGCCGAACCCGCGAGCTGTCGCCGCCGACGAAAGCCTCGAAGAGTGCCTGTTCATCATGAGCGAGTTCGGGTTCCGCCATCTACCTATTCTCGATGGTAAGAATTTGAAGGGTATTGTCTCGTTGCGCGATGTCCTCATGCACCGGGCCGCAGAGCTCGAACGCGAGTCGCGCCGGGCAGCCTCCTAAGAGCGGATCCGGTTCTCGGCCGGAGATCTCAGAATTTCAAAGCCCAGTTTCCTGGATCAGCTCCTAATTGCGCCTTCGTAACATTACCTCTCCCGGCGCAGGTGGAAGGGTAAAGGGGAACTCGTACATTGTTCCCTCCAGCGGCACGCGCAGAATAAATTCCTCCCGCTTCTTCCATTCTCCGATCCACTTGCTCTTGGTGCTGAACAGAACCCAGCCGCTGGTCTCAGGATTTGCCGCGTCAAGATGAGCTGGCCGCAGACTGTTGTTGGCGATGAACTCCTGCAGTTCAGCCGAGTCTTTCAGGTAAGCGCGCAGGAAAGCTTCTTTTTCGTCCTTCTTTTCGGGATTCTTCTTTGTCTCACGGGCCGTCTGTTCGTTGAGGGCGTCCGCATCATTCTGGATTCTTTGGGAAAAATTGTCGGGATCCAGTGTGGTCTGTTCGACCTGGAAGTGGCTAACGAATTCCAGGGATATATTCTGCCCGCTCACATCGATCGCTCCATGCCCGCGATAGCGGAATTCGAGCAGCGCCGCAAAAAATTGCTCGTGACGGCGGTGAACTTTTTCCAGTTCCTGCACGTCGACGGCAAGCGTGATCCCGATATCGCCGGACCAGAGCCCGTACCGGACTTTTCCATCTGTGCCGCGCGAAAAAGTACAGCCGGGAGTCTGCTCGTTCCAGCGCACGGCGGGATTCTTCTTCTTATCATTGCGCGGCGCGGCGCGGCTCGCTGCGGGGTACAACAATGACATCACAGCCGCCGCAAGAAGCAGCCCCTGCAGCGTGCGCAGCGATCGGCTATGCATTGGCTTATGGCTTCGGTGGTTCGGTGACGGTCAGAGTCACGGTGGTCGCGGACGTTGCAGTTCCCGCATTGCTCGAGATCACACCATTGGAGTCGATACCTACAATCGTGAAGGTGTAGGTATTGGCCGGGGTGACGCCATCGGGTGTAGTAGTGCTCGTCGCAGTGGTGCTGCTGCAAGAAGGTAAAAGCAAAAAGCCAGCGCTGACCACGAACAACGCCAGAATACCGGCAGCTTTGCGCGTTCGCTTCCCCCCCAGCGCCGCTCCGACAACAACGAATCCCAGCAGCGGGATCGACAGCCACAGTGCATAGAAACTTCGAGGACGCACCGCAGCCCCGGTAGTCACAGGCCCAAAAGTGCTGATAGTGAGAGTCGCACTCTCGGGATTGGCGCCCAGCATCAGCGAGCTGGCATTTCCTGGATAGCTGAAAGAACAGACCGGCGGGATCGTTACCAGCGGCGTAATCGAGTTGCAATATAAAGTGATGCCGCCGGAAGGACCCACATACCCATTAATCGGATTAACGCTGACCATACCTTCCCCGCCGCTCCCCGCAGGCACGCTGCTGGGGGCAACTGCATTCAGAACGGTGATGGTGAATTGCGGCGTCACTGCCAATACCGTCAGCTGTAAGGGAGGCGCCGAGAAGGTAGTCGTTGGGCCTGTTCCGGTAATGGTTACGCTGTAGCCCACGGTAGTAGTTTGTGCTGTGCTGGTGATAGTGACCGTCGCAGTCGCGGGAGGCGTCACGGGTGTGGGGCTGACCGAGCACACGGGAGTCGACGTCGTGGGCTGCGTCGCGGCCACCTGGCATGCCAGCTACACGGTCCCGGAAAATCCCGTGGCAGGTGTAACGGTGATTGTGCTGGATGAAGTTCCGCCGGGCGCGATCGCTACCGGATCGAGCGACGTGGTGCTCAAGTCGAACTCGCTCGTTCCCTGGGCGATGCTGCGGGCACGAAAACAAGGAACAGAGCAAATAAGCAAAATGCAGGGACGTATATGAATCTAGCCCAGCGCTTCCGCTTGGATGCAGACCCTTCGAATTTCACCATGAGCAGGTTTAGTTAGCTTCGATTCCTGGCAGTACAAAAAAGCTGCCCGTGCGCCGGACAATCCCTTTTGACAACACTTCACCACGGAATCTTCCATACTACCATCGGGCGCGCGCCAGACTTCCGGCCAACAAACAACGGCCGCCTTCCCAGTGGAAGAACGGCCGTGGAATCTATTGCAGAACGTTATTGAACAGTCAGCGTTAACGGCTGGGCCAAGTCATGTGTCAGATTGGCATTGACGGTATCGGTTCCAGTGACTGTCACATCATAGCTGCCTGCAGGAGTACATCCGGAACAACCCCCACCACCGCCGCCTCCGCCGCCACCTCCCCCGCCGCAAGCCGGTAACAAGAACAGTGCACCCATCATCAACCCCAACAGCAGGAAGCCGGTGAGCTTCTTTCTCCGCGATTGAGAGCCGCTGAAACTGATTCCCACCAGGGACAATCCAAACACGGGAAGCAGCATGGTTGCGTAAAAGATTCCAGATGGGCGGTACATTGCAGCCGCAGCGCCAGTTGTTGTAACGGTGAGGGTTGAACCGGTGGAATCCACGTTGCAAGCGGGAAGCGGACTGCCGCTGCCACTGACGGTGCAACTCACAGCCACTGTTCCTGAATAGCCATTGAGAGGGGTGACGTTATGGTGGACGTTGCGGAACCGCCCGGAGCTACCGAGGCAGGACTCAGTGGCGTTGCGGAAATCGAGAAATCCGGCGATGTCGCGTTAGTGTATGCCGCGATGAAAGCGTCAGTACAGGGAACGTGATTGCTTGTCGGACCTTACAACTCCCGCCGCCGTAGCTGCTTCCAATCGCTCCCGGCGTTGTGGGAAACACGGCAGTAGAGTTGTTGCCGGAATCGGTGTCGCCCGTCACGTAAATATCATGGTTCGTTGGGTCTACAGCGATGCTCCCCTGAAACTGATCTTCGTCGCCCCCACCGCCAAGCAATGTGGAAAACAAGGGCTGACCCTGGCTTATGCTGAATACGCTGACAAAGGCATCACTGTTTCCGTTGCCAATCCCCTGAGTCGGGTTTACCAGCGGGAAAGACGCACTTGAGGAGGTGGACTGTCCTGTAAGATACACGTTATTCAAAGTCGTCGACGGCTATGCCCAGTCCGGCGTCCGTGCCGTCTCCCCCAAAATATGTGTCATACGTGACTGAACTGCCGGTACTGTTCAGTTTCAAGATGAAGGCGTTTTGGGCTGCCGCAGTTCGTCTTTGGTAAGGCGTTGTGGAGTAAAGCAAGTCTGTGGAGGTCGTGGTGCCAGTGACGAAAGCGTTTCCACTGACATCTGCGGCGATGGCCAGTGCATTGTCTTTACCGCTCCCGCCATAGTACGTGTAGTACTTGTACCCGGACAAATATCGCCGCGATCCCAACCACGAAGGCATCATCTTGTCGGTTCGTCGAAACGGTATTGCAAGTTCCATCTGTTCCGCACTGTCGGTTGGACAGCCCCTGCAGTTGTTGGTAAATCTACCGAAATGGTATTCACCCCTGACGAAAATATCACCATTGCTTGGATTCACCGCGACTGCCGTTGCCAAATCACTGTGCTGCCGCCGATGTAGCTGATCAGCAAGTAACCGGTGCCGTCGGACTTCACCTCGGCAATGTACCCGTCACCGACCCCCGCTCCTGTGCCGAGGTTAATCGCATTTCCGTTCGGCAGGAAGGGGGTTCCCCCTCCCCCCGAGGTCATTGGAGTAGGTTTCTCCCACGACGTACACGTTATGGCTGACCCATTAACGGCAACAGCCAACCCGGAGTCGCTGTCATGCACCGGCGATATACGTGCCCCACATGGATGCTGCTGCCAGCAGATCAAGCTTCACAGCAAACGCATCGTTGTTCCCAGTTGAGGTTCCACCTATGGAAAGCTGTCTGAGCCGCGCCCACAGTGGCCGGGAAGTCGCTGGAGTCCGTTGTGCCGGCAACATAAATTCCGCGCCGTCAATCGCGATGCCGCTGGAAAATCATCTCGCACTCCCGCCGAAAATAGTGGTGAACACAAGCCCACCGCTGGGGTCAATCTCTGTGACGAATGCATCAGTGAGCGACTGCACCACCTGTGTTGCCGGGGATCGTCGCAGAATCGGTTGAACCTGTGACGAAAGCATTCCCGCTGGCATCAACAGCGATACCGTCCCCGTAGTCCGCCCCGCCCCCGCCGAAATACGTGGCGTACGTCACCGTCGGATCAATCACTAGTTCCCGATTGTGATCGTAGGGACCAAGCTCGAATGCGACTTCACCCTTGCTCTTCAGCACGAAGCGCGCATCCACCGTTTCCCTTACGCCATTCTTTGACTGGTATGCCACTGGCTTGTGCAGTTCAACCGGCCCCGCGCTGGTCGCAAGGATCAAGTCCCCCGCTTCGTTGGTGCGCAGGCTGTCAGCGCCGCTGAAACTCAGCGCGATACCTTTCGGGTCCGCTCCGGGGCTCACCAGGTAATCGAATTCCAACTGCTTCGAAGCCCCGTGAAACGCAAGATCAACTCCGGGATACACATTCCGATAGTTGACCCGGCCATACAGAGGAATATTGGAGTGCCACTTCGAGCGATCTTTGCCAATGAAATAGTTGACCTTGCCCGACTGCAGGTCTTCGGCGATGAGCTGCGGATGAGCGTTGGCTCCCAGAAAATTCATCTGCAGCGTAGTCGGCGACACTTTCTTACGCATTGCGGCGCGCTTCTTCAGCATGGCCTTGACGCCTGCCGCTCCGCGCCGCTTATTCATCATCATGTCCATCACTTCGGACTGCCTCTTACCGCTGGGCAGGCTCATGATGGCCTTCGACGACGTGAGGAACAGCTTGTAGCCGTTCCCGCGCGCCATGTACTTCACTTCAGGATCCGTCTGCCCCTGGTTGGCTTCAAATGCGAGCGGAAGCGCGGCAAGATTGGCGCGGACTCGGCTGTTCTGGGATGCGCTGGAGCGAACTGGCGAAGCCGATGCGCGAACGCTTTTGCGCTCCGCGCGCACATGGCTCGACCCTGCAATGGCTACGACCGCCACTATTACGATTGCAAAAATCCAAAGCGCAGGCATCCAGCTTTTCTGGGTAGATAACTTAGACACGAGGCTCCTCCTGTGATGAAAGCCTTAACCCTGGTGCGTGAAATTGCACTCGGACGGCGGGCACACAAACGCTGGAACGTCACACCATCCAGGCCCCAAGATTGCCAATGTATTTACGTTCGTCCCGAGTATGGTACGCCCGCCCATCCCTAGTCAATTAAGTCCACATAGCAATTGCGATACCACGCAGACCGGCGGGGAGAAGTGGAATCAGCCATAACCAACCCTGTCTCACGGCACCGTAACGATGACTCCGCTGCACGGCCTAGACCCTCGTCGCCGGTAGCTATGCTGCACCGCGGAGTCGAAGTAAATTGCGTCTTCCGGCTCCAATTGGAATTCCTCGCTGCCAATCTTGATCGTCAGCGACCCCTTGATAACGAACAGGAATTCCACGCCAGCATGGGCGTGCGGCTTCGCTTTTTCCGGCGCGAGTTCCTGGAAATCTGCTAGAAACGCACTCAGCTTCCGCTCGGTCGCCCGGTAATCCAGGCACTCGAAGTAATACGGGACATCCTGTACTCCCGGACGCTCCGGGAAACGTACCCTCTCTTGTTTCCGCACGATGCCCACGGTCCGCCGCTTGCGCTCATCCGTAAAAAAGAAATCCAGCCCCACCCCAAACACCATGGCGATGCGCAACAGTGTGGGCAGAGTGGGAAACAACTTTCCCCTCTCCAGCTTCGATAACAACGCTGCCGAAAGGCCCGTGTGCTTGCCCAATTCCACCAATCCCATGCTCTTCCGCAACCGCAGCGTGCGAAGCTTCTCGCCAATGGAATAGCGCCCCAATCCCTCGGAAATTGTGCTGTTAACGTCCGGCATTTGTTCGTGATATTAAAACGGATATTCCTGCCAGTAAATACGCAAGCATAAGAAAAACGCTCAGTCCGCAGGTGAACACTTTCCTCACTCTGCGTCCCGAGCGTCCTCTATGGTTCTCAGTTCACCTCTACTTAGGCTGCTGTTTCTTTTTGAACAGTCCCATAACCTGGTTGATTGGGTTCTGCTGCTGTTGCTGCTTTCCGTTGTTCTGATTGTTAAGCTGATTCTGGAGCGCGCCCTGCAGGAACCCGGTGGCCAAGCCCCTCACATCCGGTGTGAATTTTGGATCGGAGGTGGTTCCCGTGATTCCAAATGGAATTCCCATCCCGCCGACTTGTGCGTTCATCTTGAAGGCGAGTTGATTGTTAGGATTAACCATCCCGCCGCCGGTGAGCACCCCTATGGCCGGTACGGTGAGGTTGATGTTATTGGCCTCAGTGCCCTGCGGCGCCATTTTCACGTCGGAACTGAAGTTCTGAATGCTCGTATCGTTGCCGGTGTTCTTGCCCGCCAGCGCCGAGATGGCCGCCATTTTTTCCCCGAGATTGAAATTCGCGAGTCGCGTATTCTGCATTTTCACCGACCCAGTGCTAACCAACTGGTTCACCGGGCCGTTACTCGCCATCGTGACATCCAGATCGCCGCCCTTGAGCGTCGCCTTCGGAGGCAATATGACCCCGACCGCCGGCAACATCGCTTCCAGATCATCCACCGGCATATTCTGCCCGTTGAGCTTCAAATTCACAGAGGTGACTTTGCCGTGAGCGTCGTAAGTACCCGTCAGATGCGAGACCGCTTTCCCCATCGAGATATCTCCACGGGTAATATTGCCGGTCTCTCTGACCAGGTTGTGAACGACGGTGAAGTCCACCTTGACGGGTTGGCCTGCAGGCGCTCCCTTTTTCACGACCTGCAATTTCGAGCAGGTCAACGTTCCGTTCGCTTTTGCTTCATTCCCGTTGGAGACGATGGTGCCATTCAAATCAGCGAGGCCTTGAATCCCCGCTGCGGGATCAATAAAGCCCGACGCCGCGAGATTCATATTCTGCACATTGATTTTCGCGTTCAAAGGCGTGAGGGCCGCGTCATTGGCGTCAATGGGACCGGCTGTGCCTGTCAGCTTCATCGTTCCGCCGGAGGGAAGATTCGCCGTCATGTCGAAGGGAAATGACGAACTGAAGGAGAAGTTCTTTACGGCGATGTTCACTTCGTTGTACACACGTTTCGGTTCGGTGGAATCAGCGCGCGAAACATTGACCCGCCCGTGAAGGACGTTCAGCTTCCCCACTGACAAGTTCATCGCATTACTGCTGGTCTTCTCCGAAGAACTGGATTTTTCCGCGGGAGCGGTTTCCTGAGCCGAAGGCTTCGCCGTATTCGCTGATTTCTGAGCCGCGCCTTTTCCGGAATTACCGGAAGCACCGGAAGGCTGCGCCGGCGCAGAGGGATTTTTTCCTCCCAGGCTGGAGAAATTCCACCTGTCGCCGTTCTCCGATTTGACCAGGCTGATCTGCGGCTGGTCGAGAGTGATGTGGCGGATGTTCAGCGTTTTCGAAAAGATCAGGGGCAACAATTCCACACCGACCTTCAGCGATTTGGCCTGCACAAACGGAGCGTTGCTGAACTTGGGATCGTCGGCAATCGAAATATTGTCCGCCGCCACGCTTCCCGACCACAGCGCGAGCGACAAGTTACCGACCTTCACCTGTCTTCCCAGCGCATCGGTCAGCTCTGATTCCAGCTTCGGACGAAACATGTTCGCATCGATGAAAAACGGAATTACGATAACTGCAATGATCAGCAGGGCAATGATGATGCCCAGGACCTTAAGGAAAGTTTTCATGAGTTTCCACCTCCCGCCAGGAGCGGCGAATTGCGATCGTACGAGAAGGAGATCGTGCGGCGATGCCAGTGTATCACTGCGAATCCTGCAGCAGTTCGGGGGAGGGAACGCGGTCCGCATTCGGCGGTTTCTCGCCCGTACCCCCGGCGGCAGCCAACTCCTTCTTCGCTTCTTGTTTGCGTCCTAAGTGGAGCAGCACTTGTCCGCGAATGTAATGCGCATCGGTGCGCGCGGGATCCGCCTTGAGTGCAGCGTCGGCCTCGGCCAGTGCGGCGGCATACTTCTGTTGCCTCTGGTAGATCTTTGCCAGCCCAAGGCAGGAACTCGCCAAACGCGGATCGCGGCTTAGAGCCTGGCGGTAGCTCTTCTCTGCGTTTTTGTCGTCTTGTATCTGCCAATAGAGGTCCCCGAGCTGTTCGTAATTGAGAGCCACATCCGGCTCGATTGCAATATCCTTCAGAAACTCATCCCGCGCCTTGGAATAATCCTGCTTTCCCAAGTACGCAAATCCCAGGTTGAAGTGCACGAACGGCAGCCTGGGATTCGCTTTGGCGGCCGCCTCGAATTGCCCGATCGCCGGCTCGTACTCCTGTCGATTCAGATGATATTTTCCGGCGAAGAGATGGTATTCCGCGGAGTCATTTCCCACCTTAAGGAGTTGCTCCGCAGCACGGTTATCAAGCTCGGTAAGCCCAGCCCGATGTGCCGCGTTACTAAGCACATACAGGTAAGGAAACTGGCTGGAGGCTTGCGGCCAGAGCGGCTCCAGCATGGATGCGGCATCCGCCCAGCGATCGGCGAAAAAATAGCAAAGGCCGAGCAAATAACGGGGTTGCACCGCGTCCGGTTGCTCCCGGACCACGGATTCGAAAGCAGGAATCGCTTTGAGAAATTCATTCTGACGGTAATAAGCAAGGCCAATATTCAGCCGTACACCGGCGAGTTGGGGCGCCAGGCGCTCTGCTGTTTGAAGCGTACCGATCGCCTTGTTCCACTGCTTGCGGCGCATGTAAACAACGCCGAGATTGGCGTACGCCGCCCCCGACTTCGGATCCAGTTGCAGCACCTGCCGGAAATCCTGCTCCGCGTCCTGTAATTTTCCGGACTGCAGCGCCGCCTGTCCGCGCGCGAAAATTGTTGCCGGGTCCGCTTCCGGCGAAGATGCCGGGCGGCCGGCATCGCCCGTCTGAAGGGCATTGCCGATGATTGCCGCGCCCAGCAGCAGAAGCAAAAAGTAAATAGTCGACGGGATTCGTGCTCTTGACACTCGCATGAGGTCTCTGCTGTAGTGTCCGCCAGTGCTCGCTTCAATTCAAGCGGCAGCGAGCGCTCACTCACAACGATATCTGATCGCGGTTCTCTGGTTCGCTGCAAGGCCCCTGCAATGGTGACCATTCGTGATGTGGCGAAGGAAAGCGGATTTTCCTCAACCACCGTGTCCATTGTCTTGAACAACGCTCCATTGTCTCGTTACATTCCCGCGGTCACGAAAAAACGCATCGAGCGGGCCGCGCAAAAGCTCGGCTATCGTCCCAACCAGTTTGCCCGTTCGCTGCGCAGCAAGCGCAGCCACACCGTGGGAGTCATGGTTTTCGACATGACCGACCCATTCTGCACCCTGATTCTGCGCGGCATCGAAAACACGTTATACCAGGCGTCGTACCTTCCCATCCTCACCGACGTGCACAACGAGGGAAGCCGTTTTGAGCGCTATCTCGAGATGCTGCTCGACCGCCGTATTGAAGGGCTGATCGTCATTGCCAACTGGTTGTTCCTCGATATCAACCTGCTCGCCGACCTCGAGAAAAGCAGCATTCCTACCGCCATGATTGGATGTGAGCTGAAGAACGACTCCATGAGTTCGGTGATCGTGGACAATGAAGTAGGCGGACAGTTGGCGCTGGAGCATCTGTACTCGCTGGGCCACCGCAAAATCGCATTCATCCGAGGCCCGAAGGGGCTCACCGACAGTTCGCCCCGTTGGCGCGGCATCCGAAACTTCGTGAAGCAATCAGGGCTGGAGATCGATTCCCACCTGGTTCTGGACTTGCCGGAATCGCGCGATCCTCTTTCCAGTTTCGAATCTGGCTACAAACTGACAGAAGACCTGATTCGGCAGAAACGCTCTTTTACCGCCTTGCTGGCCTTTGACGACATGAGCGCGTTTGGGGCCATTCGCGCCCTTAACAAGTCAGGCATGCGCGTACCCGAGCAGTGTTCGGTCATTGGTTTTGACGACGTGGCCACCTCGGCGATCTACACGCCGTCGCTGACCACCGTACGGCAGCCGATGGAAGCGATGGGCGCCTCCGCGGTGGGAATCGTGGTCGATGGCATCAATGCCGTCCTGGAAAAGAGGGAAATGGGGGCAACGCACCGGAAGGTAGCTCCCGAATTGGTAGTGCGGGAGTCGACGCGTAATCTGGCTTAAGACCTTCCGGCACACTGCGGAAACCATGTGAGCAGCATCACACATCGCTTTTTTCTTGACAGTGACCATCGTATAAACGCACTATTCATACGTTTTAATAGTCTCGCTTCGGGTCTCAGTCTGCAGCGACTCAATACCGGGGAGAGGTGTGGGCCACGCCGCTCGCACCAAACGGCAAAGTTGACCGAACCAGCGCGGGCTCGGCCCGCGCGTATGAGGGCTAATCACTATGAAATCTTCTCGTCTGGTGTTAGGAATCCTGATCGTCCTGACATTTTGCGCCGCCGCATGGGCGCAGACCGGTTCCATCACTGGCACAGTTAAAGATCCTTCCGGCGCCGCCATCGCTGGCGCCACTGTAATAGTCAGCAGCCCAGATAAGGGCTTCAACCGCGAGATGCAGACAAACTCTAGCGGAGACTACAACCAATCCGGACTGAATCAAGGCGTCTACGACATCATTGTGACTGCCAATGGCTTCAAGAAGTATCAAGCCAAGGCTGTAAACTGGATGTCGCGGAAAAGGCGCGTGTCGACGTTACGCTCCAGGTCGGCGCTGCGACTACCGAAGTAGTTGTCGAGGGAAGCAACGTCGCTCAGGTCGAAACGCAGTCCTCAGAACTCGCCGGCACAGTGACTGGAAAGGAAATCACACAGCTTCAACTGAACGGCCGCAACTTCACAACGTTGGTGACCCTCGTCCCGGGTGTCAGTAACCAAACCGGCATGGATGAGCCCCAAGTCGGCATCAACGGCAACGTTGGTTTCAGCATGAACGGTGGTCGTACTGAATACAACAACTGGGAACTTGACGGCGGCGACAACATGGATAACGGCAGCAACAGTACGCTGAATGTCTATCCCAGCGTTGACTCCATCGCTGAGTTCAAGGTGCTGACCTCGAATTACGGCGCGCAGTATGGCCGCAACGGTTCCGGCACGGTTGAAGTGGAAACCAAGTCGGGCACCAGAGCATTTCACGGCAATGCTTATGAGTTTGTCCGCAATGACGCCTTCAATGCTTTGAACTATACGGATATGGCGTCTCACGGCGGCTCAGGAAAGATCGCGCCCTACAAGAAGAACGATTTCGGCTACACCATTGGCGGCCCTGTGTTTATTCCCGGCATTTACAACAAGGACAAGCAGAAGACTTTCTTCTTCTGGTCGCAGGAATGGCGTCGCGAGCGTGTGCCGGCTGGCTTCAATACCACAGTGCCCTACAGTGCCGAACGCTCCGGAGACTTCAGTGATTTATGTCCGAACCCCTCGATTTCGACAACCTTCCTACGGACGCTGATTGCCCAATACGATCCTGACTGCCCGGGCACATCTCTTCGATGGTACCTTCGGTCCATCTTCCCGTCGATCCGGCTGCTGCGGCTCTGCTCCCATTGATTCCTGTGGGCACCGTAGATGTGCCCGGAGCGTCCAGCTATATCGCGAACGTGACTCTCCCGACAAGTTGGCGCGAAGAACTGGTGCGTGTCGATCACAACATTAACGACCATAACCGCGCCACGTTCCGTTACATTCACGATTCGTGGAATACGATCGAACCCGGCCCCATATGGGACTGCGGCATCGTTCCCGACGGTGCAGACCGCTTTCGATGGACCCGGCGTCAGCATGGTGGCACGACTGACGAGCAATATCTCTCCGACCCTGCTGAATGAGTTCGTTGCTAGCTACACCACCGACCACATTTCCTTCAAATCTGTGGGCTACTTCCAGCGCCCGGCCAACTTCCCCATGGGATTTATCTTTAACAATGGATTTGGCGGCAAACTTCCCGCCATCAATCTCAGCGGTAAAATCTATGATGGGATTGCCGAAGACCCCAACGGCATCTGGCCTGAAGGGCCATATAACTCCAACCCCACATACACCTATCGCGATAACCTGACGAAAATTGTCGGACGCCATAACTTGACTTTCGGCGCCTACTTCGTTGCCGGCCAGAAAAATGAGTTGAGCAGTGTACAGGTAAACGGATCCCTCACCTTTGACACGGGCTCTTCCGTGAGCACCGGGAACGCATTCGCCGATATGCTGACTGGGCATATTGCCAGTTTCAGCCAGGGCAGCAATCAACTGAAGTTCTATAACCGGTACAAAATCTTGGAACCCTATTTCCAGGACGATTGGCGCATCACCGACCGCTTAACCCTGAATTTGGGCTTGCGTGTCAGTTTGGAAGGAACTTATCGCGATCGCTACAAGCACGCCTATAACTGGGATCCCGCTGCTTACAATCCCGCCACTGCACCGTCAAATCGATGTCGATGGCTCCATCACCGGCTCGGCGGGTGCATTGATTCCCGGCAGTGGCAATCCGCTCGATGGATTAGTCCAGTGCGGCGTCGGCGGAGTACCCGCCGGGTGCTCGAAAGGACACCTGTTCAACGCGGCCCCGCGTATCGGCTTTGCCTGGGATCCCAAGGGGGACGGTAAGACTGCCATTCGTGGCGGATACGGAATGTTCTGGGAGCATGCCAACGGCAATGAGGCCAACACCGAGGGAATGGAAGGACAGACTTCACCCCTGCTCCAGACCCAGACTCAGAACCTGATCACCGGTTACACAAACGTCGGTGGAGGAGCTTTGGCTCCGGCATTCCCCGCCAGTTTCTACTCAATCCCGGCCCAGGTGGTGTGGCCATACATGCAACAGTGGCACTTGGATCTGCAGCAGGAATTACCATCCCATATCGTGACAACCTTCTCGTACGTCGGAAGCAAGGGGACACATCTCGGGCGACAGCGTGACTTGAACCAACTCGTGCCCACCCCAGCATCCGAGAATCCGTTCTTGCCTGGCCAGCCGATCACGCGATGCTGAGTGCGACAGCATCAAAACGCTGGACTGCCAAATGTCTTTGGCGTGGTAAACGGAACTACGATTACCGGCCAGCCTGCCATCAACCTGCAGACTGCTTGCGGTAATGATCCCAACCCTTATCGCCAGTTCCAGGGCATTGCCAGCATCACTCGCCTGGAGAACAAGGCATCGTCCATCTACCATGCTTTCCAGGTTTCGGCCCGTAAGAGTGTGGGCGCGTTAAGCTTGAGTTTGGCCTACACGTACAGTCACTCGATTGACGACTCTTCGGATCGTTATAACGGCGACTTCGTTAACTCCTACGACATTGCCTCCAACCGTGCGAGTTCCAACTTCGATCAGCGTCACATGCTGAATATTGGCTACGTTTACGACCTGCCGCTCTTCAAGAGGCCAGGGCTGACTCACTCCATCCTCGGTGGTTGGCAGTGGTCCGGTATCGTGGCATTTTCAACAGGCACGCCTTTCACCGTGACGAATGGTACCGATATCGGCGACAATGCCGGAGTCGGCAACGGCGTTGGGACTGGCTCCTACGCGGACGTTGTCAGCAATCCCAGAGCCAACATCCCGCCGGCCAGCCAGGTCACGCTGAGCAGCGATGCCGGGTTCTTCTATAACCCCGATGCTTTTGCCGTCCCAACTGGGCTCACGTTTGGGAACTCAGGCAGAAACTACTTGCGCAATCCCAACCGAACCAACTTCGATATGGCGTTGTTCAAGCACTTTGCCATAAAGGAAAGCATGGCTTTCGAATTCCGGGCTGAAGCCTTCAACGTCTTCAACCATAGCGAGTGGTCTGCTCCCTCCGGAGATTTTGGAACCAATGGTTTCCTTGAAATCGGCGGCGCCCATCTGGCTCGCGTTCTGCAACTCGGTGCGAAGTTCATCTTCTAACCGGGCTGTCGTCCAAAAACAAAACCGGCCTCGCAAGAGGCCGGTTGACTGATGAAGAACCTGCTTTGAAAGGGCACGAGTTCACTCGTGCCGCAGGTACCTGAAAATCAGACACGGGGCTTTAGCCCCTGAGGGATGCTCTACAGTTCGTAAGCAATCTGAATCGGCCTCGCAAGAGGCCGGTTTCATTTTGGGAAGGAATCTCAACACCTTTCCCCAAAGCCCTATTTTCCCTTTGACTTCGAAATTCCAACCGCTCATGCTTCCCCAAGCACTGTTCTTTGAAATCAGAATAGGTTTGAATCAATGAGTGGCTGCGAAGCTGTTCACCGGTCGATGTGCCGGCAGAATCCATGCTAAGTCCAATAAATGGAATACTTTACGTGTAAACCCATTTATTTTGAATACTTTGCGAGGGCAAGAGGGTACTTCGATCCTGTAAGTGTCGAGTTTCAAATACTTTGCGAGTTGACGGTCTAAAAAAAAATTACAGCGTGGGTTGAGAAGAAATACCTATCCCACGGTGACCGCAGCCGCCGCGCCCACCGATTTTAGCGCCTGCTCCAGGTCTGCAACCAGGTCGTCCGCGCTCTCGATGCCCACTGACAGCCGGATCATCTGTTCGGTCACGCCCATTTTGCGGCGTTCGTCCTCAGGCACGCTCAGGTGCGACGTAAGCACCGGGATGCACACCAGCGACTCGACTCCCCCCAGGCTGGGCGCCAGCGTGAACAGGCGCAGGGCTTCACTGACCCGGCGCGCGTCCTCACCCGTGCCCTCGACCTCGAAGGTCACCATGCCGCCACCGCCTGTCATCTGGGAAACGGCCAGTCGCGTGTTGCGCATGGCTCTTCAGAAACGGATAGTGCACCCGCCGCACCTTGGCGTGCTGCTCCAGAAAGTTCGCGACTCGCAGCGCATTTTCGTTCTGCCGCGCCACCCGCACCGCCAGCGTCTTCATGCCACGCACCAGCATCCACGAGGCATGCGGGTCCATGCAGTTGCCAATCGTCGTCCGGGTCGCAAGAATCTTTTCGATCAGCTCTTTGTGCCCGGCTACCACTCCGCAGATCAGGTCCGTGTGACCTCCGAGATATTTTGTGCCGGAGTGCATGATCAGATCGAAACCATACTCCGCCGGATGCTGGTTGATCGGCGTGCCGAAGGTGCTGTCGATCATGCTGATGAGCCCGCGTTGTTTCGCAATCCCGGCCACGCGCTGCATGTCGACGATCCGGATGCCAGGATTCGTGGGCGACTCGGCGTACAAGAGCCTCGTATTGGGCCGAATGGCTCGCTCATGCTGCGAATACTCCGTGGAATCGACGAAGGTGGTCTCGACGCCAAACTTCGGCAGCCATTGCGACAGAAATTTGTGCGTGCCCCCATAAACATCGCGCTGAGCGACAATATGGTCGCCCGCCTTGAGCAGCGCCAGAATGGTTGTGGTGATCGCTCCCATCCCAGACGCAAAGGTCAGCGCCGCATCCACGCCTTCGAGTTCCGCCACAGTTCGCTCTGCGACCGTGTTTGTGGGATTCCCATAGCGCGTGTAGTAGCTGTCGCTTCCGGTGACCCGTAGCTGCTCATCGTTGTCCCTGACTTCGAACGTGGATGTCTGGTAGATGGGCAGCGACATGGGACCGTTCTTCTTTTCCAGATCTGCCGCGCCGCGCGTCGCCTGTGTCTCGGGCCGATCGAACTTGCGATTCATAGCCACCTCACCGTCTCAGGTTAATTGCGCCGCCTTTGCGGGGCAAGGGGAGCAAAGCTTGCAGTTCGTCCCACTCTGCCCGTCCATTTATAATCCTCGGTTCATGGATCTGGGTCTCAAGAACCGTGTCGCCCTGGTGGCCGCTTCCAGCCAGGGACTGGGACTGGCTACAGCCGAAGCCTTTGCCGCCGAAGGCTGCCGTCTCGCCATGTGCTCGCGAAATCCGCAGACGATCGCGGCACGAGCAGAAGACATTCGAAGGCGGCACAATGTCGAAGTCTTCGCTGATGCGTTTGACGTCACGGACGCCACCGCGGTCCAGGAGTTCGTCGCAGACGTTGCCGATAAGTTTGGCACCGTCGACATCTGCGTGACCAATGCTGGAGGGCCTCCCGCGAAAGGCTTTCTAGCCGCTTCCCTGGAAGATTGGCAGCACGCGATCGAAGCAAATTTCCTGAGCACGGTCTACTTTGCGCGCGAAGTGATCCCGCACATGCAGCGTCAGCGCTGGGGCCGGATCATCACCATTACCTCCATCACCACCAAGCAGCCGGTAACCGATCTGGTGCTGTCCAATGCGGTTCGGACCGCAGTGGTGGGTCTGGTAAAAAGCCTGGCAAACGAGTTTGGAAAGGACGGAATCCTGGTCAACAACGTTGGTCCCGGATTCACGGCCACCGACCGCTTGAAGGAACTGGCGAAAGCACGATCTTCGGCCACGGGAAAGCCGGAGAAAGAATTTTTGGATGCCTGGGCCGCGGACGCACCCGTAAAACGTCTGGGCGACCCCCGCGAGTTCGCCGACACGGTCGTCTGGCTTGCATCCGAGCGCGCGTCCTATGTCACGGGACAAACCGTGCTGGTCGACGGCGGCATGTATAAAGGGTTATGAGCGGAGAGCAATGAGCATCGGGTAGCTGATTGCTCCCTACTCATCGCTCACCGCTTAAGGAGCTTCATGCGATCCATTGCTTCACGCATTTCAGTGATGAGCGGAGAAGGCGCGCTTTCCGTCTTCGCGCGCGCCAAAGAACTCGAGGCCCAGGGACGCTCCATCATTCACCTCGAATTGGGGGAGCCTGATTTTCACCCGGGACCGTCGGTTATTGAGTCTGCACAGAAGGCGCTGGCTGCGGGCAAAGATCGCTATTGCGCAGTGAACGGACTGCCCGCGCTTAAGCGAGAGATCGCCGCCTACCTGGATCGCACCCGCAATATAAAGGTGGCCGCCGACAATGTGGTGGTCGCGCCGGGTTGCAAGCTCGCTCTTTTTCAGTCGATGATGGCGCTGCTCGAACCGGGCGACGAAGTCCTGTATCCCGATCCCGGGTTCCCCGGATATGCATCCATTTCGCTTGGGCTCGGGGCGGTGCCCGTTCCGTTTACGCTATCCGCCCAGAATCAGTTTCAACCTGATCCGGCGGAGGTGGCGGCGAAGATCACTCCCCGCACCCGCATGTTGCTGACGAACTCCCCCGGCAATCCAACGGGAACCGTTTACACAGACGCAGTGCAGCGCGCGCTGGCGGAACTCGCCGTCAAGCATGATTTATGGGTGCTCTCGGATGAAATTTACGCGCGCATTATTTACGGCGATGAATATCTCTCCATGCTGCGCTACCCCGGGATGGCCGAGCGCACTCTGATCATCGACGGCTTCTCAAAAAGCTTTGCCATGACTGGTTGGAGACTCGGCTATACCGTTGCTCCGCCAGATGTGGTTCCTGCATTGGCGATGATGATCGTCAACACATACACTTGCGTAGCCGAGTTCACTCAGTACGCCGCCATTGATGCCTTGCGCGATCGTGAGAACAATACGGCTCGCATGGTGGGAGAATTTGCCCGTCGGCGTGATCAGTTCGTGCGTGACCTGAACCGGGTGCCGGGATTCCGGTGCCTGCCGCCTGATGGGGCGTTTTACGCCTGGGTGGATATTACGGGAACGGGCATGAGCGCGGAAGATTTATGCCGCATCCTGCTGGAAGACGCCGGGGTGGCCGGAATTGACGGCGCAGCTTTCGGACCAGCGGGGAAGGATTTCATCCGCTTCTCGTTTGCGTCGTCGATAGCTACGCTGCAGGAAGCAGTTGAACGCATTCAAAAAGTCTCAAGTGCGTGGCAGCGAACCACGGCACTTCGCTGACAGAGGCTCGCGCTGGGTTTCCGCCCCGGAGTTGTACGGTGCTTCGCGGCGGCTGCAACAAGGCAATGCCGAGCTTGAGGGGGAGAACGTGAGAGTTCCACAACGTCTGTTGTTGGTGTGCCTTGTCTTCACGCTGTCAGCCTTGAGCCTTGCTCAGGCCCGTCCTTTCCCCGGGCCCGACGTTCAACAAATCTATCAACGATTGTTGCCGCAAATTGAGAAGATTCCGGCGTTCGATCATCATGCCCATCCTGGATACGCAGACGATCCCGATGTGGACGCGATGGCGGCTCCTCCGAATGCCAGCGAGGCATTGCGCACGCGTAGCGACAACCCGGAACTCGCTGCTGCCGCCAAGGCGCTCTTTGGTTATCCCTATGCCGACCTGTCTACCGAACATGCCAAGTGGCTGCTGGACAAGAAAACCGAATTGAAGAAGCAACTCGCAGGTCCAGCCTATTTCAACTCGATCCTGGACAAGATCAACATCGAGAGCTCCGTTGCCAACCGGGCTATGATGCCCGATTATCTCGATCCCAAGCGATTCCCCTGGGTCTTCTTCGGGGACGCTTTCATGTGGCCGTTCAATAATGAGCGCGAGACGGCGCGCAACCCTGACGAGGGCGTATATATCCCTTTGCAGGAAAAAATGCTTCACCGCTGGATGCAACAGGAAAACGTCGGCAAACTCCCAGCAACCTTCTCCGATTTCTTGAAGTTCATCACGCAGACGCTCGAGGACAATTCCAAGCGCGGCGGCATCGCCATCAAGTTCGAAGTCGCATACTTCCGGCCGACCACGTTTTCAGATCCCACCCGCGCCGAGGCTGAAAACATTTACCGGCGTTATGTGGCCGAGGGGATTCCCACCGAGAAGGAATACCGTACGTTCCAGGACTTCGTCTTCCGATTTCTGGTGCAGGAAGGCGGCAGGCTGCATCTGCCCATTCACATTCACACCGCGGTTGGCATCGGCGACTATTTCAACCTGTCGCAGAGCAACATCATGAATCTGGAAAGCGTGCTGCGCGATCCGCGTTACGCATCCACTACGTTCGTCATGATTCACGGCGGCTACCCGCTGGAACGGGAAGCGATCTGGCTGGCTGCCATGAAGAATGTTTACCTGGATACCTCGTTTGGCGAGTTGGCCCAATATCCGTCGGCGTTTAAGAACACGCTGAAAGATGTTTCTGGAAACTTTTCCCGACAAGATCACCTTCGGCACAGATTGTTTCCCGTACAATCAGGTGCTGGGGGCAGAAGAGAGCTACTGGCTCGGGGCACAGTCCTCCCGCATGGCCTTGGCAGCAGCGCTGGCCGAGATGACTTCTGAAGGAGAAATCACCGAATCCCGCGCCCTTGAATTAGCTCACGCATATTTGCACGATACGGCGGTCAAGTTGTACGACGGCAGAGTGCGATGAGGTGCTTGCCCTCAAATCATCAAAAAAGAGCCGCACAACAAGGTTGAATCTATATGCCGAAATCGAGAGCGAAATCCAAGTCTGCGAAAAATAAATCCACCCCGCGCTCAAAAACCCTGTCCCACAACCGCGCCAAACGTGCTGTCAGCAAGCACGCAGCTCCAGCGGCGAACTTGCAGTTCATTCCCTGGCACACGATTCCTCTGGAGGACCTGAATCCGCTGTTGCAGCGCCAGTTCGTTGTGGGCCAGGAAATCATGCTGGCCCGGGTGTTGCTAAAAAAAGGATGCATTGTTCCCCAGCACTCTCATCACAACGAGCAACTGACATACATCGTCGAAGGTGCGCTGAAGTTCTGGATCGATGGCCAGGAAATTGTTGTGCACGCGGGGGAAGTCCTCTGCATTCCGTCGAACATGCCACACAAAGCTGAGGCGATGGAAGACACGGTGGATCTCGATATTTTCAGTCCTCCCCGCGCCGACTGGATCAACAAGACCGATCAATATTTGAGGAAAGATAGATAGCCCGGCCCATGTCCTCAATTTTCACTTCCAGGGATCTCGGCGTGGCGGACTTCCGGTATCACTGTATTGCCTGCGGCGATCTGGGAGATCACGCCAGCCAGGATTTCCGTTGTTCCCAATGTGGAGACCTGCTGGAGATCACTTATCCGCAGTGGAAAGAGGCGAGGCCAGATGCGGCAAAATTGAAATCCGCCTGGCGCGAGCGCAAGCTCTCGGCAAAAGCCACAGATCAGAGCGGAGTATGGCGTTTTCGCGATCTGCTTCCGGCACTGAAGAGAGAGGAAGATGCCATCACGCTGCGGGAAGGGAACACGCCTCTGTACGAGTTGCCGCTATGCTCACGCATTGCTGGGGTCCCGCGCCTCTTCGCTAAGCATCAGGGATTAAATCCCACCGGTTCCTTCAAAGATACGGGCATGACAGTAGCGGCCAGCTTTGCTCGCCTGGCTGGATTCCGCTGGGTTGCCTGTGCCTCCACCGGCAATACCTCCGCATCTATGGCGGCCTATGCTGCGCGCGGAGGCATGCGCAGCCTCGTCCTGGTTCCCGAGGGAAAGATTTCCTGGAGCAAACTATCCCAAGCGCTGGATTATGGCGCGGTGACTTGCCAGTTGAAGACCGATTTTGACGGCTGCCTGCAGCTTCTGCAGCAACTCGTATTACAGGCTCCGGTTTATCAACTCAATTCCATCAATCCTTTTCGCCTGGAAGGTCAGAAGACTCTCGCCCTTGAGTTGCTGGAACAACTCGACTGGGAACCACCGGATCACATCATCGTCCCCGGCGGGAATCTCGGCAACAGTTCTGCCATCGGCAAGGCGCTGGTCGAAATGAATGACCTCGGTTTGATTCCGCGGATTCCCAAGCTCTCGGTCATCCAGGCCGAGGGCGCTAACGCCCTGTTTCGCACGTTGCGGGAAGCATCAGGAAAGCGCTTGATCAGCGTTGCTGCAGAGACGCGTGCCACGGCCATCCGCATCGGGAACCCGGCTTCATGGAAGAAGGCAGCCCACGTGCTCGAAGCCACAAGTGGTGTTTGTGAGCAAGTGAGCGAAATCGAAATCGCCCAGGCTAAAGCTGAAATCGGTGCGGAAGGAATAGGATGCGAACCCGCTTCGGCCGTCACTCTTGCGGGATTGAAAAAGCTCGTAAAGCAGGGATTCGTCAAGGCGGATGAATCAGTCGTACTGGTGCTGACGGGGAATCTGTTGAAAGACCCAAATTTCACCATCGACTTCCATCGCGGTGATCTGTTTAAAGGAACTCAGGACGAGAGCGCGGCCGCTCGACTGAACGCCTTACGGCATCCGCCAGTTGTTCTGGACGCCACTCTTGATGCCGTGATTGGAACGCTGGAACAAGCCGAAAAATCCTGACTTGAACATGCCCGGCAAGAAAAATCCAAAGCCTTTTCGCCTCTCGCTGCCCGCGACGTCGGCCAACCTTGGCCCTGCCTTCGACGCGGCGGCCCTTGCAATGGATTTCTACATCAGCATCACTGCTCGGCCAGCGATCGAGTTCTCGATTGACGCATCCGGACGCGATTGCGAAATCTGCGGCAAAGTGGAAGACCATCTGATTCTGAATACCTACCGCGAGATCCTGCAAGCCGAAGGGCGAAAGATTTTGCCCCTGTCGCTCCGCATAAAGAACGATATTCCGATCGGCAAAGGGTGCGGTTCTTCAGCTGCCGCCCGCCTCGCAGGAATTGCACTGGCGATCCATTTTGGCTGTCTCCGGTGGACCGACGCGCAGATCATCGGCGAAGCTTCCCGTCGCGAGCATCATCCGGATAACGCGTCTGCATGCTGGATGGGTGGGTTCACGGTCGCACGCATGGCGGGAGAAGCCCAAGCGCAGGTGGTTTCGGTCCGGCCGAAAGGGAAGTGGCCGCTCCTCCTCGCCGTCCCGGAACAGAGCCTCTCCACCGAAGCTGCACGATCAGTTCTGCCTGCTCATTATGTGCGCTCCGATGTAGTGATTAATATCCAGAACGCGATGTTGCTCTTGGCCGCATTCACACAGGGACGACCGGATTTTCTAACAGCTGCGCTACAGGACCGCATTCACCAGCCGTACCGCGCGGCTCTTTGCCCGCTTCTCCCGTGCCTCCAGGAACTGGAGGATAAAGTGGGCATCCTGGGTGCGGTTCTCAGTGGCGCAGGGCCGTCCGTCTTGATTTTCCTGGATCCTCGCGCTCGAGAGGAAAACGTGCGGAAAGCTGTCGCTGCTCATCTGCGGCACAGCGGCCTCAAAGCAGAGCTGCTATCCACTTCTATAACTTCGCGCGGAGCACAGTAAAGAACGTCTCCTGGTGGACGAAGCAGCCAGCGCTCGCCATTATCTGGCGAAGCCATACTTCTGGAGTACTCCGGATACACCCTTTGATAAGAGATATTCCAGAAATGCCGCCGCTTCTTTCCGATGCGGCGAGTGGGTCAAAACGACTGCTCCTTGCGCAAGAGGTGGATAGTCCTGAGCAGGGATCTCCCAGTACTTGCCTTTGCCCTGCATTCCGGGTGCGACAGCGTGTGCCAGCGCAACGAACCCGGCCTGAGCATTTCCTGATTCGACAAATTGAGCTGCTTGAGCAACGTTCTCGCCAGTAACCAGCCTTTCTCTGACGCGATCGTATAATCCTGCATGCCTCAAAGCCGCCACCGCTGCACGGCCGTAGGGGGCGTGTTGCGGATTGGCAATCGCGATCTTCTTCACGGAAGCATCAAGCAGGGCATTGATTCCCTGATTTTGCAGATCAAGCGGCGAGTCAGGCGGTACCCACAACACCAACTTGCCTACAGCATATTGGCCCAGACTGCTCGCTTCCGCAGCGCCCCCGGCAATGAGTTGCCGAGGGTAGTCCATGTCTGCCGATAAAAAAACATCGAATGGCGCGCCGTTCTGAATTTCCTGCGTAAGCATTCCTGATGCTCCGAAGGAAAGTTTGAGTCGTACCCCCGTCTCGTCCTCGTAGTTTTTTCCGATCTCTTTTAGTGCAGAGCTCAAATCCGCTGCTGCTGCAACGGTAAGCTCCACAGGAGTCTTTTGCTGAGCCAAGACTGGATTAAGCAGCAACTGGAGTAAAACGGCGAGTAACGGAAGCCGTGGAAGAGGGCGGGCTATCAAATCATTGGCTCCATTCAGTCAGATTCGTGAGTCGCGAAGAGATTGTAGCGTCCATCGGGGCGATGCTGTGTTGCGTCGACAAATTCCCGATTTGGGCCAGGCAGAGCCCGAGATTCCCGTTTTACATTGATTCGTCTTCTGCCGCTTTCGATACTGTGCAGTGAGCGTCATGCTTCGCTTTTGTCCGCTGCTAGGGGCCTTGCTGCTTCTTGTTGGTTTGATGCAAGCGCAAGAAATTCCACAAAGCCTTTCTGAGAGTCCGGCTCGTGGTCGAGAAAAAGACTACGTCAAACAGCGCGACCAATGGTTCACTCGCGGTCGCCTGATGCCTGGTCGATCGTCCGCTGAACTTCGTCGACGCGCATATCAATCGAAGCTGCAGATGCGCACCCAGCGCGCGGCTGCTCGCCTGGCGGCCGCCCCTAACGGCGCGTCCCTGTCGACCGGATCATGGATCCCGCTCGGACCGTTACCCTTGGCCTCTGACGCGAGCGGTAACGGCACGCAGGACTACCGTCAGGTCGCGGGAAGAGTCACGGCTGTGGCGATTGATCCCGCGGATCCGACCGGCAACACGGTTTACATCGGCGCCGCCCAGGGAGGAGTCTGGAAATCTACCAACGCCGCTTACAGCGTGGCTGATAATGTCGCGTGGTCACCATTGACGGATAATCAGGCGACGCTCTCGATTGGCTCGATTGCCATCCAGCCCGGAAACGCCGATCCATCACGATCAGTCATTCTCGCCGCCACCGGCGAAGCCAACAACTCGGGTGATTCATACTTTGGACTCGGTATTTTGCGTTCCACGGACGCCGGAAACAGTTGGACTTTGGCATCCAGCGCAAACAATGGCGCGCTCTCCTTCGCCGGTCTGGGCGGCACACGTATGGCATTCGCCACCCGCAACAATCTGACAGTTGTTTCTGCGATGGGCACGAGTGCGGAGGGCATAAGGGACGGAGCGGTTACGTCCGGCACGAAGCCAGGCTTGTACACGTCCCTGAATGCAGGGCAAACCTGGGCCTATAACGCCTTGGTTGATCCCGCAGGAGCGACTGATGCGACGTCGGCCACCTCGGTTGCGTACAACGCTTTCGCCAACTCCGGCAACGGCATGTTTTTCGCGGCCGTTCGGTACCACGGCTTTTATTCTTCTCCTGACGGCGTGCATTGGACGCGGCTCACGGCACAACCTGGAGGTGTCGTACTAAGTACCGCATCTTGTCCGCCGCAGTCCACCTCCAATGGCCGTGCCTGCCCCATTTATCGCGGTGAGATAACAAGCATTGCGGAACGCAACGAGATGTATGCCTGGTACGTGTCTGTTGATGCCTACGGCATCACACAGGATGAGGGTATCTGGCAAAGCCTGAATGGCGGGGCATCGTGGACCGCGATTTCCGATGCTGGGATCACGAACTGTGGGGACATCTCGGGATGCGGGGTCGAGCAAGGGGTCTACAACCTGGAATTACTCGCTGTTCCGAACGGCTCCGCCACTGATCTCTATGCAGGCGCCGTAAACATTTACAAGTGCGCGATCAACTCCAGCAATCCCACCTGCACCGCTTCTCCGTTCGTGAACCTGACCCACGCTTACGGCTGCGTTCCGGCCGGCGCGCCGGCTCATGTGCATCCCAGCCAGCATGCGCTGGCCGCCATGATTCCTTCCATCGGCAGTGACTCGGGGAACGAATTGCTTTATTTCGCTAATGACGGCGGGGTTTATCGCGCTCTCAATGGATTTTCCGGGTTTAATGACGGAGCATGTTCCGCTGTACACCAGTTCGACGATCTCAATCAGAATCTGGGATCCCTGGCTCAGTTCGTCACCTTCTCGCAGCATCCCACCGATGCCAACACGCTATTCGGGGGCACGCAAGGAAATGGATCCCCGGCCACCAATCACGCGACTTCCAGTAGCGCGTGGATCAATGTTCTCGGTGGCGACGGAGCCTACACTGCCATCGATCCACTCTCGACTTCAAACTGGTACGCTTCGAATCCCGACATACCGCCCGGCGGGTTAGGCATTCAACTCTGCGCGCAAGGCATCAATTGCAATACCAGCAGGTTTGGTTTCGTTGCCACCAGCAGTGATGTGGGTGGCGATGATGGCGGATTCTATTTCCCTTACATTCTCGACTCAGGCTCGACGAGCGCGATGCTCGTTGGCACATGCCGCGTGTGGCGGGGTCCGCGTACCGGGGGCGCGTTTAATGCCCTGAGCCCTAACTTTGAAACGCTGGGATGGGGAACCTGCACGGGAAATGAAGTCAACCAAGTGCGGGCGCTCGCTACAGCAGGACCCACGCAGAGCAGCAGCGGTTCCAGCGTGGTGTACGCGACCACCAGCGGACTCGGTCCCATCGAAGGACCTTTGGACACGCCTGGCGGCCGCGTTTGGGCTACTACAGATTCTTCGGCGGGCATCTCTAGTTTCTCCGACGTGACCGACAATGGGCCGCAGGGCAACATCAATCCCTATCAGTTCCCCATCTCCAGCGTAGCTGCGGATCCCTCAGATCCCACGGGAAAGACGGCATACGTCACCGTGATGGGATTCACCGGCGGTAGCGGACATGTGTGGAAGACAACGAGCGCCGGTGCGACCTGGACTGATTTCACGGCCAATCTTCCGGACTCCCCGGCCAATGCCGTGGCGGTGTATCCAGCTTTGTCGCAGGTATATGTGGCGACGGATGTCGGCGTCTTCGCAAGTTCCACGTCCACGCCGAACTGGGTGGAACTCGGCCCGGACTCTGGCACGAGCCAGCCGGGATCCTTGCCCAATGTCGCAGTTACGGCGCTTGGCATCTTTGCCTCCGGAGGACAGCAATTACTGCGGGCCTCCACATACGGCCGTGGGATCTGGGAGTTCAACCTGGTCATCACGCCGGATTTTCAATTGGCGGTCGCAAATACGCCATTGAGGGTTTTCGCTGGGCAAACCGGAACTTTCAACGCGACGATGACAGCGCTCAACGGATACACGAATTCCGTTACCCTGAGTTGTGTTGCTGGATCAACTGCTCCCCCCAGCGTGTGTGCTCCATCGCCAGTGACGATGACGCCGGTGTCCAAGACGCCCTTCACCATAAGCACGAGTGGCCCCGCGGGCGATTACAACTTCAACATCCAGTCCGTGGGTTCTGATACGAACCACCTCACGCGTAAGCTTCCGCTGACCCTGCACGTGGTCGATTTTGGAATTACCGCTCCGTCGCCGAGCAGCGTGACGCGTTCCACGGGGCACCACATCCAGTGCGGTAAGTTTTCAGGTCACGGCGGCAGGATCGTTCAACCAGGCTGTGACGGTTTCGTGCAGCAGCGCAATTCCGAACGCAACCTGCAATCTGAGCCCCGGCACGACGGTAACCGCGACATCCATCGCGCCGGTGAATATGAGTGCGTCAGTGGCTGTGCCGGCCTCTACCGCAGCCGGCGCTTATTCCGTGACGCTCCAGGCCAATACTGCGGGAGCGCCATCGCCCCAGACAGTCTCGTTCACGCTGAACGTAACTGCAAATCCACACTTCGAATTCACGATTCCGGCGTCAATCAATATCAAAGCGGGGATGACCGGCACGCGGGCTTCGATTTCCGTCGGTGCCCAAGATGGTTTCAGCGGCACGGTGGGCCTGACCTGTACGAGCAGCTACAACAGCGGTGCGTGCAACATCAATCCCAGTTCCGTGAGTTCGTATCCTGCCGAGGCTGAGTTGACTCTTAGCGGGACAACTTTCGCTGCGGGTTCTTACACAGTGTCGGTTACCGGTACTGCAGCTTCTCGAGTTAAAACGCAAGAACTGATTTTGAATGTGGGGGACTACTCCTTGTCGGCGGCGCCGAGTCTCAGAGCAGTTCCCGGGAGCAGGGCGTCCAGCACCGTTACCGTCGCCTCTGCTTACGCGTACAGCGGAAAAATCAATGTTGCATGCGATGCCAGTGCGCTGCGGGCGGCGATGTGCACGATTACCCCGACCGATCCCATCACCGTGTCGAGTGGCGGAAGCTTGGATCTTACGGTGGCCATCAACGTTCCTAACGACGCAACGCCCGGTACTTACAACATCACACTTAGCTCGCACGATACAGAAGGCAGCCCCAGCCATTCCACTACCCTCGCCCTCACCATTGCGGCGGATTTTGTTCTCACCTCAGCCACGGCTAGCCAAACCGTTACAGCGGGGCAAACCACGGGAGCCTACAACCTGACCGTCCAACCGATGGGCAGTTCCTTCGATGCTCCGGTGAGCCTTGCGTGCACGGCAGGCCTTCCGTCCGGCGCGTCGTGCAACTTCAGTCCGGCCACTCCGGTCACCCCGGGCACTTCTGCCGTGAACGTGGTGATGAGCATTTCCACTCCCGCCAGCACCGCGGCAGTGTCGGCCCACCAGATGGGTTCTATACGCGACCTGGCTATATCTGCCGCTTGCCCTTTCCCTCGTGGCAATCAGACCTGGCAGAGTCTCGAGAACCCACTCACTCTGTGTAATGCCTTTCGCAATTGCGCTCATTTCAGTGTTTGCGTCCTGCTCGGGTGTGAGCACGACAGATCCTGGCGGGACAGGCCACCCGCACAATCCCGTGAGCTATCACGTCACGGTTAGCGCTAGCTCTCCCGGGGTCCCCGACGCGCCCGGTCACAGCGCCGTTGTGGCACTCGTCATAAACTAACTGCTCTTAAAACGAAATTTGACGCACTTGGATTCAGCGAGTTTGCGAAGCGACCTGCCAATGCGCTTGGAGCAGAAGAAAAATCGATCCGCACTAGCCGAAAACAAGCGCGATGTATTCAAGGCGATGTGTTAGTTTTCCCTGAAACACGCGTTCAGCGTGCGACGAATCAGGTATGAGAGCTTGCATCAACACGAAATGCGTAGCATTTGGCTGGATAGTGTACTCGCTCGCGACCCGCTGCCCGTTGTGCAAATGGGATTTGAAATTTACTCTTCCTGCCAGCGAAGCGTTACCGTCAGCCAAGCTACGATCGAATTCTGACGCACGCTGAAGCGCCAGGCTGCCTCAGCGGCCAATGTCTTCATTCCACAAGTCCGGATGCTGCCGCACAAAGTTCGCCATGATCTCGATGCAGTCCGCGTCGTCCAGAACCACTAAATGCACGCCCCGCTCGCGGAAAAGATCTTCAGCTCCCAGGAAATTCCGGTGTTCGCCAATGACCACCAGTGGAATGCGGTAAAGCAGGGCGGTGCCGGTGCACATGATGCAGGGACTCAGAGTGCTAACCAAGGTCAACTCTGCCCAATCTCGCCGCCGTCCCGCATTGCGAATGCAAACTGTCTCCGCGTGTGCCGTCGGATCTCCACTCTGCACACGCAGATTATGCCCTCGCGCCACAATCTGGCCATTGCGATCGGCGAGTACGGAACCAATGGGCAGCCCACCTTCGCGCAACCCAGCATTCGCCTCTGCCAATGCCCCCAGCAGTAACGCCTGATAATCCAGCATCAGGGCATTACTTTAGCAAGAGTTCCGCGCCAGGAAAACATGTACTGTCGGCCGTGGACCGCCGGCAGGTCAGCGCTAAGTTGCCGAGGCAGATGCCGGAAGAATCCTGATTTGTGTGGCTGAATTGCTAGGGAAGAACCTGTCGCCTGAGTAACTGGCACGCTCAACGCCGAGTTGTCATGGGGCCGAAGGTTGAGATCAGGCATTTATGCTCATGTTCCCTTCAGGAGGGCATTTGAGCGTAATCGGGATTTCGCAACAATTGACGATTCAAGGATAGACTGCTCGCAGATGCCGACGAGCATCCACCAAATTGAAACTGAAACAAACCCTCGCAAAAGAAGATAAGCACTCGGCTCCCGGGTTCAGGGTCAGCGGCGCGCCGCCAATTTCCTCTTGGCCAGGCCTGCAATTCCCCACAACCCTGTAAATGTCAGAGCGATAGTGCCGGGTTCAGGAGTGATAATGGGCGATTGAGCGCGAAACTGCCCTCCTGTAAAAGTGTAATAGCCGGGTTCTCCATCTACTGGAGCAAACTGTAAACTCCAACCTCCCGTCGGCAAAATGAGATTGAATTGGGGGATGAAAGAATCTCCGTCTCCTACCGATCCGCTTGCGAATGCGTTCACCCCTCCACTACTGTCGAAAAGAGGAGACTGAAAAGATAGGGTATCCGGACTATATTTTGTCCCACCGATAGTCACGCTGCCGAAGTTTTCGACAAAAATCTGGCCTGTGCCTCCGCTCGGGTCCAAAGTCGGCAAACCCGAACACCAATCGAAGCAGGCCATACCGCCGTATCCCGTGATGGTGAGGCCCGGTCCAGTCAAACTAAAGGTTACATTGCCTCCGCTCCCATCGTTGGGGCTCATCGACATGCTAACTTGTGTGACTTGGAAAGTCCGGATGCTGTCACCGAAGCTGAGAGTAGTCATCAGGCAGGACAACCACAGGAGAAGGGTTCCGGTTCTCATGACGCTTCCTCCGAAGAAAGGAGCAAATAACTCTGAAATCGAAAAAGAGAGGGGCCCGACTTAAGGGGGCGGTTCGCAATTTACGGACCATCGCAGGCGCCGCAATCCACGAGTTGTATTTAGTCCAGAATGAGGGTGTTATCGACTACGAAGCGTCGGCGTCGAGGAGACCTTCAAACTCGTACAATGCGCAAACCTTTTCAATATCATCGCCCCAATTCGACTATTTTCGTCGGGTGGCTACCGTTGTGGGCGATGCTACCAAGTTGCCAGCCTTTGCTTAGTACTTACATATCTAGGGCGCGGCCCACCCAACACTTGAAAACAGATGAGATGAGAAGGCCGGTCTCCGACGGGATGCTGTACGCTCCCAGGTATCCACGTGCTCGAGGCACAGAGAAAAAGGAGACCGGCCTTCTCCGTTGTGTCCCAAAACAGACATGTAGAACTCATCTCATCTGTTTTCGTCAGTTGACGCCAAGTGAATAGGGAAAACCCCTATGGATACGTCAGACCTTCCCAATATCCCAGTTGATGCCTTTGGATAATGATGTCTGTAACGGCATCGCCATCATCTGAATTAATTCTTAAAGAATGTAGGATTCTCCCATGCTCCAAGAACACGCCCCGTTCCGCTGCTGGATTTGCGGCACGCATATCTCGCTCGAACACTGCATAACCGATGAACACGGCCTTTGCGTGCACGAAAGTTGCCAGACTAAGCGAATTCTTCTCAAAGCCGCATCCGTTCAAGCCAATGCATGGAGGCAGGCGTTACAACCGGAGCGTGACGCGGCATAACGTCCTGATGGGTAGAAGATGTGATGACCGAGTCCGGCCCTACGAGCGTGCTGTATTTATCGCCGCCGTAGCCATCGTGAAAAACGATGCCGACGCCGAAGAGGTCGCGTAAGAAGCGGTGCTGAAGGCATTTAAAGCCTTAGGGCGATTTCGCCAGGAGTCTAAGTTCAGCACATGGCTGATTCAGATCACGATCAACGAAGCGAAAATGAAGCTCCGTAAAGATCGGCGTCACTTATATGAATCCATTGAGCAGGGACAACAGAGTGATGACGGCGACTATAGTCCAAGGGAGTTCGCAGACTGGCAGGAAATCCCGTCCCAGGCGTTGGAGCGCCGCGAGCTTCGCGATGCGCGCACGAGAGCTCTGGAGTCTCTCCCAGAAAAATACCGGACGATACTGATTCTCCGGGACGTCAACCATCTCAGCATCACAGAAACAGCCCAGGCTCTGGGCTTGTCGGAAGCTAACGTGAAGACGAGACTCTCGCGAGCCGCCTCCAAATGCGTGATGCGCTGGCACCGGTTTCGGTGAGTTGTTGGGGCACGGCGGCAATATCGAAAAGGCGCAGACGATCTTCTCTCCATCGCGACGTCCAATACGAGATCATTGCGTTCGTGATTAGAAGGATGCAGCAAGCGAATCGGCGCGAACGACCTCTTATCGCCACTTGATCGTAACAGACAACGAACGTGAATTTTGCTACGTCCGAGGTCTCCGCATCGAGAACTGGCTACCCAAAAAGTAGAGCATGCCATGCTTAGGAGATGGCGTAGCATTCATACACCAACTGATTGTTTTTTCACGTATTTCGAAAATATGGCCCAATCATCGCGAACATTCGTCTCCATCTCGCGATTAGAAGCGCAAGACTTATGTGCAAGATACAATCCAGGTAATGAACAGGTCAGTCACTGCCTTTGTTGTGTTCGCGCTGAGTTCCTTTTCAGGTTTAGCTGCCCAAAATGATGCTGCTTCGTATGTGAATCCCTTAGTTGGCACGCAGCGTAGCGCGATCGGATACGGTGGCACCATGCCTTTCGTGACGGCACCATTCGGGATGACGGATTGGACCCCGCAGACGCGACAGAACAAGATCAGCGTCACCTCATATAACTATGATGACTCGACGATTTCTGGGTTCATAGGCACTCATCAGCCGGCGATCTGGATGGGAGATTACGGTTATGTCACGATCATTCCGCAGGTTGGTAACCTGCGCACCACTCCAGAATCACGGAAGGTTCCTTACAGTCACAAAACAGAAACGGCGCATCCGGACTATTACCGTGTTTTGCTTAATGCTGGGGCGGGGCAAGAAATTCAGGCGGAGATGACCGCTACTGAGCGCTGCTCAATATTTCGATTCACCTTTCCAAAGAACGGCACGGCTCGCGTTATCGTCGAAGCCTCGCGTCCTGGGATTGCTGGGATGGCAGCGGTCAATCTTGAAGCGCGGGAGATCACAGGATATAACCCGCATCGCATGGATGCCCACCTGGGACCACTCGAATTGCCCAACTTCAAGGGCTACTTCGTCGTTCAATTCGAACAGACGCCGTCGGACATGAAAACGTATGGCAGCGAGGACACAGCTGAGCTGAGCCGCGGAGCATACGCGGAATTCACCCCCGGCCAAACCATCCAGTTGCGCGTAGGCACATCATTCATCAGCGTCGAACAGGCTCGTGAAAATCTGAAACGAGAACTACCCGATTGGGATTTCGAAGCTGCGCAGAGAAGACTTCGCGCGCAATGGAACCAGAAGTTGTCGCAACTTCAGATCGGCGGCGCTA
The DNA here is from genome assembly GCA_963785865.1 of uncultured Acidobacteriota bacterium. Taxonomy (GTDB): domain Bacteria; phylum Acidobacteriota; class Terriglobia; order Terriglobales; family Acidobacteriaceae; genus Sulfotelmatobacter. Next base: position 32,343 of record CAWAXF010000037.1, on the reverse strand, counting down.
CGGATGTGGACAAGACGCTGATTTACACCGCGCATGTATCACGTGCTCCTCTACCCGCGCATCTTCTCTGAGTACGGTCGCTACTACAGCGCCTTTGATGACACAGTCCACAAAGGAGAGAGTTATACCGCTTACTCAATCTGGGACACTTTCCGCGCCGAAAACAGCATGCTCACTCTGCTCGCTCCGGAGCGCGTTAGCGGCATGATTACAGCCCTTCTGCAGAATTTCAAAGAAGGCGGGTGGATGCCCAAGTGGCCCAATCCGAGCTACACCAACATCATGATTGGAACGCATGCGGATTCTCTTGTTGCCGAAGCTTTCAGAAAAGGATTTCGCGATTTCGACCGGCAATTGGCATGGCAGGCCGTTTACAAAGATGCCATGACGCCTCCGGACGGAGATACAACTCGCCGGTGGGCGGACCGTGAAGAGCACACGCCATACGAAGCTCGTGCAGGGCTCACCTATTACAAGCAGCTTGGATACATCCCCACGGACAGGACCGACGAGGCGGCTTCGCGTACTCTTGAGGACAGTTATGACGATTGGTGTGTTGCGCAAATTGCGCAAGCACTCGGACGATTGGACGACTACGCGTTTTTTCTGAAGCGTTCCCTGAACGACCGAAACCTCTACAATCCTGCTGTAGGACTAATGAATGGCAGGACCTCGGACGGCAAATGGGCTCCGCTCGGCAGCGCGACTGATAGCGATCAGAATCGGTCTGTCTCCGGGTGGACGGAAGGGGATGCTTGGGCCTATACCTGGTCGCCATTGCATGATCAGGCAGGATTGATCTCATTGATGGGCGGCGCTGAGAAATATGACGAAAAGCTGGATCAGCACTTCAAAGGCGGTCACAACGTGCACAGCAACGAACCGAGTCATCACTACGGCTATCTCTACGACTTTGGCGGGCAGCCCTGGAAGACACAGGCGATGGTGCGCAGAATTGCGGAAAAAGAATACGACGCGAGCCCGGGTGGCCTGGATGGTGATGACGACTGTGGACAGATGTCGGCTTGGCTTCTGTTTACCGCGATAGGTTTCTATCCCGTGAATCCTGCGAGTGGAGACTACATGATTGGAAGTCCGATGTACCAGCAGATCTCACTCACTTTGGCGAATGGAAGGACCTTTCGTGTAGAAGCGAGCAATAACTCCGCCGAGAATGTCTATATTCAATCTGCGACCCTGAATGGGACGCCTCTCGATATTCCGGTTATCACGTGGGAACAGATTCAAGCGGGAGGGACGCTGCGCTTCGTCATGGGTCAACATCCGTCAAAGTGGGGCAGCGGCTGGAGACCTTCCGCTGTATCGATTCACTAAAGCGTTCGCAACTCCAGCTTGCGATGGGAAAGCCACGTGGTGCCCGAAAACGGACTACCCGAGTTTCCAAAACTTTCATCCATCGGCATCAATCGTCGCCGCTTCTTCGATGCCTTCGCGCGGTTTCTGTCAAACCAAAGCCCGCCGAAAGAACTCCCTGCTGGCCTTGCCGTCCTTCTCGAAAGAGCCTTGACCTTCGATCGAAATTCCACCCGAGTAGCCGGTTTTCTTCAGATACCCAAAGAACGCGGCATAGTGATTGTCTTCCACTATGTCGTGCGGCCACACGCGGCCATGGGGATTGGCGAAGTGCAGGTGCACTATCTCACGTTTCCCGATCTCAATGATCCGCGGGTCTTCGTTCTCCTCGCGCAGGTGGAAGTAGTCGATGATCATGCGGATATTGGGGTGCTTCACCCGGCGCACCATCTCCAGAGCCTCGGCTCCGGTGTTAAGGATATTGCTCTCCTGGCGTCTTAAAGGCTCGATGGCAACGATGACTTGAGAGCGGCGTGCTACTTCACCCGCCATCTTGAGGAAGGCGGCAATCTGATCCCGAGCCTGCTCACGCGAAAATCCTTCCGGCACGTTGCGGGAACCGGCGCTGCCCCATACCACGATGGAAGCCCCGAGACGCCGGCATCGGGGCAAACACCGCTCGAGATATTCCTTCAAGGCAGAGGTTGGAACTTCGGGGCCAACCACTTTCAAGTCAGGACGGCGGATAAAACTATTGAAGGCATGGCAGCGGAGCGGCGACGCGAGCACGATATCCGAGAATTCGCGAAACTCATCTTCGCTCATTGCCGCGATTTCAGCCGCGGCTGGTTCCACGTAGTCGAACCCATACTTCGCCGCGCCCGCGACGTCGCGGGAACACACTCCGACCTTTACCGGGCGCGCCCGGCCCCAGACGGCGGGGCATACGAAGCCGGCTGCGGCACCAGCCAGGAATGTTCGGCGCGTCACCATGAGCAGTGCAAAAAGTCACACTTCTTCCGGCACTACATACGGCGGTCGATAGGTGCCGCGCAGCATTTTGGTGGCTTCCTCATCGCCGATGACCTGCTCCCGCTCTGGATCGAATTTCAAGGTCCGACCCAGACGGTAGGAGGTGTTTGCCAGGTGCACCAGAGTGGTAGAGATGTGACCTTCCTCAATCGGACAATGGAGGTCTTCGGCGCGCCGGCTGCGAACGCAATTGATGAAGTTTGCCCAGTGGTCGCCGGAGGCTTTGCCGGACGGTCCAGGCTCGACCTGATCCGTGAGCCAGGTCTTGTAGGCATCGTATCCATCCATTGATAGGTAACCGTTTGATCCGTAGAAGATATTGCCGATGGTGTTGGTTTTGGCATCTTTCGGTCCCAGAACTTGCTTATCGTCGGGTTTCTTGGTCAGGCCCGCGGTTGGAATGCCACTGGCGCCAAAAGCGTTGGTGCCGATCTCGGCCTCGTGATTGGTGATCCAATGCCGTACTTCGAGCTCCATCATCTTCCGTTTACCCTGCGGTTCGTCGAAAACGAATGTGGCGTTCAGCGTGTTGGGTGTCTCCTGGTCATCGTCAAACATGAAGTGCCCTCCCATGGCGGAAACCTGAACCGGGAAACGCACCCCTAATCCCCAGCGGGCAATATCGATTTCGTGTATGGCCTGATTGCCGATGTCACCGTTGCCGGTATCCCATATCCAATGCCAGTTGTAGTGAAAACGATTGCGGGTGAACGGCTTCATGGGTGCGGGACCGGTCCAAAGGTCGTAGTTGACTCCCGCCGGGACCGCTTCCGGCTGCGCATGTCCAATGCTGGGCCGCCATTTGTAGCAGAGTGCGCGGGCCAGATAGGTATCGCCTATGGTGCCGTCGTTTACCCGCTTAATGGCTTCGATCATACCGGGATTGGAACGCGACTGGCTCCCATGTTGGCATATTCGGTTGTACTTCTTCACCGCCCGCACTAGTTGACGCCCTTCAAACCAGTTGTGCGAGCAGGGCTTCTCCACGTAGACATCTTTGCCGGCCTGGCAGGCCCAGATCGCCATCAGCGAATGCCAGTGATTGGGCGTGGCGATGGAAATCGCGTCAATATCCTTGTCCTCAAGAAGCCTGCGGATGTCGCCGTACGATTTCGGTCTGGCCAGCCCCATCTTTTCCGCGTCACCCAGACGCTGGTTCAATACGCTTTCGTCGACATCGCACATGCCGGCGATTTCGGTCCCAGGAACGTTGGCGAAGCCCTTGAGATGATCGTTGCCGCGGCCTCGGAGTCCACAAATTGCCAGCCGCACCCGGTCGTTGGCCCCAAGTATTGTGCCTCCCAAGGCAAGGGTAGCTGCGCCCACGGTCATGGCTCTGCCTGTCGTTTTGAGAAAATCGCGCCGATCAATTTCCATAGTGCCGCCTTTGTACAAGGATAATTTCTGCAAGCCGCATGATATCGCTTTCCACGAATAGAAAGGCGCCAACGTACGTGGGAGTCCTCGGCTTGTCACCCGAAAGGACGGTCGGCCGAACCAGGGCGCCTGAATGAAGCCAGCCAGATGGACAGAACCAGCGATACTTATTGGGTTTTCGCGTTCGTCCCTGGATGTATCCGCGTTAGTGAGGACGAAATAAGTGAGCTAGTGATAAAACTGCCGTTAGCGTCGAGGCACACGGTCTGCTTGCCTATAACGCCGCACCCAAGTTTGACAGTCGCACCCGAGGTCGTTTGAAGATCGACGCACACAGAAGTGCTTGAGAAGCCCGTCCAAATGAGCTGCTCCGTGAAGTGAACACTAGGATGTGGATTGTGTCGGTCGTACGTCGACACCCAGGAATGTCCGGGGCAGGGTGGCGCTATCTCGGGATGGGAATCGCATAGCGTTTAGTAGCAGCCCGGGGACCCCAACTCTGGATCATGCAGTTCGACCGAGGCGAGCCCATCAGATCGATTGGGCCCCATACCCTATTCCAACGGGCATATACGATTGCTGGGGACGAGCGACACCTTCCGAGCGAGAGCGCGGGAGAATAGAGCCTCACTCAAGCAAAGGAGACTTGAATAGGCAACCCTAATCGCGAACCTGGGCCACCCTAAACTGTTCGAACTGCTCGCGCTATTCGTAGCGTAGCGCGACCATCGGATCGACCTTCGTGGCGCGGCGCGCGGGAATATAACTTGCCAGCAGCGCGATGGTCGCGAGTAACAGTGGTACAGCCAGGAACGTCACTGGATCGGTGGACTTGATGCCGAACAGGAATCCGCTGAGCAGGCGTGTTACGGCGAGGGAGCCAAGGATTCCAGCGATCACGGCCTGTGCTACCAGCGAGAGCGCCCATGCAAGCAACAGTTTCAGAACGTCGTATCGCGCAGCACCGAGCGACATGCGAATGCCGATCTCGCGCGTGCGTTGTTCCACGGCGTAGGCAACGACTCCGTAAAGTCCGACCGCCGCAAGCACGATGGCGGAAACGGCGAACACGACAATAAGAATGAGATAGAAGCGTCGCGGTGCGATGGATTGGGACATTACCTGCTCCATGGTCCGAACGCGGGTGATGGGCAGTTGCGCATCCAGCGCGTGCACGCTGGTTTGCAACGCAGTCACGAGATTTTCCGGGCTGCTCTTCCCCCGCAGCACGATCCGCAGTTCGGAGAACGACTGGTACTGCAGGTAGCTCTCGTAGGTCTGGGGGCGAACATCCTTCTCGAGATCGAACTGCTTTACGTCGCCGACGACGCCGATGATGGTCATCCAATAGCTGTCGGATTCGGGCGGGCCCCACTTCATGCGATGTCCAATCGGATCTTGCCCGTGAAAGTAGCGGTTGGCGAGTGTCTTGTTAATGATGACGACGCGCGTGGACTTCTCCCTGTCGGTGGGGGTGAAGAAGCGGCCGCGGATCAGGGGAATGCCGAGCGTTTGGAAGTAATCGCCGAGCACGACCGTATGCGAATCGATGTTGAGCCCAGCGCCGGGCGGCGGCACCTGGCCTTCGATGCTGAAGATTTTGCTCCAGCCGCTTTCCAACGGAAGATCAGTGCCTGCGCCGGCGGATTCGACTCCAGGAGCAGCTTCGAGGCGACGCATGAGTTCGAGGTCAAAGGTCCGCTTCCGCCACTTCTCTGTGTAGCCGGTGTCGGGAAGCGAAATCATTCCGGAGACGATGTTGGTGGTCTGAAATCCAGGATCGACCTGCAGCACACGCTGGAAGCTGCGTACGAGAAGACCGGCGCCCATCAGCAACATGAGTGCGAGTGAGAATTGCGCGACGACGAATGCGGTGCGCACGTAACGGTGCTGCGGGCCGGACATCATGCTGCGACCGCCTTCTTTGAGGTTGTCATTCACGTTGACGCGCAGCGCGAACATTGCAGGGGCCGCGCCGAACACGATTCCGGAGAGGACAGAAATGGCGAAGGCGAAGACGAATACGCGCCAATCCATTTCCACGGAATGAAGCCGCGGTATGTTCGCGGGAACGGCGGCGATGAGGGCTTGGGTCCCCAGGCTTGCGACCACCAGTCCGACCGCTCCGCCGAGCAGACCCAGCAGCACGCTCTCGGTGATCAGCTGCGTGATGATGGTGCGCCCGGTTGCGCCGAGTGCGATGCGGATGGAAAGTTCGTGCTGGCGACTGGTTCCTTTCGTCAGCAGGAGGTTGGCGACATTGGCGATTGCGATCAGCAGCACGAACACGACTGCCAGCAGCATGATGAGCATTGGGCGACGATAGTCTCCGAGCGCGGCTTCGCGCAGCCCTATGACGGCGCCGTGCACTTCGAACTGCGACTTGACGGCCGGGGGATACCCGTCGCGGATGATCTGCGCGACGCGTTCAACGTCGGCTTGCGCCTGGGCCAGCGAAACTCCGGGCCTGAGGCGCGCGACGGTGCTGTAGTCGAAGTTGTCGCCAACGGATTTACGTTCTTGCTCCGTGAACGCCATTGGCACCCAGAGTTCCGAGGCATCTCCTTGGGTCTCGATGGGAAAGACAAAGTCTTTGCCCATGACGCCGACAACGGTGTACGGCTGCCGGTCGAGCATGATGCTCTTGCCGAGGATGTTGGGATCCGAAGCAAAAAGGCTGCGCCACATGCGGTAGCTGAGGATGACGACTTTCTCATTGCCGACCCGATCTTCGTCAGCGGTGAAGTTGCGTCCGAGCCTGGGTGCGGTTCCGAGAACTGAGAGTACGTTGGAGGTTATGCGCGCGCCTGGCACCTTGCGAGGCTCGCCCCTGCCGGTGAGATCGTATGTGTTCTCCTGGAATCCCGCCACATCGGTGAATGACTTGGTCTCGCGCTGGTAGGTGAGGACGTCGGGCGCGGGAACGGAAAACGGCGTTGGCCCGAGCTTGGGGATTTGGTTTTTGATGGTGACAAGGCGGTCGGGATCGGCAAACGGGAAGGGGCTGAACAGGACGCCGTTGACCACGCTGAACATGGCGGTGGTCGCGCCGATGCCGAGCGACAGTGTCAGTACTGCAATGGCCGTAAAGGACGGGTTCTTGGAAAGCATGCGAACGGCGAAGTGGAGGTGTTGCCGAAGGGTGTCCATACCGGTCTCCCAGCGCACAAACGAGTAGAGGTTTCCCCGGGCCTACGAAGCAATTCGTATGCCATTTTCCCGTGGGACGAAGTAGTTGATGGACAGGGATCACGACTCGGATTTTCACAAGGCGCGGGGCAGACGTGCGTCCGAACATGGAACGGCTTGTCCGGATGTGGACGGGATCGGTTTAGCTGGTCGCATGCTCCAAAAACCCGCGCTAAGCGGGGTGCGCCTGCCCAAGGCGTAAACCATTCATCGTCAATGAGAGGCGTCACGGTTGAGACAAAACAAACGGGCCTAAGGAATATGTTGGTTGGCAGAGGTTCACCGATGTCGGGTCATGATTCCGATGCTGATTTACCTAATACAAACAAAAGCTCTTGCCGCTTGCCAATTATCGGGAGTTATCGACTTGTGGCTCGAGTCGAAATGCCGGTGCGCCGCTTCTGGGCGGGGCGTTCCATTCCGCCAGCAACACTCACTATCAGCAAGTACTGAAGATTTTCAGAGGCGAACCACTGAGAGAGGTAGAATGCCGATTAGGCGACCAGCTAGGAGATTAGCGATGGAAAGTCCAAAACTCTTGTGGATAGGCATGGTTGTTGTTGGTGCATCTGCGCGTTTGCTTCCTCATCCGTGGAATTTCACTCCGATGATGGCTATCGGGCTCTTCGCAGGGAGCCATGCTCGAAAGCTTAGCACCGGTGTTTTGGCAACACTGTTCGCGCTCGCTTTGAGCGATGCGGTGCTGGGTTTCTACCCCGGCTTTTGGTACGTTTATGGGGCGGCGCTGATTCCAGTGCTGCTCGGCAGGCTGATTCGCAACCGGAGTGGCGCCGTTGTTATCGCCGCTGCGGTCTTTGTTTCCAGCTTCTCGTTCTTCCTGATTACAAATTTCGTCGCCTGGGCCACCGACGGCTTATATCCGCTGACGATCGGCGGTCTGTCGGAATGTTACCTGGCTGGCATACCGTTCTACCGCAATCAAGTGCTGGGCGACGCTGTCTACACCGTTGCAATCTTCGGGGGTTACGCCATCCTCAACCGCTTGTGCCAACCCGCACGACAGGCTGTATAACGTGCGGATTGTTTCTCTTCTAGCCAGCGCCACCGAAATCGTCTGTGCCCTAGGCGCCGGCGAAATGCTGGTAGGGCGCTCGCATGAGTGCGATAACCCGGAGTGGGTGCGGCGACTTCCAGCTTGCAGCGCTCCCGCTTTTGACGTGTCGGTTTCAAGCTGCGAAATTGATGCGGAGGTTCGGCGCCGCCTCCGGTCCGGCGAGCCGCTTTATCATATCCACGGCGAACTGATTCGTGAGTTGCGCGCCGATCTGCTGATTTCACAATCGCATTGCGAAGTGTGCGCAATTACTCCCGCCGACCTGGAGCGAAGTGGCGCCTGCGCATCCCCCGCGCGGCAAGTGGCGCTGTCGGCCTCGTCTTTAGAGGAGATCTTCCAAGGTGTTCAGCGGATCGCGCGAGAGCTCGGTCTCAAGGAGCGCGGCGAGAGGGTTATCCGTCGCGAACGGAAGCGCTTGGATACAGTCCGGGAAAGGGCTGCGCGCCTCCGCCGTCCATCCGTGGTTATGGTGGAGTGGACGGACCCGCTTTTCGCAATGGGCAACTGGGGTCCCGAGCTGGTGGAAATTGCGAACGGCGAACTGCTGCTTGGGGAAAAAGGAAAGCATTCGGCCGCCGTCCCCGGCGAACAGCTTCGAGATGCCGATCCAGAGTACCTGATTGTGGCGCCTTGCGGATTCGACCTGCAGCGAAGCTTGCAGGAACAGACCGTACTGGAGCGATATCCGTGGTGGTGCGATCTTCGGGCTGTGCGCAAAGGCAATGTTGCATTCGCTGACGGCAATCTGCTCTTCAACCGTTCTGGAATGACAGTTTCCCAAAGCGCCGAGGTGATTGCCGAAATCATCCACGGCATTTCGTTCGGCGAACCGGCCGAAGGGAAGTATTGGCGCCGGATCGAAAGGCCTGCGAAGGAAGATTCGCGGTGCGTGAGCATGAGCCGCGCGTGAGAAAGGTTGTCTTATCATGGAGCAGCGGCAAAGACAGTGCCTGGATGCTGCACCTGCTTCGGCAGCAATCGAACATCCATGTGGCCGCGCTACTCACTACGTTTAACTCCGAAGCGGACCGCGTGGCGATGCATGCGGTTCGGCGGACGCTGGTTGAGGCCCAGGCCGAGCGCACCGGAATCCCACTCTGGGCCGTAGAGCTGCCCTGGCCTTGCTCTAACCTGGAATACGAAGAGCGGATGCGCGCCGCATGCCAGCGGGCAACGGCTGAGGGTATTACCGCGCTTGCATTCGGAGACTTGTTTCTTCAGGACATTCGAGACTACCGAGTGCGGCAATTGAAGGGAAGTGGACTCGAACCGCTATTTCCGATTTGGCAAATTCCGACGCAACAATTGTCGCGGGAGATGATCGCAGCAGGCGTGAGAGCAAAGATTACCTGCATTGATCACTCGAAGCTCGCGAAGTCGTTCGTCGGCCGTGACTATGATTTGGCTTTGCTGCAGGCGCTGCCTGCCGAGGTGGACCCGTGCGGCGAGAACGGGGAATTTCATACATTCGTGTACGATGCGCCGGTATTCTCTCGGCCAATCGGGGTGCAGACGGGAGAAGTAATCGAACGCGACGGGTTTGTGTTTGCCGACTTGCTTCCGTGATGACGGCTATTTTCGGACACGGAAGTCCAACCGATCAGAGCGGCACCCCGATTCGCGCCGCCAGAGGCACAGATCTGCGTCCAGCGGCAGCTTTGCTGCCACCGTCTCTATCCATTGTTTCCGGATTGCGGGAAATCCAGCGGGTTTCCTACGCCCTTCAATTTGAGGTGCTGGATCTCGACAGGCTGAACTGGGAAGGTGGAATCGTACACCGAATGCTGCTGTCGCCACTATCGGTTGTGTAGAACCTCGTGCTGCTCTGCTGCTCGCGTACCAGGGGGCTCTCGCCAGTCTCGATTAAATCGTGTCTGCAATGCGAGTCAACTGCTATCAGCCAACTGGGGTCGCACAGAGGTGCTTCCGACCGACCTCGACATTCGAGAACGTAACCAGCGACACTGCCCCGAAGTTGCGCTACACTCTCCGACATGCGCCCGGAACGCAGAGATTTTATGAAATGCGGCGCTCTCTCGGTTCTAGGTTTAGCTGGGGAGCGTGCGCTGGAAGCTGTTCCGTTTGGCCCCAAGATGGCGATGCCGTCTCGTTTAAGCGATCGATCTGCAGGTGGAGATCTCAGCGTAATCGGTTTATATGGTTCATGGGCTGCTTCGTTGAATTCGGGACGCTTGCCGTCTTTTTCGTTTCGAAACAAGCGCTTTGGCGACGTTACGGCATGGCGCGAATCTGCGCGGAAATGCGCAATGGAACGTATGGCAATCCCCGTTATCGGAAGTAATCCCAAGATCACCATTAAGAAGGAATACGTTCATGACGGGGTACGCATCGAGGAGCTCTCATGGCAGTTACCATACGGACGACCGACCGAAGCACTCGTTCTTAGACCAGTGAACGCAAGGGGTAAACTTCCCGGTGTTCTTGCGTTTCACGATCATGGCGGCAACAAGTATTTTGGCAAAGCCAAGATCACCAGAACTTCCGAGCAACAACACCCGCTAATTAGGGCTCATCAGAACGACTATTACGAAGGCGTAGCCTGGGCGAATGAGATTGCCAAACGTGGTTATGTTGTCCTGGTACCTGACGCTTTTCTTTTTGGGAGCCGGAGAGTAATGCTGCAGGATGTTCCCGAACATCTGCGCAACGGACTTAACGATGATAATCCTGAAGACCCCATCAATATCGAGAAGTATAACGAATGGGCTGGTCAGCATGAGCATGTAATGGCGAAATCATTGTTCAGCGCGGGGACTACATGGCCGGGGGTTTTCTTTGCAGAAGACCAAAAGGCGCTCGATGTATTGTGCTCTCGGGATGACGTGGACGTAAGCCGCATCGGATGTGGCGGATTGTCAGGCGGGGGATTGCGGACAGTATTTTCGGGTGGGCTCGATCCTAGAATCAAAGCTGCAGTGTGCGTCGGTTTTATGACAACCTGGAAGGACTTCCTTCTGAACAAATCTTTCACCCATACATGGATGGCTTATGTACCTCTCCTTCCAAACGAACTGGATTTCCCGGAAATACTGGGATTACGCGTGCCACAACCCGCATTTGTGCTCAATGACGAGAATGATGACCTATATACTCCGGCTGAAATGAGAGAGGCAGAACGTATGCTGCATGCTGTCTACCAGAAAGCTGGAGCTCAAGGTAATCTGAAAGTTTCTTATTATCCAGGCCCGCACAAGTTCGATAAGAAGATGCAAGCAGATGCATTTGATTGGTTCGACAAGTGGCTAAAAGCGTAAGCAGTCTCTGCACCACCATACAGTTTTTCGTTGGCGCAAAGCTGAGAGCGGCTACTCTCCCCTTATCTTGTCAATGTGGTTTCTAATACAAGCCCGTTACACGGCGCTTGCGAGATCCTCTTGACGGAGCTAAGATCAGCGCGCGGATTAAGCAATCTGTAATCAGCCAAAAGTGCTCGCATGCGCAAAGTGGGATCGCGGATCGCTATCACCCTGACCTTGGTCGCGATGACTTGGACGGTATCGAGCCAGCAGGTCAAGCAATCTATTGGGAGCGACGGACCTCAGATCCAGCATGCAGCACCAGTCGATGCAGCCACCCTTGCGACGCGACAGCGCTTTTTGCAGATGTTTGCTCGGGCATATTTTCCGGGACGAACCGGCCAACTCCTGATTGTGCCGCGCGAAGGCGACATCATCACGCGGGCTGACGTGGCGTATATGCACGGTTCGCCGTGGACGTATGACGTAGCGATTCCGCTGATGTTTGCGGGCCCCGCGGTAAGAACGGGAACGTACTCGACTCCGGCCGTGCAGCAGGACGTTGCGCCAACCCTTGCGGCTGCGCTTGGCGTGCAGATGCCTGCCTCGTCGACAGGCCGTGTGTTACAGGTTTTACGCACGGGTTTCGCTCGACCACGAGTGGTCATGCTGCTCGTCCTGGATGGCATGCGCCGGGATTACTTCGATCGCTACGCTGCGTCCATGCCAACGCTCACCGCCCTGCGCCAGCGTAGTGCCTGGTTCACTCAAGCGCAGGTTAACTTTCTTCCCACCAACACAGCCGTTGGGCACTCGACGCTCTCAACCGGAGCCGATCCTCGCGTGCACGGAATCACTGGGGTCAGCGTATACGAGCGCACGCAGCGCCGGCGCCACGACTCTTTCGCTGGAGGAACGCCGCAAGACCTGATGGCATTGACGCTGGCTGACGTCTGGCAACTGGAGACGGCTGGTCGCGCGATCATATTGTCACAGGGCAGCATCGACCGAGCGGCGACGCCGCTCGCGGGGCATGGAGCGTGTCAGTTGAATGGAGCGCCTGTCGGTCTCGCAAGCTACGATCAGGAGACGGGCAACTGGACCGCAAACCCCAACTGTTTCCGGCTGCCTGCATATCTGAAGGATCGTAACGCGAAAACACTGTGGCCAGCGAGCGGGGAGTGGATGGGTCACAAAATCGACTCGCCCCAGGCGGTGCGATATTCGGCTCTGTTTCCAGCATTCGAAGCCGATGCGATGGCCGCGATGATTGAGCGAGAGCCGCTGGGCGAAGACAACGTTCCAGATCTCATTCTGCTGAACTACAAATGCGCGGATTTCGTCGGCCACAAGTACGGCCCGGATTCGGAAGAGCTGCGCGTCACGCTCGGCGAGATGGATCGTCAGTTGAAGCGGATACTGAGTGCGTTAGAAGCAAAGGCGGGTAATGACTATCTCCTTGCTGTGACCGCGGACCATGGCATGCCACCGGAACCATCGTCGCCGGATCGCCGGCACTTGGCACCATCGATCGTAGACCTGTTGCACCAGAAGTTTGATCCAGAGGCGAAGCAGCTGATTACTTCCTTCGAACCGGAAAACGGCCAGATCTTTGTCGATGAGCAACGGCTGTCGTCTCTTGGTCTGACGTTGCGTGACTTGGCTCATTTCCTCGAATCACAGCCGTTCCTTTTTGCGGTGTTCACAAACGGCGATGTGCGCTCAGCCGCTAACGCGCTGAAGCCGGCGACGCCGACGCGCAGGCACTCCAAGTAAAAAATAGAGTCGGCCTGACAACGTGTCGCAACCGAGCGCGGGTAATTCCTTCCAGTTTGCACGGTTGCCCCTCCGAGAGGTTTATTTGCGCCCTCTCCAGTTCAACACGAGCGTTAGCTACCCGATTTGTACAGCAGGTGCCAAGCAACGCTCTGCGGTCGTTCTCTTGTCCCTGTGGTTTGACGGAGCAGGTCAGTCAATTGTTGTAAACAGGCGATTACACTCATCACCCGGTGATTGAGTATGACGGCAATTTATCGCCAAGAGGTTGGTCACGGCACTCCCCACAGTGTCCACTCTCATTGACTTGCGACTTTTCTGGAGCTAACATTTCGCCCCAAGTTGGCTCAACAATAGTGCACTACCGCACTGTCTCGGGCCCGAAGTGTCCGAGTCACCGTTGAGTTCAAGAGGAGATCCTCATGAGCGCATCCAGCACAGCCTCATCCTCCACCAGCGTGTACACCACCCCTGCGTTCTGGGAAGGCTTGTGGCGCACGGGCGGCATCCAATCCGTTTTTTGCTTCATCATCGCGTACATCGTCTACGGCCATCAGCCGCAGGTTGGCGCGTCGCCTGACGCACTCGTCGGGTTCTACGACGGCGAGCGCATGCGAATCCTTATCGCCGCGGTGTTCTCCGGGCGGGCGATCCGGGACGGCACTGAGGCCAGAGGAGTTATGAGAACGCCGTCCCGGATGAACCAGCTATGTAATTTTAAGATATCGCACTTGTTGGTCTGCTTATATCCGGTCTTCACCTGAAATTCCACAGAACCTTACCTTAGCCTCACACTCTCTTGCGTTACTACTACTAAGTCAACATTGATTTGCCGGTCAGATGTCTTGTCTGCAACTGTAGTTCTTCCACTTCAGATCCCAACCCTGGTGCCCCCTTGTTACGATTACGTTACACTCGCCGTGATTGCTATTTCATCGGGGTGAGCGGACGGAAAAATTAACCGACCGCAAGCAAGAATTGAGGCGGCTGATGTCGAAGGCCCCAGCATCTAGGATGTTGTACGGCGATCATATCGAGTAATACGGACGGCGTTGTTCAAGCGCTCGTGCAAGATGAATCTAGGATGCATTGTAGCTAAGCACAGCTTCGGACCGTACACAGCGGAGCGAGAGCGTACAACTTGGTTTAAGATCAGAAATCCTAAATATAGCCAAGGGCGCGAAAAATTGTTCGAGCGAGGCGCCATAATGAGCCTGCCCCTGGTTGGCACAGTTGTGACCTCGCGTGTGCAGAAAATGCCTAAGACCGACAAAGATGTCGCTCCATCGCTGTGGATGTGGGTGGGAGGATTTTATGATTTTAGCTGCAACTATCGCAGCGTTATCGGCGGTCTTGTTTATTTATATAGCTGAAATGAAAAGTGACCGATATTTTGAGATCAGCACTGAGTTGAGCAACCTCTTGACTCAGCAGACCGAATTTTTTGGAAAGGACGATCCGACTCCCGCAGAACTTCAGGAATTTAAGCAGGCTGGTGAACGCATACGGAAATTATTTGCTGCTCTAGAGAGAGCGAAAGTAGCGTGAATAGCTACTGCCAAATCGAGCATGTTGAACCAGATTCGGCCATCGGTTCGTTGTGCAGCAATCGAGCTGTGGCTGAATGTGTTGATTGCGGAGTTGCTATCTGTGCCAACTGTCGAACCTGGTGTTGTGGGCAGTCCTTTTGCGAAGTATGCGGTGATGACCACGCGACAAACTCGTGCCGGAAGCCCGTTCAAAGCGAACCTTACTCGTTGTCGACTGCTTTTCGTCGCACGCCTGGAATACCTTGGTAGTCAACCATTCCCATTCCGTAGCGCGGTCGTCGTTATGCCAGCGAGGGTTTGGGATGTTTGGATTGGAAATTTGGGAGAAATAACACTGTAGGGGAAAGCCTGCGTGCAGCGGCCGGGAATCCCGGTGGGCGGTCAATTTGGTGCGTGTGTTGAGAAACTTGGAAAGATCTATAGCGTCGTCCAGTAGGCACGTAGTCATCTCGCAGGCGGCGGGGATCAAACCAGTCCTCCAGCGTCGCACACCAGCCGCTATGTCCAACATTCCCCGATACCAGACCCCGCGCAACGATGGAACCTTGTAATAGCCAGTTCCACGTCTAGTCTTCAACGTAAGCTTAGGCTCAGTTCGACTGAGATGCTTTCCAGAGCTGCTGTGAAAGCCTTCATGTGGGTGAGCTCGCGGGCCATCAGAAACTGAAGAGCGTCTCTTGATCCCGGATCATCGCAGAAGTCGATCAGTCGCTCATATACGATCTTGGCTCGGGCCTCGGCGGCAATATTGCTGCGAAGGTCAACATCGCGTTCGCTCCCCCGAATTGCTCCAAGAGCATGTTTCCAAATCGCCGGATCGGGGGTTCCAACGTTAACCGTATACATCAGCTTTTTTATGTGGTGGTACGTCGTTATTCCTCTCTTCTAGTTGGCATGCGTGAATGGTTAGGCCGTGATTGGGTCGCTACGCCGCTGCGGCGTGGTCGGTTGCATCGGACCCGTGTTGCTTTACCATCTTGTTGTAATTTCCCATGATGAGGAAGGGCGCAGCCCACTGACCCACAAAGAGCGCCCAGTGATTCTTGCCCGACAATTTGAGAAAAGCTGACACTGCCATGGATCCGAGTGCCAATCCAAGAAACAAACTGGACGGCGTCATGGAGGTGTACGTCTCAATTGCGCCCGTAATCGGATCTTCGCTTACTTGTCCACGTCGTACGCTGGTTTCCATCACTGAACTCCTACAAATTGATTTGAGAACTCACGATTTCATGAAAGGATCACGGCCACAATCGGGTAGAGACCCGAGTATTCTTCTTTTTCCTGGGTACAAACAGACAGAACAACACGAAGACAGCCCCTTCGGAGGAGGAGGCTGTTCGTCGTGCGGCTCAGGCTACTCGGCGAGACTTTTTCCTGTCCTGCGAAGCGGACTCTTCTTCGTTTTCGTTCTCATTGGCCTCTATATTGATCTGCGAAGCTAGGTCTATCAGTTTTTCGTCGGTCTCCTTCTCTTCTTGAAGTGTTTGCTCCAGAAGAGAGACATGATTGGACTCGCTGAGCGTCTCGGCCATGCTCCAAACGGTGCCGTACCCGGCAATCTCGTAGTGTTCGACACGCTGAGCAGCACCAATTAGTGCAGCGTCCATCACGCTACCCTCCATCGCTTCCGAACCTTCCTCAATCAGTCCTTCCATTCCCTTGCATTTCTTTCCCTTAGGGCTTTCACCCAAAGCCTGGAAGATCTTTTCCAAACGCTGGACGTGCCCCTGAGTCTGTTTCAGGTGTCTTTCAAAGCCCTGGCGTAACTCGTCGGACGAGGCGGCCTTGGCCATTTTTGGCAAAGCTTTTACAAGCTGGTTTTCAGCATTGTAGAGATCCTTAAGCTCCTCGATATAAAGTTCTTTCAGTCAGTATGAGGTGCAGAGCGTCAGATGCTTGCCGAACCGGATCAGTAGTCTGCACCTCGAATGCCGGAGACCTGGCACAGCGTCGCATGCGCTCATGCGTGATTTGGTTCTGCCTCGAACACAAGGATCTGGAATGTCTGTCCGTACATCTTTTGTGTGTAATTTCTCATCTCATATCCGCTGGAAAATTAACGAGGTGGTCTCAATGAGAAAACTAATGTTCCTGATTGCGATGTTGAGTCTGGGCACGCTGTGCTGGGCTGGGACGGCGCGCGAAGATGCCACCGAGCGACTAGACAACGCCACCAATGTGTTACACGAAATTATGGGAATGCCAGACAACGGAATTCCGGAAGAAGTGTTGGAACACGCAAAGTGCGTAGCCGTTGTACCGCACATGGTCAAAGCTGGCTTTATCTTCGGAGGTAAAGGAGGCAAAGGCGTAGCCACCTGCCGCACCGCTAATGGCTGGAGTGCGCCTGCCTTCATTACGATTTCGGGTGGAAGCTGGGGGCTGCAGATCGGTGTCGAAGCTGTGGACCTGGTAATGATCATTCAGAATGAAAAAGGTATGCAAAAGCTGCTTTCGAGTAATTTCCAAATTGGAGCGGACGCTTCAGCAGCAGCGGGTCCGGTTGGACGGCATGCCTCGGCTGGTACGGATTGGAAGTTGGATACGGAGATCCTGACCTACTCCCGTGCCAAGGGTGCGTTCGCTGGGCTCACGTTGGAAGGTGCATCGATCCGCCAAGACGATGATTCCCGGCACGCAATATACGGACGCAAGGTCACAACCCGGGCTTTGCTGCTGGGCAAAGTGCCAGCTCCATCCGCAGCCCAGCCGTTCCTTGCCGCAATTCGCGGAGCAAAGGCCCAGGCCGTAGCCGAAGGGAAAGCCGATGACGCGAAATCTGAAGCCAGATCTGAAGCCAAAGAGAACGTGACTGTCACCGGTTGTCTGCAAAAGGGCGACGAAGCGGGCGAGTTTTCCATTGTTGCGCGCGACGGTAAGACATGGGAACTCCACAGCACCAGCGTTAAACTGGATAAGCATCTCGGTCACACAGTGACCGTGACTGGTCCGCGCACCCATGAGTCTAAGGCCCAAAGCAGAAGCGAGAAGGAGTGGAAAAGGCATCGAGCAAAGAAAAGTACGCCGATCTGGGCGTCACCAGTCTAAAGATGGTGAGCGAGACCTGCGGCAAGTAAGCTCCTGGGTTGTCGTACCCTTTTTGCCAATTTGGACAGACCAACGTCTCGTTCAAATGTTGCACCTTCACACCAACATAAAATCAGTGAGGAGGCATTATGAGATTTAGAAAACCAGCACCACTTCTTAACGTCCTGCTCGATATAGGCCTGCAACTACTTGGCTCGCTGCGAGATCGGTTGCCGGACAACGTCGATGACATAAAAGGCAAGGTTCGGGATACCTACAGTACCGCATCCTACCGTGTCAGCCGTGCCTCAGACGCGCTTCGCGGCAAAGAGGAAAGCCATATACTCGGCAAAGCCGTTACGCTAGCCATCGGAGTGGGAATCGGCATAGGAATTGGTGTGCTGATCGCTCCGGCGAGCGGAGAGGAAACGCGAGCTGACATCGCCGACAAGGTGTCGGAGTTTGGCGACAAAGTTAATGAACACACTGGGAAAAAACCGCCGATCGCAACCGGCACCCACGGTTAGGCTATGGGCGGGAGCTCTGCGTTAAAAGGCGGGGGAAATATGTGAGCTCTGGCTGACTCGACGAATCTGAGATGGAGGGATGAACCAGGGCCCCGCTAGGCCGTTCGCTTCAATTGAATATTGCTCGCAAGAGTTTTTTTCGCATGTCGTTTCGCAGTGTGGCGAGAAAAACACGGAGCACAGATAGTTGTATTACAAAGATCGCAGGTTTCGGCGTGCAAATCACAGAGACTAACTCCACACTCTGCACAGGCTTGTGCCGAAGGCCCGCCGCACACATAGTCGTTGTTCGGTCCGAGTAAGATCCTGCATGGCATAAGCATTTAGATGCAACCAGGTTTGGGTTGGCTCCCTCTGTTTTTGCTCCTCAGCTCTGACTGTCGCGCACGATGTCAAAGACGTGGACGGCTCATCGCACCAAGCTTATAAGGAACGGGCCGGCGGGGAGGCCACTTGCACCATGTGGTTCTTGACGGCGTAGAGAACCAATTCCGCCACAGAGTGCAGGTTGAGCTTTCGCATGATGTTGCTGCGATGAGTTTCGGCAGTCTTCACGCTCAAGTCGAGATGAGTGGCAACTTCTTTACTGCTCTTGCCCTCGGCCAGGAGTTGGGCCACTTCGCGTTCACGAGGTGTCAACTCGGGGAGCGTGGATCCAGCTTCGGCAGCGGGCTCACTACGCCCCAGGTATCCGCCAAGCACCATTTCTGCAATCCTTGAAGTAAAGAATGTCTTGTTGGTTTGCAAAGCCTCGACCGCTGATACCAGATCGCGCGTAGCGTCTGACTTAAGTACGAAGCCCCGCGCGCCTGCATTTAGGACCGTCCGCACCAATTCGTCCGAGTCCTCCACCGTCAAGACAAGCACCTTCGGTGGGGAGTTGCGAGCGAGCATTTGACGCGCGGCTTCGAGACCATTCAGGTTGGGCATGCCGATGTCAAGAATGACAATATCTGGCCGCAGTTCATTGACTTTCTCAACGGCCTCGCGTCCATCCCGAGCTTCACCGCACACTTCCCATCCCGCATGAGACTCAAGAAGCTCGACCAAGCCTCGGCGAACAATCTCGTGATCATCGGCTACCAAAATGCGCAGTGCCTTCAAGTCTCAGCTCCTATGTCGCGTAGTTATCGTTTCTGTTGCCTGCTGTCCGGGTTTTTACAGCCGCTTCCCTAACAAAATAGAAAAATGGCTTATAGCATATCGCTACTTCCAAGGAATGTTCTTTATCAGACAAATTCCATTTCGTCTGCTAGCATACCCAGCAGGGGGGAACATTGGCGAATCTATCAGAGATCGTGAAACAATTGAGCAGGGAACGTGACCGAGTACACCAACAGCTATCCGGACTGAACGCAGCCCTTGAAGCCTTTGCGCGGATCTCGCTAGGTGTTAACGCGAATCAAGCCTCGGCGAAGATCTCAGCCAAGGGCCGGGCAAGGATTGCCGCTGCCCAAAGAGCACGTTGGGCGAAGGTTAAGAGCATTGCAGATGCTCCGAAGAGACGAACCATGTCAGCCTCGGCTCGGCGCAAGATCGCGGCAGCACAGCGGGCAAGATGGGAAAAAGCCAGGAGACAAAGCAAAGTGGCCTGACCTCTTAAATATTTTTATTACGCTCCGCTCTGTGGGACAGTCATCTCGAAGTTGGAGGTTCTCATGGTCGGAAA
Organism: uncultured Acidobacteriota bacterium; assembly: GCA_963785865.1. GTDB lineage: Bacteria > Acidobacteriota > Terriglobia > Terriglobales > Acidobacteriaceae > Sulfotelmatobacter. The sequence goes on along the minus strand of CAWAXF010000037.1, from coordinate 12,547 downwards.
GAGAGCGCACGCCGATGTTCCGGACGAGTTGACCAATTTATTTCGGGTTCTCCGAGAGGACGCGACTGGGCAGGATACCTCGACGGTAAGGCCTGTTTACACTGCCTTGGTTAACGGCGACAGGCGATATGTGAGGGTATCAGACAGTTTCTGCGAACTGGTAGGGTATAGACGAGAAGAGTTAATAGGAAAGAGATACGACGACCTGACGGTTCCAGGCACGAACGATATTCCTACTGTTTTCCGTCTTTTCGTCAGGAACGGATATATGCACGGGCTCTGGATGCTAAAACATCGGGACGGAACGCCAATTCTCGTCCGTTACGAATCTTGGGTGCGGTCCGATTGCTTGATCCAAGGTAAGATGGAGCTCGTCACCACAAGCACTTTGCGGCGTAGCGAACTGTTTGACTGACATAATTGAGGCACTTCGGCGTCGCCGGAGAGCGTCACCACGAAACAAATGCCTTGGCAAAACTGTATACGCCTTGAGCTAGGAATCGTGAATTTTCCTCTGATTAGGACTCGAGCCTGGTGGAAACACAGCATTCGGTGAAATCGGAAACAGCCTCGTGAACCGCTGTATCAACCGAAGTGCCTAGAAACCGCTTCGTAGTCCTTAAGCTTTTTGAAATGAGCGAGGTCAAGTTTCACCGCGGTGCCCGTTTTCTTTGCCACGCTTCCTCCATTGAAGAATGTGTCTCAAGTCGAATCCGTTCAGTTCACCTTGAATTGGCCAAGTAAACGGATCCGGAGGCCGGAAAAGCGGGGTTCGAACATGCTGCATACGATGTTGCAGAGCGTGCTGCATAAGTAGTGCCGACAACGGCACCCTAAGCACGCGCAACACTGCGATTTTCACAGGATAACTGCTTGATTCCGCATAAGCCGCCTGGCAGCGAGTCGATTTCAGACCGCCCGTTTCAACCACTCACGCATCCTCCGCGTAGTCTCTCTGTGTTCGACATCAGACTCTTCGTGGAACTTTGCATTAATATTGAGCACCCGAAACGGTGCCGAAATCATCATTTCTCATCCTGGGCCCGATGCTGCCGGTACGGTGCGAGTTGCGAATGCGGGTGCTTTTCAACTTTTGCCCTCCTGTGCAGCCGGTACCGAAGGAACAACCGAGGCGTGACCCGACTCAACCACGACTACTTGGGCGCAACAATCACGGGCGGCAGTACGAATTACCCTCGCCTACTGCGACGGCATCAAGTGGACACTGGCTGGAAAATCGAGCATGTCATCTGTCCGTTTTTCGTACAGAATGTACCATCAGGCAATCTGCGATAATTGCTCACATGTGCGGACGGTATAGACTGTCGCGGAGAAAGCAGCTTGTAGAGGAATACTTCGGCACAATCTCCGAGGAATACGAATGGAGTCCTCGATACAATGTTGCTCCTTCCCAGTCTGTCCTGACCGTCCGTCAGAATGCCCGTGAGCCCGTCCGAACGCTTGCGACGATGCGGTGGGGGTTGATTCCCCCCTGGTCCAAAGACCCAAGCGTTGGACACAAAGGGATCAACGCCAGGTCAGAGACAGTCGCTACGACTGCGTCGTTTCGGGAACCATTTAGGTCGCGGCGGTGTTTAATCCCGGCAGATGGTTTCTACGAGTGGAAGTGGGAAGGCAAGATAAAGCAGCCGTACTGTTTTGAGGTGAACGACGGCGAGCTGTTCGCGTTCGCCGGTCTCTGGGACCGTTGGAGAAACCCGAAGGGCGATGTAGTCGAAACCTGCTCTATCCTCACAACCACGCCAAATTCTCTCTTAGCCGACATTCACGACCGAATGCCAGTCATTCTCAAGCCCAACGATTACGATCTTTGGTTGGATCCGGCCTTTAGAGACACAGCTTCGGTTTCGGAGATGCTCAAGCCCTTCGACGCCGCTCTCATGCGACGTTATCCAGTGAGCACGAGAGTCAATCAGGTTCAGAACGATGACCCGGATTGCGCGAAACGCGTAAAATCTGATGCCTCGGCAGTTCAACCACGGCTATTTTGACTGGACCGGAGCCTCGACCAAATGCAAAAGCAGAACCTTCCAGTCGTCATGTAACTTATTCTGCTTGGCGGAGTTGAACGATTGAGCATTGCGCGAGCCGCAGCTCCTTAGCTTCGGAGCATAGAGTTGATCTCCAAGATCAGCGCAGCTAGTCTCCACTCATCTGATTCTGAACGCCGCAACATGCAGCGTGGCTGTTAAGATGACACGAGTTTTATTTTTCCCAGAATTTGACTTCGTATCGCATTCAATATTTCAAGATCCGCTTGGTTCCTCTCACCTTCCTCTATTGTTGCGGCTTACACCTTGAGTTTGGCAATACGGGCATCAATGCTATCAAGCTGCGCCTGCAGTTCCTTTCTCGCGTGGGTCATACCATTCCTTGTTGATTTATTCTGCGTCCGACTTGGATGGTGGTACGGAGCGTAGCCTGGCTTCTTTTTCATCTAGAAGCCGACTGATTTCCTCAATAAGCGCCATGAATTTCTCTTGATCTTGCTCTACTGAGGCCTGCTGGCAAAGCGCTGTCCAAGGTGGTTTGTCTTTCATGGGGCGTCTTATATCAAGTAAGCACTCAATGGCAGACACCACCATCGGGCTAAGGGAACTCCGTACGGTAAAAATTGTATGGCAACGCACTCGAAAAATCCGCCATTATCGTTTATTTCTCGCTGCCATGTCGCCATTCCAGCCTAGAAGTTCGAATACGTTTGCTCACCTAATATCGCCGTCGCTGCCAGCCCAAGGCGAACTGGACGCCATTCTGCAAGAACTCAAAGCCACTATTCGAGATCACAGACGTTTTGTCCGAGCGGTCGCCGTGGAACTATATGCGAAGCTTCCCGTGATTGCGGTTCCTCTATATAGATGTGCTTGAACTGGCCGACAAGGTTCTACATTTCTGGCAGGAAAGCATCTAATCACAACGAGCCTTTTCTCCGCTCTCAGCAGTGGAGCCGGACCAGGCAGCTTCCGGCTTACTCAGTCCTGCACAGGGGACACCAAACGACGTGGTACTTCGCCTCCTCACTGGCTTCGGTTGCCTTCTTGTAACGCCGATCCAATTCCTCCGCAAGCTCAGGCGGTACGGGATCATTTTCTAACGCTTCCTTCAAACCGTCATACGCTTCCCAAGCGTTGATTTCCTCAGTCATCAACATCTGATGCTCCGAACACTGTCGCGGCAGGCTCTGTGCACTGTACATAACTACTCCACCGCAAATTGTACAACGGCACCCGTGATTTTCTTCATGCTCCGGGATTGGGGGGGGACTGGCCAAATGTATACTTTTACCGTTATCGAAGAACAGGCGAGCGCCGTCAAGACTGGGCCGGCTCTCAGGGAGAGAATGTCGGAGTGAGTCCCTCTTCTACCGCCAGACCCTTCCTGCCGTCTAAAGGGTGAATTTTGTAGTCCCACTATCTCGCTTGTATCTCCGCTGCGGCTTCCGAAGGCCCCAATGGGTATTTGCCTCGGCAAACACTTTGTCGCGTGGAACATGAAGAGGCAAAGTAACTAAAGTTCGTCGTGCACAACTGAGGAACCCAGGATCATAGCTTTTCGGCGTATGATTTGGACTGGCCAGAAGGAGGTTGCTATGAGCGCACCCAAATTGCTGGCGCTCGCCATATTGTTTCTGGCCATGATGTCTGCCCGGGCGGAGTGGAAGGAATTTCGTTTTCCCGACGGAAATTTCAGGGTTGCGTTTCCCGAGAGTCCCCTACGACTAAGGGGCGCTCGACAGAATCTGCACCAGTTCAGTGCTGCTGCCGGCCGTGAGTCGTACGGAGTGGCATACGCAGACTACTCGCCGCGCACCGATTGGAAAAGCGCGGTGGACGGCAAACGTGATTCGATTGTGAGCGGCTTTGGCGCGTCCGTGGTGGCCGAGAAGCGTACCTCAGTCGAAGGTCACCCCGGGAAGTGGATTCGTTTCGTCGGACCGAATACGAGCGGGGAACTGGCGATCTACCGGGTGGGACACCGGTTATATTTGCTGCACGCTTTTGCTCCGAAGGGTGTTCAGCGACCACAGAACTTTTCTAAATTCTTAAACTCGTTCCGACTCCTATCAGGGTCCAAGCCGCAGCGGGGTAGCGGCTAGGGCCCGTGCGACCGGACAGATCAGGAAGTGGCGGTGAGGTCTCACAAAGCGCGCCCGAAACTTCAAGCGGTCGACAAAAACGTCGCGGAGGTCAATCGCTCAACTCGTCGGAAAACGCGGCCCAGTGCAAGCGAAGTCCCAGCCTAGCTGTTGTAACATCGCCATTACACTTACAACCACGGTAGACGGTTTCCCGTGCCGATCACTTCTATTCATTTGGGCAATCGACTCTCCCGGTTCGCTAACGTCACAGGGTGCTATGCAATGCAAATAGGTAAAATACTCTAGACTAGGCGATCAACGTTTCTGGCCCACGAACATAACTCTCAACGCCGGAGGCAATCCTATGACATCCCAACTTCGCCCTTATCTTGCTGGCGCTGTAGCTATCGCGGCCGTAGTGCTTCTGGGTGCGCCGACCCCGATTCTTGCGCAGAAAGGTAACGAAACCGGATTGCCGCTCTATCCGAACACAAACACCGGGACGCAGTATCCACCAAGCCCGGCCGGGTACGCCATCTACACTTGTCAGAGTCCCGATACCCTCGCCGCGGTTGAGGAATGGTATCGGCATGCGCTGCCGAAGGCGAAAGAAACCCAAGACAATAATCAGTTGACTTACGGCATCGTGCTAACAAACGGGAAAGACAAGGTGCTCGTGTATCAGCTTGGCAAGAGCCCGAAAGCGGTGATCGAGCTTCAGAAATATGTGCGTTAGGCAGGGGCGTTTGAATTAATTTCGCCAGATTCGGTCACCTTCAGGCAGCGAGGTTTTTAGCCTGGCGTTCCTGCCGCTTTGATCGAGACTTGGGAGATTGCCGGGAAACGAGGGGGCCCGCAGCGGAAACCCCAGTTGGCGAAAAGTCGCGATTGCACTCATTGTGGGAGCGATGCTGCTGCGGATGAGGGACTGATGACGGTCAGAAGAGATCGTAAAGGTGGAAAGGTCGCGGTAGCGAAGCGGAAGGAAACTAAAGTCGAGTTTTTGTCTTCAATAGCAGGAGTGCTGGCAACCGGATTGTTCATCATCACCTTCATGGTTCAGGCGTTTGCGATTCCCTCGGGTTCGATGGAGAACACGCTCCTTGTCGGGGACCATGTCTTCGTCAACCGAGTGCAGTTTGCTCCAAAGATCTCGTGGCTCGGAGCACTTCTCCCCTACAGGCATGCCCAACGGGGAGACATCGTCGTTTTTCTGTCGCCGCAAACTCCGGGGCTTTACGTGGTGAAGAGGGTCATCGGCGTCCCAAGAGACCGCATCCAGGCGTTCACCAGGTAGCCATCGATATTTGCGGCTTTTTCGGAAACGCTGGCCGAGTTAGCGGTCAAGTCAGTACGAACATAGTGTTGAGCCAGCAGGGGGACGCTGCCCAGAACGTAATGGCAATAGCGGACCACAGAACTCTCATGGCTGATTCTCCTGAAATTCAACGGTGATTAGTCTGCATTGATTGTTCTGTATTTCGGAAACCGAAGCCTTAGCGCGCCCTGAGATGCCTTGGGGAGAACCTGAATTGTCAAAAACATGTCAAAAGTAGAGTAATGCTGTGGAAATCCAAGAAACGCCGAGACACCGCCACAACGTTCGAATCGAACAAGTGCACCAACTTATCTCCAGAAATTACTTGCGGATCGTTTCTCGCACTTTGTCTTCGGTTGTTGCTCAACCAGACCCAAAGCAAAAACCGGGAAGGCGGAGCTTCAACTCCGCCTCCTCGATGAATTGCAATCCCTACGCTGCTACTCCAGCGGCGATCTTATGGAAGGTCGAGTTGACGACCTCGCCGGTCTGAACCTTCGGCGTGCCTTCAATGAATCTCGCCATGGTCTTCAACACTTCGGGATACGTCGTGGTGTTGTAAGTGTCCGAACTGGCCTTGTTCTCCCACAGACTGATGGCCGTGACATCGATGCCGCCGGGACCGGAAAACGTAATTTCGTCCTTGAAACCGTTCTGCTTGCGGAGCAACGGAAGAATGTCCTTGTCAAATGCGCGGTTGTAATCGGAGAGCATATTGGATTTCAGATGAAACGAGACGTTACGTGCAAACATGTCAACCTCCTTAAGGGTTGTGGTTCGCTAAGGTAGGGAAAACTTCAGATGGGCTGACTTAGTTCAGGGAACCTGAAAGAGGAGAAGAATGCTCACTCCTCCTAAGCCGTTGCATTTGAGTGGCCCCTCTGCGTCCGCACGGAAGTTGTTGTTTCGATGCGTCTCCGAGGAGATATCGACACAGCGGAGTGGGCTCTGGCGTGTACCTTTGGCGGAAGGAACGCACAAAGGTACCAATCGGTGGAGACAGCAGGCTCGCACGATTGGAACATGATCACCGGGGCTTGGCTTCCTTCGGAGTCCCCGTCCTACGAGGAGTATTGATCCGCCAGCGCCTGCCCGCGAAACTCTCATGCTGGCATCGGGATTCAAGGCTCCCCGACTCAACGGCCTCGCGTCCATCCCGAGCTTCACCGCACACCTCCCATCCAGCATGAGACTTAAGAAGCTCGACCAAACCTCGGCGAACAATCTCGTGATCATCGGCTACCAAAATGCGCAGTGCCTTCAAGTCTCAGCTCCTATGTCGCGTAGTTATCGTTTCTGTTGCCTGCTGTCCGGGTTTTTACAGCCGCTTCCCCAACAAAATAGAAAAATGGCTTATAGCATATCGCTACTTCCAAGGAAGTTCCTTAACAGACAAATTCCATTTCGTGCTAGCATCCTCAGCAGGGGGAAAACAACATTGGCGAGTCTATCCGAGATCGTGAAGCAGTTGAGCAAGGAACGAGACCGAGTACAACAGCAATTAGCGGGATTGAACGCCGCGCTTAAGGCTTTCGCCGGGGTATACGAAGATAAGGGTAGAACTAGACCTCGGAGCAAGATATCTGCACAGGGTCGTGTCGGATCGCTGCCGCTCAAAGAGCTCGCTCGGCGAAAGTGAACGGGCAAAAGGTCGTTCCAATTGCAAAGGCCAAACGAACCATGTCAGCTTCGGCTCGTCGCAAGATTGCGGCGGCTCAAAAAGCGAGATGGGCCAAAGTTTGGGCCCAAAAGTAACGCGGCGTGAGGTAGTCTTGCGGTGAGCCGATTTGACTTCTCTAGACACTTCGACTGGTTTCACGATGCCTGACCCCGAGGACCAACTCGTCTGGAGCGCGTGCCTCGGACTGGACCTGGCTGATCGCTCGGTACTGGAAGCTGAGGTGTTGGAATGGCGTGTCGTGCAGCAAAAGCGCGCGGTTTTGAGACATTCCTCGAATCACGAAAAACACGAAAATAGCTAGGATTCCGTGATCTCCCTATTTTCTACAATGTAGCGGCCGACCAATCAGGCCAAGCGCAGACTTTTGAGTGATGCGCGACTTGCCCCTCGGCTTTTGTCCGGCAACATCACTAATTCGAGAACAGTGACGTCCGAGAGTTCGACCTGATAATCCTCGATCTCGCGTGTTGTCTCCGGAGGGCTGAAGTTCCACTGCTGACGCACAATTTCTTGAAACGAGTGTCCGCCGTTGGAAAACCAGCGTAATACGAACTCTTGGGTGCGTTCCACCTCGGTTTCTTCGAAGACGAGCCAGATGCGTCTAAGCCGTTGGGGTACATCGAAAACTAGCCGGATGGTCTGGGCACCAGAATCGGCGGCTCGCCAGCCCTCCATTTCTCCCGATACTAGTGCTGCCTCGACTGGGTATCCCGTTTCTTCCGATGTTACTTCGACCACGGCCGCAGATTCGAGGTCCAGCCAGTCTTCATTCGGCGCCGGGGCGTCCTGCGGCTTCGGCGTGATTAAGCGTTTTCGCATAATAGCAAGTCTACCTCTTGTACTTTTCGCGAGAGCCTGGCCGGGGCGGGTTAGTTCTTTTGCATTGCTTCCGGGTAGCTGGCGCGCTGACATCCCATATACCGCTGCGCCTCACAAACGCGCTGGTACTAGGGTGTCTTATTAATGAGAATGCTCACCCTTCCGGGCTTGTGAAGAAGACCGCTGGGCGAAGCAATCGCTAGGTCAAGCTTCCGGTCCCTGTTGAAATCGGCGACTGCAAGATAGTTCCAGAACACAAGAGGCAAATCACTCTTAAAAATCGCATTGAAGGGTTGGAACGAACCACCCCCTGCGCCCAAAAAAAACACCAGTTTCAGGGCTACCAGCGATGACTATGTCGGCATTTCCGTCATTGGTATCCTTAGCACTTACGCCCGCGCCATCGACGAATTCAAAAGGGATGCAATTCACAAGCTTGAAAACCTGCGCGACGGCCATGTGTCCAGACAGGAACGGCCTCTGGCGCTACCAGACGGTTTCGTCCAGTAACCATGACAATCACATTACAGATCAATCGATCCTCGCTAAAGGCTTTACTGCATCCCACGGAGGCCGCTCATTGAGCTGATGTCGATGCGAAAAAAGACAGTCTCGATCGAGAGATCGCTGGTTTGTTCGCGCCTTTGCGCTAGAGGGTTCCGCCACCATTCACAATACTGTGCGAGTTGTTCCATCGCATGTTCCCGTTGCGCAGGGTATTGTGACTCAGTCAGTTCCAAATACGTTCCAGTCACGATTACGCTAACCCAGCTCGACCCAGTACCTATTTCGTCAGCTTGCAGACAAACCTTAGGATTTTGGCGCATCCATTTGACCTTCTTCCCGACGGTCGAAAAGATGTAAATGCAATCAGATTCATACGAATAGGCAACCGGCACAATATATGGCTGGTCGCCCAACGAGCACGCCAACCTTCCGATAGATACCCGTTCCAACAATTCACCGCATTCTTGTTGCGATATTGGGATGATTCGCATCAACGCTTCTTTCCTGAAATCAGAGTTTGAAGGAGGCTGTCCAAACTACTTTGCCAAGCACTCCACTTTGGCTTCGGAAGACAATGAAGTCTGAGCAAAAGTGAACATTTTTTAGGATTGGGCCAACGTCCATCTTGATAAGGGCCGGCAAAGCGCTGGCGTGCTCGGACCGTCCGCCCATTCATGCTCCTACAACGGGAGGTTTTGACCAAGCCAAGACATCGATTTCGGGGCCGAAAAGCTGGATAGCGAAGGTCAAGACATCAGTTTTTCGATAAAGCTTGGGTTCCGAGCGATGTAGAGCAGGTAAAGTAATTTTCCGCGTCGCCGCCGATTGGCGCACAGGGTCAGGAGAAGGCTGGATCTGTTTCTTAACTGTTGTAAACAGGCGATTACACCAACTACGACCCCGCAATTAGGCGCACGGAACCGTCCGGCGAGGTGGTGAGCGTAATGGCGATGTTACGACAATCATCAACCGGTCGATGCTTCCAGGTGGGTCACTTGCTCGGGATTGCCGCCGACAAAAGTTCGCGCTCCTCTATCTCGTACAGAGAGCAGGTTTGTCCGAAGCAGCCCTGTTTTGCCACACGAAAAGTGCCGCGAGGAGCGATCACAGTTGCCTGATTGTTACGCGCCCGGGAATTAACCAGCTTGAGAGCTTGCTTGTCGGCCTTCCAGTCTCGTGAAAGCATCATGTTCGCTTTTCATGGCAGGTCTGTCCTGTCAGAATGGAGCCGTGGATTACACGATAGTAGATTCCGCTGACCGTGACCTCCTTGCCGTCGTATGCAGCGGCGTTTTCGAGAACGGTACAGAATGGAATTGCAGCGACAGGCGGATCAGACTTGCCATTTTGGGGAGCCGCGAAGGCCTTAACGGACGCGGCAAGCAAAATCACGCTCAGTACTTGATTAGTCATGTTCTTCCATAGTTGATGTTAACAGGCGATTACATTAACTACGACCCCGGAGAGCCACCTCCAGGCAGCCTGCCCATGGGGTTGTGAGTGTAATGGCGATGTTACAACAGCAATTGTTACGACGCTGCCAACGCCTCGCGTTCCATTGACTTGCCTGCGGTTCCGCCATAGCATTGGCTGCGGATGATTGGCCGAGACCATCTCGCACTACCGCATCGTCGAAAAGCTGGGCGGTGGCGGCATGGGCGTGGTCTATAAGGCCGAGGATACTGACCTTGGTCGCTTTGTTGCCCTGAAATTCCTGCCCGAAGATGTGGCACAAGACCCGCAGGCACTCGAACGCTTTCGCCGCGAGGCACGTGCGGCCTCCGCCTTGAACCATCCCAACATCTGCACCATATACGAAATCGCAAAATGTGAGGGCCGATCGTTCATCGTGATGGAGTACCTGGAAGGGATGACTCTGGCGCACCGAATCGCTGGGCGGCCGCTGGAGATCGAGACAGCGCTATCCCTGGCAATTGAGATCGCCGACGCGCTCGACGCGGCCCATGCAAAGAGCATTGTTCATCGTGATATCAAGCCGGGCAACATCTTCGTCACCAGCCGGGGAACTGCCAAAGTTCTGGACTTTGGCCTGGCTAAAGCTTTCTACGAAGGCAGGTACGCAAGCGGGGGCGACAGCAGCTACCATCGACTCGGAGCAGCACCTCACCAGCCCGGGTTCGGCCCTCGGCACAGTGGCTTACATGTCACCGGAGCAGGTCAAAGGCAAGGATTTGGATGTACGAACCGATTTGTTCTCGTTCGGTGCGGTTTTGTACGAGATGGCGACGGGAGCATTGCCGTTTCGCGGCGACACTGCCGGAGTGATCTTTGAGTCGATATTGAACCGCATTCCCACTTCTGCAGTGCGCCTGAATCCCGACCTGCCTCCCCTGCTGGAAGGCATTATCAACAAGTGCCTGGAGAAAGACCGCGATCTGCGTTATCAGAACGCCGCAGACATCCGCACCGACCTGAAGCGGCTGAAGCGGGATACGGATTCCAGCCACTCTCAGCGCGGGGAGTGAGGTGACCTTATCGGGGCCCACGGCACTTATCGGATCCAGCGGCTGGCCGGCCATCCAGTGGGGCAGTCATCCTCAATGAGGCCAGACGCCATAAAGGTGTGCTAGGACTGATGCTGGCCGGGTTGGTGCTTTTGATGGTTGCGCTGGGGATCTATTTGTCCAGGCCGAACACGCACAGCAATGGATGGAACCTGCAGTCCATGAAGATCAGCCGGGTCACACAGAGCGGAAACGCAGTCCAAGTCGCTATTTCTCCCGACGGGCGCTATGTGGTCTACGCTCTGCGGGAAGGAGAAAAACAAAGCCTCAAGGTTCGCCAGGTAGCCACCGGCAGTGACGTGCAGATTCTGCCGCCGGATGAAGTTGTGATCTGGAGTCTGGTGTTCTCACCCGACGGCAACTACATTGACTTCGTCCGCGCCGAGAAAAGCAATATGTATGACACCTTTCTCTACCGGATGCCGGTGTTGGGCGGAACACCACGCCTCGTGATGCAAGGAGGGATCGATGGATCCAACAGCTATTCTCCGGACGGTACGCATTTTGCCTTTTTGAGGGTACGCGCCTCTGAAAATGCAAAGATTGATCTTTTGATTGCCAAAGCCGACGGGACTGACGAACGAGTGCTCGCGACCCGTCCCTACCTCGACTATTTTTCCGGCACGGCATGGTCCCCTGACGGAAAGACGATTGTATTCACAACCTGGAGGCGGAGAAGAGATTTCATGCTGTGCTTTGGGCCGTGTCGGTCGCCGATGGATCAGTCCGCGAAATGTATTCGACGCCAGACCTCATCGGCCGTCCACGCTGGCTGCCCGGTGGAAGAGGTCTGTTGGTCGCCGTTTATTATCAGGGCTTGAGGGGACAGCTTTGGTACATCTCCTTTCCAAAAGGAGATGCAATCCGACTCACCAACGACCTTATGAATTACGACCTCTGTTGCCTGGACCTCACTCAGGATGGCAAAACTCTTGTCGACACCGAGCTGACAGCGGTGTCCGATCTGTGGCTCGCGCCCGCCGGAAACGCCGTCAAGGCCAAGCAGATCACTGCGAAGGAGCCCGCCATCGGAGGGTTCTCCTGGATGCCCAACGGCAGCATCGTCTTTGCCAACGGAGATGGCAATCTCGTCGTCGTAAACCCGGATGGAAGCGGGCACACACTGCTGACTCCCGATGAGCGCCCAAACTGGGCCCCGTCGGCTTGCGGAGATGGGCGCTATATCGTCTACGCCGCCTACCGGGAGCAAAAGATGGGGGTATGGCGCATGGACCCCGACGGCTCGAACCCGATCCGGATCGCCGACGAGACGTTTGCCAACGGCCCACGATGTTCGCCGGACGGCAAGTGGGTTGTCTATTTGCGGAGCCCTTCCCGGACCCCCCTCCGTATACCCATCACGGGAGAGAAGCCCCCACAGATGATTTCACAGGACTCTGTTGCTGCTCCGTTTTAGGGCGTTGTCGCTCGGTAATTTTCAGTATTCTATCGAGATCTCCCCAGACGGAAAGCGAATCGCCTATCTCACCCTGCCCAACTCTCCGGTCGAAAACCCGGATCTCCCTCTGCTTCCAGGCCAAATCAACTGAAAGTAATCCCTTTCGATGGCAGTAGCCCCTTGTACCAGTTCGACTGGC
>CAWAXF010000036.1:0-716157 GCA_963785865.1 uncultured Acidobacteriota bacterium | reverse complement strand
GACGCCGGGCGCTGGCCCAACCCTTCCCGCGGAATTCCCAAACGGGGGTTGCCCCACCCTTCCCCCGCGCTTTTTGCGGGAGGGTGGGCCTTATGTGCGGACTACAATTTCCACAAATGCACGTCAAACCAGTCTGCTATCAAGACCAGGCCTGGCCCGGCGGGTGCCCCATTTCTCGCGTTTTTTGCGAGAAGTGGGGCTTTTGACGTGAGCTCCCGTGGGGCTTTTGACCTGACCTCACAAGACTCCAACCTTCAATGTTCATCCGTCACAGACAAGACCAAGCACGAGTGCATAGTCTCGCTTCATGCCTTGGGGCTTGAGCGTTATTACGGCACGGGGAGCCCTCCATTTCATCACCTGGAGCTGCTATCAACGCAAGCCGCTACTTGGCGATCCCGCGCGCCGCGACCTGCTGCTTGCCTGTCCTCGAGTTGACGCGAGTTCGCTATCGTTTTGCCGTGATCGGATACGTGATCATGCCTGAACACGTCCACCTGCTGATTTCCGAACCTTGGATTGGCGATCCCTCGAAGATCATTCAGGCCGTAACCAGCATCTCCCGCCGGTTGCCATTGCGGGCGAATTCTCCGGCAGGTTCTGGCAGAGTCGCTTCTACGATTTCAATCTGTGGAGCCAGCAAAAAGAAGTGGAGAAGCTGAAGTATATGCATCGCAATCCGGTGGTGCGCGGACTGGTCGCGAGTCCGGAGGATTGGCGATGGAGTAGCTACCGCTCCTATGCATTCGGAGAAGCAGGCTTGGTTCGGATCAACGATGGACGTGGTGGTCAATGTCCCAGCGTGCCAATCGGTGGAAATCCAGATGGCAGATTCATTGTTGATTTTCCGAGATCAGGCTAAGCATTGTCACAGGACCAATAAGAGGTGCTTATGGCCGAATACCCACCATATGTGAATGCCTACGCGGTATTCCGAAATTGTTCGGAAAGATAACAGCAGCAGCCGTGCCTCCGAAGTTCACTGTGGACTTCCTGAACACGGTTCTCGATCTCAAGTCTTCCAGTTTTAGAGCCATGATACCGCTGCTCAAGAGATTGGGTTTTCTTGATGCCGCCAATACTCCAACGCAAGCATATAAGGATTTTAGGGAATCATCTTTATCGGGTGTAGTCATGGCAGAGCGGCTGCGTGACGCTTACAGCTTGCTGTTCAAGGCGAATGAATACGCATGGAAACTGACGAAGCCAGAGTTAATGTCGAAACTCCGCAGTCTGACGGGGGGCCGCGGAAGACGACGCAAACATCCAATATGTTGCATCTACATTTTTGGAGTTGGCAAAGTTGGCAAAGTGGGAAGGTGGCTCACCAAGACCGAAGTCGGCCGAGACCGGATCACAAGGCGCGACCAGTGGAGCCGGAACCGAACGGGGGAGTGGTGGCGAGGAGTTGAGCGAGGGCGGCGGCTGGGCTACACCATTAATTTGAATCTCCCGGCCACAACCGAAATTGAAGTATTCAACGCAATTTTCAAAAGTCTGCGCGAGAACCTGTTGAGGAGATGATGGAAGCCAGCGAACTGATCAAGCTGTTCGGAATGCAGAATCTGCTGCTGGAGTCGGAACTCCGCAAGTTGGAAGAATCCGGTATCCAGATCGAACACACCAAGACGATCCAGAAATCGGAGATCGTGGATGTCGAACTCTTCGAGAGCGACATCCTTCAGGAAGCCCAGAAAATGGCCGACTTCTACGTCATCTATTATGCGCTTGAGAACTCTATACGGCGTTTGATCTCCGAAAGGCTGTCAGAAAAAAAAGGTCCGACTTGGTGGAAGGATGCAGTTCCTGAGGGAGTGCGGAACGAGGTCGCTAAGAAGCAGAAAGACGAGATGGACTCGATCATGTCGATTCGATCCGAGGACCCTCTCGCGTACACGAACTTCGGTGAGTTGATTAGCATCTTTGATGCGAACTGGAGGGACTTCTCAGACACGTTGCGAAGCCAGAAGGCGATGCAATTGATACTGGGTCAGTTCAACAAAATTCGAAATACTGTCGCTCACAGTTGCGAGTTGAATGAGGACGAAATCACTCGGTTCAAATTGTCCGTCAAGGACTGGTTCCGAATTCAGAGTTAAGTACCGTCTTCGCCATGCCAAGATCGTAGAATTAGGGATTGGAACAGAATGGATTTCTTACATGTCCACATTGAGAACGAATATGAAAGGTGGAAGAAGATCGTTGGCCCTGACGACCTATATCAGGCCGAAGATAGTGTAGGCTTACATGATCTTCTTGCGGCTCACTTCCTCCTGATTGATTACTTTGTTGAGAAGAAATACGCTTTCGGAGGAATCGGGCCTAAAAACCTCGACCTTCTGCACTCCGCTCTTTCTAGACAATTCACTGCAGCTATGCCGGAATCAACAAATGGAATGGGCTCTTTGAAAATTGTGCCACTTTGATGTTTGGACTCATCATGAATCATCCATTTCATGATGCCAACAAACGAACCGCATTATTGAGCGTACTCTCTCTATTACATCGCAAGAAGCACATCATCACTCTTCAGCAAAAGAAGCTTGACAGCTTGGTCGTTGCGGTTGCGGCAAACGATCTGCAACTTTACTTCGGCAAGGATGCACGTTACAAAAAATCCCTGCAACTAATTTCCAAAAGTAATGCGGACGAGACAGTACGTATCCTTGCTGATTTCCTGCGGAGAAATACCCGCTACAGAGATGATTCCGCCCGCGCTGTGACTTACAGTGAACTCAATAGAGCACTCAAAAGGCATGGGTTTGAGCTACGCAACCCAAATGGTAATTACATCAATGTCGTGCGGATTGAGCCGGCAAAGCGAGCCAAATTTTTCGGGTTGGGCGGTAAACCAGAACGCGAAGTGTACCTGGCGCAGGTTGGATTCCCCGGATGGAAAGACCAGGTTCATAGGTCGGCTTTGAAAACCGTGCGTGAGGCCACCGGACTCACTACGAAGAACGGGTGTGACACGCAGGTTCTGTTTCAGGAAGCCGAGCCCCTCACGTATCTCATCAGCGAATATGCCGAGCCCCTCAAACGACTGGCGAACAGGTGATGGGCAAATGATGGCCGGTGGCCAGAGTCCCGGGTCGCCGATGACCGCCCGCGGGTGGCCATCCTTTCGCGCCTTTTGCGAAAGGGTGGGGCATCCGATGCTCTGTGCCTGTTGGGCTGTGACGGCGCGGCTAGGCATGTCTTAACCTACGAAGAATGCCGTGCCGAGGTATAGAAAAAAGTACGAACTGTTTTCCCGCTTTTCAGTTTTGGAATCCCACCCTTTGCAAAAACCACAAAGGGTGGGCCACCCGGCGTTCAGGAACAAACCGAAGCAGTTCCGTTGCTCTTCCTGCCGCCCTTGACTCGCCCCTTGGACCTGCCGCAGTTCGGGCACGAACGCTCGCCGCTGTGTATCTGCTCGCTGACAATGTAGACCTTCCCGCAGGCGGGACATTGGATGGCAATGTTGTTGCCCTCCCAATCCTCAGTAAGCTTTGTGTGATCTATCCGCCGTTCATTCATAGTGATCCTGGCTTCACTGCTAAAAACGTCATTCTCAAACAATGAAGAGTGATTGTGCCCTCCATGGGCGATCACCAATCAAGATATCATCGGCGAGAGACGACGAATAACCCCGGTGGACGTTCCGTCTCTCCCGGCACTCTCACAACCCGGGGCGGTTTAGGAATCTAGTTCATTGCGTCTTTCCCTCACGTAGATCGATGACTCCTCTTGCAGTCGCCACATAAGCAGAGCAGGCCGACCAAATATCGCCAGCCGCCGAGTTGCTGGCCTTTATCGACTCTATACAAAAGGCGACCCCCGCTTTGGAATGGTCTAAGGCGCGCAGCATTGCCTCTTCCTTCGTAGAAAACGGGGCGCTCTCGACTTGGGCAGCAGTACCTGCGTGAGCTGGATCGTAATAACACCACCTTCCCCAGCTATGAAATGGCTCTGCCTTACATATTGTTACGTGCGGCTCTAAAAGGTTTCGCATGGTTGATTCCCACAGCGCCTCCTGAGCCATACGCTTCGCAGCCTTTTCCTTATCGCTCTTCTCTCTCTGTGTTACACCGCAGGCAGAAAGCAAGTTTGGAACTACACGGCGTGCGCTGCTGACATCGAATTTGGTGATTAACCGTGGACCGTGGAACACTTCATGCTCAAGAAGAAAAATGCTGTGAGTAGCTAATTGATCCACAAATTGCCGGGGCGTTGGCGAGAACAACGCCTCAGAATCCTTGGATTCCATCCATCATTGGCGCAAAGGAGTCTGGTCATCGAACTTGATCCTTACTGCTGACCGTCCGTCGGATGACTCGACTAATCTGCGGAAGCTCACAAAGGCCTCCACTCCCCCGCTGTTCGAACAACGAACCAGCAGATTCCATCGCCTTCTCCATTGTTGTCAGCCGGAAAATGTAATGTGTATCGTTTGCTCCCATCCATTGGGCTTGTCCACTCATTCAACTCAGGATCAGTTCCCGTACGGGTCGGAGTAGTCGGCTCCGGACCTTTAGGAGGAAGTGCCTCATTCTGAACGGTGTTAACCCTAGTGCATGAAACCGCAAACCAAAGCACCGCGAGAAAAATCGTTTTCGTCATAGCGCGTCCAGGCATTGATTACACTGTCTGGAACTTGCAGGATGCCATTCCGGTGCGCTCGTTACAGTGATTGTGCACACACTGGCGGAATACGGAAATATAGGGACGAAATAAAGGGACAGACGGAACGTACCCCATTTTTCAAGAAGCAGTTTTGCAAAAAGAAAATTCAAGAAGAAGTACAGGCACCCGTCCCCATGCTCCCCCCACCTTTCCGACCTGGAATATTTAGCGACCGCCTTTGGCCGAGTTTGTCTGTTGACGCCCTGGAGCAGTGCATCCTACTGTCTCCCGCATGACAAAAAGCCAATATCTCACCGAATACGACGCAATCGTCAACACCATGCAGCTCTACATTGACGGAAGCAAACAGGGCAAGAGCGAGCTCATGCGTCCGGCGTTCCACCCGGACGCCTCGTTCTTTGGCTACGCCGGCGAACAACTCGCTGTCGGAACCAAGTTTTTGTTCGACTGGATCGACAAGAATGGCCCCGCTCCCAAGATCGAGCCCCGCGTGGTGAGTGTGGACATCCTCGACTCCATTGCTGTGGTTCGCCTTGAAGTTGCGGGCTGGTCGGGCAATTTGGCCGGATCAGGTGTACGAATGTCCGACCTGTTCACGCTGCTCAAAATGCCCAGCGGATGGAAGATCGTCCAGAAAGCGTTCCACTGGCATGCCTGAGGTTGCAAGTTCGGCGGCGTGGGGTCAATATAGTCCTCCGCGGGGAGGCCTTACCATGCCTGAGCGGAACACCCCACAGAAAACTCTGGAGTCCTGGAAGCAGATCGCCGCCTACCTCGAGCGCAGCGAACGCACCGTCCGCCGTTGGGAGGCGACGGAGGGACTCCCAGTCCACCGCCGCGAGCACGAGAAGCAGGACACGGTCTTCGCGTTCCGCCATGAGATCGAAGCCTGGAGTCGTGTGCGCACCACCTGTGCCGGTGCTATCCCGATGGGCGCAGCCGAGAATCCCCCAATCTCCAAGCCGCCGAGCAACGCCTACCTCGTCGAACACGACTCCATTACTCGCACCATGCACTGTTACATAGCAGGAGCTCGCGCCGGGGACGGCGATCTCATGCGTCCTGCTTTCCATCCCGCAGCAACCATCTCCGGCTACTGTCAAGGCGTCGAATACAGTGGCTCCATAGAGCACGTGTTCCGATGGATCACCGAGAACGGTCCGGCCCCGAATATCAATCCTCGCTTTGCCCGCATCGAAATCATCGAGAGCATCGCGGTCGTGCATCTGGAAGTGCAACGCTGGTCCGGCAAATTGGCGGGCGCCAATGCTCGCGCTTCCGATGTTTTCACTTTGCTGAAATGTAATGGCGAGTGGAAGATCACGCACAAGCTCTTTCACTGGCACGATCAGTAGTCCTCGCAATTCCGGTTCCTGATGCGCCAAGGCGAGGCCTTCTCGTACGAAGCACCGGCCGCCGGAATCTGCACTGATCGACGATATTTCGCAATTTCGCGCCACCCATTTGCAGTCACAGACATATCCACAGCCCGCCCGCTAAAACTTGTGACATCTGACCTTGCGCTCCAGAGATCGCAACTTTCATAATGGCCTCGCAAGAGCCGTCGCAGGTGAGCCTGACAGACGAGGTAAGTTCTTTGAAATCAAGATTTTGATATCTAAGTCCCTGTGTTTTCAAGATTTTGCGCGGCAAAAATGGGATCCAAGTCCAGCAACTCTCATGCAATCAAGATTTTGCGAAAAAGAGGGGGGAGGGGGGTATACCCCACAAATGCTTCCCGTTTTGGGCCGCTTGCTCGCACAGAGAATGTCGGCACAGAGAAGCGACAGTCGAAGTGAATGATTCTTATTCCAATTCCTCGAGGCTTCTGGCGAGACTAAGCGAGAATACGGGGACGAACAGGTGGAGCGGACCGAGGAGTGCACCCCTGCTGGGCCGACCCAGTTTTATGCGCCGACTGCCGCATGATCCGCCATGCGTTTCTTGTTATAGCGCAGCGCAACGTTCATGAAGACACTGCCCAGGGAAGTCTCAAACAGGATCATGAGCGCTTCAGTGTCTTCGCTGGTCTTGTCCCCCTCTTGCGCGGTGAGGAGAAGCGGAGGATGCACACGGAAATGAAAGCCTTGATCGTTGAGGGCGGAGACGGCATTGCCCACAACCTGGTTGGCGAGCTCGAAGATGGTTTCCTTGATCAGTTCGTCGGACTCGGGGAGGTCGGTTCCGGCGTAATGACTGGCCACCTTCACCGCGGTCTGCGGCTCCAGGTCGAGAATGATCCGGCCTTCGATGTCGCCCGTCAGCGCGATCATGCCCGCCACGCCTTTGCGGCGATAGGCATCCTCTTCCATGGTGAGATTGCCCACCTTGGTCGTGCCCTGCAAACCTTGCGACAACACGGCGTCCGCCGCATTGATGAAAGGCTGGATCAATTCCATCTTCATGAACTTATGCTCCCGCTCCTGCGGCGTTGGCAACAGATCCATCTTCGCCCAGCACGTACTTGATCACTTCGTAGAGCACTTCCGGCTTCACCGGTTTCTGCACGAAATGGCGAGCGCCCCGCTGCAACGCCGCGACGATGTTTTCCTGGTATCCGACCGAGGAGACCATCACGATGCGGGCTTCAGGGTGCTGTTGCACAATCCGTTCGGCGGCCTCGATCCCTTCCATCTGCGGCATGGTGATATCCATGAGCACGATGTCAGGATTGGTGCGGTCGAACTCGCTGATAGCAGTCAGGCCGTCGCCGGCCTCGGCTGCCACCTGCCCGCCAAAACTTTCGATCATGCGGGCTAGATTCTTCCTCGCAAATACGGAATCATCGACGATCAAATAGCGGACCGCCTGTCCGTCTTTGCTGCGCTTTACTGGTGCAAACTGCTCCATACTGACCTCCCCTTTCTACTGCAATATCACGACCACTCGGGCCCAAGACAGATAACGCTGGTCACAAGCTTCCGTGTCCAATTCCTTTAGTTCCCGGCACGCACTGCGCGACTGCCGATTTCGCCGCTGCTCCGGCTGCATAAGGCTTGCAGTGTTGAGCCCATCACATCCAAGCCCACCACACGAATGGCGTATCCACGCTCAATCGCGGCTTTGGGCATGCCATAAACCACGCAGGATTCTTCATTCTGCGCAATGGTCATGCCGCCCTCTTTCTTAATGGTGCCTAATCCTTCCGCACCGTCGTCGCCCATTCCTGTCATCAGTACTCCCACCGCGCCGTTTTTGAATTCTTCGGCCACACTGCGCAACAGCACGTCGGCACTGGGACGATGCCCATTCACCCGAGGTTCATCGCTCAACACAACAATGTCACCCAAGGGCAAACGCTTCACCTTCATATGGCGGCTGCCCGGACAAATCAGCACCCGTCCTGCCTGCAGCATATCGCCCGATTGAGCTTCCTTCACCCGCAGCGGGCAAACTTCATCCAGACGGCGTGCAAACATGTCGGTAAATCCCTCTGGCATGTGTTGCACAACCACAATCGTGGCAGGGAAGTCGGCCGGCAGTTGCGACAACACGAATTCGAGAGCCTGCGGACCTCCGGTCGAAACTCCGATGGCAACGATTTTGTTGGGAGCTCCCGACGGCGCGGCTGATTTTTGCGGCTTGGGTGGAATTCCCGTCAGCATGCGCGGCTTCAGCTTGCAGTCCGCCGCCGCTTTGATCTTGGCGATAAGCTCGCGCGCGACTTCCGCCATATGCGCCGACGGATCTTTGGGTTTGGGAACAAAGTCGAATGCCCCCAGACCCAACGCCTTCATGGTTACGGTCGCCCCTTCGGTGCTATGCGAACTGAATACGATTACCGGAACCGGCTGGCGCCGCATGATCTCCTTCAGCGTGTCAATGCCGTTCATGCCCGGCATCTCCAGATCCAGCGTGACCACGTTGGGCTTCAGTTCTTCGATCTTCTTCAGGCAGAACGAGCCATCCATCGCCGTCCCTACAACTTCGATGGATTCATCTCCCGCCAGCATCTGCGGAATCAGCTTGCGCATCAAGGCCGAGTCGTCGACCACGAGAACGCGGATTTTCTTCATGCCTGGCCTCCTACGGTTGGAGTCAGTGCAAGCCGCACACGGTCCGTATGGGTCAGCAGAAGGCCCGAATTCGCCCGTCCAATCTCTTGCGGACGCGAATGCGCCACGTGTTCAACCACCGCCGGCAGGTTCAGAATCAGAACGACGCGTCCATCACCCAGGATGGAAGCTCCCGAAACCAGATCGGTCGAGAATGTGTGGTCGTCCAGCGCCTTGATGACCAGTTCCTCTTCCCCTTCCAGCGCGTCAACAATCAATCCGTACTTCCTCTCGCCAACCGTGATAACCAGCACAAAAAGCTTGGAGTTGCGATCGCCTTCGGTCGCGGGTCGGCCCATGCGCAGCACCGGCAAGACTTGGTTGCGAAGCTGCAGAACTTCATAGTTGTCGACTTGATGGACTTCCCCCTCGAAGGTACGCGCAATCTCCAGAACGGCATTTAATGGGATCGCGTAGAGGCGTTGTTCCACCCAGAACAGCAGGGCCTTGATGATGGCGAGCGTAAGCGGCAACTTCAGCCGGAAGGTGGTGCCCTGGCCCAACTTGGTTTCCAGGCTCACCGAAGCCTTCAGCCGGTGCAGCACGCTCTGCACGACGTCCATCCCGACGCCGCGTCCGGAAACCTCCGTAACCTGCTCGGCCGTGCTGAAACCGGGACGGAAGATGTAATTCAAGGTTTCGGTTTCGGAGAGCTGCGCGGCTTCTTCCGGTGTCGCCAGCCCGAGTTCAATGGCCTTGCTGCGAATCTTGTGGACATCGATGCCGCGCCCGTCATCACTGATTTCTATTACGACCTGATTGCCCTGATGATATGCATTCAGCCGTACCGTTCCCTGCGGAGCTTTGCCCAGCTTGCGGCGTTCTTCGGCGGACTCAATGCCGTGGCTGATGGCGTTGCGCACCAGGTGCGTCAGCGGTTCAGCAATCGCATCCAGGATCCCCTTATCGAGATCGGTGTCTTGTCCACTGACTGCCAGTTCAACCTCGCGCCCACACTGTCGTGAAACATCGCGGACCATGCGGGGGAACCGGCGGAAGAGTTGATCCACCGGGACCATCCGGATCTTCATCACCGAGCGTTGCAGATCGTTCAGCACGCGGGCTTGAAACGCCATCGCGTCGGAAAACTTGCCCCGCAGCAACTCTTTCGGATAGCGTTTCGAAAACTCGTTGAGCGCCTGCTGCAACATCGACTTTCCAATGATCAGCTCGCCGACCAGATTCAAGACGCTGTCGATGCGGGATGCCTCGACCCGTAGAATGTTTTCTACACTTGTGGCGCTGTGGAACTCCGGAGCAGGCGCCGCAGGCTGCGACATTGCTTCGTCATCCGCCCGCTCTTCTTCTGTCAACTCCGATGCCGCGCTGGCTTGTTCCTGCTGGACAACTTTCTGAGTTCCGGGTGCGCTTCCCGGGTACAGGATATCGGCGGTTACCTCTTGAGCTATGGTCGGAATCTTGCATTTGGCAATGATCTGCTCGGCGGTCTGCACGCTGGCCAGCACAAATTCCACGTGCTTCGACGCGGCGGCGGATTTGGCGTCAGGCCGGACTGCCAGCACCGGGCCCATGCTGGAAATGGCATTCTGAATCAACTGCCGTCCCGCAATCGGCATCGCGCAGTGCGGATCGATCTTGACGGTTACATGCAGTACGTCCTGCCCGCTAGCTTGCGCCTGGATCATCGCCAGCTTCTCGTACTCAGTCCAGTCGGCGGCGGGTTTTACGATCGAAGCAGATTTCTTTTTACGCGATTTTTTTGCCGCGGGTCCGGAAGTGAGCTCTTCGATTCTCTTGCTGAGCTTCCTGGTCGATGGCAGCTTGCCGCCCTTTCTGTAAGCCGCGATCATTTCGGCGAACAGGTCGGCAGCGCCAAATGCAATATCGGCGACAGTCGCGTGCGAGGCTGCTCCCTCCATCGACAACGCATCTTCGAATTGGTGGGCAAGCTCGCTGAGTTCACGCAGCCCGCAAGCAGCAGAATCGCCCTTCAACGTGTGCACTGTTCGCCGGATGCCGCGCACGATTTCCTCGTCGGCCGGGTGCTTCTCCAGCTTCAAAGCTTCATCGTTGAGAGCCTGCAGCAGTTCCTGCGAGGTTTCGTAGAAAAGATCCCGCAACTCCGCGCCACGCTCGTCGGGGGAATTCGTCACTCTCGCACCTCAAGCCGCTGGTAAGCGGTGCCGCTGTCTTTGTGCACCATCTGGAACTTCTTGGTCAGGCCAAGCAGGCTTTCGGCATGACCGACAAAAAGATAGCCGTTGGGATTCAAGCAGCGATAAAACTTTTCCGTCAGCCGTTTCTGTTCTGCTTCATCGAAGTACATCATTACGTTGCGGCAGAAAATCACGTCATTCCGCTGCGGAAGGTACTCGGTCTTCAGGTTGTGAAAGTCGAAGTGAACCATCTCTTTCACTGCTTTTTTGACTGCGTAGCGCTCGGCGACCTTGTCGAAGTAGCGCAGGCGGTATCCGTAGTCGACGGTCGACATCTGGTGCTCGGAGTAGGTGCCGTCCTGACCCGCGCGCAAAACCGAATAGCTGATGTCGCTGGCCAGAATCTCTACCCGCCAGGGAGGCGGTATCAGCGGCTTGGGAAGCGGAAGCTCGATCGGCAGCGGATTCCGTAGATAGTAATAAGCCAGGGCGTCGGTGAGCAGCATGGCCAAGGTGTACGCTTCCTGGCCCGTGGAACACCCCGCGCTCCAGACGCGAATCGAATATTCGCGGCGCGCGCTTTTGTGTTTCAGCAGTTCTTCGAGAACGGTTTTCTGGAAAAGATCCAGTTGTGCCTTATGACGGAAAAAGCTGGTTTCATTGACCGTGAGATTTTCCAGCAGCTTGGCGAGCTCGTCCTTGCCTTGCTGGCTGATCAGCAGCCGGTAATAGGAATAAAAGGAGTCCACGCGGCATTCCTTCAGCCGGCGCAATAGCCGGTCCTGGAGGAAGTGCGTGCGGCGCTCGTCGAAGTGCATGCCGCACTCCTGGTAGATGAGCGCCTGCAGCAGCTTCAGTTCCGCTTCTGTCAATATGGGAGCTGGTGCCGCCCCGGATGTACTCATTCGTATTCTCGTTCCCGCCTAAACTCAATTGAAGTTATTGCAACCGCGCGCCTACTTTGCTGCGGCGCCACGCGCTTCGCCTTTTGTCTTCTTGTCGCCGTTCTCGATCTTGGCCTGCAGGCTTGCTGGAGCCAGCAGTTTGCTCATATCGAGGAGCACTACCAGTCGCCCGCCAACCTTTCCCAATCCAGTAACACAGTTCAATCCACCTTCCTGAAAGACAGCGGGGGGAGGGTCCACTGCGTCGGCAGGAATCTTCAATACTTCCGAAGCCGAGTCCACGATCAATCCCGCAAGCCGGCCGGCATGTTCGACGACCAGAATGCGATTGTGCCGCTTGACGCTGGTCTGCTTCTCTCCGAAGCGCTTGCGCAGGTCCATGACAGAAACTATTTTTCCGCGCAGGTTGATCACGCCCTCCAAGTAATCGGGCGCATCCGGTACGGCAGTGATGTCTGGCACTCGCACAATCTCGTGCAGGGAAGTGATGGGTACGCCATAAGTCTCGCGGCCCACCTGGAACCCGACGATATGAAGTTCGCGGCTCATGGTATGGACGCTCCCGGCGCCGCCCTACTGTGCTCCCGCCGTCGCGCGGCGAGCGTTCCGGCTCAGGGCCTCGGCATTCGCCTGCGCACGAGAGGCTTCTGCCAGAGCGAAACGATCGATGAAATCCAGCAAGCTGCGCGACATCTTCGACATCTGTTCCGAAGAGGCTGCCAGCTCGGTGGAACTGGAGGTGGACTGCTGCACCAGTTCCCGCATGCGTTCCATAGCTTTGACTACTGCCTGTGCTCCGGACGCCTGTTCCTC
Organism: uncultured Acidobacteriota bacterium; assembly: GCA_963785865.1. GTDB lineage: Bacteria > Acidobacteriota > Terriglobia > Terriglobales > Acidobacteriaceae > Sulfotelmatobacter. The sequence continues at coordinate 703,638 of CAWAXF010000036.1, read as the reverse complement.
GACCGCAGAGTTGATTTCGTGGGTGATCTCGTTCAAACGGGTCGTCGCGCGCGCGATTTGTGATGAGCCGTGAGACTGCTCGTTGGTCGCCGCGCCGATTTCCTGGGCAAATTTGTAAACTTCGGTGACCACGTTGGAGATTTTCTTTAGCGCCGAATTCAGCTCGCCGCCCAGTTCCAGCCCTTCGTTGACGATCGAGGTCGAGCGGTCCATATTCTCAACCGCTTTGCGGGCTTCTTTCTGGATGCTCTGGATCAGTTCTGAAATTTCTTTGGTGGATTGAGCCGACTTTTCCGCCAGCTTGCGCACTTCGTCGGCGACTACGGCAAAACCCAAGCCGTGCTCTCCGGCACGTGCGGCTTCGATGGCGGCGTTCAAGGCCAGCAGATTCGTCTGTTCCGCCAGGTCGTCGATGACTTCGATAATCTTGCCGATGTCGTCAGCCCGTTGTCCCAGTGCCCCTATGATTTCGCCGGAAGAGTTGATGGTTGTATTGATACGGTTCAGGCCATCGGTTGCCTTTTCCATCGTTCCGATGCCATTGTGAACTTCTTCGCGAGAGCGGTTCGAGATATCCAGCAGGACCTTAGCCGTATCCGCAACCCGCTGGATCGACGCCACCATCTGGTCAATCGACGCCGAAGTTTCACTTACGCTGGAAGCCTGCACCTGCGTGCTCTTCACCATGTTCTGCACGTTCACGCTCATCTCGTGCATCGTGCTGGTGACCTCATCGATGGCTGAAGATGCCTGCAACCCGATCTTGGCAGAGTCATCCGAGGCTCCCGCCACTTGATTGGAGGCGCTGGCCACCTGGGAAGACGCGTCCCGTACGCTGCGCACCAGTCCAGCCAGGCCCTCTACCATCTTGGCAAAGGCGTTGCCCAGCGTGTCGTGCGAAGAACGGGGTTTCACCTCGACCGTCAGATCACCTCCCGCAATGGCTTCCGAGACTGCTGCCATCTCCTTGAGGTAAGTGACCATCTTGTGGAAGGTGCGCGCCAGTTCGCCGATCTCGTCGTTGCGGCTGGTGTCGATGTTGTGCTCCAGATCGCCGGTATTGCCAATCCCGCGGGCTACATTCATCAGGTTCGTTAGGGGAAGGGTGATGGATTTTGCTGTGCGGTAGGCTACGGCGGCGCCCAAGGAGAGCGCGACCAGGGTGAAAATGAAAGAAACCAGGATCGTCCAGTTGGCCGCACTGTCATCGGAACTGCGGCGCTCGTCGACCAGCTTGTGATTTTCCCCGTCAGCCACATCGAGGGCATCCGTCGAATTCTTCACCCACGAGGAGGCGTCTTTCTGCAGGTAATAAATCTGCAACTCGGCCACGGTGGCATTGCCCGAGTCCACGTCCTTGCGCTTCTCGATCAGAGGCTGTGCGAATTCCTTGCCCCACGACTGCTCGAGTTGCTGCACCTTGACTAACGAACTCTTCACCTGCTCGGAATTGGCTTGCGACTTGCCTTCTTCCAACTTCTCGCTCAAGGTGCGCAAGCCCTCATTCATGTGATCGACTTCGCGCGTATCGCCGCTCAGCAGATAGTTGCTCAGAAAGAGCCGGTTCTGCATCATCTGAAAACGCACGGAGTTGGTCGTGTCGGCCAGCTTCAATGACGACGCAGCTGCATCTTTGGCAGCATGCTCCCGCCGCACCGCCAGGTAGTTGACCACGAACAACAGTAGGACCATTCCAAGAATGAATCCAAAGTTCAGATAAAGCCTTTTACCGAGAGTCATGCCTATCTCCTGCGCGGCCGCGCCTTAGCGCTGCTCGAACTTGAAATCGATGATTCCTGTGCTCTCCGCAGCCGCAGGTTCAAAGCGCCACTTCTTCGCCGCATCCAGCGCGGCCTGTGCTAAAACCGGATGTCCGCCCACGATCCGCGCTTCCTTCACGCTTCCGTTGGGCGCAACCGTCACTTCGATTTTCACCGTCCCCGAGATGTTCATCCGGTGCGCTAGTTCGGGATAGGTGGGTTGGACTTTGGTCTTGGCACGGCGCACCATCTCGTCGCTCTGCGTGGTTTGAGCGCTGCTTAGGTTTGGTCCCATGGTGCTTCCTAACGATAGGGCGAGCACCACAGCCGCGATTCGTTGAGACACAGTTCCTCCTTGGGTACAAGAAGCTGGCAAGCTGAGGCGTGCACCCGCGGTGCCACCGGGATGTTCTGCGAAAAACCAAAGTAATGGCCGCTATGTGGCTGATCCGTCATGCTTTTCAGCACATTGAAGTGAACACTTAAAGAGGAAATGCAGATAAGCCGTGTCTCATTCCGGAAAAGCGACCTATACTTCTCAGGGTGAGACAAAATCTCAAGCCGAGTCTCGGGATTTCACACCAAGGCACTCCCTGCTCCATTTCCCTTGACTCAAATTGAGATGGCGGATACTTTCCCACATAGATTCAAGTACTTGTGAATCAGGACACATACTCATCCAGGTTGGGTGCGGCAGTTGGAGTTTCCAGTGGCAGTCCGATCGTTCCCCCGCCGAGCAGCACCGGTGCGGGGTCCGATGAGAACTTCCAGAAGCTCCTGCTTCGTATTTCCGCCAGCGCAGGAGAGCGAACTACTCCCGGCGCTTTGATGGAATTGTTCTGTCGCGCCGTCCGCGAATCCTTTCAGCTTGCAGGAGTTTATTTTTGGAGATGCCACCCCGGCGACGAGCTGGTGGGAGAGCACGCGAGCGGCAAGATGGCCGACCGTTTCATAGGCCTCCGTATTCGGCCAGACGACAGTGCAGTGACCGCCGAAGCGGTACGACAGCGGCGTACGCTCTTGGCTAATCACCTGGATACGGTGGAGTACCCACCAGCAATGGAGTTTGACGCACGGTCCATTCTGGCTGCGCCAGTTGTAGTGTTGAACGAGGTTGTCGGCGCTATCACCTTGCTCCACGATGCGGATGAAGAATTTTTTAATGAAGACCTCGCGGCCAAGGCCACGGTGCTTGCCGGACAACTCGGTAGTCTGCTGGAAGCGGCTCGCCTGGGTGAGGTCTCGCGCGAAGAACATCGCCGCGCACAGATTCTCGCGGACGTAGCGCAGGTTTTGCATGGTACTCCCGACGTTGCCGCCATTATTGAAGCTTTAGCCGACCGTCTGCGCATGCTCTTGCGTACGCGGCTGGTGTGCGTGCTGGTGCGGCATGACGGGCCGTTCGAATTGAAGGCGGTCTCCGCTGACACTCCGCAACTTGCGACCTCAGCGCGTGCCCGTCACGACCGGCAGACATTGCGTTTTGCTGCAGATCTGGCGCAACGCGCGGTTGCGGCCGGAGAACCGATTACACTTTCCATCGGCGCCGATGTCCACTCGCTGGGGAATCTCGTGTCGCCCGGAATGTTGATCGCGGCTCCGTTCCGTAGTTCGCACACCCAGGGCGCCATCCTCATCTATCCGCGGCAGAACGGAATCTTCACTGCCGAAGAACGCGCGCTGGTCGGAGCCATTGTAGGGTTCGGCGCAGTGGCAGTCGCGCATGCCGAGCTATATGCCACATCGCATGGGCAAGCGGATGAATTACATCAGTTGCTCGAGATCTCTTCCGAACTGGGCTCGAGCCAGGATCTCGAACATTTTCTTCAGGCCTTCGTCACCCGTGCCTCCGAGTTCCTGGGTTACGGCAGGTGTTTCATAGCTCTGCTCGAAGGTGATCAATTTTTGGTGCGTTACGGAGTCACGCGCGGTGAATCGCGCCGCAGCGAGGTTGTTTTCCCGGAAGGCATCGCAACCAAAGCATTGCGGGCAAAGGAAGTCTTCTGGACCGACGAGGCCAGTCGCACTCCCGGAGCCGATCTGGATGTGGTCAGCAAATATAAGGTGCAGCAATTCCTGGCTGTTCCCCTGCTTGGTACGCGCGGCAAGCTCCTGGGAATGTTTGGAGTGCTGGATCGTCTGGATGGCGCGGGAATCTCGCAGGAAGACATCCGCCGTGCTCGCGCTTTGTCCAACCACGCTGCGGTCATGCTGGAGGCGGCCAACAATCTTCATCTTTCGGAGCAGCACCGCCGGCAGGCCGAAGCCCTGATCGATCTGGCGCGTGAGATTGATGGAGCCCTGCGCCTGCCCGACTTTGCCCGTCGTTTCGTTGCCCGCACGCGCCGAACTCACGGGCTCGGACTCCGGACTGCTTGCTGTGCCACACGAGGGCAGTTGGCACATCGCAGCCATCTCGCATCCGGAATCCGTATCCGCCCCTATGCTCGTTGCGGATGAGAGCGAAGCCAAAGCACCAGCGCAAATCGGCTCTCAAGGTATCGTGCCCATTTCATCTGTTGCACACTCGCAAGCGTTGCGCGATTCCGACTTCGAGCACTCGCTGGGTGCAGCTCTGGCTGAATTCGTCGTCCATCATCCCGATCGGGTGACCACGCGCACCGCTGATCAGGTGTTCGGAACAGAGAATGCGAACAGATTGGGGTGGAAGGAATGCACGCTTGTGGCCCTTCCCGGCGCAAAGGACGAACTTGCAGGCTTACTGTGTCTTTCCGGCCCGGTGAGTTCCACAGAAGACCGCGTGTTTTTGGAGAGCATGGCTGGACACGCAGCCATGGCATTACAGAATTCTCAGCTGTTTACCCGCGTCGAACAGGCCAATCGCCACTCGATGGAAATTTTCGACGCAATTACCGACTTCATCGTGGTGCACGATCAACACGACAAGGTCGTGCGCGTGAATCGCTCTCTGGCTGCGCTGATCGGCGTCGCACCGAAGGAATTGATCGGTGTGAACATGCGCGCGCTCATGGCCCTTACCAGCGATACCGCATCCTATTCGTGCCCGTTCTGCCGCTCCAACGCCGAGGACGCCGATGAATTTGCCCATCCGGTATTCGATCGAACCTATTTGGTGTCCACCTCTCGTGTGCACGGACCTGCCGGAGAAGGGCTGCAGACGATCCATGTCCTGAAAGACATTACCGACCGGCGCGAAGCCGAGCGGCGCTATCGCGAACTTTTCGACAACATCCAGGAGGGCCTCTTTTTCAGTACACCCGCCGGACGTTTCGTGGAAGTCAATGACGCCATGGTACGCATGCTCGGCTACAGCAGCCGCGAGGAGTTGTTGCAGATCGACATCTCCACCGAGCTTTATTTCTCTCCCGAGCAGCGCCAGCAGCAATCCAAACTCATGAACGAGCACGGAGTGCTGCGTAACTTCGAGGCGACTCTGCGGCGCAGGGACGGATCTCCGATTCACGTCCTTATTAATGCCTTCGGCCTTCATGACCATTCCGGACAGTTGCAGCAGATTCGCGGCCTGATGCTCGACGTAACCGGCCTGCGCACGTATCAATCGGAACTGCATCGCGAGCGGGATTTCTCGGGAAAGATTCTCAGCAATACGCAGAGCTTCATCCTGGTGGCCGATACGGCTGGACTGATCAGCTACGCCAACAAGCGTTGGTATGATTCCGGTTTTGATCAGCGGGAATTGCTGGGACGTCCTTTGTTGGAACTGGCGGCGCCGGGTTTCGTGCGTCCTTTAGCGGAAGCCGTGCAAAACACGCTTCATAGCCAGCAGATCGACAATCTCGAACTGGAGATTGTCCGGCGCAATGGCGTGGCCGGAAAGTTTTCGGCGAATCTGAGCCCCATGCGGGACGAGCAGGGAACGGTCACCAGCATTATCGCGGTGCTCACCGATATCACGGATTCCGCCGTGCTGCGCGACAAGCTCGTGCACGCGGAAAAGATGGCGGCAGTTGGCCAGTTAGTTTCCGGCGTAGCCCACGAGGTCAACAACCCGTTGACGGCAATTCTGGGATTTGCCGACCTGCTCATGGACAATCCCGACCTGCCCGATACGGCGCGCAAAGATCTGCGCGTAATTTTGCAGGAGGCGCAGCGGACCAAGCAGATCGTGCAAAACCTGCTCAGCTTCGCGCGTCAGATGCCGCCGCAACGCGACGCCGTGCAGCTGAACACCATCCTGCGGCGCACGATTCAGCTGCGCTCCTACGATTTCACCAGCCATGGCGTGGAAGTCGTCGAGCATCTCGCGGAAGACTTGCCGGAAATCGTGGGCGACGCTCACCAGTTGCAACAAGTCTTCCTTAACATCATTAACAATGCCTATGACGCCGTTCACGAAGTAGGACCGCCCGCTCGCATTGAAATCGCGTCCGCCAAATCCGGCGACTTTGTTGAAGTGTCGTTCTCTGACAACGGTCAGGGGATTACTCATCCCGATAAGATCTTCGACCCGTTTTTCACCACCAAGGAAGTTGGAAAGGGCACCGGTCTCGGCCTCAGCATCTGCTACGGGATTGTGAAGGAGCACGGGGGCGAGATTTCCTGCCACAACAATGTTGCCGGACACGGTGCCACATTCCTCGTGCGTCTGCCCGCCCCTTCCCACACCGCGTCATTAGGTGTGGCTGCAGGAGTAATACAACCATGAGCCTACCAGCCATGAAATCTCAGCCGTTGCCCGTTTTGCTCGTTGAAGATGAGCCCGCCGTCATGGCCTATGTGCAAGCTGCTTTGGAGCGCAGCGGGTATCCGGTAGTTTGCTGCGAATCGGGCGTGGATGCGCTTCGACTGCTCGAAAATGGATCATTTCTGGGCGTAGTTTCCGACATGCGCACTCCGGGTGGCGTGGATGGTGGCCAGGTTCATGCATGGGTCTCGCGGCACCGTCCCGACCTGGCATCACGCATCATCTTTATTACCGGGGACATCGCGAACGAGGAGACCGTCGCAACCTTGCGCGAGACCGGGGCTCCTTGCGTAGAGAAACCGTTTCGCGTAGCGCAATTCATAGACGTGGTTTCGAAAACATTTGGGAAGGCCGAGTGAATAACAGCAAAGAAGATCAACGGATTCGTCTGCTGGTGGTCGATGACGAGCAAAGTATTCGCAAACTCTGCTCGACCGTAGCTGAGGCACTGGGCTTCGTTTGCCTGGAAGCCGAAAGCGGGGAATCAGCGCTTGCGCTGTTGGAAGAACAATCGGTGCACATGATTCTCAGCGATATGGTGATGCCCCGGATGTCGGGTCTGGAATTTCTGGAGAAGGTCAAGAAGTTCCTGCCGCGCACCGAAGTAGCGCTGATGACGGGCCACGGCTCCATTGAAACCGCGGTTCAGGCGATGAAACTCGGCGCCTACGATTACATTACCAAGCCGTTTTCTCCGCTGGAAGAGCTGCGTTTGTTTCTTCGCCGCATGGCGGAGAAAGTTCGGCTGGTGGAAGAAAACGAATTCCTGCGCCAGCGTACCGACTCGGAAACCGCCGTTCACGGCATCATTGGCTCCTCCACACGCATTCAGGAAGTCCTTCGGATGGTTGCCCGCCTGAAGGATACGCGCACTCCAGTTCTCATCTATGGTGAAAGCGGCACGGGGAAAGAACTCGTCGCCCGCGCCATGCACTTCCGCGGCGCATTCGCCTCGCGCCCCTTCGTGGCGGTTGACTGCGGATCGCTTGTGCCCACGCTAATCGAGAGCGAACTCTTCGGCTACGAAAAGGGAGCCTTCACGGGCGCGCTGAAATCCAAGCAGGGTCTGTTTCAGGCGGCTGATGGCGGCACCATCTTCCTTGATGAAGTTGGAGAACTTCCCCTGGAACTGCAAGCCAAGCTGCTGAGAGTGCTGCAGGAAAAAGAAGTGCGTCCTGTCGGCAGCAATCAGCGTGTGAAGGTTGACGTGCGCGTCATTGCCGCTACGAATCGCGATCTGGAAGCCGCCTACAAGAACGGGACGTTCCGCAAGGATCTCTACTTCCGATTGAACGTTGTGACTCTCTTCGTCCCCGCACTGCGCGAAAGGCGGAGCGACATTCCCATGCTCGCGCACTGGTTTTTGGAACGCTATGCCGCTGGACAGGAGATGCACGTCGCCAGCGCTGCCATGAAGGCTCTTATGCAGTACGAATGGCCGGGCAATGTGCGTGAACTGGAGAACTGCGTGGAGCGTGCCGTGGCTCTGGGCGATGGGCAAGTGATCGATCTCGGAGATCTGCCTCCGTCTATCGCGTCCAGCGCAAGCGTGCCCGAGACTCACACGAAGAAGACGACAATCCTTGACCCGGATTTAGCTGAACGAATGTCCACGCACGAAGCGCGTCCTCCCATCTCTACCACGGATCTGGAAGACATCGAGCGAGCCACTATCCAGCGTGTGTTCGAACAGGTGAAGGGCGACAAAACTTTGGCTGGACGCATGCTCGGCATCAGCCGCGCGACACTGTATCGCAAGCTGAAGCGCTACAACATCGGGGTGAGCTCCCCGGCGTCATCAGCGCACACGTTGCAGTAGTCTAATCTTCGCGCAATAAGCGCAGCGGATCGACGGATAATGCCCGCCTCGCCGGTATCCAGGTCGCGATCACGCCCAGCAGAGCCATGGAAACGATTACACTCGCCAATACCAGCGGATCGCGCGGCGTCGCCTGATACACAATGAACGCCAACACTCTGCTGGCTACGATTCCCAGCAGCAATCCTGCCCCCGACCCCACGGCAAGCAGTTTGAACGCCCGTCCCAGTGCCGCCTGCAGCACCTCTCTCCGTTGCGCGCCGAGAGCAACGCGAATACCCAATTCCCGCAGGCGCTTGCTGACGGAGTAAGCCGCCATTCCGAAGACGCCAGTGATCGACAGGATTCCACCCATGATGCCGAGTACTCCCAGCGAAGCGGTTGCTACCCGTGCAGGAAACTGAACCACCTCGAGCATCGCATTCCACGTGGCGGTATCTACGGGGAGCCCTGAATCCAATTTAAACATCTCGCTTCTTGCAGCCGCGGCCAATTCCTGGGGATTACGTTTGGAGCGCAGCACAAGATACGACTGGCTGGCGGGCGATCGCAGGAAGGAAAGGAAGATTGCTGGCTGGTGCTCTTCCGTCAGGCTCAGGTATTTGCCATCTTCCACTACTCCCACCACCTGGACTCGACTTCCATCCTGCAGTTTGTAGTATCTGCCTACTGCGTTCGTAACCGAGCCAAACATATTGCCGGCAAACTCCCGGTTTACCAGCGCCACGGCAGGAGCTTCCTTATCGTCATGCCACGTGAACTCTCGTCCTGCCAACAAGGCTGTTCCGGCTGCCTGGAAGTATTGCGGCGAAATCTCATATTTGAACGGCGCGCCCGCAGCGTTCGCCGGCCGAAAATCCGAAGTCTCTTCCTTGAAGACATTGGTTCTGGTAGCCGAGCCATAGACTAGAGGAGGATAGTTGTTCACCAAGCCCACGCACTCGACGCCCGGAATGCCTTCGAGAGCCTTCAGCATGCGCTTTTGCATGATTTGAATGTTGTCGCCGGCATACCCCGCCATCACCAGGTTCGTTCCCACCAATATGGTGCGCGGTTCGAAACCGAAGTTGGCGTGCAGTGATCGCGCCAGGCCCCGGACGGCTACCATCGACGAAGTCACCAGCACGGCGCAGATTGCAATCTGGATGACCAGCAGGGCATCGCGGACAGTCATGCGTCGTCCGATTCTGCCGCTGGATCCTGCCTTGACGATCTCATACGCATTCGCCCGGAGCACCTGCCGCACGGGTACGATGCCGAACAGGAGCCCGCTTACGAGCGCCACCACGAAAGCCACCACATAGATCTTTGCGTCGGGGCTGATCGGGATGCGAATGGGAGTCCCGGGAAAGGGTTGCCACATGCTCATGCGGCGCAACAGCACGATGCTGCCGAGAAGTCCAACGCTGCCGCCTGACAACGAAAGCAGGAGGGCCTCGGTCATGAGCTGCCGCAGGATGCGGTTACGGCTTGAACCGAGCGCGAGACGCAAGGCAACTTCCCGGGAACGGTCGGCGGCGCGTGCCGCAAACAGGCCGCCCAGGTTGGCGCATGCTGCAACAAGAATCAAACCGGCGAGCAGCATCAACCCCAGCATGAACTGCCTTACTGCGCTGTCAAACGAGGTTAGCCCTACACGTCCGAGTGCTGTCTTTTTTTGCGAGAATTCCTTGGGATAAGCTTTCTCGAGGTATGCGCCTACGCTGTTTACGTCGGCGAGCGCCTGAGCCGGAGTGACTCCCGGCTTCAAGTGCCCGATGGCCTCGAAGATTGCCTGTGAGTTCCCGCGCACGTCCAGGAATTTCTCCCCACTCACCTGTTCCTGATTGACCAGCGGCATAAAAAAATCCGCCGAGACAAACAGCAGAGTGCCCCGAAACCCGGGCGGCGCCACGCCAATGATCGTGAACGGATGCTTGTTGAGTTGGACTGTGCGTCCAATAACACTGCGATCGTCCTGGAAACGAGTGTGCCAATAGGCGTAGCTCAGCACGAGATAGGGCGCGCTGTTCGGGCCACGTTCGTCGGACACGTGAAAAAATCGTCCGAGATATGGCTGCACCTTGAGCACATCGAAATAATTGCCTGTAGCCGCATAACCATTCGCCTGGAAGGCCTCCTTGCCCGTGTCCAGGCCGACGAACGCGAAATTAAAGGCGGCCAGATCCTCAAAGCTGCGGTTGCGGTCGCGAAGATCCACGTAGTTCGGATACGACTGAAAGCCGGTGTCGACCCCGTACTGCGTTCCCCAAAGGCTCTCGGCCTGTGGCACATTCAGGGGACGCAACACGAGTGCATCCATGACCCCGAAAACGATCGCATTGGTGCCAATGGCGAGCGCCAGCGTGAGTACCGCGATCAGGGCAAATCCGGGAGACTTGCTAAGCATCCTGAAAGCCAGGCGCAGGTCTTGAAAAAGAATGTCGAAGAAGTGCCCGCCCATCGCCTCGTGACATTCCTCTTTGAACTTTTCCTGCGTCCCGAACTCGACACGCGCTCGCCGTTCTGCCTCCGGGCGAGGCAGGCCAGTGCGCTCCAGATCCTCGGCGCGCAGTTCGATGTGCGAACGGACTTCCTGCTCCATCTCATCGGCGACCCGCGGCCGTTGAAGAAATTTAGCCGCAAGGGAACGGAAGTAGGCGAATACGCTCATTGTGTCCTCCGCTGATTCCAGCACCGGAGCCGCGGGTTTAGTCCTCGCGCAGCAGCCGCAAAGGATCGATCGCCAAAGCACGCCGCGCCGGGATCCACGTCGCGATCAATCCCAGCACGGCCATAGCTAACACCATCCCTGCCAGCACAAACGGATCGCGCGATGTAGCCTGATACGACGATGTAAGCCAGCATCCGGCTCGCCAGAATTCCCAGGATCAATCCCACGGCCGACCCGAAAGCAAGCAGCTTCAGCGCACTTCCTAAAGCCGCCTGCAAGACTTCCCATCGTTGCGCGCCGAGAGCCACGCGAATTCCCAGCTCCCGCAGCCGCTTGCTGACCGAATAAGCCGCCATTCCAAAAATGCCAGTGATCGAGCAGCATCGCCCCAAGCAGGCCCAGCACGCCCAACGACAAGGCCGCCATGCGGGGAGCAAACATCGCTCCATTCATTTCGCTGGTCCAGGTTTGAATGAAGGCAGGCAGGCCGCATCCAGCTTCGCGCAGATTTCGTCCGAATGGCTCCGCCGAGTTGCTGAGGGTCGCGGATCGAGCGGACCACGAGGCACGCCTCGTTCGAGGGCGATTGCAGAATAGGAAGATACATCGCCGCCTGTGGATCTTCGGCAAGGTTGGCGGTGTATTTTCCATCCTGAACAATGCCCACAACCTGTATGCGGGTGCCGTTGCGAATCTTGTAGATAGCCGCCGATGGCACTTGGCTTCGGAGCCAAAGATTTTACGGGCGAATTCGCGTTCACGATGGCGACACGGCGCGATTCCTTATCGTCATGCCAGCTTGAAGACCTGCCGGAAAGCAAAGCCGTCCCTGCAGCCTGAAATATTCGGGAGAGACGCTGTAATTGACAACCTCGGCCGCGGCGTTCGCTGGCCTAGATCTGAGGTTTGATCCGTATAGACCTTTGTATTGTTCCTCCCATCTGCAATGGAGGTACTGCCCGACCAGGCCCACCGAGGTCACGCCAGGAATTCCGCCATGGCATCGATCATGCGCTTCTGCATCGTGGCTATTCTGTCGCCGCTGTACGCGGCGCGACTGGGTCTGTATCGACCAGCATGGTGTTCGCGGGTCGACTCCAAGTTGCTCCGCAAGTGACCGTGCCAGGCCTCGTACGGCGACCAGCGAAGAAGTGATCAACACCGCGCAGATGGCGATCTGCGCGGCCAGAATCAGGTCGCGGCCGTGATTCGTCGTCCAGCGCGCCGTTCGTTCCCTGCTTGATGAGTTCGTAGGGATTGGTGCGCAGCACCTGCCTGACCGGCACCGCGCCAAAAATGAATCCACTTACCAGACTCAACAGCAGGGCCACGACATAGACGTTTGCGTCCGGATTTACAGGCACGTTAATGGGGAATTCGAGGAAATGGCCGCCACACGTTCAGCGCGCGCAGCAGCATGACGCTCCCCAAAGCCCCAGCGCGCCTCCAGCAAGTGAAATCAGTACGGCTTCGGTGAACAGCGCGCGCAGAATCCGTTTTCGGCTCGATCCAAGCGCCAGCCGCAGAGCAACCTCGCGCGAACGGTCAGCCGCACGAGCAGCAAATAGGCTGCCCAGGTTGGCGCATGCTGCCAACAGAATCAATCCGGCAAGAAGCATTAATCCCGTTAGAAAGGCACGAACGGCTCCCCCAATAATCGCCGCAACACCCGGGCGCGCAAGTCCGAATGTCATTTGGCTTCATCTTTGGGATACTCTTCTCGATCTCCGGCCGATCGAGTTCAGATCGGCTATGGCCTGCGCCGGAGTCACTCCCGGCTTCACATGCCCGATGCATATAGATCCAGCGACTTCCGGCAAGTCAGGCAATTCTCTCCATCGATGTCCTGGTTCACAATCGGCACAAAGAAATCCCGAGAAAGAATAAAAGGTCCCCTGGAATTCCGGCGGGGCCACGCCGAGAATCTGTAAACGGGTGTTTATTGAGCAGAACGATATGACCGACGACGCCATGATCGTCTTTGAAAATGCGTTGTGCCAATACGTATACGTGAGGACGATATAGGGAGCGCTGTTGGGGCCATGTTCGTCAGAGGCGTGGAAGAAACGGCCGAGATAGGGCTGGACATTTAAGCCATCGAAAAAATTTCCGCTGGCTTCATCAATCCATGCGCGGGAGGGATCGTTTCCGTTATCCAGTGCTACTTCGGTGAAGTTGTACGCGATCAGAGCCTCGAAGCTGCGATTACGGTCGCGAAGATCGACATAATCGAGGTACGACTCTGACCATGTTGTCTTGAGCCGACCACAACGTAAAGGCTTTCCGCATGGGGCACATTCAATGGCCGGAGGATCAACGCATTCAGGGTGCCGAACACTACCGTGTTCGCACCGATCGCCAGCGCCAGCGTCAAGACTGCCGCCAGCGCGAATCCCGGAGACTTACGCAACATTCGCAAGGTTAGACGCACGTCATGGATGCAGTCTCAATCAGATTGCCGCCGAGGGCCTGATGGCATTCTTCTTTGACCTTTTCCTCGCGCCGAATTCGATGCGCGCCCGCCGCTCCGCTTCCTCCGTGATAGGCCGGAACGTTCCAGGTCTTCGGCGCGAAGTGCAATGTGGCAGCGGAGTTCTTGTTCCATCTCCGCCGAAATTTCGGAACGGCGAAGAACTTTGAGCCGATCGAGCGAAAGTAGGCGAGGAGTTTCATACTTCCTCCGGTTGAGCCGCAAGCGCGGAGCCGATGGCGTTCGCCAATCGGTTCCAGTCCTCCACTTCCTCGCGCAATCGTTTGCGCCCGGTCGCCGTAAGTTCGTAGAACTTCGCCCGGCGATTATTCTCCGACGTGCCCCAGCTTGCCTTGAGCAAGCCCTGCCGCACCAGTCGGAACAGCGCGGGATACAGCGCTCCCTGCTCGATCAACAGCGCCTGGCCGGAGATTTGCCCAATTCGCAAAAGAATGCCGTACCCATGCAGTGGACCCAGCGACACGGCTTTCAGGATGAGTAGGTCGAGGGTACCAGGCAAGATCTGAGCTGAATCGGTCATTCTGCCCCCTAAGATGATTAGGAGAATAGCGCCGCTCTCCTAAGTTGTCAAGGAGAGAATTGCTCCGCCTGAGCAGGAAAACACCTCTACTCCTGCGCCTTCCTGCCAGAGTCGAGAATGCTAGACTCGAATTACAATCGATTCATAACCGCCTGATCCCATGAAAAGCAGGGTTCCCCTCCAATCTCCGGACTCACGCGCATCCGCCTTGGAACAGGGCTGCGAGTCCTTTCGCGCACAGGCGTGGGGAGCTGCATTCACCCAACTCTCGGCCGCCGACTCCGAAGCGCCGTTAGAGCCTGATTACCTCCTGCAACTGGCGCAATCCGCTCTTCTCATCGGCAAGGAGGCAGTGGGAGCGGAAAGTCTGGCCCGCGCCCATCAAGGATTTCTGAATTCCGGTCGAACAGCGAATGCCGTTCGCTGTGCGTTCTGGCTTGGTTTCACTGCACTTCTGAACGGCGAAACTGCAATGGCAGGCGGCTGGCTTTCCCGGGCAAATCGTTTACTGGACGGACAACCCGAGTGCGTGGAACACGGATACTTGCTGCTGCCAGCGGGATATCGTGCATTTCACGGCGGCGATCCCGCGACGGCATACGCCAATTTCGCAGAGGCTGCCACCATCGCGGAACGCTACGCTGACAGGGATCTACTGACCTTAGCTCTGCAAGGCCAAGGGCGCGCTTTGGTGCGGCAGGGCGATCTCACCAGGGGATTGGCATTGCTCGACGAGGCCATGGTGGCGGTGACCGCGGGCGAAGTTTCCCCCCTGAATGCTGGCGGCGTGTACTGCAGTGTGCTCGAAGCCTGCGGAGAAATTTTCGACCTGCAACGTGCCCACGAATGGACCTCCGCTCTCAAAAGATGGTGCGAGTCCCAGCCCGACATTGTTCCGTATCGCGCCGCCTGTCTCGTGCGCCGGGCAGAACTGCTTCGCCTGCAAGGAGAGTGGTCGGACGCGCTCGACGAAGCTCTACGCGCCTGCGAGTGTTTGTCCCATCCCCTTCCCAAGCGCGGAGTCGGTGCTGCGTTCTATCAATTGGGAGAGATCCAGCGGCTGCGCGGTAACTTCGATGAAGCCGAGAAGGCCTATGAAAAAGCCAACCAATGGAACGCCAACCTCGGTCCTGGACTGGCACGGTTGCGGCTGGCACAGCGTCAGCTGGGAGCGGCCAATGCGGCAGTCCGCCGGCTGCTTGATGAGGCACAACAGCCAGCCCGGCGTGCGGCGATCCTGGAGGCTTATGTCGACATCGCACTTGCGACGGACGACCTTGCTTCCGCCCGCACGGCCTGCGAAGAACTGGCTGCCATTGCTGAGCGCATTAAGGTTCCATTCCTGCGTGCCTTATCCGCGAAGCTTTCGGTGCGCTGCTCCTCGCCGAGGGAAACGCGGCCGGCGCCCTCGCCGAATTGAGACGGTCCTGGAATCTCTGGTGCGAACTGCAAGTGCCCTATGAGGCTGCCCGGACGCGCTGCATGATGGCCCTAGCCTGCCGAAAGCTGGGCGATGAAGAGAATGCAATATCGCAATTCACCGCTGCCCAACAAACTTTCGAGCATTTGGGAGCTGCCGTGGACTCTGCCTGCCTCCGAACTCTCTTGCCGAAAGAAGTCTCCCGAACTGCAGGCCCGCTCACAGATCGGGAAGTAGAAGTCCTGAAACTGGTCGCCTCCGGCCTTACCAATCGGCGGATTGCACAAAAGCTGAACATTAGCGAGAAGACTGTGGCGCGCCATCTCAGCAACATGTTCACGAAACTGGATCTCGACTCCAGAACCGCGGCCACCGCCTACGCCTACGAGCATCATCTGGTGTAAGCAGCCGGGGTTGCGTTCTTTCAGGCTTCTCGATAGCCAACTGGCTCCGAGGCAACTCTAGTTCCTGTATTCACAGGCAATGGCATCGCCATCACCGTAGTTTCAGCGGCAGAGAACCGGCCTGCACCGGTCCGAACACGACGCGTGATGTGCTTCACAATGCGTTCCGCATCCCGCCCTACTCCGATAAGCGAAGCGGAACTCATCACATAAAGAAAATGCAGCCCAACAAAGTACAGTCCCGGCACATTCTCGACTACGCCCCGCTCATAGCTAGATGCCCGTCGTTCTTGTCGAAAATTGGCAAATCAGATCCAAGAAAGCCGTGGTGTATCCCGTGCACCAGATCACGTTTTTCACCTCGATTTTTCGGCCGTCCGCCAGAGTGACAGCCGTCTTGCGGCCCGATTTCCTCGGAACATGTTCGATTCCCGCCCCTCCAGATCCTTCGGCTTAAACCGTCTCAGCGGCGTTGTCTGGTGCAGCATCTTCGGCCGCGCCTTGCGCCCGATCGGAGTTCTGACCGATAGGATGTAGTGGCCCAGAATGCGTACCAGGCGCATGAACAGATTCCTCGCGAGAAAGCTGTCAATCGGCCACGGAATGTGTCCCGTTTCTTTCCCCGAGACCGCGGTCGGGTGTGTGCGTGCAATCTCAAGGGCAATGTCGCCGCCAGAGTTCCCCAGGCCAACGACCAGCACTTTCCCGGGCTTTAGCTGCGAAACATTGCGGTAGTTGTGAGAGTGTAGCTGGACAATTTCGGGGTCGAGTTCCCGCGCGAAATCTGGAGTGTAGGGCTGTTGGTAGTTCGCCATCGCTACCACCACGTTTTCGCTTTCAAAGCGTTCGGTCCCTGCATCGATAATGAACCGGCCACCTTCCTTGCTCAGTCGCTCAACTCTGACTCCGTTTCGGACCGGCAGGTGAAACTTCTGTGCATATTGCACCAGGTAATCGGCTACCTGATCCTTGCTCGGGAAACTGTCGCCGCCAGCCGGAAATCGCAGTCCTGGGAGCGCGTATCGCGCCGGTGTAAACAGACGGAGCGAGTCCCAGCGGTTCCGCCACGCGTCGCCGATTCGCTGATTGGCATCGAGAATCAGGAAAGGAAGACGGCGTTTCTGCAGATAATAGCCGACGCTAAGCCCGGCCTGCCCGCCTCCAATCACAATCGTCTGGACCCGCTTTGTGCTATCACGACCTTGCATGCTTCCTCACCTCAGTAGTTCCAAATTTTAAGTAAAGGTTGATATGAGATTAGGATGTTCCGGAGGACTCCGCATCGGACGGACTACCCATTTTCTCGCACGTCATACTATGGGTAATTCTATGCATGAGCATCGAAATCGGATGGGCAGGATGAATTAATATCGTGCGCAACTGCATTGTTGTTGTTATGTTTGCAATGCTGTTTCTCGCAGCTGCCGCAATGGGGCAGCAGACCGTCTCTTTCTCCACGGAAGATGGAGGAGTAATTTTGCAGACATTTACGGAACCGGAAGGCGGGGCGTCGTCCTTGCACATGGCGGGCAATTCAACAAAGAGAGTTGGGCGAGCCAGGCCCAAACCTTGGCGGCAGCCGGATTCCAGGTGCTGGCCATCGATTTCCGTGGTTACGGAAAATCTCACGGTCCGGGCGGCTCCGATCCAATGGATGCCCCCCTTCAGCTGGATGTACTGGCCGCCGTCCGCTATTTGCATGATCACGGCGCCAAGACCGTTTCAGTAGTTGGCGGCAGTATGGGAGGAGGCGCAGCCGGGGATGCTTCGATAGCGTCGAAGCCAGGAGAGATCGATCGAGTGGTCCTGCTCGGAGCAGCTCCGAATGACCCGGCTGACAGGCTCAAATCAGCGTCTCTTTATATAGTCGCGCGTGATGATGCCAACGAGGATGGGCCGCGTCTGCCAGGAATCCGTGCGCAATATGAAAAATCACCGAAACCGAAGAAGTTGATCATTGTGGACGGTTCGGCTCACGCCCAGTTCCTGTTCCAGACCAATCAGAGCGAGCGTGTCATGCGCGAGATCCTGCGCTTTCTGACCGCGAGCACGGCGACCCGGTGACTCTGATCTCGAAACGCGGCGGTCGATGCGGGTGCGACGAGCGAAGTGAGACTCTGATCTCAGCTTGAGACGCAAGCTTCTATTAAGTTCGCTTAAGGCATTGAAAACCGATCCTAACTCACTGAAAATGCGCTCCCCTCGGTGCTAATCCTTCCGTTCTCAGAGATGGCTTTGCTGTTGCTCCATCTTTTTGCGAACCGCGGATATCCGGCTCCCCACAGCTCTTTCTAACCGGGAAGAGGGGGAGCCCGACCGCATTCGAACCGCAAACGGACTTAGGTTAGGGAAACCTTAGAATGGGGCATTCAGCCGCAACCGGACGAGCAGCCTACAACGCCAATAGCGTGGCCGACCTTGCCCGTTTCTTTCCCGACGCGATGCCGCTGCGCCTTCCTGTTCAACTCACCCGCATTCTCGCAGACCACGAAGTCGCCGATTTCAGCGAGAGCACGATCATCGAATTTGGAACATCCCGGGAGCTACTCTTCGCTTCGAAAGCTCCCCTGGAATTCGGCGACCAGCTTCGTATTCGCAACTCTGACGGCTCTCTCGATGAACCAGCTTCCGTCGTGGCAGTGCAGTATCAGCCCGGAAAGACCCTCGTGGCCGCGCGCTTCAAGCGCGATGTGCCCAACTGGATCGTGAAATCATGACCCCTTCCACACCTATTCAGGATCTGGCAGCTCAATGGATTTCTGCTCGCCGCCTTTATCCCATTTACTTTGAACTCGCGCGCGAGTTCGCGATTGACGTGAAGCCCTGCGCCGAGCTTGAGGCCGGCGTCGAAACTCCCGGCAAAGAGAGCGTGGAGCAGGCCAGGCAATGGCTGGAACAAATGGACAGCCAGGTTCAGGTGCACCAGCTGCGCCAATTCCTGCAAACCAATTCGCTGGTAACCCAGGAAGGCTTGTTGAGCCTGGTCCAGCATTTTCTGGCGAAGACTACGAAATCGGATACGGTTCGCGACAAGATTGACTTCCTGCTGGTGCAGTACTTCAGCCAGATTGCTCCCACCGGTGTGAACGACGCAGAGGTCGACCTGGCTTACGTTGCCGGTACCTTGGAACCCATTGTCGGACAGGTCGAGCTAAAACCTCCGGTTTGGCTGAATGCATTAGATCGGGTGCTGGAATCGGCGCGCAAGTGCCGTTCGCTCGACGAGTTGCTGCACGGCGGAATTCTGGAACAAGGCCGAAAGGCGAAAGGCCTTGCGGGAGAGCTCTTCTATCTGCCGGTCGCTTTAGTCGCGTTCACCCGTTTTGGCTACCTGATGCGGCGCGTGTTCTTTCGCCTGATGCTGGGCGATCTGAACATCATCATGGATGGATTAACCGAGCTCGAAGATAAAGGCGTACTGACCATTGACTGCCGCCGCGCTCAATTTTCAGCGCAGGAACCGATTCTGCGTCTGCGCATGATTTGCCAGTCGTGGAAGGTGATGTTTCAGGCAGAGTACTCCTCTGGCTCACCACTGCGCATGCTTGTCGATTTGAAAGCCTCGGTCGAGCATGCCCTCGGTCGCGGCAAGAGCGCACCAGAAGCAAAAGCCAAGTTGGCGGCAGCGAGCAAGCTGGTGGCCCCGGCAAAGCCCGTTATGGCAAAGCCGGCCGACGCCGGAAAAATTGCCTCCGCACCGGCGAAACCTCCGCTGGCAGCGAAAGCAGCGGCAGCTTCGGCGTCAGGATCGCCAGTATCCAAGAACCCGACAACTCCAGCTAAACCCGCACTCAGCAATTCGGCAGCTCCCGAATTTGAGGTGTCCGGCACGTCCGGTTGGGACCCGGAATCGGATCCGCCAAAAAAGTAATCAGTCATGTCCTTTGCACACCAGAAGAAACGTCCATCAGATCGCTTGTAGAGGAAGGGAAGTTGTTCGTGGAAACGCCCACCGTTTTGATCATCTCCGACGAAGCCGATTTCGCTCGGCGGATTACTGCCCGCTGGCAAATGGAGCGCAGTGTACCGACCTTCACCATGCTCAGTGGGGAGTTGTGGCCTCGATTTGCGGTGGACGTCTTCGATGTTGCGATCATCGGCCAGTTACGCCGGGATCTTCTGTCGGTGGTGCTCGAGCCATTGCACTCCACTGGACAGCCGGTATTCTGCGTCTCTCAGGATGCCACCACAGCACAACTGATTCACGAGCGCTGGCCCCGTGTCTCTGTTCTGCGACGCAGCGAGCATTGGCTGGAGACTCTGGTCTTGGCGGCGGCCGAGGCGGTTCACCGGTCGCGCGCCGAACTGCGGGCCCGGGCCGCCGAAACTGCGTGCTCTTCTCTCGAGCGGCAGGCCATGCTTGGCCGCTACATGCTGGAAATGCGGCACAACGTGAACAATGCGCTGACCTCGGTGCTGGGGAACTCCGACTTGCTGCTGCTGGAACCCGGCAGTTTCTCCGCCCCCACTCGCGCGCAGATTGAAACGATCCGCAACATGGCACTACGCATTCACGAAATCATGCAGCGCTTCTCCTCGCTCGAAAAGGAGATGAATGTGGTCGCGCAACAGGCGATCCATGATTCCGGCAAGGCATTCGCGGCGACGGCCGCGGGCGATTGAATGTGAAAACTAGAAGTATGAAGTGAGGAGTTCGCGGTTAAAAACAAACCGCTGATTTCTGAGTACTGGCTGCACGACTGAACTGAGAGTCCTCCTCCCCTGAAGCGACTCATGGTGATCGAGAAGCCACAGGTGAGAGGAAAGAAATTATGCATAAATTGATGGCCGGCGTCACAATCCTGGAGCACGAACTTTCTGAGCTGCGTCTGTTAGTAGAACGCCAGACTGGAATTCTGCTCGACTGTCCAAACAGCGCACTGGCGGCGCACGTAGCCGATTACCTGGAGCGCAACGAGTTGGACTCGCCCGCCGCGTTGCTTGGGCGTTTGCGATCTGTTGACCTGGATCCATCAGAAAGCACGAGCTTCCTGGATGGCGTATTGAATGTGAATACCGGTTTTTTCCGCCATCCTGGTGCGATGAATGCCCTGACCCGCCAGATCATCCCGCAAATCTATTCGCGGAAATCGAGCGACGGAACGGCAACGCTGCGCATCTGGAGCGCGGGTTGTGGCACCGGCGAAGAACCCTACTCAATCGCCATGGCCATTTGCGAAGCGCTTTCCAATAGCAATGGAAATGGCACTGCAGGCTCGGCGAACGGAAGCGGAACAAAGGACGTGAAGGCGACCGGCAAAAATGGCGGCGTATGTGAGAGTCCAACTCCAGCCTCCACCAACGGAACTAAAGATTGCTCGATTCACATTGTCGGCACAGATCTTTTGCCATCCTCGATTGCAGTGGCCGAACGTGGCGTATATCCCCAATCTTCTCTGACCGGTCTGCCGCCCGCGACAATTCGCGCGTGCTTTTCAAAAATGAGTACGAATGGATCGTCCAATGGTGCTCAGGAGAGTGCGAACGGGAACGGATTGAATCACGGCGCCAGTAACGGAAATGGAAATGGAAGCAGCTATCTGCTGGTCAAACCGCGCCTGCGCAGTCTGGTGACGTTCAACACGATGAATCTGACCAAGCCGGTGTATATCGGACGCTTTGATTGCATCTTCTGTATGGATGTGCTTCCGCATCTTTCCCGCGCACAGCGAACTGCGTTGATGGAGCGGTTGCACCTGTATCTCGAGCCAGGCGGATACTTGTTCCTCAGCCAAACGGAAAAGCTCTGCGCTCCCAACCTGAACTTTCGCTCAGAGACCTATGACGGCTACACCTTCCACCGCAAGCCGCTGGCGGCCGCGGCCGCATATGGAAGATAGATTCATGTTCCTTCACGAACACATTTTCCCCATCCAGGTTGGCCTCGCCTGATACCGACGTAATCTATCCTGCATCCGATGAGCTGGCTAGGATCGATGTTCCCCCGGAGAACATCATGCTTACTCCTGCTGTGCTGAGACTCCCCACCCCACGTGTTCCAAGACGATCATTAACCTTGGCTGTCCTTCTGACCATTACTTCTTACAGCGCCCTAGCCGCGGCACAAACAAAATTACAGGACGCACCAGCTTCCTGCCAGAAGTTCGGCGACGCGTTTCAAAGCGATAATGACTTGATAGCGGCTAAGTCTTATCGCGCCGCGGTACGTGGGTTGGTCGAACTGGAGGATTTTCGGCAACTCGACTGCATCGCGATTCGGCGCGCACCAACAAGATACGTTTTTCGGGCGGGAAATGGCAGCTTCACATTTTCTACAGTGGCGTTTCCGACATCCCGGGCCACGCGACCGAAGAGGATTGGAACAATCTGATCAGCCACTTGGAAAAATGGCTGTCGGCCAATCCCAAGTCAATAACCGCCCCAGTCGCACTCGCGGAGGCCTATATCAACTTTGCGTGGCATGCGCGCGGCGACGGCTACAGCGACACAGTCACTCAGAGCGGATGGAAGCTGTTTGGCCAGCGCATCGAGCATGCGAAAAAGATTCTCGACGACGCTTCCTCTCTCGCGGCAAAGTGCCCGCACTGGTATTTAGCCATGCAGTCAGTTGCGAGGGCCGAGGGTTGGGATGTTGGGAAGTCCACCGAACTTGTCAACGAAGCGACTGCTGTGGCTCCGGACTACTACTATTTCTATCGCTCCCTCGCGGAGTACATGCTGCCCAAATGGGGAGGCGAGGAAGGCGACGCCGCCAAATTCGCGGAGCAAAGTGCAAACCGTTTAGGTGGGACGAACGGTGACATACTCTATTTCCGAATCGGAGAGCGACTCGTCTGCCCCTGTGCCGACGAGCATGAGTTTCACCGCTTATCCTGGCCGCGACTGCAAAGGGGATACAACGCAATCGAGAAAGCATACGGCTCCTCTATTTCCGATCTGAACGTTCTTGCGCTGATGGCAACGAAGAACAATGACTCGGTCACTGCAGATGCTGCGTTCAAGCGTATTGGCGAGAACTATGACATCGACCTGTGGGTTACTGAAGACTTCTTCCATCAAATGCAAACCTGGGCATCGGACCTGGCGCCAGCGGAAGCACGCAGTCGCAAAATCGAGGCAGAAGCAGAAGCCGAGGCGCTGACACCAGATGGCTCGGCGTATCAGAAGAAGGTAGAGCAGGCACTCGCCAGCCTCGTGCAAGCATGCGAAAAGGGAGCCGACGATAAATCGCGGTTCGCATTCGTGCTCCAAATTGGGGCCAACGGATTTCCAAAGGACGGCTGGGTGAACGACATTACCAATGTGAGCCGGTGCGTTATGAAGAGCATTTCCGATTCCAGCGCGAAGAAAGAAGTGCTTTTTCCGAAGCCTCCCCATCCAGACTACTGGATAAAGCTGGCGTTCGATCCCGTAGTTTCGGTCGCCAGTCACTGACGATAAGACAGAACACTGCCAGAACAACGCTCACGGACCCGTTCCGGCTATGTAGCAGATCGGGTTGATTGGAGGCAGCTTGCGCAAACGGGCGATAGAACGCTTGAGCCGTCAGCGGGAGGTCAGAAGCATTGTGCAGCAGGGAGGGGCCGTAGGCGGCTCGCTTCGCTGAACAGCCCAAGGGGGCTGTCCCTATGCGAACAAGAATTCTTTGGTGCGCAATTCCTTGATCGTGTCGCGCAGCTTGGCCGCCTTTTCGAATTCAAAGCGCTTGGCCGCTTCACGCATGTCGCTCTCGAGTCTCCCGATGTAGGCGTCAACTTCTTCCTGTGACTTGAACTCCGGCATGCCTTCGGCTTCGCCCCCTGTCAGGTCTGCATAATCCGCCGCCACAATCGCGGCCAGGGTCATGTCCAGCGGACGCACAATCGATTCCGGCGTGATGCCGTGCTCTTCGTTGTACGCCGTCTGGATGGCTCGGCGGCGGGAGGTCTCGTCAATGGCCCGCTTCATCGAGTCGGTCATTCGGTCGGCGTAAAGAAGCGCCCGGCCGTTCAGGTGACGCGCACAACGTCCGATGGTTTGAATCAGTGACCCTGCAGAACGCAGGAATCCTTCTTTATCCGCGTCCAGAATTGCCACTAATGATACTTCGGGCAAATCCAGTCCCTCCCGAAGAAGATTGATGCCAATCAATACATCGAACTCGCCCTTGCGCAGGTCGCGCAGAATCTTCACCCGCTCCAGCGTCTCGATCTCCGAGTGCATATAACGGCATTTCACTCCTACTTCCGCGTAGTACTCGGCCAAGTCCTCCGACATGCGCTTGGTCAACGTCGTAACCAGCACTCGCTCGCCTTTGGAAACGCGTTCCCGAATCTCATGCAGCAGGTCATCGATCTGGCCCTTCACCGGGCGAATCTCCACCGGAGGATCAATCAATCCCGTGGGCCGGATGATCTGCTCCACCACTACGCCTGCAGACTTCGTCAGTTCGTAGGGACCGGGAGTGGCCGATACATAGACCAGTTGATTGGTCCGGTGCTCGAATTCCGCAAATGTTAATGGCCGGTTATCCAGCGCGGAAGGCATGCGGAAGCCGTATTCCACCAGCACCTCCTTGCGCGAGCGATCGCCGGCATACATTCCATGTAATTGCGGAACCGTCTGATGCGACTCGTCGATGAACATCAGGAAATCGCGCGGGAAATAATCCAGCAGCGTGGGCGGAGGCTCGCCCGGCAAGCGTCCGGTAAAGTGCCGGGAATAATTCTCAATGCCGTGGCAAAAACCCATGGCCTTGATCATCTCCAAATCAAACATGGTGCGCTGATGAATCCGTTGCGCTTCCACCACGCGCCCCTGCTTCTCTAATTCCGGCTCCCACCACGCCAGTTCTTTCTTGATCGACTCGACGGCCGACGCGCGAGTCTCATCCTTCATCACGTAATGCGTCTTGGGATAAATCGGCAGCCGCACGTACTTCTGCTTCACCGTCCCGAACAGCGGATCGATCTGGGAAAGTGCTTCGACCTGGTCGCCCCACAATTCGATCCGGTAAGCCATGTCGTCATAAGTAGGGAAGACCTCGATCACATCGCCGCGCACGCGAAATGTTCCGCGGCGAAACTCTCCATTCGTCCGCTCGTAAAGAATGTCAACCAGTTTGCGGGTGATATCTTCGCGCTTGATCTTCTGCCCTTTTTCGAGAAAGAGCATCATCCCGTAGTACGCTTCCGGAGAGCCCAGGCCATAGATGCAGCTCACCGAAGCCACAATGAGTGCATCTTGCCGTTCAAAAAGCGAGCGCGTGGCCGACAGCCGCAACTTGTCCAGCTCATCGTTGATGGTTGCTTCCTTCTCGATGTAAAGATCAGCGGCTGGCACATATGCTTCCGGCTGGTAATAGTCGTAATAAGAGACGAAATACTCGACGGCATTGTGAGGGAAAAAGCTCTTGAACTCGTGATAGAGCTGCGCGGCCAGTGTCTTGTTGTGGGCCATCACCAGCGTTGGACGATTGATCGCCTCGATGACCTTCGCCATCGTGAACGTCTTGCCGGATCCGGTTACGCCGAGCAGAACCTGGTGTTGCTCGCGGTCAAATACCCCGCGCGTGAGCGCCTGGATCGCCGCAGCCTGGTCCCCCTGCGGCTTGTAACTGGAAACAAGTTTGAAATCCATTAAAAACAGCCCTCACTTGCTGGCGGATACCCTATCTCTTAATGAGGACAGAATGCGTCCTCAATCGAAGCTCACGTGGAGACAGCCGTCTAGGCTGTCTAGCCGAGCAAGCTCGGCCAAATTCGCCTGGAAGCCCTACAGAGCGGAATTTCGCTAGTACACAATCTTTCTATTATAAAGCCACGGAAAGCGATGACCTTGTCGGGTCAGGCCATGGTTGACGTTCACAGTGAGGCCAAAGGAATTCTGCATTCTTTGCAGGGAGGGAAATTGCGGAGATCCTTCGCTGCGCTCAGGATGACATGAAATTATGTTTCAGAATAGTTAATAGCCGGGAGGTCGCTCCGAGGCCGCTCCAAACGCCTGCTCCAACGCTATCCCGACAGTACCTAGCGTTCCTTCATCAAACAATCTTCCGATCAGCGTGACTCCGTGCGGCACGCGACGCGGCGTGCTGAATGTCGGCAACGGATGCTGCGGATCGGGAGCCCAATCGCTGCGTGCCTGCTTGACCTCGACAAATCCGGCTCGCAGCGTCAGCGAGGGATGCCCCGTGAAGTTCGTGATCACCAGCATTTCATCGCGCAACGAAGGAACCAGCAACAGATCGACTTGCGAGAACACTCGTTCCATTTCCTGCGCGACTTTGCGCCGCATGCGGTCCGCCTGGACGAAGTCCACTGCCGAAAGAAATCGCGCCTGCCGAAACAGATTCGGCCAGGCATCGGGGACTTGAGCTTTAAGTTCGCGAAGTTCTCCGCTAAGCGTCAGTTCCTCGAATGCGGCCGCGCCCTCGGCAAACAAAATGAGGTTCAGGGAATCGTAAGGCCAATTAGGAATCGAAACTTCCACCGGCACCATGCCGAGCTTCTTCACGGTCTCCAGTGCCGCCCGATCCACTTCCGTGGCCGGAGGCTCTTTCATCCATGCAGGGAAGTAACCGACGCGCAATCCCTTCACGCTCGCGTTGGCGTCGAAATCCAGATGGCTGTCCACACTAGCCATATCGCGCGGGTCCTTGCCCGAAATTGCCTGCAGCACAAGCATTGCGTCTTCTACGCGGCGCGTCATCGGACCCAGCTTGTCCAGGGACCAGCAGAGCGTCATCGCTCCCGTGCGCGGTACACGGCCGTATGTGGGACGCAGCCCCGTCACCCCGCACCGCATCGCCGGACTCACAATGCTGCCGCCGGTTTCGCTCCCAATGGAAAATGCCACGAGCCCCGCCGCCGTAGCCGCCCCCGGCCCTGCGCTCGATCCCGAGGCCCCCTCTTCGGGTAGCCACGGATTCATTGTTTGGCCGCCAAACCAGATGTCATTGAGCGCGAGTGCCCCAAGACTTAATTTCGCAACCAACACGGCTCCTGCAGCATGCAGTCGCTTTACTACTTCAGCATCTTCCGTAGGAATGCGATTCCGGAAAGGCTCCGCTCCATAAGTCGTCGGAATCCCGGCGGTATCCAAAAGATCTTTCCCGCCCCACGGAATCCCATGCAGTGGACCGCGATAGTGGCCGCGTGAAATCTCCTCGTCAGCCTGCTTCGCTTGCTGGATGGCCAGCTCGCGCGTGATGGTGATCGCGCACCGCAGCTGCGGATTGAATTTTTGCAGGCGGTCAAGATAGATGAGCGTCAGCCTCTCGGAACTGAGTTGCTGTTTTTCAATCCAGCGCGACAGATGTGCCACTGGTGCGAACGCAATATCCTCATCCTTTGCAGGAAGGGAACTCGAGTCATTGCTGCGGATAAATCGATCCCTGTGCTCGGAAGCTTTCACTTCCGGGATCATGGGATTCCAGGTTGTGGCGGGTGCGAGTGTATCTTCCAGCGCGAGCTTCCTCGGACCAGTCCGGCGTTCGTAAACGGATGCCAGTGTCTTGCGCCAACTTGCCGCAGCCATGGCACGTTCCGGTTCGGTGAGCGGGAACTGCACGAGCTTCTCCGCTTCGCCGAATGTGGCCTCCGAGACTTCAGGCCCGAAAGCCGGGCCGGTCCCGAACGCAGGCGGTGCTCCCGGCGGCAAGTTGGAAGCAGCCTGTGCCAGCACTCGGGCTGTGGCAGCCGCGCCCAAAAATCCCAGCGACGTAATCGTTAAGAAATCTCTGCGCGACTTCGACATGAATTCACACCTTAGACTTCAGACTTAAGGCCTCAGCCCTCGAAGTTGTTTTGTTGAGTGGAGTCGATTCACTCTACCGTGGGCCGCAGCTCCACTTTCTTCGTCGTGATCGTGACCTGCGTGGAAGGAAGCTTGGGCGGAGGCCATTCTCCCGTAAACGCCTCCACCGTGATCTTGCCCGGGGTGCGATTGGCCTGCACGATCACTTGCGCCAGACCATTGAAGAGACTTCGCACATTTCCTTTGTCCGACTCCTGGCAGTTGGGATCGCCATTGCCCACGCCGATCAGCGCCCCCTCTCCCGTGACTTTGAAGTGGATGGGATAGTCTGCGGTTGGAATTGCACGTCCTTCGTTGTCGAGAGCCTCCACTGTCAGCACGGCAACATCTTCTCCGTCTGCATCAATTTCGCTCCGATCCGTTGTGAGGCGGATTGCGACCGGTTCCCCGGTAGTCTCCCGTTTTTCGGTAAGCACGACTTTGCCATTTTTTGTGCCCCGGGCTTCCAGCACGCCGGGTTCATACGGGACGCTCCATTCAAGATGCGTCAGGCGCTCGACCTTCTTCGATCCCTGGCTCTTTCCGTTGAGAAAGATCTCCACTGAATCCACATTCGAGTGCACCCACACGGAAATTGGCTCGCCGTTGCGCTGATCCCAATTCCAGTGGGGAAATAAGTGCAGCACCGGATCCGATCCCCACCAGGCTTTGTAGTAAAAGAAATTGTCCTTGGGGAAGCCGCACATATCAACGATGCCGAATTGCGAGTTGATCGACGGCCATCCATAGGGAGTCGGCTCGCCGCGATAGTCAAAGCCAGTCCAGGCAAACCCTCCCGCGAGCCATTCCCGAGCCGCATAGAATTTCCACCATTCTTCGGCAAGCTGCGACCACGATGTGTGATTCAGGTCGTACGCGCTCACCCAATTCCGCAACTTGTCCGTTGAGTAAATTCCGCGAGTCGAAACCGTGCTGGCGGTCTCCGAGCCTACCGACGCTTTCTGGGGATGGGCTTTGTGCCATGCATCATGCACCTTCAGGTTGTAATTGAAGCCCATGACATCCAATTGCTCGGGGAAGTGCGTATCGAAGGAAGCGTTCACCGCGGCAGAGCAAAGCCGCGTCGGATCAAGCGCGTGCGATCTCGCAATCATCTCGTCAATTACGCGGACGCCCTGCGGTTGCGGCATCATCGTCCACTCTTCATTCCCCATGGACCACAAAATGATTGACGGTGAGTTGCGATAGCGCTTGATCATCGTCTCTAACTGCGCCATGCCCTCCGGGTTCGAACTCATCAACCGCGTCTCGCACATCATCATCATGCCCATGCGATCGCAGGCTTCGACCCACTCCGGTGTCGGCATGTTGTGCGACGTCCGGACGGCGTTCCCGCCCATATCCTTCAATACGGCCAGGCGGTACCACTGCAGTCGGTCGGGCAGAGCTGCACCGACACCGGCATGATCCTGATGGTTGCAGGTGCCTTGGATTTCCACCCGCTTGCCGTTCAGAAAGAATCCCTTGTCCGGATCCCATGCGATGGTGCGCACGCCGAACGTTACGCGCTCCGCATCTCGCGTTTGCCCCGCGGCTTCAACCGTCGCCACTGCCGCATAAAGGTTCGGAGTCTCTGGGGACCAAAGCGCGGGATTGCTAACACTGGCGTTCGCACTGAAGGTGACCGAGGCATCTGGCGGGACCGACTGCGCTGTTGATTCCGCTGTGCCCACCACCTTGCCCGAGTGATCCAAAATCTGCCAATGCACCCGGCAATTCTCTGACTGCGTGCCCTGGTTCTGCACAACTGTTCCCATCGCGACGGTTGCGCTATTTCCCTTTACTGTGGGACGTATATAAGTTTCCCAGCGCGCCAGATGCAGCGGATCCGTCTTGCTCAACCAGACATGACGGTAAATCCCCGCTCCCTCATAAAACCAACCGTCACCAAAACTCGCGTCCATGCGCACAACCAGAAAATTCTTGCCGCCAAAGTTAGCGAAATCAGTTACGTCGAAACAGAAAGGAGCATAGCCATTGTCATTGCGCCCGATGAAATATCCGTTCAGAAACACCAGCGCGCTGCGAAAGGCTCCGTCGAATTCGATATTGATGCGCCGCCCGGAATCTTCCTGGGGCAGATCGAAAGTACGGCGATACCAGCCCACGCTAGTCTCCGGATAGCGCCGCCCTAAAGGTTTGTAGCCATGACTCTGCTGCTCTTCATCGCGAACGAAACGGCAACTCGACCGCCCAGTCATGCGGCAGGTTGAGCGAGCGCCACTGCGAATCGTCGAACTTTGCCGTGGCAAACTCGAATTCGCCACTCTTGGCAAAGTCTCCCTGACCCTTGCCGAAGCCAAGATCGTGCAAAGGGTCGGCGCCATTCCCCTGAAAAAATTTCCAGCCAAAGTCGAACAATAAGCGTTGACGCGGAGTTACCGCGGTGGAAGCTTCCGCCGAGGGTACATTCGGGTAGGTCGCCAGCAACGCTTCGGCGCGCCTTACGGAAGCAGGAACGAGACCTGACGTCGACAACGCCATGCCTGCCCGCAGCACGTCACGACGAGTAACGGATGACATGAGTTCGCCTCACGCAAAAAGAAATGGAGTCCGTCAGGACCCCGCATTATAAGCTCTAGGCACCTCCTACTTCGGTTCCTGCACCTCGCCCATTCCCACGATCTTCGACGTGGTGCGAAATTTCCGGTAATCGCGGAACGTTTCTTCACCGTCGACTTTGAATCCCTTGACCAGCGCCACCCTCGCGTCAACCCTGAAGGTGAGATACCGCGGGAGCCACACTTCCTCGTTCACCCGTGTCTGCTCGATCATGAATCGCGTGCCCTTGTGAACGCGCGCCAGAACCCAGCCCACGGATACCGTGTCGAGCGCTTCCACATCCAGTTTCGCCATTTGCAGATCGGACTTGTCGATCCACACCCGTCCATGGAATTTGGAAAGGAACTTCGACTCCTTCATGTGTGGCTCGAATCCGGGACGCGGCTCGCCCTGAAAGACCCACGCTTCACGGCCGCCGACCAACTCGGTGCCGAGCATGGTGAAATCGTACGCATCCGCCACTTCGCGAACGAATTTGCGGCCGTCTTCCTGCTCCTTTACTTCTTTCTCCTCCCGTTTTCGCCGGTCTTGCTCGGATTCGTTCTTCCGCTTGTCAATAATCTTCTGGATCTTCTCTTCTTCTTTCGCGGCATCCTTGCCCTCAAGCGGCTTGTCGTCCTTTGCGATCAGGCGCTGCACCTGTTCTCCGTAAATTTCAAGAACTTCGTAGGTCTTCACTTCGGTGGACTTAGTCTGCCCCTTGCCGTCGAGTTTGTTCTGTACTTGGCGTGCGATGTAGGTGTAATCGCGCACCTGTTTTTGATTCGCGAGATCTTTCTCTGCCACGATTTGAAATAACCGTTGCATCTGCTCAGCAGAGAGCTTGCCGTCGGGTCCGGGAGTGAGTTCGGGAGCAGGGACAGCGGGCGACTGCGGAGGCATGAGGCGCGGTATCGGCGCGATCCTGCGCGGGTCCCGCACTCCGGGATTCGATCACACATACAAAAAGCAGAAGGACCGAAGCCAGGCCGCGGTGCATCATGGCTCGATTTTACGAGAGAGTAGAGCGAGAAAAATTAGTCTTTGGCGGCGATGGCTTGTTCCAAAGCTAATTCGCGGCAAGTACGGCGGATGAGTTCCTGGGCAGAGTTATCTTCTACGAATTGGAAACCATAACGGAATGCATTGCGCTGCCGTACCATAGCGTGCACCTCGACATCTCCTGAGGAGACGGAGAATTCCAGTCGGACTAACTCTCCCACCGGAACCTCCACCCGCAGCATGGCGGAGATACCCGACGCGCTGATATCCACGGTCTCCCCGCGCACCACCGGCGCATGCCGGGAATAGACACGTATTTCCACTTTCAGGCCGTAGCGCGGATAACGCCGCGCGTCCACCATCGCTCGAGCCTGACCGATTCCCATCGAATTCTCAGCTTCCGACTCGTTCCGCTCGATTCGCAGTCTCAGCAAAGCTATGGCTTATATCGGCGCAATGCGTGTCGCAGATCAGATTACCTCCGTCTCTTATGTGCCTTTCCCAGGCACTCAGCCTGAAAGAGCCGCTCGTCCACGCGGTGCAACCGCTTCTCCTGTGCTTTCGTGAGCAAGGGATAGTGCTTTAGATCGAACAGGTGATAGACGATGAACCACACCGGCTTCGGAGTGGTCATCCAGTTCTGGGAATCGAACCGTTTCAGGTTCACGGGAACCGAATACCGCCGCAGCGTCCTCTCACGCCGCAGGTTGAAGTAAATATTGAAGTAGCTCAATGCCAGCTCGCGCAGGCTGCGGTACACCGGTTCGCGCCATCGACATCCCGTATAGTTGGATTTCGCTACCGCTCCCCAGCATCCTTGTTGTCGAAAGATAGCGATCACGTGGTCGGTGTCGTGGTCGGCTTCAAAATCGAGCAGCAGCGGCGGATATCCAATCACGCGCAAAGCGGCCGCCGCGAAGATCGCTCCTTCCAGGCAATGCGATGTTTGCTCGGCCAACACCTTGCGTGGAGACCAGGCGGTGTCTTCCAGATGGTACGGCATGTCGTCGAGAAATTTCTGGATGCCGTAGGGATCCTTCAGGGATCGCAGCTTGCGCAGCTCAGCAGAAGTGAAACCGAAGTGGTCGTCAGTCATTGTTCGCGGATGCTAGCAGTGTAGCCGATGCCGATGCGCCCGCGAAGATAAGGACGGTGCCCAAACCAGACACTGTCATCCTGAGCGAAGCGAAGGATCCATGCATCCCGCGAGCAGATTGCATAGATCCTTCGCTTCGCTCAGGATGACAATGCGACGCAACGCGATGACAATGCAACGATACAACGCGATGACAATGCGACGACAACGCGATGACAACGTGATTTCGGTGCAGGCCTTCGCCAAGCCTGAAAGTGCGGGGAGTGTTCGGACGAGTCGGTCACATCCAGGAATGCCCTCCACGGCGCTTTCTGCTTCGATGTAAGGGCGAACCGAGAGCAAGTGAAGGAGGCGTTCGGCAGAGATTCGACGCTCCCCTGGGGCAAGTTAAATGCGTTTAACTCGCAAATGTAAGTACCTTTGAATCAGTAGTATAGTGAGATTATTTATCACAGGACATGAACCCCGGAAGCTCTGGCCAAATCGGCACTTAGAGGCGAATGCACCTTCATCGAGGCAAAGCGCTCATCCAAAAACTCTGTGATCGGAATCACAAATTACTCGCGGACGCGAAATAACTCGGCGAGTTCGTGAGGATGGTCCACCAGCACATCCGGATGCGCATCCGTCACCGTCTGCGGGGCGAACCCGTAGCTCACACCCACGGTCCACAATCCTGCATTGTGCCCGGTCTCGATATCGGTGTGGGAGTCGCCGACGATGGCAGCATGTTCGGGCCGAACCCCACTCTCAGAAAGCAGTTTGAGCGCACCCTCGGGATCCGGCTTCTTGGTTTCAAAGCTATTGCCGCCGTACACCTGAAAAAAATATGGTTTCAGCCCCAGCGCTTCCACGATTGCGCGCGATGGATTTACTGGCTTGTTCGTCAGCACGGCCATATTCCGGGGCACGCCGTTTCCGGAATCCCGAATCTGGGATAGGGCCGTTTCAATGCCCTCGTAGACAGTCGTATGGTCAAGTTTGTGTTCGCGATAATAGGTGAGGAAGAACTCCAATCCCTTGCGGATTAACGCTTCGTCAACGGTTTCGGGGCCCAGTGCGCGCTGGATGAGGGCAGGTGCGCCATCTCCGACATAACTTGCGATGAGATGTTCCGGCAATTCGGGCTTTCCGATATGGCGGATCGCGGCATTCACCGAATGGACCAGATCGAGGCGCGAGTCAATCAACGTTCCATCCAGATCAAAGATCACCAGTTTGATGGAGTGCGGGTCAAAGGCACGAAGAGTGCGAATCATGACACTCTCAGAATAAATGATCGCAACCCGGCACGATATGAACATGCAGTGCCGGACGCCTTCGTCCTGCTGCGTCGATTGCTCTTGAACGCTCTCTGCCCGGTTATGCCGCTCGGCGGACGAGGCGTCCGCCGCTACACAGCATGGTTAGCGCCAACCTTTGGAAGCCAGCCATTCTTCCCACCAGTGTTGGTTCTCTTTGACCCTGCGTTGTTCCTCGTCGCTGAGCTCTGGCCCGGGCTCTGGTATGGGGCGCAGCGGATCAAGTCCCACGGACGCTCGCAGGGAATTGACGTTCTCCGGTTCCGCCAGCCTCCAGGGACGAATGAAGCCATCTCGCGGATCGTCCATCCATTGCGAGCCGAAACGTTGCGGTCGCCCCTCCTGCATGGCGATGCGGTCTTCGAGATACGCGGCGTGCCAGGCTGGGACCTTCCCGGCCGCGCTCTGCAGCAACTTCAAGACGCTGCGCTGAAAATCTGGTTCGCCGATCGCATGCTGGGTAATGAACCAGGCCGCCTCGGCGCCATCTTTGCCTGCGATTTCTTCTGTGGGCCAGCCATGCTCGGCAATCAACTCTCGTAATCGTGCGGCATTCCGGACGTGAACGGCTTCCATTCGCGGCACATAGGGGCCGCCGAGCTCTCCCGCATCGACCAGCTCCTTGCGAACGCGCAGATCCTCTTCCCTCATTGCGACCAGCTCTTGCCGCAGCGCCAGGTTCACCATGCAAATAGTATGCGGCAAGAAATTGCTTGACAGTATCCATATTTCTAGTATTATCGAAATATGGCGAATCGATCCACGCTTCCCGGCCACACCAGCGAGCGCATTGCGACCTATGCCGACATGTTCTCCGCCATCGGTACCGAGGCCCGTTTGCGCATCGTGCGCCTGCTGCTTTCCGCTCACCCCGACGGATTGGTAGTCAGCGAAATTCAGGAGGAACTGGAGATTCCCAACTCAACCCTCTCCCATCATCTGGAGAAGCTGAAAACCGAGGGCCTGGTCAACGTGCAGCGCGAAAGCACGTTTCTGCGCTACACCGCCAACACTGAAGCCCTGCAGGAATTGCTGCAGTTCCTCTACGCCGAATGTTGCACTCGGAACAAAGCCGTAAAGCCACAAACTATCGTACAAATCTGCAAATAGGAGCTTTTCATGAGCACTACTCAAACCTCGGATATCAAGGAAGTCGTAAAGCAGAAGTATGGCGAGGCTGCGCTGCGCGTGACCTCTGGGGGCAGTTCCTGCTGCGGGGCGTCACCTGCGTCTGCCTGCTGCGACCCCATCACTGCCGATCTGTACGACGCCAGCCAGATCGGTCAAATCCCTCAGGAAGCTCTGTTGGCCTCGCTGGGTTGCGGCAATCCCACGGCGTTGGCCGAACTGAAGCCCGGCGAAGTCGTGCTCGACCTTGGTTCCGGCGGAGGCATCGACGTGCTTCTCTCGGCGCGACGCGTAGCCCCGGGGGGCAAAGCCTACGGCCTCGACATGACTGACGAGATGCTCGCGCTCGCCAATGAAAACAAGCGCAAGTCGGGTATCGAGAATGTCGAATTTCTCAAAGGCGAGATCGAGAGCATCCCATTGCCAGACAACTCTGTCGACGTGATCATCTCTAACTGCGTTATCAATCTGTCGGCCGATAAGGATAAGGTTCTGCGCGAAGCCTTCCGCGTTTTGAAGCCCGGCGGCCGTTTCGCGGTCTCCGACGTGGTTACGCGCGGAGAGATCTTGCCCGAAGTTCGCCAGAATGTTTTGGCATGGGTCGGCTGCATCGCGGGCGCGCTCGATGAGAATGATTACCGGGCCAAACTGACCGCTGCAGGATTCGAGCAGGTAGATTTGGAGCCAACCCGCGTCCACCGTGCCGAAGATGCGCGTGTGTTTCTAGCCGGGCAGGGAATCGACGTGGAGACAATCGCTCCCCAGGTGGACGGGAAGGTTGTCAGCGCCTTCATCCGCGCGGTCAAGCCGGCGCCCAAGAGCACATGCTGTGGTCCAACCTGTTGCAACTGAGGTTTCGGAGCGATGACGCAACGCAGATACAACGTGCTTTTTTTGTGTACCGGAAATTCGGCGCGATCCATTATGGCCGAGGCCATCATGAATCAGAAAGGAGCGCCGAATTTCGCTGCCTTTAGCGCGGGCAGCCATCCCGCGGGAGCAGTCCGCCCGGAGGCCTTACATCAACTCGAGTCGGCTCATCTATCCACTGCCGGATTGCACAGCAAAAGTTGGGATGAGTTCGCTAAAGCGGGCGCTCCTCATCTGGATTTCGTCTTCACCGTTTGCGACAACGCGGCGAACGAAGTCTGCCCGATCTGGCCCGGGCAGCCGATGACCGCACATTGGGGCATTCCCGATCCTGCAGCCGTGAAGGGAACGGAAGACCAGGTCCGGAAGGCGTTTCGCGAAGCTTTCTTTCTTCTGGACCGCAGGATCAGCCTGCTTCTGAGCTTGCCGATCGCCACTATGGACCGGCTTGCGCTTAAGAAAGAACTCGACGAAATTGGTCGGCAGGAATCTGCGAGGGCGTTACGAAAATGAAGTCCAGCATAACCACGCGTCTGAGCTTTCTCGATCGTTTTCTCACTCTCTGGATCTTCGCCGCCATGCTCATCGGGGTTGGGGCGGGCTGGATCTTTCCTGGCACTGTGCCGTTTCTGAATCGCTTTACGGTCGGCACTACATCGATTCCCATTGCCATCGGCCTGATCCTGATGATGTACCCTCCGCTCGCCAAAGTCCGCTATGAGGAACTCGGAGAAGTCTTTCGGAATAAGAAAATCCTGCTTCTCTCCCTGGTGCAGAACTGGGTGATCGGCCCGGTGCTGATGTTTGCGCTGGCAATCATCTTTCTGCGCGGCTATCCCGAGTACATGGCGGGCCTCATCATGATCGGCTTGGCGCGCTGCATCGCCATGGTGATCGTCTGGAATGAACTGGCGAAAGGGGACCACGAATACGCCGCGGGGCTCGTCGCGTTCAACTCGATCTTCCAGGTTCTTTTCTATTCGGTCTACGCCTGGATCTTCGTAACCAAGCTTCCCGAATGGTTTGGACTGCAGGGTTCCGCGGTGAACGTTTCCATTCGCGCCATCGCCGAGAGCGTTTTCATCTATCTTGGGATTCCGTTCCTCGCCGGGATGATCACGCGGTTCGCTCTCCTGCGCGCGAAAGGGAAAGAATGGTACGAGCAATCTTTCATCCCTCGCATCAGCCCAATTACTCTGGTTGCGCTCTTATTCACCATTGTCGTCATGTTCTCGTTGAAGGGCGAATACATCGTCCGCCTGCCGCTTGATGTAGTGCGAATTGCCGTTCCGCTGCTCATCTACTTTGTGTTGATGTTCCTGGTTTCCTTCTACATGGGACACAAGCTGGGGGCGGACTATTCGAAAACGGCAACCTTGTCTTTCACCGCCGCCAGCAACAATTTCGAACTTGCGATTGCGGTAGCTGTGGCGGTCTTCGGAATCAACTCTGGCGCAGCGTTTGCCGCCGTCATCGGACCGCTGGTCGAGGTCCCCGCTCTGATAGGGTTGGTGAACGTTGCCTTGTACTTCCAGCGTCGATACTTCGCCACGACGGAGGACCGCAACCCGGCGGAACTGGCACCGGCCGGTCGGGTCTAGTCGCACTGTTGCGGCACTTGGTCGGACCGTTGTTGTTCGAATACGTAAGAAACTTTCGTAGCTTTTCCAACCTCTGCTTCCCGTATACAATCCAACAAGTTCCAACAGATTTGTGGGGAATCGCCGCAGCGCTGATGAGAATCTAAAGAAAACAGGGATCAGAACCGGATGGCGACCACGAAAACCGACCCCAAACTGGCCCCGGCGGCCAACGGCGCAAAAAAATCCAAGCTCCACGAAGGACTTAGCCGCGAGCAGTTAATCCAAGCCTATCGCTTCATGTATACATCCCGGCGGATCGACGACCGGGAAATCCTGCTCAAGCGCCAACAGAAAATCTACTTCCAAATGTCAGGTGCCGGACACGAGGCGATCGGAGTGGCCGCCGGACTGGCTCTGAAGCCGGGCTACGACTGGTTCTATCCCTATTACCGCGATCGCGCGCTCTGCCTGGCGCTGGGGGTTCAGCCCTACCACATGTTCTTGCAGGGCGTTGGGGCCGCGGATGATCCAAGTTCCGGCGGCCGTCAGATGCCGTCGCACTGGAGCTATCCCGCGCTGCATATCGTCACCCAGTCCTCGCCCACCGGGTCGCAGATCTTACAGGCAATTGGTTGCGCCGAAGCCGGACGGTATCTCACCCGGCATCCGAACGCGGTGGAAGTCCCCACATCAGGAGCGCCCGATTATCGCCAGTTCAAAAACGTGAGTTACCAGAATGACGAAGTTACTTACGTTTCTCTCGGCGACGGCACTTCGAGCGAAGGCGAGTTCTGGGAGGCGATGAACGCCGCGGCCCTGGGCAAATTGCCGGTGATCTTCTGCGTGGAAGACAACGGCTATGCCATATCCGTTCCCGTGGAAGTGCAGACCGCCGGCGGCAGTATTTCGCGCCTGGTGTCTGGTTTCCCCAATTTCCATTTTGAAGAGCTCGACGGCACCGATCCTGTAGCCAGTTTCGCGGCATTCCGCCGTGCGGTCAAATACTGCCGCGAGGGACATGGCCCGGCATTCG
Source organism: uncultured Acidobacteriota bacterium (assembly GCA_963785865.1). Lineage (GTDB taxonomy): Bacteria > Acidobacteriota > Terriglobia > Terriglobales > Acidobacteriaceae > Sulfotelmatobacter. The sequence continues at coordinate 665,573 of CAWAXF010000036.1, read as the reverse complement.
TGCACGCCCACGTCATCCGTCCGTACTCGCACTCGCTTTCCGATGACGAGCGCCTGTACCGTCCTGAGACGGAACGCGAACGCGACGCACAGCGCGACCCGGTTTCGCGCACCCAGATGTTCCTGCTGCGCGAAGGCATCCTCGACGACAAGGGCATCACTCAACTGGAAAAAGAAGTTGAAGCCGAACTGCAGGCCGCCGTCGATCGCGCGCTGGAAGCGCTGCCTCCGGCGCCCGAGTCTGTCACTCACTTCCTCTATTCGCAGGACCTCGATGTCACCTCTTCGACGTTCGACAATCAGGGCGTCATCGAGTCCAGCAGCGACGGCAAGAAGCCGGCGGCGAAAACGATGGCCGACTTGATTACCGCGACGCTGCGCGACGAGATGAAGCGCGACGAGCGCATCGTGATCTTCGGCGAAGACGTGGCCGACTGCAGCCGCGAAGAATATCTGAAGCACAAGCTGGTAAAAGGGAAGGGCGGCGTCTTCAAGCTAACCTTCGGCCTGCAATGCGAGTTCGGCAATGATCGTGTCTTTAATTCCCCATTAGCGGAAGCGGCGATCGTAGGCCGCGCGACCGGCATGGCTACTCGCGGACTGAAGCCGGTAGTGGAAGTTCAATTCTTCGACTACATCTGGCCCGCAATGATGCAGCTGAAAGACGAGTTGCCGACGATCCGATGGCGCTCGAATAATGGATACTCCGCTCCCTGTGTGATCCGCGTCGCTATTGGTGGATATCTGACGGGCGGCGCCATCTATCACTCGCAGTGCGGCGAGAGCATCTTCACGCACATTCCGGGTTTGCGGGTCGTGTTTCCCTCGAACGCGCTGGACGCGGCGGGCCTGCTGCGGACCGCAATTCGTTGCGATGATCCGGTGTTATTCCTCGAACACAAGCGGCTGTACCGCGAATCTTATGGACGCGCGTCATACCCCGGCGCCGACTACATGATCCCGTTTGGCAAGGCCAAGATCGTGCAGCCCGGCAGCGATCTGAGCGTGGTCACATACGGCGCAGTAGTCCCCCGCGCACTGCAAGCCGCGCAGAAACTGGAGCGCGAGCAGGGTGTGAAGGTGGAGTTAATTGATCTACGATCCCTGAATCCCTTTGACTGGGAGACGATTGCTGGCTCGGTGGCAAAAACCAATCGCGTGCTGGTCGCCTACGAAGACACGCTGAGCTGGGGCTATGGAGCCGAAATCGCCGCGCGCATCGCCGATCAGCTCTTTGATAAGCTCGACGCCCCGGTCAGACGTGTGGCAGCGAAAGATACGTTTGTCGCTTACCAGCCCATCCTGGAAGACGCGATCCTGCCGCAGCCGAATGATCTTTATTTAGCAATGAAGGATCTGGCGCAATATTAGAGTAGCGGGTCCTCGCCGCCGCACCACTCAGGCTCGGCTCTAAGCTGTAACTTTCGCCACCGGCGTAGCTTCGAGAGCGTCAATGGTTTTGCCCTTGCTCGCAAACAGGGTTCTGTAAACCACGCCTCCCAGCACACCGCCAATCAACGGCGCCACCCAGAACATCCACAGTTCCTGAAGCGCCCAGCCACCCGCGAAGAGCGCCGGCCCCGTACTGCGGGCAGGATTCACAGAAACATTGGTAACGGGGATTCCGACCAGGTGGATCAGTGTCAGGCACAATCCAATTGCGGCTGGTGCGAATCCCTTGGGTGCGCGATCATCCGTTGCGCCCATGATCACGATGAGAAAGAAGGCCGTGAGCACCACTTCCGCTACCAGGCCTGCAAGCAGCGAATACCCTCCCGGAGAATTAACCCCGTATCCATTGCAGGCAAAGCCATTGCGTACATCGAAACCGGCCGAGCCGCTGGCAATTACATATAAAACACCCGCGGCCGCAACTGCGCCAAGAACCTGCGCAATTATGTAGCCTGCCACATCCGAGGCAGGGAAGCGCTTGCCGGCCACCAAACCCAGGGTCACGGCGGGATTCAAGTGACAACCAGAAATGTGCCCAATGGCATACGCCATGGTCAGCACAGTAAGCCCGAATGCCAGCGCGACTCCGGCAAAGCCAATCCCTACTGCCGGAAAGCCCGCGGCCAACACCGCTGCTCCGCATCCACCGAAGACCAACCAGAAGGTTCCAAAGAATTCCGCTGCTGCGCGTTTACTCATTGGCATAAGCAAACCTCCGGAAATTGTAAGTTGGGAAGTTAGGTTTTAAGAGTAGAAGCCTGGGACGGCAAAAGCGTAGCACAGCGCGCCCGGAACCGGAAGACAAACAGTGCGTCATTGGCCGAGCGTAAATCCGCGAGAATCCGCGGAAATTCGTGGCCAACGTAGGTTACGAACGCTTTTTCTGCAAGTCCTTCCCGATTGTCCGTTCTCCGCCTGGAATGCTAGGCTCCAGAGAGTGGGTTCTACGGTAACAAATCCGTTTGAAACAAATGCGTCGGTGCCCGGGCGGGTAGCGCAATGGCTGCAATCCGCTAATGCCGAGGTCTGGGCGAAGTTTCTGCTTTCCCTTGTGGGGTTGGGGTTGGCCTTTGCGTCGGCCCTGTTCTCGACGGTGTCGCGGGATGCCGGGAACGTGTGGGCAACGGTAATTCTGGCCTCCACCTCGCTCGTGCTCGCCACCCTGGTTGGCCTGATCACGGTGCCCTACCTGGCGCGCCGGGTTGCGGTCGAGCGCTTTCGCGAGTCCTTCGATTACGAGGTCACTCGCGCCGGAATTGTTTACGTACTGGTCACGCTGATCATTGCCATCGCGGCGCTGAATACAGGGAACAATCTGCTTTACATCGTAGTGGCGGCCATGCTCGCCGCGATCCTGGTATCCGGATACGTTTCTGCCGTAGTACTGCGGTACCTGGAACTGGAAATCGACGTCCCGGAACATGTGTTCGCGGGGCGGCCTGTGATCGGCCGCATCGTGCTGCAGAATCCACGAAGGTATCTGCCGTCCTTCTCCGTACGCGTGGTCTCGTCTCGCAAGAAGCGCAAGAGACCGGGAAAGCAGTGGCGTTGGGAAGCTGCGACGTTCGCGTTTCCCTTTAACCGTCCAGCAGAGCAGCAGTGGCTGCGTGTTCCCGATCGGCGTTTGCGGCGGGTGCTCGTCGTGCCTCCACCTCCCGGACTGTTCCAGGGAATGGCATACTTTCCGTTCCTGCCGCCAAAGACCGAGGCGACGGCCGACCTGGAGTTGAGATTCGATCGCCGGGGATGCTATCGCGAAGACAGCTTCGGTCTTGCTACCTGTTTCCCTTTCGCTTTTCTCACCAAGACGCGTCACGTGGCACTGCGCCGCGAAGTGCTGGTTTACCCGCGAATCGAAGCCAGCGACGAGGTGCTTGAAGTCCTGCCGCTGGTTCGCGGCGAATGGGAGAGCTTTGTGCGGGGGCGCGGCTCCGAGCTCTATCGCATTCGCGAATACTTGCCGGAAGATTCCGCCCGCCACGTGGACTGGAAAGCTACCGCCAAATCAGGTTCGCTGAAAGTCCGCGAATTCGCCCGCGAAGATGAGCGCAAGCTGGCCATTGTCTTCGATAATCCTGCCGAAGGCGCAATCTCAGAGGATGTATACGAAAGAGCAGTGGATATGACTGCTTCGCTCGCCTGGCACTTCTCACGGGAGCAAGCAGAAATCTCTTTTCTGCTTCCCGGCGTGCCCGAAACGCGCGATTTGCACGAGTTCCTGGCAGCTCTGGCGGTGATTAAGCCGTTAGCCGTCGGCTCTTATTCGAAAGATCCGTTGTGCGATATGAACCTGGAAAGTGGCGACGAATACAACATCGTGGTGACCTCACGTCTGCGGGGAACGGTTCCTACCGCACTCTGGAATTCCTCTTACTTCGTTTTCGTGAACGAAAACGAGCCCGCCGCTTCGAAGGCCCTCACGCAACTCCGGTGAAGTCTTAAGCCATCCGGCCCTTGTAACCTCATTTGGCGCAACCTTTTTCTGTTGGCATACATCTCGTCTCGGGCATATACTCGCGCCGCGGTAGATGCTTTTGGGCCAGCTCGGAATTCGTACCCGGGAGGATCAAAATGCTTATCTGCGACCTGATCAAAGATCAGGACACTTACGAAGCCGAACTCGGCCATACCGTGCTCGAAACCGTTTGCGCCATGGTGGAGCGTAACATCGGTGCCGTTCCCGTCATTCATAATGGGAAACTGGTGGGGATCTTTTCCGAGCGCGATCTCATGCGGCGTGTGGTCGCCGAAGGACGCGACCCTAAGTCCACCTGCATGGCTGAGGTGATGACGGATGATCCCATGACCATCAGCACCAGCGAGGGCCTGGAAAACTGTATGGCCCTGATGCGCCGCCACGGATTCCGCCACCTGCCGGTTTGCCAGGACGGGCGATTGGTTGGGATTGTCTCGCTGCGCGACATTCTGCTGCACGATCTGAACGAGAAAGATGATGAGGTCCGCATGATGCGCGCCTACATCCACTCCGTGCCAGACGCTTAGGCGTCAGATTCAGCGTGGAAACGACGTTTCGCGTGAGCTAACACTGATGTTCACAGAACCCGTCCGTCCCCCGTCAATCCTGGTGTCCTGATCCCTTTAGCACGAAAGTAACCTTGTCCCCAGGTTGGCATTCATCGTAACGTTACCTTCCATTACCTCGGTGCATTGAACGTTGGGGTATGACCGGATACCTTTGCTTCATAGGGCCGAGTCCCGCGCAGGCGGGTGGCATTGAACGTTTGTTGTGCTTGCGGCATCGGTTAAACACCAGCATGGACGATAAGTTTACGCGCTACTTTTACGCGCTTTGGATGATACATCCCCTTTTAGAAGTGGGGATCGCATCGCTCATGGTTCGCCGCGGCCTGCTTCGTCAATTCAAGTTTTTCTTCGCCTATATCATCACCCAGTTGGTTACGTTCGCCGTCATCTTTCCCACCTACGTCTGGAGAAGTTACAGCGCCGCGTTCTTTCTGTCCTGGTGTGTAAACGCGATCAGCGTTGCATTGGGCTTCCTGGTAATTCACGAGATCTTCGTGGATGTCTTTAAGCACTTCCATACTCTGCGCGATCTGGGCACAGTGCTTTTCAAGTGGGCTGGTTTGGTCATGCTTCTGGTGGCCGGCGTGGTCTCGGTGTCGACCAATTCCAACGATACGCTGCCCTGGATGCAGGCCATCATGACCTCGCAGCGCTGCGTTCGCATCATCCAGGTAGGAATGGTTCTGTTCCTCCTGTTTTTTGCCCACTACGTGGGAGTTTCCCGGCGCCAGCATAGCTTCGGTATCGCACTGGGGTTTGGCTCTTTTGCGGTGATCGAGTTGATCCTGATCTGCTCGTGGGTCGGCAACCACCTTAGCGGTCCCACCTGCAGCATGGTTAATATGCTGGCGTACAATGCCAGTCTGAGCACTTGGCTTGGATATGTTGCCTTCAAGCGTCCGGCGCGCGACGGCACCCTGTCTCTGCTGCAGCCCCAAAGATGGGAGCAGAGCTTGAGCGATATCCATCATCCTCTTCCGGCCGACTCGCTCATTCCAATGTTTGAGAGCATGGTGGATCGCGCTCTTTCCCGTACGAACCCACCCATGGAAGTTCCTGCGCGACCTGTAGCAGAAGCCGATCAGGCTGAAAAAGCACAGGCGGCCGCCGCTCCCGGCGGCTTCAGCGAAATGCTGCGAGCAGTTACCAAGAAATAAGCAGTCAGCCCGCTTTCCTGGGAAAATTCACTCATCCATCGGCCTTGTTCGGATTTCGTAAATTCCGAGCGCACCGCGGCCAGGGCAGCGTCGGACGGTCCCTTTGTTTCAGGAATACTTTCACAATGTCTTGCAAATAATTGGATTGCTGGAAGAATCTGGCATGCAGCTTACGGCGTTGGCGGGTGTGGAGAGGAGAGCGGCCTCAGGCCGGGAAAAGTACTGTCAAAAAAGCTTGACACGTGTCCTATAATTCGGCACCGCGTGAATTGGAATCGGGTGAACACCCTACACGCGGGTCAATAGGAGACGAACCCATGAAACGCACGATCAGGATTGCTGTCCTGATGGCAGGCTTAGTGGGCACGTTCATCGCAGCTGCCGTCCAACAGGTTCCCGCCGCGGACGGCGGCCCGCTGTTTCTGTGCCCACCCTCACAACGAAACTGCAAAACAACTCCTGCACTGGCAGTAAACCCCATGCAGGCCGCGACCACAAGGTAACCAAAGTAATGTATCGCAGTAACGTGCCGTACCTGTAAATTCGGCCGAGCACCAGGGCTTGCAATCTTCGGGCTGGCGGACTAATTGAATCCGCCGGCCCTTATTTTTTAGCGGGCGAGCGGCGAGCCATGAGCGATGAACAAACGAAGGATACTGGTCGTGCAAAGCGGCGGACCCTAAGCAAACAACGTGTTCTTGCCCATGGCTCATAGCTCATAGCCATGGCTCACGCAAATGATGACTCCAACTGTTTCTGAAGCTCTGTCGCGTCGAATACAGGAGGCTGGCACGCTGAACCGGAACAGAGCACAGCAAAAGATTTTGCCGTCCGGAGTTGCGGCAGGTTCGGAATAGTCTCTGCCAGCACAGGCGGAAGATTGCCGGCCACAGCCTGGTTTGCCTTGAGCCGCAGCGCAGTCTTGGTGAAAGCAAACGGTTTCACCGCCGCCGCCCATAATTCGTCAGCGGAGTCTCCGTCGCCTTGATCTATAACCACGATCTGCACCGGGTTTTCCAGAAAGTGCAGCACGGCAATTCCATAGGTCGCGGCGAAAATTCCAAACTGCTCGGCCACGCCCGCGAATGTCTCCAGCGTCTGCTCCGCTTTGTCGCGGTAATGCGTGTCTCCGGTGTAATGATGCATGCGGGCAAGCGCAATCGCTGCCATCGGATTTCCCGCCGGAGTCGGCGCATCCTGCAGCGGCTTTCGCCGGGTCGCCAGCACGCCCATGCTGCTGCCGTTCTGGCCGGGTTCGCTGTCAAAAAAGCCTCCCGAGGTCGAGTCGAAAAAGCGCGATACCATGCTGTCGACGATCGAGTGCGCGAATTTAAAGTAACTCAAGTCAGCGCTAGCCTCATAGGCGTCGAGGCAAGCCAGCGCGGTGAACGCGTAATCCTCCAGCATTCCTGGAACTTCCCGGTGCTCCGCCTTTGGGATCGGAGTAGGCCACCACGTGCAGCAATGTGGCGGGGCCCGCCTTGGCTGACTCCTCCGCGCGCCTGTGCGCCTTAGAAAGCAGGCGGTCCAAAGATCGCAGGGCAAAGCGTCGCGCATCAGCCAGATGTAGAACCCTCGCCGCCTCGAGGTACGCGGACACGCACAAGCTGTTCCATCCCACATACACCGTCTTGTCCACGTAAGGGGTCTGGCGCTTCAGTCGCGCCGCGTACATCTTCTGCTTCGCCGATTCCAGCAATCCAGACACTTTTTCAGCCGTCACGTTCATGCGTCGCGCGATCTCCTCGATTGAAGCGCGCACATACAACACGTTCTTCGCCGGATTGTGATGCATCTCGCCGATTTCGTTGATGTCATAGCGCAGGGCTGCCACTTGAGCTTCTTCTTCCGACAGCACGGCCCGCGCCTCGTCCAGCGTCCAGGTGAAGTAGTCGCCGTCGTCCTCCATGGAAATGTCGGCGTCTTGCGAAGCATAGAATCCGCCGTGCTCACGATCGCTCAGCCACTCGTCCATCCAGCGGATGATGTCCTTCGCGACATTCGCGAACAACTGTTCACCCGTAGCCTGGTACCCGTGGACATAATTCTTGAGCAGTTCGGAATTGTCGTAAGACATCTTTTCGAAGTGCGGCACCACCCACTTCTCATCGACGGAGTAACGGTGGAACCCACCGGCAAGCTGGTCGTAAACTCCTCCCCGAGCCATGTGCTCGAGCGTGGACACGACTACTTCACGCAGCTGATTGGAACTTGTAGCGACAGCCGCCCCTGGTTGTCCGGCGGAGCGAAGCTCCGCAGCTTGAGCATGAGCATACCTTTCAATCAGCAACTCCAGCGCTGATGGATGCGGAAACTTAGGCGCCTGGCCAAAGCCTCCATGCTCCGGATCGAACATCTTGAATGCCGATTCCTGGATCGCCGAGATTAAGCCCGGCGAAATTCGTCCGCTTCTTCCGGCGAACGACTCCGACTGCGCAATGGCGCTTTCGAGCATGGCAGCCTGTTCGATCACGTCCCCGTGTTTTTCCTTGTACGCATTGGCAATGCTGAGCAGAACCCGCCGGAAGCTGGGGCGGCCGTAGCCGTCGCTGGGCGGGAAATACGTTCCGCCGTAGAAGGGCTTTCCATCCGGAGTGAGAAATGCGGTCAGTGGCCATCCTCCTTGCCCGCTCACCGCCTGCACGGCTGCCTGGTAGCGGCTATCGATGTCCGGTCGCTCATCGCGGTCCACCTTCACGGCTACAAAGTGCTCGTTCACGATGGCCGCAATCGCAGGGTCGTCATAGGATTCCCGATCCATGACGTGGCACCAGTGACACCACACCGCCCCGATATCCAGCAGCATGGGCTTATTCTCGCGGCGTGCCTCAGTAAAGGCCTCTTCCCCCCACTCATGCCACCGGATTGGCTGGTGCATGGCGGACCGCAAATAGGATGACGAAGCCCGGGCGAGTGAATTTAATGTTGTAGTGCTCATCCCTTCAGTCTACCGCCGCTTAGTTGCCGGCGCTTGCCCAGAGGGCTGCGAAAAACTCGTTCACCACATCATCAGTGAACCTCAGCGGCTGAAGCCGCACTGATTTTTGCATCACTTACGGCACGACTGAAGTCGTGCCCTTCCCAAAACAGCTTTGCAATCAGACTTTTTCCGCAACCTGCTAAAGTCGATATCTCGGATGGTGCAGGCGGCAAGGGCAGCGGGGCACGAGCGACATGTTCTGGGTCGTAGAGGGGTAGCTTGCTACGTCTTGCTGCGTCAGCCTAACTGTTGAAGCCCAACTCCCACTAATTCCTTAGCGATCTTGCAGTACATCTCAACCGCCTCATGCAACTGCCGCTTCGGAATGAACTCCGCATCGGTATGCGCGACGTGAATCGATCCCGGACCAATCAGCAAAGGTTCGCCCCAGTTCGTGAGTTTCGGAATGTCGGTGGTAAAGGCCGCGATCATGGTTGGAAGTCCATCCACTGTCCGCAATCGTAAGAAGGGGAGTTCCAGTGGAAACGTGACCTCAACCTGCTCTCCCGCGGTGGCCACAATCTGCTTCCGCAAGTCCTCCGATGGACCGACCAGCCGGTAAAGCAAATCAGCATGCGCGTAATCCGGGATGACATTGGGCGCGCGGCCGCCTTCAATCAATCCGATATTCAATGTGCAAGGCCCAACCTGAGGATCGGAAGGCAAAGGCATGGCGCGAAGTTTGCCCAGGGCCGCAATGAGCTTGTCAATCGCCGACTCTCCCAGTTCCGGATAGGCCGAATGTGCCATCCTCCCTTTCGCGGTTAGTTCAACGCGCAGCGTTCCCTTGGATGCGAGCGCGAGTCGATTCTCAGTGGGCTCGCCATTCACCAGAAAACGGCATTGCGACGGCGCATGCTCATTGGCAATCTTCGCGCCCAGGCTGTCGCGTTCTTCCCCCACCACAAACAACAATCCCACATAGAGATTTTGTTGACGCAGCCGTTCGGCTGCCGCAATCTGCGCGGCAATGATCCCCTTCGCATCGCACGATCCGCGCCCATAAATCTTCTCTTCGTCTTCCGATGAAGGAATGAATGGGGGAACGGTATCCATGTGGGTAGAGAAGACGAGCGCTGGATTCGAGTGTCCTGGCCAGGTCGCAAAGACGTTGAAGCGATCGCCTTCCACGGGAATCTTTTTACTGTGATAGCCGAGCCGGCAAATTTCTCCGTAAAGATAATTTCCGACTGCCGCTTCGTTCCCCGAAATCGATTCGATGTCGATGAGTTGCCGAGTGAGCGTGACCGCATCCATGCAGGAGAGAATAGCAAAAGCAGGCCTCAGGCTTCGGACCTCCACCGGTTCCGGACGCCTGGTTCCTGAATACTGACTCCTGTAAGCTAAGCGCGTGCCTCCCCCGAACTCAACCATTCGGTCTTTATTCCTGAACGGTCCCGCCGGTCGCCTTGAGGCGCTGCTGAATGCTGGAGCAACCAATGCCACGCACGCTGCGGTAGTTTGCCATCCGCATCCGCTTTTCGGCGGAACGCTTCACAATAAGGTCGTATTCCACACGATGAAGGCACTGAACAGCTTTGGATTTCCCGTGTTGCGCTTCAACTTTCGCGGAACGGGACTGAGCGAAGGCGAACACGATTACGGTAAAGGCGAAATCGAGGATGTTCGAACCGCACTCGACTGGCTCGATGCGGAATATCATTTACCCCTCATCTTCGCCGGATTCTCGTTTGGCGCGGCGATCGGCATGCACGCCGCTTGCGCGGACTCGCGAGTGCAGGGCGTGATTGGAGTGGGAGTTCCAGTTGCTCCTGTTGCCGCCGAGAAAGAAGATCCACGCGTCTACAGTTTCGAGTTTCTGCACAATTGCAGCCAGCCCAAGCTGTTCGTGAGCGGAGCCCGTGACCAGTTCGGTCCGAGATCGAAGCTGGAGGCACTCGCCGCTTCCGTGCCGGAACCGAAGAAGCTGGTCATTATTGAAGGCGCCGACCACTTCTTCGAAGGTCGGCTGCGCGAGTTGCGCGATGCAATTGAGTTTTGGGTAAAAGAGAGAAAGCTCGTGTAGCGACGACGCAAAGCGCAAAGCTTCTAGCTCATAGCTCCCTGCTCGCAGCTGTCTTTATAATCCTCCCCATGTCCGATCCCGCCATCGAAGCGCGATTCCGCGAGATGCGCGACACAGCGCGGTCGATCTTTCGCTACACCCTGGATCAAGCTTCTATAGCCAATGGCTTTTCTCGCCACGTTCACTGTGAACGCGGCGTGCTGCGCGTCTGCGAAGATCTGTACGACCTGCACTCGTATTCCCGCGTCGTGGTGATTTCGTTCGGAAAAGCTGCGCACACAATGGTTGAAGCCCTTGTAGCGCAGGTCGGGATTTCTCTGGAAGGAATCGTCGCCAGTTCGGTCCCACCTGCAAGCCAGCTACGCGGGTTCCGGTATTTTCGTGGAGGACACCCGACGCCCAATCAGGAATCCATTCAAGCGGCAGGCGCGATGTTGCGCGCTTTGGGATCCCAGAATGCGAATTCGCTGGCGATGTTCCTGCTCAGCGGAGGCGGTTCCTCCATTGTCGAGAAGCCCATTGATGACGAGATCTCGCTGGATGATCTGATTGCAACCTACCGAGTGCTGGTGCACTCAGGCGCGCCGATTGCGGAGATCAATGCCATTCGCAAGCACCTGTCCGCGGTCAAAGGCGGAAGGCTGGCCAAGGCGGCATATCCCGCGCAGCAGGTTTCGTTGCTCGTCTCGGATGTTCCCGCGAAGACTCCGGATGCGCTGGCATCGGGTCCAACGATGCCCGATTCCACCAGCGTGGAAGATTGCTACCATCTGGCGCAGAAATATGATCTGGTTTCACAATTTCCGGCGAGCGTGCGGGAACTATTCGAACGGCATGCGCTCGAAGAGACCCCGAAATCAGACGATCTCGCATTTCAGCGCTCGCGCTGGTGGACCCTGCTCTCGAACCAGACTGCGGTGGAGGAGGCAAGCATTGCCGCAGAACGCGCAGGATTTCTCGTTCGGGTCGATAACACGTGCGACGACTGGGATTATGTCAAGGCCGCCGATTATTTGCTGCAGAAGGCGCGCGAACTGCGCCGCCAGTTCTCGCCCGTATGCCTGATTTCAGGTGGCGAAGTCACAGTCAAAGTCGTGAACGGTGGAGTTGGCGGACGCAACCTGCAATTCGCCCTCGCTTGCGCCGAGAAAGTAAAAAGCGAGCCGATGTGCGTCCTGAGCGCGGGAACCGATGGAGTCGATGGCAATAGCCCTGCTGCTGGAGCAGTGGTGGACGGAAGCACGGTAGAGCGGGCGACAGAAGCGGGTTTCGACACGAGGAAGGTGCTGGAGCGTTTCGACTCCTACCCGCTATTTCACGCGATCGGCGATGCTATCGAGACTGGACCAACGGGGAACAACTTGCGGGATCTGAGAATCGTGCTGGCGTATTGACAGTGCTTCGCGAGCGCCGTGGGAAAAACTGCACCACAGAGGAGCACGCGATCTCTCTGCTGAGAGTCTGTGTCCTCTGTGGTGAGAATTGATCAGGCCGTCTTCTGCATCTTGGCCATGGCGTCGTCCATGGCGACTTTCATTTCATCCATGGACATATCTTTCACGTGCGTGGCGATGGACCACTTGTGGCCAAAGGGATCTTTCAGCTTCCCGTAGCGATCACCCCAGAACTGATCCATAACGGGCATTTCAACTTTCGCTCCGGCCTTGACGGCACGGTCGAATGCGGCATCCACGTCGGGAACATAGATGTGCAGGCCCATGCTCGAGCCGCCCACCGATTCCGGAGAGAGCGCGCCGAAATCAGGAAATTCGTCGGCCATCATGACGATGGAATCGCCAATCTTGATTTCCGCATGCATCACCTTGCCGCTGGGATCTTTCGCGACTCCGCGTGCCTGCGCTCCGAACGCCTGTTGATAGAATTCGATGGCGCGTGCGCAATCCTTCACGGTCATGAAGGGAGTTAGTGTGTGGTAGCCCTCGGGAACGGGTTTCACTGCCATAAATGCCTCCTAGGCTGGATTTGCTGCAGTCTACATCAATTCCGAGGGGAAGATTATCCACAGCGTCAAACAGATACATTCATCTCGAGAACGCATGCCCGAGCTCGAGAAGCAACACAATGTTGTGCGCTGTGCTGTCTGGCCGGCGATGGCATAGCGCTGCAATGGATTGCAGGGATGCAGGACAGTGGAGTGAGGCTATTTAGAAAAAGCGAGTCACGCCTTCTTCGAGCACTACGACCTTGTCTTTGATGCCGGCGGCGCGGGCTTCCCGATCGAGCAATTGCAAAGGCTCATCGACCGGTTCATGGGAAAGGCGGAAGCTGCCGTAATGCATGGGAACCATCCAGCGGGCTTTAAGGTCCAGAAAGGCTTGCATGGCATCGGCCGGATTGGCGTGCACGTTGCGAAACTGCGGCGGATTATAGGCGCCAATCGGGAGCAGGGCGAGCTCGGGAGAGAGACGGCGTCCAATTTCCGAGAAGCCGGAGAAGTACGCGGTATCACCCGCGTGATAAACGGAATGCTTTCCCGATTTCACAACGAACCCGCCGTAGCCGCGATGCGAATCTTTGAGAATTCGTGCGCCCCAGTGGCGCGAGGGCACATGGGTGACGGAAACATTGTGATGACGCGACGATTTCCACCAGTCGAGTTCGATGATCTCGGCAAAGCCCAGGTCAGAGATCAGGTCGGAAACGTGTGTGGGAATAATGATGGCAGGCGCGACTCCACGAGTGCGCAGATTGTTCTGCACAATGGCGCGCAGCGAAGGGCGATGCAGGTGATCGAAATGGGCGTGCGACACCAGCACAAGGTCAACCGGCGGAAGATCGGCAATACGCAGCCCCGGACGCCGCAGGCGTTTTAGAACGAAAAGCCAGCGGGCAAAATTGGGATCGATGACCAGATTCTTGCCGCCGATCTGAACGAAAAAGCTGGCATGACCGATGAAGGTGACGCCCAGTTCTCCATTAGTGGCGAGGCGCGGCTTGTGAGTCTCGCCGCAGCGCCGCGTGACCGCGGAATGGCGTACCAGGCGCGAGAATTGGCTGGCACGTTTTCGAAGAGCCGGATTGCGCAGCGTCTGCTTGATCATGCGCTAGAGTCATGTCGTCGGGCAAACAACCGGCATATCCGCGACGAGCGTTCCACCATCTTAGATGATTTGCGGCGATTGCAGGCTGCTTTTTACTGCCGGAGGAAGTACGGCAGTAACTTCCACCGGAGATTGCGAGGATTTCCAACTTCGCAGCTTGGCAGTGTCCTAGTGAAGACGTGATTTGCTTGACTACACAAGTTACGTCATTTCTAATCCAAAAGCGCTGCCGGGGTTAAGGTTTAAGAAGGAGAAAGTTCGTATGCGAGTGGCTTTTCTAGGGTTGGGAATTATGGGCCAGTCCATGGCCGCGAATCTCGTCAAGGCAGGTCATGAAGTGACGGTCTGGAATCGGACACCGGGCAAGCTCGTAGAAGGAGCGGCGGTGGCGCCTACTCCCGCGGCAGCGGCGCAGGGCGCGGAGGTGGTCTGGCTCTGCGTGTCGGATACTGACGCGGTCGAGGACGTGATCTTCGGCAAGGAAGGCGCAGAATCCTCTCTAACGAGCGGGATGATTATTGCCGATTCAAGCACGATTTCTCCTTCGGCGACTGTGAAATTTGCCGAGCGGGTCGGCCAAAAAGGCGCGGCGTGGGTGGATGCGCCGATGACCGGATCAAAAATTGGATCACGCGATGGCACGCTGGTATTCATTGTTGGTGGCGCGGAAGAAACCGTCGAACGACTGAAGCCCCTGTTTGCGGCTATGGGCAAGAAGATCTTCCGCATGGGAGAGACCGGCAAAGGGCAGGCTACCAAGCTTGCCATGAATCTGCAGATCGCGCTGATCTTCGAAGGGTTCGCTGAAGCTCTGACATTGGCGACCAAGCTGGGGGTGGACACCCAGCAATTGATGCATCTGATCGAAGCCACCATGGTGCGGTCTGGCGTGGTCGATTACAAGGGGCCCTTTATTCTGCAACGCGACTTCACCCCGAATTTTCCCCTGCGGCTCATGCATAAAGATATCCGCCTTACGCTTGAGGCCGCCAAGGAAGCCCGTGTTAAATTGCCCGCGCTCGAAACGGTCGAAGAGATTTACGAGATGGCCAGCGAGGATGGGCATAAGGACCTTGACTACGCCGCTACGCTTACGTTGCTGGAGAAATGGGCCGGCATTCAAGTCGCAGGAAACGCCGCGTAGCAAGGATTCACGCCGAAAGCGGAGAAGAACACCGCGAATTTGCCTCGCTCGTTACTGCAGTAATCCCTTCAAACTCCGTATTACACAAGTATTACAGATGCCTGCCGGTTCCTGCTGATAGCTTAGTTTTAGTTGCTCATCTTAAGCTCGGGACTGGGGAGTCTCCTTCACAATGGAACTGCAGGAATTGGAACGAACACAAGCGGGTAAGGGCGAAGTCAATTGGATCACCGCCATGTTCATGGCAATGTTTCACGTGGGCGCGGTGGCCGCACTTTTCTTTTTCACGTGGAAGGCTCTGCTGGTCGCGGTTTTCCTGTGGTGGGTAGCAGGGAGCCTGGGCATCGGGATGTGCTATCACCGGTTGCTCACTCACCGCGGCTACAAAACTCCGAGGTGGGTGGAGTATTTCCTCACAGTTTGTGCAACCTTGGCGCTCGAGGGTGGGCCGATTTTCTGGGTAGCGACGCACCGCATTCATCACCAGTTTTCAGATCAGGAAGGCGACCCGCATTCGCCCATTGATGGAAAGTGGTGGGCGCATATGGGATGGATCCTCATGGGAAAGTCGATGCATCACGACGCGACGACCCTGGCCCGTTACGTTCCTGATCTTGCCAAAGATAAATTCCACGTGTGGATCACGAAATATCACTATGTTCCGCAGATTATTCTCGGCGTCGTGCTGTTCGCGATCGGCGGTTTGCCATGGCTTCTGTGGGGGATGTTCTTCCGCACGGTGTTCTTGTTACACGCCACTTGGCTGGTGAATTCCGCAACGCATTCCTGGGGAACGCGGCGCTTCGCAACGCGCGACCTATCCACCAACAGCTGGTGGGTGGCTTTGCTGACGTTTGGCGAGGGTTGGCACAACAATCACCACGCGCATCCTACTTCGTGTGCCCACGGATTTAGGTGGTACGAGATCGATACCAATTGGTATGGCATCTGGACTCTCAAGAAACTCGGGTTGGCATGGGATATCAAGCGCGTCAGCCTGGCGGAAATCGAGCAGGGATTGGTGGCGGCGCCGAATGGACGGCTGATTGTTCCTGAATTGGCTGCCTCGGGAGACTAGGTGACCTAAGATCGTTGAAGAGATCAGCCCCGGCTTCGGTCGGGGCTTTTCCTTTTTGATACGTCGGACAATTGCCATTCCGACAACAGGCCTGAGCGCATGGGAGCGCGGCCGCCAGCCTGAGGCTGTAAAATCAGCCCTTGTAAAATCAGTCTGAAGCCATGCGCATTACGAGCCGACGTGGAACGATCGTCTTCTTCCTTTGCCTGGGCATTGGCCTGGTTGCGCTGGCGGTCGCCCTGAACGTCGGGTGGATCATTCTCAACTGGCGCGAAGGGGTGCTGCTGTTTTTCGGCATCATCTTCTTCGCTCTGATTATTGCCGGCATGGTCGTAAATACGATTTTTTTGGTTCGGGAGTTGCGGCACAGTGAGCAGCATGACAGCTTCATCAATGCCGTCACGCATGAACTGAAGACTCCGCTGGCATCCATTCGTCTGCATCTGGAAACGTTGCAGAGACGCGAACTGCCCGAGGCGCGGAAGCAGGAGTTCTACAAACTCATGCTGACTGACGCCGACCGGCTTGCGGACACAGTGGAACAGGTATTGCGAGCCGGTCGGGCAGGCGACAAAAAAGCCGGTCGGGAGAAGGTGGAAGTCGATTTCTCGCAGCTGGTGCGAGAGTGCATGGATGCCATTCGAACCCGGCATCATTTACGCCCGGAAGCGCTGCGCTATGAGGAGGTGCTCAGCAACGGCAATGGGGTCCGGGTGCTTGGCAGTGCGGACGATCTGCGCACGGCAGTTTCGAACATTCTGGATAATGCCGTGAAATATTCCGGCGATCATATCGATGTGTCGGTGCAGTTGGAGATCCGAGATCACAAACGCGTTCTGCTTCGGGTTAAAGACCAAGGAGTAGGAATTGCACCGGAAGATCTAAAAAGGATTTTCAAGCGCTTTCATCGTGTGGGGAATCGGGCGCTGGCGCACATCAAAGGAACGGGGCTGGGATTGTTCATAGTCAAATCAATTGCCAAAAAGCATGGCGGGACGGCGTTCGCGGAGAGTGCGGGGGAGGGGCAGGGCACGACTGTGATCATCGAACTGCCCAGAGTGGAACCGTCTCCGGGGGAGCAAGCGTGATTCGCGTACTGGTGGTGGAAGACGAGGCGCACCTGGCGCAGGGACTCCGCTTCAATCTCGAGGCTGAAGGATATGCGGCTGAGGTCGTCGGGGATGGGGAAAGCGCGACGGATCGCCTGCTGGGAAAAAAAGAAGATTTTGACGTCATCGTGCTGGACATCATGCTTCCCGGAAAAGATGGGTTCGAGGTCGTCTCCGAGTTGCGCGCCGCCCGCAATTATGTTCCGGTGCTGATGCTGACGGCGAGAGGGCGTCCCGAGGACGTCCTCAAGGGCTTTGCATCTGGAGCGGACGATTACCTTGCGAAGCCGTTCGATCTTTCTATATTGCTGGCCCGGCTGCAAGGATTGCTGCGGCGGAGCGAGTGGATGAGGCGGCAGCCTGCAGACGGTGCGGGTGAAGGTGAGTCCAATAGCAGCGGGGATTTCGGGACCTTCTCGTTTGCGGGCAGAACGATCGACTTTGGCGAACTGGAGCTGCGCTCGGACAACAGTACGGTCCGCCTCACAGTGATGGAGGCGGAATTGTTGCGGCATCTCGTGCGAAACGATGGCAAGGTAGTCTCGCGCAAACAGATTCTGGAAGAGGTCTGGGGGCTGCACGAGGACACAGACACCAGGGCAATCGATAATTTCATTGTGCGGCTGCGAAGGTACATTGAGGATGACCCGGGACGTCCCCGGCATTTGCTCACCGTGCGGGGGGTTGGATATCGCTTTTTGGCGCGGCCGGAGAAGAATTAAGTTCCAGTGGCTAAGCGCGGGAAAGTTCGGCGATGAGCGTCTCGCGGCGCTGCAGCGCAATTTTGTCCAGGCGACCCAGAACGCTTACATAAATTGGGATCGAGATTGCAGCCAGGATCAGGAAGAGCAGGGTGGCGATCCAGAGATTCTGGTACAGGCGAGCGATCGCAAAGACGCCAATTCCGCAACCCACGATCAAGATCTGCATCCCGAAACTTGCCAGCACGGTTGTCTGCGTGACGTTTTGACGTCCGAAGGCTGAGAAGTCCCGCTTTTTTGGAGAGTAAAGCGAAAGCAGATTTCCCGCAGTGAAGTTCAGAGGAGCCGCGAAGAGCAGCCCGGTGAGCGTTGCTACAGCGACTGACAAATGCGGAGGTCCGTACAAATAGCGGACGGCGATCCAGGCAAATATTGTGTTGAGAAGAATGATTGCGCCGTGCGTGACATTTTTTCCGAGAACAATCTGACGAAAATAGACCGGAGACGCGTAGAAGAACTGGATCCCCCCACTGTCGCCGCCAAAGCTGTTGTACACCAGATTCGTGAGCACCAGGAGGGCGTATGCCGCAGCCGCAGGAAACGCCATGTCAGGCGTGCGGTTCAGGGCCCCCGAATGACTTGGATTCAACGGTCCCATGCGAAACACGAGCAACATAAAAACCGGCATGATCAGGCTTAATAACATCGGACCGCTGCGCGCGAGGTAGCGCATTTCTTTCTCGAAAACCGCGGCAACGGCGGGTGACAGTCCGGGAAAATTCCAGCCCAGTTGTGGAGCCTGTAATTGCGGAGCGACAGGACGGGCAGCGGTCTCGCTGAGACTCTCGCCGGCAAATTGTGCGTGGATGCGCAAGTGCAAGAGATATGCAACCGCGAAACTCAGAGCTGCAAGGAAAAGAAGCGAGGTAAATCCGACCAGGACTTCAGAGTGCAACACTTGAGCGATTGCATCCGCGGCAAGGCCGGGAGGGAGCACAGCCTGGATTTTCGCGCCAATTTCCAGCGAGTGCCGGAACTCAGGATGAGGTCCCCTGTCGAGATGCTGAACCATAGGGCCGATGAACTGGAAGCTCAGCATGGTGAGAATAAAGATTACTCCGAAGATTTCCCGCGTACGGCGCTGCGCAAGCCAGCGCTCAAGCCAGGCAAATACCATCTGCATGAGCAGGAGGTTGAAGGCTGCGAACGTCAGCAGGACTAGGAACGCCCAAGGAAAAAACAGCGGCCGCGCAGCGCTGATACCAAGCAAAACCCCAAGCAGTCCGAGGGTGCCGATGGCGCAGGCCGGATCAAAAAAACCGAACGCCAGCCGCACCAGAAAATACGAGCGGTAAGTCAGGGGAAATCGAAGCAATTCAGTGGAATCGGGATTGTTGGTGAACGCGGTGACCATCATGGGAAAGAATTGCCAGAAAAGGAAGATGGGCCAAAGAATGACTGCGAGAAATTCAGGCTTTCCCTGTGAGACCAATACGTACGAGAAAAAAGATGCGACCAGGAAGCCGCCAGCACCGCCGAGGGCAAAAACGGAAGTGACTACCAGGCGTGAAACCAACTCGGTCTTGCCGCGCCGGCTGCGCAATCCGTTCACGAACATGCGCCAGCGCAATTCAGCTATGACCTTTAGTTGGGAGGAAACGGGGTAAGACGTTGTCATTATGGGAAGCCTCATTCTTGCACAGGGACTCACACTGCGCGTGCGTTTCTGTAAAGCCGTTCGCAACAAGCGGATTACAGTTGAGCCAGGGATCCGCCGATGAGCATTTACGGGTTAGGACCCCGGTGTGAGTTCCGTCACCACGAACGGTACGATCGCTCACACTTGCTCCCTGGCCGGCGTGAAAAACTGCACGGTGGAGGAAATCAGATGTCTGAGAACGAAGGAATTCCGCTGTGGGATAGCGTGACGCATCCGCTGGCATCCGTGCTGGAGCTTGCGTTCGGGTGTCACCACCGGAAATTAAGCCGCGTTTTCACCATCGACGGGCACAGCTACAAAGTCTGTTGTGACTGCGGGGCCAACTTCGACTACTCACTTCGAACCATGTCCGTCACCCATCGCCGCAGGCTGTTCACGGCACTGCTGCGCCTTCATGCCCAGCGTCGCCGCCGTAAGCTCACGGGCACTCCCCAGGGCTGAATGGGTGTTATCCCAACCATGAAAGTTCTTGCCCGGCGGGGCGCGCTCCCCCGACGATCCGCAGAAATATTTCTTCCAAGGTGAGTTTCTCGCCTGAATTCTGGATGCCATTGCCGGAAGGAGTTTGTGCCTGCACTCCGGCGCGGAGTTCCTCCAGCGATCCCTGCGCAACCAGCCGTCCTTGATGGATGATGGCCACATGACTGCAGAGGCGCTCGACAATTTCCAGCACATGCGATGTAAGAAAGATGGTGGCTCCTCGAGCGGTCATGCGCTGCAGCATGGCTTTCAGGGTGCCGGCGGCGATAGCGTCCACACCTTCGAAGGGCTCGTCGAGGAACAAGACTTTAGGTCCATGGATCACGGCGGCTGCCATGGCCAGCTTTTTCTGCATGCCATGGGAATAATCGGTGACCAGCTTTTTGGGCTGGTCAGCAAGCTGCATGAATTCGAGCAACTCGGCGGCTCGGCTAGCCGCGGTCTGGCGATCGAGTCCGTACATTCTTCCCGCGAAACTCAGGAACTCAGCACCCGTAAGGCGCCCGAATAATGCCATGCCTTCCGGTACGACTCCGATCTGGCGCTTCACTTCGACCGGATGAGTCTCGAGATCCATCCCAAGTATTTCAATTCGGCCGGAACTCGGGGCGAGCAGCCCAGTGAGCATCTTGATCGTCGTGGACTTGCCGGCGCCGTTGGGTCCGAGGAAGCCAAAAAACTGACCCGGAGCGACGCGCAAGTCGACGCTATCAACGGCCAGGAGTTCTCCGAAGCGGCGGCTCAAGGCCTGAGTGCAGATGGTTGGAGCTGAGTCCATCGAAAGTCTGAATCTAGCATATGCGGACTCGCGACCTCAGGTCTCAGGCTCCGGTTTTAATTTTGCTCGAGACTTATTGATTTCCGAGTGATCGACTGTCGTCGAACTCGCAGCAGTGCCCTTGAGAAGTGCAGCCTGAAGTCCGAAGTCTGAGCTCCGGCTTACTGTTTTTTCTCAGGCTGCTTCTTCTGCGCATCTTCTGTCCATGGTGGGACGACCCCAGCCATCCGTGCGTAGGCGATTGATTGCCCCAGGTGTTCGGCAGTGTGCCTGACAATAAATAGAAGTACACCGCGTTCGGTATTCTTGCCGCCGAACCAATCCATGCTCTTCTCCAGGTCGGCATCAGGCATTGCCTTGATCGCTTGCTTCGCATGGGCAAAGGAGTCTTTCAGAGTGGCAACGACTTTGGCCTTTTCTGTGGTGGATTTTTCCAGATTTTTCACGTCGATGCCGGTGGGCGGTGGCGTGCCCACCATCTTGTACAGGTTATAGTTGGCGGCGCTTACGTGCAGAAATACTTCGGCGAATGAGCGGACATCCGCAGCAGGACGCCAATTGTATTTATCTGCCGGAATCGCTTCGGCCAGGCGCGTGAACTTATCTTCCTGCACCATCACTTCAGCCATGACTTCGGAGCGGAATCCGGTCACACCCGGCGTGCCCTCTTTGTAAGGATTGACCTGCGCGGCGACTCGAATTACGGCTATGCCGAGCAAGATCACACTGAGAGTGGAGAAAGCGCGTTTCATCATGTCTCCTGTTCTTCGATTGATTGACAAGCTTTGAATGCAGGTGCGGACCCAAGCCAGGCACTGCCGCGGAGAAATGCCATGAGACACTTCGCGACAACTCTGGCTTAGACGCAGGTCGGAACTTTTGGTCAACGGAAGCGTGTTGTACGCCAGAGTGCAATGCCACCGGCGCCAAGCAGAACCAGCATTGCCAGGCTCAGTACAACTCCCCAACCGACACTGATATCCATCACAGGCAATCGGGCGAAGCTCGCGAGAATGATGAACAGCGCCGTCGTGCCGAGGATCAAAAACCAGTCTACAAATGTTCTTGCATGCTGCGTTGTCTCGTACGACCTGCCTTCCATGCCAGCGCGGACGTACTCATGTTCCACCCCGTAGCGCTGCCCCTCGCGTGCAGCGGCGTGACGCCAGGAGGAGTGTTCGCGCTCAGTCGCCGACGACAGCGCGATAGCGACTGCACCGGCCGCCATCAGCAGGGATCCTCCGGTCACTTGCGCATAGATGGTATGAGTCGCGCCCTGTAATTCATGGAAGACAAGAACGCCCCACAGCAGTCCCCAAAGTTGATTGGTGTTGGAGAGAGGGATACCCCGGCTGATGCCGACATACTTGGTCGCGTATTGCTGGAAAAGATCTCCCAACACCCATACAAAACCGCCGAGCATCAACCAGAAAAGAACCGGCCTGGCAGCACTGAGTTCACGCCAGAGCGGACTGGCTCCGCGATAGGAGACGGCAACAATGAGCATGGTCAGCAGTTCTCCAACCGTGAAGAACGTAATGAACGACAAGGGATTCATGCCCGTGAGATATGCCTTGCGGTAAGGCACATACATGGTTCCCCAAAGAACTCCGGCGCCGAGCGCGGCGGCGATTCCAAGGGCAGCCTTACCGGGTGCTGCTTGATGGGAGGAGGCGATCGCCAGTAAAGTTGCGCCCGCAAACATGCACACTGCGCCGCCCAGAACTCCGAACCAGCGCCTCAATCCAGCAAGACGAAGCTCGCGGAATAGCAGGAATCCCCAGAAGATACCGAGAAGGCTGTTGGTATTCCAGAGAGGGAATGCAATGCTCAGGCCTACGTTGCGGATGGCGTAAATGGTCAGGGTATTGGCGACGGCCCACATGCATCCGGCTAAAATCGCCCATACCACAAGGTGCGGAGCCTGACGCACGTCGGCGCGTACATGGGATGTGCCGCGAATGAAGGCAGGAACGCTCCACCGGGCCAGAAACACTCCGCAGACCATTACGAGAGACACGGTGATGGGCGAAATGTCAGGGTTGACCAGCTTGATCGGGGCTTCGGCTCCGCCCAGCCATGCTCCGGCGGCAAAGCCGCAAAAGATCCCCAGCGCCTGCAGGCTGCGCAAACGCGTGGACTGTAAAGGATTCTGAACCAGCGACAAGGGGGAGGATTGAATACTTTCGTGGCGCGCGTTCAACGGAGTTTGTCCAGAAGCACAAGGCCGCCGAGCAGAACGCCGAGAGGAATCCAAAAATGTACGTCGGTGGCAATGGCGCGAATCAGCTTGCTCGACCGGTCAGAACGCATGGCAGCCTCGGGATCGGATTCTGAATCTGGAATGCCATCTTAGGGATGAACCAAAGGCGAGTCAACGGGGGATTGCGAGCGAACGCAACTCCAACACAATCGCATCGGCCTGGGCTGCCTGCGCAGAAGTCTGGCATCGCTTTCATTCCCACGGTCTGACGAAGATCCATCGACTAAATCCGTTGGACTTCCTACTGCCCAGTCCCCGAGAGGGTCACGTATCTGCGGGCTGGTTACTGCTGAGTCGGTAAACGTCAGGGTTCCCGTCACTGGTCCGGTAGCCGTGGGCGAGAAGGTCACACCCACGGCGCAATTCGCTCCGGCGCCGATGGTCGCGCCGCACGTGTTGCTCGCCACGGCGAATCCCGTGCTCGCGATGACGGTAGTAATCGAAAGAGCGCTACTCAGGTGATTCGTCAACGTTACGGTTCGCGCGGAGCTCGTGGTCCCCACCTTCACGGTGGAGAAATTGATGGAATTGGCGGAAAAGGTTACTGGGGCGCTGCCGGTTCCCGACAGACTCACCGTTTGAGGAGTGCCAATGGCGTTGTCGGAGAACGTCAACGTTCCGGTAGCTGAGCCGACGACCGTCGGCGAGAAGGTAACGCCTACCGTGCAGCTCTTTCCTGCCAGGACGCTCGTCCCGCAAGTGTTGCTGGCCACGGCAAACTGGGCGCTGGCGGTAATGCTGCTGATGCTGAGCGTCGTTGCCAGTTTATTGGTTAACGTCACGGTTTTGGCAGCGCTGGTATTGCCCGCGACTGTGGTGCTGAAGCTCAGAGTTGTTACCGAAAGCGTAACCGGGGCGCTGCCGGTTCCCGACAGACTCACCGTTTGAGAACTGGGAACGGCGCTATCGGTGAACGTCAACGATCCTGTAGCTGAGCCAACGGCTGTGGGTGAGAAGGTAACGCCGACCGTGCAAGTTTTCCCTGCCAGGACGCTCGTGCCGCAAGTGTTGCTGGCCAAGGCAAATTGAGCGCTCGCTGTTATACCGCCAATGCTGAGCGTCGTTGCCTGATTATTGGTCAATGTCACGGTTTTGGCAGCGCTGGTAGTGCCCGCGACGGTGGCGCTGAAGCTCAGACTTGTGACCGAAAGCGTGACCGGGGCGATGCCGGTTCCCGACAGACTCACCGTTTGAGAACCGGGAGCCGCGTTATCGGTAAAGGTCAGGGTTCCCGTGGCGGCACCAACGGTTGCCGGCGAGAAGGTAATGCCCACGGTGCAACTCCCGCCTGCCGCGACCGCGCCGCAAGTGTTGCTGGCCACTGCGAACGCGTCCGCTCACCCCGCTCACCGCGACACTACTTACGGTTAGCGTGGTGTTCAGGCGATTCGTGAGCGTAATCGTGCGTGTGGAGCTCGTCGCCTGGACAACATTGCCGAAGCTCAAGCTGGTCGGGGAAAACGTAACCGGCGCACTACCGCTCCCGGAAAGCGTGACCGTCTGCGTTCCAGCATTGTCCGTAATTGTGATGCTGCCCGAAGCGGTTCCAACCACCGTCGGCGCGAACGATACCTGGATGGTGCACGACGCGCCGGATTCCATCGGACCGCTGCAATTGTTGGTCTGGCTAAATGGCGCCGTGGCGGCCACATTTGAAACCTGCAGCGGTCCCGTTCCGTTGCTGAGCACTGTGACGGTTCGCGCGCTGCTGGTTGTCCCCGCGACCTGCGTCGAGAAGGATAGCGACGTCGGCGTAATCGAAGCGTGCGGCGTAGTGCCGGTGCCGTTGAGGGTTATCAATTGCGAAGAACCTAAGTTATAGGAGTCGTCGCGTACGTTCAGCGATCCGGTCACCGAACCGGCGGCAGATGGCGCAAACCAGACACTGACGGTGCAACTGGTCGCGGCGACAAGGACCGCAGGGCAATTGTTGGTTTGATAAAAGATTCCGGATGTGGCGATACTCAAGCCGTTGAGCGGGCTACCGCCGAAGTTGGTGACAGTGATGGGTTGGGGGGAGCTGGTGGTGTTGACATTCTGGGAAAAAGTCAGCGAAGGCGGGCTGAAACTGATCGCCGAAGGACGAGGCGCTGGCACCGGAACCGGTGTCGCGCTGAAGACGTAATAGGCGCCTAACCCGCTCGTCAGAGCGCTTCCGGAAGTGACAACCTGCATCATATTGTCGACAATTTGCGCGCCTCCGCCTCCGACCAGCACCATACCTCCCAAATCGACTGCGATGCTGTGAGGAGTTGCGCCGCTACCCAGAGAAACCTTGGTCCAATTGGCGCCTGACATGTCATCGATGCGAATGACAGAGGCCGTAGGACTACTGGCGTCCGCAACGTAAATCCGGCCGGCGGTGTCCACGGCAATCCCGACGGGACTCGCGAAGGAAAACAAGGGAGACTGCGGCAACGTGGTCCAACCGCTTCCCGACAGATCGTCCATGCGAACGATGCGGTGGTTACCGGTATCGGCAAAGTAAATCGAGCCGAAGGTGTCGAAGGCCACCGCCGTTGAATACTGTGCGAACTGACTGACGCCGGATCCGACACCTGTCGTAGCCACGGTCCAGTTGGTGCCGTTCATATCGTCGATGCGGACCAGGCGGGAGTTGCCGGTATCCATCACATAGATCTTGCCCGCGGCATCGATACTGATGGCATTGGGATTCTTGAATTGTCCCTCGCCGCTTCCGTATGTGCCAAGCGTGGTCCAGTTCGTGCCCTTGAAATCGTCGATGCGAACGATGCGGGCGTTGTAGGTATCAGCGACGTAGATACGGCCGGAAGAATCCAGCGCCATGCCATAGGCGCCGTAAAACTGTCCCACACCGCTGCCTTGCGTGCCGTACGTCGTCAGGTTCGTGCCGTTCAAATCGTCGGAGCGTACCAGTTGGCCGGTATTCGAAAAATAAAGCGGCGTGTACGCCGAGTTAAATGCGGTGGAGCCGTTGCCGATCGGGCTGGATATCGGAGAAACCTGGTAGGTTTTGCCGTTGATGGCTTGGGGGACGCCATTCAGAGTCAGAGTGCCGCTAAACGAGCCCTGAAATGTGTACACACAGGTCACTTTGGTGCCGCTACCGGAGCAACTCTCAACCAGGGAACTGCTCGTGAACGTGGCGTTCACTGCCATACCGTGGTCTGTAGATAGAAAGGTGAGAGTGGAAGCGCTGATGCTCAGCGTGCCCGGGGGATTGGTTACCGTACTCCCTGTGTTGGTAAATCCACCCTGATCCAGGTACGGCGGGTAAACAACCGGCGCGTATACTCCCAAACTGGCCGCCAAGCTGTGCGTAAGCGTCCCGCTGGTTCCGCTGATCGTGAGGGTATAGGGACCCGTGGGAGTACTGGGGCTTGTGGCAACGTTCAGCGTACTGCTGCCCGCGCCACCGGTAACGGAGTCCGGGCTGAACGAGGCGCTGGCGTCCACCGGCAAGCCGCTAACGCTGAAGGTGACGTCATCGGTGAAACCGGCCGCCGGCGTAGAGGTCACGAGGTAGTTCGTGGAATTACCCTGCGAAACATTCTGCGAAGTGGGTGTTACGGAGAGCGCGAAACCTGCCGGGCTCACAACCAGGGTTACCGTCGTGGAGACGGAAAGGTTCGGGCTGGTGGTGGTTGCGACGATCGTGATCGGATAGCTACCGTATTGTGAGCTCGAACTCGTCGTGATGTTCAGCAGGCTACTTCCGGATCCACCCGAAATCGTGGCCGGACTGAACGTGGCGCTCGCATTCGGGGGAAGTCCGGCGGCGCTCAAACTGACAGTACCGGAAAAACCTTCCAACGGGGTGAGTATCACGTTGTAACTGGCCGCGCCACCCTGGACCACGCTTTGCGAAGAGGGGGACGCCGAAACAGAGAAGTCCCCCGAAGGGTTGACGTAAGAGAGTGCGCAGATCCCGCCTTGCGCATTCACCCAGTTCTGCTGAACCAGGTAATCTCGCGTGCCGAGGTTCATGTTCGCCAGAGAGCCATTGCTCACTGTGTAAGTGGTCCCGAACGTCCAGGCGCACTTGTCTGCGTTTTCCGCGCCACTGCTGTCGTACCACGCGTTTAGATCGGGATCCGTGGCCGTCTCCTCCAACTCGTGCGCGATGACGGAAACCATTGCATCCGCCCCCGGATCCCCGTTCGGACTATTGCTGGTCTGCTCAGCGCAGTTCCGGAGAAGTGGACCGGACGCATTTCCCACGAACGCGTATTTAATGTCCCATGCAGTGCCGCCGCTTGTGAAGCTGCCGTGGGCGTGCCATCCGCAATATCGGGTTAGGAACCCGGAAGTCTCGGTGATCCCCGGAGCGGTCAGCACAAAGTAGACGCCGTTGCTATCCGGCGTCCCGCCGAACTGGGCCAACCCGGTGTTTACGATGGTGGCGATATCGTTGTCGGTCAGAGACGTACTGTTGCCGGCTACTGTGGTCTGTCCGGCAAAGGTCACGGCGTTGGGAACAGCCCCAGTCGCGTCGCTGTAGGTAGTGTTGATGGCAAAGTAGCGGGAACCGCCCTCGTTGCCGACGAAGTCGGTGAGGATTGGAGGGCCGGTTGGGTCGAACCCGTTCCAATCACCGTACCAGATGTAATAAACATTGACTGTGTGCAGCACCGGCCCGTTGTGATAATCGATGCCGTTGCCGGTGGTCACGGCACCCGTGGAGGCCTTCGGGGGATTGCCGCGGATTCGATCGCCGCGCCCATCGGGCCGCACGTCCTGTTTCTGGCCCATCCTGCCGTTATCCGCGTCCGCGGTCGTAAACAAAACGCCACAAATGAGCAGACTGGCGGAAAGAAGAGAAAGCTGGATGCGCATGACCCCTCCCTTGGTACATCACTGTCTCTGCACAAGGTCCTGTCGTACGTACAAAGGGCCGCAATTAATTACAAATCACTCGCGCATCAGCTTCTCGTTGTGTTCAACCGAGACGGCTATTCGGTATTACATCGGGCGTATTCTGCGAGCGGAATCCAAGCTGCACACAACGAGCCGAAAGAGGCTCGTCGAACGATTAAGATGTCGTGGTTTCGAAGGCGCCACGAATGCAGCAGCACTCCCGGGGCAGTTCACTTCAATAGAGACTGGCTATCCCTTGACTCGCATCCCTTGCTTTTTATCGTCACTGCAAAAAAGCAATCCGATCACCCAGCCTCTCCCATAAGTCACCTAAGGCCGTTGATACGTCAGGGGTCCCACTCAACCGAAAGTTAATTTCGGATCACAGGATAATCAACCTGTCTTTGACGCTTGTCAAGTACTACAAACTTTTTACACCAAATTTTCCGTCACTCGTTTTGGACCGAATGGGCGCTCACCGTCGTCGTCCAAAGACGCAAGCCGCCTCGAAGATATGCAGGTTGCATAGAGGCGTCGTCTTCTATCTTGTCGACGGGAATTCCCCGCTCGTTGAACTCCTGCGTAAAGCGCGCGCTCGCGAAAGCGGTTCTCGGCAATGGTCTTTCAGAAAGGTCTTCGGACACTTCGGTCTAACGTGACACACTTGCTGCACGTGCACTGGAAGAAAGGAGATGAGGGCAGGGCAAGGTGGCCGCAGGTGGCACAAATAAACCAATCGCCGCTACTCTGCAGCAGCATCGGCTTAAAATTACCGCGGTCCACGCAATACGGACAGCGAATTGTCTTGCTTTTGTGAAGCGCACCCGAGTCGATCACAGACTTGTAGATACAAGGGAGCTGATGCGGGAGCAAGCGCCAAAATGCGCCAAGCTGCTGTCAATTAAGAGGCCCTGGCCGGGAGGCCAGGGCCGCATCGAAACAAAGCGTCTAGAACAAATTCCACAGGAACTGGTTGTAGACCTCGTGATGGAACTGTACCTCCTGCGCTTTGACGAATGTTCCCAGCGAGCGGGGGCAGCGATCCGCAGAGGCCTGCTTTAAGTCTGCATAGCGTCCCTTTACATCTTCGCCAAACAGGGTTGTAGTCCACCCCGCTTTGCGGAAATTTTGCATGGCATCGTAGATGTTGTCGGGGAGATAACGCTCGGCCTGCCGGAGATTCTTGATCTTCGAGGTGTCGCCGTGCAGTCCGGTTTTGAAAATGGAATACATGACCATGTACGGATTTGCGTCAGGGGCAACGGAGCGAACTTCCACCCGCATGCTCTTTTCGTTGCCGATCGGAATGCGGATCATCGAGCCGCGATCGACGGGTGAAGCTTTGATCTGGTTCGGGGCTTCGAAGTGCGGATCGAGACGGCGATAGGCATTTACGCTGGGATTGAGCAGCAGGCAAATGTCGTTGCCATGGGTTAAGATGCGGTCGAGGAAGGCCCATCCCAGCTTGCTGAGCTTTTCTTCCCCTTTCGCGTCCCAGAACAGGTTCTTGCCGTTCTCGCTGATGGAAACGTTGGTGTGCATGCCGCTGCCATTCACGCCCACAACCGGCTTGGGCAGGAAAGATGCGGTCAGGCCCATGTTGGTGGCGACCTGGCGGCAGATCAACTTGTAGAGCTGAATCTGATCGGCGGCGGCGACCACCTCGCCATAGCCGTAGTTAATTTCGAATTGCGATGGCGCGACTTCGGGGTGATCCTTCTCGTTCTGGAACCCCATCGCGCGCTGTACCTCAGCAGTCGTATCAATAAAAGTGCGCAGGGGATCGCCTGGCAGCGAGTGATAGTAACCTCCGGTATTGACGTACTCGAACTTCAGAGTCTCGTGATAGTGACGCTCGGCGTCCGAGCCCTTGAACAGGAATCCTTCGATTTCATTTGCAGCGTTGAGCGTGTATCCCTTCTTCTTGTGCAGATCGTCAGCGTAGTTTTTCAGAACGCCGCGAATGTCGCCGGAGTAGGAGGTCCCTCCCTTGTCGATGACCTCGCCGAAGACCAGCACCTTGCCCGAGCCAAAGACGTCGGCCGGCGCCCAGTAAAAAGCAGACCAGTCGATGCCCAGGCGGAGATCGCTTTCGCGTTGGGCGGTGAAGCCGCGGATTGATGAGCCGTCAAAGGTTAGATTGTCCCAAGACTTGAGCAGGAACTTTTTGTCGTAGTCCAGCATGTGCAACCGCCCTTCAAGATCGCTGAAGAGCACGGTCACGGCCTTAATCCGCTTCTCGTCGGTCAGGTATTTGAGGCGGTCTTCCTGCACCTTATGCGATGCGGCGCGGTTCCGGCGCTGCTCTTTTGCTTTGAGATTCAGTTCTTCGAGTTCGTCGTAGGACAGCGCCAGGAAATTGCGCAATTCAGTAGACATGGGTAGGGTTCAGTCTCCTTCGTTGTAGACCATGCATTTTGAGCAAAACGCCTTGGGGAAGTTGAAATGGCTGGTTTCAACAATGTTCGGAACTCGGAAGGATAGCGCGTGGGGAAGGGGGCAGCCAATCGAAAAAGCTGATGCTTGGCATAAAAGGGATTTATCTGGGAATGTTATTGCAGTTCCACGGACATCACATTCGTCTCGCCCGAATCATTCTGACGATAGTTCACCGCGACGTTCTGGTTGCTCCAAGAACATGAGAAGTGATCCGCTCCCATAACAATTACGTGATTCTTGTCGGCAACCTTCAAATTCAGTTTCTTCGAGCCAGAAGTCACAGTCAACTGTGCCGCGGGTTCAGTGGAGCAATCGACTTTACTGAGAATCCCATGAATGAAAATTGGCGCACCCCATTTCGTGAGCTCCGATTTCGCGGAAGCGGTGTTCGTGTCGGAAGAGCCGGGACGTTCTGGATCTCCTCTTCGGATAAGGGGGAGCAGAGTCGGATTCGCCTGCGCTTGCTCTACCTGCTGCATGTTCCGCAACGCTGTTGCGGCGCTGGCAGCGATCTCCGGAGTTGAAGCGCCGCGCAAGGTCTCAAGCACGCTCTTGGCCTTGTCCAGTTGATGGTTGGCAAGATAAATGGTTGCCAGATTAAAGCGATATTGCTCATTGCGGGGATCCAGCGTGATTGCCTTTGCCATTGTTTCAACGGCTTTGGCGTGATCTCCCGAGGTGGTTTGCGCGAAGGCCAGCAGAGCATACGATTCGGCGAAGGTGGGATCGAGGCTGATGGAGGTCTCGACCTCACGTGTGAGCGCAGGCAAATCCGCTCTGCTGCTGAATCCGCTCTGGCGAGCCATTAGCATGGCGTTGTAGTAGTGCACCCGCGGATCTTTCGAATCCGACTGAGATGCGCGCTCGAAATAGTCAGCCGCCTGGGTGAAATCCTGCTTTTCCATGTAGAAGTAGCCGAGCCCCCGGCAGGCAGCGGCATTATTGGGATCAGCCTTCAGGACTTCCTGGAATTCGGTGACGGCCTGCTCGTGGTGATCGGGAGAATGCAGGTGGATGTCGGCGATGACGGCATTGGCGTCGGCCTTGCTGAGGGCCCGGGAAGTGTAAGTCTTCTCCGAGATCTTGGCCGGGGCTGGAATCGCATAATAACGAGAACGTCCGGCTGATACATAGTCGCGAAATATCTTGTCGAATTGTGCTGGATTTAGCGCGAATGCCTTCTGCATAGCCTCTTCGACGTTGGCGTGCTTGTTGTACTTCGAATCGAAGTAGACGGCGACTTGCGTCAGAAGTTGGTGGTCATAGATGTAATGCAGTAGCATTCCGGACTCAGCGTAAAAAATCGTGCGATTGCTGCCGTTCTCGTTGTATGTTTCTGAATAATGCTGAACCTTCAATAAGTCAGCGATTTTCATGATTCCGAATTGCTGCAGGATCAGGTAGTCCTCATGCGGTATCTTTCCGACCTGCGCCTGTTTGCCATCTACTTCAATGCTGGAGAAGTATTCGGCGAAACCTTCCTCGAACCAGGGATCGAATGCCTCCTTGAGGTTGGCATTCATAAGTTGGTGAGCATACTCGTGAAAGACCACGGTCCAGGGATTCTCGGCAGACATGTCGAGCATAATGAAATTTCGGTCGCCTCCTCCCTGAAACAGGCCGGCAACCTGCGTCGGCTTGCCGTGAAACATGGGGGCAACCTGGCGCATCTCCTTGGTATTGCGGAATGCCACTATCTGCAAGGGGACCGGCAAGCTGACCTTGGCCTGCGTCATCAGCGTGCCGAACACAGCGCGCATCTGTTCGAAGCGCATGGCGACCTCGCGCCCGCGTTTTTCGCCGGCATCCGTGATTACGGAAAAATTCGGCGAGTGAACTTCCACCCATTCTGGCTCGCCCGCCCGTACCGGGAACGGGTTCGCGACTTGCAGCAGAGCAAGAACGGCAAGCAGCGCAAGTTGTAGACGAGAACAGGCAAAGAAGCGGCGCATGCTGGTACTCCCGTATTTGGCGGACGATATAGTACCACCGATGACCGCTTTTATCAGTGAAGTGAGTGGGACCTCTCGGCACTTTGTGTAGGGGCGGACGCCTCGTCCGCCCCGCTCGCGAAGCCAGCGTGCGAGTAGCGTAATTCTCGCCGCCGATTCTTAACCCAATGGCACGCTCCGCCACCCCGGACGAGGGCGTCCGGGGCTACACGTTGCCGATTGTGCACAACAGGCGAATCAAAGGCTGGGAGCGACGAGGGTGGGAGACATCCATTCGTGCATGGGATGCAAGTGACCGCAATCCAGACATCGCGTGGTGGGGAAATGAGTACGGCAGTTAGGGCAGACTGCTCCTGTTTGAAAAGTATCGAATGTCCCGCCGCAGTTGGCGCATTTCCAATATGAGCCCACGGGAGGCGCGGTCTTGCAAGCCGGACAAGCGAATCCATCGCGCCGCGGAAGTTTGGATAACTTCAAAAGATCTTGCGCATGCTTCAAGCCACCCCAGCAGTTCATGAGCATGTAAACGGCAACAATACCGAGCCAGGCATCGCGGGCGATAAATTGCCAGGCCGATGAATCCGACCACGCCGAACAAACCGACGATGGTTGCGACCATCAGACTACGGGCACGTCCCAGAACAAACCAAAGCAGGGATCGCAGGATTTGGCCGCCGTCGAGCGGGTAAACGGGCAGAATGTTGAAGATCAAAAGTCCGACATCGATTTATAGGACCGCGCGAATCAGCTTATAAATGTCGGGCAAGTTCGCTGCCCATCCCGAGGAGCGGGCCGCTGAATTGAGCGCGAACAGCACAGGAATAAGGGCAACGTTGACGAGAGGCCCGGCCGCTATGCTCCAGAGGGTGGCGCCAGGACGCTGCGGGGGATCGACATAAGCCACTCCGCCAAGGGGCCAAAGCACGATCCGGTCCGCCCTTCCGCCCACTTGGCGGCATGCGAGGGCATGACCAAATTCATGCATGAGAACGATCAGGAACAGTGCTAAGAACTCCACGACGTTCCACGTCACTAAGGAGTATCGCCCCGCGCGGCTCATTTCATAAACCGCTACGAGGAACCACCACCAATGCAGGAAGACATCGACTCCGAATAAACGGAACAGGTGGATTGAGCCTTGGCGAGTCGGCATAGGCAGATCTAGTTTACTTGAGTGCGCAAGAAAGAGTGGTTACAAAGGAACAGGTTGTGTAGCCGCGGACGGCCTCGTCCGCGCGCCGAGCTTCGCTCCTCAGGGTGTGAGGCCAAGATTGCTCACGAACTGAAAAGCGTCCCTCCGAGGCGGCTGTCCATACACTCGCTCGGTGGAAACTAC
Organism: uncultured Acidobacteriota bacterium; assembly: GCA_963785865.1. GTDB lineage: Bacteria > Acidobacteriota > Terriglobia > Terriglobales > Acidobacteriaceae > Sulfotelmatobacter. The sequence goes on along the minus strand of CAWAXF010000036.1, from coordinate 632,013 downwards.
TGCCGGTGGGCTGACGCTCCCGCGGCCAGCTCTCGCAGCGTGCTCAGGAAACCGGAAGCCGTTCGCGGGTCATGCAGAGCTTCCAAGGCGATCGTGGCCGAGAACTGGGGAGAATCGGGGCGGAAACGAACTTGCAGAACATCCTGCTGGCGAACCGTCATTAGCGTGTTCAGTTCCGGAGTGGAATCCTGTTTCCAGTGGGTACGGGTGGTCAGGACGATCGGTCCAGGTTCGTAGACGTCCCACTCACGTTGGTCACGCTTGCGGCCATCGATGCCGCGGCTATGAGCGCACCAGCGATGGCGCACTACTTCGAGGTGGAAGCTGGGCGAGCCTCCCAGGTCGGCTTCGAAGGTCAAAGTTTCTTTCTGCTTGTAAATGCGGCTCAACAGCCACTGTACGGGTAGCGGACGCGGCCGAAACTTCATGGTGACGTGCGCATTTTCGAAGCTGCGGGAAGGGAAGTGAACCCGCGCATGCAGACGCGAACTGTTCAGCCAGCGAAAGTCCAGAATGCGTCCCTTGCCGGCGCAGGCCGACTGCACCCAGCGCAGTGCTTCCGCGCCTCGGCGGCGATTGTAGGCGGCGAAGAGCAGGTACCAAAGACTCAGCGCGGCTACAGCACATCCAGCGTCAATAACCAGGAGGCGACCCACGACGTCTCGCTTTCGCTGTTTCTCTGATGCCGATGGTACGTCCGAGGTTGCGGGAGGGCAAGGGGCCTATCTCTCCTGCACCGGTTTTTTTTTGAGACTGTGAGCCGTGTGGAAAATACAAAGTTTGCGAATCGGATCCGCACCTATGTAAAAGGTTGGTTTTCTGACTGGTTACAATGTCGCCAGTGATCCGCGATTTCAAACCCGAGGATTTTGAAACGCTCTGGCGTTTGGACCAGGAGTGCTTCGCTCCGGGAATCGCGTATTCAAAACAGGAGCTAAGAGCCTACATACGCCATCGTGGGGCGTTTACCCTAGTTGCTGTTGATCCCGATGACGGGAAGACTCAAGGATTCATTGTCGCTCACGCTGGTCCGACGGGTCATATTGTCACAATCGACGTGAGTCAAAAGGCGCGCCGTGCGGGTGTGGGATCTACTTTGTTGCGGTCAGCGGAGGAGCGGCTTCGGGGAGCTGGTAGCCAGGCGGTCGGTCTGGAAACCGCTGTCGATAACCTGACGGCATTGTCATTTTATAAGCGGCATGGCTATATGGTGATCCGTACTTGGCCTCATTACTACTCAAATGGGGTGGATGCTCTGGTTTTAAAGAAGGCTTTGAACTGATCCCAAACAGCCTGCCGGTTAGCTGCGATTTGCGCTTTTGCCTGTGGTCCAGCTACTTTCTTGTTGATGAAAATAGCAATCCAGGGAGAGTGTGGGTCGTTCAGTCACGAGGCTGCAGAACGGATGTTGCCGCGTTGTTCCGTCGTACCATGTGCCCGTTCGGCCGAAGTTTTCGATCGAGTCGAGGGGGGCACGGTCGACGGCGCCGTGATCCCTATCGAAAACACGCTGGCAGGCACCGTAGCCGAGCACGCGGATCTGCTGGTTTCGTGCAACGTCTTCATTCAGGCAGAGTACCTGCTCCGCATTATCCACAATGTGATTGCTGCGCCGGGAGTGCCATTGACCTCCGTGCGACGTGTCTTATCCCACCCGGTGGCGCTGGACCAGTGCCGCAATTTCTTCCGGCAGCACGCCCGCATCGAGGCCGTTCCTTTTTACGACACCGCAGGCAGCGTGAAGCACGTCATCGAGAACAACTTGCGGGATGCGGCCGGAATTGCCGGACGCCAAGCCGCGCGTGAATACTCAGGCAAGATCCTGAAAGCCGGGATCGAGGATGAGAAGAGCAACTTCACCCGTTTCTTTCTGATAAGAAAGGTTGGCCGTACGAGTCGGTCGCACTCCCGGGTTGGGGCTGTTTATGAGCGCCTGATTCCCCGGGGAGCCAATAAGACTTCAATTGCCTTCAAAGTGAAGAACGTGCCTGGAGCACTCTTTAAGTCGCTGAGCGTCTTCGCCTTGCGCGATATCAGCTTGAGCAAGATTGAATCGCGGCCCATGCGAGGACGTCCCTGGGAGTACGTCTTTTATGTCGATTTTCTGCGCGGAGACGACGAACCCGCGCAGAACGCGCTTCGGCATCTCGGAGAGGTAGCCGATTTCGTGAAGGTTCTTGGTATCTACCCGGCCGCATGAAAGCTTTTTCACTGCGTGAACTTCCAACGCCAGAAAAGGAAGGATAAATTCATGGAAAGCACTTCCCGAACACGCCGTAACTTCTTGTGCAGTTCGATCGCTGGGGCCGCATTCGTTGTCCCCGGAGTGCTGCTCGCGGAACAGGCCTCCAACCGCAACGAGAAACGCAAGGACGATGAGAAAGAAGGAGAAGAGATTTCTCCCGCCGAAGATCTTATGCGAGAGCATGGCCTACTCAACCGCATTCTTCTAATTTATGACCATCACCTGCACCTGATCTCGGCCAAGCGCCCCTTTGATGGCTCCATCCTTGCGGGGTCAGCTGACATCGTGCGGCGATTTGTCGAGGAGTACCACGAGAAACTCGAGGAAAATTACCTGTTCCCACGCTTTCGCAAAGCAAAGAAGCTGGTTGGCTTGGTAGACACCTTGCAGGCTCAGCACAAACGCGGGCGTGAGCTCACCGCGCAAATTCGCGAATTAGGCGCAACCGCCTCTCTGAAGTATGTGTCCTCCGACACCGACAAGCTGGCCGATGCCCTCCGTAGCTTCTTGCGCATGTACCGTCCGCATGAAGCACGCGAGGATACGGTTCTGTTTCCCGCTTTCCGCTCCCTTGTGTCGAAACATGAGTACGACGCACTAGGCGACGACTTCGAAAAAAAGGAAGACGAGCTATTTGGCGAAGAGGGTTTTTTCAAAGTCGTCGATCAGGTTGCGGCGCTAGAGAGAAGGCTTGGCATCTACGACCTGGCTCAGTTCACCCCGAAGTGAAACTCGGCAGGGTTCCATCACATCTCGCAGTGATCGGGCGCACATTACACAAGCGTAAGGACTCCTACACTTTTCATGGCCTCTTCTCGAGGCCGCGAAATACTTTTAAGGGAGGGTTTATGCGCTTATTGCGACTTCTGGGTCTTCTTATCTGCGCGTGCAGCGTGATCGCCATGGCGGCAGATAACAAGCTCGGAATTAAGGAAGTGAACCACGTGAAGTTCGACAATCCAGTCCGCATCGGAACTGAATCGCTACCGGCAGGTGAGTACACGGTCCGCCACACCATGCAGGGCGAGGAGCACATCATGGTGTTCCAGCGACGATTCAGCAACCAGGAGTTCAAAGTGAAATGCAATCTGGTGCCGCTGGAGCGGAAAGCAGAGCAGAGTCAGACGGTTTACCAGATCGCGGGTAACGATAGAATTGTCCAGGAACTGGTCTTCCGCGGCGATACTGCCAAGCACGTTTTCCAACCGTAAACCACAATCGGAGTTTGATGAATTCCCGTGCCGCGCACGACGCTGTGCGCGGCATGCTGGCTGTGACACGTAGCTCCGGCGGGCAGGCAGGTCTCCGCGGCCTGCCGTTGGCTCGCCAATTTAAGGCTTGCGTGGGTGGGTCTGCCGCGTTAGCCTCTGCACCTTAGACACATTCCGAAGTTGAAATAACGGAATAGAATCCGGACGTCGGGAATCGCTCGGCGCCTCTGAAACCTTTCCCGGTAGAGCATCATCTAAACTTGAGCGAGTTACACTCAAGGAGAAATATGAGCCAGCAGACGCCAGCAGAGCGCACTCCTAAACCTAACGAAGCGAACGAACCAAAGGCTCTTCCCGTGCTTCCAGTCCGGGATACGGTTCTGTTCCCCCATGCCGTTTTGCCGCTTACCGTGGGACGGGAAAGTTCAGTTCAACTGATTAACTCTCTTGGGGAAGACAAGACGATCATTGTTGTTGCCCAGCGTGAGGCGCGGGTGGATGCTCCTCAACCGAGCGATCTTTATACCGTAGGAACTTCCGCAGTCGTACATAAAGTCGTGAAGATGCCGAATCAAAGCCTGTTCGTCTTTGCCGAGGGCTTGGAGCGCATTCGTTTAGGGGAATTTACCCAGTTAACACCATTCATGACCTCGCATTACTCCGTATTGCCGGAGGGAGCCGCGCCCATCGCAACTTCGCAGATTGAAGCTCTGCAACGCAACGTTTTGACGCTGTTCCAGCAGATCGTGGCCGGATCCCCGACCCTTTCAGACGAGCTATCCACGGTCGCAATGAATATCGACGAGCCCGGACGGCTGGTCGACTTTATTGCTTCGTCACTGCCGTCACTTTCAACGCCGGATAAGCAAGACACTCTAGAAACGCTCGACATCCATGTGCGGCTGGAGAAGATCAACCAGCACCTGGCGAAGGAGCTGGAAGTCCAGCAACTGCGCAACAAGATCCAAAGCGAAGTGCAGGATCGCGTGCAGCAAACGCAGCGTGAGTACTACTTGCGCGAGCAGATGAAGGCCATTCAGAAAGAACTGGGCGAGCAGGACGAGGGCCAGCGCGACGTCGAGGATCTGAAGAAGAAAATCGAAGAAGCGGGCATGCCTGACGAGGTCAAAAAAGAGGCTCTGAAAGAATTGGGCCGCTTGTCGCGCATGTCGCCGATGGCCGCCGACTATTCGCTTACCCGCAATTACATCGAGTGGCTGGCGGTACTGCCCTGGGCGAAGACTTCAGGACAGGAGATCGAGATTCCGAAAGCCAAAGAGATTCTCGATACCGACCACTACGATCTGGAAAAAGTTAAAGACCGCATCCTGGATTACCTCTCTGTGCGCCGGTTGAAGCCGAACATGAAGGGTCCGATCCTGTGCTTCGTAGGACCTCCGGGCGTGGGCAAGACTTCGCTCGGGAAATCGATCGCGCGTGCCTTAGGGCGCAAGTTTGTACGGCTCTCGCTCGGTGGTGTGCACGATGAGGCGGAAATCCGCGGTCACCGGCGCACCTATATTGGAGCTTTGCCGGGACAGATCATCCAGGGCATCCGACGGGCCGAGACCAAAGATCCGGTCTTCATGCTGGACGAAATCGACAAGGTCGGCCGCGACTTCCGCGGCGACCCAGCTTCGGCACTGCTTGAAGCGTTGGATCCGGAGCAGAACTCGACGTTCCGCGATAACTATCTCGACGTGACGTTCGATCTGTCGAAGGTGCTCTTCATCACGACCGCGAACATGCTCGACCCTATTGCCGAGCCGTTGCGCGACCGCATGGAGATCATCGAACTGCAGGGCTATACCGAAGAGGAGAAAGTTCACATCGCCTTCAAGTACCTGATTCCCCGGCAGATCGACGAGAACGGCATTACGGGCGAGCAGATTGAATTTCCCGAAGAGGGGGTCCGCTACGTGATCCGGCACTACACGCGCGAAGCGGGCGTGCGCAGCCTGGAACGCACCATCGGTACGATCTGCCGCAAGCAGGCGCGCCGGTTGGCGGAAGGGAAAACCGAGAAGCTTATCGTCAGCAAAGAGGTCATTCAGGAATTCCTGGGTGGAATCAAGATCCGCAGCGAAGGCGAAATTGCCGAGCGCACGGAGCGTCCGGGAGTTGCCGTGGGTCTTGCGTGGACTCCGTCCGGAGGTGATGTACTGTTTGTCGAAGCCAATGCCATGAAGGGCAAAGGCGGATTCACGATGACCGGCCAAATCGGCCAGGTCATGCAGGAATCCATGCAAGCGGCACTCACCTGGGTGCGGTCCAACGCGGATCGTCTGGGAGTGGCAGAAGACTTCTTCGCTACTCATGACCTCCACATTCACGTGCCGGCAGGAGCGATTCCGAAGGACGGTCCTTCGGCGGGCGTCACCATGGCAACAGCCCTGGTTTCGCTGCTGACCAAGCGTCGCATCACCCCGCTGATCGCGATGACCGGCGAGATTACACTGAGCGGCAACGTTCTGCCGGTTGGCGGAATCAAGGAGAAAGTCCTGGCCGCTAAACGCGCAGGGGTCCGCGATGTTATTCTGCCGGCGGAGAACAAGATGAACTTGCAGGAAGATCTCTCTCCGGAACAACTGGAGAACCTCAGGGTTCATTTTGTGAAGACCATTGATGAAGCCCTGGCGGTGTCTCTGCCGAGCGTTGAGCAAAGCACAGCTGCCAAGATGATTCCTCCCGCTCCGCCGAAGGATCCGAAGCAGGATTATGAGCCGACGCAGCCGGTCAAAGAGCCGGAGCCGGTGCACGATCGAGTCCTGACGTAGGCAGAGAGTCTGCACGAACCACGTAGGGGCGGGCCTTGGTCCGCCCCGCGAGAACGAGCGTCCGACCAGCACATCCCATCGAAAAGGTTGATCATTGGCCCCACTCGGTCGGGAAGTCCGTCCATACCGTCCCCTGTGAGACCCGGTGCCTCTGTGGTGAGTTGCTCCAGGTGGCTTCTTTCGACTTCCTGGTTTTAGGCCGATGCTGCTCGCTTCGCATCGCTGGACAGCCCAACGGGCTGTCCCTACGCGGGAGATCCCCGAGAGGTTCGGGAGTTCGCGGTACACTGATGCTCGATGCAAGTGCGCGTGCTTTTTTTTGGGGTTTTGCGGGACTCGGCGGGCAAGGCAGCGACTCGCTGCAGTTGCCTGACGGCGGGTCAGTGCGCGACGTGATCGCCCAATACGAAAGCCAAATTCCGAGATTGAAGGACTCTCTCTCCTCGATCGCGCTGGCCGTGAATCAGCAGTATGCGTCGCCAGAAACCAAGTTGAATGACAACGACGAGGTGGCTTTGCTTCCGCCCGTCAGCGGCGGAGCGGCAGGCGACAGGCCGGCGGAACGGCGCTGTGCCTCCATCACTCGCGAGCTCATCCAAACTCAACAGATTCTTGAGTCCCTCAAGCGCGGAGAAGATGGCGCTGCGCTGGTTTTTGAGGGAATCGTGCGGAACCAGACGCGCGGCCGTAAGACGCTCTACCTGGATTACGAAGCTTACGAGGAGATGGCGCTGCAGCAGATGGAAGCGTTGGCAGCTGAAGCGCTCGGCAGATTTCAAATCCGCGACGTGGCCATTGTGCACCGCCTGGGACGCCTGCACATCGGCGAAACCAGCGTGCTGATCGCGGTCGCGTCCGCGCATCGCAGCGCTGCTTTTGAGGCCTGCCGCTGGCTAATCGACACGCTCAAGCGCAAAGTCCCGATCTGGAAGAAGGAGCACTTTGAAGACGGTGCCGTCTGGGCGGACGGAGATCCTTTTCCTGCGGAAATTCCGCGCGCCAATTGTTAGGCTCAGGCAGCCCACACCCAATCGCGGCATCTAACGGAACGGCGCCGGCTCGAATCGTTCGCGGCCGTCTGCTCGCCGGCGCGGATACGGCACGGTACGCCGGATCAGGCCCTGGCTTTCCAAAGGTATAATTCAGCCCTCGATGAGAAAATCGGCGCCGATTCTGCTCCTGATTAGCCTGATCATTTGCATTTGCAGCTTACAGGCGCAGCAATCTTCTAAAGCGCCTTCTGACAAAGCAAGCCAAGAAGAGCCCAGCACAACGCTGAAGGTCGATGTCAATCTGGTCAACGTTTTTGTGACCGTGACTGACGCTCAAGGCTCTCCCATCGGGGGCCTCAAGAAAGACAATTTCATTCTGCAGGAAGACGGTCACGAACAGAAGATCGCCGTCTTCGACAAGGAATCCGCAGTTCCGTTGTCCATTGCGCTGGCGATCGATACCAGCCTGAGTACGCGTCGCGATCTGCCATTGGAGCAGGCCTCGGCCAAACACTTCGTCCACACAATTCTGCGGCCTGTGGACGCACTCTCGGTGTATGCCTTTAGCGAGGTAGTCCATGAGACGACGAACGGCTACACCTCAAATTTAAAGCGGATTGATGAAGGAATTGAGCATCTGCGAGTTGGCTCCGCCACTGCGCTCTACGATGCTATCTATTTAGCGTCCCGTTCGCTCGACCATCGCAAAGGGCGCAAAGTCATGGTGCTGATCACCGATGGCGGCGATACGATCAGCAGAGTCGATTACAAGGAAGCGCTGCGTGCCGCGGAAGAAGCCGAGGCGCTGGTCTATTCCATAATCATCGTGCCCATCGAAAGCAGCGCCGGACGGGAAACCGGCGGTGAGCACGCCCTGATTCAGCTCTCCGAGGATACCGGGGGAAAATATTATTACGCCACATCGATTGCACAGCTCGACGAAGCCTTCCGCAAAATCAGTGACGAACTGCGCACGCAGTATCTCCTGGCCTATTACCCCTCCCAACGCGCATCGTTCTCGGAATTTCGGCGCATAGAAGTCAAAGTCGCTGGCGTGACTGAGTCGGCGGGATATCACGTGCGGCACAGGGCTGGGTATTACAGCGTGAAGTCGGAGTTCTAAGTATTGTTTTCCCGAGCGCTATAGGGAGTCCGTGGCTGACAAAACAATTGTCAGATAGAAGCTAACACGGTGGTTTGTGATTAAGCGTGTCAGAGCTGAACATAACTTAGCTATACACATTCCTGAAACGAAATACCGAATTTGGAATCCATCGCCCTGTCCAGCAATCCCGGGGCATACATCTTGAGGCCGTCCCAAACCATTGAAATTAATAGGCTTAACTGCACTTTATAACCCGGTCTCGGCCTCGTGGTTGAGCAATTGCTTTAGAGAACACACAGAACTGAAGCAAATGTGCCAAATGTTTCTCAAGACCTATGGTTGTTATGAGACTGTCAGTACGCTCAGGTCTTCATGCTGACTGTGGAAAGACTCTAGTTCGCCGGTGGCGGCGATCAATTCACCTAGCTATAACGACCTTGGATTCCGATTTTATTTCGAAAGGTAAGGTAGACGATGTTGAACCATGATTCTCGCAGCCAAAACCACAGATTCCTTCTGCTATCACTACTTATAGCGCTCGCCGTTGCTACTTCCGTCGCGGTATTCGCCCAGACAACAATTTCGACTGGCAGTATTGTCGGTACTGTGACGGATGCGACAGGTGCTGTGCTGGAAGGCGCCAAAGTCATCATTACAAATGTTGGCACGAACCAGCAGCTTAATCTCACCTCCAACGCTTCCGGTGCATTCAATTCGGGTGCTCTGTCGCCCGGGAACTATAAAGTGCAGGTGACGGCCAAGGGATTCAGCACGACGAGTCAGAGCGTTGCTGTCCAGGTTGGCAATACTGCAACGGTGAATGCCAGGCTGGCAGTTGGACAAGAAAGCACGGTCGTAGAAGTGCAAGGGTCCGCGCTGGCGGTGAACACTGAACAGGCTGAAGTACAGGGTGTGTTGACCTCTAGCCAGATCGAGAACTTGCCTGTGAACGGCCGCAACTTCCTTGATCTCGCGCAACTCGAGCCCGGTGTCCAGATCCAGGATGGCCAGAACTTTGATCCTACCAAGGCGGGCTATTCCTCGATCTCATTCGGTGGACGTTTTGGCCGCACGGCCCGCATCAACGTCGATGGCGTGGACATCTCCGACGAAACTGTGGGCACTACAACTCAGGATATTCCGGCAAGTGGAATTGATCAGTTCCAGTTGGCGCAATCCTCGCTCGATCTTTCTAACGATCTAACCTCTTCTGGCGCTGTGAATGTAACCACAAAGTCGGGAACGAATCAGTTTCACGGCCAAGCTTTTGGACTTTTCCGCGATCGCACAATTGGCGGTGTCGCAACCCCGGGTGGAGGGACATTGCCATTCCAGCGCTCGCAATACGGAGCAAATCTCGGCGGGCCCATCATCAAAGACAAGCTGTTCTTCTTCGGCGACGGCGAACGGATCAAGCAAGACTCCCGAGCCCCAGTGCTCTTCGCCCCACCCTTTCAGGCCCTGAATGGCGGTTTTGGTGTTCCCTTCCGGGACAATGAGTTGATGGGAAGGTTGGACTATACTCTGCCCCACAATGCTCGGCTTTTTTATCGCTTCAACTACTTCGCCAACTCGCTGCCCTCGGATTTCGGACTTGGCTATTCGGTGTACAGCAACAAGGACATCACACGCTCCCATGTTGTCGGCTTGGACTTCAGCAGCGGAACGTTCACGCATGCTGTCCGTTTTTCGTTTTTGAAGTTTCAGAACCAGATCGTTGACACGACGGTCGGAAGCTCTCTGCCGTTTGCCAGACACCGGGGTCACTCTTGACGCTCTTGGGAACGGACTCTATACCGGTCCCAGTCCGCTAGCGCCCCAAAGCACGCCGCAGCGCAACATCCAAATCAAGTATGACGGCAGCAAATCAATTCGGTCTCACATTCTTCGCTACGGCGTTTCGTTCAACAACATTCAGGGCGGCGGCTTCGCAAGCTTTTATGGCACGGCGCCTCGAATTTCGTGGAATCAGACCGACGCCAATGCAGCTTTCGCGGCGACTGGACCTTATCCCGGCCTAAACGGAGGCGGACCAGAGACGAATCCACTGAATTGGCCGGCAGAGCGAGTTCGCTATGGAAATGGTCTGGGCTTCAATACTCTTCAGCCCGCTTTAGGATTTCCGGCTGGCGGGCTTGGTCCGGATCATCGCTTCGCTTTCTACGTGGGCGATGGATGGAAGGTCAGGCCCAACTTCACCGTCACGGTCGGCGTTCGGTACAACCGCGATACGGGCCGAACCGACAGCGATTTGCCGGCTGATGCTGCTATTAATGCTCAATTTCCCGGCTGGGGAAATCGCGTGAACCAACCTAATACGAATTTCGCTCCCCAATTGGGCATCGCTTGGGATCCGGCAAACAACGGCAAGACAGTAGTGCGTGCGGGCATCGGGTTGTATTACGAGAATGTCATCTTCAACAACGTGCTGTTCGATCGCCCCTTCCGCCTGCAAACCGGAGCCTTCAACCAGACTCCTTACGGGTGCTTCAGTGGTGTGCCGCAGCCGCTACCTGTGGCAGGCAACACCACGATCACAGCGCCGGCTAGTTCTTGCGGCGTCGACGTTCACGCAGGAGATGCGATCGCCTCCATTCTGACGTTCTGGGACCAGTACAAGGCGGGCAATCCGCTGGATTTGCAGGCCGCCAATCCAAACTACATTGGGAGCTTTCTTGATGCTGGCTTAGGTGTTCCGCTCGGACCCTTCGCCCCAAATTACAAGACACCTCGCTCTGTACAGATGAACGTCGGAATTCAGCGCGAAGTCCGGCGCGGGATGATCTTTAGCGCAGACTACTTGCGAAACGTTGAAACTCGCTCCCTGCTGGGTATCGACGTCAACCACGTGGGCGATGTGAACCATTTCAATTTAGGCAATGCGCAAGCAGCGATCGCCAATACGTTGGCTTCTGCAATCCACCAACCATCGATCTGGCAATCAGCAATGGTACTTGTACCAATCCGCGATTGGTATTACGACACACACGGCCACGATGGTCGACTTCGCCGACAACGGATTGACCTCCGATGCCGACTTTGGTCAGGCTTGTATCCAGGCATTGGGAGTCCCATGTGCTTTCGGTGGACTCAACCCGTCACCAGGCCACGGCAACCTTCTTGCAGCCCATTGGACGTTCGGTTTACAACGCCCTGCAAATGAAGCTGACTCAGAACGTGACCACTCCATTCCGCGGGATACGAGGTATGAACTTCCAGATCTCGTACAGTCTGTCCCGCTTCGAGAACTCGGGGGGGTCAGCCGCCACTGGTACTTCGGGTGACAACGACCAGGACTTCGTTCTGGCCACCGCCGACAACAACAAGCCAAATCGGTATTTCGGGCCGTCTCTTCTGGACCGTACGCATCAGATCTCGTTTGGAGGCTATGCGGATTTGCCGGCTAAGTTCAGAGTCGGATTGGTCGGTCACTTCTCCAGCCCCCTTTCTACCGTGTTGGCTGTTCCCAATACTGGTTCCGAGGGAGAAATCTTTCGCACCGACTTCACGGGAGACGGAACCGTCAGCGACCCGGTCCCCGGAACTCACTTCGGTCAGTTCGGGCGTAGCATCAATGCTTCGAACATCAATGGGCTCCTTAGCCAATACAACACAAACGTCGCGAACCAGCCTACGCCCGCAGGCCAGGTCTTGATCGCGAACAATCTCATGACGCTCGATCAACTCCAGAAACTGGGCGGAGTGGCACCTCTGCTCACCACAGCGCCCGTGGATCAGGCGAATTTTCCCGTGGATGCGGTCTTTCGACATGAACATTGCCTGGAAGTTCACGATCAAGGAAAGAGTCTCGATTGAACCGAGCGTCTCCGCGTTCAACATTTTCAACTTCAGCAACTTCAACAATCCGCCCTTCACGATGTCCGGTTTATTGACCGGTTCGGCAGGGTCCATCAATGGCACTGGCACACACTTTGACGCTAGTTGCGGCTGCGTACCCAACGATACATTCCGCGTCGGAAACGGCACTGGAACGTACGCGGTGGGTGCCGGTCGCCAGATTGAATGGGGGCTGAAAGTGACATTCTAATCCCTGTGCAGTTCAAAATGGGGCCACCATGCACTGGTGGCCCCATTTTTTACACGAAACTAGGATGAACCAGTTCCTCAGTGTCGTTCCAACGGTGATTGGATGCGACACTTGATACGATCATGTCGACTTAATCCCTTAGCGGGTTAGTTCAGCCGCGCAGATGCTTTGACATCTTTTCGATCTGCCTTAATTTCTCGATCACGTCTTTCGGCAGCATGCCCTCTCTGATCTTCGTCATGTCCGCAGGGATGGTCTGAGCCATGCGTGCCAGGGTGTCGGCTTCTCTCTGGGCCTGCGCCAAATCAGGGCGGCGGGCGGGTGTTGCGGGATCTTTGGCGGCAGGCTGAGGCTGGTTTTGCGGGTCCATGGACTGCGGGGGTTGCGGAAAGCCTCGTGTAGGCGTCTGCGCAACAGCTGCCGGGATGCACAGGGAAGCGGCCGCGATTAAGAGCATACAACGGTAATTCACGAGAGACCTCCTTAATGGCGGGCGAGCAATTTCCCGTATCTTACTCCCTGTTGATGGATCGCTTTCGAGCGCAGTCCCTGCACTTTCGAGTGCTGGCAGCCGCGATAATCAGCAACGTTCTCGATTGCGCGCGAGGCGATTGCCGCTGCACATTGTGTACAATGCCTGCATGCCGTTTCGTGGCCAGCAGCAGGGCAACAATCACCAGAAGCGCGGCCGGACGCCGCCTCCGGAAGACACATTTGAGGAAGCGGCCTTTCTCAAGTCGCTAGGAGAGAAGCAGAAGTTGGTGTCTGTCAAATTGATGGACGGCCAAACAGTCCGCGGGTGGATCGAGTATTACGACAGAAACATGGTGAGACTGACCCGTGAAGGCGAGCCGAACCTGTTTATCTTCAAGCATGAGATTATGTACATCGCGGAGGACGCCGGAAAGAAGAAGTAGACGCGCCGGCAGGTTTCAAGGCTCAGATCTTCAATGAGTCCTGGCAATCTGACGGACTTTTGGCATCGAGCTCTAACAGGCAAGAACACGACCCACGCATAGAACGTGTCCAATTCTCCCCAGAACAGTTTCATCCCTGCCATGACCGCCATTGCGCGCGAGGCCGGAGCTTTGCTGCTCGAATATTTTCATCAGGGACTCAAAATTGAATACAAAGGCGACGCGGACCTGGTTACGGCAGCGGATCGGGCTTCGGAAGTGCTCATTCGCGAGCGAGTCGCCAAACAGTTTCCTTCGCACGATGTGCAGGGTGAAGAGCAAGGGTTGAACGACCGGGGAAACGAGTACCGCTGGTATGTCGATCCGCTCGACGGCACCACAAATTTTGCGCACGGATATCCAGTTTTCTGCGTTTCTTTGGCGGTAGAGCGCCGCTCAGCAGCAGCCGCAACGCGGGTTGCCGGAGTGGTCTACGATCCTACCCGCGACGAACTGTTCATCGCCGAGCAGGGCAAAGGGGCTCAACTGAATGGCAAACCAATCCAGGTATCGAAGATCGGCCAGTTGAAAGAATCGCTGCTCTCGACCGGATTTCCCAGCCACAAGCGCCATAAGAATCCCAACATTTTTTTCTATCATCAGATCACGTTGCGCACTCATGGCGTTCGCCGCGCGGGCTCGGCGGCGCTCGACCTTTGTGATGTTGCTTGCGGGAGATTCGATGGATTCTGGGAATTCAATCTCAATCCATGGGACACGGCGGCGGGAGTACTGATCGTCGAAGAAGCCGGCGGCAAGGTCAGCGGTTTCGACGGTTCTCCGTTTCAGCTGAACAGCCGCGAGACGCTGGGTTCCAATGGCTTGATTCACGATGCGCTGGTGCATGAGTTTCAGGAAATCTTCGCCGGCCGCGGATTGGATCCCTTGCCCGATCCGCGCGAATATCGCAGGTGAAAGTTCTGTGGATGTACCAAGCCCGTACGCCGCTCCGAAATAGACATGACGAAAAGACGTACTGTCCCGGCTCTCGCAGTCTTGCTGCTGGCAATGTGGCCTGGATCTGCACGCGCGGCAGACTCATCGACTAAGCCAGATGCCGCTTACATCCAGTCTTTCGAAAAATGGAAAGCGGCCGAGACCGATGACCTCAAGACAAACTGGTTGCCGCTCGTGGGCCTTTTCTGGCTCAAGCCGGGGGCGAACGCGTTCGGGAGCGATCCTTCTAATGCCATCGTTTTTCCCAAAGGACCGGCGCACGCTGGAGAGTTCGATCTCGACGGCAAAGACGTCACCCTGAAATTATTGCCCGAAACCCAGGCCTCAATTGGCGGGAAGCGCGTCACCAGCGCGAAACTCGAGCCCGATACCTCCCATCAGCTAACCCGTGGTCGAACTGGGAACGCTGCGTTTTCATGTCATCGTTCGCGGAGAGCGGGTGGGAATCCGGGTGAAGGATACCGACAGCGAGTATGCGCGGAAGTTTAAGGGCATGCAGTTTTTCCCGCTGGATATGGACTATCGCGTGACCGCAAACTGGCTTCCCGGAGACGGGAAGAAAACTGTGCAGGTTCCCAACGTTCTCGGAGATGTGATCGCCGAGCCGGTACCGGGGACGGTCGTGTTCACGCTTCATGGCCAGGAGTTCAAGCTCACCGCGCTCGGGGGAGATCCCGGCAAGAGTTTATTTTTCGTTTTCAGCGATGCCAGCGCAAAAAGCGACACGTACCCGGGCGGACGCTTCCTCGATACGGGCCCCGTGACCAATGGAACTGTGGTGCTGGATTTCAATCGCGCTTATAACCCTCCTTGCGCCGTGACCCCGTATGCCACTTGTCCGCTCGCCCCGAAGGAGAACCGGTTGCCGGTGGCGATAACAGCGGGTGAGAAGTTCGACAAGTCCTTGCACGCGCATCATTGAACGGTGCTTGTGTAGGGGCGGACGCCTCGTCCGCCCCAGCGCTACAATATCCACATGTGGGACGCCGGCTCCGCTCCGGCGGCCAATCTCGAACTCCTCAGGTCAGCCCGTGATCAGCTCACTGCTCGAACGCAAAATCGAAAAACGTCCGGATAAAGTTCGGCTGCAAGGACGCATTCTCTTTCTCACCGAAGATCCCGAATTGATCAGGCGGCAACTGGCGGGCGAAGATCTGCCTTGGGACGGCAAGAATCCCGCGAACAATCCCAAACTGCGCGACGACATTTCGACCGACGAAATTACGCCCGCGCATTACTGCTTCTACTTTGACGAGACACTTGGCGAAATTCCATATCTGGGATTGAAATGCGGCAGCGGGACTCCGATCGGGCGAGGAGACGTGAAGCGCGGCGGCTTCGTCTGCGCGGTGAGCGGCAAACGCCGTGGGAAGGGATCGAGCAGGGAACAGTCGCCCTACGCGGAGATGTGCGCCGGCATCCGCGTAGTGATCGCGGAAAACATCGAGCGCATTTACAAGCAGAACTGCCAGAACCTGGGGCTGCTGACTTCAACGAACTTCTCCCTGATCGACCGCATTCGCAACGGAGAAGAAATTGCGCTGAGCGAATTCACCGCAGGCGAAGATGAAATCACCCGCCAGGTGATCGAATATGGCGGCTTATTCCCGTTCAACGTAGCGCGCATGCAAGGCAAAGTGTTCCTGCCGCCAATCAAGGGAGCAGACGAGCGCCGCCCAATGACGGTCGCCGAAAAGATCTTCGCGCGCCACATGATCCGACCGACTGAGACGGACCATGTAGGGACGGGCGTCGTCGCCCGTCGGGCCGAGCGAAGCTCGGCTGCTGCTGTTGATGAGGCCGGCGTCCGCAGCGTCAAGCCCGGCGACACCGGCTTCGCCCGCGCCGACCTGCGCTTCAGCCACGAGTACGTCACGCCCATGGCGGCGATCTTCTTCGAGCGCTACGTAAGCAAAGATGCCAATGTCAACGATGCCTCCACCATCATCTTCTTCCGCGATCACCTGACCTTTCTGGATGAAGTGATCTCCGAAGAGAAAAAGAAACTGGGACTGCTCGACCTCGCCACCCAACTTAAACTCAAGCAGCAGGATTTCGCCAAGAAGCAAGGAATCAAGCTGCACGGTGAACTGACCGATCGCAAAGGCTCGGAAGGCATCTGCCATTCCATCGTTCTCGAGAGCTACGCCTTGCCGGGACAGTTGAATATCGGCTCCGACTCGCACACGCCCCACGTCGGTGCGATTGGCTGCGTCGCCTTTGGCATTGGCACCACAGATGTGTTCAACTCCTGGATCACCAAAGACGTGCGGGTGAAAGTCCCGGAGTCAGTGAAAATTATCATTCGCGGCAAGAAGCATCCCAATGTCACCGCGAAGGATTTCATCCTGAAGATTCTCAGCCTCGACTACGTACGGAGCGGCAAAGCGCTGGCAAAGGTCATGGAGTACGCCGGAGAAGCCATCGAAGAACTCAGCGTGGACGAGCGCGCCACCATGACGAACATGGCCGCCGAGATCGGAGGATTCACCGGCATTGTTGCTCCTGACAAGAAAGCTGTCGATTTCCTCGTCGAACGCCGCGGCATGGATCGGAAGAAAGCCGAAGCGATGATTGAGGGCTTGTACAGCGATCCGGGTGCCCAGTACGCCCATGTGATCGAACTGGATGCCGCCGACATCACTCCCATGGTCGCCACTCCGGGCGATCCAGGAAACGGAAAGTATGTCCGTGAACTGAATACACCCGTGCCCGTTGAGATTGCCTATGGCGGTACCTGTACCGCAGGCAAGAACGAAGATATGGATATGTATGCTCAAGTCCTCGCCAATGCGCTAAAGCAGGGCAAGCGCGTGGCGGACTCAGTGAAGTTTTACATCCAGTTTGGCTCGCAGGAAACACGCGATTACTGCATGCGCCGCGGATATCTCGACATTTTCAAAAAAGCGGGAGCGCAGGTGATCGAGCCCAGTTGTGGAGCCTGCATCAATGCCGGTCCGGGCGTTTCCACGCGCCCCGATCAGGTAGTGATCAGCGCGCAAAACCGCAACTTCCCCGGCCGCAGCGGCCCCGGCCAGATGTACCTAGCGTCACCGCTGACCGTCGCCGCAAGCGCAGTCGCCGGATACATCGTGGAGTATGAACCCAGCGAGAGAAAAGAACTGGTGGACGCGTAACGGCACGGACACGTAGGAACAGCCCTGTTCTGCTCTCCGACGCCAAGCAAAACTCTGCTAGCTGCCTTTGATGTTCCACATCGTTGAATCCATCTAAGTGGTTGATATCGAGCAACATGGTTGAAATCAGCCACTGCCCTCTGCGCAACTTTTTAGCTCCCGCGAGGTTCCCATGACTAGAAGCAGGCGGGCACGAAACAGTAAAAAGACGGCCCGCCAGACAGTCTGAGCTCGGAGCACTTTGCCGGGCTCGAGTCAGGGGGTTTTATGCGTTACTTGAAATACGTGGCTTTGCTGGCGGTGCTGATGGTGCCTGTGGCGTATTCGCAGGCACAGGTTTCAGTCGGAATTGGAGTGGGCCCGGTAGGCGTTGTGGTTGGGCATCCGTATGTTGCGGGGCCGCCGGTTTGTGAGTATGGCTACTACGATTATTATCCTTACGCCTGCGCGCCCTACGGCTACTACGGAGCGAGTTATTTCGTGAACGGAGTCTTCATCGGAGCCGGCCCGTGGTATCACGGCTATCACCATCGCGACTGGGATCGCGGCGGTTGGAGGCACGATGGCTGGAATCACGCGTACGCCGGCCACGGATGGGGCTATAGACACGACGGTTATGCTCGCGGATACGCGCGTGAGGGATACAGCCGGGCATACGGCGGTGGTTACGGTCGAGGGTATGCTGGAGGCGGCTACCGTGGCGGGGAAAGCTTCCACGCTGGACATGGCGGCGGACGTCGCTGATCACGGCAAAATGTAAACGGCTGGCAGCGCAGGCTGCCAGCTTCGATTTTTACCGCCAATTCTATTGCTCAGCCTGCTATCGCGCGGCCTGCGCCTGGGCTCTCGGTAGATCTTTCACGTCCGGGTAGGACCTCGGCGCGACCAAGGTGCGTTCCGGAGGCTGAGATCCGGAGTTGAGTGCTGCGGCAAGCAGGTGGATTGCGTCTCCGACCAGCGGAGGGGCAATTACCGTCGCTCTTAGTCTTTTCTGGCGCACCCACTCCTGGCCTGCCCGGGGAACGCCGTCACATCCTGTTATGGGAAGATTTAGCCAGGAATCGCGCTCTTGCAAGTTTGCTAATTCTTCAAACGCTCGCCGCGCGCCAATCGCCATGTCATCGTTCTGGCATGCAATCATCGAGATCTTCATTTGCCGCGAGGTGCTCAACGAGAGCCATGATTTGATCGCGGTGTATCCGCTCTGCTGCGTCCAGTCGCCCTTCAAGCTTTTTATACTCACGCCAGCAGGCTTTGCGGCGAGCATCCCTTTGCTTCTAAGCTTCGCCACATCGCGGACAGACGGACCTTCAATATAAAGAACGTTGCCTTCATCTCCGATCAGCGCCTGCATTTGTTGCCCTTGAATCTTCCCAATCGCTTCGTGATCGGAAACGATACAGAAGACCGGGGTTTTCAGCTGCGTCCGGAGCTGAGCGATGTACTCTGCATCGGAGTTGATAAGACCCCACCCGATCCCCGCTTTCACTGCGGCGCGAGCAATCTGCTCCATGCTGGTACCTACAGGCTCCGCCAGGATCGCATCCGGGCGCTTGGCCGGATCCTGAATGAAGCTCAGGATCTGCTGCGTCTGCTGGACGGCATCGTTGCCGGAGTAAATGATCTGGACGTTGGCACCCAATTTGAGGGCTGCGGATTGAGCCGAGGCCGCCTGCTCGAGCTGGTAGTCGTTATCTTCGGTGAGCAGCGAAACCACAACGTTGAGCTTGTTCATTGGGAGCAGGCCCTGCAGCGTCGGATGTGAGGTACGTTGCAGTATTAACGCACTGTAACCACGCCGGCGCCACATTACTTTCGTGATGACTCTGCCTGCCAAGCCGCAATGGCACAGGCGGTTGCGGTGCATACAGCGCTGTACCAGGTTCCCGATTTCTTGCTAGAATGTGCCGTTCTGTGGCTTGCCCGCGCACGCCGCCGTGGTAGTAAGATAAAGGTAACCATCCCAGGAGACTAAACACCGATATGACCTATGTAATTGCTGAACCGTGCATCGGCACCAAGGACACCGCATGTGTGGATGCGTGCCCGGTGGATTGCATTCATCCCAAGAAAGACGAGCCCGCCTACGCCACCGAGGAGTTGCTCTACATCGATCCCGTCGAATGCATCGATTGCGGCGCTTGTGTTCCGGTGTGCCCGGTTTCGGCCATTTTCGCTCTCGATGATCTGCCGGAGAAATGGAACGCCTTCACCGAGCGCAACGCGAAATATTTCGGCCGCTAATCCTCTGTACATCGTTGTGAAGGGGTGCCCCATCCTTGTCGCGATTCGCGCGACAGGGTGGGGGTTTTGACTTCTGCAGTTCGTGTTCGAGCGAAAGGGATTCAAAGTCCCCACCCTTCTTTCGCAAAGATCGCGAAAAAAGGGTGGGGCACCCGCGGCTCTCTGAATGGGCACCCCGGACCCTCTGACTCTGCCAATGCCTACCGCCATCGAATGCCGCGATCTGCGCAAAACTTACGACGGCAAGGTTGAAGCCGTCCGAGGACTGAATCTCGAAATTCACACTGGCGAATGCTTCGGGTTGCTGGGGCCTAACGGGGCGGGGAAGACCACTACCATCGAAATCCTTGAAGGACTGCTGGCGCCCACATCCGGCACCGTTTCGATTCTGGGGCATCGCTGGGACGAAAACGAGCGCGAAATGCGAGAGTGGCTGGGCATCTCGCTGCAGGAGACCCGGCTGTCAGAAAAACTAACGGTTCGCGAGACCATCGATCTGTTTGCCAGTTTTTATCGCGAGCCGCGTTCCACCGACGAAGTTCTCGACCAGTTGCAGCTCACCGAAAAAGCTGACTCCTGGGTCGGCAAACTTTCCGGCGGGCAACGGCAGCGCCTTGCCGTGGCCACTGCGCTCGTCTGCAATCCGAAAATTCTATTTCTCGACGAGCCGACGACCGGGCTTGATCCGCAAAGCCGCCGACAATTGTGGGATATCATTCGCGTATTTCAGCGCAATGGCGGCACCGTGCTGCTCACCACGCACTACATGGACGAAGCTGAGCGGCTGTGCGATCGCCTCGCCATCATCGATCACGGCCAAGTCATCGCCGAGGGATCGCCGCCCGATCTGATCACCCGCCTCGGCGGACATCACGTGGTGGAGTTTTCGGTAACGGGATCCGATGGCGCAGCCATGGCACCGTGGCGCAGTTTGCCGAGTGTAGAATCTTTCCGAGAAGACGATGGCCTGGTTGCATTGAATGTGAAGCAGCCACATCTGACGATTCCCGCGTTGTTGCAAGCCATAGAAACTCAGGGCGGTACGCTGCAGCATCTGACCACGCGCCAGGCGAGCCTGGAAGATGTGTTCGTTCGCCTGACAGGCCGCCACCTGCGCGAAGATTGATGAAGTTGAATGTGTAGCCCCGGACGGCCTCGTCCGGGGTGCTCCAGCACGAGAACGAAGCAGAGGGTCTGCATGAGCGTAGCCCAGGAAACTCCAGTCAGAACTCAACCCGTGACTCCACCGTCCCAGCGCCGCAACGGCCGCTGGGCGGGCTACTCCCATCTCCTGATGGCGCGCATGCTGGAACTGAAGCGCGAGCCCGAAGTCGTGTTCTGGGTTTTCATCTTTCCCCTGCTGCTGGCTCTTGGTTTGGGAATCGCTTTCCGCAACAAGCCGGAAGGGGCTATCTCCGTTGCGATTGTGCAAGGCGCCGACCCTGCACAAACTCTGATCAAGAAATCTCCGCAAGCGAATCAGTTCAAAACGCAGGTCCTCGCCGCCGAGGCTGCTCACCAGGGATTTCGGCTCGGCAAATTTGATGTCGTGATCGAACCCGACAGCAATGGAAGCTTCACGTATCGCTACGACCCCGGCCGTCCTGAGAGCGTGGTGGCAAGAGCAGAGGTGAATGACGCCTTGCAAACCGCGGCCGGGCGGAAAGATCCAGTGCCAACCAAACCCGTGAGTTCTTCCGAGCCCGGCTCGCGCTACATCGACTTTCTGATCCCCGGTCTACTGGGAATGAACCTGATGAACTCTGGTATGTGGGGCATCGGCTTCGCCTTGGTAGATATGCGGCAGAGAAAATTGCTGAAGCGTTTCGTAGGCACGCCTATGCGTCGCGGAGATTTCCTGCTTGCGCTCGCCTCGAGCCGCCTCATCCTCATGATTATTGAAGTCGGATTGCTTCTCGCATTCGGGGCCCTTTTCTTCCACATGCGCGTCATGGGCTCGATCGCCGGGATCGCACTCATCGCCGGAATTGGTTCGCTGACCTTCGGAGGGGTCGGACTCCTCACCGCCAGCCGCGCTCAAAAAATTGAATCGGTCAGCGGCCTGATCAATCTGGTGATGATGCCCATGTGGATTTTCTCGGGCGTCTTCTTCTCTTATGAGAGGTTCCCCACGGTCATCCATCCACTAATCAAGGCTTTGCCCCTGACGGCTCTCAATGATGCACTGAGAGCTAGCATCCTGGAAGGCACACCCATCCTGCATCAGTGGCCTCGACTGCTGGTGATGGCTCTGTGGGGCGGGATCTCGTTCCTGCTGGCGCTAAAATGGTTTCGCTGGACGTAACCAGCAAATTAGCAGCAAGCATGTATGAGTTCCATTGAGCTGTCATCCTGAGCAAAGCGAAGGATCCATGCACTTTGCGGTTGAGAAGAGTGCATAGATCCTTCGCTACGCTCCAGGATGACAAGGTACGGAAGGTTTTCCGGTACTTATGCCGCTCAACCCCCGCTCACAGCATTCGCGAGGAAGCTATGAACGGGGCGATTGGCGGCTTACATGATGACTGCGATTACGACTTGGCCAGCTTGGCTTTCCGCACTTTTGCCCAGCGCAGCCTTTGCGCCTCGGCAATCCTCCGGCGGGCTTCCTTGCTCAGGACTCGCTTTGTCCCGAACTTATTCCCTCCAGCATGACCGAGAGCGTCCAGCGCCTTCCGTACGCTTTCCGTCTCTTTTTGAAGACGGGAGTACTCATGGCGTAAGGAAGTGACTACCTTGTTCAGGTTCGTCATTTATTTCCCCCTCATAAGTCAAGGCTAACACGGAAACAAAAAAACACGTCGCGAGATTCTCTAATCTTTGTGCGGCGTTGGCAAGTGAAGTTATCGTCTTCAAGACGGTAGTTCAATACTCGCCAGAAATTTCGGCGCTTCGCGTGCCTTTGTCGCCTGCTCAAACGAGTACGCAAGCCTGATCAGGGTAGGCTCGCTCCACGCCCGCCCGAAGAACGAGATACCTACGGGCAGGCCGAAGACGTTTCCCGCGATGATATTGATGTTTGGATAACCTGCGACCGCCGCAGCGTTCGAACTCCCCCCACCAAAATGATCGCCAGCAATCAGGTCGGTAATCCATGCTGGGCCCCCGGTGGGCCCAATCAAAGTGTCCAGCTTGTGCTTGTCCATTACCGCATCAATGCCTTCGATGCGTGCCAGCTGGTGATTCTTGGCTAGCGCATCCGTATATTCCTTTTCCGTGAGTGGCCCCTTCGCCTGAGACTTAATAAACAGGTCCTGGCCGAAATAAGGCATTTCTTTCGGTCGATTGTGCTCATTGAATGCAATGATGTCCTCAAGCGTCTTGACGGGAGCAGAGGCACCCAGGCGCTGCGAGATAGGCATTCAAGTCTGCTTTCAGTTCGTAAAGGAACACCGTTAATTCACTGTCGTCGAATTTCCCCAAAGTTGTGATTTCAACCGGATCGATCACAGTGGCACCCTGCTTCTTCATTACCCCAATCGCCTGCTCCATGAGCCTATCCACCGCGTCGTTAAAGCCGAAATATTTTCGGACAACGCCGATGCGCGCGCCCTGCAACCCGTTCGCGTCACAATACTGTTCGTAGTTCGCCTGGGATTTGCCCGCGCTCGCTGCTGTTGCCCCATCCTCTGGATCGACTCCCGTCAGAGCGCCGAGAACGATGGCGGCATCGCGGACGCTTCGGCACATCGGTCCTGCTCCATCCTGGCTGTGCGAGATCGGGACGATTCCCGAGCGGCTGACGAGTCCAACTGTGGGCTTGATTCCCGCCAGCCCGTTGGAAGATGACGGGCAAACGATGGAACCGTCCGTCTCGGTGCCGATTCCCGCAGCTGCCATGTTTGCTGAAATCCCCGCACCCGTCCCTGAACTCGATCCGCACGGATTGCGGTTGAGAGCATAAGGATTTTTGGTCAGGCCACCGCGTCCACTCCAACCGCTAGTTGAATGGCTGGAGCGAATGTTAGCCCACTCACTAAGGTTTGTTTTGCCCAGAATTACCGCGCCCGCTGCCCGCAGCTTTTGAGCAACGAAAGCATCCTTTGCAGGTCTTGAACCCACCAGGGCCAGCGACCCCGCTGTTGTCATCATCCGATCGGCTGTATTGATGTTGTCCTTGATGAGTACAGGTATGCCATGCAAAGGCCCGCGTGGACCTTTGTCCTTGCGCTCGCGATCGAGTTCCTGAGCGATCGAGAGCGCATCGGGGTTCATCTCGATAATGGCGTTAACCGCCGGTCCGCGCTTATCGATATCCTCAATCCGTTTCGTGTACTTTTCGACTAGCGACCGGGCGGTGAACCTGCCGGATTTCATCCCATCCTGCAGTTCGGTGATGGTGACCTCTTCCAGTTCGAATGGCTTGATGCCAGGGGCACCAGCTTCGGGAGAACGAGGGACCTCCCGCGCGGTACTGAGCGTGGGAGGAAGGGCGAGAGCAGCGCCGCTGGCAAGAGTGGTCTGCAAAAATTCGCGGCGCGATGAACCTGAGTTGGATGTAGGCATTCGTATTCCAGAAACCGAGATGGACAGCAGGCCGACTATTAAAGCACGAATACTTGAAGAAGTTCACCACTGGCGATGGGCGGAGTCCCTGATAGATGAATCACGCCGTGATAGATGAATCATGCCGTGGAAAAATGCCACCCCTTTGTCATCCTGAGGCCCACGATTTGTGTGGGCCGAAGGATCTATGCAACCGGGGTGCATATGAAGCCGAGGTGCATAGGTCCTTCGCCGCGGAAGACGCGGCTCAGGACGACAACTTCAGGCGGGGTTCTTGAGACGACTGGCTGGCGTGGTAAGCTAGACTCCGTTCACGCCTGTGAGCGGGAGTAGTTCAGCGGTAGAACGCCAGCTTCCCAAGCTGGATGTCGCCGGTTCGATCCCGGTCTCCCGCTCCATTCAGTTCAGCTCGGGGTACCTGGTCGAATCCATAACAATCCTGTAGGTTGCCGCCCTATCCCTGGCGAGGTTTGACCGCCACTTATTTTCAACAACTTGCGGATGGACAGATCTTGCTCGCGAGTTCGCGGGTTATGTCACTTTCGTTATCTATGAGGAAGTAAGGCGGTTGCTATTCTGAAGGGCGATTAGTGTGATTGGCGCCGTTATTGCGCCCAGGCAGGTTCTAATGTTCCGTTCAGCAACGCTGATCAGTTCAGCCCGCGCTCGTTACAGCAAGGCCGCGGGGACGGTGTTCCCTTCAGGACCGTCGAGAAGTGCACGAGGTTTCAGTCTCCTGGAGCTAATCATCGTAATGGCGATCAGCATCAGCATTGTGGCGTTCGCAGCGCCAACTTTCCTGAGAGCGTTTTACACGATACGGTTGAAATCCGCGGCCAGCAATCTCTCCGGACTGATGCAGCAGGCGCGCATCCAGGCAGCAAGACGGAATGCCGTCATTACGCTTAAATACCGAATCAACGCTAACACCCAGCAGGCATACGTCGATTTCAATAACAACGACCAATGGGACGCGCCCGAACCGATCATAAGCTTCAGTGGATCGATTCTGATGGCAGCGGGGCCTCCGGGCGGAGCTGGCGCGCCGCCCCTCTACGTACTAGTCGGCGATACGGCCGGGGTCACCTTCGATAACACAAGCACTTTGGGTTATTCGCAACGGGGCCTCCCCTGTGCGTATGCCGGCGGCCTCTGTGCAACTCCCGCGCCTGGTTATTTCGTGTACTACATCCAGGATCTACGTGCGGGAAGTGTGGGATGGGGCGGGGTCGTCGTAACCCGTAGCGGCAGAACGAAACCAATCATCTGGAATGGAGCGTCATGGCAATGATGCGGCGCAGAAGACCGAATACGAAATCTCGGGGGCAGAGCGGCTTCACGATGATCGAGTTGATGATCGCCATGCTGGTTCTGGCGGTCGGAATCGTGGGCTCTATGGCACTGATCATCCGTGCCGTGGGCGGCGATTCCTGGAGCAAGCAGCTCAGCAATTCTACGGTTCTGGCGCAGACCGTCACTGAGAGAATCATGGCCGTCCCCTCCGCCACCAATGGAATCGTGACCATCACCGACTGCGCTAACAACGTCGCCAACGTGAACACTGCTCCTGGCGGACCTGCGGTGACCGCAACCGGGGATCTGGATTTCTCCGCGGCAGCGATTGCCAACTACCAGATGCTTTACACCAACTGCGACACCAATGGACACCAGGCTATCTATGACGTGCGCTGGAACGTTGCGGCCATCCCCAATTCGAATGGCTGGGTGAAAATGCTCACGGTATCCGCCCAATTGAGGTCCGCGGGAAGGAACGCGATGGTGTTTGCTCCTGTGGCTACGGTTCGCACCATCGTGGGCCAGGGGACATAACCCATGACACAACTTTCCAAGCACAATGCACGCGGAGCCACCCTGGTCGAGTTGATGGTGGCGCTCGCCGTTCTCGGTCTGGTCACGGCTGGAATCTTCGGCCAGTTGAACACTGCCACGCAGCGCATCTCGGCCGAGCAAACCAAGGTTGACAACTTCGACCAGGCGCGCGATTTCGTCGACCAGTTCTTCCGCGACATCAACCAGATTGGATATCCCAACGGCCGGATTGTGACCGGTCTTGCGGGCGCCGATACGCGGACCGATGCCCGGGTTGCCGTCGGCCTGGTGCAGATCGGCACGACCTCGATCTGGTTCGAAGGAGACATTAACGGCACGGGTGTCGTGCAGGAAGTGCAATACAAGATCAACGGTTCCGGGAACTGCACTCTTTGCCTCCAGCGCAGCGCCGTGCCGAAGGTAAATGGCGGCGCCTACATGGCAGGTCAGCAAAGTGGGGCGGCAACGCCTGATTGGGGCACGGAAGTCAACGACCTCATCACGCCCGTCATATTCACCTACTTTGATGCGGCTGGAAATCAGATTAATACCATTCCGGCTGATATCTTTAACAACCCCACGGTTCTGGCCAGCGTAAAAACCATTCACATTTCGCTGACGATTCAAAACAATCAGGTGATGGATCCAAAGACCGGCCAGGCGCTGCAAACCAGCTTCGAAGGAGAAGTTTCCTTAAACAACTGTTCGCTGGCCGCCCCCGCAATTGCTCCCATGAGCTGTCAGTGAGGGCTAAAACCTATGACTCAAAAATTCAGAGCTAGCAAAGATCGACGTTCCGAACGAGGTATAGCACTGTTTGTGGCAATCTTTACCGTGCTGCTGATCACGGCGATCGGCGCCGGTATGATCATGCTCACCAACACGGACACCAGCATCAGCGCGAACTACCGCGATGAGCAGACGGCATTCTTTGCCGCAAAAGCTGGAATGGAAGAAATTCGCGATCGCTTCCGAATTTCCGCCGACAACACTCTGTCCGGCAGCCTTCCCGGTGCTAAGCCCGGGAACGCAGGCGCGTTTGTCTATGTAACGAACCCGAACAATGGCGAAAACGTGACGCCATGGACAACCACCGGACTCGCCAGCGTCTATCCCGACACCGAAGTCTGTACCGAACTGCAAAAGATGGGCAACCCGTGCGCGCTCGGCGGCGGGCCATATGCAGGCTGGTATAACGCCGCCTCAGGCATCGCGCCGTTGAGATTTAGCGACAGTTATCGCATGACGCCGCGAGCAGCGTGGAAGTGGACTCGCATCAATCAGAAGGTCAACAGCACTTCCTCCGGCACCACAAACGCGAGCTTGGTGGACACAGCTTTCCCTGCCAATGCGCTAGTGTGCTGGAACGGCGCCAGCCAGTTTGCTACGAACGCCGCAAGCTGCGCGGCGGTGGATCCCAATTTTAAGCCCGTTTACGTGATGACCACGCTGGCGGTAACGCCCACTGGTTCGCGGCGTATGGTCCAGGCCGAGGCCGTCTCCAACGATTTCCCAACCTTGCCGGGACCCATGATCTTCGATGGTGGAAGCCCAATCTATAACGTTCCGTCTTCGAATGCATTCACTGTGAGCGGAGACGACCAGGCTATGGGGGCCAACAACGGCGCTGGATGTCCGGCTGCCCATGGGGAGCCCGCACTTGGCGGTTACAATGCCGCTGCAGTGAACGCTCTCAGAACGGATGCTAGTAACCGACCGCAGAGTTACACCGGACCGGCTCAGTACGGCAGCCCAAGCGTGGCCGACGTAAGTTCGCAGTTAAGCATGCTGTCCACCGTGGGGGGCCTGCAAAACCTTGTGAGTACTGTGACCTTGGTCGCAGGAAATGGGGGCAATGTTTACGGCAACAATCCCGCTAGTATCGTGCGCCCTGGGACGAACGCCAATCCGCAGGTGAACGTGGTGAACGGCGACCTCACGGTGGGAGGCGGATTTTCTGGTTCCGGTATTCTGCTCGTGACCGGCAATCTGACCATGAACGGCAACCCCAACTATAACGGACTGATTCTGGTAATCGGAAAAGGGTCGATCACCAAGAATGGTGGCGGAAACGGAACCGTGAACGGTTCTTTGCTGGTAGCTAATTTGTACAATTCCGCGACGCCGCCGCAACTGTTATCTCCCGGTAGCACGCCCGGAATCCCGAGTATCACCTGGAACGGTGGCGGCAACGTCTCGTGGAATTATGACAGCTGCTGGTCCAAGATCTTAAATGGCCTGCAGGCCTACCGCGTTGTGGCCGTTCGGGAAATCATGAACTAAGGGTCAGGCTCTGAACCTGGCTGACACCAACCCTCCGCTTCCGGAGGGTTGTTTTTTAGTCCGACAATTCACTAATTCTGCACCAAAACGTCGTTGTCATCCTGAGCCGCGTTTTCTGCGGCGAAGGATCTATGCATTCGGCGTGCAGTTCATATGCAGCCCGGTTGCATAGATCCTTCGGCCCACATAAATCGTGGGCCTCAGGATGACAGAGCAATGGCTTTTCCACAGAATGAACGTTCATTCATCAGAGACGACGGAGCCGTGCGAGTGCAATGCTCTGAGGCGAAAACCATGCCTACTCAGAAGACCTATTGCGAACCTTACGCATCGATTCCGAAGCAAGCACCTCCCGTAAAATTGTCATCCTGAGCCGCGTTTCCGCGGCGAAGGATCTATGCATCCGGCGTGCAGTTCATATGCAGCCCGGTTGCATAGATCCTTCGGCCCACACAAATCGTGGGCCTCAGGATGACAGAGCAATGGTTTTTCCACAGAATGAATGTTCATCCATCACAGACAGCGGAGCGCGCGAGTGCAATGCTCTTAGCAAAACACGTGCCTACGCAGAAGATCTATTTCGTGTACATCATGACGAATCGTTCGAAGACTCTTTATGTAGGAGTAACCAACAGCCTCATTCGCCGAGTTCGCGAGCACAAATCAGGCATGGGGTCGATGTTTACGAGGAAGTACAAACTCGACCGTCTCGTTTATTACGAACGCTACGAAGATGTGCACCGGGCGATCGGCCGGGAAAAGCAAATCAAAGGTTGGCTGCGGATCAAGAAGATTGCGCTAATCGTGTCCATAAATCCTGCGTGGAGAGATTTAAGTCTGGAGTGGTACGGACATCATCCGTTCGAACCTGACGCATCGATCGCCAAACAAGCACTTCCTTTGTCATCCTGAGCCGCGTTTTCCGCGGCGAAGGATCTATGCATCCGGCGTGCAGTTCATATGCTGCCCGGTTGCATAGATCCTTCGGCCCACACAAATCGTGGGCCTCAGGATGACAGAGCAATAACGAAAGTAACCTTGTCCCGCGCACTGTAGGAACCTACGATCAAAGCACGTATGACTCTATCTGCCCTGCTTGTTTGTATGGATGACAAGGCGGCCGAGGTATTGCGGCGCGTTCTAAATGAATTAGACATTCGTGTGGAATCCTGCCCGGATTTTGCACGCGCAGCTATCCGCACGGCGCAAGAGCGCTTTGATGTCGTGATCGTCGACGGCGCCTCCACCGCCGATGTCACTTGGCTATTGCGGGAAACACGTTCTTCGCGTGTGAATGATGCCACGCTTGCGGTGGCAGTCGTAAATTCCCAGGAAACTATCAAGGAACTGTTTTCGCTGGGCGTGAATTTTGTCCTCTACAAACCGGTTGCCTATGAACGCGTATTGAGCAGTCTGCGCGCGGCTCGGGCCGTGATGCGCAAGGAAAAGCGAAAGAAATCGCGCGCCGCAGTACATGCTCAGGCCATGGTCGATTACGCCAACGTCGAGCGCGAGAAAGCTACTCTGGTCGATCTCGCTACCGATGGCATGGCCGTATTGTTTGGCAAGAAGCTTCCACCCACCAGCAAGGTTTATTTTCAATTCACTCTGCCAGGACAAAAATCTGCTGTTCGACTCTCGGGTCAGGTCGTCTGGCAGGAGTGGAACGGACGCGCAGGCGTGCAGTTTGTGGATGTTCCCAAGAGTTCGCGACGGCTGTTGGACGAATTTCTTGCTGCCAATGTGCCGGAAGAATCCAATCGCGACGAGGCAGAACAGTCCGTGGAGTTGCACGAACCTTTACCCGTAGCGACTCTGAGCGTGGCAGAAAGCAGCCATTCGAACCAGACACAATCCTGCCCGGAAGTAAAACCCGCTCGGGAGGACACTGCCACTGCCGTACTGGAACCGAAACCCGAGCCAAACAACCGTCGTGCCCAGCTGCGATACGCCTGCCGCTTGGGAGCAGAGGTATACCTGACAGGAACGTCCGTGCCGAATCGCTGTTGCCTTACCGATCTCAGCTCGGGCGGTTGTTATCTCGAAGTTCCTCTGCCATTTCCGAAAGGCGCAAGCGTGGAGATTGTGGTGCGCACCTACGAGATGAAATTGCAGTTGAGAGGAAGCGTACTGGCTTCTCATCCCGGCTACGGCATGGGGATTGGTTTTGAATTGAAAACCAAAGATGAGCAGGTCAATGTCAAAAAGCTGACTGACTTTGTCGCCTCGACAACGGAACCTTCTTGATCCATTGACTCGAAATATCCGCGCCACACGGGAAGCTGCTTTCTTAAGTGGAAATGCCCGAACAGTGATCCACGGCGAGCCATTGTTGATTGTCATCCTGAGGCCCCCGTCTTCCGCGGGCCGAAGGATCTATGCATCTGCTGGAGAGTTACATAGATCCTTCGCCGGCAAAATGCGCGGCTCAGGATGACAATCAATCCGATTACTTCAACGCAGTTTCTTCCGCCACAGCCTTCCTGAAATAGTCGACGGATAGGCGAAGCCCAGCCTCCAAGTCAATCTTCGGCTCCCAACCCAGCAACTGACGAGCTTTGGCGATGTCGGGACGACGCTGCTTGGGGTCGTCCTGCGGGAGATCTTCGTAGCGAATCTTGCTGTTCGACCCAACCACCTTCAAGACCAGCTTGGCGCATTCCAGGATAGTGAATTCGTTCGGATTCCCGATATTCACCGGAAGGGGCTCAGCGGATTTCGAAAGGCGCATGAAGCCATCGATCTCATCGCTCACATAGCAGAAGCTACGGGTTTGCTGACCGTTCCCATAGACCGTGAGTTCCTCGCCGCGAATGGCTTGCTTCATGAAGTTGGGGACCACACGCCCGTCATTCAGTTGCATGCGGGGACCATACGTGTTGAAGATGCGCACGATCCGCGTATCCACGTTGTGATAACGGCGGTATGCCATGGTCACCGCTTCGGTGAAGCGCTTGGCCTCGTCGTAAACCGAACGCGGACCGATGGGATTCACGTGTCCCCAGTAAGTCTCTTTCTGCGGATGCTCCAGGGGATCGCCATAGCACTCGGAAGTCGAGGACACAAAATACTTCGCCCCGTATTTATGGGCGACATCCAGCGCGTGAAAGGTTCCCAGCGATCCCACCTTCAACGTGGCAATTCCGTGAGTGCTGTAATCAACCGGGCTGGCGGGACTCGCGAAGTGGAAAACGTAATCCACCTTACCCACATCGAAAGGCTGGCAGATATCCTTTTCGACGAGTTCGAAGCGGGGCTCGTGGCGCAGGTGGGCGAGATTGGAGTGCCGGCCGGTAAGCATGTTGTCGACTGCGACAACACTCCAGCCGTCGCCCAGCAAGGCGTCACATAGATGAGATCCCAGGAAACCGGCGCCGCCAGTTACCAGTGCGCGCTGTGTCATGCTTTCTTGCCGTTGCGAAGAGCTCCGAGCGGCACTCCATCGGGATGTGCGGCTGGGCGGCCGATGCTGTAATACGTGAAGCCCTGGGCGGCCATCACCTCAGGCTCATACAGGTTGCGTCCATCAATTACGATGGGATAACGCAATTCCTGGCGGATCTGGCTCAGATCAAGGTTGGCGAATTCTTCCCATTCTGTCAGGATCAGCAGGGCATCCGCTTGGTGAGCTGCCTCGTATGGTGAAGCGGCGAAGCGAACTTTTGAACCCAGCACTTCGCGGGCGCGGTCCATGGCTGCCGGATCGTACGCTGTGATTGTGCTGCCTTCCTGCAGAAGGGACTGCACCATAAAAAGCGCTGGGGATTCCCGAATGTCGTCCGTGCCGCCCTTGAAGGCCAGGCCGAGCACCGCCAGGTTCTTGCCGCGCAGCGTCCACAAAGCACTGTGCACTTTCCGCAGGAATCGCTGGCGTTGGTCCTCGTTGATACGCATGACTTCGTCGAGAAGGCGAAAATCGTAGCTGCACTCGCGCGCCACCGCACGAAATGCCATGATGTCTTTGGGGAAACAAGAGCCGCCAAAGCCGATGCCCGGGTTCAAGAAGCGCCGTCCAATCCGCGAATCGGTTCCAATGCCATGGACGACCTGATTTACGTCTGCACCCACACTTTCGCAAACCGAGGCGACGGCATTGATGAATGAAATCTTCATGGCAAGAAACGCATTGCAGGCGTGCTTGATCAATTCCGCGCTCTTCGTACTAGTTACGATAAGTGGAGGAGGCACAAGAGCCCGGTCCGGCTGGGGGATTGCATCCGGACGCAGGTAGTAGCTGCCGTCGGTCATCGGGGCGTAGATCTCACGCAATACAGCCGCGCCCCGCTGGTTGTCGCAGCCAATCACGATCCGGTCCGGAAAAAGAAAGTCGGTGACCGCCGTCCCTTCGCGCAGAAATTCGGGATTGGAGGCAACGTCGAAGGAGTCCGCGTCCGCGCCATTGCGCAGAATGATTCTGCGTACCCACTCGCTGGTATAAACCGGAACCGTGCTCTTCTCTACGATGACCTTGTAGTCCTCGATGCCGCCTGAAATCTCGCGGGCCACTGATTCCACATAGGATAGATCGGCCTCTCCTCTCTCCGTGGGGGGAGTCCCGACAGCCACAAAAATTGCGGAACTCAGTCGAACCGCTTCTTTCAGATCGTCTGAGAAGGTCAGGCGCTGGCCACGATGCCGGTTCAACAATTCCGGCAGGAACTTCTCATGAATGGGTACTTTCCCATCCCGCAGGGCGGCCAGCTTCTCCTGGTCATTGTCTACGAGAATGACCTCGTGCCCAAGGTCAGCGAAACAGGCTCCAGCTACCAATCCGACATATCCTGAACCTACGACCGCAATGCGAATCGACATGTACTCCTCAAAGAATGTCCGTAGAATCGGCCCCGAAAGCTGGGTTGAAAGGTGAAGCCGACAATAGGCATTCTAAGGTACGTCAGGAATCCGTGTACAGAAAAACGCCCCCTGTCAGGTGCGGAATGCCAGATTGGGACTGTGATAGTTGGGTGCGTATTCCTGCCTTTTGCACGATTGCTTAAGGAAACAATTGAAACCAGCAAGAACTGGCCCCATAATGGGCGTGGGCGGTTTGACAGTCGGGGGCAGTATGACTCTTGGTCCCACCTCATGGCAGGATCAGTCAAAAAAAACACTTTACCCGGGCAACGGAACTTCAAAGGCTTCAGCAGATAGCTTTGCGTCTGATCCGGTGGAAGAGATCGTCGATCTGGCAAGAACGCTAGCCAATGTTGGCGGCGGCGCGCTCTCGCTGGATCTCGCCCTCGATCTGGTACTGAACGAAACCGTTGAGCAGGCGCGCGAAGCCACGCGGGCCACCGGCGCCGCCATCGCATTGACCCGCGACGGCGGGATGATTTGCCGAGCGACCACTGGAAATGCACCGAACCTCGGCACGCCTGTCGATACTTCATCCGGGCTTTCCGCTGCATGTCTGAAAACGGGGACCATTCAGCAGTGTTCAGACACGGAAGTAGATCCGCGGGTAGATGCCGACGCTTGTCGGCATCTGGACGTCAGGTCGATGCTGTTGCTGCCGATTTCCGATGCCACTGGCGTATACGGAATCCTGGAAGTGTTTTCGCCAATACCCAACAATTTCGGCGATCAGGATCTGCAGGCGTTGCAGTTGTTGGCGACCAGAATCAATAGCGCCAAGAAAGCGACGGAAGAGAGTTTTGCGGAAAAAGCGTCATCGCACAATGGCAGCGCGGCAGCCGATCAAAGCCATGCCGCAGTTGCGGAAGGGAAGCCATCTTCAGAGAAGGGCGTGCCGCCCCAACCCGGACGTGAATTGGCTGGTCCCGAGCGGGGAACCAGGAATGAAGTTCTGACTTCGGTCCTGGTTGTTCTGGTCATTGCTGCCGCGGTCCTGCTCGGCATCGTGATCGGAGTTCGGCAAACGTACAAGCGAACCGCACAGTCGACCGGCAGTTCAGCAGCAGTAAAGGACAGCCATGCCATGCAGGCGGCGCAGGGAGTATCCAGTGCAGTCCCTCCTGCGCAGGCCAGCCCATCCGCGATCACGGGAGTTCCAGCGCGAAATCGGGCTGTACCCGCTGTGGGTGGGCTGATAGTCACTCAAAACGGAAAGGTCATTTACCGCGCGGAATCGACTGCAGCCAGTGCCAAGACGCCAGCAGATGACAAGTCAGCTGCCCAACTCTTGCACCGGGTTGATCCGCAGTATCCGGAAGCCGCAAAGACGCAGCACCTCGAAGGCGCAGTGGTGCTGGAGGCGCACGTACTTGGAGATGGCACCGTGGGCAATATTGCCATTGTGAACGGAGATCCCCTTACTGGCAGAGGCAGCGACGCAGGCCGTGAAGCAATGGAAATATCAGCCTTATGTTGTAGATGGCCGCCCTGTGGAGCGGCAAGAGCGAATTACGGTGAAATTTAGTCTCCCGTCAAGTTAGGCTAGCCTGTCCGGAACATCCCTCGGCAGAGCGCAATCAGTTGGCCAATTCCCGCAAAGTGGAGCGTACTTTCGGAATGCCGCGCGGAGTCTCCGACACGAGATGAGGCCGGGTTACGGATGGAGTGGAGCCAGAAATGTCTGCTCCGCTGTCCTTGCCTAAAGCCAGCAGGATTACCTCGACGCGGCTGGAGGCCCCGAGCTTTTCGAAGATGCGAGAAAGATAGTTCTTCACCGTGTGCTCGGTGAGCTTCAGGCGACGGGCTATTTCGCGGTTACTTAGACCTTCCGTCAGACCCACCACCACGTCGATTTCACGCGGTGATAAGAGAGACTGGGCCTCAGGCGTGAAGCGTGGGCGCGCCGGCCCGCCTAATGCATCAAGTAGAAATTGCAACTGGCTGCTGTTTGCCCAGATTTGTCCGCCGTGCACGCATTCGATGCACTTGGCCAGCAAACGAATCGGTTCCGTGCGGCAAAACACCCCTTGCGCTCCAGCCCGAAATGCCTTGATCACCAAATCTCGTTCCGACGCGTTTAAAAGAACGATGACGCGGGTTGATGGAGACAGCGAACGAAGATCGCGTACAAAGTCCCACGCTCCGCCAGTTCCGGTGAGCGTCGCACTGATCACAGCAACGTGGGGCTTATCTCGTTTCACTAGCGCGGAAATGGCGGCGGGTCCCGGGGGACTTTCAATCACCTGGAAACGTTTTTCTTCTGCCAGGGCGCCCGCTAACAGCTGCGTGTTCATGGGAGTGTTGTCAGCCACGAGAACTACAGCCTTGGTTGTAGTTGAAATGGGAATCAAATTTGCCATAATTGCCTTCCGTTCAAGACCGGAGTCGTCCTGTGGATACAGCAGCACATGGCAATCTCGCGCTCGACATAGCGCGCCAACAGTGAGGCTGAGGTTCCCCGCGTCCTGAAGCCGTTCAGGAAGCAGCCACAGATCACAGGACGATACGGGGTCAACGTGTCGGAGTAAATGGCACTATCGGGTAGGTAGCAAAAAAGGTGTCCGGTTCGTGAATTTCGCTAAACCCGGCCAAAGGCGCGTGTTTACCTCCCAAGAATATGGCCGGGAAGCGCGCCGTCTGCTAGCGGCCTTCCGCGTTGCGGTCGCTAACTCCCGGGCGGATGGCCCACCCCGGGCACGTTCGCAGCCGTATAATGAGAGCAACTTTTTGCGGGTACTCTGAATCTTTGATACCGCGGGGAATCATCGATTCGACCGGCACCTTCATCCCCGTACACTTTTCTTGAACACAATTTTAAGCTTCCGTAGCCGCGATGATGATGAGATTATTGGCGAGAATCTCGACAGCATTGTCGCGATCGGAAAATTAGTGGTCTGCAAATCCAAGCAGCAGTTTCGCACGCTCTCCTCAACGCAGGAGTGATCCAAAGATCGCGCGTCAATTTTTATGCTCTTCATAAGTACCGAAGGAGGGCTGATGCAAAGCGAGACACCACTAGTCGACCTGCCTCCACTGCCCATGAGTTCACACGCGCAGCAATTTGTGCGGGAGTGCGCAACTGAGGAACCGAATGCGCTTGCAATCTCTGCAGATGGCCGGCAACTGACATTCGGCCAACTCTGGCAATGGTCCACAAATGTTGCCCATTGCCTGAGTGGACTTTCCGTGGGACCCGACGTTGTAGTGGGGGTGCTTCTCGACCGCTCGCCCGAAGCGATTGCCGCAACGCTCGGAATTCTGCGAGCGGGCGGGGCCTTTCTTCCTCTGGATCCCGCGCTCCCCTCAGAGCGGCTTCGATTCGTGTTGCGTGATTCCGGGGTGCGCCAGGTTATAACCAGCGGATCGCTCGCGTCGCGCCTGGCTGACAGCTCTGTCCAGGTGGTGGATATCGGATCAGTGCTATCGCAACCTGCTTGCAGTGATCTGGTTGACTGTCCCGTGTCGCCCACGAATATTGCCTACGTGATTTACACCTCGGGCTCGACGGGCGAGCCCAAAGGAGTGGAAATCACGCACGCAGGTCTTACCAATCTGATTCGCTGGCACTGCCGTAATTTTCACATTACCGCGGCTGATCGCGCTGCTCACATGGCGACCATCAGTTTTGACGCGGCGGTTTGGGAAATCTGGCCCTACCTGGCAGCGGGCGCGAGCATACACATTCCGGACGCGTCGATTCGCAGCAACCCGGAACTCGTCCGCGATTGGATTGCGGCGGAAGGGATCACTGTAGCCTTTCTGCCCACCGCCAGCGCGGAGAAAGCCATGGCGCTCGATTGGCCAACTTCCTCCTGCTTGCGCGTTCTGCTTACCGGAGCCGATACGCTGTACCAGCGTCCGCCCGCGTCACTCCCCTTCGCCGTAGTTAATAACTACGGACCGACAGAGTGCACAGTCGTCGCGACCTCGGGCACAGTCCTGCCTGCTGAGCTCGAAGCCGGCGTGCCGCCAATCGGACGGGCCATTGATGGGATCAACATTCATATTCTTGACCCTCAGGCGCAAGCGGTTGCTGCGGGCGAAGCGGGAGAGCTTTACCTGGGGGGAGCCGGCCTGGCCCGCGGCTATCGCAACCGCCCGGATTTAACGGCGCAGAAATTCATAATCAACCCGTTCCCGGGAACTGGCGATCGCCTTTATCGTACCGGCGACCTGGTGCGGCTCAGGCCCGACGGGCAACTCGAGTTCCTTGGCCGCACCGACGAGCAGGTGAAGATCCGCGGTCATCGCGTCGAACCCAGCGAGGTCGTGCGCGCGTTGCTCGCCCATCCGGCCATTCAAAGCGCCGCTGTCATTGCCAAAGACGCTGCCGGCGAGAAACGGCTCTATGCCTACATCCAGCGCGCGCCGGGACAGGACCTTCGCCTGGACAACTTGTTCGAGCACCTGCGCGGCTCCCTGCCTGAATACATGTTGCCGGCCGGTCTCATTGCAATAGATTCGCTGCCCATCGGCGCCAATGGAAAGCTCGATCGCTCAGCCTTGCCTGAGCCGAGTTCTGCGAATCTGCTTCGAGATGAGGATTTTGCTTCTCCTTCGACAGTCATCGAGGGCCGCGTAGCGGCCGTTCTCGCCGAACTGCTTCGCCTGGAGAACGTGGGCCGGACCGACAATTTCTTTCTTCTGGGTGGTCACTCCCTTTTAGGTACTCAGTTGATCACACGCCTCGATGAAATCTTCGGAGTGCAATTGAGCTTGTTGAATCTGTTCGATCATCCTACGGTGGAGGGCATTTCTACAGAGATTGAAAATCACATTCTCGCCAAGCTGGAAGCGGAAGGGCAGTGCGTCCCCCTCAGCCCGCAGCCGGATGCTAGTGGCCAGGAGCGGCGCTCTTGAGCACCCAGAGCGACCCATCAGCCAGGCTGGAAAAGCCCGAGCGGGCGCTCAGTCTGTATCACCTTCTCGACCCTGCGGTTCTGGCTAACCCTTATCCGCTGTTTCATCGCCTGCGAAACGAGTCCCCCGTTCACTGGGACCCGTTCCTGCATGCCTGGGTCGTCACGCGCTACCAGGATGTGATCGAGGTTCTGCATTCGTTTGCGGCGGCCCGTACGCCGGCTCCGGAACAACTGGAGCGAATCGGGCTGGGACGCCTGAGCCCGATCGCGGGCCTTATGGTGCAGTTGATGCTGTTCATGGATGGCGGCGCGCACACTCGCCTTCGCGGCCTCGCGTCCAAAGCTTTTACTCCGGCGCGCGTCGAGAAGCTGCGCGCGCATATTCGGGAGATTGTGGATCAGCTTCTCGACCAGGTTCAGACACAGGGAAGTATGGATGTAATCCGTGACTTTGCCGAGCCGCTGCCGGCCATCGTAACCGCAGAAATGCTTGGCGTTCCCTCGGAGGACCGCTTCCGGCTGAAAAAATGGTCCGCCAACTTCGCCGAGATGCTGGGCAATTTCCAGCACAACCCGGAGCATGCGAACTTGATGCTCGGAACCGTCGAGGAAATGACTTCGTACTTCCGCGACACGGTTCGCCAGATGAGAGTTCAACCTCGCGAAGGGCTCATACAGTCGATGCTTTCCGCCGAAGTGGATGGCGATCGCCTGACCGAAGACGAAGTGATCGCCAATGCCATCGTCACCATGGTCGGTGGCATGGAGACGACCACGAATCTGATCGGTAACGGTGTCTTGACCCTGCTTCGCCATCCAGATCAGATGGCCAAGCTTGCGGCGGATTTGACCCTGATCCCGTCAGCCGTGGAAGAAATGCTGCGCTTCGAGAGCCCCAGCCAGCACACGGCTCGAATTGCTCCTTGCGACCGTGAACTGGGTCAGAAACAAATTCGAAAGGGACAAGCTGTCATCGCCGTGATGGCAGCCGCCAATCGCGATCCGGAGCGATTTCCCGACCCGGACGTGTTCGATGTCACGCGGCGTGACAACCGGCACGTTGCGTTTGGATATGCCGCTCACTTTTGCTTCGGTGCTCCCCTAGCCCGAGTGGAAGGCCAGCTTGGATTTGAGGCACTGCTGCGTAGATTCGGTAATTTCCGTCTCATTCCACAGAAGCTGGACTGGCGCAGCAATCTGGGTTTGCGCGGACTCACTTCGCTGAGGAT
Source organism: uncultured Acidobacteriota bacterium (assembly GCA_963785865.1). Lineage (GTDB taxonomy): Bacteria > Acidobacteriota > Terriglobia > Terriglobales > Acidobacteriaceae > Sulfotelmatobacter. Next base: position 592,777 of record CAWAXF010000036.1, on the reverse strand, counting down.
TGAATTCGATCGCCGAAGCGATTCCGTGAGTAGCGCAGGTACTATCGCATCGGAAGAGTTATCTTCCGTGTGCCCGCACAGTAAAAACGCGATTCATTCGTGATGGATTTGCCCGTTCAAACCCGGGCTGCAGCCGCGGTGGTCATGCGCCCTCACCTCTAGAACGGGATATCTTCGTCGGTGATAGGTCCGGCTGAAGCGGGTTCATGCTCAGGCGTGCGCTGATCGAAGTTATTGCCGGCAGATGCACCGCGGGAACCGGCAAACTCACCGCCGCCACCCTCTCCGCGTCCCCCGAGCAGGATCAGATCATTTGCGACAATCTCGGTCATATACTTTTTCTGGCCAGTTTGCTTGTCGTCCCAGGAGCGCGTTTGCAGCCTGCCTTCAACGTAGACCTTGCCGCCCTTCTTCAAGTACTCACCGGCAATCTCGGCGAGTCTCTGCCAGAGCACCACGTTGTGCCATTCGGTGCGATCCTGCCACTCTCCGGCTTTATCTTTAAAACGTTCGTTGGTCGCGATCGTGATCTTTGCCACTGCCGTGCCTTGCGGCGTGTATTTAATCTCTGGATCTTTGCCCAGATTTCCAATCAATTGAACGCGGTTCAGACTTTTACCAGCCATACTCATGCTCCTTGGAAGGGTTCACTATAGCAGAATGTGCGGGGGCAGTATCGTCCTGAGCATCGCAAACATCTTTGCTCCGTGCCGTTTTGGGCCGGATATTTCGGCTGATCTAGCGCTTGATTAGGAACGGATTCGTCTCCCGCTCCTCACCGATCGTGGTTAGCTCGCCATGTCCCGGCACGACAATGGTGTCGTCTGGCAGAGCCAGCACTGTATTGTGCAGCGAGCGCATGATCTTCTGCGTGTCACCACCCGGAAGATCGGTACGTCCAATGGAGCCCGCGAAGAGGGTATCGCCCGCGATCAATTTCTTTTCTCCCGCAAAATGCAGACAGATGCTGCCTTCCGTATGCCCGGGCGTATGCAGGACCTCGGCCACAAGTGGTCCCGCCTGGATCGTCTCTCCAGTCGTGATACTGCGATCAATCTCCACTTTCCCCGGAGTGGGCACTCCTATCCAGGCAGCTTGCAGGTCCAGCATTTTGAGCAGAGCATAGTCATTCTGGTTGAGCAGGATGGGTGCTCCGGTCGCGGCGCGCAGTTTCATCGCTCCGCCGACGTGATCGATGTGCGCGTGTGTAATCACGATTTGCTTCACATGCAAATTGTGCTTTTGGATGAGAGCTAGAACATCTGCGATGTCGTCACCCGGATCGATCACCATGGCGTCGCGGCTCGCTTCGTCTCCAACGATCGAGCAATTGCATTGCAGCGGGCCAACGGGAAGAATCTCGTGAATCATTCCGTTATTGTACGGGAGCACATACCTGGATCTGCAGGCGTCGGCTAGTGCGCAACGCCAAACTGGTCGTCACCAAATGCAATGGCACGATAGTTTAGTTGCTGCATTCCGCAGTTGAGTTCACAATACTGGCAAATGCTTGGGGGAGGAATTCTGTGGGGAAATACCGTCAACCGGGATATCAGGATAGCGATCGAGCGCCGCGACGACAGGAGACGCCGAAGAAGGCGCCTGCGGAACGCACCAGCGGTCCGCCGCGTTGGGATCACGCGCTAGGCCCTCGGCCGGTGAACCTGCCAGGTACGAGAACAGTGTCGCGATGCGCTCAGTGCGGAACCGTACTGCAAGGTGCGGCCAGCTCGGGCGAGGGGCAGTGTCCGAAGTGTGGTTTCGAATTGCACTCCTGCAAACAGTGCACGTTTTTCGATCCGGGAAGCAGGTTTGAGTGCATGAAGCTGCTTACGGAGCGAATCGCGAAGAAAGATGCGCGCAATGGATGTGAGTTGTTCGAAATTCGTGTGACGCGGGAGAAAGAGACTTCGACTCCCGCCAGCCTGCGTCCCAATGATGCGCGCGCGGCGTTCGAGAATCTGTTTAAGAAGTGAGTGATCGCACTTACACCTGCCGAAATAATGTTATGGCTTCTGCGTTGGCCTGAGAAGAATCTCGCTCATGAACGATCGCGGCGCCTGCATCACCAGCATGAGCACTGCGTGAGCCACATCATCAGGTTGCAGCATTTTCTTCGTATCTTTGCCTGTGTGTGGGTCAAAATCGGTTTGTACAGAGCCCGGGCAAATCACCGATACCCGGACTTTGTGGCCGCGTAGCTCCTCTGCCACCGAATACGTCAGCCCATTCAAACCCCACTTTGAAGCGGCATAGGCGGCTCCGTTGCGCAGAGGATTTTTCCCGGCAAGCGAGGAAATGTTGATGATGTGGCCGGATTGTGCGCGAATCATCATGGGGGCAAATGCGCGAATCGCGTAGTAGACACCGCGAAGGTTTGTATTCAGGATTCGGTCCCACTCTTCCGCCGGCAATTCGTGCAGAGGCGAGTCAAGACCGCCCGCCCCTGCATTGTTCACCAGGACGTCGATTCGACCGAACGTACTCTCCACCCGCGCGGCGGCGTGTTCCAGTTGGTGCGCCACCGTGACGTCGCAGGGAATCACCTCCGCTTTGCCGCCACTATCCGTGATCGTAGCTGCGGTTTCTTCCAGCGTGGATTGGGTGCGTCCGCATAACACCGCGGTCCCACCGAGAGCGGCTAAATGGCGTGCAATCGCGGCCCCAATGCCGCGGCCGGCGCCGGTGACGACAGCGATCTGGCCTTTGAGGGGTGCTGCGGTGTCCATAGAAGAGGGTGCTCCATTCTTTTCGCTGCAAGGAAGCGCAAGGGACAAACATCCATGCCCTCCATTGTTTGCATCTTAATACTAACGGGGAGTGCGAATGGGAACTCGCTTGCCTTCGACGGGAGAGGTACTTATAATCCCGCCAGCCGGGAAAAAGGGTCAGCCGTTACGACACTCCACCGGGGATCAGGTCTCCCGGCCCTGCCAGGAAGCCCGGCATTCCAAAGCAGGATCCGAAACAAATGCGGTCCAGGCGGAATGCAGTTGCTGCGTCGAGTGCAAAGAACACGTTTTCCGAAATAGATACTTCCCGAGTTTTCAAGGAGCCATACTGATGAAAAAGATTCTGCTTTCGGCTGTGCTTGGGGTTGCGGTGGTAGCAGTAGGACAGAATCCTGCCCCGCCGGCTCAGGGACAACCGGCTACGCCACCGGCTCAGGGGCAAGCGGCGCCACCGGCGCAGGGTCAGCCCGCGTCGCAGGCACCCGTCATTAAAGATCCCGCTGAATATAACGCGTACGTGGCGGCTGTGCAGCAGAAGGATCCTCAGGCCAAGATCAGCGGCATGGAGGCATTTCTCACCCAGTATCCCAACAGCGTCATGAAGCAGCAGGCGCTCGAGATCTTAATGCAGTCTTACCAGCAGGCCAACAACGCTCAAAAGGCTACCGAAACGGCGCAAAAGCTGGTGGAAGCCAATCCTTGTCAAGTGCCTGCTCTCACTTTGCTGGCGTACATTGATCGCATGCGAGCCCAAGGTGGCGATCCCAACGGCAAGCAGTTATCAGCCGATGCTGAAAAGTATGGACAGCAGGGGCTGGGTTGCCTGGACAAATTCCAGAAGCCCGAAGGCACCAGCGATGCCGATTTCCAGAAGATGAAGGCCCAGATGACGGGCAACTTCGACTCGGCCGTTGGCTGGGGCGCCTTGCAGGATAAGGACTATCCCAAGGCCGCGCAGTCATTGAAGGCCGCAGTTGAGGCGAATCCTCCTGACTCGCAGAAGGATTTGGCCCTGCTATATCCCCTGGCACTGGCCTATCTGCAACAGAGTCCCCCCGACTATCAGAACGGCATCTGGTACGCCGCTCGGGCGGCCGCCGCTGCTCCGCCGCAGAGCCAACCGGGACTTGAGAAATACGCCCACTCGCAATACGTGAAGTATCACCAGGGAGAGGATGGCTGGGACACCGTCTACAGTGCGGCAAAGGCCGGAGGCCCTCAAGCGCCCATTCCGCCGCCGCCCACTCCAGCGGATCAGGCTCACGAGATGGTGACCAAAACCCCGCCGGATAAAATGGATTTTGCGACCTGGGAATTCGTCCTGACCAACGGTAACCAGACCGATCAGGATACGGTTTGGAACGCGATCAAAGGTAAGGCCGTGCAGATGAATGGCGTCGTAATGAGCACCGAGCCGGACCAGTTTATGATCGCGGGGAGTTCGGACGACATCGAGGCGAAGAAGCCGGATATCACTTTGAAATTCGCCGACAAAGTTCCGGCAAAATTGATTCCGAAAGACGGTGCCAGCTTCGATTTCCAGGGCGAGCCCGCCTCCTACACACCCAATCCGTTCATGATGGTGATGGAGAAGGGTCAATTGCTGAGGCAAAAGGCCGCTCCTTCAACCACCAGGAAGGCGCCCGCGCGTCGTAAGCCCGCAGCTCAGTAAGCCGGACGAAAAAAGCAAAGGCAGCCCGAAAGGGCTGCCTTAATTTGCTTCAAACTGCAATGAGGGACTCTGAAGACGGATTCGGAGACCTAGCGCACGATCCTCTTTTCAAACGCCACCGGGCGGGCGCTCTTTGGCGGCCGCTTCACTCCATCTCGCAGCTGGCGCACATCAATTTTTAATTCGCTGATCGTGCGGCTCAGCGTGTTCCGGTGCATTCCTAATTCCCGGGCAGCGCGGCACTGGTTCCCCTTGTTTTCTTGCAGGACCGTCAGGATGAACCGCTTCTTGAACTCGCGCACGCCCTCGGAGTAAAGAATGTTGCTGCGGTACATTTGCAGAATGAGTGCTTCTAATTGATCTTTCACAATGCATCTCTTTCCTATGACTGGAATTGTTTAATGCAGTCCTGCATGTTTCGGCGGGACGCTACTAACGAGTTCCGTTCAAATTCTGCGGCGCCTGATGGATCAGGCCGAGACCCTGATAAAAACGACCACGCAGTTCCGCGGGCGCCAGCCAGATCGCCGCCCTGCCCACAACCAGGAAATAAGGCGCAAGTTGCGAATTTCGCAGAAGGTTCGAAGTTGGTTCAAAAGCTGTTATGCCCATCAGGATTACCGCCACCATCAATCCGCCCTTGAGCAGTCCCAAAACAGCGCCCAGGAAACGGTCAAGCCCGCTGAGTCCGGCCTCTTTCATAATCCAGCGTGCGATTCTGGCCGCTAAGCCGAATAAGAGCACGATGGCAAAGAAAATGATCAGAAAACCCAGAATCTCAGCCAACCACGGGTTCTTCAGGAAACTCTCGAGCCAGTCCGCGAAGCTTTGATAGCGCCACGCAGCCACCAGGTACGCCACAATCAGCCCTGCCATCGACAACGCTTCCGAAAAAAAACCTTGCATCGCGGCCGCTACAACGTTCACCAGCACAACCGCGCAAATCACCCAATCTGCGATGCTCATGCGGCCCACCCGCGGGAACTCGAGCGTCTTCCCACGGCTAAACTGTCAACTGGTGCCCAGTAAGTTGCCGGTAGGCTTCCAGATACTTTTCACTGGTGCGTCGCGCCACATCCGGCGGAAGCGCCGGAGCGGGCGGCTGCTTATTCCAGTGAATTTGCTCCAGATAATCACGAACGTACTGCTTGTCGTACGAATCCTGCGCGCGCCCCGGCTCATATTTCTCAGCCGGCCAAAAACGCGAGGAATCCGGGGTCAGGACCTCGTCGGCAAGCGTGATTCCATGCTCGGTGTGTCCGAATTCAAACTTTGTGTCGGCAATGATGATGCCCCGCTGCCGGGCATAGGCCGCCGCCTTTTTATACACGCGCAACGTTAGATCGCGAAGATGGCTCGCCGTCTCGACTCCCACAATATCGCACATCTGGTCGAAAGAAATGTTTTCATCGTGTCCCGTAGTTGCCTTGGTCGAAGGCGTGAAGATGGGCTCGGGAAATGCATCCGATTCCTTCAGCCCCGGGGGAAGGGAAATACCTGACACCTTTCCAGTCGCCTTATATTCCTTCCATGCCGATCCGGAGATGTAACCTCGCACCACGCACTCCACGGCAAACATCTCGGCGCGCCTTACCAACATGGAGCGGCCTCGAAGCTGCTCCTGATACTTGCGCGCCTCCGGCGGGTACTGATCCACGTTTGCGGTAATCAGGTGGTTGGGAACAATATCAGCCAGGAAATCGAACCAGAACAGCGAAAGCTGGTTCAGAACGCTGCCCTTGTGCGGGATGCCCGTCGCCAAAACGTAATCAAACGCAGAGATACGGTCGCTGGCCACGAACAATAGTTGTTGCTTGCCTATTTCGTATACGTCACGAACCTTGCCGCTGGCATGTAGTTTGAGGTCGGGAAAGTCGGTTTTGAGGAGAACGGAATCGAGAAGATCGGGGCTCATGATGAAATTTTACAGTTAAGAGGCGAGGCGTATTCTAGCGTCTCAGAAAAAAATGTCAACGATTCTCGTCACGCGTCCGGGATAACACTACAGATTTTGCCTGATGGAAAAACGTTCCGGACAAAGTGAGGCGGCAGCCCGCGCCTTCGTGCCAAACGGAGCTTGTGGAAAAGCTCAGGGATGCGTGGAAAACCGGTCGCCATATGAGCCCTGCCCCGGATGCATCGATCCTTCGCCGCGGAAAGCGCGGCTCAGGATGACAACGGTGCGGGAAGTGCTTGCTTCGGAATCGATGCGCGCTGCACTCGCGTGCCTGCGCTGTCAAGTGAGCTCTGTCATCCTGAGGCCCACGTTTTGTGTGGGCCGAAGGATCTATGCAACCGGGGCTAAGGCTGACTGCGACCTGTTACTGCGTTCCAAATCTCACGGAGACCAGCTTGGATACGCCCGGTTCCTGCATCGTCACACCATATAGAACAGGCGCGATGCTCATGGTCTTCTTGCTGTGCGTGATGAGCACGAACTGGGTCTGCACGCTCATCTCCTTCACCAGTTCCGTGAAGCGGCCCACGTTTGCCTCGTCCAGCGGAGCATCGACTTCATCCAGAATGCAGAAGGGGCTCGGCGCATATTGGAAGATGCCGACCAGCAACGCCAATGCCGTGAGCGCTTTCTCCCCGCCCGACAGCAGGAGCACGCTCTGCAGCCGCTTGCCCGGCGGCGAAGCGATCACATCGATGCCGCTCTCCGCGCTGTTCTCCTCGTCCGTGAGCTTCATGAACGCGTGGCCGCCGCCAAACAGCTTCTTGAACGTCGCCTGGAAGTTCTCGTTAATCCTGGTGAACGCCTCTTCAAATTTCTGCCGGGATATCTGATCGATCTCACGGATCGTAGCGGTAGTATTCTCGATGGAGGTGATCAGGTCCTTGCGCTGTGTTTCGAGGAACTCGTGTCGCTCTACGGTTTCCTTGTACTCTTCCAGGGCCATCATGTTGACCGGTCCCATGGCTTCCAGCTTCGCCCGCATGTCCCGGTACTGTTGATCTTCTGCTGCGAGTTGCTCGCCGCTCACCGGAGCGATAGTGCGGTCGGCCATGAGTATCCCATGCTCGATTCCCAATTCGTTTAGGCAGGTTTCTGACATGTGCTGCGCGTCGGACTGCAGCTTCGCCGCCGCCGCCGATAACTCGCCTCGCCGGTCTCGGGCCTGATCCAGGAGCACACGGCTGCTGCGCAGCAGTTCTTCAAGCTCCGTCAAGCGTGCGCGGAGTTGCTCGGTCTCGAACTGCAGCAGGCCTTCCCGCGCCTGCGCCGCGTTGCGCTCAGCGTCCAGGTCGGCAGACGTCTGGACCAGTTGTCCATTTTCGGACTCCCTCTGCAACTTCTCCGCCGCGGCGCTTTCGATCTGAGTATTCAACGCATGGATGCGCTCATCCATTTCCCCGAACAACGAATCGATTCTCTGCAGCACGGCGGCAGCGGATCGATGACGCTCCTCCAAGGTAGCCACGCGAGCCGCGTGCTGCGAGGTCGTCTGAGCTGACTCTTCCCGCCGAAGGCGAAGCGACGTAAGTACTGCTTGCGCCGCTGCCATCTGCTGTTCCAGTTCGGCGCGCTTCAGATCCAGAACTTCGATCTCCGATTGCCGCGCGCACAAAATACCTTGCTGCTCGGAGCGCTCCGCCGCCAGCCGGCTCAGATCCATCACTGCAATGTTGAGCCGTTCATTGACCCGCCCCATCTCGGAATCAAGCTGTTGCAACATGTGGCCAGAGGTCATGGTCTGATGCTCCGCTTCCCGTTTTTCTCCTTCCAACCGTTCCAGCAGGGAAGAGAGCTCTTTAATTTCGCGCCCCAGCGTGAGTACTTGCATTTCTTCCGACGTCACCGCTCGTTCTAGCTCTTCGACTTGGCGCATCAGGTCGCGCAGCTCGCGCTTCATCGAAAGCGGCCCTTCAGCACGCTGTTTGCCGCCGGTCACGGTCACGTTATGGAAGCATTCGCCGCCCTGCGAGAGGAAAAATGCGTCGGGATTCTCCAAGGCAAGACCCCGCGCCACGCCCGCCTCAGGAACAATGTAACCGTCGCGCAACTTCGGCAGAATGACTTCCAGGGATTTACCAAATCCGTCCAGCACTCGAATCGTGTTCTTCAGTGGGAGAATCTGGGCAGAAGGTGGCGCTGCGTGGGCCGCCTCGTCCACCAGGAACGAAAACTTGGCTTGCGAATCCTCGGGATGCACCAGGAAAGTCGCCCGCCCATCTACGTCACTGCGCAAAAGTCGGAGACCTTCGTCGGCTGCGTCCCACGACTTCACGACGATGTAATTGAGCTCATCCCGCAGGAAATCCTCGACCACTCCTTCGTACCGCGGCTCCACTTCCAGAAAATCCGCGAGCACACCCACCGGGGCCAGCCCGCCCTGCATCACGCCTGACTGGAACAGCCGTCGCACCGACTCGGTCGAATATCCGTGCTCGGCAATTACCGCTTCGAGCGATCCTTTCTTGCCCAGTGCAGTCGCATACTCGGCGCGGAGCACATCGAGGTTGATCTTCGCCCTGCTTTCGTCTTCCTTCTTGGATTCGAGCAGTCGTCGCAGTTGGCTGATCTCCTCGGTGATGCCGCTAACCCGCTGTTTAACTCCTTCAAACTCAAGCGCGAGTTGTCCCCGCTGCCCGCCGAATGCCTCCACCTGAACATTGGCATTCGTGATCTCGGCATCCAGACGCCGCCCCTCTCGATCGATTCCCGCCAGCCTCTCTTCCGCCTGCGCAAGCTGATTTCGCTGCCGCGATGCCGACGAAACGATATCGAAGATCACAACTCGCGATTCTTCCTGTTGCCGCTCGATTTCCGCGAGACTGGCCGCCGCCGCCGCGGCATCCTGCTGGCACAATGCAAGATTGCTTTGCGCCGCAGCCAGATCGGCAGCCGCGGATTCCAGAAGCTGCCGGTTCGATTCCCGCTCGGTTTCCAGAGCCGTCAGCCGGTGACGAGCCTGCGCCAACTCGGCTTCAGCCGACGCCGACCGGACCACCAACTCGGCGCAGCGTTCTTCATTGTGCTTCTTCCGGGCATGCGCGCGATCGATTTCCATCGCGATCTGCGCTATACGGTCACGGTTTTCACGCAATTCCGTTTCGATTGAATATCCGCGCTGTGTCCGTTCTGCATGCTCGGCTTCAAACGCCTGCACCTCTTCCGTGCGATGCTGCATTTCTTCGGCCAGCGCATTCAGTTGAGTGTCGAGTTGTGCGCTCTCCTGTTCAATGGTCGCGAACTTGCTCGCCAGCACCAGGCGCAACTTGCTGCGCATTTCTTCCCGCAGCCTGGCATAACGTTCCGCTTTCGACGCCTGCCGCTTCAACGAATTCATCTGCCGCGTGACTTCTTCGAAGATGTCGTTGACGCGGTTCAGATTGAGCTTGGCGTCTTCCAGCCGTGCTTCGGCCAATCGCTTCTTCGTCTTGAACTTCGTGATTCCTGCCGCTTCCTCGAGAATGGCGCGGCGATCCGTAGGACGGCTGCTAAGAATCTGGCCAATTCTGCCTTGCTCAATCAGAGCGTAAGATTCAGGCCCCAGGCCCGTACCCATAAACAGTTCCTGAATGTCGCGCAAGCGGCACAGCTTGCCATTCAGCAGATATTCGCTGTCCCCGGACCGAAACAGCCGGCGCGTAACCACAATCTCCCCCGCCCGAAATTGCTGCTGATTGAACTTGCGCCGGCGAATCTTCAGAACTACATGCGCTGCCGGCATGCCTATCGAGGCCGCGTCGGCAGGTGGAGTCACATTGTGTGCAGGCAATGCAAAGATAGGTTCATCATCCGGAAACGCGATCGCAATCGTGTTGATCTTCGACCGCGGAACTTCAACTTCTTCCGTCTTTCCGGGCTGAGCGTCCTCCACCGCGCGCTCTGTGGCTTCCGCCGACCGGGCTCGAATCGCAGCTTCGTCCCAGTCGTCTGCAACATGCGCCGCCAGCTCGGGCATGTCGTCCTGGATATCGATCTCGGTCGCTGCATTCGCGTCGGCTCCGCCGTAAACCCCGGGATCGATCAGAGTCAGCGAAACCTCGGCCATGCCAGTCGGCTTGCGGTCGCGAGTTCCGGCGAATATCACATCTTCCATCCGCGCTCCACGCAAAGTCTTGGCCGACTGCTCGCCCAGAACCCACGAGATCGCGTCCGAAATATTGGATTTTCCGCAACCATTCGGCCCGATGATGGCCGCTACCCCGTCCCCATGGAACTTGAGTTCGGTGCGGTCGCAGAACGACTTGAACCCCAGAATCTGAAGTCTCTTCAGTTTGAGCAACGTGAACTCCTTAACACCACTGGCCAGATCAGGCTGCGGGTGCCCCGTTTCTCGCGGGTGCCCTGTGCGCAACAAGTGAGGATTTCGTCTGTTTACCCGGAAGGTTCCCCTTCCGCGTTGGATGCCTTTTACGGTTCCGAGAAAGCCGATTCCGCGCGTTATCACCACCCGGGGCTGGAATGGGTGGGCACAAAGTTAAGCTACTGTAACGGCAAAATTCAGGCTGGGTCAAGCAATATAACACTATATATGGTGTGGGCTTACGGGATAGCGCCTTGTATTGCACAGACATTGCACCTGATGCGCAGTTTTCGAGTGGAGTAGGAAACGAGGTGGGAGAACCGCGAGAGCAGAAACAGGCTAGCTCATCGCAGTGAAGAAGTGCAACGGCGATCTTGTCTCAGGTGCGTTCGCGCCTGACGGGTCTGGGTGAGATATCGAGTGGAGCGTGCGCTTTGCGGGGAGGTGAAGGCAACGTAATCGATGACCCTTCGCGAGGGCCCTAAGGTATGTACCCAATTGACGCATCTCCGGCTCGCTACTACCGTATGGCGCGGAACGCTGTCCTCCGAAGCTCGTTTTTACCAAGAGAGAATCTGGGCCCGCATGCGAGGTGAGGTACGACAGCCTCTGTACGGGAGGAAAGATGAATCCACTGAAATCGCGTGTCTGTCACTTTGGTTGCATTGCTGCAGTCATCCCGATTTTGTCCATCTTGTTCATGCCACAATGGGCTTTGGCGAATGATGACGATATCGGACACAACGCAGCTCTCTACCGCATGGCTGCGGACACCTGGAAGTTCTATGCCGCCGATATCGATCCAAACACGAACCTGCCTATGGATAACCTTACCTGGGCGGGCGGAGGTCCGCTGAGCGGCAAAGGTCAGTACACATCTGCGTCGAACATTGGCGTATACCTTTGGGCAGTTGTCGCTGCCCACGACCTTCACCTGATCTCTCGTTCGACAGCGGATTCGCTCGTCAGCGCGACGTTGAACGAGGTTGCCACGCTGGATCGCTACCAAGGCATGCTTTATCAGTGGTACGACACAAGCAACGGGCACAGAATCCGCAACCCCGGTGACATTGACTGCGAATTCGACCCGCCGCCGCACACCGATAACTGTGATTTTCTCTCTGCCGTGGACAATGGCTGGTACGCTTCCGGGCTCATCGTGGTTCGGCAGGCCTTACCGGAGTTGCGGCCGCAAGCAGATGCCCTTCTTCAGGACATGAATTTCGGCCTGTTTTATGACAGCGGGTATCAGCATCCCGGGTGCAATGCGAACGCGCCGACTGACCCGAGCCCGAATCAACCAACCGGCCAGATGTATGGTGGCTACTACGCCAACCAGGGTCCGGCTGGTTATCACAATGGTGCTTTGTACAGCGACCCGCGCATCGCCATCTATATCGGGATGGGCCTTCACCAGATGCCTGGCGATGTGTGGTGGCGATCATGGCGCGTATTACCTCCGCAGCAGTGCCCAACCGATCCCGACTTCTCGTGGATAGGGCAGTGGCCAGCGCCGGGCTATTGGCGGACTTACACAGACTTTCAGTCCCATAAGAAGTTCAATGTTTGGGAGGGCCACTACGATTACCCAGGCACATCCACGACCTTCGTTCCCACCTGGGCTGGCGGCATGTTCGAAGGGTTGATGGCAAACCTGGTGATGCCGGAAACGATCTTTGGACGTCGCAGTTTTGGTCTAAACGATCTTCGCTGGGCGCAAGTGCAGGTTGAGTATGCAACTCAAGCCTTACATTACCCCGTCTGGGGCATGTCTCCTTCAAGCACGGCAGACGATAGTGGCGGCTATGGTGGCTTCGGCGTTGAGGGTTTGCTCTTCCCCTACTTCGGGGGCGGAGCGGACGCAAGCCACCCGAATCTGGGGCTGTCGCAATGTCACGGCTGCGCGACCGAGGATACGGTATCACCGCATGCGTCGTTCCTTGCGCTCTCTGTTCTGCCGCAGGAGGCCTATGTCGAACATCGTCAACTTGCGGAACCTGTATCCCGATGTCTACAGCTCGGACGGAGGCTTTTATGACGCCGTCAATCCCGTGACGGGCTCCGTAGGCCATCGCCGACTGGTGCTCGATCAGTCCATGATCATGGCCGCGCTCGACAACGCGATCACTCACGGAGCGATGCAGCGCCATTTCGCGATCGACCCCGTCGCTCGGATTGGATTGCTCTATCTTGCCTACGAAAAGATGTCAATTCACTAGCAAGACTTCACGAGAAAAAAATGGGGCCGATGCTGCGCATCGGCCCATGTTGTAACTATGCAGCCCGTCGCCGCCCGCGAATCAATCGCCATTGTCGCTGTGATCCCGAGTCGTCATCGTAATCAGACAGGCCCGCAATCACGGTTTCTCCGCTGCCTTGCGCGTAGAAGAAAGCGGCGTCCCTCGCCTTCTTGAGACGAAGTATTTTGGGCAAAGCGCTCGAAGTGGCGGCTACGCTGTAATCCAGGATGCCGTGCGTTTTGAAGTTCCAGACGCGGAATACGCCGTATTCGTAATCCGTCATCAAGGCGTTCATCAGCACACCCGCTCCCAGTGCCGTTGCTGCATGTCCGGCGCGACGATTGCCACGCTTATAGAACAATACCGCCGCGGCGAAGTTCGCTCCCGCATGGATGTAGTCAATAATCGAGTGAGTCTTCGAAGAGATCACTCGCGGAAAGAAGTTGTCTACTTTCAAGCCTGACATCTGTAAATCTCCTTATTGTTAAGCGGCTCTTGCGCCGTCTGCCCATGGATCCAGCACCACCTTGGTGCAGTTCTCCTTCTTGTCCCGGAAGATCTTGTACATCTCCGGCGCACGGTCGATCGGCACCCGATGACTGATCACAAAGCTGGGGTCGAACTCTCCCTTCTCGATTTTTTCCAGCAGTGGCTTCATGTAGCGCATCATGTGCGTTTGCCCGGCCTTCATGGTCAGGCCCTTGTTCATGAACGCGCCCATCGGGATGTTGTCGTCAAAGCCTGTATAGACGCCAGGCACTGAGACCGTGCCTCCCTTGCGACACGCCAGAATCGCCTGGCGAAGCGCGATCGGACGGTCCATTTCAAGGCGGGCCATCTGCTTGGCTCGATCCATCATGTACATAATGCCGTGGTCATGTGCTTCCATGCCGACGGCATCGATGCAACGGTCCGGCCCGATGTTCCCGGTCATGTCCTTGAGCGTCTGTATGCATCATCCACTTCTTCGTAGTTGATCGTTTCAGCGCCACCGGCTTGCGCCATGCGCAGTCGGTAGTCGAAGCGGTCGATCGCGATCACCCGCTCGGCTCCCAGCATGAAGCAGGAACGAATGGAGAATTGCGCCACGGGTCCGCATCCCCAGATCGCAACCGTGTCCCCGGGTTCAATGTCCGCCATGACCGCACCGAAATAGCCAGTCGGATAAATGTCGGATAGGAATACCGCCTTCTCGTCCGGGATCCCATCCGGCACTTTGATCGGTCCCACATCGGCGAATGGCACGCGAGCGTACTGGGCCTGCCCGCCGGCGTATCCACCCAACATGTGCGTGTAACCGAACAAGCCGGACGGCGAATACCCCATCAATTCCTCCGCCATCCAATAGTTCGGGTTCGAATTGTTGCAAAGCGACCAGAGTTGTTTCTTGCAGAAAAAGCAATTTCCGCAAGCGATGGTGAAGGGAACTACCACCCGGTCACCGACCTTCAACTTGTCCGGCTTGAGTCCCGCGCCCACTTCCACTACCTCGCCCATGAACTCGTGGCCCATGATGTCGCCTTGTTCCATGGTGGGGACAAAGCCGTTGTAAAGATGGAGATCCGAACCGCAGATGCAAGTGCTTGAGATTTTTACGATCGCGTCACGCGGGTTCAGAATGGTGGGATCGGGCACCGTCTCCACGCTCATTTTTTCAACACCCATATAACAGACTGCTTTCATGCCATCCTCCTTCGCGCTGCGAACGTCTCGCTCATATTTGAACTCGGTCGAATGGGCCGGGTGGGATCGGCAACTCTCATCACACCGGTCAGGAAATCTCGTCGCCCGTGGGACTGGCCCTCGATCGTCGGAATTTCTCCGGCTTCCATCATTGCTTCCAGGCGCCGCAGGTCCTGACGAATGATGAAGTTGACTCCCTTGTTCAAGAAATTCGCGAGTGCATTGCCTGTGCCGAGCGATGGACTGTACTCGATGTGCACTTCGATCAGTGTTCCGCGGCCGGCAGGAGCGGAACGAAAATCCACGCTGCCGTCTACCTGGATGTCGGATTCCGGCAGCGAATGCCAGGCAATATGCTCATTTTCACGCTCGTTAATGATTTCGGTGTCCCAGCGGATCGATTTGCCACCTGCCCCGAGCGCGACCCACCGCCAACGGCGGTCGTCCAGTTTGCTGACACTTTCCAGGCGGTTCATGAACCGGGGCAAGTTCTCGAAGTCCCGCCAGAACCGGTACACCTCCTGGGGAGTGCAGTTGACCAGAAGACTGGCCGAGGCGGAGGACTCAGGCGACGGTTTGCGATTGGCGGCGAGCAAAGCCAGGCTCCCACCGCTTGCTGCCAATGCGATGCCCAGCGGCGATCGCCGCGTGATTCCATAGATAGCCAGTGCGCTGCCGCCGATCAATGCGCCCCAGCGCTGGGGTGACATCGATCGGTACCGGCCACGTCCAGCATCGGTAATGGGTATGCGTGCGTTTTCAGCCATATAGATACGACCTTTTCTTGAATTTACCGGATTGGATAGTGCGATTTACGAATTGACAATTTGATCTCAGATGCCTTTTTCAAACACGCCCGTTGCCGCCTAAAGCGGCACAAAAAAAATCCCCGGACGGCTTAGTCCGGGGATAGTTGCTGTTGCTGAACGAGGTCTTGCTCGATTCGTCCGGAAACTTTATTGCTCGTAAGCGCCCATGTTGATTTGCCCGCTGCCGTTAACGCGAGCATTGCCGGCGTAATCCAGCACTCCAACGGTGTTGACCCCCAGATTTGTACCCGCATTCAACGCTGGCGAGCCGGATGCGAGATCAAAATTGTAGGGCGCGCTAGTCACGTTCACGTACAAGGGATCGGCGAACTTCCCATGTACGTCCTGTGCCGAGGCACTCTGGTAAGCAGGGAAGCCACTGATGCTCTTGCCCTGCCAGTCGAACAGGCTGCTGGCTCCAGCGGTGTTGTAGTAATCGTTGTAATCGAGCGCCGCAGGGCTCGGTACGTTGCTGGTGAAATCGTATAGCAGATATTTTGAAGTTAGCGTGTAGCCGTCAAAGATGTTGTTCGCGACCGTGTTATTCGTGGCCTTGTACTGAATCTGGAATTCCCCCAGTCCAGAACTGCCGAAGGTGCCATCATCCCAGAGGGAATTGTTGACGATCACACAGTGATCCGTTCCACCCACATTCTTCGAATAGCCGCCGATGGATAAGCCGACATACAGCGAGTGATAGATGATGTTGTTCCGGAACATCACGTAACTTGAGGTATGCCCCGAATGCTCACTGGCCATTTCGCTCAGATCGGAATCGTGAATCAGATTGCGCTCTACAATAATGCGCGTACACCCATCACAGTAATAGGCATCGGCCCCGACCTGGTTGTGATACACCGGGTTTGTGGTGGAGCTGATGTTGTAGATGGTGTTCTGAAACACCCATCCATCCCGCGCTTGATCGTAGGCCGAGTTCGTCGACACGCCTTCGAAGCCGATGTTATCCAGGCCGATGTTGTCTCCATCGTGAACCACATTATTCGCTTGCACGAAGTACTGAACATTGCCGTCAAACGAGACGTTCTCGCTGCAGCCGGTCGTGTTGTGATCGATCTCGTTACCCCAAAGCGTCACGTTGTTGATCGATGCCGGAGCCTGCGTGCCGTAGAGCGCCACCGCAAGAGCGTTAGCCGCATTGCAGCTGCTTAATGTTTGGACGATGTTGTGAATGTGATTGTTCAAGATCTCGATATTGCTGCCCGCACCCTCGAAATCGATGCCGACTGGAACCTTGCCCCTGGACGAGCTCGAGTAGTTGCGGATTTCAAAGCCCTTGATGACGATGTAGTTGAACGTGCCCTCCAGGCTGAAAAGTCCAGTTTGCCCGCTGGCGCCAATGCTCAACCCGGTTCCGTCCACGATGGGCGCCTCCCCGGGATAGTTGGCGAACGTAATGTATCCCTGCGTAGAGTTTCCGGAAGTCTTCAGCGTGACGACCTCATTGTAAGTGCCGGCCCGCACTTGAACGGTATCGCCCGGTTGCACGGTATTGGCAGACTTTTGAATGGTGCGCCAAGGCGCCGACAGCGTGCCCGCATTGTTATCATTGCCCGACGTGGATACGTAATAGGTCACTCCCGAGCGCGAGGGCAACTGGATTGTGACGGTGGCAGTCGCGGATTTGGTCGTGTCCGCTTGAGAGATCGCGGTCACCGAAACGGAAACAGGACTGGGCACCGCTGCAGGCGCGAGAAAGATCGCTTCATTCGCCGTTCCCAAAACCGTGGTTGAGATGAGTCCGGAGGCCGAGTTTCCACCGCTGACACCATTGACCTGCCATGTGACTGCCGTATTGCTGGAGCCCGATACAGTGGCCGTGAAGGATTGAGTTGCCAGCGTCGCGATGCTGGCTAGGCTGGGCGAAATGCTAACGCTGACCTGAGCTGAAAGTTGCGTGGTAAGGCATGCGGAGAGTACCGCCAGAACGAATACAAGCGCTCGAGGGCCCGGCTTCACAGCATGGGGGAAGTTGCTGCTTTTCATGGTGGCTCCTTTGACAGCTGATTAAGATTGCCAGGGGCCCGCGCTTCCGTTTGATTACGAACGTTGCTTTCGAATAATTACGGATGGCTATGTATTGCGTCAGATGAGACACCGCGGGAAAGGGATTGTCAAGGACTTTCGTGAGAGAAGTTCAGGAGGGCTTGGCGCCAGAAGGGTGAACGAAAATCCATCGTTTCGGAAAATTGGTTAGCCCCGGACGCCTCGTCCGGGGTTGCGCGCGAAGCCCGCAATTGGAAGCAACTGAATGAAGAACGAACTTGATGCTGCCGCCTGAGAAGAATTCCGCCTCTTCACGCTCTCGTTGCGAGCGGGGCGGACGAGGGGTCCGCCCCTACACGGGCTAGTCAGAAATTTCGCGGAACTAACCCCCCAACTTCTCGAAAAACCTGCAGATCGTTTCAATCCCCCGATGGAAGTTCGGGATGTGAAACTTCTCGTTGGGAGCATGCAGATTATCGTCAGGCAGTCCGAAGCCCATCATGACGCTGGGAATCTTCAATACGTCTTGAAAATCAGTGACGATTGGAATCGAGCCGCCGGAGCGGATGAACACTGTATCTTTTTTGAACGTGTCATGCAGGGCCTCGGTTGCCGCTTCGATGTACTCGTTGTCGGTGCTGACCACGCATGCCGGGCCTTTGCTCCAAACTTTCACTTTCGTGTCAATCCCCTTTGGTGTGTTCTTCTTGATGAATGCCAAATATTTCCTGAGGACTTCGTCGGGATCCTGGTTGGGCACGAGGCGCATCGAGACCTTGGCCTTCGCCTTCGCCGGAATGACAGTCTTCGCGCCATCGGCAGTAAAGCCTCCAGGCATACCGTGAACTTCCAGCGTGGGTCGCGCCCACGTGCGATAGAGCACTGAGAATCCAGGCTCGCCCGTGAGAACCTTGGATCCGACTTCCTTCTTGCGATATTCCTCTTCGTTGAACGGCAGACGCTTCCAGGCTTTCAGTTCGGCAGCGGTCGGAGCCTTCACTCCCTTATAAAAACCGGGAATCAGGATCTCGCCCTTGGAATTCTTCATCTTGCCTATCATCTCGATCAAAGCGAAGAACGGATTGGGAGCCGCTCCTCCGTACATCCCCGAGTGCAAATCGGTCTTCGATCCGTAAGCTTCAATCTCGGTGTACACCAGACCGCGGAGGCCAACGCACAATGTCGGAAGATCCGGAGCAAAGAGCTCGGTATCGCACACCAGCGCGAAGTCCGCCTTCAGCTTGGCCTTCTGCTTGCGGATGTATTCGGCAATCGACTCGCCGCCCACCTCTTCCTCGCCCTCAAAGAGCACCTTCACGTTGATCGGCAGCTTGCCTCCGCCACTTTGCATGAGAGCCTCGAGAGCCTTGACCTCCATCCAGAGCTGGCCTTTGTCGTCGACCGCTCCCCGCGCGTAGATGTTGTTGTTGCGCTCGGTCGGCTCGAATGGCGGAGAGTGCCATTCATCCAACGGTTCCGCCGGCTGCACATCATAATGCGCGTAGCAGAGAACAGTTGGCTTGCCGCTCGCATGCAGCCAATCGGCATAGATCAGCGGATGTCCCTTTGTGGGGATGATCTCGACATTTTCCATTCCGATGCGGCGCAGTTCGCCGGCCACATAATTCGCTGCTTTTTGAATGTCCGGTTTATGTTCATCGAGCGTACTCACGCTGGGAATGCGGAGAAGATCTTTGAGTTCGTTCAGGAAGCGCTGCTGGTTACTGCGGGCAAAATCCACTGCGGAAGAAGCCATAGATGAATCCTTTCTGTGGTCTCGGAAGATACGCAAGGACGCGGATCGAGACTCCGAGGAAACGAATCAGTATAGCGCCACGCGAGACAGTATGCGCTCCAGGTGCTTTGGACTCTTAGCGTTTCTGAAGTCAAAGTGTCGCTTTTTTCGTGACCAGCTCAGTGGAACCGTGAGGGTGAAAAAGCGGCAAGGTCGAGCTCCGGTTGGCTGCCTTCGATCACAGCGCACATAAGCTTCGCGGTGATCGGCGCCAGCAAAATGCCATCGCGAAAGTGACCAGTAGCGACGTAGTAGCCGGGCGTTGCCGTCACGCCGAGAATGGGAAGGCCGTCAGGAGTTCCGGGCCGCAACCCAGCCCAGTCTTCGAGGATGCGCGCGTCACGAAGCTTGGGCACAAGCTCCAGGGCAGCACGGTGCAGCCGCTGAATCGTCTCTGGATCGGTGCGCTTGTCGAATCCGGCATCCTCCACGGTCGCTCCCACCAGCAAACGGCCATCGCTCCTCGGAATCAGGTAAGCCTTCGGCGAGCGAATCACGTGCCTGAGCAAGGTGCGGGTGGGCATCGCCAGGCAAAGCATCTGACCTTTGACTGGACGAGTTGGAAACGAATGCGGCGGAATCTGTCCCGACCAGGCGCCCGCGCAGTTGACGACTTTGGGTGCGAGGAAGGACGTTTTGGTGGTGATCACGCCTGTCACGCGGCCATCCGAAAGGCTTACCGAGCTCACGGGATCGCCCGAGGAGAAATCCACGCCGACGTGCTTCGCCGCTTTGATAGCTGCCGATGAAAGAGCCCGCGGATCCACGCTACGCTCCTTGAGATAGAACGCAGGTTGTTCAACCAACTCTGGTTCCATCTCAGCCAGGGGCGCGGGCAACAGTTCGGACACGCTAAAGCCAGGCCGTTCGTGCACGTGCTCCGGCGGGGGAATCACGATGGTTCCGTTGTCCCGCAAATCCACTTTCGCGCCGGACTCGACCTCAATTTCATGGGCAAACTGCGGATACATGCGCGCGCTGGCCACCGCAATGGGCTGCAGAGCGGAAGGTGTCTCAAGAGAGCAGTCCACCAGCATGCCGCCGGCTGCGTGAGAGGCCTCGCGCCCGGGTTCGCCCCGCTCTACAAGCAGAACTGTCGCGCCTCGCTTGCGCAGTGCTATGGCAAGAGCGAGGCCGATAATGCCTCCGCCGACCACGATTACGTCCCAAGTCTTCACTCCCGCATTGTAAAAGACGCAGAGCGCGTCGGCCGATCTCGTCCGGAACGGAACGCGTGACAGGCAGCGCCGGGCTGCTTAAAATGGCGACATGAAGAAGATTAGCGTTGGGGCTATTCTGGCACTCTTGCTATTTGGGGCGACTCTGGCCGCGGCTCAAAAGGACAAGGACAACGAGCCCACGACATGGGTTTATTTCACCGTCGTCAAAGAAGATAACGGAAAGCCAGTACGCAATGCCGCAGTCGTCATGCACCCTGTGAATGAGAAAGGCAAACAGGAACGTGGCGGTCTGGAATTGAAAACCGATCCGGAAGGAAAGGCCAATTTTGACGGCGTTCCTTACGGCCCCCTTCGCGTACAGGTATTGGCCTCTGGATTTCAAACGTTCGGGGAAGACTACACCATCGAGAAAGACAAGACTGAGATCACGATTAAGCTGAAGCGTCCACAAGGCCAATTTTCGATTTACGAAGACCATGGCGGCAGCGCGAAAAAAGAGGACCCCAAACAGGAGAATCCGCCGGCCGACTCGAAGAAGCCGAATTAACCAGAGCACTCATCAACAGCCAAGGTTGAAACATGGATTATTTGCTGAAGACCGAGCCATCCACTTACTCTTTCGCCGACTTGCAGCGAGAGAAGACGACCATCTGGGACGGCGTTTCGAATCCCGTGGCGCTGAAGAACATGCGATCAATGAAGTCTGGCGAGAGACTGGTGATCTACCACACGGGCGACGAAAAGAGCGCGGTAGGAACCGCATCTGTGGTCTCGGTTGATACCTCTGACGCGAGCAACCCGCGAGTCACGATCAAAGTGGGCAAGGCGCTGGCCAAGCCAGTGTCCCTTGCACAAGCCAAAGCGAGTGACGTCTTTTCAGAATCACCGCTGGTGCGCCAAGGGCGGTTGAGCGTTGTGCCGCTGAACGCCGCGCAGTACAAATTCCTGACTGGGGAATGAAGAATAGGGTTGAAGACCCGTAAGTCAAAGGCCCCACCCTGTCCGCGCAAAGACGGCGCGGACAAGGATGGGGCAACCTCGGGCACCGTCTCGGTTCAATTTACGACGCGCGGGCGTCGCGGCGAATCAGAGTGGAATCCAGAAAATATCCCAGGCCCAGGGTAAACGGGATTGCGCCGAAAGCGGCGGCAATGAGCGCATCTGGTTCCACTCGCGCGACAATGCTGAACGCCAGCATGTAGCCAACCGCACCTGCGACCAGCAAAATTCCGGCCCTGCGTGAGCGTGCCGACTCCGAAAGCTCGGCTTCCATGGGAACATTCACTCCCCTTTGCATAGCGGCAAGCCGTTCCTCGGTGCGCAGCTTGCGCACCCGTAAAAGGTGTACATACCGAGAAGTGCTACGGGCATGCCGAAAAGCATCACAACTGCGGCGAGACCGGTGAGTCCGTCCATCTTCGTTCTCCTTCGTGCTTCTTCGCTTCCTGATCAAAAGTACGCAACAGACGTCAAGAAAGTTCCCCAAGACGCCAAATACCTGAATTCCAAGGTTCCAAAAGGCTGAAGCCTCGGGGGCGCCCAGGAAGCAAATACGCCACACCTGCTGATTCCAATGATGCGTGTTGGCGGCGGAATTAGTTATTCGCGGAGGATCGGCAATGCGATCCTCCGCGGACTTTGTTGGTTAGCACCCGTCTAGAGCGAGCGCAGGAAGTTCAACAAATCCTGCTTTTGCGACGGGCTGAGGCTGTTGAATCTCCTGATCACGAGATTTGCTTCTGACCCGGAGCTGCTGTGCGACTGAATTGCCTGGATCAGGTCGGAAGTTCGGCCATCATGCAGGAAGAAGAGCCTCTGCCCTAGTCCCCATAAAGGAGCCGTGCGGAACTCGTCCGAGCCGGCCGCTCCTTGATGGACTCCGTCCGACAAGGCACCCATGTGGTGGAGAGCAAAATCGGAGTACGGACTGTAGGCGACATTCGACATGCCTGTAAACGGAGAGGCTCCGGTGGTGAGCGTTGGCGAGTGGCAGAGCGAGCAGCCAACGGACGCGAACAGGCTGGCCCCATTTAGAGTCGAGGAGGTCGCCGCGGCGGGAACGGGGGGTGCGAGCAAACGGGAAAATACGGCAAAATTCACCAGGTCGGAGGACATTTCGGATACTGTGCCGATGGTGCTTCCGAAGTTCTGACTTGTGTCGTTGTCATTGATCATGTGGCTCAAGTCCTCTGGCGAATTGTTGAAAACGCAGCCCGCGACTGCGCTGCGTTCGTTGGGGAACATCTCGTTGGAAACGCCTTGTTCCACGTTGTAGGCCTCTCCCACGAAGAGCATCAGACTCTTGTTCTGCGCCTTCCAGCCGAATCGCGTGATGGTGCCATCGTTGCCACTGCTGTTGAAGGTGCCCCGGATCTGCAGGGCTGCTCGCCGGGATGCGGTGGCGCGCAGGTTGGCCTGCAGAATCGAATCGGGAGTGGCTTCCACCAGCCCCAGCCCAAACAGAGGCGTAGGAATACGGAAGATCAGATTGTGATTGGCAAGGGCTGTCGCGAAATCTGGCTGGGCTAGATTGCAGCCCGCGCATCGGAGCGGCCCCGGATGGTGTATAGCGCGTGGACACCGCCATCCAGCGTGCCGTTCGGATTGCGAATGAATCGAGCTTCGCGAACCGGACCATTCGGGGTTATGAAAGACGGAACCTGGTTGAGGGCGCCATCCAAAGAGGCAAGCGCCACCTGCGGATTGGCAACGGCGTTTTGTGGACTGTTCAAGCCGGGGCTACTGCCGCCCACGGCCGGTTGCGCATGGCATTGCGCACAACTGTTTCCGTTGAACGTGGGACCTAGACCGACACCGGGTTCGCCTGCAATCTTTCCTGCCACCGAATCGGTTTCCATGAAATCTTCCACGGACTGGTTGAATAGCGCTTGCTCATTACTGTTCAGGGTTGGATAGTAACCGCCGGCTGCTGCTGAACCGGGACGCGGCCCCGGATCGTTTTGTGCCAGCACGTGAAGACTGCTCAGGAGCCCCACAACGAGACAAGCAGAAAGAGCGGAGATTCTTTGAGGCATACTACCTCCAATCAGGGGATGGACACACGTCTACCTTGAGTTGTGTCAATGGTTACGAAGCGGCGCACTGGTCGGTCTGCTGTTCAACCAAGCTGCGAGCCGGAGGGACGAACCGGTCTCGTGCCCCACTGCGGGCAGAACAGCGCTATGGGAGTAGTGGGAGCCCCAAGAAGATCTTTAACCTCGAATGAGGAAAGAGCGAGACAACGTTGCGGAGCAATCTAGAACCAGAGTTCCTGCGGGTCAAGTGCACAGAAGTGCAGGGTCCATTTCGAGTCAGTTCATAGTGTCGATGTTCACCTGCTGGAAAGACACGCTGCTCACGGCCGTTCAGTTCATTTGCTTGCGAAGTTCACGGCGGAGAATCTTTCCCGAAGCGGTTTTCGGAACTGCGTCGACGAAATGGACTTCGCGCGGTTGCTTGTAGTGCGTGAGGCGATCTGCTACGAATCCGCAGAGTTCCGCTTCGAGCTTGCGACTTTCGGCAAATCCATCCCGAAGAGCGACAAAGGCGACCGGAATTTCACCGGCATCTGCGCAGGTTCGTCCAACCACGCCGCATTCCTTGACCGCAGGATGCTCCAGTAGAACTCCTTCGACTTCCGCGGGAGCGACCGCGAAGCCCTTGTACTTGATCATCTCCTTACGTCGGTCCACAACGCGGTAGAAGCCGTCGCGATCGCGTGTAACGATGTCGCCAGACCAATACCAGCCATCGCGCAGAACCGCAGCGGTGGCCTGCGGCTCCTTCCAATATCCCAGCATGAACTGCGGGCCGCGCATGACAAGTTCCCCGGGCTGTCCGGAAGCGACCTCGGTGAGATCTTCTGGAGTATCAGTCAGGCCTATTTCGGAATTTCCGAGCACGCGGCAGTCGGTCTGCGCGAGAGGATGTCCGATTGTCTCGGGACGATAAAGCGCGGGATCAAGAAATCCCACGTGGGTCACGGGAGACGCTTCCGTCATCCCGTATCCCTGGCACACGAGAATATTCGTGAGTTCCGTGAAGCGACGGGGAAGTTCAGGGGCGAGGGGCGCGGCTCCTGACTTGATCCAGCGCACGCGGTGGTCGCGCGGGAACTGTCCAGCTTCCGCCGCCTGGCATATCGCCAGCACTGCGGGCGGGACGAGCGGCATCATCGTCACGTCCTCTTCCACGAGAAGTGTCGTCATCTGCGGCACGTTGAATCTGGGAGTAATGATGAGCGTGGCGCCGAGTATGAGCGCTGGGCTCAGTATTACATTCAGGCCATAGATGTGGTACAGCGGCAGGCAGCAAAGAATGTTGTCGGCGGGGCTGAGTTGCGCGCCATTCGGACCCAGGAGTTGATAGATGTTTGCCACAAGGTTCAAGTGCGAGAGCATCACTCCCTTGGGCAATCCTGTCGTGCCGCTGGAGTAAGGCAGCGCAGCCAGAGCCTGATCGGATGGCTGCTCCGGTTGGGGAAAGGGAACCGATCGCGTCTGCAGAAGGTTGCTGAAGGGATCGGTACCGGCGGTGGGCTGCCGGGTGACATAAACGCGGCGCAGATTTGGAAGGCCAGCAAGATTCATGCCCGCGATGTTGGGGCCGTCTGTGATCAAGATGGTGGCGCGCGAATTCTCCAACTGATAGCGAACTTCGCGTTCGCGATAAGTGGGATTGAGCAGGGTGGGAATTGCCCCCGCCAATTGGGCGGCATGGAACGAGGTGCAGAATTCCCACGAGTTCGCCAGGAAGATGGCGATCACATCTCCGGGCTTGATTCCCTCGGCAAATAAGCCGCGAGCGATTGCTTCGACGGTATCACCGTATTCGGCATAGGTCATGCGCCGGCCGCACGAAGTATCGAGCAGCGCAGTTTTGCCAGGATGGCGTCGGCAGGAATCCAGAACCAGATCGTGAAGGAACAGCCCTTGGGGATCGGCGTAAAGTTGGCTACGCAGCATTCCGGAGAATTGTAGCGGGAAAATTTGCGCTGCAAGCAAGAAAAGGGTTCAACACTGAGCCGAGCATGAGTTAGCTGGCCAACTTGCGGAGAAACTCTCGCTCATCCATGTGGTACTTGAAAGCTTTACGCCCGTCAATGAAAACGACCGGCACTTCGTCGTTGAACTGACGGCGGAGATCGGGTACGGCATCGACATCGATCTCGTGCCATGTGAAGCCGCCGCGGCGCGAGAGCTTCGAAAGACTCTCTTTCACCACTTCACACAGGTGGCATCCCTTGCGGGAGTAAACCACCACATAACGAGGTTCCGGCATGGCGGCTGATTTTAGCTCGAAGAAATAGAAAATTTCCACAAACAAATTACGGACCGCCTTTGACCCGAACTTGGGGGTAACAAACCGGCCCGGGGGTAGAATATGCGCCTATGCCGCATGCTCCTGGAAAGCCTCTTCTTGGCAAAACGGTACTGATCACCGGAGCCGCCCGGCGGCTGGGACGCGCCTCCGCTCTCTACCTGGCCCAGGCGGGGGCTGACGTGGCCATCACGTTTCGAAATTCGGCCCGTGAAGCACGCGAAACGGTGGTTGATCTTTCCGCCTTGGGTGTTCGGGCGTTTGCTTTTCACTGCGATGTGACCAGGGAAAACGAAGTTCAACGCATGATGAAGGAGGCTGGCCGGGAACTCGGTCGTATTGACATCCTTGTCAACAATGCGGCGAACTATGAGACCGTTGAATTCGAAGAGTTGACGGTGCAGCAATGGGATGCGATCTTCGCGTCCAACACCCGCGGACCCTTCCTGGTTACTCGCGAAGCCTTGAAGTGGATGCGTCGCAAACGTGGCAAAGGGAGCGGGCCCATTGAGGCCAAAATCATCAATATGGGGTCGCTCGGCGGATTGAAGCCGTGGCCGAGTCATGCGCATTATTGCTCGTCGAAAGCGGCGCTGCACATGTTGACCAAGGTCATGGCGAAGGCGCTGGCTCCAGAGATAGCCGTCAACGCGGTCGCTCCGGGCATGATCGATCTCGGCGAGAAAGCTGCCGCGGCGTTCATGCGGCGGATGGCAAAACAGACGCCGATGCAGCGCAACGGCCGCGCGGAGGAGATTGCCAAAGCCGTTCTGTTCTTCGCCACGGCCCCGCAGTTCATTACGGGTCAGATTCTCACCGTGGATGGCGGGCTCGGCCTGTAGGCGGAATCAGGCTTCGGCGGAGGTCGGATCGATGACTATCTTGACCTCAGAGATGCGGTTGGCGGGAAATCCACCCTGCCGCGCGTGTTCCTTCACCATTTCTTCGTTGGGCGCGATGTAGACGCAGTAAATCTTGTCCTGAGTCACGTAGCTGTGCACCCACTGGATCTGCGGCCCGAGCTTGTTCAGCACGCTGCAAGACTTTTGTGAGATGGCAATTACCTGGTCCGGCGTGACCTCCCCGATTTTGGGAATATCCCGCTCGATCACGTACTTCGGCATGTTTCCTCCATTCCATACGCGGCTCTGGCGTAATTTGCCACCACGCCGAAAGATTGTAGGCCAGCTTGCTGGAAATGGCCATCGGATGGTAATCGAGATATATTGAAATTCGAATGAAGAAATTGAAAGCGAAATTGAAATCTTCTGCATTGGTGAAGCGATCGTCGAAATCTGGCGCGTCCTCGGTGCCCCGCATCGCAGTTGCGATTATGGCTGCAGGCAAAGGCACGCGGCTGAAATCGCAAATCCCTAAAGTGCTGCATGAAGTTGGCGGTAGGCCTGTCCTGGAGCACGTAATCCGGGCGGCCGCGAGGGTCGTGCCAGCCAACGATGTGTTTGCGATCATCGGCCATGAGGCAGAGCGCGTACGGACAGCGATGCAGCACACCGGAGTTAATTTCGTTGTACAGGCCGAGCAGCGCGGAACCGGCCACGCGCTGATGGTGGCCCGCGAAGCATTGTCAGGCTATGACCATGTGATCGTTCTCTCCGGCGATGCGCCCATGATTAGCGTCTCCACGATTGAGGGCTTGCGCGACTTTCATCTCCAGCAACGCGCCGCGATGACGCTGCTTAGCGCGGAACTGGAGAATCCGACGGGCTACGGACGCGTCTTGCGCAAAAGCCCGCGCAGTCCGGAGGTGCGGGGGATTATCGAGGAAAAAGCCGCCAGTGCCTCTCAGAAAAAAATCCGGGAGATTAACTCAGGGTTCTACGTTTTCGATGTGAAGCAGTTGTACGGAAACATTGGAAAGCTATCGACCGACAATCCGCACGCCGAGTATTACCTGACGGATATGGCCGAGGTGCTTCGCAAGAATGGAAAGCCCGTGGTTGCCTGGCCGACTCGAACCCCGAACGAGGTGCTTGGAGGAAATACAAGGGCGGAACTGGTGGACATCGATCAGCAGATGCGCCTGGCCAAGTGCCGGCAGTTGATGTCGGATGGCGTCACGATCTTTTACCCGGCCACGTGCGTCATCGACGCAGAGGTCGAGATCGCTCCCGATACGATCATCGAGCCCTACGTGCAACTGCTCGGTGAAACGAAGATTGGGAGTGGGTGCCGGATCCGGTCCTACAGCGTGATTCGCGACTGTGAGATCGCGGGGAATGTGATGGTCCGGCCCGGGTGCGTCATGGAAAAAGCCAAAATCGGTCCGGGCGCCATCATTGGTCCTTATTCGCATCTACGTCCGGAGACAGACATCGCTGAAGGGGCACACGTGGGCAATTTTGTGGAGACCAAAAAAATCAAGCTGGGGAAGGGTTCTAAGGCAAACCACCTTACGTACCTGGGAGATTCCGAGATCGGCGCGGGAGTGAACATTGGGGCAGGGACGATCACGTGCAACTACGACGGAGTCCACAAGCATAAGACGGTTATTGCCGATGACGTCTTTATTGGAAGCGACAGTACGCTGGTTGCCCCGGTGCGCATTGGAAAAGGCGCGTATGTAGGAGCGGCCTCGTGCATCACCATTGACGTGCCCGACGATGCACTCGCAATCGCGCGAGGGCGCCAGTTCGTAAAGGAAGGCTGGGCGCGGAAAAAAAGAGAAGAACGCGCCAAACGCTGATTCATGGAAGTTTGTTCATCCAGGGACAGCCGCCTCGGCCCGGCGCACGACTTAACGGCCTGATACCGAAATCGAGCCGTGAAGAAGCCCTTCCTGCACCACCAAAAGTCAAGCCCTCGAACGTATACTCCGTGCTCCAGTACTGTGGCATATCGCGCTATTCGCCTGATTCAAAGCCGGATGCAAGTCCGATGGCATGTGCAAATGATGCTGTATATCTCCTTCTTTATCATTGACATACATTGATAAGTTAAACCGTTTTAACTTGCCCGTGGAAGGCGGTTGAAAGCCCATGAGTTGAGGGGTCGGCCACACGCCTTGGCATCATTCGGTGGGGCCGCAGACCGTTTGCAGAGGCATTCTACAAAGCGAGCAGGACCGTAGCCGGCGTTTAACGAACTCGTCCCTACATCTTGCGGCGGGTTTAGTGCGAGACCGCAGCGAACAGCTCCGAATGCATCAGGGACTGGAACTGCTGGTCGTTGGCTTTGAAGTGAATCTGCAGGTTCGAGCTGTCGGCATCGACAGTTGTGTTGTCGATAGCGACTTTCTCGGCGGGCGTCGCGCTCATTTTCTTGTAGAGAATGCCCGCTTTGACCAGCGATGACATCGTGCTGGCGGTTACGGAATCAGAAGTGACCACGGTCAAGTCGAAGTTCACGCCGCTGTTGAAATTCATGGTGTAGCGCGATCCGACCAGGTGCTTTTTCACCGTTTCGTAATCGGCAATCTTGGAGGCGTCGCCCAGAGCAGAGCGCATCATGTTCTGCGTGCCCTGCTGGTCAAGAATGCTCCAGACAGGTGCGGAATCGACGCTGCTCATCATGTCGGCCATGGTGCCGTTCGTGTCCAGGCCAAGAGTCTGGCCATCGCGGGTATCGAGCGCGGAGCGGATCGCGGTGGAGTCCCCAAACAGCAGCGTGCTGTCATCGAGAAAGCTCATCACAAAGCCGCCATCCATCGGATAAAGATCAGAGTTGCCATACTTTTTGGGGACGTACTTCTGCAGCTTCATTTTTTTCAATACGGCTTTCATGTTGAAGGCGCCTGCGGCAACGCCAATCCCTTTGATCCCCTGTTTTCCCGAGCGGAACGAGGCGAACGTGAGCGTGTCCACATCCTTCTCAGGATCGATGCCGATCCCCTTCAGCGCGGTCTCGAATTGCTTGATGTTATCGGGCATCAACTGCTGCTTGAGCGCCATCGCCGTCGGCGAATCTTTCAGGGCGCGGTAGTCCACCGAGATCAACTGCAGCAATTCCGCGGGAACACAGGACCTCGCCGAAGAATTCAGAGGCATGGCATAAGCCACGCTGATCAGCAATAGAGAAGCCACAGAAAATTTCACAAGTCTCATAACGCCTCGAATCAGGAAAAGGTCAGGATTGCGGACACCCTTACTTGGATGCACGGTTACGCTTTGTCGTTAGTAGATCGCTTTATTCTATTTTACTTGCAAGTAGATAGGAGAAAACAAAAGGACAGGGCCCGTTGACCCGTTAGGTGCTCGGCAACGGCGCTCGAGATCTTACTTCCTAATGCCGGTTCCACGAAAATGGCAGAGAGACGTTGCAAGCAACGTCTCTACGAGCGGAGGCGTGCAGTACGTCGGCGGACGTCTGCGGCAAAACTTTCATCTTTTAGCGATGCCAGGTTGATGTCGACATTTGCCAGAGCGCCGGTGATGGCGGCTCCCGCCAGAGCTGACGCAGTTGTCAGGTCCGATCTCATGTTCGGATTGGTAATGGGCTCCAGCATTTTGACGATCTGCGCAACTTCGTAGACTTTTTCCGCCACGCTGAGGGGAACGGCAGTTGCGCCCTTTCAACGCAGCATCGATCAGCATCTCGCCGGATTTTTCGTCGGTCGCCTTGGCAGCTTTATAGGCTTTCATCACGGAGTTGTAGGATTCTGCATCGGCATCAATGGAGGCCTTCAATTCATCTCCAAGCGGAGTCAGACTGGCAATGGCAGCGCTCAGCTGAGTTTCGTATTGCAGGTAAGCTTTTTTGCCCCGGGACATCGATGCCACCATTCGGGCCAGACCGGCAGCCATGGCTCCGGCCGCCGCGGAAGCGCTGCCGCCGCCGGGCGTCGCCGTGGGTGCAGCGAGTTGTTCGATGAATGGTTCCACTCCTGCCCGCAGCCCGCCAACCGCCATTTTGCCGCTCATGACCGCTGCCAGACGGTTTTCCAGAATCAGCGATGAATCAAAATTCTCCACTTGCAGATACCACTCTGCGGTCTGCTCCAGGGCATTCTTGGGAATCAGGCCGACGATCTCGCTGGAAATGGGTATTACTCCATAGCGGGCGGCCTCACGTTTCACCATCTCAAAGACGCGATGGATTGGCGTCTGCTCGAAGTCGGTCAGGTTCATGGAGACCTGGGCAAGGCCGCGTACCAGAAAGCCAGCACCCTTTACAAAGCGCATGCCACCGTTTGAGAAGCGCACTGCCTTCGCGACTCTCTTAGCGATGTCGACATCCGACGTATTGAGAAAGACGTTGTAGGCGATCAAAAACTTACGCGCGCCAACGACAGTTGCACCGGCGGTGGGATGCACGCGCGGTTCCCCGATATCCGGGCGCCGCGCGGGATTGCTCGCAATCTCGGCGCGAATGCCCTCAAATTGTCCGCGGCGGATGTTCTCCAAGCCTTGGCGTTCGGGGATTCTAGCGGCGGCCTCGTAGAGATAGACCGGAATCTGATAGCGATGCCAGATTTGCTCGCCCACGTAGTTGGCCATGGCGACGCAATCTTCGATCGTGACGCCTTCGATGGGAATGAACGGGACCACATCGGCGGCGCCCATGCGCGGATGGGCTCCGGCATGGTTGTTCAAGTCGATCAACTCGGACGCCTTGCCCACTCCGCGAATGGCGGCTTCCTGGATGGCTTCGCGCTCTCCAACAATGGTGATCACGCAACGATTGTGGTCGGAATCCATCTCGCGATCGAGGAGGTAGACGCCGGGCATCTTCATCGCGTCAACAATGGCGTCAACTTTGGCCTTGTCACGGCCTTCAGAGAAGTTGGGAACGCATTCGACGAGCGTGGACATAACGGATGAGGATATAGGTCGGCTGAGTTCGGGCGCAAGGCACGGCGCTGGCTGTCCAAGCAATTCACCAACGCGGGCGCAGAGAATCTAACGCTTACGTAAGAATTGGCCGATTCCCAGCCGCACTTGCACAGTGTTGATCCCGGGATTCGGAGTGGCGAGCCCTGCGTTTGAGATGTGCATGTAGCGCAGTTCAAGGCTCATGTTGTACCTGGCGCCTAGAATATGCGTGCCCAACGCGGCTTGGTCCATGAAGTTCACGGTGTTTGTGCCTGTAGGAATGTCGTGATTGGTGAACACTGCTCCACCTGTTAATTCCAGGAATGGCGAGAAGCGGCCATGGCGTTCGAAATTCCATTTCAGCCCGAGAGGATCGAAGCCCATGCCGAAGGCTGTGTTTGCAGGTTGGAAGATCAGAAAAATCGGGACAGCGTCGAGCGCGTACTCGAAACGTCCGCGTAGAAATCCGGGGAGGTGCGGGTCGGTGAGAATCCAGCCGTAACGAAGGCCAGCATTGAAAGCCCCTGTATTCTTGGTTCCGCCCGGCACAGAGTGCCCGCCTCCGGCCCAGACCTGGATCTCGTTGCCGCCCTTTTCAGGTGCAGCCTGCGCGTGAATGAACGGTGCTGTGACCAGCAACAGCACAATGATCAGAAACCGGTACATAGGTCGCGTGTCCACGCGAGCCGTGCGTGGAAGCAGGATCAACATACAGAGGTCAAACGCTGACGACGATCCGGCAGGGAAGTGGTCACTGGGACCGTTCTCCGCGGGTTGCGACGGCTTGCATGAGATCGTGCGCGACCTTGGCGGTGTTGTGACGCGCCACTCCGTCCTCTTCCAGGTAGTCACCCAGCACCGGTATGACACCGAGCGACTCGATGGCATCGAGATCATTCTCGATCTGGCACGCACCCTCCAACGCGTATTTGGCTTTCATTTCACTGGACGCCGGCGTGCGGTTGAGGAGCGCATAGTCGAAGATCTGCTTTTGCGCATGGCGATTCAATGCCTGGATGTGATCGGACGCAGTCAGCCCGAGGCTCTCATTGGCCTGGGTCATAAGATTGCAGATGTACACCTTGGTGGCTCGGGACTCGACAATAGCTTGTGAAATGCCGCGAACCAGCAAATTCGGGATCAAGCTGGTAAATAACGAGCCGGGCCCGATGGTGATGAGATCGGCGTTGGCAATGGCATCCAGGGTTTGAGACATTGGGCCCACGTCCGGTGGCACGAGGAACAATTCCCGGATCCGTCCCTTGCTCGCGGTGATCCTGGTTTCCCCCCGCACACGCGTCCCGTCCTCCATCAGCGCTTCCAGTTCGATGTTTGAGGTTGTTGCCGGATAGATATGGCCGCGGGTCAGCAGAATCTCCGAAGACAAACGGACTGCTTCGGAAAAATCCGAGGTCAGGGAAGTGAGCGCCGCCAGAAACAAGTTTCCGAAGCTGTGTCCCTCCAGCCCCGAGCCCTTGTCGAAGCGATGGCGAAACAGTTTCGACAGCAATGCCTCGTCTTCGCTTAGAGCGACAATACAGTTGCGGATGTCGCCCGGCGGGAGCATGTTTAATTCCTTGCGCAAACGTCCGCTGGAACCACCGTCATCGCTGACGGTGACGACTGCGGAAAGGTCGCGAATGATGGGGAAATCCACTTCTTCGCAGGCGATCTCGGTGGGCGAAAGAGCGTATCGCTTTAGACCTTTCAGCAGAGTGGAAAGGCCGGTGCCGCCGCCGATGGCGACCACGCGCAGGCCGCGCGCCTGCGCTGACTGCTGTGCTGCCATCAACTCGGCGCTTTTGGATTCCATCGAGGGGTACCGCGCGGCTAGATGACTTCTTCGTCGCCCAGTTCCTGATCGG
The DNA here is from genome assembly GCA_963785865.1 of uncultured Acidobacteriota bacterium. Classification (GTDB taxonomy): domain Bacteria; phylum Acidobacteriota; class Terriglobia; order Terriglobales; family Acidobacteriaceae; genus Sulfotelmatobacter. Next base: position 559,452 of record CAWAXF010000036.1, on the reverse strand, counting down.
AGGAACCTGCCTCAGTTCCCGGATCCGGATAGAGCAACTCGGTGAAGCGAGGGTCCTCAGCCAGATTCTGGAAGTCGGAGTCATTGCGAGCCTGGAAGCGGAGTTGTGCATTCAGGCGGAGAGCCTCATCCAGACGTCTGAGCGAGTCCTCAATATGACCCGTCAGGCAATCGAGTGCCGCCAACCCGTAAATCACATAGTCGGACTTGGCGTTTTGCTTGAGCAGTTTGTCCAGGTGTTCGCGCGCGCCGACGTAATCGCCCACGTTCATCAAGGAGACGGCGTAGTCGAAATGCTCTTCGGGCGTCTTGAATTGAGTTGCGGCAGCACGTTCCAGATGCTGGTTGCAGATGTTGAGATGAACCGTCGCGCGGTCGACGAGTTCCCGGATGGGACCGGCAATCACCTTCTGAAACTGCGGCTTCGCTTTGTCAAACTTGTGCTCCTGCATGGCACGCAGGCCAGCCTCGTAGCTTTGCAAGGCCTGGGTGTAGCGGGGGTCTTCCGCAACGGTTTTCTTTGCAGTCGTTTTCTGAGCCATGTGCAGAACTCTTCCTGTGCTCTTGGTAATGGGGAACTCCTTGCGTGCAACTTGGGAGTCGAACGTTAAATATTACTCAAAGGCCCACTGGAGGGCAATTCACGCGCTGTGAGCGTCGAATGCGAGTCGTGATCCGGTCCGGCAGCATAACGCTTTTAATTGATCGTCGCCGCCGAGTCCAAGTCGATCTGCTTCCATTCGCCTTTGACGATTCCGGCCCGAATCTGCGAGGCAGTCTTACCTTTCTTGCTTTGCTGGTACGAATAGTACAACTCTTTCAGGCAGGTGGAGCACTGAGCTCCATGCGTGTTCTCGAAGCAGCTATGCAGGCTGTTGTGGCCCATGCGATCGCAGTAGCAATAGCAGGGCTGCTGATGGAGCACATTGGGAATCTTGGCTGCGAGTTCATAAGCGTGGGTCTGATATGGATATTGCGCGTCGGCTCCCCAGAGATCAGCCTTGGTCAAGACGGGCGGCAGCTTGGTGCCCTTTGGCGGCGGCGCCGCATTATAGGCCGGGACTCCTCCTTGTTCCTGGGGTGAGGACCACTGGGCCGACACAGTCAGGGTTACAAGAAACAGGAAAGCCAGCGTTAGGCTGCGGTACACAATTGGGGTACGGGACAGGCGGCGTGTCATAGGATTCCTCGGTGCAGATATTGTAACCTGTCGCCCAGCCGGGGTCTGCCCCAGTTCTCCAGAACTGCAACCTCACAGGGTTGAAGACAACCCTCTGGCGGTGGCAGCGGTTCTGTATACAATAGAGCAGCATGCCGGAGACATTCCCAGATCCTGGGTCTTCCTATAAAAGTTCTGCGGGTGAATTGCAGGTGCCACTGCCTGTACCCGCGGGCGCCGTTCCGGCAGTTGCCGTGCCCGGCCCTGCTGTACCGGATGTTCTCGCCGGACCCTTGCGGCTGCGGACCGGCCTTGGCATTTGGCTGCGTGACCTGATTATTTCGCTCGCGATCTCTGCATTCATCATCATCTTCTTGTATCAGCCTGTGAAGGTGGAGGGCACGAGCATGATGCCTTCGCTGGAAGATCAGGAGCGCATCTTCGTAAACAAGTTTGTGTACCGGCTGGAGCCTATCGAGCGCGGCGATGTCGTCGTGTTCCGGTATCCGCGCGATCCTTCGAAGAGCTATATCAAACGCGTGATCGGCATGGCTGGCGACCAAATCCGCATCGATAACGGGCAAGTGTATGTGAACGGCAAGGCTCTCGACGAAACCTACGTGCCTTCCGAGTACACGGATGAGCGCTCCTACCCGAACCTCGTGGTTCCCGCGCATTGTTATTTCGTGCTGGGCGACCACCGCTCGATGTCAAATGACAGCCGCGATTTCGGCGCGGTGAACGAGGGCTTTATTTATGGGAAGGCGGTTTTCGGCTACTGGCCTATGGAGAAATTGGGACGCGTGAAGTAACGTCGGCTCGGTGTCGGTGTCCCGACGGCGTCTCGCCGCCACTCGCGATCAAGCAGTAGTTCCACTTTTTCCTCAGATTTCCTCATCGCTAGCGCGTTACAGTCTTTCGCGACGCCGCATTCCCTGCTAATATTCATAAAATCCACTCCCCGGAGCGAGAATGCAGGCTATCCTTGCGCTGGAAGACGGGCGAGTCTTCCGAGGCAAAGGCTACGGCGCCAAAGGCGAATGCTACGGCGAAGTCGTTTTTAATACTTCCATTACCGGATACCAGGAAATTTTCACCGATCCTTCCTACTCCGGACAGATCGTCGTTCTGACGAATCCTGAAATCGGAAATTACGGCACCAACCAGGACGATAACGAGGCTACGCGCCCGTGGATCGAAGGGCTGATCGTGCGCGAGTTCTCGAAAGTCAGCTCGAACTGGCGCTCGCAGCAGGTCGCCGAAGAATATCTGGAGCAATTCAAGGTGCCGGTGCTCTCGGACATCGATACGCGGGCGCTGGTGCGGCATCTGCGGGATCACGGCGTGATGCGCGGGGTGATCTCGACGCTCGAGAGCGATGCCGAGAAGCTGATTGCCAAGGCTCGATCGATTCCCAAGATGGATGGCACGGATCTGGCGAAAGAGGTCAGCACAAAGCGTCCGTACGTCTGGGAAGTTGGCGAGCGTTCGCACGAGCCCGTTGCCGTGGTCGGAGTGAAAGATGAGCCCGCGCGATTTCATGTGGTGGCGTACGACTTCGGCATCAAGCAGAACATTCTGCGCAAGCTGCGCGGCGAAGGATGCAAAGTGACGGTGGTCCCGGCGCAAACTCCGGCGGAAGATGTGCTTGCCCTGAAGCCGGACGGAGTGTTCCTGTCGAACGGACCCGGTGATCCGGAGCCTTGTACGTACGCAGTGGATTCCATTCGCAGGCTCATGGGGCGGCAGCCGATCTTCGGAATCTGTCTCGGGCATCAGCTGACCGGGATTGCTCTAGGCGGGAAGACGTTCAAGCTGAAGTTTGGCCACCATGGCGGGAATCATCCGGTGAAGCAGTTGAAGACCGGCAAAATCGAAATCACCGCGCACAACCACAATTTCGCAGTAGATCCCGATTCGCTGGCGGAGAGCGAAGTCGAACTGACCCACGTCGATTTGAACGATCAGACGCTCGAAGGCATGCGCCACCGGAATATGCCGCTGTTCACGGTGCAGTATCACCCGGAAGCGGCGCCGGGACCGCACGACTCGCATTATTTGTTCAAAGAGTTCACGAAGATGATGGAGGAGTGGAAGGGGTGAAAGTGTTGGCCCAGGTTCTGAGAATTGTGCTGGTTCAAGCTTTGAAAGGGCGCGCCTTTAAGGCGCGCCGTTCGGTGCGGATGAAAGATTTGCGGCTTTAGCCGCTGAGGTTAACGGATGAGACCAGTGCGAGAGCACGCGACGAGCAACGGCCAAACGTATATGGTCACTTCGTCGACGTGGGGCCGCAGGTCGCTTTTCTCAAGAGACGTCGTGGGCGAAACTGCTGATCGATACTCTGTATCACTATCGCGGAATGGAGTATTTACTCCATGAATTCGTGGTCATGCCGGAGCACATTCACGTGCTTCTGACTCCAAAGACGAGCCTGGAGAAGGCCGTCCAGTTCATCAAAGGCGGCTTCTCTTATCGGGCCAAAAAGGAACTCGGTTCGAATCTAGAAATTTGGCATAAGGGCTTTTCGGATCACCGAATCCGGGATGCCAGCGATTATCGCCTGCATGCGATTTATCTTCGGCAGAATCCAGTTGAGAAGGGTTTATGCGAGAGCGCGGAGGAGTATGCGTATTCCTCTGCGAGTTCCGTGTTCGAATTCGACCCTGCACCTCAGGGGCTGAAGCCCGGGTCTTTTGGGCAGTCCGGTACGGCACGCCTTGAAGGCGTGTCCTTTCAAAGCAACATCTCAAAGACAGCGCCTAAAGGCGTCCCCTTTCAAAGCAACCCGGCAAGTGCATCGGCTGAAGGCGCGCCCTTTCAAACCAATCCTTTTCCCGGCATCCCTGAAGATGTGCCGGTTCAGATCAAGGCTGCAAGCCAGCCTGTCGAAGTCGCCCCGGCGGAACACAAGAACAAGACTGCATAATGCCCAAACGCACTGACATAAAAAAAATTCTCGTCCTCGGCTCCGGGCCCATCGTCATCGGGCAATCGGCGGAGTTTGACTACTCCGGCACGCAAGCCTGCAAGGCGCTCAAGTCTGAAGGCTACGAAGTGGTGCTGGCCAACTCGAATCCGGCCACCATCATGACCGATCCGGAGTCGGCCGACCGCACGTACATCGAGCCGCTCACGCTGGAATATCTGGAAGAGATCATTCGCATTGAGCGCGAGATGTCGCCGGGCGCGGGATTTGCCGTGCTGCCGACGGTGGGCGGGCAGACTGCATTGAATCTGGCGATTGAGCTCTCTGACGGCGGAGTCCTCGAGAAGTACGACGTGCAACTGATTGGAGCAAATGTTGCTGCCATCAAGAAGGCGGAAGACAGGCTCTTCTTCAAAGATGCGATGCAGAAGATCGGGCTCGACGTGCCCAAGTCTGCGCTGGTCAACAACACCAAAGACGGGCTCGAGTTTGCTGGCAAGATCGGTTTCCCCGTAATTGTTCGTCCCTCGTTCACTCTGGGAGGAACCGGTGGCGGTATTGCCTACAACCGCGAAGAACTCGGCGAAGTGCTGGCTCGGGGTCTTGATCTCTCCCCTGTGCACGAGGCACTGATCGAAGAATCCGTCCTGGGATGGAAGGAATTCGAATTGGAGGTGATGCGTGACACCAGGGATAACGTCATCATCATCTGCTCGATCGAGAACTTCGATCCCATGGGCGTGCACACCGGTGATTCGATCACCGTCGCTCCCGCGCAGACGCTCACCGACCGCGAGTACCAGGCGATGCGTGATGCTTCGATTGCGGTCATTCGTGAGATTGGCGTGGATACTGGCGGATCGAACATTCAGTTCGGAGTAAATCCCGAGACCGGGCGGATGGTTGTGATCGAGATGAATCCGCGCGTCTCGCGTTCATCAGCACTCGCTTCCAAGGCAACGGGCTTCCCGATTGCGAAAATTGCCGCCAAACTGGCCGTGGGCTACACGCTGGATGAGATTCCTAACGACATCACGCGCAAGACTCCCGCGTGCTTCGAGCCAACTCTCGACTACGTTGTTGTAAAGATTCCGAAATGGCAATTCGAGAAATTTCCTGGAGCCGACGACACACTGGGCCCGCAGATGAAGTCAGTCGGAGAAGTGATGGCGATTGGGCGCACGTTTAAAGAAGCGCTGATGAAGGGCATCCGTTCGCTCGACACTGGAAAGAAAGTTGGCTCCGACAAGATCGAGCCGAAGATTCTGACGCAACGCCTGGTCACGCCTCACCCCGAGCGGCTCGCGTATGTGCGTTACGCCCTTCGCCAGGGACATACGGTCAAACAGATCGCGAAGATGACCTCGATGGACCCGTGGTTCCTGTATCAACTCAAGGAAATCAACGATCAGCAGCTTGAGTTGGAAAAGCACCCGATGGAATCCATCCCGCCGGAGGTGCTGCGGGAATCCAAGCGCATGGGATTTTCCGATGGCCGGCTGGCCCAGGTCTGGCGTCTGGAGACACAGGACAAGGTCCGACACCTGCGCAAGAAGCACGGCATCATGCCGGTCTACAAGCGGGTAGATACCTGCGCCGCGGAGTTTGAAAGCTTTACGCCCTATCTCTACTCGACCTACGAAGATGAAGACGAGGCGGCCCCCACCGACAAGAAGAAAGTGATCATTCTGGGCAGCGGGCCCAACCGCATTGGGCAAGGAATCGAGTTTGATTACTGCTGCTGCCACGCCTCATTCGCGCTGCGCGACGATGGCTACGAGACGATCATGATCAACTGCAATCCCGAGACCGTCTCGACCGATTACGACACCAGCGATCGGCTCTACTTCGAGCCGCTGACGTTTGAAGACGTGTGGGCAATTTACCAGCATGAGACTTCAAAAGGAGCGGATGTCGGAGTGATCGTGCAGTTCGGCGGGCAGACTCCGCTGAATCTCGCGCTTCCCTTGAAGCAGGCTGGCGTGAAAATCATCGGCACCTCGCCGGAATCTATCGACCTTGCAGAAGATCGCAAGCAGTTCAACAAGCTCCTGGAAGATTTGCAGATTCCGCAGGCACCCGGGGTCATGGCCACTTCGATTGAAGAGGCGGTCGCAGGCGCGAAGCGCATCGGATTCCCAGTTCTCGTGCGTCCATCGTATGTCCTCGGTGGGCGCGCGATGGTGATCGCGTACGACGAGCAGTCGATCGTGCGTTACATGCAGGAAGCCGTCGAGTACTCTCACGACCGTCCAGTGCTGATCGATCACTTTCTGGAAGACGCGATTGAAGTCGATGTGGACGCACTCTCGGACGGCGATGACGTCGTGATCGGCGGAATTATGCAGCACATCGAGGAAGCGGGGATTCATTCCGGCGATTCATCCTGCGTGCTGCCCGCGGTCGACATTCCGCCAGCGCTGCTGGACCGCATGCGCGAATATACCTTCAGGCTGGCGAAGGCGCTGAAGGTTGTCGGGCTGATGAATATTCAGTTCGCGATCCCGCGCGGGAACGGCTCCTCAGGCAACGGAGCGCAAGGCGGCAAAGTTTATGTGCTCGAGGTAAACCCACGCGCCTCGCGCACCATCCCTTATGTATCCAAGGCGACTGGCGTGCCCATGGCTAAGATTGCCGCCCGGCTGATGACCGGGCGCAAGCTGCGCGATTTTCTGCCGGACTTCATTGAGCGCGGCGCCGATCTCGATACCGGAAATTGTTACTACGTCAAATCCCCAGTGTTTCCGTGGAGTAAGTTTCCCGGGGTCGATACCGTGCTTGGGCCAGAGATGAAGTCGACCGGTGAAGTCATGGGTGTGGCTGATAATTTCGGCGAAGCGTTCGCCAAAGCTCAGTTAGCTGCCGGCCAGAAATTGCCCACGCAGGGGGCGGTCTTCATCAGCGTTACGGATAGCGACAAGCGGCACGTGGCAGCGGTTGCACGGAAGTTCGTCGACATGGGATTCAAGCTGGTGGCGACCTCCGGTACAGCAGACGTCCTTGAAGCCGCGGGCATGAATGTGGAGCGCGTCTACAAAGTTAAGGAAGGCCGGCCGAACGTGGTGGACTTTATCAAGGGCCAGCGTATTCAGTTGGTGGTGAACACGCCCACCGGCCAGGAGCCATGGTTCGATGAGAAGGCCATTCGGCGCGCGGCGGTTATGGCTCGAATTCCAACGATCACAACTTTGGCGGCAGCGCGAGCTGCGGCCGAAGGGATCGCGGCGCTGCAACGCGGAGAAGTGAACGTGCGTGCCTTGCAGCAATTGCACGCGGAGCGCGCTGCCCATGTACGTCGCCGGGCAGGGTAGATGAACCCGGTTTTTGGATAGTACTCGGCGGCGCGCTGCCGCAGTCTCTCAGCCGAAAGCCTTGACGGTATAGCTGGCGCAGGAAACCACAGAAGCGCGACTGCTCCTTAGCTTCCCATCGCGGGCGGCGGTAGAATTGGCTATGCTGCTCTCCGGAATACTTCCGCCTATCACGACTCCGTTCTACCCCGACGGGAACGTCTATTACAAAAAGCTTGAGCACAATGTGGAGCGCTATTCGCGCACTCCGGTGGCCGGGGTGGTAGTGCTTGGGTCGACGGGAGAGGCAATCATGCTCTCCGACAAGGAGAGGCAGGATGTGCTCAAAATCGCCCGCGACACGGCTGCCCCGAATAAAGTTCTGATCGCTGGCACAGGCATCGAATCCGCCAGCGAAACCCTCCGTCTGACCGAATACGCGGCCGAGCTAGGGTATGACATTGCCATGGTGCGCACTCCGCATTACTACAAAAAGCAGATGGCCTCGGCCAACCTCCTGGCTTTTTATCGAACTGTGGCCGACCGCTCACCCCTTCCAGTGATCATCTACAACTTCCCGCAGGCGACCGGGTACGACATGCCTGCCGAGGTGGTGATCGAGTTGGCGGAGCATCCAAATTTGATCGGAATCAAAGAGTCGAGTGGAGATGTGGAGAAGGTGCGCAAGATAGTAAAGGGCACGCGCCACATTAAGCGCAGCGCGACGGTGACAGAGATGTTTGACGCAGTCACGCCACGGATGTTGGCGGCCAGTGGCACTAACGGCAATGACGGGGGACAACTGGTTCCGGTGGGGGCCTTGTCAGGAAATTCATCCGTAAAGCCGTCCTCTTCCGCGGTGACGGTAGTCGGAAAGATGAAGACGCGACAAAAGGAAGTTGGATTCCAGGTGCTGGTCGGCGCCGCGCAGAAGTTGCAGCCGTCCCTCGATGCAGGTGCGGTAGGGGCCATTCTGGCTTTCGCCTGTCCTGCCCCTACTGCCTGCTATGAGATCTTTGCGGCCTGGAAGGAAGGGGATGCAGAGCTGGCGCATTTGAAACAAGAGCGCATTTCCAAAGCAGCCCAGCGGGTTGGCAGCGAGCTGGGTATCCCCGGGCTTAAGTATGCAATGGATTTCAATGGATACTACGGGGGCACGGCACGCTTGCCCTTTCTGCCGCTCACGGCTGCGCTCACGCAGGAAGTCGAGCAACTCATGGCCGACATCCGCAACTGAGACGAAGACATTCGTTATTGCGGCGTGTATAGAGACTGTGCTAAAACTCACGCCGAAATGAAAAGGACTTCGAGTGTTCTCCTGTTCACCCTCCTAGCAACTCTTGCGACTCGTTCCGCTTATGGAAAAGATGCGCCGGCTCAGGTCATCACTTGGCCCGAATCGGGGGCTCCTGTTATTCGCGTCAGTTTCGGCAAGTTTAAAGAGAACGGGTCCAACGCAGGGCAACATAGCTACACGTCGGATACTACGGTCGAAAATCTCTGGGGCAAGCCGATCGTTCGGGCAGATTTTTCTCTCTATCTCTTCGACAAGAATAAGATCCGAATCGGTGAGGGATGGATCTCGGTTAGCAACGTTGGCAGAGGCGAGACGATCAAATTCCAGACTGCAGTCATGACCTCAGGTACTCCTGTGTCCTTGGCACTCGCACCCCGATCTCTGCCTGACGAGTTGCAATCGTTTTTGCCTTCCAAAACGATGGAGGTTACGGTCAATTCTGTTCCCCAGGGTGCGGAACTCAAGGTCGACGGAGTTGCCGCCGGTACCACTCCGAAGATTGTAAAGATAACTCCGGGCAAACACGTCCTCCAATTCAGTAAGGAAGGCTTCAACCCGGGCTCGTTTCCGCTGGAGATGGGGTCTAACGATGTTTCTGGGGGCAGCGTGAGCTACGAACTCGGCACGTCAGCGCACGACACTATCGAACTTCGGGATGGGAGCGTGTTGAGCGGCGATCTCGTCTCGCTTACGGGCATGGATGTTGTCATCAAGCTCGGTGGCGCGGATCAGCACGTTGACCGGAATCAGGTAAAGCGCATCCTGTTGGTACAGCGTCAACCGGTGTCAGCCAGCCCATGACATACCGCCCCGAAGATAGGCCAGGCTCGGTTGTGGTGTCCGAGCAAATGAAAGCCTGGTCCACAGCACTTGCGGCGGAGCTGAGCGAGTGGCCGCAAGTCACGCTAAAAACTTTTTTTGGGTTCACCGCGCTTTATCGTGGCAAAACCATGTTCGGTCTGCTGCCAAGGACGCGCAGCGTCTTCAAAGGCAACGCGGTCGCCTTCCGGATTAACTCCGCAAATCGCAGCTTGCAATCCCTGGCGCAGAAAGATCCCCGAATTACTGCTTTTGACAAAGAGAAGACACGCTGGTTTACCTTCGAACTCTGCACTGATCGCGATCTTCATGACGCCCTCGAATACATCGGAAGGGCGTTTGAAGAGGCACGCATCTCACGGAAAAAGACGTAGTTGCAGACATGTTGTGATTGAGATCACAGTGGAGTATAGTGTATTCGAACGAACGTTCGAATTGGTCGTTTTCCTGGTTATGGCCACTCCATCCGCCGCAACTCGGGCTGGTTCGCGCCGGCATCGCAGCGCGCCCGTTTCGGAATCTCGCTACGATCGGCGGCTTTCCGAAATTCTGAGCCACGCCACCGAAGTCTTCTGCAAAAAGGGATACGAAGGCGCTTCCATGCGGGATCTGTCGCGCGAGAGTGGCATGTCTCTGGCGGGCCTGTATTACTACTTCGAATCGAAAGAGCGTCTGCTCTACCTGATTCAGAAACACACGTTCAGCACCATCGTGCAGCGATTGAAAGGCCGGTTGGAGCGGGTCACCGATCCGGAAGAGCGTATTCGAGTTTTCATCCTCAACCACCTGGAATATTTCCTGGCCAACCAGGCGGCGATGAAGGTGCTCTCACACGAGGACGAAGCTTTGAAAAACGGGTTCGGTTCAGAAGTGGCTGCGATCAAACGCGAATACTACCGAATTTGCGTCGGATTGCTGGATCAGCTGAAGCGTGAGCGAGGTTTACAGTTTTCCACCCGTATCGCCGTGCTCAGCCTGTTTGGCATGATGAATTGGATTTATACCTGGCACAATCCACGCGTAGACGCCGATGCGGCTGCAATTGCGGGAGAGATGGGAGATATCTTTCTGCGCGGGGTGCTGGGTGGTGATAATAAGTGAGTTTTTGTGGAGGGCGCTGTTTTCGCCGTGCCGTTGAGTAAGGACTGGATTTGGCAAGATTAAGGTCGAGCTTTGCTCGACCGGGCGGACGAGGCGTCCGCCCCTACACGAGCATCGAAAAGGAGTTATCCCATGGCTACTACAGTGCAACCGGCAACCGCGGAAACATCGAAACAGCTGGTCAACTACCGCACGGATGGGGGTGTCGCGATTATTGAGATGTGCGATCCGCCCGCAAATACGTACACGTACGAGATGAACCGCCAGATGGACGACGCCATTCTGAAGGCGCGCATGGACAATGACGTATACGTGATTCTTATGACTGGTGCGGGCGAGAAGTTCTTCTCTGCGGGCGCGAACATCAAGATGCTTTCCAGCGTCGATCCCACATTCAAGTATTACTTCTGCCTGCACGCCAATGAAATGCTGCTGCGCCTGGAGCACACTCCCAAGCTGGTGATCGCGGCGATCAATGGTCACTGCGTGGGTGGCGGGTTGGAGATTGCCATGGCGGCGGACATCCGCATCGCGCGCAAGGATGCGGGCAAGATCGGATTGCCTGAGGTGAATCTTGGAGTTCTACCTGGAACAGGCGGAACGCAGCGGCTGTCGCGTTTAGTTGGCAAGAGTAAGGCAATCGAGTTGATGGTTACGGGCAACACTTTCTCGTTCGAAGAAGCGCAGGAGCTCGGAATCGTAAACGACGTATTCGAGCGCGACGGCTTCATGGAGAACATCATGGAGTACGCGCGGCAATTCTGTCCGCCCAACAAGGCCGCGAAAGCCGTGGGCCGCATCAAGCGCGCGGTGCAGACCGGATGGGAGATCCCGATGGAGTCTGCCTTGGCGGTGGAGCGCGAGAACCAGCAGTTGCTATTCCAGAGCGAGGATGCGAAGGAAGGCCTGGCCGCGTACGTTGAAAAACGCCCAGCGAATTTCAAGGCGAAATAGGTTATGTAGGGACGGACGCCCGCGTCCGTCCGCCGGACGAAATCCGGCTGAGGGTGCTGAATGCTCGCTGCCAGCAAAGCGAAGATCGAACCCGGCCGTTTACTGATCAATGGTCAGTGGACCGAAAGTTCGAAGAGTTTTGACACGATGAATCCGGCGACCGGTGAAGTGCTCACGCAGGTTGCCGAGGCTTCTGCCGCCGATGTGGATCGCGCGGTCCAAGCGGCGCGTCAGGCCTTCGAAGATCGAGCGGGAGGCTGGCGCAAGCTCTCGGCCAGCGAGCGTGGACGACTTATCTGGAAGCTCGCCGACCTCGTCGAGAAGAATATCGAGGAACTTGCCGAGTTGGAAACGCTCGACAATGGCAAGCCGATCTTCGAATCGCGCTACGTTGATTTGCCAATGGTGATCGACGTTCTGCGCTATTACGCCGGGCTTGCCACCAAAATCCACGGCGAAACGGTGAACACGTTTGAAGCGGCCTTCACCTACACTCTCCGCGAGCCGGTGGGTGTTGTCGGGCTGATCGTTCCCTGGAATTTTCCTCTGCTCCTTGCTTCGTGGAAAGTGGGACCTGCGCTGGCATGCGGCAACACGATTGTGTTGAAGCCCGCGGAGCAAACTCCGCTGACCACGTTGAGATTCGGCGAACTCGTGATGGAGGCTGGATTTCCCGGGGGCGTAGTCAACATTGTGACCGGCGGGCCGGAGACTGGGAAAGCGATTGTTGCTCATCCGGGAATCGACAAAATTGCGTTCACCGGCTCGACGGCGGTGGGCAAGGAAATCATGCGAGGCGCGGCGGATACGCTGAAGCGCGTCACGCTCGAACTTGGCGGCAAATCGCCCAACATCGTCTTCTCCGACGCCGACGTCGACAATGCGGTCAAAGGGGCAATCAACGGGATCTTCTACGGAAAAGGGGAAGTCTGCAATGCGGGGTCGCGGCTGTTCCTGGAGAGCAAGTTGAGAGACGAATTCACGGAAAAGCTGGTTGCTCGGGCATCAAAGATGAGACCCGCCGATCCGCTCGATCCCAAGACGCGACTGGGAGCCATTGTCAGCCAGGAGCAGATGCAGACCGTTCTGAACTTTATCGACGCCGGAAAGAAAGATGGGGCAAAGCTGGTTGCGGGCGGCAATCGCGTGTCGGTCGACGGAGGCAAGGGCTTCTTCATCGAACCCACCATCTTCGGCGAAGTGAAGAACGACATGAAGATCGCGCGGGAGGAGATTTTCGGCCCTGTACTGTCCGTGCTGGCGTTCGATGACATCGACGAAGTAATTGAGCAAGCAAATAACAACGCGTACGGACTCGCGGCTGCAGTGTGGACCCGCGACGTTAAGAAAGCACACAGCGTATCGCGCCGCCTCAAAGCGGGCACCGTCTGGATCAACACGTATGGCCTGATGGATGCGGCTCTTCCTTTCGGCGGTTACAAGAGTTCGGGGTTCGGCCGGGAACTGGGCGCGCACGCAATCGAGCACTACACGGAACTGAAAACCGTGTGGCTGAACATGGGATGAAGAGAAGAGCTTACGAAGAGTACACAGAGAAGCACGAAGGTTTGTTCTCACTCGCGTGCTTCGCAGTGAAGAGGTTTTGAAATTATGCCGGGTAAAGTAGCAAAAATCGGAACATTCAGTGACTGGATCGGTCTGTTCAACGACTGGCGGAAAGAAATAGGCGTGAACACCAAGGACATCGAGGCTTTCCAGTTCGATACGCTTTACGGCGCCATTGAGACCGACGATATCGAATTTGGTGCTTACAAGGGCCGCCGCAAATGGGAGAATCTGCGCCAGATGCCCACACAGCAAATGCGTGACGCCCTGATGAACATGATCGTGTATCAAGGAGACACCGAGTTCGCAAGCGTCGAGCAACAGCGCAACCTGCTCGACAACGCTCCCACCGACTGGGACCGCCGCGCCATCACTCGTGTCATGATCGAAGAGATGCGTCATGGCTGGCAGATGTGCGCTCTTCTGGTCGATCACTTCGGCTACTCGGGAAAAGTTGAAGCACAAAAAATGCTGGAGCGCCGTGCTTTCGAGAACAAGCGTCTGCTGGGCGCTTTCAACGTCGATGTCGATAACTGGATGGACTTTTTTACGTACACCGACTTCGTCGATCGGGATGGAAAATTTCAGCTGCAGATGCTGAAGTACTCCGCCTTCGCTCCGCTGGGCCGCTCGATGTCTTACATGCTGCGCGAAGAGGCCTTCCACATGGGAACGGGCAACGATGGTCTGCGCCGCATTGTGGAGGCAGGCATCATTCCTGCGTGGTTGATTCAGAAATATCTCAACAAGTGGATTTCAAGCTCGTACGATCTCTTTGGCACGGATCACTCTTCCTCGGCGCACTGGGCCTACGTGTGGGGCATCAAGGGTCGCTATGACGAGCCTAAGAACGACAAGGCTGCGGATCTTGATGATCTGAACGACTACAACCGCAATCTTTATCGTGACGAGGTCGCCGGTCTGATCGAGCGTTTCAATTCGTCACTCAAACCGGGAGAGCCCAAACTGTACGCGCCCGACATCAGGTTCAACCGCGCCATAGGGCGCTGGGCGGGCCAAAAGTTCCACGCCCAAACTGGCGAACCGCTCAACGACGGCGCGTACGAGGAACATTTGAAGGAATACATGCCGTCTGAGGATGACAAGAAGCTGCTGTTGGAAATTATCGCTAACGAGAAGAAATGGATTGCCGAGAAAGCGGGAGCACGCGACCCGCTGGCCTCAATTGGAGAAGTAAGGAAATCGGCAATTAACCTCTAATCTGCCATGACGACTAACGCCACAGACGCCAGGCTTACGCGACTCTCGCTCGAAATCGACGGGGCCGCCGCAAACATTGCGCTGCAAAACCCTCCACTGAACGTGATCGACATTCGCATGATGGAGGAACTGGCGCTGGTTCTGGGTGAACTTGAAGCGCAACCCAAAGTCGCGGTGGTAGTGCTGACCGGGGATGGGAAGGCTTTCTCCGCCGGGGTTGACATCGCTGCTCACACTCCGGACAAGGTCGAGGAAATGCTTTGCAGGTTCCACGGGGTGATCCGTTCGCTGGTGGCGACGAGGAAGGTGACCATGGCGTCGGTTCATGGGCTTTGCCTGGGCGGTGGGGCGGAGTTGGCGATGGTTTGCGATCTCGTGTACAGCGATGAAGACGCCGAGTGGGCTTTCCCGGAGATTAAACTCGGCTGCTATCCACCGGTGGCTTGCACGGCCTTGGCTGCACTTGTCGGTCAAAAGCGAGCCGCGGAGATGATTCTGACCGGCCGTTCCATCAGCGGCAGGGAAGCGGCGGAGATTGGACTGGCTACCCGGGCCGTGCCTCGGATGCAACTCGCTTCAGTGGTGGAGGCCAGCATCTCGCAACTTCTACATCTGAGTCCGGCGGCGCTGGCGGTGGCGAAGAAGGCTTGTTACGCGTGGGACTCAATGCACTTCGATAAGGGCTTGGCTCGCGCTGAAAAGATCTATTTCGAGGACCTGATGAAAACGGCGGATGCGCAGGAAGGCATTCAGGCGTTTCTCGAGAGGCGTTCGCCGAAATGGGGCGGGGAGTAAGACTGGCCATTGCCTGAAATGGATTACGAAATCACTGCCGAAGAAGTGAAGGCGAAGCTGGATGCAGGAGAGAGCTTCACTTTGATCGACGTGCGCGAGCCATGGGAGTTTGAAACTGCTCGCATCGAGGGTGCCAAGCTGATGCCGATGGGAGACGTGCCGTCGCGAGCGCATCAGGAGCTAGACCCTGAGGACCACATCGTGGTGCTTTGCCATCACGGCGTGCGTTCGATGAATGTCATGGTATGGCTGCGGCAGCAGGGATTTGAAAAGGTGCAGTCGATGCGAGGCGGTATCGATGCGTGGTCGCGAAGCGTGGATCAGAATGTGCCGGTGTATTGAACGAGCCATGAGCTACATGAGCTATGAGCAAGACCAGCTCGCTCATGGCTCATTGCTCACGGCTCACTGCTCACATGAAAAAAGAACTCATCGAACTTCGGGTCAATGGCCGCTCACACGAGCTTGCCATCGAGTCGAATGCTCTGCTGCTGGACGTCTTGCGGCAACAGTTGCAGCTGACTGGTTCCAAGCGCGGCTGCGACGATTCCTCGTGCGGTGCTTGCACGGTGCTGATTGACGGAGTCGCCATGATGAGCTGCACTCTGTTGACGGCCAGTTGCGAGGGACAGGAGATCACAACCATTGAAGGCGTGAGTGAGCACGGGAGCCTGGCGGCGATCCAGAAAGCTTATGGCGACTGGGGCGGCGCACAATGCGGATATTGCACGCCGGGTTTCATCATGACCGTCAAGTCGCTCTTGTCGGAGAACCCAAATCCTTCGGAAGCAGAAGTGCGCTGTGCTCTGAGCAGCAATTTGTGCCGTTGTACCGGCTACAACCAAATGTACGCTGCCATACGTTCGGCGCTCCAGGCAGAGCGAGAGGGCCTGGCACTGGCGGACCATGAGCGCTGAATTCTCGATCATCGGCAAGCCCACCGCCATGGTCGATGCGGCTGAGAAGACCACTGGGGCGGGCAAATACACAGATGACCTCAGCGTGCCCGGCATGCTCGTGGGAAAGATTCTGCATTCTCCCTACCCGCACGCGCGCATCAGGAACATCGATACCACACGCGCCGAGCAACTCGAAGGCGTGGTTGCCGTCGCGATTGGGCAGGATGCGCCGAAAACTTACGGGATCCTTCCAGTTGGGCATGACGAGTATCCTCTTGCCCTCGACAAGGTGCGCTATGTGGGGGACAACGTGGCCTGCGTGGTCGCCGTCTCGGAAGCAATTGCGGAGAAGGCGCTGGAGTTGATCGACGTTGACTATGAAGTCTTGCCAGCGTACTTCGATCCCGAAGAGTCGATGAAGGCGCAGGCTGATCTGATCCACGATCATAAGCCCAACAACCTGGAAAAGGATTACCACCACGTGTTCGGTGATCCCGACAAAGGCTTCTCGGAAGCGGATCGCATTGCCGAAGCGCGCTTCATTGCCAATGAAGTGACGCATGCCGCCATGGAGCCGCACTCCACGTTGGCTTCATTTGAGATCGATCCGCACACCGGGAAGCCCGGGCGACTCACCGTGTGGTCGTCCACCCAAGTCCCGTACTACTTGCAGCACAAGCTCTCGCTCGTGCTCGACATGCCGATGCAGCAGATTCGCGTGATCAAGCCGCTGGTAGGAGGAGGATTCGGGGGCAAGAGCGAAGTGATTCCCCTGGAGATCATCGCCGCGATCGCAGCTCGAAAAGCGCAGGCTCCAGTCAAGATCACCTATACCCGCGAAGAGGTCTTCTGGGCGCATCGCGGGCGCCCGCGCACCATCATCGATCTGAAAACGGGCGTGAAGAATGACGGCCGGATTACCGCTGTCAAAGCCCGCGTGGTGCAGGATGGTGGAGCGTATTGCTCCTATGGAGTTGTGACGATTCTTTATTCTGGGGCACTGCTGGGCGCGCTTTACGACATCCCCAATATTCAATATGACGGCTATCGCGTGCTGACGAATAAGCCTGCGTGCGGAGCTATGCGAGGGCACGGCACGGTCAATGTGCGTTTCGCATTCGAGTCCCAGTTGGATGAGCTGGCGTCAGTCATCGGCATGGATCCAGCGGAGATTCGGCAGCGCAATCTCCTGAAGCCGCCATGTGTCACGGTGAATGGATTGCGGGTGCAAAGTTACGGTTTGCCCGAATGCATCGAGAAGACGGTCGAACGTTCCGGATGGAGAGAGCGGAAAGGCAAACTGACGAAGGGACGCGGCCTGGGCATTGCCTGTAGTCATTACGTGAGCGGAGCGGCCAATTCCATCATTCGGTCCGACATGCCGCATTCCACGGTCAACATCAAAATTGATCGTGACGGCGGCGTGGTCGTATATACCGGCGCCTCGGAAATCGGCCAGGGCTCGGACACAATGACAGCGCAAGTCGCGGCCGAGACACTAGGCTGCTCCTTGTCGAGAGTGAGAGTTGTTGCCGCGGATACCGATCTCACCCCGATCGATATCGGTTCGTACTCAAGCCGTGTGACGTTTATGGCCGGGAACGCCACGCTGCGCGCGGCCACGGAAGTGAAAAAGCTGATCGCAGCGGCAGCGGCCAAAAAAATGGCGTGCGCAGCGGAAGATCTGATTTTTCAGAATGAACTCGTAAGCGGAAAGGGCCATGCAGGGACGGACGGCAGGGCCCGTCCGGCTGAGCAAAGCTCGGCAGCATCCGTGTCGGGTCGAGTAGAAGGGCAAATCCTTCGCGGCTCCCTGCAGCAAAAGCGCAAAGAAGAAGGCCCGAAAGATTCCATGAGTTTTGAAGAAGCGGTAGTGGCCGCCATCGACTTCCATGGCGCGCTCACGGGAACTGGTTCCTACGCACCGCCTGCGGACGCACGCGGAGGAAAACACAAGGGTGCCGGAGTAGGACCTTCACCGGCCTATTCCTACTCCGCGCAGGTCGCGGAAGTAAGCGTCGACGAGGAGACGGGCGAGGTCACGGTGCACAAGGTTTGGGCAGCCCACGATTGCGGGCGTGCGTTGAATCCGGTTTCCGTGGAGGGCCAGATCATCGGCTCGGTCTGGATGGGCATGGGACAGGCGCTCACCGAAGAGATGGTCTGGAAAGACGGCATGCTGATGAATCCTGGCCTGCTGGAATATCGCAGTCCATCATCGGTGGAGTCGCCCGAGGTGGAGGCGATCATTGTGGAGAGCATCGATCCTGAGGGCCCCTTCGGAGCGAAAGAGTGCAGTGAAGGATCGCTGGCCGCCACGATTCCGGCCATTGCGAATGCGATCTACGACGCGGTTGGAGTTCGCCTGCACGAATCGCCTTTTACTCCGGAGCGAGTTCTGGCAGCACTGCGGGCCAAGAAACAAGCTAAGAATTTGAATCTCACCGACGGGATCGATCCTACCGCTCCCACGCGCTTCCGCGAGCATGGCGGCTCGCTCTGCTTCAAAGGCAAGGGGCCCGAACGTCATCCGCTTGATCCCTCCCGACAGGCTCCACCGACTCCCGGAGGCGCAGATTGAGTCTGCCGCAATTCAAATTGCTTCGGGCTCGGGCGATGGGAGATGCGCTTGAGTTCCTTGCGAAATATGCGCTGCCGGACAGCCCAGGGCCGCTGTCCCCACATGGTCCAGAACACGTTGCCATACGAGTTGTCGCGGGGGGAACCGATCTGATCCCTTCCATGCGACAGAAACTATTTGAGCCGGAGTACGTGCTTGATTTGCGCAGGGTTGGGGAGTTGCGGGGAATTCGGCCACTGCCTCAAGGAGGGGTTGAGATCGGCGCACTGACAACTCTGCGCGAGATCGAGCGTTCTGATCTTCTGCGGAGGCATTACCCGGTGTTGACTGAGGCAGCCGCAACCGTCGCCTCCCCGGTGCTGCGCAACATGGGCACGATCGGAGGAAACATTTGCCTCGACACTCGCTGTCTCTGGTATAACCAATCGCTTACCTGGCGCAAGGGTTGCGGATTCTGCATCAAGAAAGACGGGGACATCTGTCACGTCGCGCCCGGTGGAACGAAATGCTGGGCCGCATTTTCGGGGGATACGCCTCCTGCGCTGTTGTGTCTGGATGCGGAGGTCGAGATCGCGAGCACGACTGGGACGCGCCGCATCGCTCTGCACGATTTCTATACCGGGCTAGGCGAGAACCACCGAAGATTGCATACAAATGAATTGCTGACTCGTATTTTCCTTCCCGCCTCGTCCGCAGACTTCAGCGGCGTCTATCGCAAGCTGCGAGTCCGTGGCTCAATTGATTACCCGCTTGCTGGAGTCGCGGTCGCGATGAAACGATCGAACGGTCACGTTTCCGATGCACGGATAGGAATCACCGCCGTAAATCCGGCACCCATGCTGGTGAGCGGAGCATCCGAATTGCTGGCGGGCAAAGTGATCGATGAGGCCTTGGCGGAGTCGGCTGGAGACTTGGCCGCAAGGACCGCAAAGCCGCTGACGACTTCGGCGCTTACTCCGGAATACCGGCGCGAGATGATTCGTGTCTTCACCAAGCGGGCAGTTCTCGCAGCGGCGCAGAACTGAGTCCATCTGCTATGCTTCTGCTCGACTGATCAGCGAGCCCTGAGTTCTGGCTGCTGACTCCTGACTACTGCCCGATGATCACCGACTGTCACATTCACATCCAGCCGATCGAGATGTTCAAGCCGCACGCGCTGGAGTTGATGAAGAAGAAGCGGGCCAACTTCGAGCAGATCGAGGAATTTTGCCGGTCGCCAAAGAGTTTTCTGAAATTCATGGACGCTAGCGGCATCGACCGCGCGATGCTCATCAACTACGTGGCACCCGAGGTGATTGGATTCACCAACGGAGTGAATCAGTTCGTGGCTGATTATGTGAAGGAAGATCCGAAGCGACTGCTCTCCTGCGGCAGCCTGCATCCACGGCATACGACCAATGTTCTGGCGGACGTCGAGCAGATCCTGCGGCTGGGACTGAAAATGATCAAAATCCATCCTCCGCATCAACTGTTGTTTCCCAATGACTATCTCAGCGGGGCGAAGGAGTTGGAGATCATCTACCGTGCAGCGGAAGCCAACGGCGTGCCGGTGATGTTTCACACGGGCACTTCTATCTTTCCGGGTGCGCGAAACAAATATGGCGACCCGATTTATGTGGATGATGTCGCCGTGGATTTTCCGAATCTGAAGATTCTATTGGCACACGGCGGACGCCCGCTGTGGATGCAGACTGCGTTTTTCCTGGTGAGGCGGCATGCTAATGTCTATCTCGACATCAGCGGCATCCCGCCCAAGACTCTGTTGAAATATTTTCCGCGCCTGGAAGAAATCGCGCACAAGACTCTGTTCGGCACGGATTGGCCCGGACCGGGCGTTCCGGACATCAAGAAAAACCTTGAGGAGTTTCGCGCTCTCCCTCTTAGCGAGTCGACACGCCAGCAGATCTTGAGCAAGACTGCGCTCAGTATCTGGCCGGCATAGTTCTGCAAAAAAAGAAAGGCCCGCTCGAAGCAGCGGGCCAATCGACCGAGCTAGATCACTTTCCCGCGCTGACCGCGGCAGCTTTCGTTCCCGTCAATTCATCGGCCAGGGCGGTCGCTCCATAGATTTTGCGTAAAGCTTCCTGAATTCCCCGCGAGTCCACAGACACGGCACGAGCTTGGGTGTCGCTGTATGCGAAGTTCCACGGGAGCGACTGGATATTGCCGTCGAAGATGATCCCAACCACCTCGCCTTTCTTGTTGACGGTGGGCGAACCCGAGTTCCCACCGATGATGTCGGCGGTGGAAACGAAGTTCAGCGGCGTCTTCAGGTTAAGCTTTGGCTTGGATTTCATCCAGCTTTCGGGCAAGTTATACGGCGGCTGGTTGTTATGCTCGGCGGCGTGCGTGTATGCGCCTGCCATATTGGTCGCGAAGGGAATTGCCTTCCCGTTCTCCTGATACCCTTTCACCTGCCCATAGCTCAACCGCAGTGTGAAAGTTGCGTCTGGAGGCTGGGTAAAACCGCTCTGAGCGAAACGGGCCTTCGCGATCGTGGAACCATCCCGTCGAACCACGGACTCGACCTTGTCTTCATAGTCTCGTCGCGACGCACGCGCGTCAGCATCGATGGCGCGCATGGCAACGATAAGCGGATCCGAGCTGGCCTCGATTGCCGACTGGCCGCCTTCATAGAGCTCTTTGCGCACAGCGACATCATCCAGCCTGGTGTTGCTGATCAAGTCCTTGGCGGCCTCGCCGACAGTCTTCCCCTGCAATATCTTTTGCACGTCGGCGTTGTCGTTCCCCAGCGCAGTTTGCATGTCAGTCAGCGCGTCGGTGAGAAGAACGATTTCCAAATTCTTGTAGACCGGTTCGGTTGAGAAGAGCTGCTGTTCCAGTGAGGCCAGAGCAGAGTCGCGGAATTCGCGCAGACGCTCCGGATTGGGCTTCGTTCTCTCCGTGGCGGCCCTTACCAGACTGCGAGCGATCTGCGGCAGATGAGGAAACCCGCGCAGACGCTCCAGGTAGGTCAGGTTGGGATAGATCGAGTGCTGAGTCTTGATGGCCTTGGTGATTTCGTCCCAGGGATCGCTGACGGCTGCATTTTTCGGATCGGCCTTGAAAGCGGCGTGCAACCTGGATTCATCCGCAGCCTTCTGGTCCATGATGTTCTTATCCAAAAGGCCCGATTGATATCCGGTAATCGCTTTTTGCGAATTCTGCAGGCTGAATAAATCCTCTTTGGCGATGCGTGCGTTCTCCTCGGAGTCTTTGCTGAACTTCTGCAGCAGATCGATTCGACGAGCGTAATACTTCAGGGCAGCAGGATACTGCACGTCGCGCATGAACTCGAGCTGAGCCATAGTGAGCAGGCGTCCAGTGCTGCCTGGATGTCCGGAGACGAAGATCAAATCTCCATCCTTGACCCCTGTAGGCGACCACTTCAGGTAATTGTCGAGATGAGCCGGCTTGCCGTTCTCGTACACACGAAAGAACGTAATGTCGAGGTCATACCGTGGATAGGTAAAGTTGTCGGGATCACCGCCGAAGAAGGCGATGTCGAACTCTGGGGCGAACACCAGGCGCACGTCGGTGTACTTTTTGTATTTGTAAAGGTTATAGACCTGGCCGGAATAGAAGATCACGACGTCGCAACGAAGGCCGGAGGAACTGGAGCACTCTTTTTCAACTTCGGACATTGCGGCGCGTTGGGCTTGGCCGCTCTCGGCCGCCGACATCCCCGATTTCACGCCGGCATTAATTTTGCCGGTTACGTCCTCTATGGCCACCAATTGGTTCAGTTCGAGATTCGGGCATTTGGCCTCTTCAGCCTGAGTGTTGGCATAGAAACCGGTTTTGATGTAGTCGTGCCCTTCCGTCGACAATTGCTGCACGCAGGCCGCGCCCACGTGATGGTTCGTGAAGGTGAGCCCGTCTGCGGAAACGAATGAGCCAGAGCCGCCATTGTTGAACCGAACCGAGGAGAGGCGTACGTGATCGAGCCACTCCTGGGTGAGCTCAAATCCATACTTGGCTTTGATTTTGTCTTTGGGAGCAGCGTTGTAGAGCCACATGCCCTCGTCTGCCTGGGCAAGATTCGGAGCAGAAAAATGCGCACGAAAGCAGAATTGTAAGAATGCGTTTCATTGTTGGGTGGTTCCTTCCGTGAGGAAATATGAAGAGCACTGCGGGTCCTTCAAATACCAGCATGAAGCAAACCCTTTAATATACGCCGCGGCCGTCCGCGCATCAAAGGAATGTCCGCCCTGGAATCCGTGGCCGTTTGCCAATCGCGCTGGCTGTGGATTGAGATTCATTAGTACATTCGCCGAAGCGGCCCGCGGGAAACGAGGAGAAACGATCTGACTACCGCCTCTATTCGACTAAGGCGCTGCCTTTGGCCGCCCCTTGGAAACAGGCGAGTGTTTCAGGTATAAGAAAAGGTTGCCCTCCGCGTCGCCGCTCCGTTGCGGCTGCGCAATCACGGTTCCGCTAGAAACGAGAAACTTCATGCCTGGCCTCACCACAAATCAGACTCCGAAGGGACTGGAAGGAGTCGTCGCTACCAACTCCAAGATCTGTTACATCGATGGCGATCGGGGAGTTCTCGCGTATCGCGGCATCGACATCCACGAACTGGCGGACCACTCGAATTTCGAAGAGACCTGCTACCTGCTCTGGTTCGGGAAGCTTCCCAACAGGCGTGAGTTGCGGGAGCTGCACGACCGCCTAGCGGAG
Organism: uncultured Acidobacteriota bacterium; assembly: GCA_963785865.1. Classification (GTDB taxonomy): domain Bacteria; phylum Acidobacteriota; class Terriglobia; order Terriglobales; family Acidobacteriaceae; genus Sulfotelmatobacter. The sequence continues at coordinate 536,162 of CAWAXF010000036.1, read as the reverse complement.
GAGCGCAAGCTGGATGCATCGATTGTCACCCTGATGCGTAACGCGCCCCGGCATGCGCTGCCCATGGATGTGTTGCGCACGGCCGTTTCGGCGCTCTCGTTCTACGATCCGCAGGAAAAAAGTAATGACCGGAAGGCGAATGTGGATAAGGCCATTCGCTTGACTTCGCAGATCGCGATAATTGTGGCGGCGTATGACCGCATTCGCAAGGGACAGCAGATTGTTGAGCCCGAGAGGTCGCTTTCGCATGCGGCGAATCTCCTGCTCATGCTGAACGGGAAACATCCGTCCGCTACGGCGGAAAGGGCGCTCGATATTGCGCTGATTCTGCATGCGGATCACGAATTGAATGCCTCCACGTTCGCCGCGCGTGTAACGGCCGCGACGTTATCTGACATGCATTCGGCCATCACCTCGGCGATCGGCGCTCTTAAGGGGCCGTTGCACGGCGGAGCCAACGAAGCGGTATTCCGGATCTTGCAGTCCATCGATTCCTCCAACGCGGATCCGATTGACTATGTGAAGGGCATGCTGGCGCAGAAAAAGAAGATTCCAGGCTTCGGACACCGCGTCTATCACACGGAAGATCCGCGAGCCACGCATCTACGAGTCATGTCGCGCGATCTGGGGAACTCGAGCGGGCAGGGCAAGTGGTTCGACATCTCTCAGAAGATTGAACAGTTTGTGAAGGCCGACAAAAAGCTGAATGCCAATGTTGATTTCTATTCGGCTTCGACGTATCACACGCTTGGAATTGATGTTGATCTGTTCACTCCAGTATTTGCCGTCTCGCGAATCAGCGGATGGACTGCCCACGTAATCGAACAGCTCGACGACAATCGGCTGATCCGGCCGCGAGCGGAGTACATGGGCCCGGAATATCCGAGCCGGTACGTTCCGATCGATGAGAGATAGCTTCTTCCTGCAATCCTGATGTAGGCACAGCCGCCGCGGCGTCCCTGTCCATGCGCGCCTAGATGCCTGTCTTGCGCAGAACTCACGTAGAATAGAAGCTGTATGCAGCGCGTCTACCTGGACAATAACGCTACCACTCCGCTTCTGCCCGAGGTATTCGAGGCTATGCGCCCTTACTTTGGGGAGCAGTTTGGCAATGCGTCCTCGATTCATCATCACGGTCAGAACACACGGGCTGCCGTGGAGAACGCACGAGAATCGGTAGCGGCGTTGCTCGGTTGCGCCGCAACGGAGATCGTGTTCACCTCCGGGGGGACGGAGAGCGACAATCTCGCTATCGCTGGACTGGTAAAGCCCGGTGATCATGTGATCACATCCGGTGTCGAGCATCACGCGGTGCTGCATGCGGTGCAGCATCTGGAAGAGATTGGGTGCGAGATTACCGTGCTGCCGGTCGATGGGCAATGCCTGGTCGATCCAGAGGATGTGAAGCGGGCTTTGCGTCCGAATACGAAGCTAGTCACGATCATGATGGCGAACAATGAGACTGGCGTGCTGCAACCGGTGGAACAGATTGGCAAAGTTGCAGCGGAAGCTGGAGTTGTGTTTCACACTGATGCCGTGCAGGCAGCAGGCAAGGTCGCGATCGACGTGAAGCGGATCGGCTGCCATGCACTATCGATCTCGGGCCACAAGCTTCATGGTCCTCAAGGGACGGGCGCGCTTTACGTAAAGAAGGGAACTCACCTGCAGCCGCTTTTTCACGGCGGGCGGCACGAGCGTTCGCGGCGAGCGGGCACGGAGAATGTCCCAGGCATCGTCGGGTTGGGAGAGGCCGCCAAACTGGCAAAGAATGGCCTGGACAACGGCGCTACGGAGAAGCTCGCCGCGATGCGGGACGGGTTGGAGCGGAGAGTTCTGGAGCAAATCGAAGACGCGCACGTGAATGGGACCGGCGCACCGCGTGTGCCGAACACTACGAACATACGATTCGGTCACATTGAAGGCGAGGCGCTGGTCATCGCGCTCGATCTGAAGGGGCTGGCGGTGTCCACGGGGGCGGCGTGCTCGTCGGGGGCAATTGAACCGTCGCACGTGTTGATTGCCATGGGGCTACGGCCGGACCAGGCGCGGGGAAGCATCCGGTTCAGCCTGGGAAAGCAGACGACGCAGGCAGAAATCGATTTCGCACTGAGCCTTATACCCGCGACGGTCTCTCGATTGCGCGATCTTTCGCCGACATATGAGAAGAAAGCAGTGACGACGTAGAGGAGGCTTGAGCTGAGTAGCGAGACCATTGCGGTGGCCATGTCGGGCGGTGTGGATTCGTCCACCGTGGCAGCCATGCTGCGCGCGCAGGGTCACAACATCATAGGGCTGACGATGCAGCTGTGGAACCAGCGCCGCCTGGCCGGACGTGAAGGCATACCAGAGTCCGTTCAGGGACGCTGCTGCTCGCTCGATGATGTGTACGACGCGCGTCGCGTGGCGCAGCAGATTGGGATTCCGTACTACGTGGTCAATCATGAGGAGAGCTTTGAGCGCGAAGTGGTTCGTCCTTTCGTCGAGGAATATCTCTCGGGGCGCACACCGATTCCATGCAGTCTTTGCAACAATCATCTGAAGTTTGAGCAGTTGCATGTGGTGGCGCGGCAGATTGGCGCCGAGCGGGTGGCGACGGGGCACTACGCGCGGGTAGATTTTGATGAGAAGACTCAGCGCTGGTTGCTGAAGCGTCCCGCAGATCACAGTAAGGATCAGACTTATTTTTTGTTCGGTCTGACGCAGGAGCAACTCAGCCGCACGCTGTTTCCGCTGGGAGATATGACCAAGCCTGAGGTGCGCGAGAGCGCGCGCCAACACGGGCTGGCGCTGGCTGAAAAGCCGGACTCACAGGAGATCTGCTTCGTGCCTGGAGGCGATTACAAGCGCTTCATCGATGCCTATCTCGCCGAGCGGGGCGACGCGCTGCCTGAAACCGCCGGAGAATTGGTCACCACCAACGGAGAAGTGATCGGAGAGCACAGCGGAATCCACAACTTCACGGTGGGACAGCGCAAGGGTTTAGGTGTGGCGACCGGATCGCCGCTGTATGTGATCCAGATCAGCGGGGCGAATAAGCAGGTCATTGTAGGTGGCGACGAGAATCTTTACTCGCGCAGGTTGCGGGCGCGGCGCGTGAACCTGATCTCGGTGGACGATCTGCACGAGCCCATGCGGGTGTCGGTCAAGATTCGGCACCGGCATGAGCCGGCTGCGGCCATGATTGCGAAGGCGGGCAGTGACGAGATCGTGGTCACGTTTGACGAACCGCAGAGGGCGATTACCCCGGGCCAGTCTGCGGTTTTCTACGATGGCGATATTGTGGTGGGAGGCGGGTGGATCGCTTGAGTCAGATCAGCACTCGGGAAACGTCCGTGCTGGCGGGCAGCTGTCGCCAACGCTCTTTGGCGGGCCAATGCGAAGCAGTTCATTCGTTCAATGCTTTTTTTTCGGATACAGACTTTTCTTCTGGCTCTCTTTGAACATCTTGTCCGATGCCTTCTTCTGCTTCGCGTAATATTTTCTTTGCGCCTTCTCCAGTTTTTTGTTGGCGCGGCGCTGGGCACGGCTTTCGGGATAGGCGGGCTTATCCTTTTGTGCACCTGCAGGAACGCAGAAGATCGTGCCACAGAAAATTAAAACCACGATGGCGGCAAGTCGTTTCATAGCGTGTCGAAGACCCCACAACTGCTTGGTCATTCTACCTCACGAGGTCTTTTGCCTATTTGTCCTTCGTCAACAGCCTCTTTCGGCCTGGTTTGGCCTATTTTCTTCGCCGCACATTGGTGGGCTTGTCTGGAGTCAGCAGCGTCAGTTCGCTCGATCGCAGTGAAGCAATAAAGGAGCTGCCGGTCTTGTTCAGCTTGTCTTCCAGCCGTGCTGTGCAGTCGCATCCGCCGCAAGCCCAAGGCTCAGTTCCATTATGATCGCGGCATTTGCGACGATCATGCGCGTCCTGTACGCGTGTGAGATCGAAATATTGCTCCCAGTACGGACGCTCTTCCTGCAGCGGGGTGGGACAGTAACAGACTTCTACCCAGCGTGCAGTCTCGTCTTGGCAGAGCCGGGCCTCCTGCATGTTGCGCAGATATTCGCCCTCGGCCACGGATCCCTGGCCTAAGGTTTCGGAATCGATGGCTTTGAGCAAATCGGCTTCACGGCCGGGCTTTACACGGGCTCGAACCAGATAACGCATTGCTTTATTTTAGTGCTGTCGGCTGAAGAGGACGCAATAACTTTGCCTGCCGCGATGCTGACACTGATTAGTGAAGACCGCCTTGGGCGAGCATTTCCTCGAATTGAGTTCTGGTGCGCATATCGATGGACTGCGCTACCAGCTTGCCCTGGCGATCATAGACGAAGCTCTTCGGAATTCCTTCAACCTGGAATTCCTCATTCACCCTTCGACCTGGATCCAGCAGCACCGGATAAGTAATCTTTCTTTCAGTGATGAAAGGCTGAACTTTCGCGGGTTCCTCGTCGGAAATAGACAGAACCACGAATCCTTGCTCTTTGTATTTGTCGTACAAGGCCTGCAGATCGGGCATTTCTTTGCGGCAGGGCGGACACCACGTGGCCCAGAAATTCACCAGAACTACTTTGCCCTTCAGTTCGCGGAGATGCCAAGGATTGCCGTGCAAGTCGGTGAGCGTGAAATCGGCCTTCTGCCGCATCGCATCCGCTGCTTCGAGTTTCGAGAGTGCGTCGGCGAATTGCGGACTATCGGAGTCGGCGTGCATGTGTTCGTAACGCACGAGCGACGCCAACGACATGTACAGATCGTCTGGTTGGCCCGGCTTTCCGGTGGGCGGCTGCTCTCGCAGCGCAGATGCCAAGGTGGTGGTCACTTCCTGCAGAGTGTCGTGACCGAAATCGCCTTCGGTGGAAAGGTTCGCGAGGGCTCCGGCCAGCTGCAACTTGTTGGGGACTACCGGCAGTTGCCGGATCTTCAGCGCGAGTTCCTTAGTGGTGCGAGCCCGAACCGTATCGTCGAGCTTTCGCAGTCCTTTGATTTGCTCGACGATGGGCTTTTCTTGTTCGCTCCAAACAGTTTTTTGCTGGCCGGCAATAGTCAGGGTGAACGAGACGAGAACACCTATGACAAGACACCGGTAACCGAGAGAAGGTAGACGTCCTACGAATGGCGAAAGATGAAATAGAGAATGCGGACGATTCGGTTGGCCGAAATTCGGCTTCAGCATGGGGGGCTACCTGAAAGAGTGACGAAGCGCAGATGACTGGGTTAGCGGCAACTCAGATGAACATCTCGTCCTGAGGAACGGGCCGGCGCTGGCCGCGACCACCGCCATTCTTGCGGCCGCGCTTGAAGAAAAACTCCAGGCCGACGGTAATGCCCTGCATCAATCCGGAGAGCTGGCGCACGGGAGAAACGACTGTCTTTTGCACGATGTCAGTCGTCTGTTCAACCCGGTCCATGGTGCGGGTGAGCATTTCATCGCCGCGGATGATCTGGAGGCGAGCCCGATCAACTACATCGTTCACTGTCGCATCGATGCGTCCAAGCTGGTTTCGCAGCACGGTGGTGGTGTCTTCCACGTTCGCCACAATCGTCTCGACCCTGGGACGCAGCTGGGTCATCAGTTGCTGGGCCTGATCGATGGTCGGCAGAACCTTGGTTTTGAGTTCGGTTGCGAGCCCTTCCAGGTGCTGACTGCTCTTACGCATGGTGATGTACATAGCGAGGAGCACACCTGCCTGCAACAGCACAGCAATGCCCGTGAGGGCAATGAACACCGTCAGCTTGTCCATAGTCTTGCTCCCGGGAAACACCAAATGCCCGCGCCCGGAGCGAGAACCGGCGCGGAATCGCGTTTACAGATTCTTTCCGGTTCCAGTCTCCGAAGTGGCTTCGTGATAGGCCTGGCGTCCCGCCTCGTAAGCAGCGCGGAATTGCTCCTTCTGCTGGCCCACAACGTCACGACTCTTATCCGCCCACTGTGAGGCCTGTTCCTTGGCCTCACGCGCGCGATTCTTCACGTACTCGCGGCCTTCTTCGGCCCTGGCGCGGAGCGCTTCGCGCGTCTCGCTGCCGGAACGCGGCGCGTAGAGGACGCCTGCCAGCGCTCCCAGTCCAAGTCCTGCCAGAAACCATACGAAGCTAGTCCCGCTGTCACGATCAGACATATCAATCCCTCCAGACAATAACGTCTATTTTGGATGGTACATCCTCTTCGGGCGAAAAGACAATTACAGCGCGCACTGTAAGCCGCACCAATGGAAAGTGTAGAACTCCAAATCGGGAAGCGAACTCCAGGCGCGAAGACGAATCCGGCCTGTGGAGCGCGATCCGGCGAAGATCTACTTGGGTTGAGTGGGAGGCGCCGGCTTCTGCGCCGGAGCGGGTTGGGTCTTGACCGGCTGAGACTTGAGGCCTTGCAAGACCGATCCCGGCCCCCCGCGCCTGCTGGCCCAGACAGACAGAGTTATGGAGGTGATCATGAACGCCACTGCCGACCAGGTGGTGGCCCTGGAAAGCGCACTCGCCGCGCCGCGCGGACCGAAAGCCGTCTGGCTGCCCTGTCCGCCGAAAGCGGCGGAGATGTCTCCACTTTTGCCGCTCTGCAGCAGCACGACGATGATGATGAAGAAGCAAACCAGGATGTGAACCGCGACGATTAAACCGTATACCATGTGTATGTTTCCTGAAGAGCCGTCAATCTGGAATCTGGTGCTGACGAGGGAGTTTATGGTGCGGAAGGGGGGATTTGAACCCCCACGCCTTTCGGCGCCACCCCCTCAAGATGGTGTGTCTGCCAGTTCCACCACTTCCGCACGCTGTAAACCACTATGCAGCAATGACTTAGCGCTATCACGGGCTGGGGCCGAAATTAACTGCACCTGATTTTGCACCGACCCGGCGCACTCCGCCGATAAACGCTCCAGATCCTCCCAGCCGTACAAACAACTTCCTCACCGTTTCCTCGCGTGGATGCACGTAGCGCATCGTCGTTTTTATCGTATCGTGTCCCGCCACATACTGCAACGTGAAGGGATCGGTGTACTCCCCGGCCTCGGTGAGAAAGGTATGACGCAAAGCATGCAAGCCCGCATCGGCGTGCGGGTGGATCTGGCGGCGCAGGCGCCCCATCTGATCCTCGAGCACCCAACCTCCCAGTGGCTTCGTCCGATCCCGCGGGTTGGTGAACACATAATCGCATTTCGACTGGGCGATCAGACCCTCCAGAATCTGTTTGACTTCGCCATCGACCAGCAACTTGCGTCTGCGCGCCCGCCGCTTTAGGCCTCGCTTCACGATGACTTCGCCATACATCTTACCCTCGTGATCCGGCGCGGGCAGCAGGCGATAGCAATCTTTCATCAGCATGAGCATCTCGCCCCGGCAGAGACCGGAATGACGCGCCACAATGGACGCCGATCGCAGCGGTTCCTCGGCAGATGCAATCCACTTCGCGTAGTCGTCCGAACTGAACACATAATCGGTTTCCCGTTCTGCTCCCTCGTCCCGACTGTACTGCTCGATGACGGGCACGGCATCGATAAGCTTCAGTTTGCGATGGGCGTAACGCAGTGCCTTGCGCAAGGTGGCGAGATAGCGGTTCACCGTGGTCTTTCCCACCGGCGTCGGCCGGCCATTACGACGCCTTCCGGCATGCTTCAAGGCCCAGGCCTTGAAAGCCTCGATGTGAGCTTCGTTGATCTCATCGAGGCAAAGATCGGCCCAGGGCCCGTGGGCCAGTAGCTTGCGATAGTTTTCCCGATAGAAGGTGAGCGTGCCCTTTTGTTCTGACTTGGTGATTGAAACCCATTCGACAAATGTGCTCTCGAATTCGCGCAGAGTGGGAACCGGCTTGCGCTGGTCTTTTTCGGCTCCCCGCGGGCGCGCCGGCTCGGGTTCTTCGAGACCCGCAGCCTGGCGAACAATGCGGGCTCGCGCGGCGGCAGCGATCGCTTCCGCCTGGCGGCGGTTTTCGGTTCCTGTCGAGCGATAGTATTCCTTGCCCTGGTACTGAAACTTGTAGGCAAAATGCGAGCTTCCCGGGCGTTTGAAGATTCTCATCAGCTTGCCGCCCGCCGAGTGTTGCTGGTTACAAACTGCCGGATCGTTTCCGGACGAATCATCACCCGCGCCCCGACTTTGACGTACTCAATTTTACGAGCCTGGATCCAGTCGCGCAGGGTTTTGGCCGAGATCCCCAGCAAGTGCGCCGCCCGGCTCACATCGAGCAAGGGTTCGATGGGATCGAGAGGGAGAGATGAGGGTATGCGCTCGTGCCATGCCACGATGAACCTCCTTTTGTATGATCACCTTCTCTCGCCACGATCGCGTGGCAGAGTTTGCCCTCGGCTCAATTGCTCGCTCGTCTCGCGTGAGGTACACCGGCTGGATGCGAATCCATGTCCGGTGCACCCGCCATACTTTCGCCGACGTCGTCGCGGCCGTTAGGCGATTTGGACTAACTTGACCGATTCCGCGATTTTTGTCCAATAACTTTTTTGCCATAGCTCATAACCAAAACGCATAACTGAGAACCCGCATCATTGCTGCATTCCCGGGCGAGATGGCCAAAGCGCATGACTGCGGACTAGCCAGCAAGGCCGGTCGCTCGGTGGGCCTATCTCATAGCCCGCGGCCAGTTACCAGTTCAGCCTTCAGCCAAAGCTTGAGCGCTCCCGGGTCTAACTCGACGGTCATAACCTGCGGTTATAAGCCGCTGCAGAAAAGTTATTGGACACAATTTTCCATCGGCGTTATGGTGCGCCCAGGCATCTGCCTTTTTTCCCTCTGCCACTCGAAGCACGAGAAAAGGCCACCCGTTTCCGAAGGCGCCAGATGGCTATAGTTGCGAACCTGCATCGAGTTCTTTCTATCCCCTGGCCTGAGCCGGGCCATCCGAGTGCTTTCAACTTTTACCCCCGGAACGAATTTGGCTTGCACGGCCTGGTTCCGCACCGAGCCCCAGCCCGAAGCTCGGTCGAGCGCGAGCCAACAAAGCGTCGCGAAATTTGTTCTGGCCACGTGTTCTCCCGGAATTGCTCTCGCCTTTGTTCGGGCACCGCTCGGGGCTTCTCATGCGCCCTGCGGCAACTCGCTCTTCTGCTTCGGCTCCGCCGCCCTGCGGGTTACGGTTTCCGCGCGAAATCTTGTTCGCCAACTGCCGCGAAAAGATTTCTCCGGACCCTCCGTAAATGCAGAGCTTCGGCACTTGGGAGCATGGCCCACTCGCTCTCGCGAGTGCCCCGAACAAAGCCGGGGCCAATTCTTCAATACGGAGAACAACACTATGTACCAGAACAAAGTCACGCTCATGGGTTTTCTCGGCAGCGATCCCGAACTTCGCAACAACGGCATTGGCCGCTTTACCACGTTCTCGCTGGCTACCAAGTCGTCTTATCGAAAAGACGAAGCCTACGTCGCGCGCACCGAATGGCACCGCTGCGTCGTCTTCGGCAAGCTCTCCGAGTTCGCTGCCACGCTTAAGAGAGGGTCGCACCTGCAGGTGGAAGGCGAACTGCGCAGCCGCGACTATGTCAGCCCCAAAACGGGCTCCGCGCAACGCATCTGGGAAGTGCGCGTCGCTTCCATCCTGAAGCTGGACCGCGGGGTGAAAACATCTGCGCCAGAGGAGCCTGCCGCCGAACCGGCCCAGGAGGAAGCCGCTCCCTAGGTCCGGGCTCACAGGCTATCGCAGGCCCGGCTCCCGGCTGGGCCTCGATCGCTCTAGAGGAGACTGCCATGAAATCGAAATCCCACGTTCTGTTTCGTCGCGAGCGGGAGTCCTCCGAACCCGATCACAAGTTCCTTGCGACCAGCCGCAAACGCTGGCGCCAGCGATTTCTCGGTCCACGAAATCGTCCGGCGATCGATCCCGTCCTGGAGGTGGCCCATGCAGCGGCCTAAACTGGAAAACGCGATCAGCATCGCCAGGTCTTTTCTGACCCGTTCGTTTGCTCCGGGGTGAGACGATTGCGCTCCTGATCCGGCATCAGGCTCCGGGCCAGACGTTGCAGCGAATCGCTCCGCTCGAGCGGGTGGTTGAGCCGCATTATCTCGGTTGGCTGGCTCATGAAAATTGGGAGGGCGCGAGCATCCATTTGCGGTGCCAATCCGCTTCGCCCGCAAACCCGAAACCGCACCAAAGACTCCATCGCTAAAGTTCGCCACCTTTATCTGGATCTCGATCACGATGGAGATCTCCGATTGTCAGCCCTCAAGGCCTCGGATCGCGTCCCCGCACCGAATGCAATCGTGTCGACTTCCCTGGGCAGATACCAGGTGCTATGGCGCGTGGCGGACTTCAGCTGCCAGCAGCAGGAAGCGATGCTCAAGAACCTTGCCCTGGTCTTTGGTGGTGACCCGGCTTGCACCGACTGCAATCGCGTGCTTCGCCTGCCGGGATTTCTGAACTGGAAGTACGTGCCCGCTTTTCCCGTGCGGATCGAATACCTCAGCGATGCGACCTGGACTTGGGATCACTTTCGTCTGGATCGAGCGCTCCCGGATGCCAGGCCGGTCCTGCGTTCTTCGGTGGGTCGTCGGCGCTCGCATAAGGGCAGCAATTCCGAGAATGATTGGGCATGGGTTCTCGATGAATTAGCCCACGGCACTGATGCCGCGGAACTGACTCGCAGCCTTGTTTCACGACGCTCGGACAAAAGCAATCCGCTCTACTACGCGCTGCGGACCGTAGATGTCGCTTCCGCCAAATTGTGGCTCAGTGGAGGGATTCAGATCGAAGACGTGATCACGATGCTCGAACGCCGGCGATGCTCCGAGATTCCGGCTGCTGTTGGCCGAGCTCGTGCGCGAGAAATTGCGCACACGGCCGAGCGCATGCTGGCTCGCGGCAAGCTTCTCGAGCGAGGAGCGTCGGCGCGATCCAAGTGATCTTGCTCCGACGGCTCTGTGCACGTCGAGGGACGGTGCTTCGCACCGGGTTGGCTGTTTTGTGACACTTCATCCCTCGGAGGGCGCTGAGAGGTTTACCAGGGTAGCCCGCGAGCTACCTTTACCGATCCGTCAGTTACGACGCCTCACGCGCACACGTAGCCAGCTAGCTACTCCGCGCTCGGGGTCAAGGAGAACGTGGATGTCAGACCATTGCGAGACTTCGCTGTTCCAAGCGGCCGGCTCTAAGCCGAGACAGCGGCGAACTCAGACGGTCAGCACCAAGCTGACGCCGGAAGAAGAATACGAGCTGCAGTGCGCCTCGTCGGGCGCGGGAAAAACAATGTCGGAATGGGTGCGCGATGTATTGCTCAATACCGCGCGCCAGAACGTCGCATTGGCCAATGGCGATGCGATCGTGCTGACTGAGGTGATCGGCATTCAGTTGTTTCTCATGAACGTGCTTTCGCCGTTGACCAGAGGAGAACTGATTAGCTCGGAGCAGTACGAAGTCATGGTCCGAGCTGTGCAGGCCAACAAGGTCAGGACGGCGCGGGAGCTTTTGGCCAGACGGCTTAACCGAGAAAAGGAGTAAGCGTGCCCAAAGTCCAAAAATGGGGTCGAGAGGAATCGTTGGTGTGGCCGCCGCGAGGCTTGTATTACACGCAGGCAGCAATTCTTATTGCCATGCTTTTGACCGGCTTTCTCGTGTATCTGCGTTTCCATGTGGCACTCAGTCCGCTCGAGAAATATTACCTACCTTGTTACTTGCGCAGCCAAACAGTCGCCATCCTCCACCCCATCAGCACCTGCCAACTGATCCACGTTTTTTACGGACAACGGGGGGTCCGTATGGCGACCGATTCCGACCTTCAGCCCGGCTCCACGCCGCAGCCAGTCGGGAAGGCGCTGCCGTTCCAACTTTCGTCGATGGCAGTTCAGCACAGGGCCCGACTGATCTGGCGAGAAGGGCCGCGGCGCTACTCGAGCAAGACTCTCGATCCTTATCTGCGGCAATGGATTTATGGCGGCGCCACCCCATTCGATTTGTTCGAAACTCCGTTACTTTGGGGCGGCCTTACCCTTGTACTCGAATTGCCTTTCTCCATCCGCAAAGATTTACGCCGACGGCAGCAACTGCGCTATGGCCGGCGGATCAAAGGACCGCTGCTGGTATCCCCAAGTGAATTTTCGAAGGCTCTCGGCGGCGACGGAATCGGCTTGGTGGTCGATGGCCAGAAGCTGCCGCTCCGCATTCCTCGAGCAGCCGAGAACAAGCACATTCTCACGGTTGGCGATACCGGGGCGGGGAAGTCCACGATCATTCGCCAGATTCTTTACCAGGTGGCCGAGCGTGGAGACAGCGCGATCATCTATGACCCGGCCTGCGAGTTCGTTCAGCATTTCTACAGCGAGCGCCGCGGTGACATTGTCCTTAATCCCGTCGATGCCCGCTGTCCGTACTGGGGTCCCTCGGAGGAATTAGAGCGCAAAGCTGAAGCCAAGGCGATCGCGGTTTCCCTGTTTCAGCCCGCCGGCGTCACCAATCGCTTCTTTGTGGAAAGCCCCCAGAAAATTTTTGCTCACCTGCTCACTTCATTGCCCACTCCGACTCAGTTGGTCGAGTGGATGTCGCACCCGGAAGAGATCGATCGCCGGGTGAAGGGCACCGAACTGGCGGCACTCATTGATCCCAAGGCACCCAACCAGCGCACCGGTGTGCTGGGCTCATTGAACATGGTGGCTGACAGCTTTCGCCTGCTGCCCAAAAGGACGGAAACAGAGTCAGCCTGGACGGCCACCAAGTGGGCGCAACAGCGGCAGGGCTGGATCTTCATCACCTCACGCCCAACCCTCCGCGATGCCCTGTTACCCCTCATCAGTCTGTGGCTTGACCTGCTGGTCTTGCGGTTGCTGAGCGAGCCCCATCCTCATCAGCGTCCAGCCTGGTTCGTGATCGACGAACTCGCCAGCTTGCAGCGTCTGCCGCAGCTGCATACCGCGATCACGGAGAATCGCAAATCGAACAATCCCATCATTCTCGGGTTTCAGGGCCGCAGCCAGTTGGAGGCCCGCTACGGACATGATGCCGAGGTCATGCTCTCCCAGCCTGCCACCAAGATCTTCTTGCGCACCAGCGAACCGCGAGCGGCCAAGTGGGTCAGTGAAGCCATCGGTGAAATCGAAATAGAGCGATTGCGGGAAACCCATTTTGATGGCACTCGCCCTGGCAGGAACTTTGCTTTTGATCGGCAGACGGAACCGCTGGTTCTCCCGTCGGAAATCTCCGGCATGGACGATCTGCGAGCCTACCTGAAATGCGGCAACTACGTTACGCGTTTTTCTCTCCCCTACATTGAACTCGAAGCCAAACACAAACCGTTTATCGAACGCGAAATGGACGACTTTCTGCCCCGCAGCTTCGACTCACAAGACATGATACCTGGTGGCGGCGGCTCCTCCGAGGAACTGGAACCCAGCGAACCCGCGAAGATGGACTTCAACGATCAACACCTATAGGAGTACGCCCATGCTCACTATCTCGAAGCCCCTCACCGCTGCCCAGGCGCAGAACTATCACAAAAAAGAATTCACTGCCAAAGAACAAAACTATTGGGGCCGTGGGGAACAAATCCCTGGTACATGGCAAGGGCGATTGGCAGGCCAGTACGGATTGCCTGAGAGGGTTGGCGAGGAAGAATTTGGGCGACTCAGCCAAGGTCAACATCCGCTGACGGGCGAGCAGTTGGTACGACATCACGCCTCGTACCAATACGAGCGGGCCGACGGCACCACCGTCACTAGCGCCACGCACCGTGCCGGCTGGGACGCGACCTTTTCGGCACCTAAATCCGTATCTTTGACTGCGCTGGTCGGCGGTGATGAACGGGTCAGGGAAGCCCATCGTGAGAGTGTTCGTGTAGCCCTCAACCAGCTTGAACGCTACGCTCAAGCTCGCATGGGTGGCAATCATCCCGCCAGGACCACCGGTAAGTTTGTCGTTGCCACCTTCGAGCACGACACGGCCCGACCTGTCGGCGGCTATGCCGCACCTCAGTTACATACGCACGCCGTGATTTTCAATGTAACGCAACTGGAAAGTGGTGAGGCCCGCGCGCTCCAGGCACGAAGCCTGTTCGCTTCACAACAGTTTGCGACCGCGGTGTATCAATCGGACTTAACCTATCGCTTGTCGCGGCTGGGATATGAATTCGAAACCGGCAGAAGCGGCGCGCCCGAGATCAAAGGCTATTCCCAAGCGTATCTCGACGCCTCCAGTCCGCGTAGCCAACAGATCCGCGCCCACTTGGAGAAATTAGGTTTTACCAGCAAAGCGTCGGCCGAGATCGCCGCGCATGCCACCCGCGACCGCAAACAAATCCTCAGCCCCGAGGAAGTGCTCGCCAGTCATAAAAGAGTTGCCGCTGAGTTTGGCGATCAGGCGGAACACGTCGTCGCCCAGGCACGCGCCCGCGCTCAGACAATGGAACTTCCAATCCCAGCAATCTCGGCCTGGCGGGCGCAAGAGGCGGTTACATTTTCCCGAGACAAGAATTTCGAAAGAGAAGCGGTGGTTGACCAACGTTTGTTGATGCGAGATGCCTTGCGCCGGGGCATGGGGAAAACCACTCTCTCGGAGGTGCAGCAGAATTTTGATAACCGCTCAGAAAAGGGGGAATTCCTTGCCCTCAACCCGGAAGCCGATCCGGCGCGAAAGCTTTTCACCACTCCGGACACCATAGCTGCCGAACGCGAGGTCATTCAACAGATGCTTGCCGGGCAGGGACGAATCGAGCCGATTCTGTCAGCTCGCGAAGCCGCCAGCCTGAGCCAGCAACCCTCGAGCCTGAATTCGGAACAGAGAGCAGCCGCTGAGCATGTGCTGACCTGCCATGATCGCGTGCAGGGAATCCAAGGCTCGGCCGGAGCAGGCAAGACGACCGCACTTGAGGTCATTCGCAGGCAAGCCGAAGGCAGAGGATTCGAAGTCGAAGGTTTTGCGCCCACTTCGCGAGCATCAAAGCAGCTGCGCCAGGCCGGCATACCGGCGGGCACGCTGCAAGCTTTTCTGGCGCGAGCAGCCTACCCGGACTTTCCAGGGGAAAAGCACTTGTACATGGTGGATGAGTCCAGTCTGGCCAGCACAAAGCAGATGAGAGATTTCTTGCTGAGACTTGGGCCCGAGGACCGAGTAGTCCTGATCGGAGATCTGCGCCAGCATCAGGCGGTCGAAGCCGGCAAGCCATTTGAGCAATTGCAGAGGGCCGGCATGAGGAGCGCCAGGCTGGCCCACATCGTGCGACAAACAGACCCCGATCTGAGGGCGGTGGTGGAACAGTTTGCTACGGGAGAGGGCCGTTCCGCGATTCAGGCATTCGCCAAGCACGGGCACATGACTGAGATTGGCGATACGGTCGAGCGGTTTCGCGCAATCGCCCAAAGCTTCGTTGACAATGCGCAGAATACGCTAGTTATCTCTCCTGACAATGCTTCGCGGCGAGAACTGAACAACGCAATTCGAACCGAATTGCAGGCGAAGGGAATTGTCGGAGCGGAGAATTATCGCTTCCGAGTCTTGGTCCAGCAACAGGACATGACCGGTGCCGATCGCGCTTGGGCAGCCCGCTACACGGTTGGAGATGTTCTACGATATTCGCGCGGCAGCAACCGTAGTGGGGATTCGCGCCGGCAGCTACACTCGCGTTCTGTCGATTGATCCTGAGCAAAATCTTCTGACGGTGAAAATGCCCACGGGAGCAACATTTACCTATGACCCCAGGAGGTTGAGTGGGGTGAGCGTGTACCAGGAGAGAGAGCAACCCTTCGCCACCGGAGACCGAGTACAATTCACCGCGCCCGATAAGAACCTGGGAGTGGCCAATCGAGAGCTGGGCACGATAGAAAGAATTTCCCTGGCTGGCAATCTTGTCGTTCGCCTGGAAAAAGGCGGCAGGGTGGAACTGAGTCCGGCGGAGAATCGACACTTCGACTACGGCTATGCCATGACCAGTCACAGTGCCCAGGGAGTCACCGCGGATCGAGTGCTGATCAACGCGGACACGAAAACCCACCCTCACTTGGTGAATTCAAGATTTGCCTATGTTGCCATTTCCCGGGCCCGCCTGGAAGCTACCATTTACACAAACGACAGCGTAGCAATCGAGGCCAAACTCGGCAGTGAGTTTTCGAAATCCTCTGCCCTGGTTTCATCCCCGTCGCTGGAACCCGCCGTGGTTCGGGGGCCGGCCATTACTCTGTAAGTGCGGTGCACGAAAGTCGCAGGTCCAACCGCTCCGGTTGCGCTTTTGTGCTTGTTAAGAGATAATGCAGTATCCTTTAATAATCAAAAGCCTTATTTAAGGAACCCTTAACAAGTGGTTGCCGACTACAAGTCGAGACTGGGGACCTACCTCAAGACAACCCTCGCTGGCGAAGCGGTGCAAGCGTTTATTCCGCCTGCACTGCCGCCGAATCCGCCTCTCGTGCTAGAAGCCCTGTATCAGCCTCTGGACCGAGCTAACCAGGCCTTGGGCCGACTCGATGGACTCACAACCTTGCTCCCGAATACCAGGTTCTTTCTGTATCTGTATATCCGGAAGGAGGCCCTGCTGTCGTCCCAGATAGAGGGAACGCAGTCATCATTTTCCGACCTTCTGCTGTTTGAAAATGACGCGGAACCAAGTGTTCCGATCGATGACGTGGAAGAGGTTTCAAACTATGTTGCCGCGATGCAACACGGCCTCCGACGGATGGCCGGCGGTTTTCCTCTTTCGCTCCGGCTTCTTCGCGAGATTCATGCC
This sequence comes from uncultured Acidobacteriota bacterium, assembly GCA_963785865.1. GTDB lineage: Bacteria > Acidobacteriota > Terriglobia > Terriglobales > Acidobacteriaceae > Sulfotelmatobacter. The sequence continues at coordinate 519,536 of CAWAXF010000036.1, read as the reverse complement.
ATTTTGTTGCGCGGTGGACGCGGCTCCAATCGGACGCCGGGGGAGTTTCGAAAATCACAGAACTGGGTCGGGGGAACTCGTCCAGGCAATGCCGCATTCGTGCCACCTCCGCCCGAGCGACTCATGGAGTGTCTCGACAGTTTTGAACGTTTTCTCCACGACGACGAACACAGATTGCCTGTTCTGGTGAAAGCCGGACTGGTTCACGTGCAGTTTGAAACCATCCATCCTTTCCTCGATGGCAACGGCAGACTGGGGCGGCTGCTGATCACCCTCCTACTTTGCTCCAAAGGTGCCTTGCGGGAGCCGCTCTTGTATTTGAGCCTATACTTCAAGACAAACCGCTTGCGATATTACGATCTGCTTCAGCGGGTCCGGACGGAGGGTGCTTGGGAAGACTGGCTGTCGTTTTTCCTGGAAGGTACGGAGACGATGGCCCGTGCTGCGGCTGATGCTGCAAAGCGGATGCTGAACCTTTTCGCGAAAGACCGAGACCGAATCCAGGGTCTCGGACGTGCAGCTTCTTCCGCACTGCGGGTTCATGAATATATGCAGCGGAAACCACTGGTCGCAATCGGGGCGCTGGCGGACGCGCTCAAGCTGTCTATTCCCACGGTGACAGTCACCCTGGATCACCTGGTTCACCTCGGTATCGCCAGGGAAGTCACCGGAAGGCGCCGAGCCCGGATCTTCGGATACTCACGCTATCTTAAGATCCTGAGCGAAGGAACAGAGCCTCTTCCAGAGTAGTGGAGGTGTTCGCTAGGAACGGCCCTAGGCGGACATCTCCCGCATGGAGGGTTGATCTTATCCGGTTGAAGAACATCACTTCCGGCCGCCAGGCGGAAGGCGCCAGCTTTCGAGCATGCGATCAATCTGGTCGCGAACGGCGTCTCGGGCTTCCATCCGGCCAACCCCCCTCATGAGGAGTCGGTCATACTTGGTGTGCCTGTGGCGAACGGCCGCGATGACCGCAGCCCGTAACGCGTCCTCCTCCAACGCCCGACCCGCTGCTGTCCGACCAACCCGCCCACTACCGCGCACCGACGTATGTCGAGCAATGGCCCGCGCCTCCTCGAGAGGGCAGCCGGGAAACATCTGGCGAATCGATTCCGCCATTCGCAGTGCGAGCATCTGATCTTGTTTATCGCGATAGAGCTCAGCCAGTTCGCGTTTGACGCGACGCGCATCTGCGTCGGCCGAACACTCTTGTTCGGCTCGCTCCAGAGCAGGTTCCTCAACCAATACGCCCTGACGTTCGTATCGTTTACGTGACCGGCTGAACCGAACCACTACGGCCGAAAGCGAACTGTGCTTGCGAGCACGACGCGTTAAGGCGGTGTCGCCTCTGGGCAGATAGACCAAGTGATCCAGATCGGCACAAGACAGGCAAAGCGGCCTGCCAGCTTCCATGAACAGAAAGGCGCCACCCGGCAATTCCTTCCCGCAGTCGGCGCAATGGGATTCCCGCAGGATGTCAAAAACAACAAGGTCTTTCGCTTTCGAAGACGACTCCTGATCAGGATCAGCTGGTTTCATCGCGTCCCTGCAGTTCCGTGTTCAGCGGCCGACACAAAAGTGAACGCAATACCGACGAACAAATTCTAGCGTGGCCGACGCGCCGAGAGGACTATCGGCGATTCCCCCGGTTTGAATTCCTTCATGATGCCTTGTCGTTCCATTTACCTAAAATTTTGCTGTGGCGCGGGATGAGTTTGAGCGGTTTGGTGCTTCCTTGTGGCGGCAGCCTCTTCGGGCTAGCGGGTACGAACATAGTTGACGCTGCCCATTATGATATGTATCATTGGTAGGTATCAAGGATGACGTCGTTGAAAGCTAAAAAGGCCAGAGTCTTTTGGACCGGGAGGAGCCAGGCCATCCGCCTGCCCAAGGAATTTCGTTTCGACACCGATACCGTGCTGGTACATCGCCAAGGGCGAGCGGTGGTGGTGGAACCGGCCCACGAGTGGCCGGAGGGGTACGTCGAGTCTTTTGCGGGAGTGCCGGACGACTTTACCCGCCCGTCTCAGGGCGAGGCCGAAGCACGGACGTCGCTGGCATGAAATTTCTCCTCGACACCGATACCTGCATTTATGCGCTGAAGCAGCACGCTGCCGTGTTGAACAACCTGCTGGCTAACAGCCGGGAAGACATTGCCCTTAGCGTCATTACCGAAGCCGAGTTGCGGACGGGCGCGGCCAAGAGCGGTTCGCCGGCCAAGACCCTTCGGCTGGTGGAGAATTTCCTACGTCCCCTGAGCATCCTGGAATTTACCTCGGACGATGCCGCTGCCTACGCTCAGGTCCGGGCGAAGCTGGAGCGCGCTGGCACGCCCATTGGTCCGCTGGATACGCTGATCGCGGCCCAGGCGGTAGCTCGCAAACTGGTGCTGGTTTCCAACAATGAGCGGGAGTTTCGCCGGATCGCGGCTCTCCACCTGCAGAACTGGACGAGTGAGTCCTAGCGGTGCAGGTTCGCTCGTCTGCTTCAAAAGTTGATCGAGTAGACCAGCCGCGCCATGAGCGGTCTCTTCAGTCAGATCCCCGTTCATCGCGCTGCATGCCGGCTGAAACGAACCATGAGCGCGGAGTGAGCTGTGCGTGCAAGCACGGCGAATGAGGGCCGTGTCGCCTCTGGGCTGATAGAGCAGGTGATCGAGGTCGGCACAACTTAGGCAACGCGGCTCGCGGGCTCCATGAATAAGAACGCGGTGCGTAGCGCTTCCGCACTCGGAAGGCTGCCGTTCTCGCAAGAGGTCGCCGCCACGCGCTTCTTAACGGCAACGTTTTCCCGAAGGTTGGCTATTCGAGAGGCAGTAGCACCGAACCGCAGCACAAACTGGATTTGTCTGCCGCACCTGATTTTGCACCGACTCCTCTTGCATTTCGCGCCGATCTGTTCTTGTGGCGAGTTCGGTTAAAACTGGCAGACAATTGGAAGCCAGGATTGGACAGCGGCCTGCACCGACCCTGCACCGACCCCAAACTGCAATTTTTGTGTCCCAGATTTTTGATCTGGCGACCTGGGCGCCAGCTTGGGGAAAAACTGCACCCGATTTTGCACCGACTTTTTGCATCCGGCGCTCACTGGGGATTACTGGCTGCGATTCGATGACTCGGGGTAAGTAATTGGATTTAAAGTTACAAGCATTGCCACGAGCAACTTACAAATTACTAGCAAAGATGCGGCTTGGGATGGTGTGTCTGCCAGTTCCACCACTTCCGCACTGGAAATCAAGCGCAACGCCAATCAGCGCTTCATTATAGCAAAGGTCTATATGAAGACGGCCTCGCTGGTGTGCACGGATCTAAGTTCTAAATCCAACTCGCAAGCACTTGCTGACTCTCCGCGAGCGAGGCGACCGGGGCTACACGGGTAAATGAAAAAAGGCCGGAATCCCGGTGTCCGGCCCTTCAACAGCTTCGCTTTCGTGCTTGAATGCTCAGTCTCCTGAGGGCAGCAACATGTCCTCTGAGCCGATGTCGATATTGACCGGCGTGTGCGGACAGTTGCCCAGAATCGGCTCGCAGGCCGCGTCTGGCCCTTTTTCCGGAAGAGCCTGTGGTTTCACTCCCACGAACTGCTCGGACTCGGTCGATCCGGTCAGCGCTGTGGTGGATGCCAAACCTCCGCTGATGACCTGCTGCACCTTGTCGAAATAGCCTGTGCCTACGAATCGCTGGTGCTTCACCGCCTCGTACCCGTATTCGGCTTCGCGGCTGAATTCTTTCTCCTGCAAGCGCGTGTAGGCTGTCATGCCCGAGAGCTTGTATCCGCGGGCCAGTTCGAACATGCTGAGGTTGAGAGCGTGGAATCCCGCGAGGGTGACGAACTGGAACTTGTATCCCATCTTCGCCAGTTCTGGTTGGAAACGCGCAATAGTGGCCTCGTCGATGTTCTTACGCCAGTTGAAGCTGGGCGAGCAGTTATAGGCGAGCATCTTGTCGGGATATTGAGAACGGATCGCTTGCGCGAACTGTTTGGCTTCGGCGAGATCGGGATGCGACGTTTCGCACCAGATCAGGTCAGCGAAGGGGGCATAGGCGAGACCGCGGGCGATCGCTGACTCGATGCCGCCTTTGATGCGGAAGAATCCTTCGGAGGTTCGTTCGCCGGTGCAGAAGGCGCGGTCACGCTCGTCGATGTCGCTGGTCAGAAGATTAGCGCTGTCCGCGTCGGTGCGCGCCATGATGAGCGTAGGCACGCCCATGACGTCCGCTGCGAGGCGTGCGGCGACCAGCTTCTGAATTGCCTCGGGAGTGGGAACGAGAACCTTTCCCCCCAGGTGTCCGCACTTCTTCGCGGAAGAAAGCTGATCCTCGAAGTGAACGCAGGCTGCACCTGCTTCAATCATGCCCTTCATTAGTTCGAATGCGTTCAGGGTGCCGCCGAATCCGGCTTCCGCATCGGCAATTAACGGAGCAAACCAGGTCTGTCCCGGAGCCACTTTGCCTTCCACGTGATGCACCTGATCGGCACGCTGCAGCGCATTGTTGATGCGGCGGCAGAGATTGGGAACGCTATCAGCCGGATATAAGCTCTGATCGGGATACATGGTGCCGGCGTTGTTGGCGTCAGCCGCGACTTGCCATCCGCTCACGTAAATCGCCTTCAGGCCCGCCTGCACCTGCTGTACCGCTTGATTTCCGCTCATCGCGCCAAGCGCATTGATGTACGGTTCAGTCTGCAGCAGATCCCAAAGCCGCTCGGCTCCCATGCGCGCCAGAGTGTGTTCGATGTGAATCGAACCACGCAGCCGCAGGACATCCTCCGCCGTGTACGGGCGCTCGACGCCGTTCCAGCGCGAATTGGTGGCCCAGTCTTGAGCGATGGCCTGGGCGGCTAATCGGTATTGAGCGGTGCGCTCCTGCGGGTTCAGTGGGTACTCAGTTCCGATCGTTTGAGTTTTCTTGCTGTTTCCGTTTGCGGACATTACTTGTTCTCCTAACTCGTACACAGGGTGACTGAACTTCGATTCGTGGGTTTCGAGACTTCCCCCAGCGGCTAAAGCCGCGACGATTTTGCGGTACTTGCGGCACGACTGAAGTCGTGCCCTTTCAAACCACCTCCGACAGTCAATTGTTTTCCGCAGCTTCTAGCCCGTGCCCTTCCCCGGGCCCTAGTTGTGACACTGGGTTGCATGGCTAGACCGGGTTGAATTCTCCATTGACGATCATGGCTTCGCTGATTTCGCGAGCGCGGCGGTAACGGTCCGCCTCTTGGGGATCTGTATTCGCGGGAAGTTCACGCAGCAGGCGATCGAGCTCCTCGTCGAATAGGTGCGTAATAAATTCCGGCGTGTGCTTTACAGATTTCCCTTCTGCATCCAGAACGTGCACCAGGTCGCGGTGAATGGTCCGCTGCGCGATCATGAGACGGTAGATGCGATCCGTCGCCAAGTCTTCCATGTAGCCGTCGAGCAGGCTGGCGCCGCGTCCGCTCAGCACGCCATGGCGATAGCGGATGACAGTACGCACGGCTGCGCGCGTGCCGTTCACAGTGCGGGTTCCCACGCCTTGCGGTGTGGGACGCAGATCGGGATAACGGCTGGCATTTTTCGGCCGTTTTTGTAGTTGATTGGGATAAGGGAACTGCGCGACGGCGATCGCATTCTGGTCCGGATGTCCAGTCCAGGCGCCGTCCATGAGACAGTCAGCTTCGTTCTTTTTGTCTTTTTCGAGAATGGCTAGTGCGCGCGAATTCAGCTCCGCGTCTTCGCGGCTGGGATAGAGCGCCGTCATTCCGCCGATGGCGAGAATGCCGCGGTGATGGCAGACCTCCGGGATCAACTCGCGCAGATTCTGAAAGAACGGAACGTTGTGGGGAATCGTGTTGCGATCGGGAAGAACCCAGTCGGGATCATCAAGGTTGAAATGAATCAGGCTGGCCATGTAATCCCAGCGACCAAGATTCAAGCCGATGATGTGTTCGCGCAGATTGTAGGTGAACTCCTCCATCTGGAATGCCATGGGGTGCGATTCCACCAGGGCCATGCACTTGATGTAGTCGTGCGGAAGGCCGCGCCATTTCGCGAGGGCCTGGAACAGATCGCGCCACCAGAGGGCTTCTTCAGCGGATTCGGATTTCGGGATGTAAATGCAGAGCGGATGCTTCAGCTCCGCGGGATCGATTCCGTAGAACACGCGCGCGACGTCGAACAGGGATGCGGAAACCAGCTCTCCCGGAATCAGGCCAGCCTGGCTCAGGTGCAGGCCGCGAGGGCGCGTGAAGATGACCGTGTTGCTGGGCTGAATTGTTACGGTGCGATCGCGCTTCTTGTCATAGTAGCTGAGTTGGCCGCGCAGGCACGCCAGGATGTTGGCAACGCCGGCCTCGTGATGCGACCATTCGTTCACGCAGGAGTCTTCCAGATCGAGCATTACGCCGGGGGCGCCGGAGTTCAGCATCTTCACGCAGAGTTCGCCGTCATCGGCGGGGCCAGTCATCTGATTGCGCTGGTCCTGGCACCACTCCGGCAGTTGAATGCGCCAGCCGTTGCGCACCGTATCGGAAGGGAAGTGATGCGTGGGCTTCTCGCCTTCGAGAGATCGCTGCAAAATCGCAGTCCGTTTGCGGGCGAGTTCCTGCTGACGCGGAGTGAATCGGCGGTGCAGGGGAAGGAAGAAATCCATAAAGCCCGCGGGCAAATCGCGCGAGGGATCAAACTGCGGAGGTGCGCTGCTGATCGGGTTGGTCAAAACTCCGGAGTCGGGTGTGGCAACTGCGGTGGGCGTCATGTTCCTGAACTCTCCTCAAAAACTGTGTTCACAATGCCGAACATCAATTCATAATACTGGCGGATCGTAAAATGCCGCGGGGAGACGGTCAAGAGCAGTGTTCAATATTACGAACATACATTCAATTTGTTGTACGCATACAGCATTTGTTACCATAACGATTTGCTATGCCTCACAAGGAAGAAAATCCGTCGGTAGCGGTGGAGCGCGCGCTCAGCATGCTGGAGGTCGTCGCGCAGGAACCGGAGGGCATGAGCAACGCGGAAATCAGCCGTAAGCTGCAGATTCCAAAGAGTTCGGCCAGCTACATCTTGCGCACCTTGGAGAAGCAGAATTATCTCAACCGGGACGAAGAGTCGGGAAAATATCGAGTGGGGCTGAAAATCTTGAGCCTGAGCCGCGGCGCCCTGAGCGGGATCGATGTGAGAGAAGTGGCGCTTCCCATTATGCGCAACCTGATGGAGAAGACAAATCTGACGTGCCACCTCGCAATCCTTGATGGGCCCGAAGCGGTGTACATCGAGAAGGTTGAGCCGCAAGGATTCATTCGCATGGATACGTGGGTAGGACGCCGCATGCGCGTGCATGCCACCAGCGTGGGCAAGGCTTTGGTCGCGCACATTCCGCCAGAGCAATTGGAGAAGATTCTTGCCGATCGCTCCATGGAGAGACGCACTCCAAAGACGATCACATCGGCCGCGCGGCTGTTTAAGGAATTGGAGAAGGTGCGCAGCCAGGGCTATGCCGTCGATGACGAAGAGAACAATCTGGGAGCGCGATGCGTGGGCGCGCCCGTCTTTAACCAGCAAGGCGCGATTGAAGCCAGTCTGGGTTTGAGCGGGACGATTCACCAGGTGAATGCGCAGACTATGCCGCGGATTCTTGAAGCTCTCAAGGATGCGGCGCGGCATCTTTCCATGCAACTGGGATATCGCGCCCCACGACGCAGCATCGGGACATAAAGTCCTGTCTGTCTGGTTAAATCCTCCATGTCCAACGAGACCTCCAACGAGCGCATCGTTCGCTATTACGACGATGGCGACGAAGCGTCACGCCTGAGTTCGGGATGGTTTCAGCTGGAGCGGGAACGCACGCGGGAATTGATTTTGCGGCATCTCCCGCCGGCTCCTGCGAAAGTGATTGACTGTGGCGGGGGTGCGGGAGTGTATGCCTGCTGGCTGGCATCTCGCGGATATGAAGTTCATCTGATCGACGCGGTGGCGCAAGCACGTGGAGCAGGCGCGTGCAAATTCAAACGGGCAACCGGATCATCCGCTTGTGTCGGCGGAAGTGGGCGACGCTCGACGGTTACCGCATGAGGACAATTCCGCCGACGTCGTACTTCTCCTCGGCCCCCTTTACCATCTGACGGACAGAGAAGAGCGGCTGGCAGCGTTGCGGGAGGCTCGGCGCGTGCTGAGGCCGGGAGGTCTGCTGTGGGGCGCTGCCATCAGCCGTTTCGCTTCGTTGTTTGATTCGCTGACGAATGGATTCTTCAGCGACCCTGAGTTCGCGCCGATTGTCGAGCGCGATCTGCAAGATGGGCAGCATCGCAATCCTACTTCAAATCCCACTTACTTCACCGATGCTTATCTTCACAAGCCGGGCGAATTGTCGCGCGAGTTCCTTGCCGCAGGATTTCAGATTGTCGAACTGGTCGCGATTGAAGGGCCAGGATGGATTGCTCGCGATTTCGAGCGGCTGTGGAATGATCCGCTGGGGCGTGAACGGCTTGTCGCCGCCGTTCGAAAGGTGGAGCGCGAGCCGTCGATTTTGGGAGCGAGTTCTCACATCATGGCGGTTGGGCGGAAGTAGGCGCTGCAATGATCGTCACTGTCTCCCCGGAGCGGTCTGAGGCTATCTCGGCTGCTGCGTGACGGCTGCGTTCACGCCAAGATACTGGGCCACGGAACTTTTCGGCACCTTTGCCGTACTACCTTCAGCATCATCATCCCCGATCTAGTGAGGTGTTATGAGCAAAGGTCCGAGTGGCGCTGTGGTTTTGCTTGCATTGTTAGCGCTCGCGTTCTTTATCGCTCCATCTGTGGCGCAGAGCGTGGCTCCGCTGGACAAGATTCAGAACCAGCAGGAACTAGACCGCGCGGGGGCGGCGCTGGATACAGCGCTGTTCGATTCCTACAACAAGTGCGATCTGGAGAAGTTTGCCTCTTTCTTTATAAATGATGTGGAGTTTTATCATGATCAGGGCGGGGTCACTCTGGGGCAGACGGCTTTGACGGACAGCGTCAAAAAGAACATTTGCGGGAAGACCACGAGAGAGCTGGTCCCGGGATCGCTGAAGGTTTTTTATATGAAGGGTTACGGCATGCTGGAGACCGGGGTGCACCGGTTCCATCATCCGGGACATGAAGATACTGAAGGCGTAGGTGAAGGACAATTCATTCATTTGTGGCAGTACAAGGACGGGACGCTGGAAGATTACGCGCGCGATCAGCTATGACCATCATTCGGCCGGAAAATAGGTCCTAGCTGTAGACAGCATTGCGCGCTGATATTTACTTGACGCCTTTTTCCGGGTTCCAGGAGCCCTGCAGTTTGCGGGCGTAGACGATTTGGCCGGTATGGTAGGCGTTATGGGTGCAGATGTTGGCGACGATGGGGGCGATTTCGGCAAGTTTCTTGTCGTCGGCGGACTCGACCAGCTTTTCGAAGTCGGTCATGACCTGATCGAGTTGCTTTACTGTGTCGGCCCACTGCTTGTCGTCGAAGTTGTTGAACGTTTCGTCGTTGTTGCCGCTGAACTTTGCTTCAGGTTTGCCTTGCAGCTTTTCCAGAGTTCGGCGATTCCAGAACAGTAGATGATAAGTGAGCTGCCCGGAGGAGTGGGCTCCGGCGGGCGGTTGCCATTTGGCTTGCTCTGCTGTGAGTCCGTCGACGGCGGCGCTGATGGGCGCAAACCAGTCTGCCTGGCTGTGAGAGGTGCGGAGTTCGTGGAGAAGCGTGCTGCGCAGTGTGGCGGGCGGTTGCTGGGTTTGGGCCTGACAGACAAGGCAGAGGAGAACGGAAACTAGAATCGCTTGGGCAACCTTCATGTGAGTGCTCCTTTCGCGGGAAACACGCATTGTACGCCTTGCTCGCTGGCAGACGAGGTTTACAAAGACGGGAGTTCCAGCGGCGTTTGGAGTCCGTTGGAGCTCGGTCTTGCGCAAATAATCCCGCGGATCCTGCTGAATCGCTTCTCAGATCAGGATGTGGTTAGGCAGTTGCGGGTTCTCTAATGGCACGAACTTGTAGCCCACACCGTGGATGGTGCGGATGAGGAGGGGGCAGCCGGGATTGCTTTCAATCTTTTGTCGAAGTTTGGCAATGCAATTATCTACGGTCCGGTATGTGGCACGCCTGCGCCTCGGCCAGGCAGAGCTGATGAGTTTCTGGCGCGAGAGAACGATGCGCGGATGCATCACCATAAACTTCAGAACCTTGAATTCCCGCAGAGATAATTCAACCGTCTGATTAGCGCGGCGGAGTTCCATCCGCTGAAGATCCAGAGAAAAATCTCCGAAGCGCGCCGCCTGAAACTTTGTTGGCAACTGAAGGTCATTCATGCTCAGGATGGCGATTCGTGAATCTACTTTGGGTAAAGTAACTTTGGCAGCGGAGGGGCTTGTCACGGACGAGTCACATTCTTGTTAAATCCATGTTGAAGAGGATTGTGTGTGCAAAAAAACAGGCGGGAGCAATGACCGCATTATTTTGGTTCAACCGCCCATTATCCTGCTGCGGCTATCGAGTTTTATCTTCGACTTTCTCGGCACCCTGGCGAGTTTTGCGAGCGGTTTTGTGGGCGGCGCGTTTGCTGGTTCTCTTGGTCGCATGTCCGGTTTTTTTAGCCGTGTCCCTGGTCGCGCGACCGGTATCTTTGGCGGCGTTCTTGGTAGCGTGACCCGCATCCTTCATGTCCTGCTTGGGACTTTGTGGGTTCGCGGCAAACGAGAAACTGGCTACCGACAATCCTACAGCCATAGCGAGGAAATACTTACAAAGGCGCATATGAGCTCCTTGTGTTCGAGATACACCGCTAGCTCCGGTACGTGTTGCTAACCGGACAAAACAGCAAGTCTAAATTCCACCTTCGGTGCCGGTGGAATAAGCATCAGCGCGATTCGCGACTCTGTTGGTAATTTCCTGCACTTTGTCGCTGATGTTATTACGCAGTTCGGTTCCACTGGAGGGCGCAAGCAGCATGCCGGTTGCAATGCCGACGCCGATCCCGGCCGCGAAAGCGAAGAAATTACGCATGGTGTGATCTTCCCGCGGGTAAAACGCTTCGCGGGCATCTTCGGCCATCTCCGAGGCTCGGCTGGAGGCGCGGTCAACGGTGTCGGCAGTCTGATCCATCAGGTACACAGCAGTTTTCAAAATCGAACGGACAACGCTGTTCAGTTTCATCGTGAATTCATCCTTTTTTTAATTCGCGGCTCGTCGGACGCGCCGATTTTTAGCCGGCTGAAAGCTGCAGGCGTACCGCGTGGTCTGCCTCTATCCCAAAGGGCCCGAAAAGTTGAGGCTAGTCTTGCGCGACGAGCGTGTCAGTAAGGGGAATCTTGTACTTATCAAAGGAGGGGTAAGTACGAACATGGAATCCGGAAGGAGATGCCAAATGGCAACCCGATTCTTCTGCGAAACTTCTAAGCACACAACGCCTTATCACCATGGAGCGGCATACGAATCTGGCAACAACAATTTACAGGAAGGCTGTGCTCACCGGATTCTGCGCAATGTTGTGCAGTCTGCCCACGTTTGGAGTGTTAGGCGGGGATGTTTCTTCTGTTGAAATGGACCGCGTTCATGCGAATGCGAGTCTGCGCGTCTCACAGGGCCAAAACTACACGGTCCATGAACTTCGATCGGCGACGGGGACAGTTGTACGGGAGTATGCCATCGGCGTCGGGAAAAGTCTTTGCGGTGGCGTGGCGAGGCCCTTTTCTCCCCGATATGAAGCAGCTGCTGGGGCCTTATTTCGAAGAATTTCAAAAGGCGGCACAAGGGCAAAACCGGCGAGGAGGACACGGTCCTCTTATTATTCAGCAACCCGGATTGGTGGTTGAACTCGGTGGACACATGCGCTCCTTTGCGGGGAGAGCATACCTTACGGATGAAATGCCGCGTGACGTTCAGAATGGGGATATCCGTTGAGGCGTCCGGAATTCAAGCCAGTGTGGGCGATGGTGTTGATTGCGCTCGCCGGCTGCAGTATGGCATGTGGTGGAGGCAGCTCTCACAAGAACAGCCTGAATCCGGCGGCGATACCCGCGAGCAATGTTCAGCCGGTGGTGGTGAACTCCGGGCCTGCAGGGAACTACGCGAATGGCCTTTTCACCAGCATTACGGTCTGCGTGCCATCGAGCTCGAATTGCCAGACCATTGATGGTGTCCTGGTGGACACCGGATCGTTCGGATTGCGGCTGTTATCGTCAGCAGGTGGGGGGGCGTTAACCCTGTCGCTGCCACATCAGACTGGGTCCAATGGTGGTTCCGTGGGGGAATGCGCTCTGTTTGTGAGCGGATTCACCTGGGGCTCGGTGAATACCGCTGACGTGAACATTGCCGGCGAACACGCCGGCAATGTTCCAGTGCAGATCATCGATCCCACCTTTGCTACGGTCCCCTCGAGCTGCAAAAATACGGGCGTTCCAGAGAACGATACACTCCAATCTCTTGGGGCAAACGGTATTCTCGGCGTGGGACCGTTTGCGGAGGACTGTGGCTTGGCGTGCGCGCAAACCGGTTCTTCCAATCCCGGGATGTATTACAACTGCATTTCCGGTTCCTGCCAGATCGCAGCAGTGGCGATACGGCAGCAGGTGCAGAATCCCGTGGCGCTCTTCTCGAGGGACAACAATGGGGTGATGATCCAACTGCCGGGCCTTACGGGAGCGGCCCCGGGGTTGAGCGGGTCGATGATCTTTGGCATTGGGACGCAATCGAACAACACTGTCGGTCTGGCTAAGGTATTCCCCGTGAACTCAAGCGGCGAGTTCAACACCACGTTCAAGGGACAGTCGTACCCCGCATTCGTGGACAGCGGCTCGAATGCATTCTTTTTCCTGGACAGCAGCATTACCGGACTATCTACCTGCACCAGTAATTCCGGCTTTTATTGCCCAACTTCGACCCAGAAACTCTCGGCGGTGACTTCATCTGGTGGTCCGAATCAAACGATCAACTTCAGCGTGGCTAGCGCAGATACGTTGTTCTCGAATCGAGGCAATTTTGTATTCGAGGATCTGGGAGGACCGAACCCGGGCACCTTCGACTGGGGGCTACCCTTCTTTTTCGGGCGCACCGTGTTCACGGCTATTGATGCCCGCAGCACGCCCGCCGGAATAGGTCCATTCTGGGCCTATTAGACTCCTATGTGGCCGAACAAGTAGGGACTTACAGGCAAAACCGGATGGACTCCTAGAAAAAGGGCGGCTAGCGTCAGCTTTGCGTCTGTTTGCATACCCTTGCGCGAAGAATCGAGGACCGTCGCGTGGTGAAGGGAAAGGATTTCTTTCATTCGCATTGGCTGGCAACTGGCGTTTCAGCACTGACAGTTTGGTGCTGACGAGTGTAGCCGGGTGCGCCCCTGCTCCGTTGGATATTTCCGAGGCAGTTGGGGAGCGCAGCTGGGCGGGCAGGAGATCGATCTGGTCCTGTTGGTCACCGATGAGAAAGGCATGCAGGAACTGGCATCCGGCAAACTGAAGATGGGTATTGAAGCCTCGATCGCGGGCGGACCGGTGGGCGTGCAAGCAGCGACCGTCACCACGAACGCCGATATCTTGAGCTACTCGCGGACTCGCGGCTTGTTCGCGGGAACGAATTTGAACGGTTCTGCCATCACCGAAGACGAAAGTGACGCGCGCAGTCTCTATGGGTCTCCTCTGCCGCTCACGGAGATTCTGGCGGGCAAGACGCAAACTCCAGATGCTGGCCGCAAATTTGTGAATGAAGTTGCGAAGTATGCCGGACAGAGGCGGCAGAAAGAGTAACGGAGCTGTCACTGGCAAGTGCGACAACCGTTCGAACTTTCTTTCACATCCAAGGAGTCTTATGGCCGAGCCCCAGCCACCAATCTTGCCCGAAACCTCCTCGCATCCTCAGATCATTCCTGAGGCACAGCAATCGCTGTTTCGCGAGGTGCTCTCGTTGCTGGAACAGAAGAAGGTGCCGTTCGCGGTGGCGGGCGCTTTCGCCCTACGGCAGCACACGGGAATTTCTCGGGATACCAAAGACCTGGATCTTTTTCTTACCTCCAGCAATGCGGTAAGGGCATTGAAAATTCTCGAGAAAGAGGGCTTCCAGTGCGAGATTTGCGATCCGGTGTGGCTGTACAAGGCGCATCGCGACGAATTCTTCGTCGATCTTATTACGGGGATGAGCAATGCGGTGATTGTTGTCGAAGACTCGTGGATTCAGCGAGCGAAGCCAGCCGTGATCCATGAAGTAAGCACGCGGGTGCTTGCGGCCGAGGAGTTGATATCTTCCAAGCTATTTGTAACCCGGCGGGAGAGGTTCGATGGGGCCGATATTGCGCACGTGATCTTTGGCACTCAGGGCAAAGTTGATTGGCGGCGAGTTCTCGACATAATCGGGGAGAATTGGGAGATGCTGTTCTGGGCGCTGGTGCTGTTCCGGTACGCGTATCCGGCGCAGACACATTTTGTTCCCCAAGAAATCTGGCAGCAGCTCATCCATCGTTTTGAGCAAGCGGTTTCGCAGCCCGATCCCAAGGCCCGGTTTCGTGGCAGCCTGATTGATGACAAGATGTTTGCTATCGACATCAACGAGTGGGGGTTGGCGAATCTCATGGAAGAGCATCGTGAGCGGAGGTTGCGGAATCTAAACTCGAACGGCAAGACATCATAATGAGGATCGCAGCTACCGCCGATTTGCATTTCTCCGGTTCGCGGCAAAGTATTCTGCACGACCAGTTGAGCAATGTGAGGAACGAAGCTGATGTCCTGGTTCTGGCAGGAGACTTGACGAATTACGGACAGCCCGACGAGATGGAACCCCTGCTGAATGTGGTAGTGCGGTCCCGAATACCGACGATCGCAGTCCTGGGCAATCACGATTATGAAAGCAACAAGCAAGTCGAGCTGATGCGCATGATGACGGGATCTGGAATCAAAGTTCTGGATGGCACGGCCTATGAGCGCGACGGAGTGGGTTTCGCGGGGACGAAGGGATTCGTGGGTGGCTTCGGGCGCGGCATGCTGACAGCCTTTGGCGAAACCGAACTGAAGACGTTCGTTCAGGCATCGATCGACGAGGCTATCAAGCTGGAGCGCGCCATGGCACAACTGCGCACCCCAAAACGCGTAGTCGTGTTGCACTATTCGCCAATTGCCGCCACAGTAGTGGGGGAAGCGGCGGAGATTTTTCCCTTTCTGGGGACATCGCGCCTGGCTGAGGTTGTGGACCGTCACGGCGCCGATCTTGTGCTTCATGGGCACGCGCACCATGGCGCTCACGAAGGCAAGACTGCCGGTGGAAGTCCCGTCTACAATGTGGCAATCACGTTGTTGCAGAGCGCGCCAACCTGCCGCTGCATACCGTGTGTTCGAGGTCTAATGCGTCTGGCAGCAAGCTCGACAGCCGCTAGCGCCCCAGTGCAGGAAGCGCGACTTGGTGCCAACCCGCTGGCCGATGGCCGTTGGCAATTTCTTCTCTGGGCCCCGCAGTCAGGCTCTGTCTCGATCTGGTTCAGCAGGAGCAATCGCGTGATTGCGATGGAATCTGTTGAGCATGGTTATCATCGCGCTGTTGTCGATGAGCTAGGGGCCGGAGAACGTTACCTCTACCGTCTCGAGGACGGCCGCGAATTGCCGGATCCGGCGTCGCGGTTTCAGCCTGAAGGGGTGCATGGGCCGTCTGGGCTGGTGGATACGCGCAAATTCCAATGGAGTGATGCAGGCTGGAGAGGGCGCACTCTCGAAGGCAGCGTGCTTTACGAACTGCATGTCGGAACTTACACGCGTGAGGGCACGTTTGAGGCGGTGATCGCGCAGCTTCCGCGGTTGGTCGAACTCGGCATTACGACGATTGAAATCATGCCCGTAGCTCAATTTCCCGGCGCGCGGAATTGGGGTTACGACGGAGTGTACGAGTATGCTCCTCAGAATTCTTATGGTGGCCCCGAGGGTTTGCAGCGATTGGTGAACGCGATCCATGCTCATGGGCTCGCAGCCGTGCTGGATGTGGTTTACAACCATCTGGGCCCGGAAGGCAACTACCTAAGTGCATTCGCACCGTACTTTACCCAACGTTACCAAACTCCTTGGGGCCAAGCGATCAACTTCGACGGTCCAGGCAGCAACAGCGTGAGAAGGTTTTTCCGCGAGAACGCGTTGTACTGGCTCGAAGACTACCACTTCGATGGCTTGCGCCTGGACGCTGTGCACGGGATATTCGATTTCAGCGCGAATCACTTTCTGGCAGAACTGAAATCAGATGTGGCTCAGCTATCCCAGCGCCTTGGGCGCGAGATGCAACTCGTCGCCGAGAGCGACTTGAACGATTCGCGTTTGCTGCGGGATCGCATTCAGGGAGGCTACGGGATCGACGCGCAGTGGACGGATGACTTTCATCATTCTGTCCACACCCTGCTGACAAAAGAAAACCGCGGGTACTACGAGGACTTTGGCGGGATTCAGGCACTCGTGGCAACCCTGCAAGACGGCTGGTACTACCGAGGGCAATATTCCGCGCACCGTCAACGCTGTCATGGCAATGAGCCGCCGAAAGTTGCCCCGTCGAGATTCGTCGTGTACAACCAGAATCACGATCAGGTGGGCAATCGAGCTGCAGGGGACCGGCTCTCGACGATTGTGCCACTTGAGGCGCTCAAGCTGGCAGCAGGAGTCACGCTGCTTTCCCCTTTTACTCCGCTGATATTTATGGGCGAGGAATACGGTGAGGCCGCGCCATTTCAATATTTCACGAGCCATGGAGATGCGGCGCTGGTTGAAGCGGTCCGCCGCGGGCGGCGCGAAGAATTTGCCGCATTCGGGTGGCAGGAGACTGTGCCCGATCCCCAGGACGAGCAGACATTCTTGCGTTCTCATCTGGACCGTTCGCTGCAAAATGTAGAGCCACACAAAACGCTGTTTATTTTTTACCAGCGTTTGATTCAGCTTCGAGCAGAACTTGGAATTGCCGCCGCCACCTCCCACAGCGTACGCGAACTGGGGGATTGTCAGGTTTTGTTAAGCTACAAGACCGCTTGGCGGGACGTCTGCATGATTTTTAATTTTGCCGAATATCCTGTCACGGTGAACGTCCCGGAACTCGAGGGGAACTGGGCATCATTGCTGTATTCGGCGGCGGGAGCATGGAGCGGCGCGCAGCTGGATCCGCAGGCCGGATCGGCCTCGCTGCGTGAATTGCGGCTCGATCCATATTCGTTCGTCATCTTCGCAAACCGTGCCTCCCAGGAGGTCCAGTGAAATACGTCTGCATCCACGGGCATTTCTATCAACCGCCGCGAGAGAATCCATATCTGGAAGCGATCGAGTTGCAGGATTCGGCATACCCGTACCACGACTGGAACGAGCGGATCACGGCGGAGTGCTATGCGCCCAATGCAGCGTCGCGCATCGTGGATGCAGAGAACCGCATCGTGAAGTTGGTCAACAATTACGCTCACATCAGCTTCAACTTCGGGCCGACATTATTGTCGTGGATGAAAGAGTTGGCGCCCAGCGTACACGCCGCCATCGTGGAGGCGGACAAGGATAGCCGGAAGCATTTTTCCGGACATGGCTCTGCCCTGGCGCAGGGTTATAACCACATGATCTTTCCGCTGGCGAACCGTCGCGACAAGGTCACGCAGGTTAAATGGGGGATCGCCGATTTCGAGAGCCGATTTGGCAGGAAACCAGAAGGGATGTGGCTTCCAGAGACCGCGGTGGATACGGAAACGCTGGAAGTTCTTGCCGAACACGGCATTCAGTTCACGATTCTGGCGCCGCGCCAGGCCAAGCGTGTGCGCAGCAAGCGGAGCGGGCGATATCACGACGTGAGCGGATCACGCATCGATCCCGCTCATCCCTACCTTGCCAAGCTGCCGTCCAAGAAACGCCTTAGCCTCTTTTTCTATGATGGCCCGATCTCGCAGGCGGTGGCGTTTGAAGGCCTGTTAAGCGATGGCAAGCGCTTCGCTGACCGGCTGATGAGCGGGTTTTCTACTACCCGGCAGTTCGATCAGTTGGTACATATCGCCACCGATGGCGAAAGCTATGGTCATCATCATCGGTTCGGGGAGATGGCACTGACGTATGCGTTGGAAGAAATCCAGAAGAACGATGTAGCGCAGCTCACGAATTACGGCGAGTATCTCGAAAAGTATCCCAATGAAGACATGGCGGAGATCGTGGAACACAGCTCGTGGAGCTGCGAGCACGGGGTGGAGCGGTGGCGCAGCGATTGCGGCTGCAATTCGGGCGGGCATCCGTGGAATCAGCAGTGGCGCGGTCCACTTCGCGCTGCCCTGGATTGGCTGCGCGATCGTCTGACTCCCATTTTCGAATCGCGGCTGAGCGCGTACATTCGCGACCCATGGGCCGGCCGCGACGATTATATTCGCGTGATCCTGGACCGGTCGGACCGCTCGCTTGCGTCCTTTTTCGCGGATCATGCGGCACGCCAACTCAGCTCGGAGGAGCAAGTCAGCGCTCTGAAGTTGCTCGAGATGCAGCGTCACGCGATGCTCATGTACACAAGCTGCGGCTGGTTTTTCGACGAACTCTCCGGACTGGAGACCGTGCAAGTCATTCACTACGCCGGGCGGGCCCTGCGCCTGGCTGAGGAATGTTCAGGGGAGTCGATTGAGGCCGAATTCGTTCAGCATCTGGCAGAGGCGAAGAGTAACCTGCCCGAGCACGGAGACGGTGCACGGATTTATGAAAAGTGGGTCAAGCCTGCGGTGGTGGATATTCCCCGGGTCGCTGGACACTACGCCATCAGCTCACTGTTCGAGACGTATGCCGAAAGTACACGAATCTATTGCTACGAGGCTGATCGGCTCAGGTACTCGGTGGATGCTGAAGGAAAGATGCGACTGGCTACCGGAGCGGCGAGATTCAAGTCAACCATTACGGGCGAATCCAATGAGCTTGCGTTCTCCGTGTTGCACCTGGGCGATCACAATGTGAGTGCAGGAGTGCAGCCCGCGGAGAAGTTCTCAGAAGAGGATCAAAAGAAGCTGGTGAGTGCTTTCGGCCAGGCTGACACGGCGGAAGTGATTCGCCTGCTGGATCAGGCATACGCGAGGAACATCTTTTCGCTTCGACAACTGTTCCGCGATGAGCAACGCAAGATCGCAAATTTAATCCTGAAGGATTCGGTGAACTCGGCTGCGGCGTTGTACCGGACTTTTTTCGAAAGCCAGGCTCCCTTGATTCGGTTCTTGAACGGGCTCGACATCCCCGTGCCCAACGCGCTCAAGTCTGCGGCCGAGATCGCCCTCAACAATCAACTACAACAGGCGCTGGATAGACCGGAACTGGACTTCGAAGTAATCCGCGGACTGCTGCGAGAAGCGGCTGGCGAAAAGATCGCACTGGACGCGACTACGCTGGAATACAACGTGCGTAAACGGCTCGAAGCGGATGCTGCGGCCTTCGCGGTTGATCCAACCGATCTCGCGGCGGCTGACAGAATGATTAAGCTGTTAAGTCTTTTCCCCTCCTTGCCGTTTCCGGTTACGCTCTGGGAAGCGCAAAATCTCACCTACCGGCCGCTCCTTACTGCATACGAGAACAACGGCTGGCATGCTGAGAATCCCGACCCAGCGGCGATGCATCGTCACGAGGAGTTGAAACGTCTGGCATCGCAACTTCACATCTTGTTGCCGCAAGGTTAGACATGTTAGCTGCACGAGTGCCATCGTCGACTTATCGAATCCAACTGAACCAGCATTTCCGTTTCGAAGACACTCTCAATATTCTCGATTATCTTCACGAGCTCGGGATCAATGATCTGTATCTGTCACCCGTGCTCGCCAGCCGCAAAGGCAGTAATCATGGCTATGATGTGATCGATCCCACGCGGATTGATCCCGATCTGGGCAGTGAGGAAGAGTTTGCGCGGCTACAAACTGAGCTGCAGAATCGCGGCATGGGTCTGCTGCTCGACATCGTTCCCAACCACATGGCGGCCAGCGCGGAAAATCCCTGGTGGATGGACGTGCTGGAAAACGGCGCCCAGTCTGCGTTTGCAGCATTCTTTGACGTGGATTGGAATTCCTTTGCTCCCGGCCTGCAGGGAAGAATTTTGCTGCCGATTTTAGGACGCCCGTTCGGAGAGGCTCTGGACAACGGGGAGCTCAAAGTCGTTTACAACGATGGACGTTTCTTCATCCAGTATTTCGAATCGCTGTTGCCACTATCTCCGAGAAGTTATTACACGGTGCTGAACCGTCGTGTGGAGGCGCTTAAGTCAGCGCTGGGGGAGAACGGTGCCTACTATGAATATTCGGGAATTCTTGCGGCCACGCTTGAGCTTGCGCGAGGGGATCGTCGCGCTTCGGAAACGGGAGCGGAGCGGCGGATGCGCTTCGAATCGGCTCGCGACCGTTTGCGCTCGCTGGTGACCAGCAGCCCGGAGGTTGCGCGCCTGGTCCACGAGAATATTTCGGAAATCAACGGGAAAGAAGGCGATCCGGCCTCGCTGGGAGAGCTTCAGCGTTTGCTGGCGGAACAAAACTATAAGCTCGCCTTCTGGCAGAATCTGAATGAAACCATCAATTACCGCCGGTTTTTTACCATCGCAGATCTGGTCGGCATTCGAGTGGAAGATCCGATCGTGTTCGAGGCGACGCATGGGTACATTCTGCGATTGGTCGCGAGGAACCCTTCCGCGGGGCTACGCATCGACCACATTGACGGACTGCGCGACCCCTTGACGTATTTGAATCGGCTGCAGGAGCGCCTGACCACAGATGAGACCAGGTCTGAGTTTCCCTCGTATGTGATCGTTGAAAAGATATTGGCGGTTCGTGAAGATTTACCCGAGGACTGGCCTGTGAGTGGCACGACGGGTTACGACTACACCAATCAAGCGAATGGAATATTCGTGAACCCGGAGGGCGCACGGCAGATTCAGGATATTTACTCCAACTACATCGGGCGGCGCCAGGATTTCTCGGACGTGCTGTATCAGAAGAAGAAGCTGGTGATGAATACTCTGCTGGGGGTGGAGATGAGGGCTCTGGGCCGACACCTGGCGGAGCTGGCCGCGCTCGACCGCTATGCCCGCGAACTTGACCGCGCCCGGTTGTTAGAGGCGCTGATCGAGGTGACTGCGTGCATGAGCGTATACCGGACTTATACGCGGAATATGGACCCGCATCCGCAGACAATTCAATACATAGAAAACGCTGTGGCTGCGGCCCGGGGTCGCGCCCCACATCTCAGCGCCGGATACTTTAACTTCGTGAGAGAAGTGCTGTTGCTGCAAAATCCTCCGCATGTTTTGCCTGACCAGCGGGAATTGCGGCTGACGTTCGTCATGCGCTGGCAGCAGTTCACGGGCCCGATCGTCGCGAAAGGATTCGAGGATACTTCGCTGTATGTCTACCATCCTCTCTTGTCTCTCAATGAGGTGGGTGGTAATCCGCGCCCATCCGAAGCGCCCACGCGCGAGGAGTTCTATAACTTCCTGGAGGCTCGACAGCAGAAGTGGCCGGGCACCCTCAATGCGACGTCGACGCACGACACGAAACGCAGCGAAGATGTACGTGCTCGACTGAATGTTCTGTCGGAGATTCCGTCTGAGTGGGAGCAGCATCTGCAGCGCTGGTCTGCGATGAACACGAAGCACAAAATGAATATTGCGGGGCAAGTCACGCCAGACAGCAATGAGGAATATTTTTTCTATCAGACCTTATTGGGAGTGTGGCCGCTGGAGGAGAACGGACACGCTACGCTGCTGCAGCGCGTACAGGAGCATTGGATCAAAGCGACGCGGGAGGCGATGGTGCATACCCGGTGGACGCGTCCCAATCAGCCGCATGAAGACGCACTGCAGACGTTTGCGGCTCGGGTTCTTGCCAAGGATAATGGCGAATTCCTGGAGGATTTCCATGGCTTGCAGGAGAAGGTCGCGTATTTCGGGATGATCAATGGCCTATCGCAGGTCTTGCTGAAGGTCACTTCGCCGGGAGTCGCTGACTTCTATCAGGGTTCCGAACTGTGGGATTTGCGGCTGGTGGATCCCGATAATAGGGGGCCGATCGATTTCGCAAAGCGGGCTTCTGCGTTGAAGGGGATTAACGCTGCCGAATCTGCTTCTGAAGATCACGCGTTGCGTGATCTTGTGACCCACTGGCAAGATGGGCGGATCAAGCTGTACCTGACCTGGAAGGCGCTCAGTTTTCGCCGGGCTCACCCCGACTTGTTTGTGAATGCAGAGTGCCTGCCGTTGGCAAGCGCAGGATGCCACGCCGGGAATGTGGTGGCCTTTCTGCGCAGGACGCAGGCTGCTTCGGTTGTGGTCGCCATACCGCGATGGCTCACGCAAGTGCCGCGCTCGAACCAGCGGTTCGACTGGTGCGACACTCGCCTGCTTCTCCCTGCGAATTGCAAATCGGAGTGGAAGAACGTCCTCTCTTCACGATCGCTTACGATTCAGAATCGGAACGGCGAAGCATCGATAATGGCAAGCGATCTGTTCCTAGACTTGCCACTGGCCCTGCTTCATTGCTAACCGGGTCCTGCAGCTCGAACTTGCTCGCCCAACTGACTTTATGCGACACTGCGCAGCGTGAGCGGAGGAAAAACGGGAAAGGGTGCGGGAAGCAATGTAGAGATGAGTCCCAGGCCGGTGAGCCTGAAAGAACTGGCAGAATATCTTGGGCTCTCTCCGGCAACGGTGTCTCTGGTCATCAATCGCTCGCCTGTAGCTGATTCGATTCCGCAGGAAACCAAAGACAGGATTTTTGCGGCGGTCAAGAAGTATAAATACCGGCCCAACTTCTTTGCGCGTTCTCTGCGCGCACGACGCAGCTTCACCATCGGCGTCATCGTTCCAGAAGTGAGCGACGGATACTCCGCATCGGTGATGAGTGGGGTTGAAGATCACCTGCTGCAAGAAGGATACTTTTATTTCGTCGTGAGCCATAGGCACCGCGCCGACCTGATCGATGAGTATCCCCGGCTCTTTGTGGAACGCTCGGTGGATGGATTGATCGCTGTCGATACTCCATGGAAGCTCTCGCTGAAAGTTCCTGTGGTGACCGTCTCGGGTCACAATCACGTGAAAGGTGTAACCAATATCGTTCTCGATCACGTGCGGGCGGCGGAGCTTGCCGTGAAGCACCTTGCCCAGCTGGGGCATCGTCAGATCGCATTCATCAAGGGGCAGGAGTTCAGTTCGGACACTGAGATTCGCTGGGCGAACATCGAAAAGGCAGCCCGTCAGTTAGACATTCCGATTAATCCGGCGTTGGTGGCGCAGTTAGAGGGGAATTCGCCGTCGCCTGAATTGGGCTACGAAGCTACCCGAAAGCTGCTGAGCGTGGGTCGACCCTTTACGGCGCTGTTCGCGTTCAATGACATCTCGGCGATGGGAGCGATTCGGGCTTTACGAGAGGCGAAGCTGCTGGTACCAAGCCCTGTCTCGGTCGTAGGATTCGATGATATTCAAAGCGCAGCGTACCAGAATCCCGCATTGACTACCGTGCGGCAGCCCCTGCGCGAGATGGGACGTATCGCCGCCGAAACTTTGCTGGGCCGCATTCGCAGTTCGGAATCCCGTTCCGGGGGTGAGATCATCGTCGAACCCGAACTGATCGTGCGAGAAACGACGTGCCGGGTGCCAGCACGTTCGTCTCTGCGCACAGGAAAACCTTAAGCACCAGATTCGGTTCGTCCAGTCCCGATGTGCACGGCTGGAACTGTGCCACTGCTCCGAATTAATTCTAAGGAGTTTTCTGTTGGCCGGCGTGAGCGACGGCGCTGGCAGGGCGGCTTCGCTCGTCCCACCATTCTTCGCTGTGAAAACCTGCCCTGGCCATCGCGCGGCGGACCTCGTTATTCTTCATGAATGTGCGCCAGATGAACTTGGTGCGATGATTTTCCGCCATCAACATGGTAATGCCGACATCGATGCCGAGCACCACGTTGTCGTACCAGCCAGTGAGCGGGTTAAAAGCATCCACATAGCCGTAATTTCCCCAAGCCTTGCCGTACCGCTCTCGGATGTTGCGCAGGACTTCCATGCACTCCGGATACAAAAAAACGAGTGAACCCGCGGTGGCGCAGGGAACTACGGTACCATCCGGTTCTCCGAAAGATGGCGGTCCTCCCCAGATGCGGTAACCCTTCACGGAGTCGGATGCGGTGATTCCCCAGAGGCGTTCGCTGTAATCCGGATACTTATTGCGCAGGGACAAACAAAATTCGCGGTGTGCCATGGTGGCAGTGATCGAATTCTGAAAATAGTTGAGATACACATCCCGCATGCCGCGAAAATCAAAAAATGCCTGCGAGTACTGATGGGTGAATAAAGGATCATTCCCCGAGATGTACTCATAACCTTCGTAGCTGAGGAGGGGACGCTTCCATGCCGCCCAGGATCGTGCAGTGATCGAGTGTGTGGGGGATCCCAGGGCCAGCAGGTAGATCATCATCAGTTCGCAGTAATGGGACCAGCGGTACTCGAGGAATCCTGACTCGGGATTCCAGCCCATGCTCATGGTGTGGCCGCCGTTAAGCATCCAGTCCCAATCCACTCGCTGGTAAATCTTCGTGGCCAGATCCTGGATTTCGGCGTCTCGAAAATGCTGCCGCGCCGTGAGAACTCCGCAGATCAGAATCGCAGTATCGATGGAAGAGACTTCGCTTCTCCATTGCCGCTCGCCGCTTGTGATATCGACGAAGTGGTAGTAGAAGCCGTGTTCATGCGGAAGTTTTTCCCAGATAAACCGCAGGGTCTGCCTGACCCGCTCGATAATTTCGTCGGGATTGCGGTAGCGACGAGCATGTCCGATGCAAAGACCGCTGAGGCCGAATCCGGTCGCGGCAATGCTGGCCAGGGTGTGTGTGTCGCGGCCGTTGAGGAAGGCGCGGTCCTTTACCTGGCCGCTGGACCCCGCCTCGGTCCAGAAGAAGTCGAAAGCAGCTCGCACGATTTCTTCCAGCAGATCGTCATCTGTGCCTCGGTAACGGACTCGCTTGGGCTCCACGAAGCGGGGGCGTTTTTCCAATGCGGAAAGGCGCGAGAACGGCAGCGAACCTACGCTTACCGCTATGCCGCGCAGCAAATCCCGCCGAGTGAACCCCCCGATTCGGCTCATCTGAGAAGAAAGTGCAGCCCCATAGAGAATAACCGCTTACCAGCCTGCAGTAGTGAGGGCGGAAGACGAAGAGTTAACTCCGGGAGAACGGTCCTTGCGCTGCTGTGATTACCCAACCGGGCCCGCGTACAATATGGTCTATTCATGAAACTGGGGGAAAATTTGTCATGACGACGACTCACCAGCCTCGTCCACAAGTCGCGGCTGAAGTTCCTGCGGTTCCATTGACTACGGAAGGTTACAGCGTGCTGCACCAAATGATGAGGGTGCGCTGGCCAGCGTGGCGCGGATTGCCAACTGCGGAGAAGAAGGCGGTTGTGCAGGAAGCATCCGATGCGCTGACAAAGATGGAAGTACACTCTCCGGGGCAGTCGGCGCTCTATTCGCTGATCGGGCACAAGGGCGACCTGATGCTGATTCATTTCCGGAATTCCTTCGCCGATCTCAATCAGGCGGAGTTGCAACTCGCGAATCTGCGCCTCAGCGATTACCTGGAGGCCACGAGTTCGTATCTGTCGATCATCGAACTTGGACTGTACGACTCGACGCTGAAGATATACAAAGAGCTGACCGATCAAGGAATTGAGCCGCACTCCGATCAGTGGAAGGCAGAGATCGAGTGCAAGCTGAACCGCCACAAGGAAGCGATGCACCCGCGGCTATTCCCGGAGATTCCTCCGAACCGATACGCGTGCTTTTATCCCATGGATCGGCGCCGGGGGGAAGAGCAGAACTGGTACACGTTGCCGATCGAAGAACGAGCGCGGCAGATGAATGATCACGGACTGGTGGGCCGACGTTATGCGGGCGAGGTCAGACAGATTATCAGCGGCTCGATCGGATTCGATGATTGGGAATGGGGCGTCGATCTGTTCGCGGATGATCCGCTCGTATTCAAGAAGCTGATTTACGAGATGCGCTTCGACCACGTCAGCGCGGTGTATGCGCTATTCGGACATTTTTATGTCGGGGTCCGCGTCCCCGTAGGCAAGCTGGAAACGCTGCTGAGCGGCCAACTACCATAGTTTCGCCACAGAGTCACCGGGACACAGAGAAAACCTAAGCTTCGGTTCTCTCTGTGTCTCTGTGGTGCTGATGAATCCTGTCACATCCAACTGGAGATTCCATGTCCACTCTCGGCCTCATTGAATACAAAGACGCATCCCCGGAAGTTCGCGCCGTTTATGACGACATCATGGCAACTCGCAAGACCGACTGGATCAACAATTTCTGGAAGGCGATTGCGCATGATCCGGCCACCCTCAAACGTACATGGGAAGATATCAAGCAGATCATGGCTCCTGGCGCTCTCGATCCACTCACCAAAGAGATGATCTACGTGGCGGTCAGCGTGACCAACCAGTGCCATTACTGCATCGCGTCGCACACGGTTTCGGCGCAGAAGAAGGGCATGACCGACGCCATGTTCAAAGAGTTGATGGCCATTGTCGGCATGGCGAATGAAACCAACAAAATGGTGACCGGATACCAGGTGGAGATCGATTCTCAGTTCAAGAAATGATTCAAGATTATTCGTGACATGCGATGGATTGAGCCAGGGGTGTCGAGATGAATGGCATACCTTCTATCCGGCAGAATTCCCTTGTTGCGGCTGTGGCTTTTACCCTTGTGCTGCTGGTTGGTTACCTTGCTGACGTGGTTCTGTTCAGGCATCCAAGCTGGATGCTGGTGGACGATGTGATTCTCGCGGTGCGGCGGGCTTTGTCGTGTTTCGCTATGAGCGAGAGCGGAGTCGTTTCCTCGCGGAGAAACTCCGCGTGATTCGCGAGATGAACGCCTTTGTGCGAAACGAACTGCAGATTCTGTATGCCTCCCAAGAGCATCCCGACAAGACGCGCGTGAACACGATCGAACGTAGCGTGGAACGTATCGACAGGGCTCTACGTGAACTGCCGCCTGGCAAGGAAATGGCCCCCAAAGAAAAGGAGCATGTGAAGCCTGTAAACGAGAAAATTAAGCGCTCGGCGTAAGAGGTCTCAGCCCTCGCCTGAGTACTGCCGCTCCAGCGGAGAACCCTTCTAATGTGAACGGAAGCCTGATTGCAACCGCTGGGACCCTGCGGGGAACACTCATACAATATTTGCGGCCTTGGTTCGTCTACAGGAGTGGGATGGATGAACCGACGAGCGTCGCCTTGATGAGCGAGCAGGACCGTCGAATCTCGGAACTGGTGGCGAAACAAGGGGCCCGGCTGCGCAATTTCATCCGCAAACGTGTGCCCAACGAGGCGGACGTTGAAGATCTGCTGCAAGAGGTCTTCTACGAACTGGTCGAGGCCAACCGCCTGTTGATGCCCATAGAGTACGTCACCGGATGGCTTTTCCAGGTGGCGCGCAATCGCATTACGGATCTTTTCCGCAAGAAGAAGCCCGAGACTTTCAGTGACGCGGCAGTGGTCGATGAAGAAGGTGAACTGCTGCGTATCGAAGACTTGTTGCCTTCGCCCGATGCGGGTCCGGAAGCGGTTTACGTTCGCAACGAGATGCTGCAAGAGTTGGAACTTGCGTTGAGTGAATTACCCGAAGAGCAACGGCAGATATTCCTCGCTCACGAATTCGAAGGGCGCAGCTTCAAGGAATTATCGCAGGAAAGCGGCGTGAGTATTAACACGCTGCTATCGCGCAAGCGATACGCAATGTTGCATCTGCGGGAGCGACTGCGCAGCGTTCACGATGAGTTTTTTGGGAAATGAGGGAGCGAATATGAGAAGGAAATGGTTTTTTCTGATTCCGGTGTTTATCGCTGCTTTTATTTTTATTGGCGGCGAAGCGGTGATGCAGTTATGGAATTGGCTGCTGCCGGGATTGTTTGGATGGCGGACAATCACATTCTGGCAGGGGCTCGGACTGTTGCTGCTGTGCCGCATTCTGTTCGGCGGATTGGGACACGGCGGGCCCCGCGGCCGCGGGTGCCGGCGCAGTCGAATGACACCGGAAGAGCGGGACAAATTTCGCGACGTTGTGCGCACGCGGTGGGGCGGGCAGGAAGGCGAAAGCGGCGGGGGCAGGCAGCCGGTTTGAGAAATGCGAGGGGGTTGCTATTCGAGGCTATCCGTGACTGGCCGGTGCTTCCCATTCCACATCTCCCATGGCATCGAGAGGGTTGCCGACGAGTTTGGTTGCTCCTCGATCGAGGGCCTCAGGTGCATGCCACTGCAGCCACCGCATATATCCGAAACCGAACAGGAGTATCGCAAAGAAAAGATACGGCGTGATGTTATAGGGCCAGGACGGTACTGGGTAGATGGTGATAAACAAAACGGGCAGAAGTGCGAGGGTTCCCATCCATGGAACTATTGCGTGCCGCCAAAGGCTGAAGTGCTCGGGAAGTTCGCGCCGGACGTAAGAGGTCAGTGCGAAGTTGGCCATCGAGTACAAGATAATTGCCGCCAGTGTGGCGATGGTTCCGAGAAAGCCGAAGATGTCAGCAGGTCGCAACAGCCAGCCAACCAAGAGGACTGGTACGATTCCGCAGAACTGCAGAAATGCGATGGCGAAGGTTGGGGTGCGATGGACAGGATGTACTCTTCCGAAAACAGCGGGAAGGATACCTGTCTGGCCCATGGTGTACATCACGCGGGACGCGGCATTGGTGCAAGCTAATCCAGCGCCGATGGCGCTGTTGATGATAGCCAGAATGACCAGCCACCAGGCCGCTCCCCAGAGTTTGTGGCCTAGCGCGTAATACGGGTTGGCGTCGGAGGCAAATGCAGCCATGTTGCCGGTGCCCCATCCGATGGCACTGGCGTACGACGCGAACACATAAAAGATTCCGATCGCGAGCAGCGAGAGCATAATCGATAACGCAACGAAGCGTGCAGGACGACGGGCTTCTTGCGCTAGAGGAGCAGGCGCTTCAAAGCCGCTGAGCGCGAGGATGGAAAACACCATGCCCGCGAGAATTCCGCGATAGTGGTGCGGCGCCAAAGATGGGTGTAGCGGGGCAGCATAGCTGGAACCTGGTCCAGGATGGATCAGAAAAGTGATCGCGAGCGCCAGCATGATTATTAATTCGGCGCCGCCCAAGGCTGCGGTGGTATGAAGCGAGAACTGGACTCCGGAGTACGTGAAAAACCAGATCACGGCAAAAGCCGCGACCGCAAACAGCCACCAGGGCACAATGACGCCGAAGCTGCTCTGCAGCGTATCGGAGAGCAGGTAACCCAGAAACCCGCTGGATGCTGCTGGGCCGAGAATGTCGTACATCAAGTAGCTCCAGGTTGCGATGAATCCGACACGGCTCCCGAGGCCTCGCGTGGCGAAGGAATAATAGCCGCCGCTCGATGGCATGTAGCGGGAGAATTCCGCAACTGTATTGGCTATGAAGAAACACACGATCGTGGTCAGCAGGAACGAGATCGGCATGTCCGGCCCAGCTTTGAGCGCGATGATCGGAAACGTGAATACGACATTCGTCGCGGGGGCGATGTGTGTGATGCCATGGAAGACCAGTTCGGCAAGGCCGAGGGAATTGCGGCGGAGCTGAGGACTAGCTGAGGATTTCCCGAGGTTGCCGCCGATTTCAATTGGCTCGCGCATTCAAAGCAAATCTGGAGTGTCTTCTTTGGCGAGCCATGTTCGTGATTCCTGGTAGAGTTGTCAAGCCTCAGGAGCTTTACTGGCCGGGACAGCCCAAGGGGCTGTCGCTACGTGGTCTGCTTCTCGCGCGGCAAGATTGCTTCAGAAGCGGTCGTCAGTGTTGACGCCGAAGCCCAGGATTGCGGTGACGTCCACGGGCTGGTCGTTTCTCATGGCGGGCTGAAATTTCCAACTGCGAAGTGCGGACAATACTTTGGCGGTCATGGCCGCGGGCCCGGATTCCAGCACGCGGATGTTCTTGATGTTGCCTGATGTATCCAGGGTGCAGGTGAGGACCATGCGTGCATGCGGGATGTCGGCTGGCAGATCGGCACGCAAGGTTTTCGGTGGCGAGAGCGCGCCGCGGAACGTGTGGTCGGCCGCAGAGTAATCGGCATATTCCATCACGACCGTTCCGACAGTCGTATCTACATACGTGGTGCCTTTTTCGCCATGGAGCAGATTCTTGTAGCCCTCGAACGCGCCTCCGGAACCGGCGGTTCCGGCTACCCACACGTTAAGTGTTTCCGGCTGTTTCAATTTTGTACGGCGGCTTGCTGGTGGTTCAGCGCTTCCAACTCCCGTCTCTGAGCCAAAACTACCAATAGTGACGATCCCACTTCCACCGCTGATTTCGACCCCCCTCACGGCAGGGGTGCCTGCGGGAGCGCTGCCAGCGCCACCTGGGCCGTTAGATGGCGATATTCCACCATGTGCATTCACATCGGAGCCGTGTCCTAAGCCCGCAACTGCCGCGCCGGTTGCGGTTCCGGCCATGCCGCTTCCGGATCCATTGCCCCGCGAAATTCCTGTGCCCCCGCCCGAGCTGCCTATGCCTGACTTGTCTCCGCCACTGGGCGACATAGCTAACGATCCTGTGCCGCCGTTTGCGGGGACTCCAATTTTTGTTCCGGGCTGGGTAGAGATGACTGCTCCCGCACTTGAGCCTGCGCCGCCGGTGCTGGCGGGAGATGGCGGTGCGCCAACTTCCATCGGAGCGCCTAGCCCAGAACCCCTGCGACCCGAGCCTGAGCCGTTCGGACCGGATCCTCCACCAACCGAAGGCGGTGGCGGAACTACGTTGTTAGCTAACAGTGTGCCGCCGTTGACTCCTGCGCCTCCGGCTGTGGCGCCGCTCCCGCCACCGGCACCCGCCAGCGCAGGTGGCGGAGGAACTACATTGGGCGAGCCCATCTGGGGCGCCGACCATCGCGAAGCAGAGCCGGTTCCCCCGCTCGCTCCGACCGATGGTGGTGGAGCGACTACGTTTGAGCCAAGCGACGTGCCAGTCCCGTTGCGCGTTCCGCGCGGATTTCCGTCTGCGGCAGTTGATGGCGGGGGAGGCACAACATTGGCCCCCAGGGTTGCGGAGCGCCCAGCGTTACCGCTCTGGGAAGTGGCCGAGGGAGGCGGCGGGACGACTTCGGTGGGACCAAAAATCTTTCCGATAATGCTGCTCATGAACGATCCGTTACCGGATTGCGAGGGAGGCGGTGGTACCACGGTCTTGCCGGGATCTGCTTCCGTTCCACCGACCAGGCGGCGCATGTCGCGCGATAAATCTGTGGAGGGTGGCGGGGCGACGACGGATGGCGCGGGCAGGGTCACGTTGGAAGTTCTAGCACCCGCCTTCTCCGGGGCTGAAACAGGCGGCGGGATTACCCCCGGGTTCATGCTTTGCACAGGGGCGCTGGTGATCTGCCGAGCGACCGCGCCGGGCGCCGGCGGAATGACGGTTGCAGATAATCCGGGGCCTGAGCGTGCCTGGTCGCGAGAGATATTGGGAGCGGGCGCAACGACCTGTGTATTGAGTGCCACCGCAGCTACATTGCGATCCCGCGCAACATTCGGAGCGGGAGGAATGACCGCTGGAGCCAGAGCGGGCGCGACTAGAAAATGGTTGCTGGCCACAGCCGGAGCGGGTGCGATCAATGCCGGATTCAGTGTCGGCGCGGTAAGCGTGCGATCGCGAGTGATCACGGGAGCCGGAGAGATCACCGAGTCCAGCTGAACTCCATTACGCGTGTAATCGCGGGTGACATCGGGCGCGGGAGCAACAACGCTGGCGGCAAGATTCGGCGCGTTACGGCCGGAGCGAATGCCCTCGGCCGGTGGAGGTCCAGGATCGGGATGAACGGCGAGCAGGTTGGCCACTGCGCCCTGCGAGGACGGGAGATTCACGTTCGGCGCATCCACTACTTTGGGGACCAGCGATGAGCCTCGCGCCACCTTGATCGTCTGCGTGCGGTGGGAAGCGTCATCGCCACCGGCAGTTCCGGACTTTCCAGCTGCGGAGCCGCCCAAGTCTTCGGTTCGGGGAAGTTCGTCCCCGCTGTAATAAATTACGTCGCGGCTAGTCAGACGCGGCAGGACCTGCGGGCGCAACTGCTCAACCTTTACCTGAATCGCGATTGCGGCCACGATCACCACTGCCTCCACAACATAGGAGGGAACCATGATTCGCAGGGGAATCAGACCGAAGGGAGCCTCGCCAG
The DNA here is from genome assembly GCA_963785865.1 of uncultured Acidobacteriota bacterium. Taxonomy (GTDB): domain Bacteria; phylum Acidobacteriota; class Terriglobia; order Terriglobales; family Acidobacteriaceae; genus Sulfotelmatobacter. The sequence goes on along the minus strand of CAWAXF010000036.1, from coordinate 487,399 downwards.
CCAAACGAGCTTGCGATCGGGACAAGGCAGGCTTGATGGAGGTAACAAAATCCCGCCAGCGAGAAGACCATTCGACCTGCAGTTTGGGCATGTCGTGACGCGGCTCGCGAATGACGACAATTTTCTCGAGTTGGAGAGTCTGCCTCACGATGGAAGTGTGCCTCGGGTGGGGGGTGTGATTTCAATTTTATCCCCAATTTCGGTTTTGGTTGCAGCAGTTGTGCGACTCGGCAGTTCGAGCACCGAAGTTGCCATGCGGCGAACTGGGGCAAAGCGCCAGGGCTGCAGATCAGTCTCGACGTGGATCACGTTCAGATCGCGGTCGAGATACACGACGTCGATGGGAAAGCCCATGCCCAAAGTATGGACGCCGTGGCAGGGGACGATCCAGAGGCCGGAGCCATTACGAAAGTCATCGGGACCGCGACCCAGCAGGCCGCGAAGACGTGTCCAGTGCGTGTCGGCCAACGCGAGATCGGTAGCCAGATGGACCTGGCGCGTGCGGTTGTAAGCTATCCCCCCAGTGGTACGAACTGCCATTGAAGCCCCAATCCCGATCTGCGCTTCGCCGTGAGCTTAGCGGCCCCCGGCAACCGGTCCTAATTGCCGGATCAGTTCGATCACAGCTGGACCGATGGTGACAAAGATGATCGATGGCAGAACAAAGATCACCAGTGGGGGAACCATCTTAATGGTGGTTTTTGCTGCCTGTTCTTCGGCCCGTTGCCTGCGTTCCGTGCGGAGGGAATCGGAATGCACCCGAAGAGCCTGGGCGACGCTGGTACCGAAGCGGTCGGTCTGAATCAGTGTACCAACGAGGGCGCGGATGTCGTCAACACCGGTTCGATCCACCAGGTTGCGCAGGGCTTCAGCCCGTGGCTTGCCGGCGCGCATTTCCAGATTGACCAGATGGAATTCGTCGCTCAGATCGGGATGGGCGTGATGCAGGTCCTGGCCCACTCGCATGAGGGCCTGGTCGAGCGCCAGGCCGGCTTCCACGCAAATGACTGTGAGGTCCAGCGCGTCGGGCAGGCCGAGGCGAATGCGCAGTTGCCGCTGCTTGATCATTCTCTTCAGAATGAAGCGCGGCAGAAAGAAGCCCAATCCGGCGATCCCGGCCAGGAGGGGAAAGTTCGTAAGGCCCTGCAGCGCCAGGATAATAAAGGCTCCGAGAACGGCGCCGAGAACGCGCGCGCCGAAATAGTAATTTACGTGGATAGCGTCGCGGTATCCCGCCTGGATGAGCCAGCGACGCGTGCGCGAGACATCGGCAGGGGATAGCGGAATCGCTTTGCTGATGGGATCCAGTGCTTGTTCAATGCGCTCGCGAATGGCGGGCTTATTTTCCGCCTGCCGGGACTGCACGCTGCCGAGAGCGCGTAGACGAGCTCCAAGAACGGATCCGGGACTGACGACAGCGGCGCCGAAGAAGAAGACCGCGCTAGCGACCGCCACGAAGATGATTACAACCATAAATAGAGGCGACATAGGGGTTCTATACCTGGATCCGGATAATCTTCCGGATCACGAAATAGCCGACGGTTTGCAAGGTGATTCCCGCAACCAGAAGAATATGGCCGATGGGATCCGCGAAGAGAGGGTGAATAAAGGCGGGATTCAGCATCAGCATCAACGCAACGATGATCGGAGGCATGCCCATCAAAAGGGCCATGGTCAGGCGTCCTTGAGCTGTGTACACGCGCACCTGGCGCTGGATCTTGAATCTCTCGCGGATGACATACGAGAGATTGTCGAGAATCTCGGCTAAATTTCCGCCGGTCTCGCGCTGCAACATGACCGCGGTCACGAAAAACTTGACGTCAACCAGCGGCACTCGTGTGGTCAGGTTCATCAGGGCATCGCGAACCGGCATGCCGAATTTCTGCTCTTCGAATAGCTGGCGGAACTCTCCCGCAATCGGTTCCGATACTTCGTTGGTGATGAGTTCCAGGGCGGTGGTGAAAGCATGGCCGGCGCGAACGGCACGGGCCAGCGTATCGATGGCTTCGGGAAAGAGTTCTTCGAATTTTTCGAAGCGGCGATTGCGTCGGACCGATGCATACGCATAAGGAAGGACGGTGCCGATCAGGACCGCGACCCAGCCTACTTCCGCACGCGAACTTAGCACGAAAGCGGCAAATCCCAGTAGGACTCCGGATAAAGCGGAGATCGCGAGGAAGTTTCCGGCCCGCAGGTCAATTCCGCCTTGCAAGAGCATATCCTGCAGTTCGGAAACGCGAGCCGAACGCCGGAGGATAGTGTCGAAGGCCGGAATCTCGCTAAGTTGCTGATCGCGGACAAGTGCCAGTTCCTCTTCGGGGGAACGTTCCGGGGCCTTGCGCTCATTAGCGAGACGTTCCTTGATCAGGCGGGCCTGGGCGCTGCGTTGATTCACTACCCAGGCGAGAGCGAAAGCGACGGCGGCGACAACTATGAAAACGATAATGGCCAGCAGGGCTGGGGACATAGCAACGAACCTCGAACTTCAAACCACGGACTTTGCTTCGAATAAAGCGGGATCCAAGCGCGCTCCGGACGTAGCCAGGCGTTCGGCGAATTGCGGACGCAGCCCGGTCGGGCGGAACGCACCTCGTACCTTTCCACTTTCGTCGACGCCGGTTCGCTCGAAGACAAAGATGTCCTGCATGGCAATGGAATCATCGGCCATGCCGGTCACTTCAGAAATAGTGATGACTTTGCGCGTTCCATCGGAGAGCCGTGCAATCTGGACGACGGCGTGAACCGCGGACGCGATCTGGTGCCGAACGGCGCGTTCAGGGATATTCAGGTTCGCCATTGAAACCATATTCTCGATGCGGGCCATGGCATCCCGCGGCGAGTTGGCGTGCACCGTAGTTAGCGATCCCTCGTGCCCGGTATTCATAGCCTGGAGCATATCGAATGCTTCTTCGCCACGCACCTCACCGACCACGATGCGATCGGGACGCATACGCAGGCTGTTGATGACCAGTTGTCGTTGACGGACTGCCCCTTTGCCTTCGATATTGGGCGGGCGGGTTTCCAGACGGACGATATTCTGCTGCCTCAATTGCAGTTCCGCCGCGTCTTCAATCGTAACAACTCGCTCGAAGTCCGGAATGTAGCCGGAGAGTACGTTCAACAGCGTTGTTTTACCTGCGCCAGTTCCGCCGGAGACCAGGATGTTCAGACGGCCTCTGACCATGGCGGAGAGCAACTCCAGCATGGACTGGGTGAGAGTGTGATTTTCGATCATCTGGTGCGCAGTGACGGGATCGCGTCCAAAGCGGCGAATCGAGAGACACGGACCATCGAGAGCCAGTGGAGGGATGATCGCGTTCACGCGAGATCCATCAGCCAAACGCGCGTCAACCATCGGGGACGATTCATCAACGCGCCGCCCTACCCGCGAGACAATGCGTTCAATGATCTGCATGAGGTGAACATTGTCTTTAAACGAGAGATTTGTAAGCTCGAGTTTGCCACCTTTTTCTATGTAAACCCGATCAAAGCGATTGACCAGAATGTCGGAAATATTGGTGTCTTTGAGTAACTGTTCCAGTGGGCCCAGCCCGAAAATCTCATCGAGAATTTCCCGGGAGAGCCGTTCGCGCTCGGCGAAACTCAATGGCACAACTTCGGCATTAACCGAGCTACGGATGAGAACGAGAACTTCATCACGCGCGGAGTCGCCAGAGGTTCTGCCTAGCTTTTCGAGATCGAGACGATCGAGGATCTTGCGATGAAGATCAGCCTTGACCTGCTGGTAATCGGTACGCTCGAACGATTGAAGGTTTGCCATAAAGCCCTAAATTCTTAAACCGATTTGAACAATGACCAGGCGGCGCGCTTGACCTCAACGTCGTTGCGGGTCAATTCTTGTGCCAGCCCGGAGAAGCAGCGGGCAATCTCAGAGTTTCGCTGATCCATCACCGGGGTGCCGCGGTCAATCGCACTTGAAATCGCGAAATATTGATTGGGGACACGCCACAGCAGTTTCGCGCCAACGGCGGCCTCCGCCTCCGCCTCACTGAAACCAGGGACCTTGCGAAAACGGTTAAGTACCAGGCGCACACGCTCGCGGCCGCCGCCTTCGGCCAAATACTGGTTCACACGAGCGGCGCTCCACAACGATGCCACGTCGCTGCAGGCGACGAGCAACACCGTTTCCGACAAACTGGCGATGAGCCGGCTAGCAGGATCAAAACGGGAGGAAGCGTCCACGACTATGTAGCGGTAATGAGTCACCAGCATGTCGAAGAGCCGGACGAAGTCGGCGGTAGAGGGGTCAATGGCAGCGGGAACATTGGATCCGGCCAGCAGCTGTAAACCAGCGTTATGCCGCGTCATGTAACTCTCCAGCAGGGAAGAGTCCATGCGGTGCAGATTCCGGGTAGCGTCAGAGACGTTGAAGACCGGCTTCAAGTTCATGTGCAGGGCAGCGTGTCCGAGCGGGGCCAGGTCCACGAGCGCAGTTTGCCCGTAGGCGTGTTGCAGGGCCAGAGCGAGATTGACAGCAACCGTGGTTGCGCCGTTGCCGCCCTTTGCATTGATTACAGAGAAGACTTTGCCGCGCAAGCCTTCCTGTCGTCCACGCCGCTGCGCAGCGGCAAGCCGCACAAAAGCTTCCAGAAGATCGGTGGTGTTCGTTGGACGTTCGATGAATTCACGAGCTCCGGCTCGCATGGCGTTGACGATTACCTGCGGCTGATGAAGATTGCCAATGGCAAAAATCGCGCTCTCGGGCATTTCCTCATGCAGCAATTCGATGCCGCGCAAAGCCTGGGATGCATTCTCAGTCGGGATATCAACCAGAGTGACGTCTGGATTGGCGGCGCGAACGCGGCGTATTACGGGATCCGCAGCTGCGACAGGGAAACTGCTGCAACTTTGGGCCGTGCGGGCCACACTGGTACCGTCGACCAGGACCTGCAACATCGCCCGCTGCTCATTGTCCGTTGCGATGATGACGACTGAAAGTTCTGCCATACCAACCTTGCGGGCCGCACTACAGAGTTCGCTTCACTCAACTTCCAATCTGTGCCCCGGACGAGTACGTCCGGGGGTTAGACCTTACTTGTCGTGCTTGTCGAACCTATCCTTCTCGAGGAACGACTTCGGATCCTTGGGCCCTGCTACTGGCTCGGAACTGGGATTCACCCGGCGCACAGTGCACAGGACCATCAGTTCGGAGTTGCTCTTCTGCTGACTTTTGCTGCGGAAGAAATTCCCCAAAATCGGAATGTCTCCCAGCCCGGGGATCTTGTTGTAAACGTCGGTGACACGATTATCCATCAAGCCTGCAATGACGAAGCTTTGACCGTCCTGCACTTCGAACTCAGTTTCAGCTTTACGCGTGCTGAGGGCAGGTACGGTGAAACCGGAGATACTGAGGGCGTTAGCAAAATCCAGCGTGCTCACCTCCGGCGCAACCTTTAAATGGATATTGCCGTTGGGCGTGATCACAGGGGTGAACTGCAGTCGCACGCCGAACTCCTTGAAGGAGATGGTCACCGCAGTGAAACCTGCGCCGGGTTGCACGATGGGAAAGGGAAACTGACCGCCCGCGAGGAAACTGGCTTCCTTGCCGTTGACGGCGATTAAGTTTGGCTCCGCCAGAATTTGCAACAGGTTCTTGGTGTGCAGAGCCTCGATGACAGCCCCGAAGTTGATGTCGGGGCGGAAGACGAAAAGATTTAGAACGTTGTTAATGCTTTCGTTCGTAACTCCGTTCTGGTTGATCGTTTGCTGTCCGAACCCGCCAAACTGGCCTGTGGTGATAGTGCCAATGGTGTTGGCTGCGCCAGTGGAGATGAAATTCACTCCCAGTTGGGTGAGGGCGCTGCGATCGACTTCGGCAAACTTGACCTGCAGCAAAACCTCTTGCGCGCCGACCGGGCCAAAGGTCAATACATTGACTACTTTTGGCGAGTAGGCGCTGGCGAGTTCTCCCGCGCGTTTGGCGACATCTTCTGTGGAGACATGGCCGGAAAGAACGATTGCGGCGCGCGAAGGAGTCACCGAGATCTGCTCGTCAGGAAAGACTCGGTGTTCTTCTTCTGCGCAGGCGCTGACGTCTACATCCACGCGCAGGTCGAAACTGCGCGAGCGTTCCAGTTCGTCCCAGATGAGAAGAGAAACCTCCCCGGGCGTTCTGCCGTGAACCAGAATCTGGGTGGGCGTAATTACAGTAGCGAAGGCAACTGACGGATCAGTGACGGAGATTCGTTTCAGGCGTTCGGTCGTGTTGATCAGCAGAGACTTCCCGACCATAACGCGCAGCGGGGCCGCGCCCTGAGACTGCGAATTGGGAAGGGTCGTGGTCTGGGTAGGTGGCGGGGTATTTTGTGGCTGCGTAGAAGGGTCACTTTGCTGCTGCATCTCTGCCCACGCGGGCGTGAGCGCGAGCAGCATCAGAACAATAGCAACCCAAAGAGAGGCAGCCGGGTTGAAGTTCGCCTTGCACTTGGGAGCCTTGCTTGTGTGCAACGAGGTAGCTGGCACAATCGAATTCATCACTTAGTGTCTGAGCCCTCGTCCGGGAATTTGACGTCTGGCAACCGCTTGTCTCCTTGATAGACTTCTACGCTTACGCCCTCCCGTTGAGTCTGCGGAGGTGGGGCAGTTTTCAAGACTGGGGCGCGATGAACCGGCGCCCGCGGAGGTGGCGCTGGCGGCGCAATACCTTTGAAAAGACCTTTGGCATTGGCGGCCAGCACTTCATCCTGCTTCGTATCCACTGGGTTGCGGAGGGCCAGCTGGATGCGGCCTTCGTTGGTGGCGAGGGTAAGGCGCTGAGCGTCCTCGGGAGTCACGAGCAGCGTGATGACGGCGGTGTTTTGCGCCTCTCCGGTGGAACTGCGCTCCAGAGTGTGCCCCGAGGCGAGCACCTGGACGTTTTGCAGAACAGTTGTGGTTTGCTGGTCTCCTGTTCCGGCAGCTGCCGTGACGAGGACATCCACCCGGGTTCCAGGTGTGACGAATCCGGACACCGAGGCGACATCATTGACCCGCACAGAGACCGCGCGCATTCCCGGGGGAATCAGCGAGGGCAGGCCAGATCCTGCGTTCTCCGCCGCGAGCCGGTTGGGCAGAATGAACTCACCCTTCGAGATCGGGATGATGACGCCATGTCCGATCACGTCGGAACGCTTTCTGGGGGCACCGGGAGGAAGGTCCACGGCGGGGATGCGAATGATCTTGATATCGCGCTCCTCGACTCGCGACCCCACTTGCAGGTCGTTGGCCGCAACCATCACTTCCACGCCCGGATCGGAGTTGCCGTTTTTGGATTGCAGGTTCTTGTAAACGGTGACACTGGTGAGAAACGCGATCGCGAGCGCCAGAGCTCCGATCATCATCAAACGTGTGCGATTCATGCTATTTCCTTGAAGACACAGCATGGGCGGTAGCCGCCCTTGCCAGCGAACGCCTAAGCAACCGTGTTCGGAATCCGCTATTGAATGGAACTAGCGACACTGGAAAACACGTTGTTAGCGTTGGATCCGATAAGACGAATTGTGCCGACAACGATGACCAGAATTACAGCCAGCATTACAGCGTATTCGGCGATATCTTGGCCTTCCTGTTCGCACCAGAGTCTGCGCACAAGCTGGTTCAGCATGCTTATCTCCTTGAAACCCGGTTGAATTGCGGGAATGGTTTTCGGGAGCTCAGTTTTGGGACTGTTTTGCGACCCGACCACTCGACTAGGGTAATCATACCCGCAACTGGCGGGAATGTGACAAATTCTTGCATGTGCGGGGAGCATCCAAGAGTAACAGGGTAAAAAACGACTCTTACGGCTATTTTCGGGTGTCGGTGGGGGCAAAAAACGCCGGCTTGGAGCCGGAAAACCGTTTTTCCGGCAATGTTTGGTGCGATGCTGAGGAAGGCGATTCGCTTAACAGCGCTTTCGAGTGATGACCCGGGCGTCTGCACGGTACAATCGCCTTCGTTCCAGCGTGCACGACCTAGAGAAAACAGAGATTTCGACCAAATCTTATCGACGGATCACGCGCATTTTCTGTCTTGCCATGGTTGCTCTGCACGCTTTCTATCTGTGGCAAGTGCGCCGGGAGATAGCACGAGGCGATCCGGACTTTACCACGTTCTATACGGCGGGCCATATGCTCCGCTCGGGACAAGGCTCCCAGATCTACGAGCCGAGAGCGCAGTCGCAGTCGCAACTAGCCTGGACGGGGAAAACGGAGATTCGCCGGGGACCACTGCTTTATATTCACCCGCCATTTGAAGCGCCGTTATTCGTGCCTTTTTCTCTCTTTGAATACCGTGGGGCCTTCGTTTTGTGGAATTTTGTCAACCTGGTTCTAGTGCTGGCCATCTCAGCGATTTTGCGGCGTACTCTGCTGAGTGGAGCAAACGTCCGCACGTGGGAAATTGCTCTGGGGCTGTTGGCTTTCTTTCCGATATTTGTGAATTTCTTCCAAGGTCAGGATGCAATTCTGCTGTTGCTTTTTGTTGTGCTCGCCCTGCGCGCCATGCATAAGCACGAGGATTTTGCCGCCGGATGCTGGCTGGGAGCAGGCTTGATTCGCTTTCATCTGGTCATTCCACTGGTTTTGATTCTCGCGCTCTGGGGGCGCAGGAGAATAGTGATCGGCTTCGCCGCAGTCGGTACAGCGCTGTTACTGGTTTCATTTGCTACGGTCGGTGTTCGTGCAACTGTGGACTACCCCGGTTATCTTTGGCGGTGGGTATCGGTTCCCGGCCTGGGCAGAACTCCGTCTCCGTTGTTGCCGAGCTTGGCGGGGCTGGTGAGCGGTTGGCCGCAAGTGGACCGCGCTCAATGGTTCTTGCGGGCGGCAGTATTGGTTGCATCCGCTGGATTGTTGTTGATGGTTGCGCGCCTGAAGGATATGGCGCTTTCCGAGCACTTCGATCTTAGTTTCGCCTGCGCCGTTCTTGCTTCCGTTCTCGTTGGCTACAACACCAGCACGTATGACCTTGCATTGCTGGTTCTGCCCATGGCTGCCGTGGCTAATTTTTCTAACCGAGAATGGCACAGTCGGACGCCGGTTGCGCTGCTCCTGCCCGTCGCTCCGCTGCTGGTTAGTCCTTTCTGGTTCGTGCTTGGAATGTACTGGCAGAAATTCAACCTGATCGCTATTTTTCTGGTCTGGTGGCTCTTTGCTATCTGGAAGGTGTTGCAGCGCATCCGCCCGGGTGTTGAGGAAGGACATGCGATTGCGCCCGTTGCCTGAGATGCTCAAGACTCTATTTCTACTTGCGGGATCGGCGCTGCTGGCGGCGAGCGTGTGGATCTGGGTTCAGGACATCACGATTCCGCGTCAAGAAGCAGAAGCCCGAGAGCACGGCATCCCACGCGGAAACCTTTCCGACCTTTATCCACGCTGGCTCGGGGCCAGGGAATTGCTGCTGCGCGGGCGAGATCCGTACGGCAATGACGTCACGCGTGAAATTCAGGAGGGGTACTACGGACGGCCACTCGATCCCAATCGTCCCTTTGATCCCAAAGATCAGCAGGCGTTCGCATATCCACTCTACGTCGTGTTCATCCTGGCTCCGATGATCGCGATGCCCTTTGGGATCGTGCAAAGAATTTTCTTGCTTCTGCTGATTGCGCTGACCGTGGCGTCGGTGCCGTTATGGTTACAACGTAATGCGGTGGCGCATTTCCCTGCGTTGGCAACTGGTCTGGATCATTCTGGTCGTGGGATCTTTTCCGGCCATTCAGGCATTCAAGCTGCAGCAATTGACTTTGTTGGTGGCCGCGTTGTTAGCCGCCTCATTTGCATCCATTGTGCGGCGGCGGCTTGTTCTGGCGGGGATTCTGCTAGCGCTAGCCAGCATCAAGCCACAACTCGTCGTGTTGGTGGGCTTGTGGCTGCTGATCTGGATTTCGGGCAACTGGCGCGAACGTCAGAAATTATTCTGGAGCGGACTCCTATCGATGGTGATCTTGATCGGCAGCGGCGAACTGCTGCTGCCGGGCTGGATTCACGAGTTTCGCGCCGCAACTTCGTCGTATTACCAATATACGGGCGGAGGACGGTCAGTGCTGGACGTGGCATTGACTCCGGTTGGCGGACGAGTGGCTGCGGCAATCCTTGTGACAGTGCTGATGGTCTGGCTATGGCGGCTCAGGCGTGAAGGGGAGCAGAGCCCAGCATTCCAGTGGTCGCTCGGCGCAGTGCAGGCCACAACCTTGGTCATGATCCCAATGTTTGCGCCGTATAACCAGGTGCTGTTGGCCCCCTGCGTGATGCTGATCGCCAAAGCAATCCAGGACGTTTGGCGAGCGAACCGCATGTCACGTTTCTTTGTTTTGCTCACAGGGACGGCGATTGCATGGCCATGGGTTGCCTCACTGACTTTGGCGATTGCCTTGATCTGGTTGCCATTAATTACAGTGCAGCAGGCGTGGCGGGTGCCCATGGGATCGACTCTGATGATTCCGGTTTCAATCCTGGCCTTGATTTTTGTGAGCAGAAAGATCATGTGCGCCGAATCAGGCATTGCGCACACGGAGCTCGCGCACGCAAGATGCTGATGCGGGTGCTCCTTGCGAGATACTGCGAGGGCAGAGTAGTCTTGAGGCGTCGCTGAACCGGTGTGCGGCGGCCTTCCCCCGAAGGTGTAGATCCCGGCAAAATACCCGTCCATGGCCCTGAACACCATTGGTCCTCCCAGCCATCATGGCTCCAGTTCCGGAGTGTTTCCGGCTCTTGTCTTTGTGCAAGGCAGTGAGCAGAAAAACATTGTCCTGAACCGTACGCCATTCACGGTTGGGCGCAAGGTAGACAAGGATCTGGTCATCGCCGACCCGCGCGTGTCCCGCGATCACGCACAGATTGTGCAAGAGGGTGTGGAATTCTTCCTGCAAGACCTCGGCAGCAAACATGGGACGTTCGTCAACGGGGAACGAATCCAGCGGCAGAAGTTGGAGCGTGGGGATCGCCTGGAATTTGGCGCACGTGACTCGGCCTATGTCTTGTTTAATCCGGCGCACGCGACCTCCAACACGGCCCGCGAGTTCTTAAGCCAGATCTCGGTAATCGGCACCAAGCCGGAGGCCACCGAACTGGAGACGCTGCGCTTGTTTCTGGAGGCGGCGCGCAAGCTGAACACGGCTGGAGTGCTGGACGAAATTCTCATCACAATGCTCGATGTGACCCTGCAATTGACGAAGGCCGAGCGGGCTTATGTTTTTCTGAAGGACGAAGAGGGGAAATTACGCCTGGCTGCCGGGCGCAACGCCAAAAAAGAGCCACTGCTTGATGACAAGACGATCTCGCACTCGATTTTGGAAGAGTCGATCCGCTCCAATTTAGAGTTTTTGTTGACGGATACGAGCCAGTCTCTCGACCTGGCAGGGCGCCAGAGCATTGTGGCTTACGACTTGCGCACAGTCGTCTGTATTCCGCTGCGCAAACTGCAGGTGCATGCGACACGCGACGCGCAGACGCCGGCGGCGGCATCGGCGCAAGCCATGGGCGTGCTCTACGTGGATTCCAGATTTGCATCGCGCGACATCACAGGTGTCGGACAGGACATTTTGCATGCGATCGCGACAGAAGCGGCGTCGCTCATCGAGAACGCGCGGCTGGTGCAGGCCGAAGAGGAAGCGCGGCGGTATCAGCAGGAGTTGAGCATCGCCGCCAGCATGCAGCAGCGCTTGATGCAGGTGAAGATCCCCGAGGTGCCTTTTGCCCGCCTGCGTGGCAAGAATCTGTCTTGCAAAGAAATTGGCGGAGATTTTTATGATGCGGTGAATACGAAAGAGGGCTTGGCGGTTGTGCTGGCGGACGTCAGCGGCAAAGGTGTTTCCGCGGCCTTGTTGGCTTCCACGCTGCAGGGAATGATCTATTCGCATTTAACAGCGGGAATGCCGCTGCTCGAGGTGGTGACGGCGATCAACCGTTACTGTACCGATAAGTTGATGGGCGAAAAATATGCCACTGTTCTGCTGGCGCGCCTGCGCCGCGACGGCGAACTCGAGTATGTGAACTGCGGGCACGTTCCGCCCTTGCTGGTCTGCGCAGGAGAAGTGATTCGTCCTCCGCACGGCAACGTGCCTGTGGGGTTGCTGTCGGATGCCACTTTCGACAGCTCTTCCTGTCATATGAAGTCGGGCGATCGCTTTATCATCGTTACTGATGGCGTCACCGAAGCGGAAAACGCAATGGGCGATTTCTTCGAAGATTTCCGGCTGGAAGCTGCGGCTTCCAAGTCTCCGACGTTGGAAGGAATCTTTTCTGCTGTCACCGAGTTCTGTGCGGGCAATCCCCTCAGTGATGATTGCACTGTGGTCGAGCTGTGCTACACGAGCGTCGAGACTTAGTGCTTACGCCCGATGAAAGCGGACTCGGGCTCTTTTGCTGATGTTGCACGATTCGAATCCGAATCAAACACTTCAGTTCTTGCAGCATGGCCCGCAGCAGCAAGTCCTGCTACGCGTGATGAAAAAATAGCGCAACTTTTCAGCGGTGCCGCGCGATCATTGGCTCGTCTCGATCGTGACTCGATAGTCCTTGCCCTCCCAGCGGTTCTGGTCAGGCCAGAAGAACGTGAACACGGCTTGTCCTCCGATCGGCAGCGAAGCCGTGGGCAGGTCGAGGATGTACGTGCCCAGACCCGTATCGCGAGTGTCGGTGTCATGCTGCGTATTCCATTGGTCGATACTCCAATGCACCTTTGCCGGAGAAAGGAGCACGATGCGCAAGGTTTTGTTCCGGGGAATGCTGCGGGTTTTGTTATTGAATCTCCAGCCGAAAATCTGTCTTACCCGTTTCTCCACCAAGTAGCGCTGCACGGTTTGTGGAGGCTGATCGAACACCTTACTGTCGCGAATGGATCGGCGCAGCTTGATGTATTCGGAATGTGCCCACACCAGCGGACAAGCCGAGCCAGACGGCTTGCCACGGAAGAGTTCCAGGGCTGGAATATCGGCGGCATCCCAGACTTGTTCAGGGAGCAAATGACTATGCCCGACAGTGGAATTTTCCATGACGGTGAGGAGAGCTTCGGCTTCGTCGCGATGTCCGGCGGCGAGGGCATAATGTCCCCGCTCCCCCGCCAATAGCGGCCATGCGCGCCCAATGCCTACGCCGTCGAAAGCCGAACCATCCTTGTGCTCGCCGTAGCCATCGCCGTTGTAGCGGTACCAGCAGGGCCCTTGCGGAAGTTCGACCGCAAGCAGCGCATCAATCGCGCGCAACGTGTTCAGGATGCGAGGATCGTCAGGTGCGCGCAGTCCGAAGCGAACCAAAGCGAGTGCATCGGGACTGATGATGTGATAGGCGCGCTCGCCGTCCTGCCCCGGTGGGCGGTTCTTGATGGGAACGAAACCCTGCGTGGGTGAGGCTGCACCGTCGGTAGTATCCGGCGGTGCAATGCGAACGTAATATCCGGCAACTCCAAGTTGTTGTGCCAGGTCGCTGCCCGTAGCGTAGGTCCAACGTTCAATATTGTCGTTCCACGCGTCGGCGGTATCGCGCATGATTTGAGCCTGTTCGCCATGTCCTGTGAGATCCGCGATATCTGCGGCGGCCAGTAGTGCGGAAATTTCGGCAGCCAGTGTGAATGGCGAATATCCGGCATCTTCCTCCCAGCGATCCTGCTGCGTGACCGGGCCATTCCGAATAATGAAACTGACGGCCTTGCGAACCATCGGCCACCAGCGGTCAAGTTTTCCCAGAGTTCTAGGCTCTTCCCGCCGCATTAGATCGACCAGCAGCACGGGAAAGGCAGTTTCATCCATCTGGATGCCGCTCCAGTAAGCGCGGCCGTCGAGCCAGAGATTCTGCGCCCAATTGCCATCAGCTTCCTGAGTGGCTTCTAAGTAGCGCAGGACGCGGGCGGCATCGCTGGTAGCTCCGGCAGCGAGGAGTGCCCCGGCAGTTTCAACCAGATCGCGCGGCCAGACGAGGTGATAGCCGCCAAGGTCCTCATCGCCCTTGTTGAAGCCCCACGGGATGGAAAGACTGGCAATGATGCCTCCCAGGAAGTCTTTCGATTCATGCGTTCGAAGAACCGCGGTAGACGCGCGATAAAGATCATTCTGCCGCAAGGGTTGATCCAGCGGCAGAAGCTTCGTCTGCCAAGTCTTCCATTGCGAGATGTAATGTGCGCGAAGATCGCTATATTCCTCGAAAAGACTCGAGCGTGACTGCTGTCCCGCTTCGGTCCAGATCGAGCCAAACCCGAGCGCCAGGACGAACTCGCCGTTGCATGCGGCGAGGTCGATCTCGCCGGTAAAAGCAATATTTCCATTTTCGGCGCGCGTGTACTCCCATTCCATTTGGAAATGCTGCGTAAGGTCCTGCCATCCGTCGGACGCACCCACAAAGCCGACCGACATCTTCTTCCATGGCGCCGACGAAGCCAGGCTGAGGTTCACTCCATTGTGTTCTGCCAGGAACATGGGAAAACCCTTGTAGTCCCCTATCCATCCCGTGTTGCCGTATCCACAGTTAGCCAGGTGAGGCGACAGCAGGGCGAACAATCGATAGTGGGCGAGTTTCCCTTGTAGTACTTCGAAGCGCACTCTCTGCAGAACCACGTTGCGGTAGGGATCGCAAAGGACTTCCTTGTGAATCCGATAATGCCCCGAATTGTCGGTATTGAGTAGTTGAAACGCGGGAGCACCTGCTTCGACGGGTCGGCTTTCGAACGAGCAGTGCCGCTTTTCTTCCGAGAAAAAGTCATTGCCGTTGGTCACAATAAAGCCCATATCCCGAGTACAAGCCTGATCCACACGCGGGAAGTACACTTCGTTGAGGATTCCATGACTGGTCGTAAACCAGACTTTGCTGTGCTGGTTGAGTGCGGTGCCCGCACCCGTTTTTGCGCTCGAGGTCCAGCGCGGAGGGATACCGGGCCATCCCGGCGCGTAGCGAGTGTTGGAATCAGTCATGCGGTCGGTATTCCTTAGAGCGGCGGGTCAGCAGTTTTCTCCATGACAAATGTTTTACATCTAAGGCTATGAATTTCTTCCCTAGCGGCATCAAATGTAGGTAGCCTCAATCTGTATTGCAGCCGGGCCGAGCAAAGATAATAAAGCAGGGAAGGGTTACGCGAGAGAGCAGCAAGAAAGTTTTGGATGCGCCGATGAGGATTGCGGTCACAATCTGCTGCAGTGTCTGTCTGCTGAGTCTCATGTGCGTTGCGGAAGACGGCGCCAGGACCTCAGCAACATCGCCGCTTGATCAGGGATTTGCGGGACTCTACAACCTCGACTTCTCGGGCGCACAAGAGGATTTCTCGCTTTGGCAAAAGCAGCATCCAGATGATCCGGTTGGCCCGGTCAGCGAGGCCGCCGGCTTTCTCTTTTCGGAGTTCAACCGCCTCGGAGTTCTCGAAGCTCAGTTTTATGAGAACGACGACAAGTTCGAGAAAAGAGCGAAATTGGATCCTGATCCTGAGCTGCGGGAGCGGTTCCAGTCAGCGATTGCGCGAGCAGAAAAGCTGGCACAGGCGAGGCTGGAAAAAGACTCCAAGGACCGCGATGCTTTATTTGCGCTCACGCTGTGTTCCGGCTTGCAGGCCGACTATGCAGCGCTGATCGAGAAGCGCAACCTGGCTTCGCTGCACTTCACAAAACAGGCTTCCGCATCGGCCCAACAACTGCTCGCCGTGTGCCACGATTGCTACGATGCCCTGCTCGCGACAGGGTTCAGCAAGTACGTGATCGGCAGCATGGCTGCTCCAGTTCGCTGGTTTCTGCGCATGGGAGGCTTTGCGGCCGACAAGCAGAGCGGTATCAGCGATCTTCAGACCACTGCGGAGCATGGACACTATCTCGCTCCGTTTGCTCGGATCCTGCTCGCGATCGCATACGTGCGCGAAAAGGACAAAGGTCGCGCGCTCCAACTGCTCGCCGGATTGCAGCGGGAATTTCCGGGGAATACTTTATTTCCGCGCGAGATTGCTCGACTGCAAGCTACCCAGTAACTATCCGCGTTTTCCAGAGCCTACACGCAGCCATTCATCAGAAATTCACTCCTCTGTAACAGTCTTGTAACACGCCGCCGATAAAACGTGGACATACATTTCAAGGAGGAATTCCAGGTAATGCGCAAACTCGTGCTGCTGTTGGTGTGTGCGATTCTGGCCCTGCCGGCAGTAGGGCAGACTACGCTGAACGGAGCAGGCGCCACATTTCCCAACCCGATCTATCAGAAATGGTTCAGCGAATATCACAAGCTTCATTCTGACGTACAGGTCAACTATCAATCTATCGGTAGCGGAGGCGGCATTCGCCAGATAACGGAGGCGACGGTCGACTTCGGGGCCAGCGACATGCCAATGACCGATGATCAACTCAAGGCCGCTCAGGCCAAATTGAACACCAAAGTTCTCAATATTCCGACGGTCCTCGGAGCCGATGTACCGGCTTACAACATTCCGGGCGTGAGCGCCGAACTCAAGTTCACTCCTGAGATTTTGGCGGGCATTTTTCTGGGCCATATTAACAACTGGAATGATCCGGCAATTGCAAAAGCCAATCCGGACGTGAAGTTGCCCAATCAGGAGATCATTGTGGTGCACCGCTCTGACGGTAGCGGCACCACGTTCATCTGGACGGATTATCTCTCTAAGGTCAGTCCCGAGTGGAAGAGCCAGGTTGGTGCCGGCACATCGGTCAACTGGCCGAAGGGACTCGGAGGGAAGGGCAATGAAGGTGTTGCCGGCTCCATTCGCCAGCTTCCCGGCACTCTCGGTTACGTGGAACTGATTTATGCGGTCCAAAACAAGATTGCTTACGGGAGTGTAAGAAACTCTGCTGGTGAGTTCGTCAAAGCATCACTGGAGAGTGTGACGGCGGCGGCAGGCTCGGTTGCCAAAATGCCCGCTGATTTTCGCGTTTCCATCACCAACGCTCCGGGTAAAGGCGCCTATCCCATCTCCAGTTTCACCTGGCTGTTGGTGCCGGTCCAAGCGAAGGATTCTGCAAGAGGAAAGATCCTGGCCGATTTCCTGAATTGGATGGTGAGCGACGGACAGACGATGACGGCCTCGCTGTCATACGCGCCGCTTCCCGAAAACGTAGTGGCTAAGGTGAAAGAAACCATTAAGCAGGTTAAGTAGCGACACGAGCTGAACTATTCCCAGTTTTTGCGGATCAAAGGAGAGCACGAATGAAGTCTGCTTGGACGTTGTGCGCAGTAGGGATGCTGGCGACAGCACTGGTTGGACAAACTAGCACTGCGCCGAAATCAACCAGGAAAAAACCGGCAGCGGCCGCCATCACAGCGGCCGACGTGCAGTCGTTGAAAGATGCTATTGCTGCGCAACAGGCCGCTCTGACGCAGCAGCAACAACAGATTCAGGAACTGCGCGATCAGCTTCGGCAGAAAGATCAGGCAGTGCAGCAGGCTCAGTCTGCGGCCACGGACGCAACCAACAAGGCGGATTCGGCTCAGGCTGCCGCAACTCAGCAGCAGCAATCGGTCACAGAACTCAAAGGCGACGTCAATGATCTGCAGGCCGGTTTGGCAACGAGTGCCGTAAACTTGCAGGAATCCCAGAAAGCAACCAACCGGTTGAATCAGGAAATCAAAGTTCTCGGCAAACTCAAGCTGAGCGGTGACCTTCGTCTACGCTACGAGCCTTTCTGGGGAGGAGGCGCGATCACTGGGGCGGAACCGGCGCAGCGCAACCGTCAGCGGTACCGCTTGCGCTTCAACGTGAATACGAATATTACAGACGATTTGGCCACGGGTCTTTCGCTGGCATCTGGCGACATCGGTGATCCCATCTCCACCAATCAGACTGAGACCGGCTTTTTTGCGCGCACTCCGATCAACATCGACAAGGCCTTCGTCGTCTACAAGCCTCACTATCTGAAACCCTTCAGTTTGACAGCTGGAAAATTCGCCTACACCTGGCTGCGCACCGAGCTCACCTTCGATAACGATCTCAACCCGGAAGGCGGGAGCGCGGCAGTTAACTGGGACTGGAAGAATGGGTTCATTAATCACTTTGGGATCATCGCGATTGGAACTCCTGTATTCGAAGTCGGCGGTGGCCCGGACACCTACATGGTTGGTGGGCAAGTCCAAACCGGCTGGAGTCTGGGGCCACGGCTGAAATTGACCGCCGATGCGGCTTACTACAACTACGAAAACGCCGATACGATTGCACAAAACCAGGTAGGCGGAAACGGTTTTGCAACCAATGGTACGACTACAACGGCTGGCGGCACTTTCGGTTTCGGAGGGTCCACCAACACCAACAATTTCGGAGATATCAATGGGAAGCGGTTCTACGCATCCAAGTTCGGAATGTTTGATGCGATCGCACGTCTGGACTTCGATACGGGCAGCAAGCGATGGCCCATTTATGCACTGATCGATTTTGTTCAGAACACGGAGGCGTGCGGCAATCTCGGAGTGTTTGCCGCTGCCGCCGTTGCGTTCCCCAAGTGCGACCCGCATCAGCGGCATGGCTACTGGGGAGAGGTAAAGTTTGGTCAGACCAAAAATAAGGGAGACCTGCTAGTGGGCTACACCTTCGCTCGGATCGAAAAGGACGCAGTATTGGCGGCTTTCAACTTCAGTGACCTGCGTCAACCTACCAACGTTATCGAGCATCGTGTCGAAGCCTTGTACCAGGCCTATCCTCATGTGCAGATTGGCATGACTGGTTTGATCGGACGGCAAATCGTTACTGCTCAGAGCCCCACGCTTGAACGCTGGCTGAAGCGTTTTCAATTCGACACGATTGTGACCTTCTAAACCCGCGGCCGGAAGCGGATTTCGTCTTCCGGCCGATCCGTCTAGCTCGTCGTTCCGGTACTAACTCACATAACCTGACGTGATCCAGAAAATCAGGGCGCTCGGACCTCCCGAGCGCCAATTTTTGTTTGCAGCGAACTGGGAACTTGAGTCCGCCCGTCAATCCATACAAACATGCTTTATACTAACTTCTCGCAGCACTGTGCTTGCGGACTCCGCTCTCGTACTCGACCGTAAAGACGTTCCATGGCGCGCATCTCGCTAGATGATCCCAAGTATTTTCTCAATCGCGACATTTCCTGGCTCGCGTTTAACCGGCGTGTGCTCGAGGAAGCCGCGGATGAGGGCAATCCGTTGCTCGAGCGGCTGAAGTTCTTGTCGATTTCCGCAAGCAATCTCGACGAGTTTTTCGAAGTGCGCGTTGCTGCAATGATGCAGCAGATTGAGGATGGTTACAATGAAGCCGGTCCCGACGGGCTCACTCTTTCGGCAAAGCGCGACATCCTGAGCCAGCTCACGCATGAGTTCGTGGAAGACCAGTATGGCTGCTGGAATGATGGGCTGCGTCCGGCGCTGGCTGAGCAGGGAATTCGCGTGCTGGGTTTGCATGAGCTCGGTGCGGAAGCCATGCGCTTTGTCGACGAATATTCTGAGCGGGAACTTGACCCTCTGCTCACGCCCGTGACGGTTGACCCGGCGCATCCGTTCCCCCGGGTAATCAATAAAGCGCTCTGCCTGGGGTTCCTGTTGCGGCGGCGGCGGCGCTCGGCCCTGACTTATACAGGAGTGGTTGCGGTGCCACGCGCTCTGCCGCGCCTGGTCAGGCTTCCGTCAGAAGGCACAGCCGACTTTATTTTCCTGGCGGACTTGGTTGCGCATCATGCGGTTCGCATGTACCACGGCTACGATATTGTGTCCTCGGCGCCGTTTCGCGTCACTCGTAACAGCAATCTTTATCTGGCAGAAGAAGAGGCTCGCAGCCTGCTTGAATCCGTGCGTACCGAGTTGCATAACCGGCGCAAAGGGGACGCGGTCCGGATGGAGATTGAGGCCGACGCTGATCCGGAAATCATCGACCGCTTGCGCACTGTGTTCGAGCTGGACCCATGGCAGGTCTTTCCTGTGAACGGTCCGGTGAACCTTGTCAGGCTGTTCAATGTGTATGAGCAGGTGAACCGTCCTGATCTCAAATACCGCACCTTTGTCCCGCGCGAGCTTCGCCTGACCTCCAAGTCGAAAGATTTGTTTGAAGAGCTGCGCGCCCACGACATTCTGCTCCATCATCCTTTTGATTCTTATGATGCGGTCGTGTCGTTTATCGAGTCGGCAGCAGAGGACGAGAACGTTCTCTCGATCAAGCAGACGCTGTACCGCACAAGTGAGCACTCGTTAATTGTGCCGTCGCTGATCGACGCTGCGTCGCGCAAGGAAGTGACCGCGGTGGTGGAGTTGAAGGCGCGCTTTGACGAGGCCTCAAACATTCGCTGGGCACGCGACCTGGAAGATGCGGGCGTGCAGGTCTTTCATGGATTGGTGGGCCTGAAGACGCATTGCAAGCTTTCTTTGCTGGTCCGGCGTGATGCCGACGGAGTGCCGAGGAGCTATGCGCACATCGGGACGGGCAACTACAACGCCAACACGGCTCGGATTTACACCGACTTGAGCTTGTTCACTGCGAATCCGCAAGTGACCCGGGCGGTGCACGACGTGTTCAGCTTTCTGACTGCCTACGCCGAAAATCAGAGCTATGATCCCCTGCTCGTCGCTCCCCTCGATCTTGCGGAGAAATGTATTGCGTTGATTGAGCGCGAGGCGGAGCATGCGCGTCGAGGTGATCCGGCGCGCATCATCGCCAAAATGAATGCGCTGCTGGATAAGAACATCGTTCAGGCTTTATACCGTGCATCGCAGGCCGGAGTACAAATCGATTTGATCGTCCGAGGGATTTGCGCACTGCGACCGGGGGTGCGGGGGGTCAGTGAGAACATCCGGGTGCGAAGCATCGTCGGTCGATTTCTGGAGCACAGCCGCATTTACTACTTCGCGAATAGCGGGGAGGAAGAAATCTACATCGGCAGCGCTGACTGGATGCCTCGAAATCTGTATGAACGTGTGGAGGTGCTGGTTCCGATCCGCGACGAGATGCTGCGACAGCGGGTACGGCACGAAATCCTCGACGCCTATTTGGCCGACAACCGCAAAGCGCGAATCCTGCTCAAAGATGAGACCTATATCCGGGCCTGGCAGCCCATGCACGGCACACGAAACCGAAGAATGCCGACCGGTGCAGCCGCATTCAGCGCGCAGGATTTTCTCATGAGCGTCGCGGAAGGGAAGGCGCCTGTCGCTCTGCCAGCGCCGGTTACGCCGCGAAGGCGTAAAGTAACTGCTGGAAGGGAACGATAATCCGCCATGATTCTTTATTTCTTACGCCACGCGAGCGCGGGCGAACACGTGGCCAATCCGAAAAAAGATGAGAAGCGGGCTTTGGACAAAGAGGGCATCGAGCAGTGCGGGTATGTGGGCCGCGCCCTGGCCGCGCTGAACGTGCAAGCGGACGCGATTGTTTCCAGTCCGCTGAAGCGCGCCACGCAAACCGCGTCTCTGGTCGGCAATGAGCTCGGCTACGAGGGTAAGTTGCAGCTTGATGCTGCCCTGCGTCCCGGTGCTGGACTTGCGGAATTTCGTAAACTGCTGGACAAGTATTCGCGTTTGGAAGCCTTGATGGTGGTCGGCCACAATCCCAATTTAAGCCAGTTTCTCGGTTCGATGATCAGCGACTCTGGATGCGAAGCTTCGGTGGAACTGAAAAAGGGTGCCGTTGCGAAGGTGGAAATGCGCAGGACCGCCGGAACTTTACAGTGGTGCCTGACGCCGAAGGCGGTTCGCATCCTCTACGACGCTGCGGTTGAAAGTTCCCGCCCGAACACTTCGCGAAAGTAGTCGCGTTCTTTCTCTACCGCCCACTGTTCCAGGTCCACGCCCATGCGCCGGCGCGGGATTAAGGTGAATTTGACTTCAGCTTCGCGTACCGCGATGCGCACCTTCTCGACTGCGCGGCTGCGTCCCAGATTCAAAGCACGAGCCAGACGCAACAACACAATCGCTTTCTCCACATTGGCACGGTCGGCGCTATCAACAAGCTTCATGGGCCCATCGTCCACCGCCGGCTTAGATTTTCCTAGATAACGCGCGATGGCCGCGATGATTCGTCGCTGCTGGGGAGTGAATCCAAGAATCTCGGAATTGGCAATGATGTAGTGGGTGTGCCGGTGCCGTCCATTGCGGTTCACGAAGTCTCCCACTTCGTAGAGCATAGCGGCGGCCGTCAGCCATTCCCGGTACTCGGGAGGGAGACGGTGTAACGAGCGCAAGGCGGTGAACAGTAGTGTGGCAGAGTCTCGCACATCCACCGCGTGCTTGCGATCGACGCGATAGTGCGCAAGCGCGTGCAGGATGGATTCCCCTCGCTCGGATTCGATCTGCCGACCGGAACGCGTGGTGCGATCGTAGTCGGCAGCCATTTGCGCGAGAATGCCGTCGCGCAGTCCCAGGGGTGAATAGCGAAACCCTTTCAGGTGCAACCGGTCGAGCAATTCCTGATAGACCGTGGCACCCGCAATAATGATTTCCGCCCGCCGGAGCCCGATGCCCTCAATTTTTCGGCGCTCCGCTACCGGCAGACGCGCGATGCGTTTGGCAATCCGCGCCGTGTCAACACGAGAGACGATATTGCGCTGCCGGCCCTTGCTTCGCGTCAGATGCGCGGCCACCCCAGCCAGGGATGCGGCTGTGCCTGAGGTGGCAATTACATTCTTGATCTTCGCCGCGGTAATCCGATCGACGACCTTATTCACTTCGCGAGCGATGAAACCAACCAAGCGCGTCAGTTCCCCTTTGCGCGGAGGATCGTGACGAAGGAATTCATTGGTCAGGCGAACCGCGCCCAACGGAAGGCTCACGGCATCGCGGATGTGCCCACCCTGCGACACGGTCAGCTCACAACTCCCCCCCCCGAGATCTAACATTAGGGTCGGAGACTGGTCGATGCGGGCG
Organism: uncultured Acidobacteriota bacterium; assembly: GCA_963785865.1. Lineage (GTDB taxonomy): Bacteria > Acidobacteriota > Terriglobia > Terriglobales > Acidobacteriaceae > Sulfotelmatobacter. Next base: position 464,642 of record CAWAXF010000036.1, on the reverse strand, counting down.
CCTGAGACCAGACCCAGGTGGATCAGTCGCGCTTCTTCCACACCGGAGATAATTTCGACTCGCCATCCAGTTGCCGAGCGTACCCATTCCAAAAATGCCTGGGAGTTGCGTGCATCCCGCATGGCGCTGGTCGCGACTACTCGCACCGAATCTGTAACTACTTGCTGTGTAGCCCGGTGAAAGCGGCGCAAAACTTTCACCGTATCGGCCATCGACGCGGGGCTCAGAAATCCGGAACTGAACACGCCTTCCCCCAGCCGAGTAACCTCGCGGTCCTCATGCAGGGGATGCAGGCGTCCCCGTTGCAATCGCGCAATCTTGAGCCGAACTGAGTTGGACCCGATATCAACCGCGGCGAAGGTGGGCATGTAGAAGGCTCACAGTTTACATCGCAGGAAGTGAGCCGTCACTCGGGGGGAACCCGTCGAGTGAGTCAGGCCGCGTTGACGCGCGTGAGCTGAAATGTTCCGGCGGATTTCGCCGGAGCGGGGACTTGGGAGGCGGCGCGCGAAGTGGAGACCGCCGCCAAAGCGTGCCGGAATTTCACGCGGGACACGTTGTGCAATGCTGCCACCAGGGATGACTGGCTTACTTCGCCGAGGTGTTCGGCGGCGGTATGGGTCAAAATCGTCCAATCGTGCCAGTTGCCGAGCGCATCCTGCAAGAGCTTAAGTTCTTCGATGAAACGCTTGGCTTCAGGGGATTGGACGGCGAATTCCGCCGCGTAACGCGAGTGCTTTACCGCAATTCGATATCGATGGAGCGCTTCGTCGTTCAGCGGGCCGCTAATTGAGACCGAAGAAAGGATCTGTTTCGCAACCGAGAGAGGATCGCGCATGGAAGCGGAATTGACCGCCCGCGAGGCTTGCTTGATCCTTTTCCGTGTTTCAAGAAGATGTCGCGTCTTCAACAGCTTGCGCAGCTTGTCCTCGTGCTCTGCACGAAGCTCAATGAGTTCCTGTATGAGATGTGTTTTGCGGCGCGGTTCCTGGGGAACTCTGAAGCCGCGCAAGGCAGCGAGCTGCACGTCCAGATCGCGAATTCTGCCCGCTCTGCGGCGAACCCGGCCCAGCAGCTTCAAGAGCTTTTTCTGCTTCCGATCGCAGGCAGGGAGGAGCCGCAGAAGGAGAGTCTCCAAACGGCGGCTAGTGGTCCGGAAGCTGTGAACGGCTTCGGGATTCGCCTCGGCTGCCAGTCGGAGCAGGGCGCGATCCATCCTTTGGAAAATGAAGTTGCCGCCCTTGCGCGCGATGCTCATAGCTGCTTAAAAGCGTTACCAGGAAGAACCGCAGAAGCTTTGATCGTAGCGGGAAAGTCACAGCTATTTTAACACGTCTGTAACACGCCTCTGCTAGCGTGGCAAGGAATGGCCAATCGCGCATTCCTCCGGCCTGATATGCACGGTCCGCAACCCGTTGAAGTTCCGGCAGTTGGTACTGCAACGAGACAGCGGATGTCTCCTCTTTTACACCTCTCGGCCGGAGAGATCCCCGACTTTACCTTCAAAGCCGCGATGACAGCCTGCGCACTGGCAATCCTGGGCGTGCTAATTCTTATCGTCTATGAATTAGTCACGCGCTCCGCGCTTTCCTGGCACTCCTTCGGCCTGAAGTTCTTCGCCGGGAGTGATTGGGATCCCGTCAGTGAGAAATTCGGAGCCCTGCCTTTCATCTACGGCACGCTGGTTTCTTCCCTCCTGGCACTGGTAATTGCGGTTCCGCTCTCGGTAGGGGTTGCAGTATTTACCACCGAAATGTGCCCCAAGGCGCTACGGGCGCCGCTGTCGTTTTTCGTGGAATTGCTGGCTGCCATTCCCAGCGTGATCTATGGGCTCTGGGCAATGTTTGTCCTGGTTCCGATGCTCAGCATGTATGTGGAACCCTTTCTGGGCAAGACATTGGGGTGGACCGGCCTGTTTTCAGGCGCTCCTTACGGCATCGGCATGCTGGCGGCGGGAATTATTCTTGCGATCATGATTATTCCCATCATTTCTTCCATCACGCGTGAAGTGCTGATGGTGGTGCCGCAGCACCAGAGAGAAGGCGTGCTTGCGTTGGGGGCAACGCGTTGGGAAATGATTCGAGTAGGCGTGCTGCGCAACGCGCGCGCGGGGATCCTTGGTGGAATCATTCTCGGCTTGGGAAGAGCGCTGGGCGAAACCATGGCGGTCACAATGGTGATAGGGAACCGCCCCGAAATTGCCAAATCGCTTTTCGCGCCGGGATACACAATGGCCAGCGTTCTGGCGAACGAATTCAGCGAGGCCACAGGCGACACTTACCTCTCTGCGCTGATCGAGATTGGCCTCGCACTTTTCGTGGTAACCATTGTCGTGAATGCGCTGGCCCGGCTGTTGGTGTGGAGCGTTACTCGCGGCCAGCCTGCGAAAGGACTAGCGTAGCCCATGACCGCGAGTAGCCAAAATGCGCCGCCGATCAGTCTGCGCCGCCGTCTGACCGATCACGCGATGACGGGTGTCGCGGTGTTGACGGTCATTCTCGTGTTGGCGCCGCTGATCGCCATCTTTGGCTACTTGATGTACCGCGGGATCGGCTCCATCAACTGGGCGTTCCTGACGCAGACCCCGAAACCTGTTGGTGAAGAAGGCGGCGGCATGGCAAACGCCATTGTAGGATCTGCCTTTATTCTAGGGATCGCCAGCCTCATCGGCGTGCCGTTCGGCATCGGAGCAGGCATCTACCTGGCAGAGTTTGGCCGCAATCGTTTCGGCAGTGCGATCCGGTTTACCGCAGATGTGCTGAACGGCGTTCCGTCTATTGTCATCGGGATTGTTGGTTGGTCGATCATGGTTCGAGGGCACGGCTTCTCGGCGCTGGCTGGAGGAGTGGCTTTGGCGATCATGATGGTGCCGACGATTTCACGAACCACGGAGGAGATGCTGCTGCTGGTGCCGACCGCGATGCGGGAAGCGGCTTACGGCCTGGGAATCCCGCGATGGAGAACAACGCTTTCCATTACGTTGCGCACGGCAACTTCGGGCGTGATCACGGGAGTCATGCTGGCTTTTGCGCGTATAGCAGGAGAAACCGCGCCACTGCTTTTTACCGCATTCGGAAATACATTTTGGAACTGGAAGGCCACGCAGCCAACCGCCGCGCTGCCGCTACAGATTTATGTTTACGCGAACTCGCCCTATGACGATTGGCATCGCCAGGCCTGGGCGGGTTCCTTCGTGCTCATTATTTTGATTGTCACTGCGGTCGCGGCGGTGCGTTATGCCGTTCGCCGCGGCTCGTTTGGAGCGGCATAAATGGGTGTCGGAATCCAAGTCGACAATCTGAATGCCTGGTACGGCAAAAGCCAGGCTTTGCACGAAATCAATCTGAAGGTGGCGGCCAATCATGCCACCGCGCTGATTGGTCCATCAGGTTGCGGGAAGTCCACATTCATTCGCTGCATTAACAGGATGCACGAGACGATTCCCGAAGCGCGGGTGGAAGGCCGGGTGCGTATCGGCGAGATCGACGCGTATAACGGAACTTCTCCGACCCAACTCCGCCGGCGAGTGGGCATGGTGTTTCAGAAGCCGAATCCTTTTCCGACGATGTCGATTTACGACAATGTGGCTTCGGGGTTGAAACTGAACGGGTTTCGCGATCGCGGCAAACTGGATGAAATTGTCCAGCACTCGCTGGAAGCCTCCGCTCTCTGGGATGAAGCCAAAGACCATCTGCACAAGAAGTCTGGCGCTAGTCTTTCGGGGGGACAGCAGCAGCGTTTGTGCATTGCTCGCGCTCTGGCGGTCGAGCCGGAAGTCTTGCTGATGGATGAGCCCTGCTCCGCTCTGGATCCAATCTCGACCGGTAAGATCGAAGAATTGATCTTTCAGTTGAAAGAGCGGTATACCATCGTGATTGTCACGCACAACATGCAGCAGGCGGCGCGCGTGGCTGAATTCACGGGCTTTTTTCTGCTGGGCAAGTTGATCGAGTTCGATAAGACGGAAAAAATTTTCACCAAGCCCTCGGACAAAAAAACCGAAGACTACATCACGGGCCGGTTCGGATAGGAAGGTTGGGATCATGCGCACGCGGTTTCAGCAAGGGCTTGACGATCTGCGGCAACGGCTGCTTCGCATGGGAGGTTTAGCGGAGCAGGCGGTGGACCGCGCGCGCCAGGCATATGTGGAGCGTGATCTTACCCGTTGCCAGATGGTGCTGGAGAGCGAGAGCCTGATCAACACGGCCGAACGTGAGATCGACGAAGCTGCCTTCGACCTTCTCGCGATGCAGCAACCCATGGCCGTGGACTTGCGGTTCATTCTTGCGGTGACCAAGATTAATTCCGACCTTGAGCGGGTAGGCGACCAGGCCGTGAATATCGCTGAACGAGTGATGGATATGGTGGAGCTACCGGCTGCTGATTTGCCGGTCGATATCGGACGCATGGGAACGGCGGTAAGCGCCATGGTGCGTCGAGCTTTAGAGTCGTTCATTGAAGGTAAGGTTGAACTCGCCCAGGCTGTGCTCGAAATGGACAATGTCATTGATCGCATGCGGGATGACGCTTTTATCCAGCTGGTGAAATGCATGAATGATCATCCCGAGATCGTTCGACAGGCCCTGGACGCATTACTCGTCGCACGCAATCTGGAGCGCGTGGCCGACCATGCCACCAACATCGCCGAAGATGTCATTTTTTGGGTGCAGGGCTCGGATGTTCGTCACAATGTGCACCCGGAAGAGGAATCGCCCGCTCCCAGCACGCGTGCTACAGGAATCTAAGCTATTCCCTCAAACTTGAAGGCTGGAACCGCAGCAGTTCACAGGCGAAGTCTTTGACCGTCCGCGCGCTCTTGCATTACGCTCATCACCTCTCCAATTCTGAACCGCGGAGGCGCCGTGATTCGCTCTCTTGTTCGACTCTTTATTGTGCTCAGTGCGGGAACCGGGATTGTTGTCGCGCAAACTCGTGATCGGTCCTCGATCGATTTACCGACGACCAAGAAGCTGACCGTTCCATCGCCCGGGCGAATTGGCAGCACCAATAGTTTTCCCGTGACGATGGTCGTCAGCCCCGACGGCCACTACGCCACAATGCTCAATGATGGACACGGCACACAAGAGACCCTGGGCAGGCAATCGATTGCTGTGCTGAATCTGGCCACGAACCAGCTGGCAGATTATCCCGACGCGCGCTTTCCCGAGGAGGCACACCAAAGCTACTTTCTTGGACTCGCCTTCAGTTCGGACGGCAAGCATCTGTATGCCTCCGTTGGCTCGCTGACAGATCCGAGAGGTCAAAGAGCTGGAAACACCGGGAATGGAATCGCCGTTTACTCTTTCTCCCAAGGCAAGGTGGCACCAGAAAAATTCATTCCAATCCCCATGCAGCCCTTGTCTTCCGGTAAGAAGCTGGCTGTGGGCCTGAAGGCGCCAGCACATACGGCGATTCCATATCCCGCGGGCATCGCATTGATTCAGGATGCCGGGCATGACAAGCTTTTGATCGCGAATAATCTGTCGGACAACGTCGTCCTGCTTGATCCCGCAACGGGCAAGGTTCTTCAGACCTTCGATGTCAGTACGAATGATCTGGTTCCATCCGCATTCCCATACACGGTAGTGGCCACGCGAGATGGCCGGCGTGCCTGGTGCAGCTTGTGGAATGCGTCAGAAGTAGCGGAACTTGATCTGAACGGAGGTGTCGTCACTGGCCGGATAAGATTGAAAGTCCCTCGGGATCCGTTAGCGCCGGGCTCGCATCCGACTGCGATGCTGCTCAGTCCGGATGAAAAAACGCTTTACGTGGCGCTTTCCAATCTTGACCAGATCGCTGCGGTATCGACCAGCGACGGGACGGTGACAGGGTACTTTTCGACAACTCCATCGGCGCAAGAATTTCCCGGCGCCTATCCCACGGCATTGGCGCAATCTTCTGATGGCAAATATCTCTTTGTGGCCAATTCCTCGCTGGATGCAGTGGCGGTGTTTGACACTTCGACAGCATCTCCGGTGTCCAACTCGCAAGATCCGCAAGCTGCAATGGGATTCATTCCTACCGATTGGTACCCGAGCGCGCTCGCGGTGCAAGGCAGCGATCTGCTCATCGCCACCGCGAAAGGAGAAGGCGCTGGGCCCAACAAGCAGATGGGAAAGACCGCGGACGAAATCAAACATCACCAGCACGCTTATATCGCCACCCTCATCAGGGGATCGGTCGCCCGGCTGAACATTGCCTCGACTCTCAAACAGCTTCCGCAGCTCACCCAGACCGTGGAACGGGACAATCTCTTTCATAGCGATCCCGGTACCATTGCGTTTGCCGCGGGGCAGAATCCGATTAAGCATGTGATCTATGTGCTCAAAGAGAACCGCACTTACGATCAGGTTCTCGGAGATCTAAAAGTGGGGAACGGAGATTCTTCGCTGACCATGTACGGCGAAGACATCACGCCCAATGAGCACAAGCTCGCACTGCAGTTCGGCGTGCTTGATAATTTTTACGACAGTGGAGAAGTTTCAGGTGACGGCCACGTCTGGTCCATGGCGGCGATCACTTCTGATTACAACGAGAAAACCTGGCAGATCGCCTACCGCGGTAAGGAACGCACCTACGATTTCCAGGGCCAGGTCGCCGACGAATTTCCACTGGAACACAATCAGTCCGATGTGGACGATCCGGGCACCGGATTCATCTGGGATAACCTCGCGCGCAATCACGTGAGCTTTCGCGTTTACGGCGAGTTTGTAAATGCTGAATGGTGCAATGTGAAACGGAAGGCGGCAAATCCCAAGGAAGGAACACCCTCGGGACAAGAGAGCAAATGTACACGCACCGAACTGCATCAGGGCGACACACTGCCCCCGAATGTCGGCGATCCTCATGGTGGGCGCAGCCCGTGGCCATGGGCCGTACCCTTGTTCAGTGGCGTGAAGCCAACCAAGGCCGTGCTGCGCGATCACTTCGATCCGCTCTATCCCGATTTCAACACGGACTATCCGGACCAACTGCGCGCGGACGAATTTCTGAATGAGTTCAGTGCATTTGTGCGGGCGCGGGAGGCTCACGAAGGGCCGGAGTACGAGTTGCCGTCATTCGTTCTGCTTTACTTACCCGACGATCATACGGGGGGTACGCGGTCTGATAAGGCGCGTCCGGCGGCCAATGTTGCGGATAACGACCTCGCTGTGGGCCGGGTCGTGGACGCCATCTCGCACAGTCCTTATTGGGACGACACTGCGATTTTCATATTGGAGGACGATGCACAAAATGGCGCCGACCACGTGGATGCGCATCGATCGATTGCGTTCGTCATCAGCAAGTATTCCCCAGGTTCGGCAGCGCAACCCAATGTGGAGCACCGTTTCTATACCACGGTGAACATGGTGCACACGATGGAGGTTTTGCTCGGCCTGCCACCCATGAATCAGAATGACGCTTATGCTCCGGTGATGAGCGGACTCTTCACAGGCTCTGGCGATCAGGCCGCCTACAAGGCCGATTATCGGAATTTGAAGAATGGATTGATCTACGAAACTAACCGCAAAAATGCTCCCGGAGCCAGTATTTCCTCGCGAATGGATTTCTCGCGTCCTGATGCCGCCAACGTTGGCAAATTAAATCGAGTGTTATGGCAGGACCGGAAAGGTTCAGCCCCGATGCCAAAGCCCAAACACACGGTATTTCCCGCGGGCGAGGGTGACTGATCCTCAATGAACCCGGTCGAAGTTTCCAGCGAGCAGTTTCGCCGCCTGGCAGAGCGGGTCGCGGCATTAGCAGCCGACTATCTCGAGGGTCTTGACCAGCAGAGGATCTCTCCCGCAACCACTGGCGAGGAAACACGCCGCGTGTATAGCGGCGCCGTGCCAGAAGAGGGGCTCGGAGAGGAAGCCTTTGCCGCTCTACCAGATCTCGTTCGCCTTTCCCGGGCACAAAATGGACGCTTTTTCGGCTATGTGCTCGGTTCTGGAGAACCGGTAGGTGCGGTTGCCGATCTTTTTGCCAGTGTGCTGAACCAGAACGTCACCGCGTGGCGCTCAGGGCCTGCCGCCGTAACTATTGAGCAGACGGTGGTCGGCTGGCTGGCGGAAGCGATTGGGCTGCCTGGTTTCAGCGGACACCTTACCGGCGGAGGCTCGTCTGCCAATCTGATGGGACTTGCAATGGCTCGTGAAGCCAAGTCGCCCAGCAATGAAAAGGGAATCTCCGCGGGCATGGTTGTGTACTGCTCCGATGAAGTCCACATGTCCATTCCGAAAGCGGTGGCGCTGCTGGGAATCGGGCGGGATAACTTGAATCGAGTCCCAACCGACGAGTCATTCCGGATGATTCCCGAGGAGCTTGAGACGCGCATGCAGCGGGACAAGACCTTGGGCAAAACACCTGTGGCGGTGGTCGCCTCAGCCGGAACTGTCAGCACCGGAGCGATTGATCCGTTGCGGCAGATCGCGGACATAGCGCATCGCAATGGAGCCTGGCTGCACATCGATGGAGCGTACGGCGCTTTGGCGGCAATTGCCGAACAGAACAAGTTCGAGGGCATGGAACTCGCCGACTCAATCTCGCTTGACCCGCATAAGTGGCTGTATCAGCCTCTGGACTGCGGGTGCCTGCTCCATCGTTCACCGGAAGCGGCTCAAAAGACTTTTTCTCATACCGGCGACTATGCGCGCTCGCTAAACGCAGATCCGATTGAAGGATTCGCGTTTTTTGAAGAGTCGATGGAACTGTCGAGAAGATTTCGAGCTTTGAAGTTGTGGTTATCCCTGCGTTACCACGGACTGCAAGCCTTTCGCGAATCGATCCGGAAAGATCTGGCGCAGGCCCGTCGGCTCGCCGAGGCGATTAAGAATGAAGTTCAACTGGAAATGCTGGCACCGGTGGAGCTGAGCGCTGTGTGTTTCCGCCATCGCGGGGCAAGACATGGTACGGGGGAGGACCTGAACCGGTTCAATGCAGCACTATTAAAACGCGTTGTGGAACGCGGGAGAATTTATCTCTCGAACGCGTCCCTGCATAATAATTTCTGTTTGCGCGCCTGCATTGTGAATCACCGCACCAAGGACTCCGATATCGACAGCATCGTACCTGAGGTCCTGGTAGCAGCGAGAGAAGTTCAATCCTGAACACGAATCGGCAGCCAGTGCTGCGTTGCTATTCGATTCGAGCAGCCTGCTTCAGGGGCAGGCTCTGCGATGAGCCCCCAACCATAAACGTGTACTCGCCCGGAATGAGCTGCCAGCCATTTTGCTCCACGTTGAAAATCGACAGGTACTTGGGCTCGATCTCCAACGTCACCTCTTTGCTCTCGCCCGGGTTCAGTTTGACCTTGCTCCAGCCTACCAGGCGCTTCGGAGGCTCAGCTGCAGCCGCCGGAAGCGAAGCATAGACCTGGGCTACTTCAGCTCCAGCGCGGTCGCCGGCATTCTTCACCGTGAAACTGACGCGGGGAGTCTTTCCCGGCTCGACCTTCAGATCCGAGTAGGCATAGGTCGTATAGGACAGGCCGTGTCCGAATGGAAACAGCACGGGCCTGTTCTCAGCGTCGTACCACTTGTAGCCGACCTTCACGCCCTCATCGTAGGTGACTTGAAACGGAGGGAGTCCAGCTGCGATCTGTTTCCAGACCTCTGGCCTGGTATTGTCGGGCATGGATGTGCGAGGTGGTTTGACGATCTGTGGATGCGGCAGATCAGCGTCGCTCAGAGGAAACGTTAGCGGAAGCTTCGCACTGGGATTGACATCTCCGAAAACCACATTTGCGACTGCGTCCGATCCTTTACTGCCGGCGTACCAAGCTTCCAGAATCGCACTTACCTGGCCAGCCCAGGGCATCGTAACCGGTCCTCCCGTCTCGAGCACAACGACGGTATGCGGATTCGCGGCGGCGACTTTGGAAATCAAATTATCCTGATTCTCGGGCAGAGAAAGCGTGGGCAGGTCCATATCTTCGCTCTCCCATTGGTAGGCGAAAACGATTGCAACATCCGCACTCTTTGCCAGTGATGCTGCCTTTTCCGGATCGGCGCCGGAATCGAATTCCACGGTTGCGCCGGCGGCCTTCGCTCGAATCGATTTCAGAGGGGAGGTGGGAAACCACATCGGCTCAAGCCATCGCGTCTGGCCTTTTCCGGGTGGAAGGATAGCGTTCCCGACTGGAGGATCAACCTGCGCCGAGCCGCCGCCTGAGATCATGCCAACATCGGCGTGAGGGCCGATCACAGCTATGCTGCGCAGCTTCGCGGCGTCCAGCGGAAGTTGCTGGTGATCATTCTTTAGCAGCACGATCGCCTGTTCTTCCAATCGGCGAGCAATGTCCAGGCCGCCTTCGACATCGACAACGCTCTTCTGTACGGGATGATCGACGATGCCTGTGGCGAACATCGTGCGCAGAATGCGGTGGACGTGGTCATCCAGTTGCGCCTTCGGGACTTTTCCAGGTTGCACGGCCTTCTTCAGTTCCTCGCCGTAAAAGATCCAGCCCGGTTGCTCGTGATCCAACCCGGCCGCAGACGCCTTTTCGGTGCTGTGAGCTCCACCCCAGTCGGTAAGAACAAACCCTTTGAACTTCCAATCGTTCTTTAGGAGATCGGTGAGCAGATACTTGTTCTCGCAAGCGTAGTCGCCGTTCACGCGGTTGTACGAGCACATAACGGCGCCGACATTGGATTCTTGCACTCCAATCTCGAAAGCGAGCAGGTCGCTCTCGCGCGCTGCCCGCTTGTCAATATTGACGTTGACGGCGTTGCGGCCGCTTTCCTGATCGTTCAGCGCGTAATGCTTGATGTCGCCAATGACGTGCTGGGCCTGCAATCCATTAATAGTCGCCGCGACCATTTTTCCTGCGAGGATAGGGTCTTCGCCCATATATTCGAAAGTACGTCCGTTGCGCGGCTCGCGGGTAAGATTCACGCCTCCGCCTAGCCCCATGTTGTATCCTTGCGCGCGCAATTCGCGGCCGATCAGGGCGCCGTATTCGTACGCGCCCTCCAAATCCCAGGTTGCTGCTCCCGCGACGTCCGAAGGTAAGGCGGTCGAGTAGCGCCCGTTCTCGCCGCTGACGCGCACGCCGTAAGCTGCGTCCGACATCTGAAGTGCGGGAATGCCGAGGCGGGGAATACCGGGAACATATCCCGCGCCACCATTCGAGTGGATGGCCAGCGGACTCATGGGGCTTAGCCCAACCATTCCCGTGCCGTGCAGCAACTGAATCTTCTCATCGAGCGTCATCTGCTTGATGACCTGCGAGGCGCGCTCGTCAGGCGACAGCTTGTCATCCATCCATGGGTGAGACGGATTATTCTGTTGTGCCGCTGCGACCTGGGCAAGGTGGGAAAGGGAGAAAGCCAAAAGGCAAAAATAGCGAACTGCATATTGCGTGCGCTGGGACATGAGCGGACCTCCGTCGTGCACTACAAAATCGATATTGTAGCAGGTTTCCAAGCAGTGCCGTCGGCCCATCGCAGGTTGTGCGAAAACGGCGGTTCTGTTTTGGTGCGCATGGCACGCGTGGGCTTTACACTAGACGTGTGAAGATTGCGCTGGGGCAGATCAATCCAACGGTTGGAGACTTCTCTGGAAACGCAGCCAAAATCATCGAGTTTACCCGGCGGGCTCAGGCGGCCGGTGCTGGACTGATTCTGTTTCCCGAGTTGTCGGTGTGCGGGTACCCTCCTCGGGATCTCGTTGAGCGCTCCTCGTTTGTCGCCCATAACCGCGAATGGGCCGAGCGTATCGCCGCTGAAAGCAGGGGCATTGCAGTAATTTGTGGGCTGGTAACTCCGGCCGACGCCGACGGGGGCAAGACCGCTATGAATTCCGCCGCCTTGCTGATGGACGGCAAAATCGCGTTCACACAGTCGAAAATGCTGCTGCCCACGTACGATGTGTTTGATGAAATGCGCAACTTCGCGCCTGCGCGAAAACAGGATCTGTTTCCGTTTTGCGGCAATCGCATGGCGCTGACCATCTGCGAGGACGCCTGGAACGATAAGCAGTTCTGGTCGAGGCGTCTGTACACCGTAGACCCCGTGGAGTCGCTCATCCAAGCTGGTGGGAACTTTGTATTGAATATCTCCGCTTCCCCATTCTGGATCGGCAAGCGGGAGTTTCGCCGCGACATGCTGGCCAGCATTGCGCGCCAGCATAAAGTTCCGGTTGCCTTGGTCAATCAGGTCGGCGGCAACGACAGCCTGGTGTTCGATGGTTCCAGCCTCGTGCTCAATCGCGAGGGTAACGTGATCGCGCAAGCGCGATCGTTCGAAGAGGATTTGATTTACTTCGATTCGCAGACTCTGACCGGGGAGATGCATGAGCAGACTCCAGGCGATGAAGCCAGCGCCTATTCCGCCCTGGTGCTGGGGACGCGCGACTACATTCAGAAATGCGGCTTCCGCAAAGCGATTGTCGGCCTGAGCGGCGGCATTGATTCAGCGCTGACAGCCGTGATTGCAGCGGATGCGGTGGGCGCGGAAAACGTGATCGGCGTCGGCATGCCTGGTCCCTATTCATCCCAAGGATCGATTGACGATGCGCGGGATCTTGCAAAAAATCTCGGGATCCGTTTTGAATTACTCTCGATCAATCCCGCCTATGAAGCTTATCGGGAAATTCTGCGCGATGTTTTTTCGGGATGCCCCGAAGATGTGACTGAAGAGAACATCCAGTCCCGCGCCCGCGGAGCCCTGCTGATGGCGCTCTCCAACAAGTTCGGGGCGATCGTGCTTTCCACCGGCAATAAAAGCGAACTGGGTGTGGGTTACTGCACGCTGTACGGCGATATGGTGGGGGGCCTCGCGGTCATCTCTGATGTGCCCAAGACCCTGGTTTACCGCCTTAGTGCGTATGTGAATTCGAAACGTCCTGTGATTCCTCAGGCTAGCCTGGAAAAACCCCCGTCGGCCGAGTTGCGGCCGGATCAGAAAGACAGCGACTCACTTCCTCCCTACGAGATTCTTGACGCCATCCTGGAAGATTACATTGAAGACTCTCATTGCGCGGAACAGATCGCAGCGGATCGCAAGTTCGACATCGAACTCGTCCGACGCGTGATCCGGATGGTAGACCGGGCTGAGTACAAGCGCCAGCAGGCTGCGCCCGGGATAAAAATCTCTCCTAAGGCTTTCGGGTACGGACGCCGCTTTCCCATTGCTGCCAAGTTCGAGGCGTGAGTGCGACAATATATCGTATGCTCGTTCCCACGCTGCCATCATTTTCAGACGAATACGAAAGGAACTCATGCGCAATTTGCTGAATGGCATTTTTCTGGTTATGTGCACGCTTGCGGCCGCTCAAAACACCACTTCACAGAAGCCAACGCTGGCTACGCGGCCCAACGCAAGCACCACTCTTCCCTCCGAAGCTACGGTCGAATTCCTTCCTGCACCAGCAGTTTGGTTATCAGCCCGATTTGACTTGGAAAATTGCGAGTATTAAGCCATCGGTAATTCCAGGGCTGGCTGAAGTCTCAGTTGTTCTTGCCACTCAGCAGGGCCAACAAGTCACTCGCTTTTATGTTTCTCCAGACGGTGAACGCGCGCTGGTGGGCGACGTCATTCCCTTCGGGGCCCATCCCTTCGATCATGTGAGAAACGTCCTCGATCAAGGAGTTTCAGGACCATCCCGCGGCTCAAAAGATTCGAAGGTCACGATTGTCGAATTTGGAGACTTGCAGTGTCCCGCCTGCAAGGCCGCACAGCCGACTATTGAAGAACTCGTGGCCGCCGAACCGAACGCCCGCTTTGTGTTTCAAAATTTTCCTCTCGAGATGCACAACTGGGCAGCCAAAGGCGCAGAATACGCCGATTGTGTAGGACGCGCGTCCAACGATGCATTCTGGAAGTTCGTTGCGAAAACCTACGAACAGCAGAGCAACATCACGGCGGAGAATGCCGACGAGAAGCTGACTGCGATTGCCAACGATTCCGGCGTGAAGGGGAACGAGATCGCCGCCTGCGCCGCCAAGCCCGACACCAAGACGCGCGTGGATGCCTCCATTGCGCTGGGAAAGCAGGTCGAGGTGACGGGCACACCAACCCTGTTTATCAATGGCCGCAGGATCGGGAACTTCGATCACCAACTGCTGGATGTCTATAAGAAATTGGTTGAATTCGCTGCGAAAAACCAATAGCTAACGTTCGCTGATCCAAATGGGGGGAGTGGTCCGTTCGAAGTTGGCGAGTACGTGCGGGGTTATCGCGATCATCAGTTCATCCTGATTTTCCTGCTTCGAGTTGCTCACCATCGCCTGGTTCAGGCCGGGCACGGCTCCTAATCCCGGGATGCCGCTCATGGACAGCGTGTCGGTCCGGGAGATCTCCCCGGCAACAAAGGCTGGTTCACCATCTTTCAGCGTAATGCTGCCCTTGTACTCCCGGTTGGAAATTACCGGTACCCCATTGTCGGATTGACCCGTTAGCGAACGCACTTGCATTTCCAGTTGCAGAGTGACGGAACCATCTCCGTGCACTGTGGGCTTCACTTTCACGTTCAACCCCAAGTCTTCGTAGCTCACCGAGGGGAACGGCGGAATATAGCTTTGATTCCCCAACACGGCCGAGATTTGCGGTGAATTGAAGATCGGTGCATAGCTGGCATTCAGGATGGGGAAGCGTTCTCCGAGATGAAAACTCGCATCCGTGCCTTGTCCGGCGCGGATGGACATATTTTCCAGACTTCGCACCCACGATTCGTTCACCGACAGCGCCGCGGAAAACTGATCCAGACTCAAGCCCATGAATGTGAGTCCGCCGCCAAAGGTGGCGAGCGGCTGGCTGAATATGGAGTTCTGCTGACCTCCCAACTGGGAGAGGAGTCCGGAAAGTGCCGTGTTCCCCAGCTGGTTGATGCCTCCCGAAGAGATCAGCTGGTTGATGAGCTGCTGAATGCTTTGCCCCCCAAGCCCCGCCAGCGCTGCAGCCGGGATGTTGTAAAGATTGAAGGTGTTCGGAATGTGCACACCAATGTTTCGCGTGAGTTGATGGCTGATCTGAAACACCCGAATGTCGAACATCACCTGAGGCCGCGGATTGCCGAGTTGCTCCATGAGCTTTGCGCAAGCCCGGACCGCTGGCGCAGGTCCACGGACTTCTACGGTATTGGCGGTCTGTCCCGAGCTGACAAAGCGCAGCTCGAACATGTTCCGCATGGTCGTGATCAGTTCGGTAGCTTCTTGCGGTGTGGAATGCGCCGGCAGCAGGAAGGTTTGCAACAACATGCGGTCATAGCGCTTGTGGTTTTCGGGAGTATCGGCCGCGATGAATACCTGGGTTGTATCCAGTGCTGCCCACATGGTCTTGCTTACCCTGCAGGCCAGCTTCAGCGCTGTAAAAAAATCGACGTCGTCTACATTGAACACCACCGGCCGCGAAGGAACAGAGTCGTCGAATTGCACTCTGAGCGAGTAAGCCGAGGCAAGTTGAGTGAATAAGGAATGCGTGTCTCCGTTGAAGTGGAACGTGGCGCGACTTTCAGTCGGCTGCAAATGGATTTCTGTCGATTCAAGAGCGGGCAGTAACGACGCCTTGCTAAGTACCTGTGCTGCTTCTCGCGTGGCTTCCTGCAGTCGCTCGCGCGCGAATTTGTTCTCAGGGTCGAGATCAACCGCCGCTTTGAATTCTGCTGCCGCGCGCAACCGGGCGTCTTGCAGTAAAAGCAGGTTGCCACTTTCAATGTGCTGAAACACGAGCTTTGCCTTCACTGCCTCCCGCGCAGCCAGATACTCCACATTTTGCGGATTGAGGCGCGCTGCTTCGTCAAATTGCACGAAAGCTTCTTCGAGCCGCTGCTTTTTGTGCAGTTTCACTCCATGTTCGAACGCTTCCCGCGAGTCCTGGAGATCTTTCTTGGTAGGAATGCAGTTGATGCCACCAACCAGTCCATTCGAGCAAGAGACAGGCGGGGACAAGGGCGGCTCCGCAGCCATAGCGATTTGAGGGACTATCGCCAGACATACCGCTGTCATGAAGATGGAGAACAGCCGCGCCATTGTTCCTGATTTTAGCTTGATTTACCCCGGCAAATACCGTCCCAGGAGGATCCGCTAGTACCTTCGGTCACTATGTCCGATGAAGGAACGTTGCAAACGCGTCGACTTGCGCAGCTTGCGACCAGAAGATTTATGATGAAATTGGGCTGCTCGGGACTACGAGAGCATCAGCCGTTCAATCTTCTCCGCCCGACCGGTGGTTTCGTCGCAATCGATTACCACGGCGCACAATCGCACATCGCCGGTAGCAGGCTCGAAACGCACAGGCATGCCGTTCAAAAACTTGCCGACAACCAATTCCTTCTTGACGCCGATGACTCCATCGTAGGGTCCGCTCATGCCTACATCGGTGATGTACGCAGTGCCTTTCGGGAGAATTCGCTCGTCTGCAGTTGGAACGTGGGTATGCGTGCCCACGACAGCTGTTACCCTCCCGTCGAGATACCAGCCCATCGAGATTTTCTCGGATGTGGCTTCGGCATGCAGGTCCACCAGGATGACCCTGGCTTCAATCTTTTGCAGAAGCTGGTCGGCAACGCGGAATGGGTCGTCGTTGGAGGCCATGAATACACGCCCCTGAAGATTGATTACGGCGTAGGGAATTTTCCCCTTCATGCCCTGATACATTCCCGATCCCGGCATATCAGAGGGGTAGTTCGCCGGCCGCAGAACGCGTCGGGCCGGACCGTGGCCGTTGCCTTCTACCATCTGGAAGTAATCGACGATCTCGCGTTTGTCCCAGACGTGGTTGCCCGTGGTAATGACATCGATATTGAGTTCGAACAGTTCCTCAGCCAAGGCGGGCGTAATGCCAAACCCCGCTGCGGAGTTTTCCCCATTGGCGATGATGAGATCGATATTGCGCTCGCGTACGATGCCCGGCAGGCGGTCTTTGACGATGGTTCGCCCGGGCCTCCCAAAGATGTCGCCGATGAAGAGTATCCGCATAAATACAGCCGAAATTTGATGGTAACACGCGCGCGCGAGACGATTTCCGCGCGCGGTCCTCAGGGTTGGGGAGAGACGATCTCGGCGGTTCGCAGGAAATCGTAATTTCCTGCGGGATTCAACTTGATTCCTTGCACGCGCTCGGTGTGCACCAGGACGTTGTCGAGATACCAGAGATTGATGTACGGCAACTCCTCGGCAAGAATCTGCTGCACTTCCGCGTACAGCGGCTTTCGCACCCGGGGATCGATCTCACGGCGAGCCTTGTCAATTAAAGAATCCACCTTCGGGTTCGAGTAGTAGTCGCGGTTCGCCCCATTGGGCGGAAACTTGGAGGAGTGGAACGCGTATTCAAAAATGTCCGGATCTTCGTTGCCGCCGATCCAGCGGAGTCCGTACATCTGAAATGCTCCATGCTGGACGTCGGAGAAGAATGTAGCGAACTCGAAGCTGCGAATCTCAAGGGCTATCCCCACATCACGCAACTGCTGCTGGATTACCGCAACCATCAGCCGGGTGTTCGCGTCGGTGGAAGTCTTCATGGTGATGTGGAAACGCACCCCGTTGACCGGGGGAAATCCAGCGGCGTCGAGCAGTTGCTTCGCCCTCTGGGAGTCGTGCGCATACGCGGGAACGGCACCGTTATAGGCCCAGCTCTGCACCGGGAGAATGCTCCGTGCAGGTTGGGCCTCCCCTCGCCATAGATACTCGATCATAGGCGCACGATCGAGTGCGTAGGCAATTGCCTGTCGGACGCGCACATCTTTCAGGATCGGATCGCGCAGATTGAATCCGAGATAGGCCAGGCGGGTACCAGCCCCGGTTTCCACGGCAAGATTGTTATTGCGCGCCAGCGTCACCACCGTGTCTGGGGTGAGGGAGTTGATGGCAATATCACCACTGCCTTTACGAAGCTCCAATGCCTCCGTGGTTTCGTCCGGAACCACGGCGAAGCGAATGCGCTCGAGTTTTGCCTTTTCTCCCCAGTAATCGTCATTGCGTTCAAGAATTACTTCGCGATCGGTTTCGGCGCTTACAAACTTGAATGGCCCGGAACCAATGGGGTGCAGCGTGATTTCATCCCCGCTGCCGTAGGGAACGATGCCAATCGCACCGTCCGACAGATTCCACAACAAAGTGGCATCCGGTTCCTTCATGCGGAAGATCACGGTCGCGTCGTCGGGTGCTTCGATGTGGTCGACGTATTGGTAAACAGCGGCCTTGGTGCTGCGAATTTTGCCCAGGAGTAAAGAGTCGAAGGTCCACTTCACATCCCGGGAAGTGAGAATGCGGCCGTCATGAAATCTCGCGCCGCGATGGATATGAAAGACGTAGGTCAGCGGATCGGGAATATCCCAGCGTTCCGCGAGTCCGGGGGCTACGTTTAAATCCTCTCCGCGGGATAACAAATCGTCGAAGATGAGATTGTCTATGCGCTCCGACTGCGCATCGATACCGATCCGCGGATCCAGATTCGTCGGACTCGACTCGATGATCATCACGAGTGTATTGGCGTGGGGCTTGGAATAGCAGGAAAGGAGTGGGAGCAGCGCCAAACAGCATAGAAGAATAAAAAACCATCGGACCCCAGACGTCAGAGGTGGGTTGCGAGGCCAGAAACCAGAGGGCTGAAGCCTGAGATCCCTCCGAGGTCCGCCACTTCACGCATATGAAATCTTCCCCAGGACTGCAGGCCGCTTTGCTCCTGTCGCGGACGGCACATTCGACGGACGACGGTGCCACGTCTCATAGGCGAGGAGGGCGAAGGCAACCGCCTCTTTCGCTTGAGAAGGCAGACCGAATTCGTCGGAGAACCGGATCACGATTCCCATAGGTGCAAGTTGTTTCGCGAGCATGGCGAGAAGGGTGGCGTTCTTCGCCCCACCGCCGGAAACGATCAGTTCACGAAAGGAACTTCGCGCGCCTGATCTCGGGAGGACGAACCTCTTCACCGCATCAGCAATTGATCGCGCCGTGAGCGCCGTCGCGGTAGCGACGATGTCTGCATCGCGAGCGCGTCCGCTGGAACGTCGGAACTCGGAAATGAATTCACGCCCGAATTCCTCTCTTCCCGCGGTTTTCGGCGGCTTTGCTCGAAAGAAGGGTTTGGCTAAGACACGCTGTAATACCGGCTCGATCACCTTGCCGGAAGCGGCGATCTTTCCTGTATCGTCAAAAGGACGACTGAATAGTTGTTGCGCCAAAGCATCGATCACCATGTTTCCCGGACCGGTGTCGAATGCCAGCACGCGGTCGCGGCTCGCTGCAGCGGGAATGGCGGTCAGATTCGCGATTCCGCCGATGTTTTGCGCAATCCTTCCGATCCGTTCGTCGCGAAACCAGAGGAAGTCCAGGTAAGGGACCAGCGGCGCCCCTTTGCCTCCACGGGCCATATCTGCAGGGCGAAAGTCGGAGACAACCGGCACGCCCACGCGCGCCGCGATCACCGCAGCTTCCCCTGTTTGCCATGTCGTGGTGATGTTTCTTCCCATGTACTTCTGCGCCTCGCCTTGGTGATACAAAGTTTGGCCGTGACATCCCACTAGATCGAGTTTCACCCGGCACTGTCGTTGCGTCTTAAGGACAGCATCGGCATAGAGTTCGCCCAAAAGGGAATTGAGGCGCGCTAGATCCGCGACGCTGGCATTAGCAGCGTTCATCGCCGCGAGGACGGCGGCACGCACCCGGGCCGGATAGGGATACTCGCGCTGGCCGATCAGTTCCATGCCAGGCCGCGTGCGCCCAGTAGCGCGTCCTAAGCGCTCGTACGAAGATCCAATGCGCACGATAGCGACATTGATACCATCGGCTGAAGTCCCGCTCATGAGTCCAGCCACAATCATTTCCTTCGTGCTCATGCGCGGGGCCGCCGATCGTCTCTCCGGCTCAGAGGCTCCAATCGCACCTGCTCATTGAATTCCCATAGTTTGCGCGTCAATTTTTCAATTACAGCAGTGGACGGCCTTTTTGGAGCACGCAAGATGGCAGCGAATCTTCCTTTAAAGACCGCGACTCTTCGTACCGAGTCAGCGACTCGCTTCGCGAGTGCTGTATCGCGCGCACCAGCCTGCACCAACTTCTCGTATGCCTGCATAACGTAGTCTTCGCGATGGCATACGAGACAAAGATCTCCGCCCGCAGCCACAAATTGCACGGCGGAATCTCCAATGCTTGCCGCGGAAAGGACGCCTCCCATCTCCAGATCATCCGACGCAATCAAATTCTTGTAGCCGATTCGCTTGCGCAATATATCCGTGATCCACAGCCTGGAGAGTGAGGCCGGCGTTTTGCTTCTCGTGACTTGTGGATAAGCCGCATGCGACACCATCACAAAGGGAAGTTGTCGCTTCAAGCTTCGATAGGGAAATAAATCCTGCTCCCACAGGTCCTCAAGCGGTTTGTCAATCACCGGAAGCTGGTGATGGCTGTCGAGCGTGCCCTCGCCGAGGCCGGGAAAATGTTTGCCGCACCCGAGAACCCTGGCGTCTGTCAATCCGGCAAGGAACTCGCGGACGTATCCCAGGGTTTCCATGGGATCTGGCGAGACTGCCCGCGATGCCATTACCTTGCGCGATGCCTCGAAGGCCAGATCGAAGACGGGGGCAAAGTCTACGTTGAAGCCGAGCGCACGGCAGTTCTCGCCGATAATCTTGCCGTGCTTGCGAAACACGCGCGCATCGCTGGTGGCAAACACGTCCGCCGGCGCAGGCGTGGGCCCAAGGGCATCGCGAAAACGATCGACGCTCCCGCCTTCCAGATCGACGCAAGTGAAAAGCGGCGTCGAAACGCATTTTTGGCATTCCCGCAGCAGTTGCCAGGTTTGTTCAGGAGATTGAATGTTACGCGCGAAAAGGATCACGCCGGCCGGTTGCAGGCGGCGAAGCAGGGAAGCGAGTCGTGTGCTGACCTCGATTCCATCGAATCCTACGATCAGCAGTTGTCCAGGATCCCGCAGAAGTTCCCCCGTGTGCCTCTGTGGTTAGATTTCTTTCTTCAGCTCCGCCAACAGGTTCAACGCCTCAAGCGGCGTGAGGCGGTTCAGATCGACGTCGCGCAGTTTATCCAGGACTGGCTGCGACAGTGGCGTAAAGATGGTCAACTGTGCCGCCGGAGGGTTCGCGCCCGGCGATAAATGCGATGTTGCCTGCCGCTCTGCGAACTCATGCTCAGCCAGCACCTCTCGCGCACGCTGAACCACTTCAATCGGCAAGCCCGCCAGCTTGGCGACCTCAATTCCATAACTGCGATCGGCAGCTCCCGGCTCAACTTTGCGCAGGAAGACGATCCCGCTACCAGCTTCTTTCACCGATACGTGAAAATTCTTCACGCCAGAAAGCTGGTCCGCCAGGTCGGTCAACTCAAAATAATGCGTAGCGAAGAGCGTTTTCGCGCGAACCCGGGCGTGCAGATATTCAACCGCTGCCCAGGCAATCGCGAGTCCGTCGTACGTGGACGTGCCACGCCCGACTTCGTCCAGCAGAATCAGAGAGCGCGCAGTCGCCGTGTGCAGAATGGCTGCCGTCTCCGTCATCTCTACCATGAAGGTCGAACGACCACGTGCAAGATTATCGCTGGCTCCGATGCGCGTGAACACGCGATCGACCAGGCTCAATTTCGCCGAGCGTGCAGGAACAAACGAGCCCATCTGCGCCAGAATTACCGTCAACGCAGTCTGCCGCAAGTAGGTTGATTTGCCGCCCATGTTGGGTCCGGTCAACAGGAGAATATTGTGCGTGGTGCCGTTCAGATACAGATCGTTAGGCACGAACCGCTCAGTGCCTCCCACCAGTTCCTGCTGCTCAATGACGGGATGGCGGCCTTCGATGATCTCCATCTCGCCCGGTCCATCCACAAAATGTGGCCGGCAGTAATTGCGAAGCGCGGCGAGATGCGCAAATGAGGCCAACACATCCACTTCCGCCAGGGCAAGAGCAGTCTGCCGAATCCGTTTAGCCTCACCCGCAATTGCAGTGCGCAGCTCGGTGAAAAGGCGCCGCTCGATCTCGACGATCTTCTCCTGGGCATCGAGAATCTTGGCTTCATACTCTTTCAGTTCGGGAGTAGTGAAGCGCTCGGCTCCCACCAGTGTCTGCTTGCGTTCGTAATCCTGCGGCACAAGATGCAGGTTGGACTTTGAAACCTCGATGTAGTAGCCGAAAATGGAATTGAACTTGACCTTGAGCGATGAGATTCCGGTCCGTTCGCGCTCGCGTTGCTCTATGTGTGCCAGCACGGCCTTGCTGTTGCGGGAGAGTTCTCTTAGTTCGTCGAGTTCGCGATCCAGCCCGGACGCGACTACTCCTCCGTCGGCAAAGCTCAACGGAGGCTCGGGCACAATGGTTTTCTCGATGCGTTCGTGGACATCACTCAGCTCATCCAGCAAACCATGCAGCGTCGCGAGGCGTTCAGAGGCCAGGCGTTGGGTGGCATGCTTGATTGCGGGCAGTTTCGCCAGCGATGCCGCGAGCGCGAGCACATCACGCGGGTTCGCCGCTTCCAGGGTTACCCGGCTCAGCAGACGTTCTAAATCCAGTACGCCATCCAGCGCATGCCGCAATTCCTCCCGCGCGAAAATGTCCTTAACCCCGGCTTGAACAGCGTCGAGCCGGCCGTTGATTTCCTGCAAGTCAAGCGAGGGGCGAAGCAGCCATGCCCGCAGCAGCCGTTTGCCCATGGGCGTGACCGCGCTGTCGATGCAACGGAATAAAGTGAGTCCGGCATCGGTTCCGGCAAACAGCGGTTCGATCAATTCCAGGTTGCGGACAGTCACCGCATCGAGGACGAGACAATTCTGACGCTCGTACCATCCGATCCGGTCCACGTGATCGAGCGATCCGCGTTGGGTCGAGCGAACGTAATACAACGTCGCCCCCGCTGCGCAAGCAGCGGCAGTGCGCCCCGCCAGCCCGAATCCCTCCAGCGACAAAACCCCGAAATGGTTTTCGACCAGGGGCAGCGCGTGATCAGGCGCAAAAATCCAATCATCCAGAGGAGTCTCGGTGGGCGCAATCGAACCATGTGACGGCAGTGCTCGCCGGCTACCTGCCCTGAGCGAAGCCGAAGGGTCCGGCCGCGCCAAATTCGGCTGTTGTGCGTCACGCTGCTCGAATAAAGGAGCAGTAGACCCATAAAGCAACTCCCGAGGCCGAAGTTGCTCAAGCTCTTCTTGCACGCGACGAAGCGCGCTCTCTCCAGAAAACTCGGTCGCTCGAAATTCTCCTGTCGACAAGTCCAGGGCTGCAAATCCTACGCGATCTGCAACCTGAGCGATCGCTGCCAGAAAGTTGTTTTCATCCGAGCCCAGTGAAGAATCGGCGGCTGTCCCGGGAGTGACCACCCGCGTCACTTCCCGCCGCACCAATTTCTTCGCCAGACGCGGATCTTCCATCTGCTCGCAGATCGCCACTTTGAATCCCTTGCGAATCAGCTTCCCGATATATCCTTCGGCCGCGTGATACGGTACGCCGCACATGGGGACCGCGATTCCTTTTTCCTTATTGCGCGAGGTGAGGGTAATCTGCAGTTCTTTCGCGGCGACGACCGCATCATCAAAGAACAGCTCGTAGAAATCCCCCAGACGGAAGAACAAAAGCGCGCTGGGATGTTCTTTCTTGACGGCAGCATACTGCCGCATCAGTGGAGTGGACGGCTCAGTCATGTCGCGGGCTTCCGCGGATTATAACAAAGGAGCTCGCTCTCTTCCGTGTCGCTGCGCACAGACTCGCGAGAATGCCGCGGCGGTGTTGACTGCATCGCCCAGCGGTGTTCTCCTTCTCTGTTCTCCTTTTCGAACTATGGAATTGCGCAAAGATCCGATTACTCGGTCGTGGGTCATTACCGGCGACGATCCCGGCGACGCCGCTCCGAACCTACAGGCCCCCTGCCGTTTTTGCGAGACGGCGCAGCAGGTCATCGCGTCTTCCCCCGATACTCCGGGAATTGCGTGGTCCGCGCGATCCGTGGTTCATCCAAAGCCGCTGTACCGCATCGAGGGCGAGCCCGGCCGTCGTGGGGACGGTCTCTATGATCGTATGTACTCGGTTGGCGCGCACGAGGTGCTGCTGGAAAATCGCAACCACGACCGCCATTTATGGAACTCCAGCGACGAGGAGATCGGGCACTTTCTACGCCTGGGTGCCGAACGGATTCTCGATCTGAAGCGCGATCCTCGAATCAAGTACGTCAGCCTGTTCAAGGATTATGGCAAGAATGCGGGCCAGGAATTCAGCCACCCCACTTCGCAGCTGACTGCGACTATGTTCGTACCGCGGCGAGTGCTTTACGAGCTGCGCGCGGGGCGCGAGTACTTCGTCAGCAAGGAGCGTTGCGTCTTCTGCGACATCATTCAGCAGGAGGAGCGCCAAGCCGAGCGCGTCATCGAAGCGAAGGGCGACTACCTGGCGTTGGGTCCGTATGCACCGCGGGTCCCCTATGAAACCTGGATCCTGCCGCGCAATCATGAAGCTTCCTTCGAACGCACTGGACTTAACAAGCCGGGCCTTCGCACGAACCTCGCAGCCCTGCTCCGTCGTACCCTGCAGCGGATTCGTTCGGTAACCGAAGATTTCCACCTCGTCTTGCACACTTCGCCGAGTACGATTCATCCTTCAAAAAACCTTGGCTATTGGAAGACGATCGACGAGGATTATCACTGGCACATTGAGATTCTTCCGGTAATACATTCGAAGGCACGTTCCTACACCTTCAAAGAGGTCTATTATTCGCCTGTCACTTCGGAAACAGCGGCGAGACATTTGCGAGAAGCCGAAATCGAGGGATGACATCACTGCGTCGCTAAAACGCTTTGTAGACCTCCTTTCCTCCTACCATTGTCCAGACAACTTTATCGTCTTTAATCTTGTCTTTTGGAATCTGAAACAGGTCATCCGACAGCAGCACCAGGTCGGCATATTTTCCTGGCGTAATCGATCCACGATTCTGCTCGGCGAAGTTCGCATAAGCCCCATTCATGGTGTAGCCCCGAATTGCGGTTTCCAGATCGAGGGTCTGTTCAGGAATCCATCCACCTTCGGGCTTGCCGTCGAGGCCCTTCCGGGTCAAAGCCGTGTAGATGCCGATCAAAGGTTCCATCTCGGCCACATTCCAGTCTGACGCAAACGCCAGCGTCGCTCCCGCATCTCGCAAACTGCGAAACGCCCAGGCATACTTCCATCGCTGCGGTCCCACGGCTTTGGCCCACTGACCCGTAATATCGGGAGCGCAATGCCGCGGCTGCATGCAGGCAATTACGCCCAACTGTTTGAACCGTGGAATGTCGTTGGCGTTCAGACATTCGATGTGCACCAGTTCATCGCGGCGGTCGCGCGGGCCATTCTGCTTCTCAGCGTATTCGATTGCATCCAGCGCGGTCCGAATTCCTCGATCGCCAATCGAGTGGATGAAAATCTGGAAGTTCATCTTGTCGACGCGAGCTACGAGGTCTTTGAACTCATCGGGGGGATAGTCGAGTTGTCCCCTCGTATTCGGACGATCCGCATATGGTTCAAGCATGGCGGCCGTGTGCGGCTCGATCACGTCGTCAATGTACAGCTTTACCGCGGCTACCCGGAAGTGATCGTCGTTGTACTTCTCCCGAGCCTCCGCGAACTTGTTGAGGGTCTCTGGGGTTGTCCCTCGCCGGTGGAAAAGCGCCACCTGCAGACGTACGGGCATGTCGCCATTCTTCTCCAGCTTGATGTATGTATCCAGGTCCTCCAGATAGGATTGCGGGTCGATCACAGTCGTGATTCCGTTGTGTGCTGCCGCGACCAATGTGTCCCGAATTGCGTTGTACTCGGCTTCGGGCGAGTGCGACGGCAAATGCTTTCTCAATTCTGCCTCTGAATCTTCAGAGAGCCCGGTGCTTCCAAACCCGGTCACAATCCCTGTGGGCTCTGTGGTCTTTGGGTCCTTCTCGATCTTTTCCGCGAAGATGACCTTATCGGTAGCTCGCGTAATACCGAACTCGCGCAGCGCCTCGCGATTCATCCAGATCGTGTGATAGTCATAAGCGACAAGGAACGCGGGACGGCCGCCCGTGAGCCCTTCCAGGTCGTGGGCCTTCGGCAGCGTGCCGTTCGGGAAAGCCGAGTAGTTCCATCCATCCGCCTCAATCCACTTCAACTCTGGATGCGAATCCGAAAATGTGCGGACCTGTTGTTGAATTTCCGCCAGGGTGTCGGCATTCGCAATACGCAGGACGTTCTTGCCGCCCCCGATCTTTACGTGCAGATGGCTGTCGATGAATCCAGGAAGCATCATGCGTCCACCCGCGTCAATCACTGTGGTCGAATCCTGGATGTAGGGTTGGATGTCGCGATTACTGCCCACGCGAAGAATGCGGTCGCCTTTTACGGCAAGCGCCTCCGCCCATGACTGGTCTGTATCGACCGTATAGATGTGGGCGTTTTTGATGACGACGTCCGCTGTTGTTTCGGGCCCCTGCGGCGACGAACAACTCAGCAGCAAGGAAAGCATAAAGACGACAGTTGCACGTAACGAGCTCTTCATCGGCCCCTCAAGACCGCGCAGTGTACCATGCCTGTGAATCCGCCACTGGGCCGTATAATGGCCGCTCTCTGGAGGATCTTTTCGAGTGAAGGCCCTTACTTGCGCGATGCTGCTCTGCGCGACACTCACAGCGCAGAACTCTGCTGCTCCAAGAACTGCCCCTTCGGTAAAGACTCAAATATTGTGGGAGAAACTCGGGATCGCGATCCGTGACATCGATCAGCGTCTCGATGGCGTCATGGGGATCGCCATAGAAGATCTCACTACCAGCGAGCACTTTTTCCTGCATGAAGATGAAGTGTTCGCCCAGGCCAGTTCCATCAAGATTACCGTGCTCGCGAATCTCTATCTGCAGGCGCAGCAGGGAAAGCTCAAGCTCACCGACCTCTACACGGTGCAATCGTCCGACCTCGTGCCAGACAGCGACATCATGAACGGATTGACTCCGGGCGTCACCCGCATCACTCTGCGCGACCTGGCCACGATGATGGTTGCCGTCAGCGATAATTCCGCCACCAATGTACTGATTGACCGGGTGGGAATGCAGAACGTCAATGCCATGCTGGACTCGCTCGCCCTGACGCACACCCGATTGCGCCGCAAGATGATGGACCTGCAGGCGGCAAAAGAAGGCCGCGAGAACGTCTCGACGCCGCGCGAGATGATGCAGTTGCTCGACGCAGTCTACCGCGGCAAGGTTCTAAACAAGGAATCAACAGCAGACTTTTTTAAGATGCTCAGCACGCACAAGGATTCCTTCATTCCTCGTGATCTGCCTTCCGACCTCACGATTGCCAACAAGCCGGGAGAGTTGGAAGCCGTACGCAACGACTCAGGCATCGTCTTCGCCGAAGGTCGCCCATATGTGATCTGCGTGATGACCGCATTTCTCCGCAACGAGCGCGATGGAGAGGAGGCGATCAGCAAAGTGTCATTAGACACCTGGCGCATGTTTGACCGGCTCAGCCGCGCAACCGAATACGGCCGAGTGGTGTCACCGGGAAACGGCGTGCGGTAACTGACATGTCCTGAGCCGTGGGTTAAGGGAAAGGTGACCCTTGAGCTTCCAATCGACTCCGGGGATCTTTCGCGCGCGAGAAACGCGGCTCTAGATGACAATGGTTGGCGGGCCGGAGACCTCGGTTGGTCTCAGTTAACGGGCAGCGCCAGCCACTTGTGTGTTCATGAACTGGAGCGCCGCCCTAGCATCGAGCGGCTGTGAAAAATAGTATCCCTGCCCAAAATCACAACCGAGTTCGAGTAAACGTTCGAACTGCCGTGCTGTTTCGATTCCCTCTGCGATCACCCGCAGCCCCATCTTATGCGCGATGGTGATGATCATCTCGACCAGGTCGCTGCACGAGCGGTCCGCTTGCATGTCATTCACCAGTGAACGGTCGATCTTCAATGCGTCCAGAGGAAATTGCTGTAAGCCCCGCAGGGATGCCGACCCGATTCCAAAGTCATCCAGAATGACGCCGATTCCCAAATGTTTCAGATGAGCCAGTACGGTAATCGTGAGCTTGGGATCTGCAGAAGCAATACTCTCAGTAATCTCCAATTGCAGTCGGGAGGGGTCTGCAGCTGTTTCGCGCAGGGCTTCCTGAATGTCATTGGCCAGGTGCGCGTCGGAGAACTGCCGAGCCGAGACGTTCACGGTGATGTTCACCGAATTGTCGGAACCCCTGCCGGCTTGCCATTCCTTCAATTGCCGGCAGACCTCAACCATGAGCCAATGGCCAATGGAAACCAGAATCCCCGTATCCTCGGCAGCCTCCAGAAAGCGGTAAGGCGAAATCATTCCCTGGGTCGGATGTTCCCAGCGTAGTAGCGCCTCAAAACTCGAGACGGTGCGAGTGTTCAGTTCCACTACCGGCTGGTAAAGAATGCGAAATTGGTGTTCGCTCAACGCAGATCGCAAGTCAGATTCGAGACGAAGGCGTCCTTCGGCGCGAGTGTGCATCGCCTCATCCAACACCTCGCAGCGCGAGCCGCCCAAGGCTTTTGCCCTGCGCATCGCAATGTCCGCATCTCTCAGCACATCCTCGGGCTTCTGATGCGCTAGCGCACTCAATGCAATGCCCACGCTGACTGAAGGCCGGATTTCTCTCGATTCGACCAAGACGGGTTCCGCCACTGCTGTCTGGATTCTCCTTGCAATGCGCATGGCATCGCTCGGATCGCTGACTCCATCCAGAATGATCGTGAATTCATCCCCGCCGAGCCGGGAAACGGCAGCGCTCCTGTCGGCGAGGGCAATAGTGTCGTCCTCGCCCACGCAAGCTGCGGCGCGGCGCCCGATTTCTTGCAGCAGAAGATCCGCTTTCTGTGTGCCCAGGCTCTCGTTGAACGCTTTGAAATGATCTACATTCGCCAGCAGCAGGGCATAGGCGTGCTGCGCATTCCGTTGTGCCCGGAGAAAAGCAGTCTTCAGACGGTCCAGGAAGAGCCTGCGATTGGGCAGGCCCGTCAAGGGATCATAAAAAAGGTTGTGCTCGAGCTGTTCTTGCGCCCTCGTGCGCTCCGTAATGTCGCGGTTCACGATTACCAGTTTCGTGACCACGCCTTGGGCGTCTCGAATCGTGCTGGCAACCGATTCCAGCACTCGCCAGCTTCCATTCTTGTGTTTGATCCTGTACTCGAGCCGCTTGCCCGCGCCAGTCTCGCGCGCTTCGCGGGCTGCCTCGAGCACGCGATAGCGGTCCTCAGGGTGGATCTGCTCGAAGGCCGACGTTTCTCCCAGTTCGGCCGGCGAGTATCCCAGCACCTTTTCGTATGCCGGACTGTTGTATAGCCGGTGTCCTTTAACGTCCACCAAGGCAATCATGTCGGCAGCATTTTCGGCGACGATCTGAAAGATCTCCTCCCTCCCTCTCGAATGACAATCGTTCTTGTAAGCCCTGAACTGCTGGTACATAGCGACCAGAATCAGGGCGGCGAGAGCAAACCAATACCAGTCCAGGGGCATGCGAGGATACTCCTGAGATGAGATATCGGCCGATCGGGGCGCGAACTTCATTGCCGTAAGTCAAACGAAAGCACAGACATGGACAGCCAGCCGCGTCTCGGCCTCAGCGTGGAGCGTAAGTCCAGCCATCCTTAGCGGGCTTGGCGCTCACTTTCTCATGCCAGTGATTGCCGCCCTTCACGCCGGGGCTATATGATGAGGTCCATGAGTTTTTCTGAAACGGTCTTCCTGTTCTTCTTGGCCCTGATCGTGTTCGGGCCCAAGAAGCTGCCGGAGATCGCCCGCCAGGTCGGCAAGTTCATGAATGAATTTCGCCGCGCCTCCAACGAATTTAAGTCGCAGATCGAGCAGGAGATCTCGCAACTCGAGATCGAAAAGCAGCCTAGCATCCTGCCTCGCTATCCGCACATCGAGGGAACCACGAGCCGCAGTTCGAATGCCTTGGAGGGGGAAGAGAAGCCGGCCGAACCCGCTGCTACTTTGGCCGCTTCCAATGACGAACCCGCATCTCCAGCGAGAACGAACGGTTCAGAACCGGTGGCCACCGAGGCCGCTCACCCGTCCGAGGACGTGACATCCCCAAGCTCCCAGGAATCCCATGCCTGAACTCGCGGAAGCGCCTCCGACCGAAGACGAAAAAGAAGCGATGCCCACCATGGGCTTCCTCGATCACCTCGAGGAACTTAGGAAACGGATCGTCTATTCCATTATTGCTGTCGCGGTAGGATTTTTCGCCTGCTGGTGGAAGGTGGAGAAGATCTACGATTACATGCAGCGTCCCATCATGGATGCCCTGCGAGCGAATGGACTGGCGGAAAAGCTGGTCTACCTGAATCCCACCGAACCCTTCAACCTTTACTTGAAGATTGCGGCACTCGCCGGTCTTTTTCTAACCTCGCCGTTCGTTCTGTATCAGGTCTGGATGTTCATCTCGCCCGGTCTCTACCGCAAGGAGAAGAAATACGTCGTCCCCTTCATGGTGTCGACAATTACGCTTTTCGTTTGCGGCGGCCTGTTCGGCTACAAGGTTGTGTATCCTGCAGCCCTGAATTTCCTGATCAATTTCGGCAAGCAGTTCCAGCCGATGATCACCATCGGCGAGTACACTTCGTTGTTCCTGAGCATCATCCTCGGCATGGGCCTGATCTTCGAGATGCCGATTCTGGTGTTCTTCCTGTCCCTGATGGGCATCATCAGCGCCGGATTCATGCTGAAGAACTTCCGCTACTCGATCCTGGTGATTTTCATCATCGCGGCCATCGTGACGCCCACGACTGACATCCTGAATATGTGCATTTTCGCCGCGCCTATGATTGCGTTGTACGGTCTGAGCATCGGAGTAGCGTGGCTAGTCCATCCTAAACAGCGCGCCGCCCGCAGCGAGAGACAGGCGAAATGAACCGGGCCAAGCCGGTAAGCTGCATTCTGCTGGGCGCGGTGCTGGCGTTCCTGGCTTGCGACCGGGAAAAGGGAAGCGCGCAGGATCATCCCAGCTCAACTCCAGCCGCCGCCGCGCCTGCGCAATTGAACTTCCCGCCCGAGAGCGGTCCTCCGCCGGACTTTGACGCCGACCGCGCCATGCAGTACGCCAAAGAGATTGTGAGGTTCGGACCGCGTCCTTTGGGCAGTACGAATCACAAGAAGGTTGAAGACTATATTTCCGCTCACCTGAAGGGCGATCAGGTAGAACACGACGTTTTTACCGCCGACACGAACGTTGGCAAATTCCCCGTACACAACATCGTCGCCAAATTTGCCGGCAACAAAGACGGAATTATCCTTATTGCCAGTCATTACGATACGAATTACCCTTTACGCAATACTTCATACGTTGGCGCGAACGATGGAGCCTCCTCCAGTGCGCTCCTGCTGGAAATCGCCAACCAGTTGCGTGGCAAGCAGCGCGATGGCAATAGCGTCTGGCTCATCTGGGACGATGCCGAAGAAGCCATGAAGCCCGACACCGAAGTTGATTTCATGTCCGACAGCCTCTACGGCATCACTCATCTGGCCGAGAAATGGCAAGCCGATGGCACGCTGAAGAAAGTCAAAGCCTTCCTGCTCGCCGACATGATTGGCGACGCCGATTTGAACATTGACCGCGAGGGCAACTCGACGCCGTGGCTTCAGAGTGTCGTGTATGAAGCGGCCACGCGACTCGGGTATCAGTCTCATTTCTTCGGCCGCACGCTGCCCATGGACGATGATCATCTTCCGTTCGTAAAGCGCGGTGTCCCCAGCGTGGATCTCATTGACTTCAACTACGGTTACAACAACGTTTTCTGGCACTCGCCGCAAGATACCATTGACAAACTCAGCCCCCAGAGTCTGAAGATCGTAGGCCAGACGACGCTGGAAAGCCTTCGCATCCTGGACAGAATGGACCCGCTGCCCCCGAAGTAAGATGATCCGTGGTGCCCCACTCTAAACGTCGCTCATATGGCGACGTTCAGAGTAGGGAATTCGCACGAGAGTAGAGACTCCGCTTTGCTCTTTTAAATGATTTCATTTCTAATGCACAACAACATGCGAACAGGGAAACTCGCTTTTTGTGTTTGCATTCTGACGGTTCTGAGCTTTGCCGCAACTCCCGCCGATACCAATGGGGACGCCGATCACATCATCCAGGTAGCCTTGCAACGATCCCCGCTCGAGGACAACCTGCGGCGCTTGACCGACGAGGTCGGCGGCCGCGTGCCCGGCACTCTCGCCATGCAGCACGCGGTGCAGTGGGGCATGCAGGCATTGACGGCTGCGGGTGCCGATAGCGTGCACACCGAGAGCTTTGAAATTCCGAGCTCGTGGTCCGAGGGCGCCACGGAAATGACGGCGACGACAGCTTACGACGTGAACCCCAATCGTGTTGGCGGAGGAACTGTCCTGTCGTCGTTCCGCATTCGAGCGGTATCAGTGGCATGGGCCCCTGCACTTGCACCAGTGAAGCACGTCCCGGTGGTGGATGTGGGCGAAGGCGCCGACGCCGATTTCCAGAAGGCTGGGGACGTCAGCGGAAAGATTCTTCTCGTGCACAGCGTAGTTCTGAAAACGTGGGCCGACCTCTTCGCCGAGTACGCCAATGCCCCTCCGGTGATCACTCGCGCAGTACGGGCGAAAGCCAAAGCGGTGGCTTTCATCGCGACCCGCGAGCACGACATCCTCTATCGCCACACGAACGCCGGCGCCGGTGAGATTGACAAGCTGCCCATGGTGATCGTTGCCCGTGAAGATGGCGAACGCATGGCGCGGTTGCTGGCCGACAAAAATCTGGTGTGGGCCGACCTCAATATCCCCAACCAGATCGCTGGACCCATCAAAGCTGCCAACGTGATTGCCGAACTCCGAGGCGCGGAGAAGCCCGAGGAGTTCGTCATCGTTGGAGCGCATCTGGATTCATGGGAACTCGGCACCGGCGCGCTCGACAATGGCTGCAACGCCGCCCTGGTGGTGGACACATTGCGCGCCATCAAGGCCTCTCAAGTCCTGCCGCGGCGCACTATTCGCTTTATTCTTTTCTCCGGGGAGGAAGAAGGTCTGCTCGGCTCTCGCGCTTACGCGGCCAACCATCGCGCCGAACTCGACAAAGCCGCCGGCGTGATTATCTACGACTCGGGCACAGGCAAGACTACAGGCTTTAGTATCGGTGGCCGCGCGGACCTGGCGTACGCAGCCAGGCAACTCATCGCACCACTTGCGCAATTTGGCGTGAAGGACGTGAAGACCGACATGGAGTGGGGTACCGATCATTTCGATTTCATGCTCGAAGGCGTGCCCACCTTCGTTGCCGACCAGGACGAGGCGAACTATCTCGAGAACTACCATGCTGTATCCGATACGTACGACAAAGTGGATTTCCCGCAGTTGAAGAAGCACGTAGCCGAGGCGACTTTACTGAGCCTCGAACTTGCGAACCTGGATCAAAAGATCGGTGCCCGGCTAACCCACGATCAAATCGAGCAGACCATGCGCGAGAGCAACAGTGTGGAAATGATGAAGGCCAACGGCATTTGGGACGATTGGGTCAGCGGCAAACGGGGAAGACAAAAGTGATTTCCGAAGCAAGATTTCGGATGACAGATTAATTGCTATTGATTGCTCAGTACGCTTGGTCTGCATCAAACTTCCAGTCTAAACTTTGAAATCTGAGACCTAAACCCTGATATCGAAAATTCAAACTCGGCAATCCTAAATTCGTTTGCTCTATTTCTGGATTCTGTTCAACGTTTTCGCGCTGGGCATGCTGGTGCTGGACCTGAAGGTCTTCCACCGTGGTGGCCATGTTGTGCGCTTTCGCGAAGCGCTGGGCTGGAGCGCCATGTATGTCGCTCTCGCGCTGCTATTCGCGGGCGCTCTGTATTTCTGGCAAGGCCCTCAAAGCGGCCTGGAGTTCCTGACCGGCTACGTTCTGGAGCTTTCTCTCAGCGTAGACAACCTTTTCGTATTTCTCGTGATTTTCAAGTATTTTTCTGTTCCCGACGAGCAGCAGCACCGGGTTTTATTTTGGGGCATTATCGGCGCGCTCGTTATGCGCGGGCTATTCATCATTGCCGGAGTCGGCCTGATCCATCGCTTTCACTGGATTCTTTATGTTTTTGGCGGCTTGCTGGTTTACAGCGGCATTCAACTTGCAGTATCAGGAGGCCACAGCGTAAATCCAGCCAAGAATCCTGTGGTGAAGCTTGTGCGTCGAGTTATTCCTACTACGCAGAATTACCGGGGTGGAAAATTCATTGTCCGGGAGAACTCGGTGCTTTGTGCAACTCCCTTGCTGATCGTACTCGTCCTGATCGAGACCAGCGACGTTTTGTTCGCAGTCGATTCGATCCCCGCAATCCTGGCGATCACGCTGAACGCTTTTATTGTTTATACCTCGAATGTGTTCGCAATTCTGGGTCTGCGCTCGCTGTACTTCGCGGTCTCCGGACTGATGAAGATCTTCCGTTTTCTGCACTACGGATTGGCGGTAATTCTGGTCCTGGTGGGGCTAAAGATGCTGCTCTCAAACTTCGTCAAGGTCCCGATTCACCTTACGCTTGCAGCGGTGGCTGGGGTCTTGCTAGTAGCAGTCATAGTTTCGGTGCTGTTCCCGGCGCCGCCCGATAAATCAAACACGTAGCCTGGGAGTCATTCGTTCGGGCCGATGTTTTACCCAAGCAAAATTCTCAGTTCAGAAACACAACCTTCTCGCCGCGCACTACCGAGTGTTTCAGAAATTTCTTGTCATCGTGGTCGGGATATTCCATGCGGTAGTGTGCCCCGCGACTCTCCTCACGTGCCAGCGCAGAACGCGCCACCAGCAACGCAGTTAAGTGCAGGTTCGACGCCTCATGGCCGCGCCGCGTCTTAGGATGCAGCAGTTTCGGCGCCATCTCTTCCAGAGTCTTGAGCGCTTTCTGCATTCCCGCGCGCGTCCGTACAATGCCAACTTCCTTCCAGGTTAAGTCCTGAATCTGCCCAATCAGTTCTTCCATGCCCGCATCCACCGGGCCATTGGAGTAGACCGCCTTAGGCTGAGCCTCAACCCTGGCTGGCGGCTTCTTCTCGATGGCACCCATGGCCTTCCCAGCGCGCGCGCCAAATACCAGACACTCGAGCACTGCATTACTCGGCAGCCGGTTCGCTCCGTGGACGCCGGTTCCTGCAGCTTCGCCTGCCGCATACAGTCCGCGCACATTCGTTTTGCCGTCCAGATCGGTCCGCACTCCACCCATGCAGAATTGCGCCGCAGGACGCACCGGAATCACATCCTCTGTGATGTCCAGGTTATGCGCCATGCAGGTCTCGTAGATTCGATGGAACTGTTTCTGCACCGCGGACGCTCTCAGATGGGTCAAATCCAGGTACACGAACGGATCTTTGGCATGGCTGACCTCCATCTCGTGTACGATGGCGCGCAACATGAGATCGCGTGGCGCCCGCTCTCCGGCTGGATGGTATTTCGCCCATAAACCGGTTCAGCTCGAAATTGCGCAAGTAGCCGCCCTGCTCGAGGATTAATTCCGGCAGGGGAATGCGTGGCACCTTCTTCATGTAGAGGGTCGTGGGATGAAACTGAATGAATTCCAGATCACTGAGTTCCGCGCCAGCGCGGAAGCCAAGCGCAACGCCGTCCCCGGTAGCCGCCTCCGGATTTGTGGTGTTCCGGTAAATCTGTCCCAGACCACCAGTAGCCAGCAGTACAGCTGAGCACGAGATCTCGTGCGGTATGCCCTTGTCGTCGAGCAGCGATAGGCCGGTCACCTGCCCGCCCTCACTCAATAACCCAGTGACGAATGTGGACGGTGCAAATGACACGTGTTTCAGGGACTGCAATCTCTCACACAGAATGCGATAGATTTCTCTGCCGGCCGGCTGTCCTTCGGCGTGCAGAATGCGACCCCGACTATGCGGGTTCTCAGGCCCAAACACGAGTTTTGTGCCGTGGCCCTTGCCCCAGGCAATCAGCTCATCAATTCTCTCCTGGCCCTCCTCCAGCAGCAGTTTGACTGCGGCCACATTGCACAAGCCGTCGCCGGAGTCGAGCGTGTCCTGCAAATGCAGGCTGATATCGTCTTCATCGCTCAGCCAGGAGGCTTGGCTCTTGGCATCGACTGCGGCGAAATTAGGGATTTCCTTCTTGTTGAGAAGAAGAACGCGCCCCGCCGACGCCAGTTCAATGGCCGCGCGGAGTCCGGCGACACTGGCGCCTATGACGACAAAATCGGTCTCGGCTGGAAGACCTTTCATAAACCGGGAAAATAGTACCACCGAAAGGCTAGAGCGGTCTGTATAACCCTTACGCTATGATGGAACCGCAATGCCGCAAGCCACTATCCACGTTCTGCCCCGTCCGTACCAGGCCTCCATTGAAAATGGCCTGCTGGCCCGCGCGGGATCGGTTCTCGGCGAACTTCTGCCGCAGGCCAGCCGCATATTTGTGGTCACAGTTCCCCCGTCCGCAAGCGCTGGGGATCCAAGTTTTTGAAGTCCCTGACAAGCGCCGGCTTCGAGCCGCAGGTCATCATGATGCCGGACGGCGAGCCTTCCAAGCGTCTGGCGACAGTGGAAGCCATGGCCGAGAAGTTGGCTAAGCTGGGCGCGGACCGAAAGTCGGTGATTATTGCTTTGGGCGGGGGAGTAGTGGG
Source organism: uncultured Acidobacteriota bacterium (assembly GCA_963785865.1). Taxonomy (GTDB): domain Bacteria; phylum Acidobacteriota; class Terriglobia; order Terriglobales; family Acidobacteriaceae; genus Sulfotelmatobacter. The sequence continues at coordinate 428,146 of CAWAXF010000036.1, read as the reverse complement.
CGATGTTGCTGGCCTGCTGGCCTCGCTATATATGCGCGGAGTCGAATTCGTGCAGGTCCCCACAACGGTGCTGGCGCAGGTGGATGCTTCCATCGGGGGGAAGACCGGAGTCAATCTGGTTGCGGGCAAAAATCTGGTCGGTACGTTCCATCATCCTCGGGTCGTACTCATTGATCCCGCTGTCTTGAAGACCCTGCCCGATCGCGAGTTCCGCGCCGGACTTTACGAAGCACTCAAATGCGGCGATCATCGGGAATGTCGAGCTATTCATCCGCTTCGAGCAGAATCGCGCTCGCATCCTGAAACGCGATCCTGCGGAACTGGAATGGCTAATCGCCCAATCCGTGAGGCTGAAGGCCGAGGTCGTTTCGGCCGACGAGCACGAGGGAGGTCTTCGTCGCGTTCTCAATTTGGGCCACACCATCGGTCATGCCCTGGAAGCGGAGACCGGTTATCGCAAGCTGTTGCACGGTGAGGCTGTAGCGTGGGGGATGATCGCCGCCACCAACATTGCCCTCAATGTGGGCCGAACCGACAGCGTGACAGCCGGCCGGATTTCGGATGCTGTGTTGAGTCTGGGCCGTCTCCCGGAACTGAATGTCAACCCCCGCAAGATCGTCGGCCGCCTGCAATCCGACAAGAAAACGCAGAACGGAGTCGTTCACTTCGTGCTTCCGCGTGAGATCGGGAAGGTCGAAATATCGAGCGAAGTTCCCGAGCGTGCGGTGTTAGGCGCCGTCGAAGAATTGCGCGATTTATCCCGAGCACGCTGAAACGCGGGCAACTTCGATCAAGTGTTAATGTGGGTATCTATGCCAGAAACTGCAGAACAATACATCGGTCGGATACTGGGCTACGTCGAAGGACAGGACGCAATGAAAGTGCAGCGGTCCACCGCTGCGAAGCTGAAGAAGTCCATCCGGGGGCTCAGCGGCAAGCAATTGAAGTGGCGCCCTGAACCGGCGAAGTGGTCGATTGCCGAGATCATCGCGCATTTAGCCGACGCGGAAATCGTGGCCAGTTGGCGCATGCGCTCCGTAATCGGCGAAAATGGCATTACTATCCAGCCGTTTGATCAGGATGCGTGGGCGTCATCTTTTGAATACCGCGACCGGGATGCACGGCATTCCCTGGAAGTGTTTCGCGTTCTACGCGAAAACAATGTGCGGATGCTGAAAGAGATCCCGCGCGAGACCTGGGAAAATTATGGAATGCACCTCGAGCGCGGCAAAGAAACCATCGCACACCTGACGCGCATGTTCGCCGGGCATGACACGAACCATGTGTTGCAGATTGAACGCATTGTTAAACGACTGAAGTCTCCGAAAGGGAAGAAGAAGCAGTAGGTGCCCGGAATTGATTTGCCCGAACCCGTCAAAGCCAGCGTAGTTGGTGCTTCTCCCGCAGGGGCCGGCGATCGAGAGACCGCAGCACGGGCCGTGCGCGACATGTTCACTTCCATCGCGCCGCGCTACGATCTTTTGAACCACGTGCTTTCCTGTAACGTGGACCGCCTCTGGTGGCGTCGTACCGCTCGCGTCTTCAACCACATCATCTCTCGTTCCGATGTTAGGATTCTCGATCTTTGCTGCGGCACCGGCGACATGACTTTCGCCTTGCACCGTGAAACGAGGAATTCGCACGCCCGGATTGTCGGGGCCGATTTCTCGCATGCGATGTTGCAACGCGCGACAGACAAGTCACTGTCCTTGCAGACTGGATCCGCGCCCCGGTGGATCGAAGCCGATGCTCTCAGTCTTCCATTCCCCAGCGCGCACTTTGATCTAGTCACGTCGGCGTTCGGTTTCCGCAATCTGGCCGATTATGACGCGGGTTTGGGGGAAATTGTTCGTATCCTTCGCCCGGAAGGAGAGTGCGGCATTCTGGATTTCGGAGAGCCTGAAGGACTAATCGGCTCTCTCTACCGCCTCTATTTCAAACAGGTCCTGCCACGCATCGGCACCATGATATCCGGCGTTCGCGGTCCCTACGCATACCTGCCCGAGTCCGTCGCGCGCTTTCCTTCGCCTGAGAAGATGATTGCTCGCATGAAGGGCGCCGGCTTCGCCGAAGCCACCTGGACACCGTATACCTTTGGAATTGCCGGCCTGTACCGCGGAAGGAAAGCGAAATCAGCCTGATTCTTACCGGGCATCTCGCAGAAGCTTGCTTAAAGCCTCAATATCATTCGCGCCGACATCCCCGACCACGAAATAACGTAGTCCATTTTGCGCCCACTGTTCGAAGCTGAACGATCTCACCTGAAGCGATCCCGAAGCGGTGATACCTGCCCCGCTCGAATCAGGGAAGATGAACACCGAAAGTTCGTGTTTGCGAAGCCGGTAGAGCAGGTGCGCTCCGGGCGACTTGGGAAAGATAAGTGACTCTTCCCCCTACCAGGGAGAACTCCGTGCCCTGTAGTTCAGGCAAGTTGAAGGTGAACGGAATCTTACCTTCGAACCAGGGCTTCACGGTGTGACGATCGGTCGAAATCACGTCGACTGGGGTTGCACTGGCTAGCGTTGCCACGTGAAGGTCGGCCAGTTCGCTGAAAACGTGCTGCCGCTCCAACCCGGCGCGACTCATATAGAAGTTCAATCCCAGAACGAAAACCAGCGTCACTAGGGCCGGAACAACGATAATCTTCCAGAACCAGCCGCCGCGACGTTCAGACTTGGTATTCAAAGTCGTTGCGATCTTCGCGCGGAACTCCGCACTGGGTTCATAACGTTTTCCTGCCATAGCCACAGAGCGCTTCATCTGTACACGTTCGAGCGCCGCCGCAGCGCACGCCGTACATCCCCGCATATGATTCCCGAGTGCGTTCGTCTCTGGCACAGAGAGTTCGCCATCCACGTATGCTTCGAGCTTTCCCCGCCATACTTCACACGGCATTCACACCTCCCGGAGGTTTTTCCAGTAACCGGGCGCGTAAAGCTTTTCGCGCGCGATGCAGTCGGGACATGACGGTGCCCTGCGGGATGGTCAACACTTGAGCGATCTCCTCGTACGACATTTCCTCAACATCACAGAGCAGCAGAATCTCTCGAAAGGGCATCGACAACTCATTCAGCGCCTCTCTCACAGTGTCCCGGCTCGCCTGCTCGAGCAGAACGTCCTCGGGAGATGGATCCACGGAGGGAATAGTCTCGTGAGCATCCTCTTCCAGAGGGACCGTGGATTTCAGTCCTGTCCGCGAGGTCAGGAACGAATTCCGCAGAATGCGAAATATCCAGGCGCGAAAATTCGTCCCCGGCTGAAATCCAGAAAACCCGCGTAACGCCTTCGCATAAGTCTCCTGCACCAGATCTTCGGCCTCGTGACGATCCTGCGTGAGCCAGTGGGCGAAGTTGTAGAGCTGGTCGAAAAGAGGCAGGGCCAGATCTGCGAACGTCGCGGCGGACACGCGTTGGTCTGGCACCTCCATAGCATAAACTCCGCAGTCTGCCTTTTTATTCCCACGTCCGTAAAAAATAGATATTTGACCCCTGCGGGAATATTTGCGCCTCCTCCCCGGTTTTCCATCGCACAGGCACACAGGAGGAAAGATGAAACAACCTGACCGCAGATCATTTCTCAAGATTGCAGGCACTTCGCTTGGCATCGGCGTACTCTACTCCGCCTACCCCTCGGCTACCGCTAGCGGAGAAGCTGGAAGCTTCTTCTCCGACCTCGGCAAGGCGAGCGGGGAGAAAGTTGCCCCATTCTCTTTTGTTCAACTCAGCGATGCGCACGTGGGTTTCAACGGCCCACCCGATCCGCTTGGCACGAAAGCATTTGAACGCGCTGTGGAGATGGTGAATGCGCTCCCGCAACGTCCCGATTTGGTTTTATTTACCGGCGACCTCACTCATGACACCGAGGATAGAAACGTCCACATCGAACGCATGAAGCAGTTTCAGGAAATCTCCAGACGCATGAACGTGCCGGTAATTCGCCATGTGCCCGGAGAGCACGATGCCGGGCTCGACAGCGGCGCCCTTTACCGCGAATTCTTCGGCGAAAGCTACTACTCGTTCGATCACCGTGGCGTGCACTTTGTTGCCCTCGACAATGTCACGCGCGCCAAGCCGGAAATCGGAACAGAGCAACTCGCCTGGCTGAAGAAAGACCTGGCCCGCTTTCCTAAGGCTGCGCCCATTGTCGTCTTCACGCATCGTCCGCTGTTCGATTTGCGGCCGGATTGGGAGTGGTTCACCAGCGACGGAGATGACGTGATGAATGTTCTTTCCGCGTACGACAACGTCACCGTGCTTTACGGCCACATTCATCGCGACGACGAGCACCAGATTGGCTCCGTTCATCACTATGCCGCCCGCTCGCTGATTTTCGCGTTTCCTGATCCCAACGGAGCCTCCGGCCCACGCAAGCCCGTACCTTTCGACAAAGAGCATCCCTTTAAGAACCTCGGTCTGCGGACGATCAGCTTCAATGGGGCGCCGCAGCCGGGCACAACTCCGCTCTCGATCGAAGACGTTGAGCTCACCGCCCGCGAGTTCCGCGGCATTAATGGAGTGCACCAGTTCCTCAGAAACCCGCTTGTATAAGCGGAGATATTCAGAAGAAGAAAGGAAGTCATATCCATGTCTCGAATCAAGCCATCCATGTCCGCTCTTTTAGCGATGTTGTCTCTCCTTGGATTAACGCTGCTCACAGATACCAGCCGCGTTCACGCTGATGACGTGCCCGTCATCGACATCACCGCCAAGCGCTTCGCATTCAGCCCAGACAAGATCACGCTGAAGAAAGGGCAGACCGTGAAACTGCGCCTGCACAGCGAGGACGTGACGCACGGATTCTTTCTGCGCCCGCTCAAACTTGATGAAGAGATCCCGGCCGGAGCAACCACAGAAGTGACGGTCACCCCGCAGCAGGCAGGAACCTTCACCAGCATCTGTGACCACTTTTGCGGAGCAAACCACGGCAACATGAATATGACGATCATGGTGCAGGAATGATGCCGCGCGTCAGCCGGCTTCGTTTGTGGCTGGGCAATGTTGGCCTGGCAGCGACGCTGCTTTACGCTGGCGGCTGTCAGGTCCGCACGCCCGGCACGATCGAGACCAACCTCTTCGACAGCGCTAAGAGGCGCATCACGGTTGGAGGGCGCTCCGATGTGAACCCGCTACCCGCGTCGGACGAAAACATCCACGCCGGCCAGCGAGTTTTCACCTCGTATTGCATGGTCTGTCACGGATTGGACGGCCAGAATACGGGCGTGCCATTCGCGGACAAGATGTCCCCGCCGGTGCCGTTGCTTACTTCGTCAGCAGTCCAGGCCTATACCGATGGCCAATTGCATTGGATTATCAAGAATGGAATTTCCCCTTCGGGCATGCCAGCAGCGAAGGACATCTTTCACGACGACGAAATTTGGGAACTGGTCTTGTACATCCGCCATCTACCGCCGAAAGGGAGCTTGGGAGAGCCGCAGGTGTACGTGGGCCAAAGGAACCGACGCGCGAATCAGGTCGTTGCAGGAGTGCGGAAACTGTCGGCGAATGCATCCCGAATGGAATAGCGTATGACGTGCTCGAATTCCGGCCCAAGAAAGCGCCGCAGCCGGTCCGTGTTCATGATGTATTCGCCTGTCATATAGGGCATCGCCTCGGGAGGAATGGCCGAAATACGCTGTTTCCAGAGAAAGCGCAGCACCTGCCGCATGGCCCATCTCCCGGGTACACGGATCAGCTTCGCTTGCGCGATGTCGATGCATTGCGCAAAGGTCAACGGCTCTCCACTTCCGGCAACGTTTAAAACCGTAAGGCGCTGCGGCTCGGGCTCGCGCTGCAGAATGTGATGCAGCAGCCGCGCCATATCATCCACGTGGATGAACTGCAGACGGTTGTCCAGATATTTCTTGCCACGCGGAAGCATGCAGGGGAGCCGCTTGCCCGCGGCGCGCATCTTTTCCGCCCGCTCACTTTTCCCGTTCGGAGTGCCTCGGAACGCTCCCATAAGATAGTTTTCCACGCTCGCCCCGGCAAAGATGTGCGGCCGCAAGATGTAAACGCTGCACCCACGCAGCGCAGTACAACGTTGCCGCACGACTTCATCCGATTCCTTCTTGTGTATGGCGTAAGGCAGGGTATGCGCGGCGAGGGCGGAATCTTCTGTTGCTGGCGCGGGCAGGTCCGAGCCGTATGCCGATACGCTGCTTGGAAAGATGAACTGCTTGATTCCGTTTTCCGCGCTACGGTTTACTTCCGTAATGGCTTCCATCACCCGCGCCGTACCCGCCACATTGATCTGCCACATGCGATCGACGTCGAGTACGCCCGTCCGTACCGGATCGATCACGAATGCCAGATGAATCACGGCGTAAACTTGCGTGTCACGCAGCAACTCGTAAAAAGTCCGGGTAGAAGATTCCTGGCCCAGGTCAAGACTCTCAAACTGCAACTCACAATCGGTCTTTGGCGGGCTCACGTCCACCCCGATGACCGAATATCTGCCGAGCAGCGGCAGAAGTCGCGATCCCAGGTTTCCCGATACACCGGTCAGTACAACAACAGGCTTCGCCATTATTGCGGATTAGCCCCCGGAGCTGGTGGCGGAGTTTGCGGCGTACCGGACGCTCCCGCCGGAGGCATGCCCGGCCGCGGGCGCGTTGGCCGGGGCGGCATGGCGTTCGCGCCCCCCGGACCAAAATACGCTTCATTGGTTTCCACTTTGAAGGAGTTGTTCAGCTTATCCATCTCCTCGTGCATGCGGTCGTTCTGCAGCTTGCCATGAATCTCGGTCTTCGCTTGGTCAAGCGTCATCTCGCTCTTATTGTTCATTTTGTAAATGTAGTGCCCACCGTTGTCGCTGATGACCTGTGAGACATCTCCCGGCTTCAGAGCAAACACAGCGGTATGCGCCGGCGGCAGGCCCGAACGTCGGATACTAGGAAGAGTCACAGTCGGCGATTCGATCTTCATTCCCGCAGCTTCGAAAGCCTCTTTTTGCAGTTTGAGGAAATCTTCTCCCGCCACGGCGCGAGCCCGAAGATCTTCGGCCAGCTTGGTCATGGCCTGCTCGCCCTGTTCCTGTTTCGCCTTTTCCGCGGATTCCTTCTCCTTCTGCTCCTGCTCGCTGGGCTTGCTTTCCTTGTCGCCTTCCTCTTTCGCCTCCGCCTCAACTTGCTTCGTGCGGGGAACGAACAGCCGATCCAGACTGTACTGCTCGAAAGTCTCGGGGTGCTCTTTGTAGAACTTCTCGATCTCGGCTTGCGGAACATCGGCAGCCTGATCCTGGAGCTTTTGCTGGAGTTGCTGGGCCAAGATCTGCATGCGGTTGAACTTCACTCTCTCTTTGAATTGCGGGGTGTTCTCCAGTCCTTCCTTCTTCGCCTCATTCGACATGGCCATCAGCCGTGGCAGTACGCTGGCCAATTGCTTCTTCATTTGAGGAGTGATGTTGGGAGCCAGATTGTTCGCCAGTTGCTCGAACTGCGCCTTGGTGATGACTGTCTTGCAGTTCGTGGCTGCCTTGGGCGCGCTGGTGGCCTTGGCCGCCGCTCCTGGCAGGGGCCTTAGCCTGAGGCTCGCAGACGCCGTCGATGGTAAGCACTGCTGCAGTGGCGGGAACCGATGCGGCGCTGTCCTTTTCCGCGGTTGGAGGCTGCTCATTCATTTGGTTCGCAGCTGGCGCCGGGGATTGTGGTGGAGCTGTATTCGGCGGCGCAGCTTGTGCCCAAGCCAGCGTTCCCAGCAAAACACACAGCAGCCAACTCTTACGCATAAACTGTAATCCTCCAGGATTGGTCCACTCGAAAGGTGAGGATACCAAGCAGGAAATCCTAGCACAATCGCTGCATCGTGCTTCGTGCACTCGATCACACGGAGAGCCGAACTATCGCGGCCACCGTTCCTGATTTTGTGCTCAGTGATTCGCTTGTTCCCGCCGCTCACTCCAGCGATAATGCCAGCATGTCCACGACTCCGGCAGTCCCGTCACCGGAACTGATGCGCGCGGAAAAGCGTTCCGCCGCGGGCACTTCCGTCTGGGCCGCAGTCGTGATCACTGGTCTGAAAATCGTCGTTGGCATCTCCACTGGCAGTTTGGGAATTCTGTCGGAAGCCGCACATTCCGGCCTTGATCTTGTAGCCGCGGTCCTCACGTTCTTCTCCGTGCGAGTATCCGATAAGCCTGCGGATGCCGAACATCAATACGGTCATGGCAAAGTTGAAAACTTTTCGGCCTTCGTGGAGACCGGGCTGTTACTGCTCACCTGCATCTGGATCATCTACGAAGCGGTGATTCGCCTGTTTTTCCGCCGCGTGGAAATCGAACCTTCCATGGCGGCGTTCGCCGTCATGTTGTTCTCTATGGGCGTGGATTGGTGGCGTTCACGCATCCTGGGACGCATCGCCACCAAGTACGATAGCCAGGCTCTGGAAGCGGATGCGCTTCATTTTTCGACTGACATCTGGTCCGCCGGCGTAGTCGTATTGGGCTTGCTACTGGTGATGGCCGGTCGCGCCTTCAAACTCGACTGGCTGCGCGACTCCGACCCAATTGCTGCCTTGATTGTCGCGGGAGTGGTAGTTTCCGTGAGTTGGCGCCTCTCCCGTCGCACCATCGATGCTCTTCTGGACGCCGCTCCCCCCGGCGTTCGCTCTCAGATTTACGATGCTGTTTCCCGCATTAATGGAGTGCTTGAGGTCGATCGGGTCCGCATTCGCCGGGCGGGAAACCGTTATTTTGCTGATGTCGCCGTGGGTCTGGCGCGCACCGTAACCTTCCAGCGCTCGGGTCAATTAGCTACCGCGGTCACTGAATCCGTCCACCGCATCCTGCCCGACGCCGACGTGACTGTGCAGCCTCTGCCACGCGCGCAGCACACGGAAAATATTTTCGATCGAATTCGCGCAGTCGCCACCCATCGCAATCTGAACGTCCACGACATCAGCGTTCAGGAGATCGGAGGTTGGCTGCACATAGAACAACACGTCGAACTCGATGAACGCATGACCCTGAAAGAAGCCCACGACCAGGTCACGGAACTCGAAGCCGACATCCGCCTGGAGGTCCCGGAGATTGCCGAGATTCTCACCCACATCGAGAGCGAACCGGCGACCATCGAAAAGCCGGAAGAATTGGTGAGTGACGCCGAACTCGAGCACCGCCTGAAGATGGTTTCCTCGCAATTTCCGGAGATTCTTGACGTGCACGATTTCCTCTTCAAGCGAGTGAACGGTCGTCTCTACCTCTCGTGCCATTGCACGCTGGCAGACAATCTGAGCCTGGCGCACGTGCATGATATCCAGACGGAGCTGGAGATCCGATTCAAACAGGATGCGCCAGAATTGTTCCGCGTGCTGATCCACCCCGAACCGAGCACTGATAACCGGAGATAGAACGTGATCTCAGCCAAAGCCATCTGGACCGACAATGAGCGTTATATTGGCGAAGCGACCTCTCGCCACGCGCTTGTTATGGACACTGCAAGCGAGAAGACCGCAAACACTCCGATGGAGCTGGTGTTGATCGCGCTATGCGGGTGTACGGCATCAGATGTAGTCGGAATTCTGAAGAAGAAACGCGAGCCCTTCACTGGCCTGGAAGTAAGCGCCGAGGGTGAGCGGGCCGACGGCTATCCAGCGGTGTACACGGAAATCAGGTTGAAGTACCGAGTTACGGGAAAAGTATCTGCCAAGGCGATGGAAGATGCAGTTCGCCTTTCGAAAGAGAAATATTGCTCGGTTTCGGCCATGCTGCAAAAGACGGCGAAGGTCGAATATCAAATAGAGTTTGTGAACGGATAGCCGCGCCGATGATTTAGCAATAACTGGAGCAAGCCACGGACGGCAAAGGAAGTTGGCGTGGTCCAGTTGCTTGGGGACATCTGGTTGTTAAAGACAGGATACAATCGAGGCTCCACCCAGGTGCGCAACGTGGCAAACGTCTTGCTCTTCACCCAACCCGGATGTCTCTCCTGCGAGTTGATGCGGATTTTTCTGGAAGCCAACGAGATCGCTTTCGACGAGCGCGACATCAGCATCGACTTGGACGCCCGGCGCACCATGACTGAAAAATATGACAGCACGGAGACCCCAACACTGGTCTTCGTTTCGGGAGAAAAAGAAGATGTGATTTTCGGCTTTGACCCCGTGCAGCTTGACCATTACCTTGCGTCGGCTCCATCATCGGATTCGGTACCCGAATCCTGAACTCCCCAAATACCAATCAAGCTCATCCTCTCCGCGGATATCTTTTTATCGCCGCAGCCACATTCCTTTGGGGAGTCTCCGCTGTACTAGGAAGGGCCGTCTTTACTGCGAAATTCAGCCTCGCCGGTGAAACGCAACATCCCATCGATCCACTGATCCTGTCGCAAACGAGAACCAGTTTCTCGTTGCTCGTCCTTCTACCACTGCTTGCAGCCAGGGGCGGATGGAAGCGCATCCACCTGCCGAGCGCAGACCTGCTGCAAAGCCTCATTCTGGGCATGCTCGGAGTAGCCGCGTCGAATTATTTCTATTACGTGGCCATCCAGAAGACCAGCGTGGCCATCGCGATCATCTTGCAATACACCGCTCCCGTATGGGTTCTGCTCTATGTCGTGGCCCGCCGACAGCAGAAGCTTTCCTTGCAGAGAGTGGCCGCAGTCGCTGTCGCCATCGCCGGCATCGCTCTGACCATTGGGATCTGGGGAACCCACGCAAGTTCGCTCCACCTCGATACGTACGGGCTGTTCGCGGCGTTGCTGGCCTCCTTTTCATTCGCTTTCTACAACGTCGGGGGTCACAGGATCCTTGCCCGCCACGACCGCTGGCGCGTGCTCACCTGGACGCTGGCATCCGCGTCGGTTTTCTGGCTGGTAGTGAATCCGCCGTGGAAAGTTGTTGCCGCGCATTTCACACCCGCGCAATGGACATTCCTGTTCGTGTTCTCGATGATCTCTGTCCTGGGACCGTTCTCACTCTATTTCCTGGGCCTGCAGTACCTTGAACCCACCCGGGCCATCATTGCCAGCTGCCTCGAACCAGTCTTTTCAATTTTGTTAGCAGCGGCGCTTCTTGGGGAATCGGTGAACGCAATCCAGGTGCTGGGGATTGTGTTGGTGCTATCGGCGATTGTGATCGTGCAGTCACCCGGACGAGGATCGCGGGGCGAAGAGGCAGTCCTGATCGATCCTATTGAGTGAACGAGCCAGTTTCGGTTCAGTCCCGTTCGCCAACGTCGCCAGCCGATTGTCCTTTGTCGTAGCGAAAGAAACTGGAAGCGCACACGGAGGGTTCGTGCACGTGTCTTGGCGAAATGCAATTACTCCAGCGTCTTTCCCTTGGTCTCGGGTAACTGGGTCGTTGTTATCGCCGCCAGCAGATATCCCGCGGCACATAAATAAAATGCCCAACTCAATCCCTTCGCCTGCCCCACGCGACCGATGACCAGCGGAGCCAGCGAACTCATGGTTCGTGCTCCGTTGTACGTCAAACCAAGAGCCCGGGCCCTCACTGCGGTGGGAAAGATTTCGCTACCCATGATGCCCGAGCCGGAGAATATTCCCGTGCCAAAGAATGCGACGAGCGTGCCAACCACCAGCAGCACTCGCTGTGATCGCGCCGACGCGTACAGCGGAATCAGGACAGCCGCTATCAACGAATAGCTCAGGAAGGCATTCCGCCGTCCAATGTGATCCGCCACCCATCCAAAGCTCGCGTAGCCCGGAAACATCCCAAATAGATTGAGCACGATCATGAGCGTGGTCATGCCCATGACTCCAAACCCGCGTCCGCCCTGGTCGATTGGAAGCGAAAGATAAGGCGGCAACCACGTGAACAATCCCCACCACGCAAACATTCCAAAAAAGTTGAACAGGAGTAGAGCAATTGTGTGCTTTGCCAGCGGAGGCCGAAAGATGACCCAGAACTCGGACGCTTTAGGGACGTCGCGTGCAGTACCGCCATCTGGGAAACCAGCAGCTTTGTCGGAGCCGCGAACATCGTCGGGAGTGAGTTGGGCTTTAGCCTCAGCGGTCTGCTCCCGCCACATCTCGGATTCCGGCACGCTCCGCTGAATCCATAGCGTAACGAGTGCTGGCAGAATGCCAACAAAAAATACCGCTCGCCATCCGTAATACCTTGAGACGGGGCCGGCGACGAGCGCCGCGAGCGCAAATCCCAAGGCCCACGAACTCTGTACCAGCGAAATTGCCTTGGCGCGGAGTTCGGTAGGCCAGCTCTCGGCCACGAGCGTCGCCCCCGTATTCCACTCGCCCCCCATTCCCAGTCCAAGCACAAAGCGAGCGGCGGCCAGCATCGCCACACTCGTCGCCAACCCGGACGCAAATGAGCACACCGAGTAAGTCAGAATGCTGGCCATCAATGCGTGCTTGCGCCCAATTCGATCGGCCAGAAAGCCAAACAACAACCCGCCTATGCCCGAAGCGAGCAACGTCAGGGTTCCCAGCGATCCGGCGGTAGTCTTGCTCATGCCCAGATCGCGCATGAGCATGGCCAGGACAAGCGAGTAGAGCATGGCGTCGAACGCATCGAGCGCCCAACCCATTGCGGCCGCCAGCAGAGTTCTGCGCTGCCCCGCGGTTGCGAGCCGAATAACTTGAAATGGGCCGATTGCCATGGAAGCAAACCGAATCCCGCGGATTGTAGCAGGGAAGAGGAGAATCAATGCCTGAGCGGATGAGTTTCGCGAGAGGTGGAACAGTGGCCCTTCACGGCCGCGACTACGAACCATGTCAGGCGGGCTTTAGCGCCTGAGAGCCGTGTTGCGCAGCAAGCAGGTGAAAATACCGGCGCGCCTTCTTCACATCGCGCGCTATCTGTTCGCGCAGAGCGTCCACGGATGGGAATTTGATCTCATCCCGAACGCGCTCCAGAAAACAAATCTCAACTTCGGTGTCCGGCGTCAACTCAATGGGATGGAAATTCAGCAGGTGCGTCTCAATCGCAAACAATTCCGCGCCAAACGTCGGACGGTTTCCCACGTTCGTCACCGAATCGAATCGCTCCGTTCCCACCCGCGTCCAGGTGATATATACCCCATCCTTCGGCACGAGCTCTTCATATCGCGCCAGGTTGATGGTGGGTACGGTGTACTTTGACCCATAGCCGCGTCCGCGCCCCGGAACGCCCAGGATGCAGAATGGGCGTGCTAGCAGATGCCGCGCCCGGCTCACCCGCCCAGCCGCGATTAACTTTCGAATCTGAGTGCTGGAAACGGTTTCCCCGCGCACCGTCATTTCCTGATAAAACTTCACGTCAAATCCCATCTCATGCCCAAACTCGGCCAGCATTTTCACATCCCCAGCGGCCTTGTGTCCGAAACGGAAGTTGAACCCTTCATGTACCTCGCGCGCATGCAGGCCCTTCTTGAGTACCCGTTCGGCGAACTGCCGCGGCGTCATCAACGAGAGATCGCGCCCGAAGGGAAGCACCAGCACCGCATCAATCCCCGTCCCCTCCAGCCAGCGCAGCTTTTCCGGCAACGGTGTAAGCAATTTCGGACCCGATTCCGGTTTCAAAATTCGCGCAGGGTGCGGTTCGAACGTAACCGCTACAGCCTTCCCGCCATTGGCTCGCGCCCGCAATACGATTTCTCCCAACACGTGGGCATGGGCGCGGTGGACGCCGTCGAAATTTCCCACACTGATGAACGTGGGTCCGAAGTTCGCCGGTACCTCTTCGAGTTTGTGAAATACGTGCATAAAAGGAAAAAACCGGTGTCAGGCCTCAGAGGTACGATTCCCCTGACGTCTGACAACCGTTCTCAGATTTCAAATTCCAGTTTCAATCCGTCATGCGCCAGCCGCACATGCTTCGGCAGCGTGGCATTGGTTGCTTCGTGTCCCAGATCGTGACAGATGTGGGTGAAGAATGCCCGTTTCGGCTTCAACCGTTCGACGATCTTCATCGAATTCTTGACCGTCGAGTGTGTGGGATGCGGTTTGTGCCGAAGGGCATCCAGAAACAAAATGTCGAGGTGTTCCAGTTGCCGCAAGGACGCATCCGGAATCTCGCTGTGATCGGTCAAATAGGCCGCTGATCCAAATCGATAACCGTAAATCTGCGTCTCTCCGTGAATTACGACGATGGGTTCAAATCTCACTCCGAACACTTCCACTGGCCCATCAATTGGCTTCAACTCCAGCATCGGCAGACCGCCAAACTTGTAATCGGCGTCGAAGATATACGCAAACATCCTCCGCAGAAAGGCCGCCGCTTCAGGACGTGCAAATAGGGGAAGCCTGTTCGGCTTGTGGCGATAGCTGAGCGGGCGAAGATCATCGATACCGAGAATGTGGTCGGCGTGCGTATGTGTGTAGAAAACGGCGTCTACTTGCGCGATTCGTTCGCGGATCGCCTGCATGTAAAAATCAGGCGTGGTGTCGATCAGAACAACTTTGTCGGCAAACTGCAGCATGATCGAGGGCCGCGTCCGTTTGTCCCGTGGGTCGCTGGAATGGCAGACTGCGCAATCGCATCCCAGCGTGGGCACGCCCATCGACGTGCCACTGCCCAAGACCGTCAAAGTTGCTTTCATCTTCCGGATGTTCCAGTCGCCGGGCCAGGCTGCGGCGGCCGCGCCAAAGCGTTCGTTACCTCCACATAAGCCATGCGCAATTCGTAAAGGCTGTTCTGCAGAAAATTCTGTTCCGTCGCAGTCAGATTCCCCTTCGTCTTTTCCGCGAGCAGACTCAAAGTATCGATCGTTTGCCGCGCTCCAATAATATCCACCTGGGGCTGCCCACCCTGCTGCCGCATCAGGCCGAGTTGGAGCATCGCCGTCATGTAGAGCGAAGCGAGGAATCGCTCAAATGTGATCTCGAAATCTTTCACTGAATGCCCGCTCATTTCGACCTGCTTATCCAGGTCCTTGGACGACTCCTTGTAAGCCGCGGCTTGCGCCTCCTGCTCAGCGGTACTCGGAGGCGTGGGCATGTCCCTTTCCTCCGGAGTTGATGCTGTGCCCGCAGCAGGGCTCGACTCGCCCGCCGCTTGTTTAGGCGGGGGCGGAGGCGCGGACGTCACCTTGGGCGACTCCGGCTCATCGTGCGCATCAGGGCGTAACTCCCCATCCGGCGTAAACAATCGCCGGTCCGTGACTGTGAATCCAGATTCTTCTCGTCTCTTGTCAGCCATAAGCTATTCCTCGATTAAAAGCGGTCTATGGTTTTCAGGCCGGACGCTGCTCCAGCGAACTCTCATGGTTTGCAGACGCTTCCTGCGTCAAAGGCAATTGCACAACCGTTGCCCCGATCGACCCAGCCATGACTTCACGCCCGGGAGTGCCCACCTCCCGGCGGATATACCCCAGAGCGATTCTTTTCTGCCCGGTCATGGGCAGTTCGGCGACGCTCGTAATCTCTCCGACTTCCTTGCCGCCCGAAACTACTTTGCTTCCCGCCGCCACGGTACCGTTGACCACGAAGCCGGTGAACTTGCGATGCACGGCTCCTCGCGACCGGATCCGCTCCACGATCTCCTGCCCGACATAGCATCCTTTATTGAAATTCAGCGCGCGCGCCTGCTCGGTCTCCTGCGGCAGATCTCGGTCGCGAATATCAATTCCATACGCCGGAATGCCAGATTCGATCCGGTGCACCTCTAGCGCTTCAAATCCCACCGGACGGGCCCCCGCCGCGAGCAATGCATCCCACAGCTCCTTCACGCCACTCGATGATATCCAGATCTCCCAATTCCCTTGCTCACCGCAAACCAGCGAACACTCGATACCTTGCCAGGTAACGGATTGCAGCTGCAGAGGCTGGATCTCGGGAACCGCGAAGCCAGCGGCTATGAGCACCTCGCGTCCACGCGACCCGCCAATACCGACGGCGCTGATCTCGTCAGTCACATCCTTCACCTCGACATCATCCATGATGATGTAGTGATCGAATGTGGCTAGAATCTTCTCGGATTGACTGCGATCGGTGTCAACGACGATCGATTCGCCGCGGTTGTAGGCATACAGATCCCCGAGAATGCGGCCCTGCGGGTTGAGCAGAAACGCGTAGAGTCCGTGCCCGGTGGCGAGATCGCGAATGTTGTTTGTTACCATCCCATTGAGCCAGCGCACTCGATCGCCCCCGGTTAAGGACAACTTGGCTCGAAACCCGAGATCATACACACCGCAACCGGCTCGCAAAGCCGCAAGCTCTGACTCGAGATCGCCGAAGCGCGCAACCGTGGTCGCTCCGCGATATTCCCCCACACTGGCTCCTGCCAGTCCCTGCGCTTGAAGTGCTGTCACACCCATACCTGTATTCGATTATAGCGACTGTGTTAACGTTCCATCCCGTGGAGCAGCAAAAGCAAGCACGCAAGCGCATCGCCGTAATTCCCGGCGACGGCATTGGCAAGGAAGTGATCCCTCAGGCTGTAAAAGTGATGCAAGCCTCCGGAGCCACGCTTGACTTCACCGAATTTGACTGGGGCGCAGACCGCTACCTCCGCGATCAAACCACCGTTCCTCCGGATGGATTCGCCATGCTGGCCCGCGACTTCGATGCCATCCTGGTCGGTGCGTTCGGCGATCCGCGGGTCAAGAGCAATATCCACGCGAAAGAAATTCTTCTCGGCATGCGCTTCAAGATGGACCTCTATGCCAACGTTCGCCCGGTTCGCCTGCTCGATGCCTCGCTATGCCCGCTCAAGGGAGTCGAACCGAAAAATGTGGATTTTGTGGTTGTTCGCGAGAACACTGAAGGCGTCTATACGGATGCGGGGGGCGTCTTCAAGCAGGGAACTCCCGACGAGATTGCCACCCAGGAGGACATCAATACGCGCA
Source organism: uncultured Acidobacteriota bacterium (assembly GCA_963785865.1). Classification (GTDB taxonomy): domain Bacteria; phylum Acidobacteriota; class Terriglobia; order Terriglobales; family Acidobacteriaceae; genus Sulfotelmatobacter. The sequence continues at coordinate 411,409 of CAWAXF010000036.1, read as the reverse complement.
AAGGGGTCGAGCGGATTATTCGGTATGCCTTCGAATACTGCAAGACACACCGAAAGCTTGACGGCTCCCCGCGAACCAAGGTCCTGATGTGCGACAAATCGAATGCCATGACTCATGCCGGGGGACTGTGGCAGCGCACATTTAAGGAAGTCAGCGCCGAATACACCGAGATCACGGCACAGCACATGTACGTCGATGCTCTGTGCATGCAGATGATCCGCGACCCGCGCCAGTTCGACGTAATCGTCACCAACAACATGTTCGGCGACATCATCACCGATCTCGCCGCGGGTCTACAGGGAGGCTTGGGGATGGCTGCCAGCGGCAACATCCACCCCGGCCGCACCAGTATGTTCGAGCCGGTCCACGGCTCCGCTCCCCCGATCGCGGGCAAGAACGTGGCCAATCCATTCGGCGCAATCCTGACCGCAGCCATGATGCTGCGTCACCTGGAATTCACGAATGAAGCAGACAAGATCGAAGCAGCAGTCCTCGAAGCAGTGCGTCAAGGCAAAACCACAGAAGACATCGGCGGGAAATTAGGTACGCGCGAAGCCGGAGAATGGATCGCCCGTAAAGTGTCATTCTGAATATCTCCTGTCATCCCTAGCGCAGTCGAAAGACCCGGCGGGTGCCGCCGTCCACCGCTGTTACCGGCGCACTCCCACCAGTAGCGCCAGCTCCCGCCACTTCCACTGACAATCGACATCCACAAACCCAATCTCACGTAGCCACCCGAGCTGTGTCTCAGAATCCAGCAACTTGTTCGAAGGATCCTCCGTCTCAACCGTGAATCCGATGCGGTTCAAGAATTCCGCATGCAGCCGGTCGGAGGGCGATGACACGTGTTCCAGATTGCAGAACACGCCTTCAGAATTCAGAAGCCCGTAAATCTCCGCATAGAGCGCCCGTTTCCGTCCATGCACGAGATGATGGATGGCAAAACTCGAGATGACGGCGTCAAACGGGCCGAGTTTCGGCAACGAGGAGTCCATATTGAGCTCGACAACGCTCACGCGCGAATCCCCCGCGAACCGTTTCCGCGCGGCGTCCAGCATGGCCGCGGAGAAATCGACAGCCACAGCCTCAGTGTCGGGATGAGCGCTGCGCACCAAGGCGAGAAGTCGCCCATCCCCGGTGCCTAAATCGAGAATCCGCCGCGTGCCCGCCGGAATAAACTCCAGCAGCGCCGCCTCACCTTCGCCGCGATGAGAAATCAAATCTGCGCGTTGCAGATACTCTCTTGCATGCTCCGCAGATGTCCAAAGATTCACTGGATTGTTTGTAGTCATCCGCGAGAGTATAGAGAAACGATAAACTCAAGTGTAATGAATAAAGTCGAAGCGCATTTCTACAGGATTCTGCGCCTGATTTTGTGGGTCGTGCTGACCACCGTGCTCGTCCCCATTCGTACGGAAGCGCAGGACGAGGCGCTTCCTTCGGCGCAAGCTCCTACTACTACCCAGGAGCCAACCAAGCCCGTTCCGCCGCCGGAGAGTCCACAGCAGCCCTCCGATAACGAGGTCAAGATCACCCCTCGGCAGGCCGAAGAGCTTTTCCATTCGGTCGACGAGATCATGCAATTTGACAGCAAACAAACCGGTCTGCCCATCAAGCGCGAAGTCAAGCGTAAGCTCACCAGCCGCGATGAAGTTTATTCCTATCTCACGCAGCACTTGAACGACGAAGATGCGCAGCGCCTGCGCCGCTCGGAGTTGGTCCTGAAAAAGTTCGGTCTCCTGCCGCGCGATTTCAACCTCGAGACGTTCCTGGTTGCTCTCCTGAAAGAGGAAGTGGCAGGCTACTACGATCCCAAAACCAAAACAGTCAACCTGCTCGACTGGGTCCCGATCGCAGAACAGGAGCCGGTGATGGCTCACGAGCTCACCCACGCTCTGCAGGACCAGGACATCAACCTGCAAAAATGGATGAAGAAGGGCGACAAAGACCTCGCCGAAATTCGCAAAGATCCCACACCCAGCGACATCGAAAACGACGAGATAGACAACGCACGCGAGGCCGTCATTGAAGGCCAGGCCCAGGCCATGATGTTTCAATATGCCATCGCTCCAACGGGGCACACGATTACAAGCAGTCCTGCCCTGGTCGATGCCATGCAAGAGGAGACCTTAACCGGAACTTCCAGCACCAGAGTCTTCAATCAGGCGCCTATTTTTCTGAAGGAATCACTCACTTTCCCCTACAGTTACGGGATGGGCTTTGTCATTAAATTGCTGCAGCAGGGAGGAAAGGAAAGAGCTTTCGCGGAGGTATTGCACAACCCTCCACACACCACGCGCCAGATCATGCAGCCGGAAACTTACCTTGCTGGCGAGAAGATTGAGCCAATGCGCATCCCTGATTTCAAGCGGGACTTCAAGGACTACAAGAAATTCGATATTGGGGCGATGGGCGAATTCGATGTCTCGGTATTGATTGAGCAGTACGCGGACAAGAAACTTGCGAAGAAGATGTATCCTGAATGGCGGGGCGGATACTACTACGCCGCGAAACCGAAGAACGACACTGCAGCACCCTTGGCCGTGCTTTACGTCTCGCGCTGGTCCAATTCCGACTCGGCTGCGGCCTTCGCCGGAATCTATGCCCATTCGTTAAAACAGCGCTATAAAAAGACCGACGAAATCAACGCTGCCGCGGCACCACAGCCGGACACCACGTCAGGCGAGAGTTCCAGCCCTGCTCCGCTTCAAGGCCGCCACTCCTGGAATACCGAAGAAGGCGCAGTGGTCATCAAACAGCAGGGCGACACAGTATTCGTCAGCGAGAGCCTGGATCCCGCAACCACCTCATCGCTGGAAGGGGAAGTTTTTGGTACACCGAGCAAGTGACGCATTTCGGCATTGTCCGACGTTGTCATCCTGAGCGAAGCGAAGGATCTATGGAGTCTGCTTGCGGCTAGAAGATGCATAGATCCTTCGCTTCGCTCAGGATGACACTCTGTAGACGAGAAGGTTGCGGCTAGGCTTACTTCCTCTTCTTTTTCGTCGCTTCCTCAGGCACGCCTGGTAAGAATTGCTGCACCTTCGCCGCGATGACAAATTCTTTTCCGGCCCGCTCAATCGTCACCTTGCGCTCCTGCCCCGGAGTTCCTCCCAGCAAGCCCCAGACCTGCCCCATCGTGGATCCGGCCACAGGAATTCCATTTACCGCGATCAGATGATCTCCTGGTTGAACGCCTTCGACCGAAGGTCTGCCGGCAAAATCGGCGATGCCGAGAATCGTGTATCGCCCGTCCACTTCCGGTCGCAGCACCAGACCCACTACGTCAAAATCTGGAAACCGCGACATTCTACCAATGTCGAAATACACCATGGAATGCGAGTAATCGAGCCCTACCCGATAGTTCACGAGCATGTTCGACCCCAGCACACCAGCAGTCGGCATGCCGGCGCGCTTTTCAAAAACATCCGTCATTTCTTTCGACAGAGCCGCCACGGCGACATCCGTCAGAAACAACGGCCCGAATTGAATGCGATCAACGCGCATCAGTTTCCATGTGGTTTCTGCGTCGGCACCCCACATGTTCGCTGGCCCCACTGCTCCCGTCATGTGCGGCCAGTCCGGATGCGCCCCCGCCAATTTTTCAAACAACTCCTCGGATAGAAAGCTGATGCTCGAACCAATGTCGAGCCCAAGATCGTATTTCTTGTTCTCAATCTGGCTGGGAACTTGGATCGTGCCATTCTCTGTGAGACGAACCTTGCCACTGGATCCGCGGAAGGGAATCGTTCCTGGCGCGCCAATCGAGAATCGATGCTGAGGAAAATCGATGAGCACGTCGTAATTGCGAAGCACGCGTGCCGGGATATTCATTTCCACTGACATCCCATTGGCCAGCACCGCCGCCGCGCTCACCGGCCGCAAGGGGATTTTTGCCTCTTTCAGTCCACCCAGCGGAATGGACATGCCTCCGATTGTGATCTCTTTAGGCGGCGGCGATGAGCACTCCTTGTCCCCGCACGTCACCGGCAAACCGAGCATGGTCGCGATATGACGCGAAATATACAGATCCGCATTTCCGTTATCCACCCAGGCGCGAATGGCTTCGGACGAGCCATTGGGGAGCGGGACCTCGACGTTGATGATCACCCGGTTGTGATCAATCACTGCGGGAACCGTGACTGACTTACGTTGCGGCGCCGCAGAAACCGTTTCCTGCGCTTTAGCCCACCCGCATAGCAAGAGCAACAAGCAGGCTGCAAGTGCAGGTCTCATAACAAAATTGTATCGTGTAGGGGCGGATGCCTCGTCCGCCCTACACAACCGTGCTCAGCGGCATTCAGACGCTCTTGTATAATCACCAGTTTGTTTCGGCAGTGGATACCGGAGGAGATTTGCCCCAAGCAGAAATAGGCATCATTGGCGGTAGCGGCCTCTATTCGATGCCGGGCCTGAGCAAAACCAAGGAAGTGCGCCTGAAGACGCCATTTGGCGTTCCCTCTGACGCCTACGTTAGCGGTACTCTCGAAGGCCGCAAAGTGGCCTTCCTCGCACGGCACGGACGCGGCCACCGCATCCTGCCCAGCGAACTCAATTTTCGCGCCAACATTCACGGCTTCAAACAACTGGGGGTCGAGCGGATTGTTTCCGTCTCCGCAGTGGGATCGCTGAAAGAAGAGCACAAGCCGCTGGATTTCGTAATACCCGACCAATTCTTCGATCGCACACGCCACCGCGTCGACACTTTCTTCGGAAACGGCATTGTCGCGCATATCGCATTTGCGGATCCCGTTTGCGCAGAACTGGCGAGCGTCGTCGAATCCGCCTGCAAGAAAGCCGACGTCGTCGGCAAGCGGGGCGGAACTTATCTCTGCATGGAAGGACCGCAATTCTCGACCAAGGCCGAGTCGAATGTTTATCGCGGTCTACAAATGGACGTGATCGGCATGACCAACTTGCAGGAGGCCAAACTTGCCCGTGAGGCCGAGATTTGTTACATCACTGTCGCGATGGTTACCGACTACGACTGCTGGCACCCTCATCATGACTCGGTCACAGTGGACCAGATCGTAGCCGTACTGATCAAGAATGCCGAAAACGCCTGCAAGGTTGTCCGCGCGACCGTGGCTCAGATGCCCCGGACTCGCTCTTGTAAATGTGGGTCGGCACTTGCTCACGCCATTCTGACCGATCGTACGAAGATTCCCGTATCCACGAAAAAGAAGTTGAAGCTGATCATCGGTAAGTATCTGCAATCCAAAGCAAGTTCAAAATGAAGGATCGCTTTCGCGTCCGTCCGTGTCCTCAGTCGTGGAAGCGCTTCGCTTCTGCACGGACCGAGTCAGGCCGAGACTAAAACACATGAGCATACTGGTGGTGGGATCCGTAGCATTCGACGACGTCACTTCACCCTCCGGCACGGTAAAGAACATCCTTGGAGGCGCTGCCACATATTTCTCGCTGGCCGCGAGTTACTTCACAAAAGTGCGCATCGTCGGCGTAGTCGGCGAAGACTTTGGCCCAGAGCAGGAAAAAGTTTTCCACCAGCACGGTATTGACATTCGCGGTCTGGAGCGCGCTGAAGGCAAGACCTTTCGCTGGGGGGGATCTTACGTCGACAATCTCAACGAAGCCAAAACTGACTACACCGACCTTAACGTTTTCGAGACCTTCCAACCCCGCATCCCGAAGGAATATGCAGATACAGATTTCCTGTTCCTCGCCAATATTCAGCCCACTCTGCAGGCTGATGTCCGCCGCCATATGAATCAGGTTCGCCTCACCGGCTGCGACACCATGAATTACTGGATCAACCGCACGCCGAAAGAGCTCGCCGAAACATTGAAGCTGGTCGATGTGCTTCTGATCAACGACACGGAAGCCAAGATGCTGGCGCATGAGAGCAATCTCCCCCGCGCCGCACAAAAAGTCTTAGCCATGGGACCAAAAGCTCTGGTCATCAAGCATGGCGAATACGGTGCGACCATCTTCTTCCGCGAGGGTGCCTTCGGAATTGGCCGCCATCCCTTCCGCGCCCCCACGCTGCCCATCGAGGAGGTCAAGGATCCGACCGGAGCGGGCGATTCTTTCGCCGGGGGATTCATGGGTTACGTCGCGTCACAAGGAGAATTGAACCGGGAAGTCTTGAAGCGCGCCTTGTTTTACGGAGGTGTCATGGGATCGTTTGCGGTGGAGCGTTTCGGCACGGAACGGCTGCAGGGACTGGCTCGTGAAGAGATTGATGCTCGCTTCCAGATCTTCCGCGAATTGACCCACCTGGAGTAGGCTGCCAGTACGCTTTAGGTCTACAAACGCAAATGGCGAGAATCTCGCAGAGCGCGCCGCCCACTCCGGGCGCTTCGGATTTAAACCTCCTCGCCTGGCTCGCCACCTGTGTCTCCGTGTTTGCCTTTCTCTTCTACTACCGCCAGGGCGAAACCCTGCTCTACGGCGATGCCATCGCGCACATCAATATCGCGCGCCGGGTGTTCGATTCCAAGACTCCGGGGATTCTGCAACTTGGCACCGTTTGGCTACCTCTTCCTCACCTGCTCATGATTCCGTTCATCGTCTCAACCGAGATGTGGCGTCGAGGCGCTGGGGGATCGATTCCCTCCATGGCGGGATACGTTTTCGCCGTCATTGGAGTTTTCCGGCTTGCGCGCACCTCGCTGTCCCACAGTGCGCAACCCGATCGCTACGCCCGTTTCGCGGCATGGACCGCGGCCATCATTTTCGCCGCGAATCCTAATCTCATTTACATGCAGTCGACTGCTATGGGGGAGACGCTTTATTTGGCGTTCTTCATGTGGGCTGTCGTGTATTTTGCCGATTGGACTCGCGGACTCAACGGTCTCACGAAGTCTGGACTCTGCTTGGCAGCCGCCTGTCTCACGCGCTATGACGGATGGTTCATGGCCGCCACTATGATGATTGCGACTATTGCGATCTCGCTTCGCCACTGCCGCGGAAACTCTTACGCCAATGACCAGCAGAAGGACGGAAGAGCGGCCCTTCAGCGCCGCGCCGGCGGCAACCAAACAAAACGGGCTTTAGCCCCCGTGAAATTCATCTTGATCGCTGCCGCCGCTCCCGCCTTATGGCTCGCCTACAATGCCATCGTCTACCGCAACCCGTTAGAATTCGCCAACGGTCCCTACTCAGCCAAGGCAATCGAGAAGAGAACTCAAATGGCCGGGAATCCCGGCCACCCTGGCGGCGGTAATCCAGCGCTCGCCACCCTTTACTTCTTCAAATCGGCGGAAGGCAACCTCGCGCAAAATGAATGGCTGCAGCGCGTCTGGATATTACTAGCCTTCGCTGCGCTCATTGCGCTCACGTTACGAATTCGCGCGCGGCTGGCTGCTACACTCAACCCAGCTACAGTCCCGCTGTTATTTCTTGCGGCCCCCATTCCGTTCTACGCGTTCTCCATTGCTTATGGTGGCGTCCCCATCTTCGTCCCGAACTGGTGGCCTTTTACCCACTATAACGTTCGTTACGGATTGCAGTTGCTTCCAGCATTTGCTATTGCCGCGGCAGTACTGGTCTATGTCGCGTTGCGTGCGGGTACTACCAACTACCGCGTGCGACTCGCCACTGTCTTTCTCATTTTCGCTGTGGTCGCCATCAGCTACGGTGGTATTTGGCAATCCACTCCCATCTGCCTCAAAGAAGCCCAGGTAAACATGCGTACGCGCAATCAACTGCAAGTGGAAGTTGCCAGATGGATTGAGAAACTCCCTGCCGACTCCACTCTGCTGATGTACGTGGGTGATCACGTTGGAGCTTTGGAACGCGCCGCCTTTCCTCTGAAGCACACCATCAACGAAGGGAACCATCGCGTCTGGAGGCAGCCCATCGATCGCGAAGGCCTCTGGGAACGCGCCCTCGGGGATCCCGCCAAGTACGCCGACTACGTTCTAGCCTTTGAGGGAGACCCCGTATGGCAGGCGATTCACGATAAACATTTGCATGAACTGATCGAACTACACGTAACTGGTCAGCCTCGCGCGGTCCTCTACGCCGCGCGGTAATCATCGCGGTAAACCCGGTACCGCGTGCGCCGAATGGTAAAATTCGCCATCCGGAAAACGTTTCGCGCAACCTGAGTCTTCATGAACTGGCACCATTTCGTCGACCTCATTCGCGGAGAGATGGCGAGCGGCATCGTCAGCAGCTCAATCGTGCGTCTGCTGATGGCGGCCATACTCGGCGGACTCATTGGCTTGGAGCGCGAATGGAAGCATCGCGCAGCGGGCCTCCGCACGAATATGTTCATCTGCTTCGGCGCGGCCATGTTTACCCTGCTTTCCGAGCGCCTGGCAGGAGTTCCGTCCGATGCCGCCCGCATAGCAGCGCAGATCATCCCCGGCATCGGGTTCATCGGTGCCGGTTCCATCATTCACAACCGCGGCCTCACTACCGGGCTGACCTCCGCAGCCACCATCTTCGTAGTTGCCTCCATCGGAATGGCCGCCGGAGGCGGTCTCTACCTCACCGCCATATTCGCCGCTGGCCTGGTGCTGCTTAGCCTTTACCTGCTCGGCCAGATCGAGGAAACATTCAACCTCAAGCTGCTGACCTCGAGCTATGAGGTTACGGGAGCGAGCGCCGAAGAAATCAGCAACGAGGTGAACCGTATTCTCGAATCGCATCACCGCCTGATGCAAAACGTCAGTACGGCCAAAACCGAACAGCACATCCGTCTGCAATTCGACGTCGAGGGTTGTAATCGTGATCAGAAGCTGTTGTTCCACCAGCTCAAAGCGTCGACAATCCTTGGCAGCGTCACTTCTCTCGGACGGGTGGAACGCGAGTGATTCCCGGCGTGCGCACGATTGCTTTCGTAAAAGCCACTGCCTGTGGCAATGATTTCTTTTTGATCGATGCCTCGCAGGTCCCGGCGCCCGAACGAGGCGAGGTAACCAGGAAAATATGCGATCGACGTCACGGGGTTGGAGCAGACGGCGTCGAGTGGATGCTCCCGCATTCTTCGGCTGATATCGAGGTTAATTTAATTAACGCCGACGGTTCTGGAGCGGAAATCTCCGGCAACGGAACCCGCTGCGTAGCCGCCTATCTGTTCTCGGAGCAGGGGAAGGAGAAGATCACTATTCAAACCGGAGCAGGCCTCAAAACTTGCATGCTGACCAGCCGCAACGATTGGGAGTACGAATTCGAAATGGCGATGGGTACAGCCGAGGTGAATAAGGAATTAGTAGTCAAGACGCAATCAGCTGAAACCTGTGGGATCCCTGTATCCACAGGCAATCCGCACTACGTCATCTCTGTCGAGCAATTTCCCAACCAGTGGCAATCGTTAGCTGCGGAGGTGCAGCGTTCATCGCAATTTCCGCATGGAGTGAACGTCGAGTTCGTGAGAGTCGAAGGCAAGCACGACCTGCGAGCGCGTTTTTTTGAACGCGGCGCCGGGGAAACGCAGTCCTCCGGCACCGGATCGTGCGCGTCTGCCGCGGCCGCAATCTCCACCGGACGCGCCGAATCGCCTGTAAACGTGCACGCACCCGGTGGAACGCAAACCGTCCGCAGAGAGGGCACGGACTTTTATCTTCGCGGCCCCGCGCGCCTGCTCTGTCGCGGAGAGTTTTTTCTCACCTGAGCCGGGCCAACCATGCCAGCCTCCACCCGCCAACTCGTCAAACCTCCTGCCCTCCGTCCCGGGGACACGGTCGGCATCGTCGCGCCAGCCAGCAACGTCAAGCAGTCCGAGCTGGAGGCCGGGTGCGAAGCTCTCCACCGCGCCGGATACAAGCCGTTCTATCTGGATTCCATCCTGCAACGCGACCTTTACTTCGCAGGCACCGCCACACGCCGGGCTCGTGAACTGGAAGAAATGTTTGCCCGGGACGAAGTTCGCGCCATCATCTGTGCCCGTGGCGGCTATGGCGCAAATTATCTTCTACAGGAACTCGATCTGGCGAAGGTCACCGGCAATCCCAAAATCTTCGTTGGCTACAGCGACCTCACAACCCTGCTGACTTATTTTCTGGGCGCTGGCCTGGTGACGTTTCATGGGCCAATGGTAGCGAAGGACTGGTCACGCGAAGACGGCGTAAACCTCGATTCGTGGGTTGCTGCTGTAACGTCAGCAACCATCCTGGAGCGTCCCAGTAGATGCGCACGTGGTCTCGCTGGCAGACGGGGATGCCGAAGGCATACTCTACGGCGGCTGTCTTTCAATCCTGGTAGCCTCGCTCGGCACGGCCTACGAAATCAAAACCGATGACACCATCCTCTTCCTTGAAGATTTGGCTGCGAAGCCCTATCAGGTCGATCGCATGCTGATGCAACTGAAGCTCGCCGGCAAGCTCGACAAGGTGCGTGGCCTGATCTTCGGTGAGATGATCGATTGCGTGCAGGCTCCCAATCAGGACTATACCTTGCAAGAAGTTATCATGCGCATCGTAAGCGACCTCCGCATCCCCGTAGCCTATGGCTTGAAGTCCGGGCACGTCACCTCGAACAACATCACTTTACCTTTGGGTGTTAGAGCGAGGCTGAAAGTCAGCGAAGCGCAGGTGAGAATAACAATTCTGGAGTCCGCTGTAGGTGTTTGAGCGACACATTACCCCGCGTTGCTGCTGTCGTAATTTTTAGCTATGACTGAAGAAAAGCACATCCACCTGATCGGTATCTGCGGCACAGCGATGGCGTCTCTAGCCGGAATGCTCAAGGAGCGCGGCTTTCACGTGACTGGATCTGATGCCGCCGCCTATCCCCCAATGTCGGATTTCCTGCGCGAACTAAGTATTCCCGTAGCGCAACCCTTCGACGCAAAGAATCTTGAGCCAAAACCCGATCTGGTAGTGATTGGCAACGCCATCTCGCGCGGCAACAGCGAACTCGAGTATGTTCTCGACCATCGCATCCCGTTTTGCTCCCTGCCGCAGTTGCTTCACGATGAATTCCTGCGTGGCAAGGAAGTTCTTGTCGTAGCTGGAACCCATGGTAAGACGACCACCACCTCCATGCTCGCCTGGATTTTCCACTCCGCCGGACTCGATCCTTCCTTCCTCATTGGAGGAATCGCGGAAAATTTTGGTTCCAGTTTTCACCTGGGAGAGGGCAAGCACTTCATCCTTGAAGGCGACGAATACGACACCGCGTTCTTCGATAAAGGACCAAAGTTTCTGCACTACTTTCCCGACGCGATCATTCTCACGTCAGTTGAATTCGACCACGCCGACATCTACAAAGATCTTGACGCAGTGGAGACTGCCTTCAAGCGCCTGGTCAACCTCATCCCGCGCCGGGGACGCATCATCGCGTTCGACGGCGCGGCCGGCGATCAGATCGAGAGCGCCAGCCTCGAACGTAGTCTGGCGAAGGCCTTCAGCCCTATAGAGCGCTACGGCGCAGGTCCGCGTGCGAATTGGAGAGTTACTAACCTCCGCCTGGATCCCGACGGTACAACGTGGTCGGTAGAGCACAACAACGAACACTGGGCAGATTTCGACTTTGCTTTGGCGGGCGAGTACAACGTTTGGAATGCAACGGCTGCGGCCGCTCTGGCCGCCTCGTGCGGAATCGCCCCAAACGACATCGCACTTGCGCTGAAGAGTTTCAAAAGTGTAAAGCGCCGCCTCGAAGTCAAAGCCCAGGTCAACGGCGTCACTATCATCGATGATTTTGCCCACCATCCAACGGCCATCGCGGGGACGCTGAAAGCTCTGCGTGCACGTTACGCTGGCGCGCGTCTCTGGGCCATCCTTGAACCGCGCTCCAACACCCTCCGGCGGCGCGTGCTGCAAAGCGATTTGGCGCGCAGCCTCGCGCAAGCCGATGAGATCGTAGTCGCCAATGTTTTCCGCTCAGAAGCCGTGCCCGAAAACGAGCGTCTCGAACTCCCCGCGCTGGCGGCCGAGATCAAGCAAAACGGATGCCCTGCACGCCTTCTGGCCGACGCAGATGCCATCGTCCAAACCATCTCTCCTGAACTTCGCCCCGGCGATGTCGTGGCCATCCTGTCCAATGGCGGCTTTGGCGGCATCTATGAGAAACTTCCCGCGCGCCTGAAGCAGTTAGCGGCAAGAAGATGACGTCATTCCTGCGTGTCACTGCTTTTTTTCTTTTGCTAGGCGCTTCCATGACAGTGGGTGCCCCGCTTCTCCCTGCCGTCGCGAGGAAGCCTGCCCCGAGCGTGTCGAACGATGGGGATTTTGCCGTAGGGGTCAGCTATACGATCTCCTTCGTGAACCTCGAGCAGCACCTGGCTCACGTGCAAATGATCCTGCCCGCGGGTCGCCCCACGCGAGAACTCCAGTTTCCAGTCTGGAACGCTCTGTATCAGATCCGCGACTTTTCGCAATACATCAACTGGATTCGGGCAAAAGACCAGGCCGGCAATCCTGTATCGCTGCGCCAACTGGACAAAAGCCGCTGGCAAGTCGACCGCGCAGCCGGTGGCGCGATCGTGGAATACGAAATTTACCTCGACTCCGCGGGACCGTTCGGAGCCCAGCTCAATGCGCACCACGCGTTCCTGAATCTCGCGCAGGTCTTGATGTATCCCGTGGACGCGCGGAGCTCACAATTCACGGTTCATTTCAGCCACCTGCCCAATGGCTGGCATATTGCCACTCCCTTAAAGGCTTCCGATGGTGTTTACACCGCTGAGAATTACGATCGACTCGTAGACTCCCCATTTGAAGTAGGCACGTTTCAGGAAACGGACTTTGACGAATCCGGAGCGCACTTCCGCATCGTCATCGACGCCGAGCCCGCCGACTACAAGGCCGATCAGATCAAAGATTCCCTCCGCAAAATCGTGGCTGCCGCCATCAGCTGGATGAATGATCGCCCCTTCGAGCAATACACGTTCTTCTACCATTTTCCTCGTGGCCCGGCGGGCGGCGGAATGGAGCACGCATATTCGACCGCCATCGATCTCAACGCGGCAACCATCCAGCACAACCTTTATCCTCTCAACTCGCGTCAGTTCTCACGAATTTTTCCATCTTTGGAATGTGAAGCGCATTCGTCCCCAGACCTTGGAGCCGATCGATTACAGCCGGGAGAACTACACGCGTGCCCTTTGGTTCAGCGAAGGAGTGACCAGCACTGCGGAGAACTTTATCCAGCTTCGCGCCGGAGTCCTCGACGAAAAGCAATTCCTGTCGAAAATAGGTGACGAGATTACCGAGCTCCAGAGCCGTCCTGCTCACCTCACACAGTCTGCCGAAGAGTCCAGCGTAGATGCGTGGCTCGAAGGCTTCAATTATTACCGCCGTCCTGAACGCAGCATCTCCTACTACAACAAAGGAGAACTGCTGGGTTTTCTGCTCGATTTCGCGGTCCGCGACCAAAGCCATGGACAGGCATCTCTTCGTGAAGTCCTGCAATGGATGAACCGCAATTACGCTCAGAAAGGCCGTTATTTCGATGATTCGCAAGGTGTGCGCGAAGCCGCCGAGGCCGTCTCGCATGGCGACCTTTCTGCGTTCTTCAAGCAGTACGTATCCGGTACGAGCGAGATCCCGTGGAACGACTACTTCGGCACGGTTGGTCTCCGAGTGGAAGCGGTTACGCTCACCGTGCCCGACACGGGCTTCAATGCCTCTCGTAATTTCGACGGTCCTTTGACGGTCTCCGCGGTCGTTCCGGGCAGCGACGCCGAACTGCAAGGGCTCCGTGTGGGTGACGTCATCCTCGAGTTTCAGGGCAAGCCCGCGGTCGAGGACTTCCAGCAGCAGATATCCCGATTCGCACCGGGTGAAACCCTGTCGTTGAAAGTCCGCTCGCGCCGCGCAGGCGAGCATGAACTAAAGTGGAAGATCGGATCTCGCCAGGAGCTTTCCTATCAATTGAAAGATCTGGATCAAGTCACAAGCGAACAGCGCGCCCGCCGTGCTGCGTGGCTAAAGGGCGAAGCCCAAACTGCGGCAGGAGCCGGGGCGCCATGATCCGCACCACCATCATGCTTGCCTTCTGGACCGTCTGCGCCCCAATCGCGGCCCTGATTGGATTTCCCATCGCTCTCCTCACCGGCAGCGTCAAAGTTCTATATGCACTGTTCATGTGGGGAGCACGTGCCGGAGTCTGGCTCACCGGAGTCCGCGTCCAAGCCATCGGTCTGGAGCGCTTTGATCATTCCAAGAGCTACATCTTCATGACCAACCATGTTTCCAATCTCGACCCGCCGATTGAAATCCCGCTGATTCCGCAGCAAACTTCCATCATGGTCAAGCAGGAACTCTTCAAAGTTCCCATTCTCGGACGGGCGATGCGTATGGGCCAACTCGTGCCAGTAGATCGCGCCCACCGCGACGCCGGTATCGAAGCCGTTCGCCGGGCCAAAGCTGTTGTGGAAAACGGAATGCCCATGACCATCTATGTGGAAGGGAAGCGCTCGTTCGACGGCAAACTCCTGCCCTTCAAAAAAGGCCCGTTCTACCTGGCAATGGAGTGCGGGGTCCCGGTAGTGCCGATGACGATAGTCGGCACGCACTACGTCATGCCGAAACGCCGTTACTCAATCAAGGCCTGGCAAAGTCACGGTCATTTTCCATGAGCCAATTGAGCCAAAAGATTTTGTCTCCCGCGACTCCTTGATGGAGAGAGTCCGCTCCGTCATCGAAAGCGGCCTGCCCGAAGAGTACCGGCATGGAACGATGGCGGCGAACAGTTCCTGATGCCGCGTGGCCCATCTGAGTCTCGACGATGCCGGTTTACGTTAGTCCGTTAATGATCGGAACCGGCTTTTTTCGTGGTGGGATTCACATAGAAGCGATTTCGGTAACGTCCAGCGGAACTCCTGACCAACGGGAACATGGATCGCGATATACGGTTCGGGCGCGACTACGGTTCGCACAGCCCAGAGGCCCACGTTTGCCAAGGGTCGATCGCCCGTAATCAGTACACCCGCTCCGGTCTTCTGATTCTCGACGCGGATCTCGTAATCCGACGCGTCTTTTCCGAAGCCCGCCAGTTCGGTATAGAACGTGTCACTCCCGCGTAAATCCTTCGAAAACAAAAGCTGCTTGCCACGAATCTCGCCCAACCCGCCCATATCCTGCTTTGCGCGTGGGCTAAATGGAAAGCTGATCACAATCGATGGTCCGGTCTCCAAGTGATCAATGCTCAGAAAATTGTGATCGTAAACCATGAGTCTCAATCCCTCTCTTGCCTGTGTTTATGAGCCGGTGCACGATTTCCATCACAGGCTCGTTCTTCAAAAACCGAATCGTCTTTTCGTACCGGTAAGCGTATCCCGAACCGCACTCCAGTTCTTGTGTGAACTCAATCCAATCTGGACCAGACTTCGTGCCGCGTTTTCCGCCGTTCACGATCGGGTAGTTTGTATACGAGCTGTACGCCTCATTGTTGATTTTGCGCAGAGACCCGACCCCGATCTTGCAGAACGTTTCTCCCGGCTTCGCCTCCGCGTATCCCAAAGCCGTTCCGTCTGCTCCAATGAACTCCTCAACGGGTCCGCTGGCCGCGCTGTTAATTCCTGCCTTAATCGGATTCGCCGATCTCGACATCCGCAACCGAGGTATCGAACTTCTCGAAGAACGGCCGGACGTAGTCATGCCCCTCGTACTCAAGGCTGCCGATCACGCCCGCCCAATCGAACCTTGTGCCCCGATAGAATCCCTTGTTCGCGTCCGGTAAGTAAATCTTCGCGCGCAGAATTCCATTGGAAAGCTCCGTCTGCGGATAATCTTGCGGCATGTAGGTTTGACCCACCATAGTAAGAGCCCAAGGCACCACTACGACCAGCGATGCAACCCAGTGAATGCTTTTCATGGTTCCGTTGACCGGACAGTCCCGTCACAACGCCGAGACTGTTATTGCTGGCTAGAAATCCTACACGTTCGCGAGACGGTTTAGGTATCGAATCGGTAGTGCTCGGGTTTTCCCTGTACTGCTGCCGCATCCAGGCAATGTGGCAAGCATCAACCGGGTGAATTGTTCCGAAAGCATGCAATTTCTAGGCGGCTCCGGACAGATGGAACCGGACGTGGGTCTTGGGCGATGTCCTTAAAGCCTGACCACGACGAGACTTACTGCATTCCGTCAACTCTGGATTCCCAGTTGCATTATCTCAGGTTGTTCGCTGGAATCTGCTGCAGCTTGGAGGAACTTCCATGAACTTCTCATTCTCCCGCGCTCAGAACAAACGCACCACTCGCTGCTCGATTTGTGGAAACTTTGTCGCGCTCGAGGCCAGCAACACGGATGAGCAGGGAAGCGCCGTGCATGAAGAGTGCTACGTCGGCCGAACTGTCGCCCTGTTCGCGGCACAACAAGCGACCCGGCGCGCTCAAGAATCAGCCAGTAGCCTTTTCCCGCTGGAACCTATCCGCGTGGTTCCGTTCTCTCGGTAAAACAAACAGGACCCAGCAAATGGAAAAACCCTCTCTCGGTCGCTAGCCTCAGAGCCATGATCCGACTATTTATGAACCAACTCTGTAGCCGCGCTGGGTCACAACCAGCAAACTACTGCTTGCCGCACAGTGCCTCTGTCACGGTCCAAGGAACTGATCAGCAGTGCGGAAGCGACTTCCCGGGCAAAGTTGCTCGCTGCCAGGCAATCGCAAGTAACACACCCAGAAACGCAGCGCGTTCGTTGGAGACATGGCAGGCCTCCATCCAGATTTGATTGGTGTGGGATTGACTGGTGTTCCGGTCTATGCTGCTTCCAACTCTTGACGGTCCCACGCGCCGGTAGTCGCTCCCGCTTCGTATGTACTCTGCAGGAATTCCATCAATGCGGCGGTCGGGGATTTCTGCCGTCTCGCGTCCTCGTACATCAGCAGATACTCGCCCACGCCGGAGTGGTAGAAGGCTTCGGCCGGGCGCACCTTCTGCTCCGCGAATGCGGAGGGCGCTGGCGCCGCGTAGCAATAAAAGGCGGCCTCCTGGATCTCGCCGCTTCCCGGCCACCAGCCGGCGCTGATCACTTCGTGCGAGTACGCCTCGCGCATGATCTTGCGCAGCACTGGATCCGGATCGTTGCGCTCCGGTGCGCGCCGTCCCGAGAAACGTGTGATCGCCAGATCGAAGCTGCCCCAGAAAAAATGCACGGGACTTGATTTGCCGACAAATCGTGCGCGAAACATCTTGAATACACCGTCCACGGACAACAGAATTCGCCACAAACGCCGGACATACTCAGCGTCATAAGCAGCGTGGACCCTGTCCTGATCGAAGGGGATCGGATCGGCTACCTCAACGGGCATCTTCCAGATGTGCACTTCGATTCCCAGTGAGCGCAGCGCCGCCATCACCGCCTGGTAGAAGTCAGCGACCGTACGCGGAGCAAGCGCGACCGACGCGGTTTCAGGTCCTGTAGTACGGATCATCAGCTTGTTCTCCAAAAAATCAAACTCCATTTCGAATTGGCGGTCTCCGTAAGGAATCATCGACGTGTTCAACCCGCGCGAACTCAAATACAACGGAACGTTCCACCAGTGATTTACTTTTGGCGTCAACTCCAGGCGGATCTTGCCAACAATTTGCGTCCACATGTGGAGGGTGGCATACGTATCTTTCCAGTCTGCCCGGCGCATTGCCGGCCAACTTTGCGGTGCGTCCGAGACAGTGAAGGCCATAGAGATTCAACTCCTCTGTTCATTCGTGCGGTTGCTCATCTTCAGTTCATGAGCAGCAGACAGAGCGCGCATCATTCATTCCTTTGCATTCTTGGCGCGCACCGCCCGCACAATTTCCGGCAGGCGCGGCAAGATCGCGGAATATTTCAACCATGCTCGATGATCCACTGCCGGTGATCCACTCACCAACGCACCGGGCGCAATATCAGCCGCCACTCCCGTCTGGGGTGTGACGATCGCGTTATCGCCGACCGTGCAGTGACCCACGACGCCTACCTGACCGGTCAGAATCACACGGTTGCCAATTACGGTTGACCCCGCTAATCCGACCTGCGCGCACAGCAGCGAATCTTCCCCCACATGCGTCCCATGCCCGACTTGCACGAGATTATCGACCTTCACCCCGCGTCCGATCCGCGTCTCGCCCACGCTCGCTCGATCGATGCACGAATTCGCCTGGATCTCTACATCATCTCCGATCACCACCGGCGCAGGCTGCGGAATCTTGTGCCACTTGCCCTCCGCTGTCTTTGCGAATCCAAATCCATCGCTGCCGACGACCACGCCATTCTGCAAAAGGACGTTGTCCCCCAGTTTGCAGTTCTCCCGCACGACAGCATGCGCATGCGCAAAGAAATCATCGCCGATTTTCGCCCCGCGATAAATAACCACATGCGCCAGCAACACCGCATGATCACCAATCTCGACATCTTCTCCAATGACTACGTACGGCCCAATGTGCGCGCCTTTTCCAACGCGCGCACTAGAATCCACGACCGCCGTAGGATGCACCCCGGGTGCGTACTCTTGTGCCGGATGAAACAGTTCGAGGGCCCGCGCGAATGACAGGTAAGGATCCTTCACTCGCAGCATCGCGCCGGAATGGCAGGGAAGTCTTCTCCCACGATCACTGCCGAGGCCTTTGTATTCCGGGCCGCCTGCGCGTACTTGGGATTCGACACAAACGTCAACTCGCCGGGTCCAGCCTCTTCGATCCCGTTCAGTCGCTTTATTTCAATATCCGCAGATGAGTTTTCCAGACGTGCATCAACGCAGAAGCAATGGCAGAGAGTTTCATGTCATTGGGTGAGATTCGCGACTAAATCCTACATCATCTGAGGTCCTAGCGTTTATTTAAATGACGAGAGCGAACGAGCTCTGCTGTGTGACGAGACCCAGCCGTTGCCGCTCACCATAACCACGTAGCTGAGCCCACCGGAGTTCCCGCGTCGGATGTGCGGCGTGTGAGCCGCCCCCCCTCCACCGCCACTCCTCGCAACACGGCCCGGCCCAGCAGAATCCCAATCCGAGCAGCAGGGTCTTCGGCGCCGCTGATCGGCACGCCTAATCACGAAAATGCCAATCAGCGGCAGCCCACCGCCCAGGAACATTCGGCATAGTAAGGTCTGGCATCGATCGCAGCATCGTGCTGTGGCCGCCGCCGTCGGATTGTGACCATCACAGTGCGACTGTTGCCGTCCCGACTGCCCGATAAGCGATGTCAGACGTGCATGTGGCTTCCACGGGCAGGCCGCGCACGACAACGTAACCGCCGCCGTGAAACCTGTCGAGGCGACGATGCCACAACCGTAGCTCGTGCCGGTCTCCAGTGCCGGCAGTCGCCGATGCTGACGTTCGTGGGACCGGGCCAACGCAAACCCGGGCTGCACCGTGAACGTACCGGATTGGCGCTGCTGCTGGGCTAAGCTGGGATCTCCGCTGTAGCTCGCGGAGATGCTGTGGTTTCCTGCGTCGAAACTGATAATGCCATCGCCGATTGAAGTATTCCCCTGGCTGTTGAGCGGCGGATTATTCATGACCGTCACAGGGGATTCACCTGCGGATCTGCAGACGGAATCGGACCGAAACTGTCAGTAATTGACCGAACCCGTCGCGATCCCTTTCCCGGAATTCCCGCAACATCCGCCCGCACAAAACCAGGCTGCCGAATGGGAATGGGCTCGTAAGCGGGATCGTCCGCTCAGATCAGATCCGGACAAATCTCACTGTGGTTGTGCTCGGCTCCGTGTTCGTTACAGTGACCCCAATTTTTGGAGTCACTCGGCGCGATAGTTGCCATCGCCCCTGTAGTTGCCCATATGGAGTAACAACCAGGGACGTCCAGGCAACGAATTGGTGGCACCGCTTGCGTTCCCTCCGTTGCTCGAGCTGGAACGAATCTAATGCTGCCTTCGGTGTCCGTATGAAGCTTCGTAGTACAGGTGATGTCCCCGGTGGGCGTTCCTGTTCCAGGATTTGGCGTAACTGTAGCATTGACTGCGACCGAGTCACCATGCGTGATCGTTAGAACTCCGGTTGTGCCGCCATTGAGATGAGTTCGGTCGTAGTCGGACTAAACGTAACCGCGCTCCAGTTCGTGATCAGGTTCGCGACATTCACGGAGCCCAGCCCAGTCGCCAAATCGTATCCAGAGCCTGCCTGATAATCCAAGCCTACCTCGCCGGGAACGACATTGTTTCCCACAGTCACATCATTGAAGATGCATCCGTGCTCAGCGGGCAGTCCCGAGGTTCGGAACCATTACACTGCGATGGGTACATGCCCTGCTTGCGGTTGAGCTGCGGCCAGGGAAGTAATTGAACGTAATTTGCCGGACCCTGTGCCCGCGCTTTGATCGTTCACACAGCGCCATGATCCCCGCCATTGAAGGCGCCGCAGCCGAAGTCCCGCCGATGAAATACACGCAGAATAAGATCCCTGACCGTCCGGAACACAAGATCCTTCCATGCACAGCAGTATGGATCGTGCCCGGCAGACGTCAGCGAGATGTCCGGCACGTCGCGGACGCCGTCCTGCGGAATGTTCAGCCCAGCGCCGGACTGCCACGAGGGTTTAGGCACCCCGGGCGTAGTGCCAGCAGGAGAAATTTGATTGTTCCACATATTGCCCGGCACTCGCCCCGCCACTGCCCGCCCAAAGCCCATTGCTTGCACTGCTCTGGTTCCACACATTCTTCGGGAATGTACGAAAGTGCAGTCTCTGCCGGCGGAGCCGTAGCGCTGCCCAGTATTTGCTGGCGTTTCCGCCTTCGTTGAACATCGTTCCGCCAACCGCGATGTTGAACGCCGTTGCTGCCAGAAGCACTCACTGAAACGGGATATTGCGCGGGAGGATTGCTGGGATCGTCGCAGCCCTCCGCGCCATTGTCGCCGGAGGATACAAAATACGTGATGCCCTGGGCTGCCGCCTGTTCCGCCAGCGATCGAATTTCTTCGAGCTTGGCATCCGTAGCGATAGTATTCGCAAGCTGCCGAAACTCTCCGTCATGATGTCGCCGAGATTGTGTTCCACGATGTACAACTCGGAGAGGTCGACGCCATCGGTGTTATTGGTACTTCCGAGACAACAAACTCCACGGCCGCCATCGGGGGCGAGTGCACTCGACCAGGTCGTGTCCAGTGTTGCCTCCGCTTCTTCTCCTCCACCCGCGTTGCCCGGATCAGGACCGTTCACAATCGCATTGACATAGCCACCGCCGAACGAATTCATGCCAGATCCGACAACGTTAAGGAAGTTCTGAACGTCCTGGCCGCCGGCATAGAGGTCATTGCGACCGACAACGCCAATCGTCACGCCCGATCCGGTCCAAGGGTTGTACGCGGGAGTCGTTATGTTGTAGATCACCGCGTAATCTTGCGGCGCAAGCGCGTGGGTTTGCTGGCCATTCTGGGTAAAAGTGATTTCCGGACGTGCGCCGGGTACGAGTCGCGCCGCAACCGATTCTGCTGCTCCAGTGGCTTTGTGGGCGGCTGACAAAATTATGCAGCGTCGCTACTCCCGCAATTGCCGGAACCAGCGCCGCCGGAATCTGCGGATCACTTGCGTTGGCCCAGTGCTGTTCACCATTGACAATGTATTTGTGAATCGCAGTGTGAAATGTCTCGCGTACCTGGCTCGCCGACCCGGAAAACTCCAGTACCGTTCGCCCTTTCGTAGTTCCCACTTGAAAGCCGTGGGCTTGCAACCATCCGGTAATTGCCTGCATGTCCGCGTCCGTCGGGCCGAATTTCTGCCCGAATTCCTCCGGGGTGAGCCACTTGTGATAATTCGGCGAATGCCTGTCTTGCTGATCGTCAAGCAGCTTGCGCAGCGCCAGTTGCTGTTCCGGACTGCGTTTCAGCACCAACAGCATTCGTTGCATTGGCAGTGTTGCCGGAGCACTCCCTAAATCGAATTCCGGCCTGGCCAGGGGATGGGTATTTCCCTTCAGCTTCGTGACTTGCCCTTCGTTGACAGCTTGGGTGATGAGCGGCCGCGCAACTGGACCCGGCGGCGTACCCTGTCCCAACCCGACCCCGTTGAGAGCCAGAATGCAAACAGCGATCCACATCAAAGAGCAGAAACAGAAGCGTCTGCAGGGAAGCGAAGCCCCGAATGCGTACATACACACCTCGACTGGGATCACGGCGCATCGAAAGCAACGGACAAGGGAAGGGAGGGACGTCCGCGCGTTTCGCCCCGCCAGCGCTAAGCCGGCGGACCAGAAACACTACATCAACATTTCGTGCTTTTCAACGGATTTCCGTTGCTGAATCGCTACCGTTTCTGTCCCCTTCTGTCGGTCTGGTAATTTAATCCGGATGACGAAGTGCCACGCCATCTTCATGTGCGGCATTCTGGCCATGGCCATTCCCCTGGCCAGGCTCTCAGCGCAAACCGCCGTCGTGGAAGGTACTGTTCGCGACTCGGCTGCAGCGGTCATTGCCAACGCCTCGGTAACCCTGCAAGCCGGTTCTTATAACGCCAGCACCGTTACCGACAACGGCGGACACTTCACGTTTTCGTCCGTACCCGCACAATCTGGGTCGATCGAAATTCGCGCGCCGGGATTCGCTCCCGCCCAGCGCTCCTGGACTGCCGCCACCGCCCATGCTGTCGTCGACATCATGCTCGAACCCGCTTCTGCCAGCGAACGGATCACGGTCTCCGCAACTCGTACCGGAATTCGGCTCTCGGATACTCCCGGCAGTACAGTCTTGCTCTCCGAAGAAGATGTCATCGCCAACCCTGCGCTCCGCGTCGATGACGTGCTCCGCCAAGTCCCTGGATTCTCTCTCTTCCGCCGCTCCGGCAGTCGCACCGCGAATGCCTCCAACCAGGGCGTCTCGCTCCGAGGTCTCGGAGGCACCGCCGCCAGCCGCGCCCTGGTTCTCGAAGACGGCTTTCCCCTCGTCGATGCCTTCGGAGGCTGGGTCTATTGGGATCGTGTTCCCCGCGAAGCGATTTCCAGTGTCGAAGTTTTTCGCGGAGGGGCTTCCAACCTCTATGGCAGTGACGCTCTTGGCGGAGTCGTGCAGTTCCTTACCCGCCAGCCGCAACGCCCGGCGTTCAGCCTGGAAACTTCATACGGAAATGAGCAGACTCCCGATCTCTCTTTCTGGGCCGGCACCCGCATCAGCCAGTGGGATCTCTCGCTCGCCTCCGAGTTGTTCCGGACCGACGGTTTTATTCTCGTTCCAACTTCTCAGCGCGGCAGCGTCGACACTCCCGCCAACTCGAAAGATGCCTCGCTGGAATTGACCATCGGCCATCAGATCGGAGGCAAAGGTCGCATCTTTGCCCGCGGAAGTTTCTATACCGAATTCCGCCACAACGGCACGCCAGTCCAAACCAACGACACGAGAATGGGCGAAGGCGCACTCGGCTACGATCAGCAATTCGGCAACGACTCTTTCATGGCCCGTGCCTACGGCCAGGTGCAAGGCTACAATCAGCGCTTTTCCTCGATTGCTCCTGACCGCAACAGCGAATCCCTCACCAACTTGCAGTACGTTCCTGAACAAGTCGTCGGAGGGGCCGCACAGTGGACGCATCTGCTGGGCAAGCATCAGACGCTGGTTGCCGGTGCGGACCTGATGGAAGTTATGGGCGCCAGCGATGAGCAGCTTTTCACCGCCGGCACTCACACCCGGAACAACGCGTCGGGCGGACGCCAGCGCATTTTTGGCTTCTTCGGCGAGGACCTGATTCGCTGGAACAACTGGACGGTCATCCTCGCCGCCCGCGTGGATGACTGGAACAATTTCCGCGCCAGTTCCATCTGCACTCCCATCGACGGCGCCTGCACATCCCCCAGCGTCCTGTACCCAGCTCGCAGCGATCTCGCCTTCAGCCCGCGTGCTTCCGTTCTTCGAACGCTTAACCGAAATATCTCGTTGACCGCGTCCATGTACCGGGCTTTCCGCGCTCCCACCCTCAACGAGCTCTACCGGAGCTTCCGCCTGGCGAACGTTCTCACGCTCAACAATCCCTACCTCAATGCCGAGCGCCTCACCGGAGCCGAGGCCGGTGTAAACGTTACCGCTCTCGATCGGAAGCTCGATCTCCGCGGCACATTTTTCTGGAGCGATCTCGTCAACCCAGTGGAAAATGTCACTCTCGATCCGGCGGCGTCGCCAGTTCTCCGCCAAAAACAGAATCTCGGACGCATTCGCTCCCGCGGAGTCGAGCTCGATACCTCACTTCGCGTTTCCCGGGACATCCAGATATCCGCCGGCTACGAGTTCACCGGCGCTACGGTGGTGAACTACGCGGTTCCGGCTGGTGCAGTCTCTCTCCTGGGCAAGCAAGTGGCGCAAGTCCCGCGCAACGTGTTTACCTGGCAAGCCCGCTATTGGAATCCCTCACGCCTTCTGCTGAGCGTTCAAGGACGCTTCATTGGAAACCAGTTCGACGATGATCAGAACAGATATCCGCTGGGCCGCGCCTACACCATGGACCTGCAGATCGGCCGCAAACTCAGCCGCAATCTTGAAGTCTTCGCCGCCGCCGAGAACATCCTGAATCAGCGCTACAACGTCGCCAACACGCCCTTCAATGGAGTCTCGCTGCTGAATCTCGGTCCGCCGATCCTCTACCGAGTCGGAATACGGCTGAATTTCCCGCCGGAAGGGAGATAATCTTGCCTGTGCCCGCCCGTAGCGCCAGTTTTCGCACGCCGAGCAACCATCAGCATCAAACCGGGACAACGATTGAACCGAGGCTTCCATCCGAAAGCTTCCGGACGCGGTGTTTTGAACAGGCAGACCGCTGGTTCCATCGCCTCGCGAAGTTAGCGGAAGCATTGCACAAAGGATTCTGGCTCGGTTCCCTCAGTGCCGACGATCTCAACGTGATCACTTCCCATCGCTACGCCGCATCGCAACATCTCACATCCATCGACCACGTGGAGGGCGGGTTCTTCGATTGGGAAGCGCCGCTGATTGAGCGCTATTTTCGAAAAGGGTCGCGCATTCTTGTTGCGGCTGCGGGCACTGGCCGAGAGATTCTGGCACTGCGCGATGCCGGCTTCAGTGCGGATGGATTTGAATGCAACCGATGGCTGTTGGCTGCCGGGCGAAAGATCTTTGAACAACTTGGCCAGTCATATTCTGTCGTCTTCTGTGAGCCGGATAGGGTTCCGACCGGCCCGCAAATTTATGAAGGCGTGATCGTCGGCTGGAGCGCGTACACGCATATCCCCACAAGGCTTCGCAGGGTGCGATTCCTGCAAGCGCTGCGCGGTCGCACTCTGCCTCACTCCGCGTTAGTGATGTCATTCTTCATTCGCAACGAATCTTCACGATACAGTGCGATGACATACCGGGCCGGCGCAATCTTCCGCATTCTTTTTCGCGGCCGCAAGGAACCTCTGGAGCGCGGCGACGACCTCGAGTTCAGTCATTTCAGGCATCGCTTCACCCGCGACGAAATCGAAGGGGAGTTGCAGGCTGCTGGTTTTCGAATGTTGGACTACAGTGAGCAAGGCGACGCAGGTGTTGTCGCCGCCATTGCCGATGACGCATTGCCAGAGCGGCCAATTACATAAACTATATGGGGATGAGTCCAGTCCGGCTCGCGACTCTATTCTGCGTCTTCCTGCTGATTGCCCTTGGCTTGGGCTACCCGATCCTGAATCGCTACGACCCGCGCCAGACACCGGGCCTAACTGATGTTCAGAGCTATGCCGCCTTGGTAACTGGTGGGCCGGTCGCAGGTCCTGCGCACCTGCGCTTCCGTGTCTTGCTACCTTGGATCGCGACGCCTTTCTATCACTTTGCCCAGGGACGATTGGGCAGCTGGGACCCAACTATTTTTGGCCTGCTCTGCGCCGATTCCCTCTTCGTCGCCGCCACGGGCCTGCTCATCGTCGCTCTCGGCATGCGCCTGCAAGTCCCCACTCAGGCCAAAACCAGGCTTGAATGGGCTACTCACTATCCCGTATCCCTGATCGCTGCGCTTCTCTACTTCGTCAACTTCGCGGTTCCGAATCTCCGGCTCACCGGTCTGGTCGATGCGGGAGAAGGCTTCTTTTTTGCCGCACTGCTGTGGGCTCTGGCGCGACGGCAATTCTTTCTTCTGCCGGTTATCGGAGTTCTGGGGGCGCTGACCAAGGAGTCCTTCGTCCCACTCAGCATCGTGTTCACGGCTGTCTGGTGGCTTATGGCACGAAAAAAACAGACCTCAAAGCTGCTCAGCGCGGCATGGATCGCAAACAGTTGGCTCGCGAGCTTCATTGCCATTGCGTGGATTCAATGGCGGATCACTGGAGAGGTCGTGAGCCCTGTCAGTTTCGCAGCGAGCCTGCACGGCAATGACGATTACCTGCACCACATCGCTGCCTCTGTGATCGACCGCAATCTCTGGTACATCTTCATTTGGCTGCTGCCGCTAGCGTTGCCAAAGTTGCGAGCCTTGCGGAAAACATGGCTGATTCCAACCGCCGCAACAGCTGCATCGGTATTTATTTTCGACGCTTATTACGGAGGCGCGCCCGGCACGGTCGGCAGGGAACTATTCAGCGTCGCGGGCCCGATCCTCAGCCTTTCAGCGGCCGCTTTTCTGTGCAATCCAGAAACGATCTCCAGTGCCGGAATTAAAGCCGGCCCGTGAACGTTTGGCGATGGATGGGTGCTACTCCTCAAACATCGGAACCTGCCGCTGATCCTGCGTCGGCCGCTTGCGCCGCGTCGCACCAATGACCGCGAGCACGGTCAATGATTCCAGCGCCGTCCGCGGCACGAAAATCCTTTGAGTATTCGATCTCTGGTCGGGGGGATTCACCAGAAATCCTTCTGGCGTACTCTGAGTGAGATCTGCCGGCATCAAGCCCTCGAGTACCTCACTGTCCTTGAAGCGCAGACGTACCCACAAGCCCTCCGCCCGCGGACGCGAAGTAAAAGTCTTGCGGGTGAGCGACTCGGAATCGCCAAACTCGCGCACAAAGTACACGCCCTTGATCTCCCGCAGGTCAATCGCGATCACCGTCCCTGCAGTATTGAGGAGTTCCAGTTTGCCGTCATTCACAAAGTTCGACGGAGACACGTATCCCGACACCGAATCCCGGTCCATCTTGCGGACGATTACTTTCTTATGTGTCGAAGGCATGAAGACTTGATGACTGTAGGGTGCCCTATGTCTTTGCCGCGCTGTTCGGCGCAAAGGTTAGGATTTCCGCCTCGATTTTCGCACCTTTTCCCGGAAAACTCCCGGAATCCCCCTTGGCAGTAGCCAAATCGTAAACGTTGTGTTATTTTCTTGTGCTTGCTGCAGAGTTTCCGCTTGGTGTAAGTCTATTGTATTAAGCCACTTGCATCCGCGTGGCTAGGCCCTGAAATACCAGTCGCTGTGGGCCTGTGGAAATCCTGTGGAAAGTACGGCTCGTCGGCCCCGCATTCCCGGCCCGGCAAGTCGCCTAACGCGAATGGCTGATTACATTTACACGATGGAGATCCGGTTGACGCCGGACCAACTCAAAGGCGTCGGCCTGATCCAGGACGTTGCCCGCGCGGCGGGCATGAATCTTTACCTCACCGGCGGCGCCATCCGCGACATCATCAGCGGATTCACCATCCGTGATCTC
Source organism: uncultured Acidobacteriota bacterium (assembly GCA_963785865.1). Taxonomy (GTDB): domain Bacteria; phylum Acidobacteriota; class Terriglobia; order Terriglobales; family Acidobacteriaceae; genus Sulfotelmatobacter. Next base: position 384,007 of record CAWAXF010000036.1, on the reverse strand, counting down.
GATTTCACGGTTCAAGGCAATCCCCTCAAGCTGCAAAAAGATTTCGAGAAAGCCGGAGCCAGAATCACTGCCGTCGAAGAGGACATCCGCACCATCTTTCTCGCACTCCCCGGCAACGCCCGCGCTGAAGTCAGCATGGCGCGCACCGAGAGATTCGAGAAGACCGGCAAACCGCCCATCGTGATGCCGGCCACCATTCACGAAGATCTGCGCCGGCGCGATTTCACGGTCAACGCCATGGCGCTTTCGCTCAATGAAGGATCGCGAGGCTTGCTCCTCGATCCCTTTAACGGCGTTGCCGACATTGAAGCTAAGCTTATACGCATCCTGCACAACTATTCGTTCCTGGAAGATCCCTCGCGCCTCATCCGCGCCACTCGTTTTTCGGCCCGCTTTCACTGGCCTTTAGAAGAGCGCACGCAAGCGCGTTACGACGCAGCCAAAGAAGGAAAGTACATAGATCACATCCTGCGCAGTTCGATCGGGCACGAGATCGCGGCACTGGCGCACGAAGACGATCCGCTGAATGTCGTGAAGATGCTCGAAAAAGAGGGCTGGCTGCACCTTCTCCACGAGCGTTGGACGACTGCCAAAGTCGATGTTAACGGCATTAACGCATTGATGAAGACGCGCCAGCAGATGGTCGATCTCGGCTACTCACCCGATGCTGGCCCGGCGGTAATGTATTTTCTGACCGCACACTTCAACGATAAGGACGTTGCCGAGATTCAAAAGTTGATTCCACGCAAAGATCTGGTTGAGGCTTGGCGCGACATCGAAGACAACGCCAAAGAGTTGGCCAAGCGCCTGATGGGTAAAGAGGCCGCAACGCCGTCGCGCACCTGGCAATTGCTCTCCTCTGCGCGCCCGGAAATGGTGCTGTTCCTGGCTGTGACCGCAAAGCAGCAAGCGGTCGAACAGAAGATCAAGAATTACCTGACCAAGTGGCGCCAGATACAGCAGAAGATTCCGCTTCCGGAAATGACGGAGTTGTTGATCACTCCGCAACTGCCGGAGTATGCAAAAATCGCGCATGACGTTTTCATGCTGCTGCTCGATGGCAAACTGCGCTCACGCACTGAGACGCTGAAGTTCCTGAAGCCCTTCGCTCCGCCTCCGCCACCTCCGCCTCCGGCACCACGCCGCGGACGCGCCGCCAAAGCCGCTGCCGAAGCCGCCGCCAATGCCGCGCAGGCTGCAGGCAAACCCGGGCCCAAAGGCAAGAAGGGCAAACCAGCCGCAGCAGTCGTAGCGGTGGCACAGCCCGCACCTGCTCCGCCGACCAAAGCGAAGGCGCCTGCACCGGCCCCTGTGAAACCCGCCAAACCAGCTCCCAAGCCGGCCAAAAAGCCGATTGCCAAGCCTTCGGCCAAAAAAGGAAAAAAGAAGCATTGACGCGAAGGCACCGGTTCCACCCACCGGGTGACTGAGGGCTTTCGGGCGCGCCTTTCCTAAGGCTGGTCTCGCGCCGCTCGGGCCTTTAAAAAATCCAAGACCGCAGCCTCGAAATCGGCTTATAATGGCGGCCTATGCGGCGCCTGTTCTCGATTTCGGCGTTGGCTCTCTTCCTAACCGTGCCCGTCTGGGCACAGCGTGGCGGCGGACACGCGGGCGGATTTGGCGGTGCCCGCGGCGGATTCGGTGGCGCTCGCGGCTTCAGCGGCGCTCATACGGGCGGCGCCCATTTTTCCGGTGGAATGCGCTCGGGAGGTTCGCGTGCGTTCTCTCACGGATTCAATTCCGCGGGACGAGGATCTCGTGGCAACCGCTTCAGCAACTGTTTTGGCGCCTTCTGCGGTCACCCCGGTTTGGATTCCTCATCGTGGGGAGGCGGTCATTTCAACGTTCGACGACGCGGCAATCAGTTCTCTAACTGCTTCGGCGCCTTCTGCGGACACAACTTTAACTTCAACCGTGGCGCAGGACGCTGGGGGCGCGGCTGGGGTTTGGGCTGGGGCTGGGGCTACTACGATCCCTCGCTGTGGAGTTCGTGGGACTATGACGATTACCGCTTCGACCGCGACTACTACCGCGGTTTCGAGATGGCTCGTGAGTGGAACGAGCAGAATATAGCCGAAACCCGAATGCGCCAGCAGGAGGATTCGGATCGCGAGGACGATGCCTATGCGCATCGTTCCTATTCGCGCCAGAATGCTGAGGCGCCACGAAACGATCAGCAAGAGGCGAACGCGACGCCTACGGTTCTCATCTTCCGCGACCAGCACCAGAAGGAAGTCACGAATTACGCCATCGTCGGTCAAACCCTCTGGAACTTCACGCCGCAGCGAAAGGAAAAGATCCCGCTCGCGGATCTGGATCTCGCCGCGACCGTTAAAGCCAATGACGATCGAGGCGTCCCATTCTCGGTTCCAAGCCCTCAACAAGGACAGTAGAGCCAATTCGGTACTCCATTCACCGCAACCCTCGACCGCTTACTGCATCCAATCGTGCATTGGCCCGCCTGACGTTTCTTTTTTGCTTGGGGCCTAGTACATTTAAATCAAGCATTTAGACCATAAATTATTCTTCCAAAGGAACCTGAAGCAATACCGGTGACCCAAGGAGAACCGTTGCCTAAATGCTAAGATAGATAAACTTCCCAATATGCCTCTAAAGACACTCTTTCTGAATCCCCCATCCTTCGAAAATTTCGACGGAGGCGCCGGCTCACGTTGGCCCGCCACCCGCGAGATCGAAAGCTTTTGGTATCCGGTATGGTTGGCCTACCCTGCGGGCATGCTGGAGGGGGCCCGTTTACTCGATGCACCGTCGCATCACGTTTCGGGGGAGGAGACGATCAACATTGCTCGTGACTACGAGTTTCTCGTTCTCTTCACTTCTACTCCGGGCTTTCCCGGCGACCTGCGGCTGGTGAAGGCGATCAAGGCTGTAAACCCTTCCATCAAAATTGCCTTTGTGGGGCCGCATGTTTCGGTGCTTCCCGAGAAATCTCTGCGGGAGTGTCCTGAGATTGATTTTATCTGCCGCAAAGAATTCGATTTTGCCGTCGTGGATTACGCCAAGGGCAAACCACTGGAGGAGATTCCTGGGGCTTCTTTTTTGAAAGATGGGAAGATCGTCCACAATCCTGACGCCCCGCAGATCCAGGATTTGGACGCTCTGCCGCACGTCACCGACGTCTACCGGCGCGACCTGGATGTCACGAAATACAACGTGCCCTTTCTGCTTAGTCCTTACGTGTCGTTGTACACGACCCGTGGATGCCCGGCGCAATGTACGTTTTGTTTGTGGCCGCAGACCCTGAGCGGACATCCATGGCGCAAGCGCTCGACGGATGACGTGGCGCGGGAGATGGCGAAAGCCAAGGAATACTGGCCGGACGTCAAGGAATTCTTTTTCGATGACGATACATTCAACATCCAGAAAGCGCGCACCATCGAACTCTGCGCTAAATTAAAGCCGCTCGGATTGACGTGGTCGTGCACTTCGCGCGTCACCACCGACTTCGAAACCCTGAAAGCCATGAAGGAAGCTGGCTGCCGCCTGCTTATCGTAGGCTACGAATCGGGCGACCCGCAGATCTTAAAAAACATCAAAAAGGGCGCGACCGTCGAGCGGGCGCGTCAATTCACAAAAGATTGCCACAAGCTCGGTCTGGTCATTCACGGCGACTTCATCCTGGGCCTGCCCGGGGAGACGCGCGAGACTATCAACAACACCATTGCTTTCGCGAAGGAACTCGATGTCGAAACCATTCAGGTGTCGGTAGCGCATGCGTATCCGGGGACGGAGCTATACGATTACGCAGTGAAGAACGGATTTATCATGGGCGACAGCAAAATGGTGGATGAAGGCGGTCATCAAGTCGCCCACATCGAGTATCCCGGCCTGCCCGCGGACGAGATTATGTCGGCAGTGCATCGCTTCTACGACGAATATTATTTCCGGCCCAAAGCTGTCTACCGCATTTTGAGGAAGGCGGCTTTCGACGGGCATGAGCGCAAGCGCCTGTACCGTGAGGCCAAGACATTTCTGAAGTTGCGCTCGCAACGGAACAAGTTGGTAAAACAGCACGCCAAAGAGGCCGCTGCGAGCCAAGCAGCCGCGGCCCGGCCGGCCGGCGCTGTGGGAATGTCGGATTAAAGATGCATTCGGTACTCATGCCCAGCCTTTTGCAACTTACTGAGTCTGATTTGTGAGTACTGACAACTGAGAACGGCTTGACCTTTCGCAAGTATCTTGTGCTGGCAGGAGTAACCGTCTTCGCGGCGGCCGGGGACTCCATGCTTTCGCATGGCATGAAGCAGACCGGCAACATCTCCCTCCATCATCTCAGTGGCCTGCTCAGCGCGGTGCTGAACCCCTGGGTCGCGGGTGGAATTCTTCTATTACTCGCCTTCTTTGCTTCTTATATGAACGCGCTCTCGTGGGCCGATTTAACCTACGTACTGCCTGCGACATCCCTGGGATATGTTCTGCTCGCGCTGGTGGCGCGCTTTGCCCTGCACGAGCAGGTAAGCGCCCTGCGTTGGATGGGGATCGTCTTGATCTCTGGCGGCGTGGGCTTTGTGGCCGGAGGTCCGTCAGTGACGCACCATCACGATAATGTCGCATTGACGGGCCAGGATGAGAGTTCAAACTCCCACCTTCTCCCTTCATCCGCGAGAGGTGGGGCACCCGCCGATTCCCAGCAACATGTGCGCGCCGCCGGGCGAGGGGATTCATGAAACACCTCTATACCTGGGCCGGGATTCTGCTGGTGGTTTGTTTCTCCGTCATGGGAGACACGCTGATGTCGCGCGCGATGAAGCGGGTCGGAGACCTGCATGCACTACGCCGGCGCTTCGGATTGGGTACCGTGATCTGTCGCATCTTCTCCAGTTCCACGTTCTTTGTTGCTGTAGGTGCGATGGCGATCGCCTTTTTCAGCCTGATGTTTTCCCTTTCCTGGGGAGATGTCAGCCTGGTTGCGCCCGCGGCCGCGTCGCTGACGTTCATCGGGAATGCCATGGCTGCGAAAATTTTCTTGCACGAAAAAGTAGACCGCCGCCGTTGGATGGCAGCGCTGCTGGTCGCAGGTGGCGTAGCACTGCTGATTGGGTAACTTACGCGACTTCTTTGCCTTGCTGGGTCTCGCCTTGTTGCGGCTGCTCGTTTCTTTCCTGCTTAGGGGGCTCTTTCCCCTAGTACTGTTTTCTACATTTGGCCACGTTGTTTTAAGCTTGTTTTGGCTGTGTCAGAACCTTAGCAAACCCACGTTACAGTGGAACAACGTAGACCCGTGTCCTACGGTCCCGGCCCTATTGCGCTTGCCTCCAAGACAACCGACGCTGATATGCAAAGCAGGTTTGTGCGGATTGGCATCACTTCGCTCGGACGTGTAGTGGCGGTGTTGCGAGAAGTCAGCACGAAGAGCGCAGCTTAATAGGGCGGATTCTTCCATGCAAGGGCGGTACCAAGTTCTGCAGCTAAAAGAAACGTTGAAGATGCTGTATGACCTTCTCGAAAATTACGCCCCGCCGTGGTACACGCAGGAGCATCATGACAAAGCCGACGCGGCCCTGCGTTTGGTGGAAGATAAAGTAGGCGAGCGTAGACGGGATGCGGCATGATGTGCATCCGCAGGACGTCAAAGTTTGTTGCCCACGCTTGAAGGATCAGGATCAATCTCCCGGTTGTCCCTGACGTTTAACATCCCCTTCAATTCACTCGTTAAATTTTTTGGCAAAGAAAACCCCCGGCTTCGGCCAGGGGTTGAGATGGCAGAGGATTGGTGTTTACTGGGAAAGAAAACGCCGACGAACCAAAGTAGCCAGACCGAACAAACCGCTTCCCATCAGCGCCAACGTGCTGGGCTCAGGAACAACATTGGTAGTCGGTGTCGTGGTTGCGAAACAAGTGGACCCGGTGCTGCACAAGTCACTGGCCACATGGACATTTCCAACCGTGATGCCGGTAGTTGTATCCGCGTTAGTGAGGACGAAAATAAGTGAGTTGGTGGTAAGGCTGCCCTTAGCGTCAAGGCACACCGTCTGCTTGCCAACACCGCCGCACGCTCCCAATGAGAGCGAACCAAAGCTCACATTACTCACGTCGGTAGCAAGTCCATTTTCGTTTACGTCTCCCGAAAAGCCAACCACTGGCCCACCGAGTCTAACGGTTGTACCTCCGGTCGTTTCGATGTCGACGCACACCGAAGTACTTGAGAAGCTCATGCAGCTCCCAGAGCCACCTTGGACAATGGTGAGCGTCCCAATCTGGGTCGAGCCGAGGAATAGATTTTCGCTGATTGTATCCGCCCAAGCAGCCGGCGCAATCAACAGGGTTGCAGTGATCGTTAATGCCAATAGCGTGACTTTATTCCTCACAATACTTCTCCTCTACCGAGTGAACACACTGAGTGGTAACAAGCGAGCACGTAAGCTGCCAACTTCGGGCGGAACAGAAACCGTCCGACATAACGGCACGGCAGATACTTACACGAGTTTTGCACAGTTGAATTGCGGCCTTCGAACACCCCCTTGCAATATTCTGCACACCCATCTGCGAATACCTGCATTCAGGTGAAATAGGTATAACGGAGGCGTTACACGAGCCGAACTGGATGTCAGGATCTTGACTACAGCGACGCCGCTCTCCGAAACGTGGTATCAAGAACTGCCCCGTCCCTCTCTCGTGAAGAACGGGGCAAGTGTCATCAGGCCACACGACCCTTCCGGTCACCGCGTGGTTTGCTCCCTTCGGTTTCCACTTCGCCCTCTTTGTCGATCCGAAGTTCCTCGTGTCTCACCTTGTCGGAGACTTGCTGGCTAGTCTGAACCTGTCGCTTGCCAACCCGAACTTCCTCATTCACTACAGGCTGTTTTTCGACACGAACTCGCTCCTCAGAGAGTGGGACGCGAATTTCCTGGTCCCGTCCAATCTCTCCACTGACTGGCTGTCCGGACCCGGCGGTACGTTCCACCACCAGCTCTTCGCGGGTGACCGGAACTTGAACCGTCTCGTTCTCCGTAATTACGTCCTTGCGAAGCCGTACCTCTCCGCGCTGTACCCGTTCTTTGTGAGTGCGGAGCATCTCGCCGCGAAGTTGAATGCGCTGCTCAGCTTGGACTCCCGTTGTTCCTGCAGCTGAGTTGCTCGCCTGGAAGCCACTCTCCCGCAAGTCGCCGCCATTGCGCTGGAGAATGTCCCGTGCTTCATTGAGTCTCTCTCCCGTCACGGTGACGACTGCGCCGCCAGAGGCAATGCCTCGCTCGTAATATTTGTAGCGGTCATCGGTCCAGCCCATCGGGTTTGACACGTCATTGAAGCTGGTATCTTCGTGATGATCCTCACCGGTGAAAAAGTCTTTCACTTTCTGCCAAAAAGAGGAATCGTATTCCTGTTCTTGGGTTGTCTTTTGCCCCGAACCAACAGCCAAGCCAATGCGGTCATTACTAAATCCCGCTTCTTTCAGCCTGGAAAGCGCGTGGTACGCGGCATTTCGGTCGGAAAAAAAGGCGACAACTCTGCCAATCCCATATTGCGTTTGATTGCTGAGTTCACTGTTGCTGCGTGTTGCCATGGATTTTTACTCCTAGTTTGAATGTACGGGGCCGTAAACGAGCACTTACCAAGGCCACACAGCCTGCGCGTGTGCATCATCCTGTGGAGTGGCACGGATTCAGAGCGGAGGACGAAAGGATGGAGTCAGGCTCTTGCCTCTCCCCGTTTTTGAGATGATAGTAGTCTGACGAAGCGATTGAATACCCTAAACTCCGTAAAAACTGATCACGCACAGACCATCCTGAATGCGGCCAGCGGGAATGAGGCGTGATCCCCATCGCCGCGGTTCGCAGCCCTGATGAATGATTTCGGTTTTTGGACTTCCTGCACCGGACGGGGTTGGTAGTAAAGACATCCTCAGACAAATCGGCGGCAAGGAGTTAGGGACTGGCTTCGAAAATGCCAGCTTCGCGAGTTGATTCAGCGAAACAACGGGTGGGCGACGAAGCTCTCTGGAATCGCGCTTTCCGCGCGCAGAACGTCCTTGGCTTTATACGAATACTCTTCGCCGCATTTGTCACAACGAACCGTGATCTCGTCAGTGAGCATCGGAGGAGAAGAAAATGCGTCCGCTTCCGCCAATGGAATGTGATGCTGGTAGGAGGTATTCCCTTTGTGATGGAAGCGGCTGTTTTTGCAGATAACGACCCAAAAATAGTCGGTGTCGTAGAGCATCGTGATTGGTCTCCAAGACTCCCACAGCCCGGAGAATTCTGTTTGCAATTATGCACAGCATTTGGTGGATTGCTGTAAAAATCATGTAAGGAGCGATGCCAGGAAGCTACCGAGCGAGGGTGCACCCGAATACAAATCATCTTGCGCGCGAGGCTTCAGTGGCCGGTGAAGAATTCTGCCATGTCGGGCGCGCTCGCTGCTTGTCCGGGAAATTTATTCACACCGCTGGCGGCGAGGGTCAGGCGAAGAACGCTCTGGTGCTGGTAGAGAGTCTGAGACTGGTAGTTTGATTTCGCATTCGAACTGATAATGAGCGTGGCCACCTGGCCGCCGCCATGATCGAGATCGCTATCTTGACCCTCGTCGAAAGTGATGACGAGTAAGCCGCCATTCTTGAAGGTGGTGCTTGCGATTAAAGGAGCGATATTGCTCTGCAGCCACGAATCGGCAGCTGCGAGGGTACCGTCGTGCCCATCGTTATCAACGTTCGGAGTGATGAAGGAGTATTGCGGCAATGTATTGTTGGCCAGATCCGTTGCGAACTGCGAGAAGGGAACAATGTTGGCGGCCTGCGACGGGCTGTTCTGCACGTCGGAAAAATAGGAAAAAGGGTTATGGCGACGCACGTACGGAGGGACATCGGCACCGAGGTATCCGGCGGAGGGAATTGACTCCTGGTAGGCACGCCAACTCTTGCCCGCGTTGACCAGTTCGCGAGCGATGTTGTCATCACTGATAGATCCGGAGAAAGTATCGTCGAAGGTTTCCGCCTGCCCGGTGGTGAGTATCAGGTAGTCGGGCAGCGAGGGATGGGCATTCGCGAAGTATTGTTTCGCCAAGCCGTACTTCGAGGCGAGACTGTTGAGATACGGCATCGAGGAGTTTCCCATCACCTCCGTGAAACTGTGATTCTCCTCAACCACAAGAAAAACATGACTGAAAGTTGGAAACGCCGTTGCTGGTGACGTGGGACTGGGGGTTGGGATTGTACTTAAAGGTGAATTGGAATGGCCGCCGCAGCCCACTTCGAGAGTTCCCAGTAATGCTGCGAGCGCAATTGCAACCGCAACTACCGCTGGCTTTCTCCCCTGGTGCTTAGCACACTCTTCCACGCGATAGTTCGATGTCCGAATGCCAGAAAGTGTTTGCCAGCCCATGTTCTGCTACTGCTTTGTATCCTGCTTCTTCGTATCCTGCTTATTCCCCAGGTCCAGTCCGAAGTCAGGCTTGTCATACGTCCCCAGGACGTGCACGGGGACGATCTCACCCTTTTTCTTTTTCTTGAAAATGGGGTCGATAACCTTCAGCAAGAACGATTTCATACCGCTGGTGGTTTTGGAGATCCTGGTTTCTACGCGCATCTCGCCGTGAAGATTGATACGGTACGGCTCCACGATGCTGTAGGTTCCGTGCATGCGCGCCTGGGCCCCGGGGATACCAAAGGATAGATCCCGGAAGTGTGCGATGGCATCCGCGAGATTTACGCTGCCTTTGAGGTCGGTCATGACGGGCGGCGGATCTTCCTTGTTGTTCTGGCCCCGGGCTCCGGCGCTGAGTTCATTTACATTTTTCTGCGTCTCCGGTTTAGTAAAGCTGCCTTGATCAATGCCGAATTTTCCCTCGAGTTTCAGCCGGTGGAGAAAGGGTTCGGGTCCCGAAGGAATCTCTACACTTGTGCTCAAAGCGGTTTGTCCTGACATGGGCGCGCGGTTCTCCGTGAAAAGTCCCAGAACATCTTCAATGCGGGCACGGCGCGAGGAGATCTGAAGCCGGGTGACCTTGCCTTTGTGTCCCTGGACTGCGGCGATACTGCCTTGCGCTGACAGGCTCGTGGTGCCGAAATTCGCCTCCACCGATTTCAGAAATGTGTCTCCGTTTCGGCCATCAACGTAAGCGTCAAAGTTGGTTGTGAGCTTGAATTTGTTGTTGCTGGACTTCACGTGAAAGTCGGGAGTATCCGTCGATCCCGTGACCGTGATGTGGTGCAATGGGCCATCAAAGCTGCCTCTGGAGGAAAGTATGCCGCCGATGCCGTGGTAAACACTCAAATCGGCATGCTCAAATGTATAGGCTCCGGACAGCGGCGTTGCTTCTGCGTGGCCGGTGGACCAAGGCCCGAATTTACCGTCGGCAGAAATTTCTGAGGGCGGATTGGGATTGTGAAACTTCAGGTGGTAATTGATCGTTTTATCCCAGCGCACGTCTCTAATCGTGGCTTCGTGAACATCGAAACGGAAGGGTGGCTCGTGCGCTTCTTTGGGCTCGAACTCTACGAAGCTGCCATTGGCCACCAGCTCATCGACCACGGTTTGCGAGTGCTGCGTGTGGAAGCTGGTTTCGCCGGCAGGGATAAAAATGTGCGCACCCTCGGCGATGATTTGCGGAACGTGGCGCCTGAGGATGCCGAGATAGCTGCCGCGCACACGCAATTTCTGAATTTCGATCAGCTTGAAATGATTGCTGCCGTGGTGAAACTCGAGCCCGTAGAGCACACATCCCGGAGGAAAATACGTCGGGTGATAACTCTGGGCGGTAACCGTGCTATCGCTGGCTTCCTTGAGATCCTGGAGCACGGCTTCACGCGAAAAGGGCCAGTACTTTACATAGAAGATGGTGGCTAAACAAATCAATACTGCGGCAGAGATGAGAAAGATGAAGAGTTTGCGTCTGGACCAGAACTTCTGGCTGCCAATCCGCGTCGTTCGTGGAGCGCTCGTCGTGGCAGGGGAAGACATTACTCTTGGAAGCTACTTGCGAGATAGATGTTGTTGCGGACTTCGGAAGCGCCCCTTACCGGAAAGAGCGTATTGCCTGCTGATGCCGCACGTGAAAGCTGACCGAAAAACGGAGCCCAAAGTTCATCGCACCGCGGTTGCATAGATCCTTCGGCCCGGTGGCCTCAGGATGACAAGCGGGATGGTGTTTCGACAGAAAGGATGTTCATCCGTCACAGACAACCCCCAATGGCGGATGGAATACTCTGGGCGGAAACATGCCTACGACCGACACCATCCGTTCGAACCTGACGCATCGATCCCGGAAGCAAGCGCTTCCCGTAAAGTTGTCATCCTGAGCCGCGTTTCTGCGGCGAAGGATCTCTGCATCCCGGCAGATGGTGCTATGATTGAATGTGAATCCTCTCAAACGTGATCTTCGACGCTATGTGTGCGAGCGGATTGCTCCTGCCGGGCTCTAGTTTTCCCCTCCATCGCTGTCTCTAAGCCAATTCGCGGCTTATCTTGCGAAATCGCCGAGAAAACATGTTCGTGTACTCCGGCTATGCCGCGCTCCGTCGCGCTCTGTTGGGCATGAGAGGAATCTATGAAGCTTCTAGTGATTGGATCGGGAATGATGGGTTCGGCGGCGGCGTTCGACATGGCGCGTACGCCGCAGGTGGAGTCGGTCACCTTAGCCGACAACGATGGGAAGCGGGCGCGCGATGTGGCGGCCCGAGTGAACCGGATCAGTGGCGGGAAGAAGGTGCGCGCGGTTGTGCTTGATGCTGCTAATGAGAAGGCGGCGGCGAAATTGATGCGCGGACACGACGCGGCACTGTCCGCCGTGCCCTACTTCCTGAATCTTGGCCTGGCGCGGGCGGCCGTCGAGGCGCGCTGCCACTTCGCTGATCTCGGCGGAAACAACACGGTCGTGCGCCAGGAACTCGCACTGTCCAAACAAGCAGCCCAGCGCGGAGTCGCGTTGGCGCCGGATTGCGGCTTATCGCCGGGGATGGCGTCCATTCTCGGAGGAGAGCTGGTGCGCCGCATGGGGGGAAGCGCCGATGCATTGCGGCTGTATGTCGGCGGCCTGCCTGCCCGGCCCACTCCGCCATTTCATTATCAACTGGTATTTTCCGTCGAAGGGCTGATCAACGAATATGTGGAGCCGGCGCGCATTTTGCGCAAAGGGAAACTCACCACCATCGACCCGCTCACCGAACCGGAAGAATTTCACACGGCCGGTTTTGCCCCGCTCATTGCGTTTCATACCTCAGGCGGGACATCGACCCTGCCTGAGACCTTCGAGGGCAGAGTGGGCGAATGCTTCGAAAAGACCCTGCGTTATCCCGGCCACTACGATCTGCTGTGCGAACTAAAAGAGCTGGGACTGTTTTCCAGCGAGAAAATGAAGTTCGGCAAGGCGGAAATCTCCCCGCGCGCCATGATGTCGAAGATTTTCGAGGGGAAGTTCGCTTCCAAGGGGCCGGATGTCTGCATCATGCGGCTGGAGGCGCACGAATCCGTAAACGGTGCCGGGGTGCGCGGATTGCTGGGCGGACGCCTGAAGGGCCGCGTGGCTTCGTTCACGATGGTGGACAATTACGACGCCAAGACGGATATGAGCGCGATGATGCGAACAACCGCTTTTCCCGCCTCGATCGTAGTCCAGATGCTTGCCTCTGGAGCAATCAGCAAGCGCGGAGGGGTCTTGCAGGAGTGCGATGTTCCCGCAGACCTGTTCCTCGCCGAGGTGGAGAAGCGAGGAATCAAGATTGACTACAGCATGGAGTAATTCCGAGTGTCGGAAATCCTACGTCTCGTGGCGCAGAATACAGTAAAAAAGGGTAATCCGTGAGAGCTTACGAGTGAGTGGCGTAGATATCGATTGTTAAAGTGAATGTGGAATGGCACCTTCGTGTCGTTACTAAAGTTCGGGATCTTTGTTCTAATTTCACCACCGCGACAAGGCAACATTTATTGTGCAAAGCAATGCAGTCTCTGCTAGCATGTGGGCCATCCAAAGCCCACATCCTCCGTCCTTTGTGAGAAATGGACGGCCCAGGGATGGCAGTTCAACTGCATCCATTGAATGGGGTGCGTTCGGTCCAGAGCTCCCAGAACTCTGGCCCTTAGAAGGTAGGGTAGAAGTTGTCGAGCCAACCAGAGGTAGGTAGTGTCGTTGTTATTCGGAGGCGGCGGACCCGTCGTCACCATCGCAATCGTCGCATTCGGCGCGCTCTCCTCATCACGCTTTGCGCGGCTGCCGTGCTGAGTTTCTCGTCGGTCGCTTTGCGCTATTTGACCCCATCATCGTTCAGGGCTGGGTTACATCACGCAGGCCCGAATCTTTCCGAGCAATCGGCGCAGAAGACGCTGGATCTGGTCCAGCAAGAAGCGACGGGCGAATTGGCCAGACGACCGCTTTATCCCTACTCCGTTATCACGGGGGGAGTTCGGGATGCCCACGATTTGAAGTACGCCGTGCAGCACGATCCGGTTGTGGCCACGCATTACGCGGGATTTGACTATGCGCATGCGCGGCTGGTGCGATTGCTGATGGAGCGATCCGTGTACGTTTCCTATCGCATGGGAAATCGCGTGTACTGGACGCGGCATCGCGTGAAATTGCATAAAGGCGAAACCCTGCTCACGGACGGCAAGATGACCGCGCGCACGCGCTGCGCCAACCGCGTCGAAGAGAAACCGCAGCAGGAGAGTTCGCGAATGGAGCCTCCGGCGGTGGCCTTTGACGAGCCTGTGATGCCAGCGCTTGGCCGGGCCATGGAAGCTCCTGCTGTGCCGTTTGAGACTGCATTGAACCGGGGAGAGGGTCCGGCTCTGCCGCTCGGCATCTACGATCCCATTAACCAGGGAAGCTGGACTCCGCTGAATCCTCCGCCTCTGCCGAATGTGTGTGAGCCACTCAAAAAGCCCGATACAAAAGGTACAGCTATGCCGGCAACGGCGGCCGTCGCTGGAGGGAAGAATAAAAACAAGACGGTAAACCCATGCACAGGCGGAGGCACGAGCGAAGTCCCCGAGCCGTCCACCTGGCTGCTGATGGTCTCTGGCATGGCTCTGCTGTTTTGGAAGGCGAGACACAAGTTCGCGCCAAGCTGCATTTCGTAGTCGCCTCCCACACCAATCTGAAGGTAGCGGTTCTGCCTCGTCTTGTAGCTGGTTTTAAATCCCATTTGCATTAGCTCCCGCAGTTTCGATAGCCTTCCTGCCTATTGCATTGGAGGCTGTTCTTGCGCCCTGGCACGATCGATTGGTTCCACCGCCCCCTGCTTTTCTTATCGTTTCTGCTCTTGAGTGTGAGGCCTGAAGCGCAGTCCATTCGTCTGCATGTCGATCTCACCGACGCTCCACGCAACCTCTACCACGCCCGGTTGGAAATCCCGGTTCAGGCGGGTGACGTGGCGCTGGTTTTTCCCAAGTGGATTCCAGGTAATCATCGGCCTAGTGGCCCGATCGGCGGCCTGACCGGTATTCGGATGGAGGCAGCGGGCCGTACCCTTCCGTGGCGGCGAGATCCGCTTGAGATGTATGAATTCCACGTTTCCGTGGCGAGTGGAGTGACCACGCTGGAGGTATCTCTCGATGCCATTACTACGCTGGATAGCGCCGGAGGTGGAGGTCCCGCGGCGTCAAGCAATCTTCTTGATCTCAACTGGAATGCAGTCGTGCTCTATCCCAAGGGGGCGCATTCCGATGACGTGACGTTTGTCCCTTCGGTCACTTTGCCCGCGGGCTGGAAATTCGGTACCGCGCTTCCCGTGTCCCACGCGCAGGGTGATGAAGTCGAATTTGCCCCGGTATCCCTGACGACTCTGGTGGACTCGCCCTTAATTGCCGGACTTCACTACCGCAAGATCGAACTAACCAAGCCGGGAGAAGGCCCAGTTCACGTGATGGACGTGATTGCGGATTCAGAGACGGATCTCGCGTTCAAGCCCGAGGAAATTTCTGCGTACCAGAAACTGGTGGCAGAAACGGGAGCGCTGTTCGGTGCGCACCATTATCGGAACTACCACTTTCTTTACACCTTGAGCGACCAGGTGGGAGGGCACGGACTCGAGCACCACGAATCGAACGACAGCGTGTCATTCGAGCGAACGCTGCTTGATCCGGATCTGCACATGCTCTCGGCCAGCTTGCTGCCGCATGAGTTTGTGCATTCCTGGAATGGAAAATACCGGCGTCCCGCGGGACTGGCGACGCGGAATTACCAGGAACCCATGATTGGTGATCTGCTGTGGGTGTATGAAGGTCTTACTGACTACCTCGGGGACCTGTTAGCGGAGCGCAGCGGACTGATTTCTGAAGAGCAGTATCGTGAGTCCCTCGCCTCTACGGCCGCTATGCTCGATCACCGCACGGGCAGAACCTGGCGTCCGCTGGAGGATACCGCCATTTCCGTGCAGACCCTGCGCATGCTGCTTTCTCCGGAGTGGACGAACTGGCGGCGAAGTCTCGATTACTATCCCGAAGGCGAATTGATTTGGCTCGAGGTGGACGTGCTCATTCGACAGCAAACGCACGGGCAGCACTCGTTGAACGACTTTTGCAGAAGGTTTGAAGGAGGAGAGAGCGGACCGCCAAAGGTCCTGCCTTACACGTTCGAGGATGTTGTCAGTACCCTCAACGAGGTTGCGCCCTTCGACTGGTCCGCTCTGCTGACGGAGCGAGTGAAAGCAACCAGCACACATGCGCCGCTCGGAGGTATCGAACGAGGAGGGTGGAAACTGGTGTACAACGATAAGCCGAACGTGTTCGACGAGGCCGCTGAGAAACGTTTCAAATTCGCGGATTTCTCCTACTCGCTGGGGTTCAGCCTGGATAAAGGCGGCAAATTCTCGGACGTTATCGTTGGATCTCCTGCGTACCAGGCGGGTCTAGGGCCCGGCATGACGCTGCTGGCGGTAAACGGCCGAAAGTGGACCCCGGAAATTGTGCATTCCGCAGTGAAGAGTGCGCAGGGAAGCAACCTTCCCATCGAACTGCTGGTGGAGAATGCCCAGTTCATTCGAAGTTATTCGGTTGCGTATCACGATGGAGAAAAGCATCCACACCTGGAGCGAGTGGCGGGCAAACCCGACATTTTGGGTGAAATTTCGAAGCCTTTGGCGAAGTGAAAGAGAATCTGAGGTTGTAGTACTAACGTAAGCGCCCGACCGGGGGATCACTGCTAAAATCGATCCAGATCCAGGCAAAATTTAACAAAGGTTTTCCCCCATGCGTAGGTTTTCGCGGTCGCAGTCCGTCCGCCATTTCGTCACCCTCGGCTGTTTTTGCCTCATTGCTCTCTTTTCCCATTCACAAGCTTCCGTGCGCTCCGTTAAGGTGCTAGGCGGCAAAGACACCGTCGAAATTGAAGTGGAAGCCAGCGACCGCATTGTGCCGCAGAGCCAGGTGCTCACTGGACCCGACCGCCTGGTGGTGGATTTTCCTAACGCGCTTCCCACCAGCCAGGTGCGCAGCCAGTCCGTGGATCGCGGAGAAGTCAAAAGCGTTCGCGTCGGACTCTTTCAATCGAAACCGCCGGTAACCCGCATTGTGCTGGATCTCAAGAGTGCGCGCTCCTACCAGATTTTTCCCTCCGGCCGCACGGTGGTCATCAAGGTGATGGGCTCGGCGCGCGTGTCAGAGCCGTCCACGGTGGCGTACGAGCCGGCGGCGCGTCCGGGATATGTTCCTGCAACTTACACCACGCGCACAGAGCCGGTGCAGGTTGAGAGCGCACCACGTCCGCCGTTGGAAGTGACTTTTCGGGATGGATTGTTGAGTATCGTTGCCAGTAAGGCAACGTTGTCGGAAGTTCTCTACGCCGTGCAACAGCGCACCGGCGCGGATATTGCCATCCCGGCGGGCGCAGAACAGGAAAGAGTGGTAGCGAGCTTTGAACCTGCGCCGGCTCCAGAAGTTCTGGCGCGGCTGCTCAACGGGTCGAACTTCAACTTTCTGATCCTGAGCGCTCCCGACGATCCGCGCCATGTGGATCGCGTGATCCTGAGCCCGCGAACAGAAGGCGGAGTGATGCCACTGGCCCCGATGCAAGCGAGCGCGCCGCCTGCCGAAGAGGATGTTCCTCCCGTCGCAGAGCCGGCAAATGACGTTGCGGCGGCGCCGGGCCCCGGACCGGTTCCCCCGCCGCCCCAGGATGGTCCGCCGCCACCCCAGGATGATTCAAACCAGTAATTGTCCTAGGGAGGCGTGATCAGCCGGATCGGCACGGGAGAAGTGCCGGCTACCGGAGTGCTGCTGGTCGGATTTGTGCCGTTACCGCAGCCAGTGACGTTGAGGACCGTCACAAGCCTGTTTCCATTCACGTCGACGGCGTTGACGAATACCTGGAGGAACCCTATGAAGGTCACGTTTGTGATGGCGTTGGTAGGGATATTCGGCGTGCCGATCTGGTCGTAAATCGGCAACGAGACAATCGATGCGCTACTCGTGATGGGAGTGCCCGTACTCGTACCTAAGGGATTATTGCTCCCGGCCAGAATCTGAAATGGATAGCTCGAGGGAGCGCCAAGAGGGCTGTCGCTGAGATAGTCCTGACCGCTTGAAGTCAAAAGGTTTGTTGCATCCGTCTGGTGAATCAGACACTCGACGGCGTTGCGTTATCGAGTTAACTCCCGGGTTGTGCTTCGTCAAATCGACCGCGTTCGCATTTGGTACTCCACATTGATAGTTGGCGGGGGAGTCGCAACCTGTGACCGCGTCTTCATAGTCATCACCCCCGCTACAGGACGGGATAGCAGTCACTGCCGTTCCAACCTGACCGGGCAATCCCAAAAGATTCGGCGGCGCCTTCATCCAGCCCGCCGGGTCGGTGTAATTCGCACCATTCGTCGCCGGCTGAACAACGATGTCGCAATAGTTTGGGTTACCGTGCTTGCAGTCAAGAGGAAGCCAGAATGTTTCTCCAATCACGCCGGTCGCGCCCGTGCCATTGAGAGAGATACCCTGGCGCCCGAGCGGGATCGCTCCAGTGGCAGGATCCACGAACTTAGCGCAATTCGCTGTTGTGCAGCCGGCTGGACCCATTGGATCTAAATTCGGCACTACCCAGGGCTTTACACACCGCGGCTGAACAGGAGTGATGGTTCCGCTGGCTTGATTGCCGACACTGCCTGAACTTGAAGGATTGAAAGCCTCCGCGGTGGCCGTTGCGCTGACCGAATTACCTGCGTTTCCCCAGATACGCGAAAAAAAGGTGGGCAGGCTGGCCCGGGTTAACTGCACGGTGACCATAGGATTCGTCCCGAAGGCGGAGTTCGAAGCCAAGGTCTGACAGTCGGTGCTGGAAGTGATAGCGCCCCCATTTCCCGCAGCGTAAGTGACGTTAATCGTCCCGGGCACTAGCTCGTCCGACCGTATTCTGCGCAACCATTGCTTGCGCGGCATGATGTAGCCACGCCGTTGGGGCCGCAAATAGCCCCCCAGTTGCCGGTACCATTCGACGGATCGCCGGTGATGCCCGCCACCGACAAGATCCGGGCCGCCGCTAGCGCGGCTTGGTCCGCACTTCGCTGCGCTTCCTCTCGAGCCAGGTAAAGCGTGATCACATCAATGGAGAGAGCAGCCATTGCGATGATGGCGACCATGGCCAAGGCCACAAAGACCATCGTGACGCCGCGTTCCTTAGTGTGCTGGTGCGCTAGCGGTTTCGTGTTTAGGGGGCTTCGCATCGGTTTCTGCTAATTCTCGTTCAGCGCCACAGCGATCGCTGAGATATCCGTCGGAAGCGCCGCGTTTCTGCCCAGAAGGCTAGCTGCGCGGCCAAATTTCCATGGATACGCATATTGAATGCTTACACAGGTGCCTACGAGGCCCAATTGTCCACCTGGCGCCTGTGATAGACAGTTGACGGTTGGAGCGGTCGATCCTGTGACTGGAAAAGAATACCCGCGGTTGATGATCAAGGTAATTCCACAAGGGGGGTTCCCCGCGGGGGCGATCGCGTAGGTCCAGCTAACGCCGCTGGAGGTTGGAACCTTCGTCGCAAGCCCGCAGTCGTCGATCTGATTGGCGGTGAGATAGCTATCTACTACTTTGAAGGCATGGGTGACAGAAGCTGGGACCGTGCTCGCCCCAACATCGTTGGAGGGATCGGCGGCTGCCACGCGAGCCGCGTCCCGGGCCACGTTGGTTAGTTTCTGCTTGAGATTGAAGGCTCCGCTGAAGTCAAAGATGCCGACAACGAACAACACCAGCAGGGGCAACGAGACCGCGAATTCCACCAGCTGCGCGGCATCATCCCCGACCAAAATACGGCGATGCCACCGATGCGAGGAGATCCGGAGATAAAAACGGTGGATCACTGAATCTCCACCCTCATACGTGCCGAGGCGGTGAGGTAAATGAGTTGTTTGTTCAATGACGTAAACGGCAACCAGAAGCGAAATGGATACTGCAAAGATACGGAGATGCCGCACACGGGTGTAGTTCCCAAGGTTGTGTTGGACAGCTGAATGGCTGACAGTACGCAGACGCCAGTTGATGCACAGCTGTCAACAATCAGTCCGGGCGGAACGCAGGCCGCGACCGTTGGTCGCGATGACTGAACGAGAGAGGTATCCAGGTTGGCCGCGCGGAGCACGTTGTTCACGGCTGTAGTAACGTTGGTCACAGTAGTATTCGGACTGTTGCAGGTGGTGCAGTACGGCGCCGCTCCCGGCCCGAGCTCCTTCCTGGGCCGCGCGGGTAATCGCCCCGTAGATGCTGAACGCTTGGCCGAACCAGAAGATTCCCAGCAGAATCATGAACATCAGAGGGAGGACGGCGGCCGCCTCGGCGATCTCCGCGCCCTCGCTCGCGCTTATCAAGCGAAACAAGTTATTGCGGCATTGGCTCATATTGCCAGGCCCCTGATCTGGGCTGCGCCATAGAGCAAAACTGAGAGCGCCAACGCCACACCGTAAGGAACCTTCAGCGAATCGGGATTATCCAGCGACACTCTGTGTCCTGGTAGTTGAAAGGTTACCAGCGAAACGAGGATATGCGCGATGTTGCGCAGCGCCTCCCGTACTCGACCCTTGTAGATGATCAGCATGATCGCCATCATTCCTGCTACGAATACCGATAGCAGAAGAAGATCGACCAGCAGCGCCGGACCTGTAAAGGCGCCGAGAGCTCCCGCCAGCTTCCAATCGCCCGCTCCCAGACTGCGCAACAGAACGAAAGGCAGCAACAGGCCTAAGCCAACCAGTGCGCCAAGAAGCGAGGTCTTCAATCCACTCCAGCCGCCGAAGAATGTATTAGCGGCCACACCCACGGCCAGGGCAGGGACTGTGAGCCAGTTCGGAATGCGCCGCCTGAGCAAATCAGTTACTCCGGCGAGGAACGCCAGAAGTACCATTCCAGCCAGGATCTGAGCTTTCACTCAGGCCTCGCTGCGCCACGGGCCATAAATCCAGCAATGCCACTGTGAACTGTCAAAAGAACCTTTGGTAATCCTATGAAAGTCGGCGCCCGGAGAAGGGAACTCGAGCTACGAGGCCCCGAGCCTTTGCCCCCGCAAATACGGCCTCTTGCGCGGATTTTCACATAGCGGGATCACGAAGTCAATGAGAGTGCGCCTTTGTCTCAGACGGCCAGCAACATCGATTATTGCTGGGTGAGTTCTCCAGGCACAGGAATGCGACTGCCTATTGCAGTGTCTGGCGTTGAGCCAGGGTCTTTTTCAGGGCTTCGTCGAGGGAGCCCTGAAAGACAAGTATTTTGATTTCGACCGTGGCCGTCGCTCTTGGCGCGAGCCTTTTCTCGGGGTCAACATGCTGACAGGTCAACTCAGGATTGCTCCACACATTGCCTGTTGTGGCTGCGAAACTAGCCACCACCCATCTTCCATCCGATGAAACGGTCGCAATCAGGGGCTCATCCACCGGATGGGAGTTATTGTAGTAGGTGATGTCATCCCGGCGCTCGATAAGTTTCTTCGGAACTGGCCAGGTAAACGAGTCCAGATAGCGTGCCGGGAGCCATTGATTCAGCGGCATGCTCAGCCGCTCCGGTGTTTCTGATGCCAAGAGATCAAAACCTTGTGCGCGATGAACGTAGGTTCGTTCCAAGCGAACGTCGTGGAAGATTCCAGTCAGCCTGGGGTCGGTCGGGGCATAAACCATTTCATAAGCGTTTTCGGATTTGTTGGTGAATTCGTAGCGAAAGCGCACTCCGTCATTCTCAAGGATGGCTCGGGCCAGCAAGTGAATCCCGCCCTCGAAATCTCTTTCGTATTCGAGAGCCGATGCCGTCTTTCGCCACGCGGTCACTTGTCCCGCGCTTCCCGGACGAAACATGTAAAGGTGCTTGGCTTCGTTTTCGCCTGCTTTGCGAACTGTCACGTGTTCGGGAAAAAGCACATAGATGGTGCGGTCGGTATCGGGAAGACCGGGAAGCACGACGTGCAGGGCAGGATCTTTGTCTTCTTGGGCCACAACCAGCCGCAACCCGCTCGTGCTTTGGATGGAGGGTGCGGCTTGCCCAAGGCAAGACATACCGGTGCCCGCAATCAACAGCAGGGTAAAAACGGATCGCATCCGTACTCCCAGAAGGTTACAAAAACTTGAGAAATTGAAAAAGCCCGGAACAAGTCCGGGCATTTTCAGCATTGCTTCATCTATTGCCGATTGAAGGCTGGTGCCTGGTTGTGCTCGGCGACGATCTTCTTGGCGTTCTCCGCCAGCGCTTTCGCCTGGGGCAACAATTCGAGGCCTTTGACGACTTCCGGATCGGACTCGGCACGCACCTTCAATCCCTCATCCTGTCCGAAGGCATCAACGAAGATTTCCGACTTGATGTTTGACTTAATCCAGTCGTTGTTGTCGATCAATTCGGCCTGAGTGTAGGGAATGTTCGCCTCATCCAGCGACTTGCGGAATTCGTGCATGACTTCGTCATCGACTTCGAAAGCCTTGCTGGGATGATGATTCACGACAAAGCGCTTGGCGAAATTGAAAAACGCGTAGTGCTGCAGGAGCGTGTCCTGGAAATGATTGGTCTTGATCGGAGGAATGTTCACGTCCGGAGTGATACCGCCCCCGCCATACACGGTGCGACCGCTGTCGGTGAGTTTCACTTCGCGACTTGCCGTGTTGGAGCTGTCGGTGTCGCGATTGTAGTAGTAGTCGTAGAGCGAGATGTTGCTATAGTCTCGCTGGATCAGGCGTCCGCTTGGCGTGTAGTAGTGAGCCGTAGTCAATGCCAGGCCGGTGTTCTCGGACAAGGGATAAACGGTTTGAACCAGCCCTTTACCGAAAGTCACTTCGCCGACGATCAGCCCGCGGTCGTGGTCCTGGATTGCGCCGGAGACAATTTCTGCGGCCGATGCGGTCAGCCGATTTACCAGCACTACAACCGGGTAATCCTTGCCGCCATTGCCGTGCTGAGCTACATAGCGCTTCTCGGCAGAAGCGCGGCCGTGGTGCGAGACGATGAGTTGTCCCTTCTTCAGGAATTTGTCGGCTACCCCTACTCCTTCACTCAACAGCCCGCCGGGATTCCCGCGCAGATCGAGGATCAAACCCTTCAGATCGCCGAAGGAGTCGAGCGCTTCCGCCACTTCATGTTCGGTGGTCTCGTTAAAGCCGTTGACGTGCATGTAGCCGACGCCGGGCTTGATCAGGAAGTGAACGTCCACGCTATAGCGGGGAATCTCGTCCCTTACGAGGGTGAACTCCATCGGTTTCTCGACGCCTTCGCGCGCGATGCTGATGTGAACCGTGGTCCCCTTGGGTCCCTTGAGCAGATCGGCAACGTCGCCAGTGCTCATGTTCTCGGTGGACTTGCCGTCGACAGCAATGATGACATCGCCGGGGTGAATGCCGGCTTTATACGCGGGCGTTCCGGTGAAGGGATAAATGACAATGACTTTATTGTTGCGCGGACCAACCGTCATGCCTACACCGTAGTACTTGCCACGCTGGTCCTCGCGCATGAGCGCGTAAGACTTGGGATCGAAGAAATTGGAATGTGGATCGAGCGCGTGCAGCATCCCCGGGATGGCGCCGTTGTAGATCGCCTTGTCGGGATTGACCGGCTCGGCGTAATTATCCTCCACCAAAGAATAGACGTCACTGAATTGCTTCAAGCTATCCTTGACGTCGGAGTCGCCGGTGATCGACGACTGCTGGCCGGAGCGCTGGGCGAACAGGATGCCCAGAAATCCGCAGGTGATCAGGAAACAGACGACAAGAATGAGCGATCGGCGAGAACTACGTGCCATCTTCGGAAGTCCTTCGTTGAAGGGTGTACGTCCACCCCAGCTACGGCGCTGAATAGAGGCAGTATATCACCAGTTTAGACCGCCACGGACCGGGAAGGTTACCTCTGGTAACCGGCACAAAACGCCTGTTTGTTGGATGCCGGCGAGCAGAGTGGAGGTTCGCTGATTCATAATGGGGTTATGACGGTTCGGCGGCTGAAGACCTATACCGGGGCCCAGGGTTATGTCTACCAGTATTACTTCGTCGGGAAACGGCCAGCTTTGGCTGACGATCCTGAGGCGCCGGCTACGGAATTCGTCTTTGACGTCACGTCGGACCGCAAGCTGACCTATGCCGTCAGTGTGTTTCTGCCGGAAACTGCGCTGGTAGCGTGGAATCAGGCGCATGGGCGTCCCCTGAACGATGCGGAACATTATGCCGCGGCCAAGCTTCGCCTATTTCGGGCTTTTGATGACCTGGACGACATGAAAGGCCATGGCCGTCGACTCACAATCGACGTAGGATTGCTGGACGAGGTTCTGCGCAGCCTGGGTGTGGAATAGACAATGGCTCCGAGCTAATTACAAGGGCACCACCCTCAACTTCCCGCCGAAAATCAGCTATTCAAAGGTTTACAATCGGCTTGCCATGAAGATCACCCTGACTGGTGTAGCCGTCATACTTGTGAGTTTGGTCGGCTGCAATAAGTCGTCCGCTCCATCCTCCAGCTCCATGCCGTCTGTGTCCAAGCCTCACGACGCTGTGCAGCAGAAGCTGGCGGAATATGCCGGATCTTCAGCATCGGACTGTGGACGACTGGATGTGCGCGCCAACGAATCACAAACCAAATCAGCCGGCGATTGCGCCATGCAGGCCAGCCAAGGCAAGAAGCCCTTCTATGTGGCTTATGACATGCCGGGAATGAGCGTGGGAGTCGCGGGCAACGCAGAAGGAAAGCTGTTTACGGTGCAAGCGCAGGGCGGGTCAGTCAGCGGTGGGGCATGTCCTTCGCAACTGCGGGTGGCCAGCAGCGGGCGAGTAACCTGCTTTGCTCCCGGCGACATGAGTTCGATGAGCGGCAGCCACGCATCGGGCTCGGTTCCCTCCGGCACCGCGAACCCTCATGCGGGAGGCAACAAGCCGCCCACCGACAAATAAGGGGCGACAGCCAAGGCACGTCGGCTCGAGCAGAGCGGACCCGCGCCGGACAGCGTCTGTGATCCTAATCACACCCTTAAGTGACCGGTTCTGTTGGCGTTAGCCTTAGCACCCCCGACAATGGCATCGTTGTACTAGAGGAATCAATCGCCGGGTTAGCGATTTGGGGTAAACTCAGGGGATTCCGGAACTTATAAGGCCTATGTCACTGCTTTGGCTGCGTTTTGCACTGGGGTGCTATTTCGTCGGGCTGGTGTACGCCTTCGTGGCGTTAAGCCGCACCAGCGACCTTTTCAGCCGCATCGCATTGCATGCTGCCAGCCTTGGAATGGTGTTTCATTTCGTCTCGTTGACTGAACTGTTTCTTTCCGGCCAAGTCGTTTGGGCATCGGTACACAACGGCGAATCTCTGCTGGCATTTTTTTCGATGGCGTTTTTTATGGTCATCTACACCATCTACCAGACGACATCGCCGGGGGTGGTTGTCTTCCCAGTGGTTTTCTTCCTGACTTTCATTGCGGCGGTTGATGAGCAGCCCGTGTTGCTGACTTCGTTTGTCTCGCACAAGGGATGGCTTATAGCGCACATCATCCTGATCTTTACCGGCTATGCCGCGCTGGTGCTCAGCTTTGGAGCCAGCTTGCTGTATCTGCTGCAGGAGCGTCGTCTGAAATCGAAAAAGCCGACCAGCCTGATCTCGTTTCTACCCGCCCTGGAAGTGATCGACCAGATCGGATACCGGTCCCTGCTGCTGGGCTTCCCCTTCATGACGCTGGGACTGCTGACGGGTTCGGTGGTGGCAGTGACGACTTATGGGCACGTAGATTTCCTCGACCCGAAAATTCTTCTCTCCGTCCTGATGTGGGCGGTGTATATGGTGATGGTGTTCACGCGCTGGAACTCCGGATGGCGCGGACGCCGCGCCGCGTTCCTGGCAACGTTCGCCTTTGTAGCGGCGCTGGCGGCCTGGGCGGCCAACTATTTCTCCGCGATCCACAGGTTCGCTGCCTCATGAGATTCCAGCTCATCGGCGTGAATCATAAGAGCGCCCCGCTCGAGGTGCGCGAGCGGCTGGCGATCCCAGATTCGCGCCTGCCGGATACGTGCCGCGAGCTTGCGGCTTACCCCGGAATCGAAGAAGGCATGGTGATCTCGACCTGCAACCGCGTCGAGGTGGTCACGCATACCGTCAACGGCCACGCCGATCTGCGGGGATTCTTGCACGATCATTTTCATCTGAAGCCGGAAGAGCTGGATGCCCATTTGTATGAATTTCGCGAGAAGGACGCGGTGCGGCATTTGTTCCGCGTGGCCTCGAGCCTGGATTCGATGGTAGTTGGGGAAGCGCAGATTCTTGGCCAGGTGAAGGAAGCGTACGCGACGGCTCGCGCGGTGGGCGCGGTTCGCGGACAACTTGATCAACTTTTCAGCCGTGCATTCGCGGTCGCGAAGCGTGTGCGCAGCGAGACTGCGGTGGGATCCTCTTCGGTTTCGATTGCGTCTGTCGCAGTCGAATTGGCAAAGAAAATCTTCGGCTCGCTGCAAGGGAAAAACGTGTTCATCGTAGGCGCCGGCAAGATGAGCGAACTTGCCGCGCGGCACCTGATGGCTCATGGCTGCGGCTCCATCTTTGTGGCCAATCGGACGTATGAACGCGCCATCGGGTTGGCGCAGAAGTTCGATGGACAGGCGATCAAGTTCGAGGATCTCTATGCCACCTGCGATCGCGCCGACATCGTGATCACATCCACGGGCGCGCCGCATGCAATCTTCCGCCGCGAGCACGGGGAGCAGTTTCTGGCACGCCGCAAGAATCGTCCGATGTTCTTCATCGACATTGCCGTCCCCCGTGATGTTTCGCAGGACATGGCGAAGCTCGACGGTATCTTCGCCTACGATATTGACGATCTGCAGCAGGCGGTGACAAGCCATGTGGCCGATCGCCGCAAAGAAGCCGAGCGGGCTGAAGCAATCATTGCCAGCGAAGTCGAACGCTTCGAGGCGCGGCTGCAAACCCTTGACGTCGTGCCTACCATTGTTTCCTTGCAGGACCATCTGGAAACCATCCGGCAGGCGGAGATTGATCGGGTGCGGGGCAGGCTTGGACAACTGTCGCCGGAGCAGGAGATTGCCGTAGAAGCGCTTACGCGGGGAATTATCAACAAGGTGATGCATACCCCGATTACCACCTTGAAATCAGCTGCAAAGGAATCCGAGGCCACGACTGTGGTCGATGTTGTAAGACGATTATTCAATCTGCAAGTCAAAGAGACGCAGGCCAAGGAAGCTCAGTCCAAAAATGCCGGAGCAGGAACGCGCCCGTGACTCCATCGCGCAACAGAAATCCAGAAAAACTTCGCATCGGCTCGCGCGGTTCGCAGCTTGCACTGTGGCAAGCGAATCATATTTCCGCGCTGCTGCGCGCACAGGGCCACGAAGTCGAGATCGAAATCATCCATACCACCGGAGACAAGATCACGGATGTAGCACTCGCCAAAGTGGGCACGAAAGGAATGTTCACCAAGGAGATCGAAGAAGCGCTCGCGGCCGGACGCGTCGATTTAGCGGTGCATTCGCTGAAGGACTTGCCGACCGAACTGCCCGGGGGTTTTGAAATAGCTGCGATCACCGAACGCCAGGATCCGCGGGATGCATTCTGCTCGCGCAAATACAGCAGTATCGAGGGTCTGCCGCAAGGCGCGCGGGTGGGTACCTCCAGTTTGCGGCGACAGGCGCAACTGAAGGCGATCAGGCCGGATTTGGACATTCATCCCTTGCGCGGCAACGTCGACACACGGCTTCGCAAGCTGGAGCAGGGTGAATACGATGCGATTATTCTTGCCTCGGCCGGACTGAAGCGGCTGGGAAAAACCGAACTAGTCCAGGAGATTATTCCCGCTGAGATCATGTGCCCGGCCGCGGGGCAAGGCGCGTTGGGCATCGAAATCCGCGAAGGCGACGTTAAGACTCGTGACCTGCTGGCGTTCTTGAACGATGCCAACGCGCGTGCGGCTACTACGTGTGAGCGTGCGCTACTGAACAGCCTGGGTGGAGGATGTCAGGTGCCCATCGGGGCATTTGCTGAAAGGCGCAATGGAAAGCTTTATCTGGAATCCGTCGTTGCCGATCCTGACGGCTCCAAAGTCCTTCGCGATGCCCGCGAGGGAGATGATCCGGTGAAACTCGGAAACGAGGCAGGGGCCGCGTTGCTGAAAGGCGGCGGCGATGCAATCCTGGAAGCAGTCTACGGGCGAGGCTTGGCTGTTCCTCCGCAGCCCTAATTCCTGCACATTAAACGCATCGACCACAAAGGCACGAAGGCTATGACCCGCAACGTTCTGCTGAAGCTTCTAGGTGGTTCCAACAGTTCTCATGGGTTGCGGCGAGCAGTGAATTTCTGGCCGCCGTTTCTTGGGGCGGGCATTCGCGTCAAGCATATCTCGCCCGACATGAAGTTCATCGAAGTGCAGATGAAGCTGCGCTGGTGGAACGCCAATTATGTGGGCACACACTTCGGAGGCTCGTTGTTTGCCATGACCGACGCTTTCTATATGCTCATGGTGATGGCCAATTTGGGGCGAGACTACATCGTCTGGGATAAAGCGGCATCAATCCGCTACCGCAAGCCGGGGAGGGGAACGGTGCGGGCGGAATTCCGCCTCACGGACGCACAACTCGACGACATCCGTGAGAAGGTAAGAATACTTCCGAAATACGAGCCGACGTTTAAGGTCGAGGTGAAAGACGAGCAGGGCGTGGTGATCGCCGAGGTAGAGAAGTTGTTACACGTTCGCTTGAAGAACCCGATCGGCACGGAGTCTTTCCCGCAAAGTTTACCGGCAGGAAAATGCCGGAGTGCTGAAACTGCGTAGCCCACCTGCAAGACGTAGTGGGCACAGGAACCTGGACCACATACCGGAGGGGCGCAACAAAGCCGTGTACATACCCGAGCACTTCCGCAGCGAAGACCAGGCCGCTGCCCTCGCTTTCATGCGCGCTAATCCCTTCGCCATTCTCATTTCCACGAAAGATTCCGAGCCATTCGCCTCGCACATTCCTGTGGTGATTCGTGAGCAGGGCGGCCAGATTAAGCTCCGCGGACACGTTGCGAAGGCCAATCCTCATTGGCGCTATATGGGAGAGCAACCTCGCTGTTTGCTGATCTTCCACGGCCCGCACGCCTACATCTCGCCCAGCAACTACGAAACGCGGGAAAACGTTCCAACCTGGAACTATGGCGCGGTGCACGCTTACGGCGAGGCCCGTACATTTTCCGAAATCCCTGAGTTGCTCAACATGCTGGACGATCTGATTCCCACCTTCGAAGCCGCCTACGCGCAGCAGTGGTCGGCATTGAACGAGTCGTACCGCACGCGGATGTTGGGGCACATCGTCGGATTCGAAATTGTGGTCAGCCGGCTGGAAGCGAAATTCAAACTCAGCCAGAACCGCACACGACAAGAGCAGCAGAACGTGATCGAATCTCTCAGCCGTTCCTCCCATACGACTGTCTCCGGAACGGCCGAACTCATGTGTGAGCACGCGCTTGGCACCAAGGCGCGGAAGAAGTCAAAGGATCAATGAGCGCGCGCCGCAAGGACAACCCGCCGTTGAAGGGAATTCGCGTACTGGTAGGACGAGCGCGGCACCAGGCCGGTAGTCTTTCCATGGAACTGCGCAAAAACGGGGCGCAGGTGATCGAGATACCGTTCATCGAAATCCGCAAGCCACGTTCATTCCGGCCGCTCGATAGCGCTCTCCGAAATTTGGAATCGTACGACTGGCTAATCCTCACCAGCGTCAATGGCGTGGAAGCCATGTGGGAACGCCTAGCAAAACTCGGCCTCTCGCTTGAACTCGAACGGGAAGGGCATTTCAGTCGCGCCGCTCGGCGCAACCAACAAGCCAAGCGGCTTCGCATCGCGGCTATAGGTCCGGCTACGAAGAAGGCCATCGAGCAGCGCGGTGTTTCGGTGAGCATTGTCCCTAAGCAATACGTCGCCGAATCCGTCGTACGCAGTTTACGAGCCAAGGTCAAGGGCAAGCGGGTTCTGCTGGTTCGGGCCAAGATCGCGCGGGACGTAATTCCACAGGAACTGCGCCGTGCTGGGGCGCACGTCGATGTGGTCGAGGCCTACGAAACCGCTGTGCCCAAATCCTCGCGTAATAGACTACAGCGGATCATGAAAGATCCCAGGCGGCGTCCGCATGTGGTGACATTCACCAGTTCGTCCACGGTACGGAACTTTGTGAATTTGCTCTCAGCGCGCGGACAGGCGAAACAGCGGATACCGCAAATGGATGGCGTTCTCATGTCCTCGATTGGACCGGTAACCTCCGCCACCCTGCGAGAGTTAGGACTCCCCGTCCAAATCAAAGCGAAGGTATTCACCATTCCCGGCTTGGTTGCCGCCCTCATGAGCAGGCTGGGTCACGAGCCACGCTCTTGATTCCATAGAACAGTGTCAATGCAGCGCAGGGACTTCAAGCGATCTGATTGTTCTCCTGGGCCGCGCGCTCATTTAGCGCGGTCAGCCAACTGGGAGACGCCTTCGACTTGCTCTGCTTGCCGGTGCGGACGTCTGTGCCGATGCCTCCGGGAGGCGGCAGGAATCGATTCACAACACCCAAGATATCTACCGTCACCTCGGGGAAAACGCCGTGGACGAGGGTCGCCACTTTCGCGGGTACCGTCAGCACAATCTCCGAGTCGCCGCGCGCGCATGCGTCCACCACCTGGTGTGCAGCGCGGTTGGCATTCATTGAGAGGCCGGGCAGCGCATCGCTGATGCTAAACCAGGCATATTCGGCCTCATTGTTGCCCTTGAATAGGGCGTTCCGCGGGCTGCCGGTGCGCATCAGTCCCGGGCAGACGGTTGTCACGTAAACCTTGTCTTTGAGAAGCTCGGACCGAAGCCCCTCGGAGAATCCCGTCAAAGCAAACTTGCCCACGCTGTAGGGAACTAAATGGGGCACGCTGATCTTTCCGCCGATGGAGGATATGTTGACGATTCTTCCGAACTGGCGGCGTTGCATCTGGGGTAGCACTGCCATCGTCGTGAAGTAGGGCCCCCAGAAATGGGTGTTGATGGAATTGCGATAATCATCGATGGTCATGGTCTCAACTGGACCGACGCTGATCGTCCCTGCGTTATTAACCAGAATGTCCACGGGACCGAAGTGCTGCTCGATTTGCTTGACTGCATTTTCAGCCTCATCGCGCAGCGTCATATCGGCTTCAATGGTGAGGACGTTGGATCCGCCGGCACGCAACTGCTCTGCCGCGCGAGCCAATTCATCCGCATCGCGTGCCGAGATCGCCACCTTCGCACCCCGCGCCAGCAGTTCTCGCGCAATCAATAAGCCCAACCCGCGTGAGCCACCGGTTACAAAGGCTGTCTTGCCGCGGAAACTGATGGGCGAGCGACGCCGCAACAGCATGGTGGCAGCGATACCTGCGGCGATTCCGGCTCCGATGGTCAGATTGCGTCCCAGCATGGATTCCTCGCAAAGAAAAGAATAGGGCTGCGGGGCGGACCCCGCAGCCGGAAGAAAAGGTTTCTAGCAGTTATTGGCCGGACGGGGCAGAAGTCTTCTGCTGCGTCGGCGCGATTTTCTGGGCTTCCTTCAGATGCTCGCGAAGCGTAGGCAGCGTCTGCTCGGCAAAGCTCTTCACCGCGGGATCCTTCGCCGTCTTACTGGCGCGTTCGAATTCGCTCACATCTTTTCGGTGATCCTGAACCATGTCTTTCATGTAAGCGCGGTCAAACTGCTCTCCTGAGAGCTTCTCCAGCTTGGCCTTGGTGGCTTTATCTTTGGCGTTCAGTTCGGTCGGAATGTCGATGTGCTGCTGCTGTGCGACCTGCTTCAGCTGATCGTTCGCTTTGCTATGGTCATCGACCATGCGCTGTCCGAACTTCTTTACGTCCTCGCTGGCTGCTTTTTGGGTGGCCAATTGGCCGAGTTCGACTTCCGCGAGCCCGCCTTGCGCCGCCTTCTTGACGAAGGCAGTGTCGCTAGAGCCTTGTCCAGCAGAGTTCTTGCCCGACATAGCTGTGCCGTTCGCATCTTTGTCTTGCTGCGCGACCGCTGAGGTTATCGTCAGGGCGGCCGCAAATGCGATTACGAAAAGGGTGCTGAGTAAACGGTTCATAGCATTTCTCCAGATCACTTCGGAATATAGATTTAAGCCTAGGTTCCGAAGCTGGGCATTTGCCATAAGGCGATCCCTCTAATGCTCTAGCCGAAATGTGTGTAGGGAGTCTCCTGCGTATCAGGATTTTGGCTCAGATCCGAGTCGCAGCACGTTACCGTCAGGATCTTCGACCTGCATCTCCAGAGCCCAGGGAAAGTTCGTCGGAGGCATGCGGACGGCAACGCCTCGACTCTTCAAATCTGCGTAAATGGGTTCCACGTCATCGACCCCGAGCCATACCCAAGCCGCACCGCGTCCCTGACCACCGCAACAAAGGTATATTCCAGCCTGATCGCGATTCACAGAGGTGAACTCGTCCGTGCCCCAATGGGCATTGGTGAATCCCAGCACATCGACGTAGAAGCGAAGTGCGGCCTCCATGTTTTCGACGCGCAGTATCGGCTGGCTGCCCTCGTAATAAATGCGGGATGCGTTCATGGCTGCTCCTGTGCGCGCTAGAAAGTTACAGATGATGCGGCACACCTATGGGATCATGAAGGCTGCAGGAGCAGCAAGCCTCTGCATGGCTCTCGGCACACTGTCAGTACGCGTGCTATTCTAGCCGCATATGGGGATACCAAGCTTGCTCCGCAAAGTGTTCCTGATTGATCTTCTGCAGGGGCTGAAGGTCACGTTCCGCTATCAGAATCCCAGCGAAATCTATACCGAGCAGTACCCGCTCGAAAGGCCTCAGGTCGCTGAGCGTTATCGCGGGGCCCCTCGTCTGAACGTCAATCCTGATACTGATGAGACGATGTGCATAGCTTGTGACCTCTGTGCATTGGCATGTCCGGAAAACCTGATCGTGGTCTCGAGCGAGCGCAATGAGAAAACGCGACGCAAGGAACTCACCAACTTTACCTACGACCTCAGTCGCTGCATGTTCTGCGGACTCTGCGAAGACGCGTGTCCAACCGACGCTCTGGAACTGACGCAGGACTTCGAGCTGGCCAGCTACACGCGTCAAGGCTGGATCTGGGATCGCACGACCCTGGAAAAAGGTCCAGAGCCCACGCAATACCGAAAATAGCCCACGGATCTGCACGATCGAATTCCGGCCGCCCCGCTTACGGTATTAACCGGATAGTAAGCCTTTCCTTGGAGACCGACACTCTGAGAGAAGCCCACTTCCAAGCGGAGGCTTATGGTGACAATCCGGTTCTCATTCCTTTTCGCATTATTGTATTGCGCAAGTTGGGCAATGGCGCAGGCTCGCCCGGCGACGCCTCCACCTGCCGCACCTCCAACCACCACCGGCGCTTCGGGGCAGGTTACTCCACCGGCTTCCACCATCGGCCCGCCGACCCCGATTACGACCAAGGCTGCGGGACCCGGCGCAACCCAGACGCCGCCCGCTTCGACTAGTCCCGTCCCCACTCCAACGGGACCGGCCCAACCGGTAAATCCGAATACGCCAATGGTGCCGTGTCCGACGTCGCCGGCGGCGCCAACTGCGCAGAACGGAACCGCGACCGGTACAACTCCCTCGGGCACGACCGCGGGAGCACCCAGCCAGTCACCGACGTCGGAGCAGGGAGGACAATCCTCGAATGTTCCGGCCACGCCGTCGAACGATCCAGGATCGAATCATCCCGCCAACCCGGGAAATACTTCTCCGGAGGGCAATGCCGGCGGCACTACGCAGACTGGTACTACGACGACTCCGAACGGAGCACCGTGTCAATCGACGCAAACACCGGCTGCAGCTCCTCCGCCTCAAATGTGAGTTGAACAATCTGAGCTCACCCGATGTTGACGTGGATCAGAGCGTCGAGTGAATGGGCGAACTTAGCCGACCGCAGGGGGTAAAGCCCTATTGTTTATGTGGGCTCGGGCGGCACGACTGAAGTCGTGCGCTTCCAAAATGAATTACAAATGCATCTCTCAGTATTTGGATTTATACCCTCTAGTTGATTGCCGAAAAGCTTAGGCAGGCTGCTGCTGTGTCATGCAGTGCATTGCTCCCAAACCCCAAATGAAATCTCCGGAGTAGATGGGGACGATTTCGCGGCTGGGGAAGAGGTGAGCCAGCGTGTCCAGGGCAATGCGGTCGTTGGGGCGGTTGAATACAGGCGCTAGCACGAGTTGGTTGGCGATGTAGAAATTCGCATAACTGGCCGGAAGGCGGCGCCCTTCGAAAACTACGGGCTGAGGCATGGGGATTTCGACGATATTCAACTGCCTGCCGTCCTGGTCGCGGGCCGCTTGCAGCCGGCGCAAATTTGCCCGGAGCGGCGCATGATTCGCATCCCTGGAATTCTGCTCGACCATGGTTACCACGGTAGTCTTGTTGATGAACCGGCTGAGATCGTCCACGTGGCCGTGAGTATCGTCTCCTATGATGCCTCGACCCAGCCAGATCGTGTGGGGTGCGCCCAAATAGTCTGCGAATGCTTTCTCGTAGTGGACGCGCCCCATGTGCGGATTCCGGCATTGAGCCTTGCTCAGCAGGCATTCTTCCGTGGTCAGAACGCTTCCGGCGCCGTTCACATCGATCGAGCCGCCTTCCAGCACAATGCGAGTTCCCAGAGAAAGAGGACGAATTTCGTCGTAACGAGCGCTCTTCGCCATCAAGCTGCCGATCTTTTCGTCATAGCGCCAATTGGAATACTTGGCCCACGCATTAAAGCGAAACTTGAGGGCTAGATCATCCTGATGCGGGGACAGCCGCCCACGGCTGTCCTGCCCAGCGACGCCGGGCGGCTTCGCGTTGAGAAAGATGCAGCCAGAATCGCGCAGCCAAATCCGATTGGTAGGCCAATGATGAAAACGAACATTCCCAGACAGAGCGTCCGCTCGTTCCAGTACCTTGCGAGCTTTGCGTCCCGCGGCAGCGTTGTTGACGATCAGTTCGACGCGTTCATGCCTGGCCAGGTGGCGAACAATTTCTGCGAATACCCAAGGGACAGGTTCGAACTTACCGGGCCAGTCTCCCTCATGATGGGGCCAAGCCAGCCAGGTGGCCGCGTGGGACTCCCACTCCGCGGGCATGCGATACCCAAGAGAAGCAGGTGGAGCATGACTTAAAGTTTTACTTGAATGTTGGGGCACGTTCGAGTCAGTCCAATAATCGGCTGGTGATAGGCGCGTAGCTGTCGATACGGCGGTCGCGCAGGAACGGCCAGTTACGGCGAATCTCCTCGAGAGCTTTAAGATCGACTTCGCCCAAGAGAATTTCTTCGCGATCGTGCGATGCTTCCGCGAGCACGCGACCGAAGGGATCGCAGAAAAACGATCCGCCCCAGAATTCCAGTCCTTGCCCGGGGGCAGACTTGCCGCGCACATTGCCAGTTTCGAATCCGACGCGGTTCACGACCGCCACATAAACTCCGTTGGCAATCGCATGCGCGCGCTGAATGGTGCGCCAGGCATCGTGCTGGGCCATGCCGAACTCGGCCTTCTCGGCCGGATGCCATCCGATTGCAGTGGGGTAAAACAACACGTGCGCCCCTTGCAAAGCGGTCAGGCGCGCTCCCTCCGGATACCACTGATCCCAGCAGACGAGCGTGCCTAGCTTGCCTGCGCTGGTATCGAGAGCGCGAAAGCCCAGATCGCCGGGAGTGAAATAGAACTTTTCGTAGTACAGCGGGTCGTCTGGAATATGCATCTTGCGGTACAAGCCTCGCAGCGTCCCATCGTTGTCGAATACAGCGGCTGTATTGTGATAAATCCCTGCCGCGCGCTTTTCGAACAGTGACGCAATCAGCACGACGCCGTTGCTGCGAGCCGCCGCCCCCAGCTTCTCGCTGCTCGGACCGGGAATGGGCTCCGCTAGATCGAAAAGCGCATGATCCTCTCGCTGGCAGAAATACTGCGTCTGGAAGAGTTCGGGAAGGCAGACGACTTTCGCCCCGCGTCCCGCCGCTTCGGCAACCCGGCTGAGAGCCTTGTCAAGATTCTGTTCCGGCTCCGGTCCGCACGACATCTGGATCAAAGCCACACGGAATTTTTCAGGCGGCAAACGTTATGACCTCCGCGATTCAATATAGCAGGAGAAAGCAGTCGGTCGCCTGTCCGCTGCCAGCGATGAAACGATGTACTTTAATCAACCCAGGCAAAGAACGCTGCGGAGCTTGCAGGACAGCCGAGGCGGTTGTCCCCACATAGTGTTTGTAAGCTCCGAGGATCTAAGGTCTGAGGTCCAGCATCATTCCGGCGCTACCCCAGTACCCGCACTTGGATTCTTATTCAGCTTCTTGTGCTTGGCCTGCTCTTCTTGATCTTGGAGAAGTTTCTTGTGGTCTTCGGTCGAGGTGTCTACGGTTTCCAGAGCATTATTGAGCACGAACTCATATTGTTGAGCTTCGGCGGAAGGAACATCGGCCGCATCTTTCAACGCGCGCAGCTTGGCTTGAAACTCCGCGTCGGCCTCAATCACCGTCTTCATCGGCTTGCGGATATCGTCATGGCGATCTACATAGGTATCGATATTGTCGTTCAGTTCGTCATAAAGCAGCTGGAAATCCGACAGCAGATCGTGAGTTTGTTTCAGACGATCCGTGACCTTCGCATCGTTTCGGACCTGCTCAAGTTTCACCAGGCGCGCCCGGGCGAATTCGACGTACAGAGGAAGGCGCAGCCGCGGCTCCCAGCTGGTGTCACGAATTTTATCGATTTCAGGCTGGGTTAGAGGATCGCGGTGCCTCTGGGCAAATGTCATGCAAGTGGAGAGCAGCAAGGCTACTACTGTTATCCCGGCCCTTCTCATTTGCCACCTTTCTTGAACATTGACGCGAGCAGATCATCCCGCACGCGATCGAGACGGTTCATAGCATCTTTCACCGCTGGCTGATCTGCTAGCCCCAGCGTATGCAGGATATTGGTGAGCTTGCGAGTCATGCCTCGCACCGCAATCTCGGATTGCTTCTGATACTTATGCGATTGAATGGAATAGTCGCGCGCCAACTCCGAATAGGCCACCACGTCCGTGAGCGCCGATTGTGCCTTGTCCAAATCCCCGGCTGCATATAACTTGTCGGCTTCGGTGAGGCGCATCTCTGCGACCTGAACACAGAGATGCGGCTTGTCGCCCACATTTGCGGACGAGATCCGCGCCTTGAGCGAATCTACCGTCAGCTCCTGATGGGGAATCGGGCTGGCTAGCGCGCCCAATGCCAGCACACTTAACATCCCCAGTGCGACGAGCATCTGAATACTTCTACTCAACTGATCACCCCACCCCATCCCACCATGTCCCCACGCCTGTCTTTCTAAGCGAGCAATTACTTCTTTGGCTCTAACGCGATCAGGCGGTGTTTCGCCTGCCACTCCTGATCAGGATACTTCCCATCGGCTCCCTGGAGAAAGAGACGATAGTTGGCCACTGCCTGTTTGACATTCTTCAGATGATCATAGGCCGAGGCACGCAGGAAGTACGTGATCGGGATGTCGGGTTGCAGTTTTGCGCGTTCATCCAGAGCCTTGAGAGTCAACCCGTAATCGCTGTTCGAACTGGCCGCAAAGGCAAGATCACCATACGCCGCAGCGAAGCCCGGCCTGAGCTTCACTGTTTGCAAAAACTCGTTCTGAGCGTCGGCAAATTTCTTCTGCTTGAGCAGGCTGACGCCGAGACTGTGATGCAGTTCGGCATCATCCGGGTGTGCGCTGACGAGCGTGCGATAAGCCGCCTCCGCCTGGTCGTTCTTGCCAGCCGAACTGTAAAGATCGGCAAGATCCCGCTGCAGGGCAGTATCGGCAGGAGTCCGCTTCAGCGCTTCCTGCAATTCGGCAATTGCCTCATCGTTTTTCTCTTGCGCGGCCAGAACGCGTCCCAGTTGAACGTGGGCTCCTGCCTGATCTGGGTGCGCCGACACGATCTTACGCAACTCCGCTTCGGCATCGGGAAAGCGCCGGCCGCGCATATAGATGTTCGCCAATCCAATGGTCGCCTCCGACGACGCTGGATCAATAGCCAGCGCCTTTCGGTATTCCTGCTCGGCATCGGAGAATTTGTTTTGCTTCTCCAGAAGAAGTCCGGCCGACAAGTGCGGCTCAAGATCTTTCGGCAGAAGATCTGCGGCGTGCTGGTAGGCAGCGATGGACTCCTCAGGCTTAGTCGGTTCCAGCAGGTGCGCCAATGAAAGCCACGCCCGTGCTTGGCCCTCCGCAACATGACTGGTTGGCGTCAACTGCGTTGCGGCGCGCAGAAATTTCTCAGCATCGCCCTGACCTGTCTTGGCCAGCTGCAGCCCGAGATTCAGGTTGGACTCGAAGACATTGGGCTTGGAAGCGACAGACTGTCGGTAAGCCGCAATGGAGTCCTGCGGCTTGCCCAGGGCGTTTTCTACAAATCCAAGATCAAACCATGCCACGTAGTTCTCAGAATCGCTGGCTACCAGCTTCTGCAGCACGGATTCTGCCTGAGCGTAGTCCCGCTTCTGGATGAGGTCCTCGGCTTTGGCCAGCTCTGGCTGGGGGCCTTCCTCCTCGGAGACTGTCACATGACGCCGGTGCTTTTTCTGGCTTGATGACGCACTCGCCGGAGGAGGCTTTTGGGATTCTTGCTGCCACGCCTGTGCACGGCCGCCGCCAAGCATGCAAGCCGTGATCGTGGCGAGCATGAAAGATCGCCGCAACGCAATTCTAGGAACGTCCATTGGAACGCGATGCTCCATTGCCGTTCAAAACACGCGCCAGATATTTTCCGGTATACGATCCGGGCAGCTTGGCGATTGCCTCAGGCGGTCCGAGACCTACAATTTTGCCCCCACCGTTTCCGCCCTCGGGACCCAGATCGATCACCCAATCCGCGGTCTTGATGACCTCCAGATTGTGCTCGATCACGACAATGGACCCCCCTGCTTCAATCAGACGGCGAAAGGCGGCCAGGAGTTTGCTCACGTCATCGAAATGCAGCCCGGTAGTCGGCTCGTCGAAGATATAAAGCAAACGGCGCTTTAATCTTTGTCCTGACAGGCGCCCGCTGTCCCGTGTCGCGGGCTGCAGGTGTGCCGCCAGTTTCATGCGCTGCGCCTCGCCGCCGGAGAGCGTCGTTGCCGACTGCCCCAGCCGCAGATAACCGAGCCCTACTTCCTCCAGCGATCGCAGTTTTTCCGTCACCTTAGGAGCTTCCGCGAAGAACTTCAGCGCCTCTCTTACCGTCAGATTCAGCACGTCGTGAATGTTTTTGCCCCGGTATCGAACCTCGAGCACTTGCGGCTTATAACGCGTGCCCTTGCACTCCTCGCAGATCAATTCAACATCGGCCAGGAACTGCATCTCCACGGTGACGGTTCCATCGCCCTGGCAAACCTCGCAACGTCCGCCGGGGATGTTGAAAGAAAAATGCCCCGCACCGAAGCCGCGCTTTTTAGCCTCGGGCAGGGAAGCGAACAGCTCGCGGATTGAGTCGAATGCCTTGATATACGTAACAGGATTGGATCGTGGAGTGCGCCCGATAGGAGATTGGTCTACGAGGACGACTTCTTCGATGTATTGATCGCCCTCCAGGATCTCCCAGTTGGCGGCGATGCTTGCGCCAGAACCGTTGCTCGAGGGCTGCTGCTTCGCCTGGGCCAGCGCTCGATACAAAACCTGATGCAGGAGCGTCGATTTACCCGAGCCCGACACGCCCGTGATTGCCACCAGCATATTCAATGGGATGCTGACATCGACATTTTTTAGATTATTGGCGCGAATGCCTTTCATTTTTATCTGCTGTGGACCTGGCTTGCGGCGTGTCGCCGGAGCCTGAATGCGCAAATCCTCCACCAGGTATCTGCCTGTCAGCGACGCTGGATTGTGCAGGATCTGCTCATAAGTTCCTTCGGCAATCAGCTTGCCGCCGTTCTCTCCCGCTCCCGGACCGAGGTCGAGAATGCAATCCGCCGCGCGCATGATGTCGGGATCATGCTCGACAACCAGGATCGTGTTCCCAAGATTGCGCAGATCATGCAGGATTTTCACCAGCCGGTGGGTGTCGCGGGCATGCAGCCCGATGGAGGGCTCATCCAGCACGTAAAGTGTCCCGACAAGGCGCGAACCCAGCGAGGTCGCCAGCTGAATCCTCTGGGCCTCGCCGCCCGAAAGTGTCGATGACAGCCGGTCCAGAGTCAGGTATTCCAATCCCACTTCATTGAGAAAGCGAAGGCGCTCGCGAATCTCGTCCAAAAGCTTATCCGCGATCTCGGCTTGCTGAGCGGACAGTTCCAGATCCTCGAAAAACTTCAGCGCGTCCTCCACGGTTAGGGAGCAGACCTCGCATAGATTCTTGTCGTTGATCCGGACCTGCCGTGCTTCAAGCCGCAGGCGCGAGCCATTGCAATCCGGACAGATCGAATACCCGCGATAGCGGCTCAGAAAGACGCGCACATGGAGCTTGTATTTCTTTCTCTCCAGGTGGCTGAAGAAGCCGCGCACACCCATGAACTTGCCTTCGCCATTGAGTACGGCATTGCGCTGCTCCTCGGCCAGATCGATCCAGGCCATGTCAAGAGGAATGCCGGCCTGCCTCGCGTAGCGCTTCAAATCTGTAAACAGCGGCCGGTATTTCGGCTTCGTCCAGGGCTCAATCGCACCGTCGGCGAGGGACTTCATCTTGTCTGGGATGACGAGGTCCAGGTCGAAGTCGATTGTGTTCCCGAAGCCCTGGCACTTTGGACAGGCCCCATACGGATTATTGAATGAGAAAAGACGGGGCTCGGGCTCCTCATACTTCAGGTGACAGTTCTTGCATTCGAACTTCTGCGAGAAACGAAGGATTGTAGATGTGGCAGCCCCGCCCGACTCGGTGGGTAATTCAAAAACAACTTCACCAGACTCCCGGTAAGCAGTCTCAATCGCATCGACAATTCGAGAGCGAGACTCAGCTGAAACGCTCAAACGATCGACGAGAACAAAGACCGGCTCGCTGAACTTAATATCGAGCAGCGACTCCGGCGTAGAGAACTCAAAAACCTGCCCCGCCTGATAAAGCCGGTTGAACCCAGCTTTCCGCAGGTCGAAAAGGCGAGTTTTAAGCGACTCACTGAGCTGCCCGTCATCAGCCTTCTTCGTCTTGCTTGGTCGCGGGCGTTGCGCCGGAGTCCCAAGGCCGTCGCGGCCGCGCGCGCGTCGACTCGCAGCCGCCGTTTCCTGCTTCTCCAGCGCTGGCCACTGAAGCGGGAATAGCACCTGCAACCGAGTATCCGGCTCGAGTGCAACAATCGTATCCGCCACTTCGTCAACGGTGTCTTTCTTGACCTCTTTCCCGCAGTTCACGCAATAGGTCCGACCGACACGCGCAAACAGCAGGCGGAGGTAATCGTAAATCTCTGTTGCTGTTGCTACCGTGGATCGTGGGTTTCGGGTCGTATTCTTTTGTCGGATGGCGACTGCGGGCGCGATTCCGTCAACCGTGTCCGCGTCGGGCTTCTCGATGCGTTCCAGAAATTGACGCGCATACGCGGACAACGATTCCACATACCGGCGCTGGCCCTCGGCATAGATAGTGTCGAATGCAAGTGAGGACTTTCCTGAGCCCGACACCCCCGTCACTACCGTCAGCCGATTGTGCGGTATCTCAAAATCAATGTTTTTGAGGTTGTGAACGCGCGCGCCGCGAACAACAATGCTCTCTGTCTGCGTTGAAGTAGAAGACATCGATAGGGCCCAACAGCCACACGCAGCCCGAGCGCAAGCGCACAGAGGCCTATCGGGTGGCTTTCTGAATCTTTCTATTATAAGGGAACTTCACAATGCCAGGACTCCGCTCGCGGTACCGGCACCTTTCAGGCGGAACTCGCTACCTTTTCCGGCAGGGTTGTTCGGGCTAGAGAAACACCTTTGCGGAACTGTAAAATCCCGTCCTCCAGCCGGCGCAACTTCATGGTGAGCATGTCGAGAATGTAATTCTGCTGGATCATCCAAGGCTGCGCCGCGGATTGTTTTGGCAGATCCGCCGCGGCCCTAGTCACGTAACCGGAGGTGAGATTGAGCAACGGCCGGGACTCCATGGTTGCAGAATCGCACACCGGCATGCACGTGCGATAACCGCGGCGGTCCATGTGACGCAGAACGCGGCACACGAAGGTTGAAGCCAAGTCCGCCCGCAGTGTCCAGGATGCGTTCGTATACCCAATGCAGAAGGCGAAATTGGGCACATTGCTCAGCATCGCTCCCTTGTAGACGAAAGCGTCGCCGGGATGAATTGGCCTCCCATCTACGCTGATGCGCACCGCTCCCAGCGCAAGCATCTGCAATCCAGTCGCGGTGACGATGATGTCGGCCTCGAGTTCCTGCCCCGATTGCAACCGGATGCCGTGCTCCGTAAAAGTCTCGATTTCGCCGGTCACCACCGAAGCCCGCCCTTTGCTGATGGCGTTGAACAAGTCCGAGTCAGGAACCAGGCACAGTCGTTGATCCCAGGGTTGATAGCGCGGATTGAAATGCTTATCCACGTCGTATCCTGCGGGCAGGCTTTTGGCCGCTCCCGTGCGAAGCAAACGGCGCATGTAGTCGGGTGCACGGCGGCTGAGTTGGTATATTCCCAGGCTGATCAGAATATTTTTCCAGCGCGCAATCCGGTGCGCAGGGCCTGCGGGCAGGCTGCGGCGCAGCCAATCCGCGATGCCATCGTGATCGGGCAAGCTCAAGGTATAACTTGGCGACCGCTGCAACATGGTCACGTGCGCTGCGCTGGGGGCCATCGCAGGGACCAGCGTGACCGCAGTAGCTCCGCTCCCGATCACGACCACTTTCTTGCCGTTGTACTCCAGATCTTCCGGCCAATGTTGCGGATGCACAATTCGTCCACCGAATCGCGCAGCACCCGGAAAAGCCGGCTTATATCCAGAGTCATAGCGGTAGTAGCCGGTGCATCCATACAAAAAATCGCAGGTGTAGCGGAGAGTCTTGCCGGCTCCATCGCTGACCTCAAGCGTCCAACGCGCGTCCTCTGAGGACCACGAAGCGGAGTGCACCCGCTGCTGAAATCGAATGTGGCGATCGATTCCGAACTCTCGCGCAGTGTCGCGCACGTAATTGAGGATCGCCGGACCATCGGCGATCGCCTTGGCGCCTTTCCACGGCCGGAACGGATACGCAAGGGTAAACATGTCCGAGTCGGACCGAACTCCAGGGTAGCGGAACAGATCCCAAGTGCCGCCAATCTGCTCGCGAGCCTCAAGAATTGCGTAGCGCTTGCGGGGACAGCGCGTCTGCAGGCGGTATGCCGCGCCAATGCCAGATAGGCCAGCACCAATCACGATCACTTCGAAGTGCTCTACGGACATATCTTTTCACTAGCTACCGGAAGCACGAAGCACGCGAAGGAACCCCAGCGTGCTGCGCAAACCGCCTCATTATGCTCTGAATGCCGAATAGAAGCCAAGCCGAGGTTTTGCTCAATGGGGTCGCCTGACACGAAAAAAGAGCACGGGTCACCCCGTGCTCCTTGTTTCATAAGTGTCAATCAGTGCCGATATTCGGCATTAGGCGACGCGACGCGATCGTACGGCACGTCGCGCGGGATGTTGTACCGCGCCATAATGTCCTGCATCTTGCGCTCGTCCTTGTAAATATCGTCGCGATCGTTCTTGCGGGTGTCCTTCACCCACTTTTCGTATGCTCTATCGAACTCGTGCTGATCGTCCGGCGAGAGTCTGGACTGGCTGTAACCTGCGTATCCGCGGTCACGGTTATCGGGATAACCGTTGTCCCTGTATCCGCCGTTGTTATAGGCCGCCGGGGTAGCAATCTGATCGTACGGAACATCAGGCGGAATATTGTTGCGCGCCATAATGTCCTGCATCCTGCGGACGTCATTATCAAGGTCGTCGCGATCGTTCTTGCGGCTGTCGTTCACCCACTTCGCATAAGCCTTATCGAACTCGCGCTGCT
This sequence comes from uncultured Acidobacteriota bacterium, assembly GCA_963785865.1. Classification (GTDB taxonomy): domain Bacteria; phylum Acidobacteriota; class Terriglobia; order Terriglobales; family Acidobacteriaceae; genus Sulfotelmatobacter. Next base: position 340,724 of record CAWAXF010000036.1, on the reverse strand, counting down.
CGTCCGGAGAGAGTCGTCCCTGGTTACCCCAGTTCCGATTGTCCTGTGGATAGGCGTTGTTGTAACGGCCATCGTTGTACCTGTCCTGCGGCCCATATCCGTTGCTGGCAATCCGGTCGTACGGCACGTCGGGCGGAATGTTGTTGCGCTGCATGATGTCCTGCATCTTGCGGACGTCTTTGGCGATGTCATCGCGATCGTTCTTACGGCTGTCGTTCACCCACTTGGCATAAGCTTTATCGAAATCGTGCTGGTCATCAGGCGAAAGCCGCCCGTTTTGACACAACGCGGGCATTGCCAGCGCGGCCACCAGCGCTACCGTTTGTAAAACTCTCTTCATGGTATGACCTCCGAAAGTAACAACTCGAAGCAGCCGGGCATACACTCGTGCCTTTGCCCATACGTTTCAGATGAGTTGTTTCAATCGCTTGTTGGCCGGGGGAATCCAGTAGGAACGATACCTTAGGATCCCTAAGCATGGTGGTATGGTGATCGTGCTACCCCGGTTTTCTGGAAGTAGTCGAATTCGGAGCCGTGCGTAACTCGAATGGGAAGGTGGTACGTAATACTCAGGAGTCCAATGGCTGCAGTTGAATCGCCTCAAGCCTGTGTAGATATTTGTCAAAAGCGAGAACTTTTTCGCCTCACTCCTGTTCTTAAAGGTAGGGTGATTTATGGCGAAGGTCATCGAATTCTTCGTTCCTAACCGGTTCAGAAAAAGGGCGACGAAATGGATACCGATAGAAGAATATGGGAAGATAATTCCATTCAGCTTGCCACGAGAGAAGCCCGCTTGAGATCTCATCGTCGCCGAAATCAGCATGACAGCGCTCAGTGAGAATTGTCCGATCCAGCAGTCCATGAGCGAATTGCGACTTTGCAACCAGGGGTCGTCCCGTCCAGCCACACTCCGAGCAGCGACATGTGTGGGCATTCCTGAACATGTGTTGCTCACAGTGTTGACAATGCACCTGTATTGGCTTTGTTCCACGGTTCGGCGTGGCACCCCGTTCGCAAATCACCGGAGCGGCCTCGTGATGACTGTCGAAATCACGCCTTAGCACGCAACCTAGGTCGGCGATCCCTGAGGCAAAATTTCCCAAAAAAGTTTATTGTTGCAGCGTCCTAAATTCCGTGTTGGGGGGATTCATGCGCCCATTGAATCGCAGAACGTTTCTGAAAGTAGCAGGATCGGCAACTGCAGGAACAGCCCTTGGAGCCAAGGTATATGCGCTGGCGGCTCCGCAGGACCAAACGCCCACTCCCGCTTCGCCCAACGATCACATCCAGATCGCCCTGATCGGCGCCGGTGGGCAGGGCATGGGAGACACTCGTGCCGCGCTCCAGGTTCCGGGCGTCAAGCTGGTTGCGGTTGCGGATTGCTACGACGGACGTCTCCAGCACAGCAAAGAAATGTGGGGCGACGACATCTTCACCACCCGCGATTACAAAGAAGTCCTCGCGCGCAAAGATATCGACGCCGTCATCGTCGGCACGCCCGATCATTGGCACAAGCAAGTCTCGGTCGACGCCATGAAGGCGGGCAAAGATGTCTACTGCGAGAAGCCGATGATCCACGAGTACGCGGACGGTCCCGAGATGGTCCAGGCCGCGCGCGCCAATAACCGAATTCTGCAGATTGGAAGCCAGCGCGTCAGCTCGATCATTTATGCCAAGGCCAAGGATATGCTTGCGTCTGGTGCAATCGGCCACCTGAACATGGTGACCGCGCACTGGGACCGCAACTCCGCGATGGGCGCATGGAACTACACAGTCCCGCTAGATGCCTCGCCCGAAACCTGCGACTGGCCGCGCTTCCTCGGCACTGCTCCCAAAATTCCCTTCAACGCCGAACACTTCTTCCAATGGCGCAAGTGGAAGGCCTACGGCACGGGAGTCGCCGGAGATCTATTCGTGCATCTGTTCAGCGGAACGCATTTCATCACCGGCAGTAACGGTCCCACTCGCGCCATGGCCACTGGAGGTCTTCGCTTCTGGAAAGATGGGCGCGACGCAAACGACGTATTGCTGGGACTATTTGATTATCCCCAGGGGTTCAACCTGGCCCTGCGGGTCAACTTCGTAGACGGCGGCGACGAGAGCGAAGGTCTGCTGTTTACTGGCTCCGAGGGCACCTTGGAAATTGGATGGAACCAGCTCACGATCAGCCGGTCGCCCCGCGAAAAAGAGCCCGGCCACACGCTGGACACCTTCACCGAAGACATGCAAAAACGCATTATGACGGAGTACCGGCAGAAGTATCCACGAGTTCATCCGTCGGAAGCCCCATCTGTGGAATACGAAAAATACGTAGCTCCCAAGGGTTATAGCGACAGCTACGACCACTTCAAGAACTTCTTCGCGGCAATTCGCTCGCGGCAGCCCGTCGTGGAAGACGCTGTTTTCGGCTACCGCGCCGCTGGAGCTGCGCTGCTCAGCAATATGAGCGTCGAACGAGGGGCCGTGATGAAGTGGGATCCGGACGCGATGAAGCTAGTCTCGTAATCAGGATGCGTGAGTTTGGGGGGTAAACACTGGGTCGCATGATGGCAGATTCTCATGCGACCTGTGTCATTCTTCTTGCGCTTCGTTAAAAGACGGTCCCGGGAATTGCGAAGGCGTACACCTTGTTGTTCCCAACTCCGGGTGCGATGTGCCTGAAGCCAGAGCCCCAGAATACGAATCCCTTCACAATCGATGGCCCATCAATTACTGAGCCACCTGTGTTGAAGCTCCAGAGAATGGCGCCTGTAGCGGCATCAATGGCGTACACATATCCGGAGTAAGAGTCGGTGTACACAACTCCATTGGCTACGCTCACCGATCCGACGTCAATTGCGCCGGGAGTTGGATCAGCGATTTGCCAGATGAAGCCGCCGGTTTGCGCGTCAAGAGCGGCCCACGATCCCCAAGTGATGGTCGGACCGCCCTTGGCCAGCGCATACGGCGTCATCCCGTTGTTGCCGATTGCGGCATAGACTCGGGTGCCATCCGTCGCGGAACCCCACTCGATTCCACCGAGCGTTCCTCCGGGTCCAACTGATGTGGCCCATACAATACTTCCGTTGCTGGGATTCAAAGCCCAGTAAATGCCGCTTTTCTGTCCGAACCCGACCAGGTTCCCCATGAAATTCGGCCCGGAGCCGAAATCATAGTCAGGTCCGGTGGGGGATGGACAATTGGAGCCTCCGGTGGTGCAAGCGACCGTCCATGCGTCGGGCCCCCATAGCTTGTGCGCCCATTTGATCGCGCCCGTCGCTGGATCCAGGGCCAGGGCCGAATCAAAATAATCATCGGGCGACTCGCAGTTCGTTCCACCTTGCGCCTCACACTGCGCGACGGAAGCAGGAACGGTGTAATTGTTGCCAGTAGCAGCAAACAGGGTTCCGTTACCAAGAGCTACGGGACTCCAGATGGCATTACCGCTATATCCTCCGGGTTGGCCGCCGTTGTCCGGAATGGTGTAAGTCTGCCAGAGGATTTGCCCGGTACGTGCACTGAGCGCCACCATGCTGCCACGGTGCGTGCAGCATGGGTAGGAGTTGTTTGTCGCCAGAGCTTCTTCGTTGGAAGAAACTCCGACATAGATAGTTCCTCCGGAGACCACCGGAGAGCCTGTGATGATCGCCGCCGGATGAGGGTCTACTTGCGTAATCCAAAGCAAGTTTCCCGTTTTACGATCGACGGCCATGATGTGAGCGCCATTGTGCTCGATCGCCTGTGAGACGTTATCGCCGATGATGAGCTCGCCCTGATAAACCGCGGGGCTGATGCGGGACATTGCGGAGGCCTGTCCGTTGTAGTCGGAAATTCTATGCGACCAGATGAGCTTGCCGTTGCCGGCACGAACTGCGTACAGGAATCCGCCCCAATCCGGAAAATAAACCACGCCACTGGAAACTGTCGGAGTAGCGGAGACGTCTCCATGGGTTGTGAATACCCATCGTGGGGCCAGCTGACTGACATTAGCGGGGCTGATGATGGTTTCATTCGGTTGGCTGCGCGTGTCGCTCAGGTCATGTCCGGCGATAGGCCATGATTGCGCCGTCGCCAGGGAAGGGGCCAGCATAGCAGTAAGCAGAAGGAAGCTGGCAATGACGGCTGCAAACACTCCGGCATTGTGGGGGAATGGGCTGCGTCTTCTCATCTTTCAATCTCTCTTTCTTGCGAAATTATTGCGGGAAGGTTGCGGTGCTCAGGCTTCGAGTGCCGGCTGCGTGTGAGGCATTGCCAAGTCAAAGCTTCGCGGGCGGGCTGCGGGCTTGAAACAGGTCGAGCACTTGCCGGTTTCCTTCGGTACAGGTCGAATGGCCGAAGACTGGATGGCGAGACGTGAATTGCGCGCGGCTTGAGCGGGTACTTACGTTGGCGGCTTCGATGCCGCGCATTCGCCCTGGGGTTGTTTGAAAAGGGGAAAGAGAACGAGTGGGAAGTTTCCGTCGCCGAGGCAATTTTAACGCTGGGCTACCGCTCAGGCGAACATGGCGGCCATTGGCACCGGGCTGTGCTGCCGCCCGATGACTACGATGCCGGAATCAGTAACGTGCCATCCCCGGGCGCGGTCCGCTTCGAGATCGTATCCGACCTGCGTGTCCGCCGGAACGCGCACGTTCTTATCCAGGATTGCCCGTCGCACCGTGGCGCGCCGCCCGATGTCGCAGTTGTCCATGATCACGCAGCCTTCTACCTCCGCCCCGGTGTGCACGCGCACACCGCGCCCGAGAACAGACTGCTTGACCTTGCCTCCGGAAAGAATGCAGCCGCCCGACACGATGCTGTCGATCGCCTCCCCACGGCGGCCTTCCTCATCGAAGACGAACTTCGCCGGCGGGTCTGGGTAGCTCGTACTGCGCACCGGCCACTCCCGGTTGTAGAGATTTAACGCAGGCTTCACATGATTTAAGTCCATGTTCGCTTCATAGTAGGCTTCGATAGTTCCTACGTCGCGCCAGTAGGGGGAGGAGTCGACCTCGCCGGGGATTCGGTTCTCCTCGAAATTGTAGGCATACATCGGCGCCTTACCAGCCAGTTTGGGCAGAATGTCCATGCCGAAATCATGATGGCTGCCGGGAGTTTTCGCGTCGGCATGCAGCAGATCCAGAAGCGCGCGGGTGGAAAAAATGTAGTTGCCCATGGAGGCGTACACCCGGCTTGCATCGCCGGGCATGGTGGGCGCATCGGCTTTCTTTTCGTGGAATGCCATGATGCGGCTGCCAGTGCCCACCTCAATCACGCCGAATTCCCGCGCCTGTTCGCGCGGGACCGGGTTGGCCGCGACGGTCACCTCCGCCTGCTGCGCCATGTGGAAGTCGATCATGCTGCCGACATTCATGCGATAGATATGGTCGCCGCCGAAGATGGCCACCAAGTCCGGGTCGGACTGCTCAACCAAATTGATGTTTTGGAAAATGGCGTCCGCCGTCCCCTGGTACCAGGACTCGTTCTCCGACCGCATCTGTGCGGGCACATTGATGATGAACTGGCTTTTTAACAGCCCGCTGAACTGCCAGCCCTCGCTCAGATGCTGCAGCAGCGATTGGCTGCGGAACTGAGTAAGCACGTAAATGGAATAAATTCCGGAATTCACGAAATTGCTGAGGACGAAATCGATGATGCGATACTTGCCTCCGAAGGGAACCGCAGGCTTGGCGCGTTCCCGCGTGAGAGGAGACAGCCGGGTTCCTTTTCCGCCCGCGAGCACGATACCGAGTACCCGCAGGGGCAAACTTCCGTGTACGCCGATGCCGGGCTGCTGCGCGGGAATCATCTCAGCCATTTCAACCCTCCCAACATGGTTGCAGAAAAATGGTGCTAAAGCGAAGTCTCAAGGCTATAGATACTTCGTGGCAAGATGCGCGGGAAGATGCCAGGGTTGGAAGAAGTCTCAAGGAGGGACTTGCCGGACTTATTCGGAGTGCCGCTCGTTCTCCCGATCCCGCTGCTTGCCGTAACGCATCGCGAATCCAAATCCCAGCGTCATGATGCCGAGTGGCGGCACCAACATCACCAGCACAGCCCGATTGAGAGCGATTTGGCCCTCCTTGGGTGTAGCCTTGGCATTGGCGCGGCACATTGCGCACCCCTGTGCAAAAGCGGGCGCCGTCCACAGCGCTGACGCCAGCACAACCAGAGGAAGCTTCCGCCAGAGCTTCACGCTCATTTCACTCCCATCGTCGTGATCCGTCCCGCATCGGGGAAGAAGAAGAAATACATGATCACGAAGCAGGCAACCACCGAGAGTGTGATCACCCAGCGCATAAGCGCCGTCTCAAACTTCATGTGCATGAAGTAGCCGATGATCAGCGCCGACTTGATCACTGAGAGCAGCAGCAGTACTTCCAGCATGCGCACGGGTGAGAAGACCTGCTTGTAGCCCAGTACAACCTCGATCGCGGTCAGTACCAGCAGCGCTCCCCACACCCAGAAATACTGCCCCTTGCTGTCATCGTGCTTCGCGACATCGTGCATTGCTCAGCTCCTCACTCGAGGTCTTAATCCGATCTCTGGAAGGGCACGAGTTTACTCGTGCCGTAAACCGCTCCTCAAATTTCGGGGGCTTTATAGGCCCTACGGGTTCCTAGCTCACCTTGGTCGACATCAAGTACACCAGTGGAAAAATGAACATCCAGACCAGATCGACGAAGTGCCAATACAATCCGCAGACCTCGACGTCGTGCGCATCATAATCTTTCGGCTTCAGCCAAAGAATCACTCCCGCGATCAATAGTCCGATGCCCAGCGCGTGAACTGGATAATGGAACACGTTGTTGGAAGGGATTAAGAATGCCGCCGCGATCCAGATTACGCCCAGCGCTGGAAGAAACCATTTCCGAAACGCCACTACGCCCAGATAGATGACGCCGATGGTCACGTGAAGCATGTGCATGGCAGTGAGTCCGAAAAATGCTTGCGGGAATTGCGGCACGTTTTTCGAAATGTCGGCCAACTCGCCTGTGGCGGTCGATTTGGACACGCCCAGCATAGTCATGAAGCCCGGCAGGTTCAGCCCCTCGTCAATCAGCTTCGACCACTCCATCCCGTGCAGCACGATGAACGCCGTGCCAAACACCATCGTCGCCAGCAGCCAATTACGCGTCCAAGGCCGATCCTTACGTTGCGCCGCGAAGACAGCCAGCACCATCGTCAGTGAACTGGACAGCAGACATGCCGTCATGACCGTGGCATTCGCAATGCTCTCCGCGTGAAAGGGAGTCGGCCAGGGATTGGTATAGATGCGGTTATAACTGAACGCAAACAGCAGCGCCCCGAAAGTGAGAGAGTCCGAGGCCAGGAAGAGCCACATCCCGATCTTCTTCGAATACGCGCCAAACAGCGGAGCTTCGTACTCCCCCGGCGCACCATGCCCCACGGGCACACTGTGGTGGACCGCATCATGCTCAAGCGTGGCGTCAGCCATTGCTAAAGTTCCCCTTTCCCGTCCAGCAAGACAGCGAACAGAACTTTCTAAGTGAACCGTGCTGCAGTTTACTTGGTATCGCGCGGTTGCGGTTACTGCTTTTGCGCCTGGCTAGCGCGCGAACCCCAATAAAGCAAAAATATAAATCCACAACACCGCCATGAAGTGCCAATACCAGGCAGTGATATCCACCACAATCCGCCGCGCCTCCAGCGGTTTCTTCAGCAGGGAAGCGCTCGCGGCCCAAAGTAAAGCGATCATTCCCCCGCCCAGGTGTACCGCGTGCGCGATCGTCAGCAGAAATGCGAACGAACTGCTGGGATTCGTGTTCACGAAGAATCCCCGCGCGTGCATCTCGCTCCACGCCAAAAACTGTCCTGCCAAAAACGCGAAACCCAGCAGCACGGTAACTCCGAGCCACGGAAAATTGCTCTCATCGCCCAGCGAGATCCCGGGAATCGATCTCACCGGAGCCAGTGCCGCCTGCGTCGCTGCCCGCCGCCGGGCAATTTCCATGGTCACGCTGCTGGTCGCCAGAATCAGCGTGTTAATCGCGAGCAATACCCACGGCAAATCCACACGGCCCCAGTCGCGGACATAACTGTTCGATGCACCGTCAAACGTCGGCAAGCCCTGGCGCACGACGTACGCGCTAGTCAGCGCGATGAACACCATGCATACGGTGGCAATCGCGCAGATCAATCCCAGCCGTGCCCGCCGCAGCCGCGCTCCATAATCCGGAACCTCGCCGCCGCGTCCATCATCGCCTCCACCTGTTTCCGGAGGCACAGGTGGTTTATTGCCTATATCGTCAACCGGGGTCCCTGGAATATAAGTCGCCATAACTACTTAGTGGATCAATGACTGCCACTGGTTGCGTCACAAATCTCGGTCCGGTTCGCCCATGCTAACGTCGCGTACTTCGAAAAGTTAGTGTGAAGAATCCCGCACTCAATGCGACGGAACAACCGCCGGATCCGTCTGCATCACGTAATCCTTAGCCGCGCCGGGCACTCCGTACTCATACGGCCCGTTGTGCACGACCGGAGTTACGCCGCCAAAATTGTCATGCGGCGGCGGAGTCGCCGTCGTCCACTCCAGCGTCGTCGCCTCCCATGGATTATCGCTGGCTTTCGGACCTTTGAAGATGCTCCAGAACAGGTTGATGACAAAGATAAACTGCGCAGCGATGGTGATGATTGCCGCGTAGGTCATAAACGTTTGCAACGGCAACAGTTTCGCCTGATATGCGACTTCTGTGAACTGCGAATAGCGCCGTGTCTGTCCCGCCATCCCCAGATAGTGCATCGGCATGAAGATCGCGTACGTGCCTGCAAGGGTAATGAAGAAGTGAATGCGTCCCCAGGTTTCATTCATCATGCGCCCAAACATCTTGGGCGCCCAATAATACGTAGCGGCGAAAATTCCGAAGATGGCCGCCACCCCCATGATGAGGTGAAAGTGTCCCACGACGAAATACGTGTCGTGCAGTTGAATATCAAGCACCGGTTGCGCCAGGAATGGTCCGCTTAATCCGCCCGAAACAAACAAAGAAACGAAGCCGATGGCATAGAGCATCGGCGTGTCGAAGCGGACATGCCCGCCCCACATTGTGCCCAACCAGTTAAAAGTCTTGATGGCCGAGGGCACTCCGATGCACATGGTGAGAATCGAAAAGGCGAACGCGGAGTAGGGGCTCATCCCGCTCATAAACATGTGATGGCCCCAGACCATGAATCCGAAAAAGCCGATGGACAGCATCGCGTAGACCATGGCGCGATAGCCGAAGATCGGTTTTCGCGAGAAAGTCGATATCACTTGCGACGCCACTCCCATGCCGGGCAGAATCGCGATGTACACCTCGGGATGGCCGAAGAACCAGAACAGGTGCTGCCATAGCAACGGCGATCCGCCCTTGTGGCCCATCACCTGCCCGTTCACTACAACCAGAGGAACGTAGAAACTCGTACCCAGGTTGCGGTCCATCAAAAGCAGGATTCCTGCCGAGAGCAGCACACCGAACGCCAGCAATCCCAAAATGGCGGTGATGAACCACGACCAGCAGGTCAGCGGCATGCGCATCAACGTCATGCCCTTCGCCCGAAGGTCGAGAGTCGTGGTGATAAAGTTCAGCGCTCCCATCAGCGATGCCACGCAGAAGATCGCAATGCTGGTGATCCATAAATCAGCGCCAAGTTGCTCACCCGGCCCCGCTGAAGAAAGAGCGCTGAGCGGCGGATAGCCTGTCCAGCCATGCAGCGGCGCGCCGCCAGTCACGAAAAACGCGGCAAGGATGACAATGAAGCCAACAAATGTCGTCCAGAACGAAAGCATGTTCAGGACGGGAAATGCCATGTCGGGCGCGCCAATCTGAATGGGCAGGAAATAGTTTCCGAATCCGCCCTGGGGTGCGGTGGTCAGCACGAAGAACACCATGATCGTGCCATGCATCGTCAGCAGGCTCAGATAAGTTTCTGGCTTGATCTCACCTAGGAGTGGCAGCGCTGCATTCGGCCAGATCATGTGAATGCGCATGAGCAGTGACAGGAACATTCCGACGAACACTGCCGTGAGCGCCAAGAAGAAATACTGAATCCCGATTACCTTGTGGTCGAGGCTGAAAATGTATTTTCGGATGAATCCCTGAGGAGCGTGCGAATGAATTGTTGCCGAGGTCGCCATTACTGTTTCTCTGCCTCCCGAGCCGCCAGCCACTTGTCGAAATCTTCCTGGCTGACCACGTGCACCATGCCATGCATCTTGTAATGCCCCAGCCCGCAGAGTTCGGCACACGCAATCTCGTATTCACCAATCTCTGTAGGCTTGAAGTGCATGTGAATGTTCAATCCCGGCACTGCGTCCTGCTTGAATCGCAGGTTGGGCACGAAAAAGCTGTGGATCACATCCACCGCGCGCAGGCTCACATCGATCTCGCGGTTGACCGGCAGGTACATCGTGCCCGTGACCACGTCATCTTTCGCCGCAGCATCCGAGGTGTTAAGGCCCACGGCCGCCTCGCCACCCGCCGATGGATCCATCAGGCTGGCTTTGGTCGGGCCGTACTTCCCATCGGCCCCTGGATAACGGAAGTACCAGGCGAACTGCATTCCCGTGACTTCCACGGGGACAGCCCCGGCCTCCGGGGGATCAAAGCGCTGGCTCGCCCACACCCTGCTGCCCATCACATTCAGTCCAATGAAAAGAATCGCGGTTAGCACCGTCCACGTAATCTCCATCGTGGTGTTGCCGTGAGAATAAGCGACCGGCGGAGACTTCGGAGTTTGACGGTAGCGCCAGACGATGTACCCCAGCCCAAGCTGCGCCGCCAGAAACACAACTCCCATGATGAGGAAGGTGAGTGTGAATTGATGGTCGATGAAGCCGGTCGCAGCCGATGCACCTACCGGAAGCCACCAGGTCTTGGCGACGAAGAAATACGTGCTGACCAGAGTGATCAGCCAAATCAGGACCAGTAACGCGAGGCCCATTCCCCAACCCCCGATCTGGAAGACAAAAGGATTTCCCCACGGCTGTGCCGCATCCCACAACGCAAGCACCAGTCGGCGGCGAGTTTACCACAACGCCACGCACGAAAAGCAAGCGCGTCGCGAAACAAGGCACCGCGCTGCTCACGTGACATGTCATGCACAGCGATCTTGTAGGATTTCTTGCCGGTGTTTTCGAATCTAAACTCCAGCTAGCATCACCGGGAAAGGAGTCCTGCGTGCCTGAAAGCCACAGCAAAGCAATGATGATTCTCGTAGCCGGGCCTTATCGCTCCGGCACAAATGATGATCCGGTTTTAATCCAGGAGAACGTCGAACGCATGCAACAGTATTCCTTACCCATTTTTCGCGCCGGCCACATTCCGATACTGGGAGAATGGCTTGCGCTCCCGCTGGTGAATCTAGCCGGATCAACGAAGATTGGGGATGACGCTTTTAACGAGGTCTTTCATCCGATCGCGGTTCGCCTTCTTACCAAATGCGATGCCGTACTTCGAGTAGGTGGCCCATCCGCCGGAGCGGACGAAATGGTGCGCATCGGCCGTAGTCTCGGTCTGAAAATCTATACGAACCTGGAGGAGATTCCCAACGTTGAAGCCTGAAAACAGACGGCCTGAAGTAATCCTCAAGCGACCGGGGCCTACTTCTCCGACCACTCCGGCACCCGCCCCGGAGTCCAGGGCGCCCCTGCAGCCTCCATGTCTTTTTCCAGCTTCGCCAAATCTGTGTCCACGAGGGTGCGAAGTTTCCCAAGCACGTCAGTAAACTCCGCCGCTCCGATGTTGTACTGGTCAATATGCGATTGCGTCGGCTTCGCCAGCGAGAACCGCTCGCCTTCCATGATCGAGTTCACGCGATCATTGATGGACGATGGCACCGGCTCATTCCTTTTTGCGACTTCCTGATCTCCGCGCAGAGCCCGTAAAAGTTCGCGATCCCGTTGCTCCAATGAATCCGCCATGGCGCCCAATTGCGTTTCCGCCGCCGGAGTCTCACGCAGCGCCTCGCGAATCTTCTTCAACCTGTCCTGAACATCTTCGGCCGTGCGAGTCGCCCCGTACACGGCTCGATACAAGCCGGGCCACCTTCTTCAGAAATTCTTCCTGCGCCGTGCGGTCTGCGGCGTTCATTGACGCAAGGTTCTCGGTCGCGACTTTGAATGACTGCGGCCCCGCGACTTCCGTTACTACTCCGCCTACTTTTTCAAACATCCGCACCGAATAGCTACCGGGAACAATCAGCGGCCCCTGATCCGCGGCATCGGGAAAATCCTCTTCGCTCTCCTCTGAATGTCTAGGCACCCGCGGCGCCGCATACCGCAAATCCCACGCCACCCGTTGAAATCCCACATCCGTGTTGGCATCAATGCGGCGGATTGCCGCCCCGCTCTCGTCGTACACCACGAAATACGCCTCCGGCTTTGCTTCCTGAGCCTCGGCCCGGAGTTCATCGTTGGAAGGGTAGGGAAGCGTCTGATTCTTCTTCGCTGCCTCTTTCTCCGCATCCTGCCGCTTTTCTTTTTTTGTCTTGATCTTCTCTTTCAAGTAGGCCGTAAAGACAGCGCCATACGGTGGATTGTCCGCGGCGTAAAATGCGTCACCCTGAAATCCTTTCTTCGGCCCGCCCAGAGGATGACGCTCGACGTACATCAATGCATCCCTGACTGGATACATGGCAGCGGCCTGCTCCGTGGCCTCCGGCTTCAGTTGACGCAAAGGCGTGATATCGTCCAGCACGTAAAAACCACGACCGAAGGTCGCGATCACAAGATCGTTTTCCTGCCGCTGGACAACCATGTCGCGCACCGCAATTGTAGGAAGTCCGCCCTTGAGCCGCACCCAATGCTTCCCGCCATCGATGGTGAAGTACGCTGCGAACTCCGTCCCTGAGAAAAGCAGATTCGAATTCACGGTGTCTTCCGCAAACCCCAGCACCGGCCCGTTCTCCGGCAGGTCGCCCGCAATCGAAGTCCAGGTTTTTCCGTTATCCGAAGACTTCAGCAGATAGGGTTTGAAGTCTTCATTCTTGTGATTGTCGAAAGCGGCGTACAGAGTATTCGCGTCGAAATTCGAAGCCGCCAGCCGGCTCACGTACGTCTTCTCAGGCACGCCGGTAAAACTTTCGTACTTCGTCCAGTTTTCGCCGCCATCGTTCGTGACCTGAATCAATCCATCATCGGTCCCCACATAAATCAGTCCTTCTTTCTTGGGCGACTCCGAGAGTGCAACGATGTTGCCGTAGAAAGAAGTCGAAGCATTTTTGGCCACCGCATCCGGTCCCCACACTTTGCCCATGACCGGCAGTTTGTTGCGATCGATCTGGCGCGTCAGGTCACCGGAGATCGCCTTCCAAGTATCTCCGCGATCGTCCGAGCGGAACAATTTATTGGCCGCAAAATAAAGCCGGGTGTGCGAGTGCGGGCTGATAATGACCGGCGAATCCCAGTTCCAGCGCAGCGGAGGCTCACCCTTGCCCTCCTGCGGCTGCAGCACCAACTCTTGTCCGGTCGCCTTGTCATAGCGAACCAGCACGCCATATTGCGATTCCGAATACACGGTGTTCGCGTCCTGTGGATCGACCTGAGAGCGAAATCCATCTCCCCCGGTCGTGACATACCAATCCGAATTCACGATGCCGCTTACATCGCGAGTGCGCGCCGGGCCGCACCACGAGAAATTGTCTTGCGTGCCGCCGCACACGTGATAGAAGGATGCTTCGTTACTCACCGCGACGTCGTAAAACTGCACGGTCGGCAGGTTCGCCTTGAACTCCCAGCTCTTCGCGTCATCCCAGGTCTCATACATGCCGCCATCGGATCCCAGCAGCCAGTGTTTCGTGTCATCGGGATCGATCCAGATCGCGTGATTGTCGCCGTGATGATTCACTTCGTTCACTTTGTGCAGCGTCTTCCCGCCATCGAGCGACTCGCGCAATTCCACGTTCATCACAAATATGCGATCGACATTCTTCGGATCGGCCACCACTCGCGCGTAATACATGGCTCCCACGTCGAATTCGTTGCGCCGCTCCCAGGTCGCACCCTTGTCGGACGACCGGAAGATTCCGCCTTTGCCGTCAGCCGCTTCGATCGTGGCGTAAATCACATTGGGATCGGCGGGCGAAACCGCCAGCCCGATGCGTCCCATCTCAACGCTGGGCAATCCCGAGGTGATTTTGTTCCAGGTCGCGCCTGCGTCGGTGGATTTGTAAATTGCGCTCTCCGGGCCACCGTCAATCAGCGTGAACACATGCCGCCTGCGCTGGTAGGCTGCCGCATACACAATGTCGGGATTCGAAGGATCAAGCTGAACATCCACCACGCCGGTGTTCTCGCTGATGGTCAACACCGCCTTCCAGCTTTTCCCGCCGTCGGTGGATTTATAAAGACCGCGATCTCCACCCGGCCCCCATAGCGGCCCCTCAGCGGCGACATAGATAGCCTTCGAATCTCGCGGATCGATCACCAGGCGCCCAATGTGCTCCGATTTCTTCAGCCCCAGATTCTTCCAATCTTTCCCTCCATCGTCCGACCGGTAGATTCCGTCGCCGTAACCCACGCTGCGCTGCGAATTGCTCTCCCCTGACCCAACCCAGACGACAGAAGAATCGCCAGGATCCAACTCGACCCAGCCAATCGAATAAGAACCCTCGTTGTCGAACACAGGACTCCAGGTAGTCCCATCATTGACGGTCTTCCACACGCCACCCGAGGCCACGCCAACGTAGTACTCAAACTTGTTCTTCGTATTCACCGCAATGGACATCACTCGCCCCGACGCAACGGCCGGCCCAATCAGCCGAAATTTCAGGCCAGAGAACGTCTCGGCGTTCATGCCCGGCTTCTTCTCGTCTTCTTTCTTTGGCTCTCCGCTTTTTTCGTTCTTGGTCTTGTCTTTCCTGTTTGCAGCGGCAGCCGCGACAGCCTGCTTCTTGTCTGCGTCCTTATCCTGCGTCTTCTGCTGCAGCGCAGTCTGTCCCAAAGAAATAAAACAGCCGAGTGTAAGAAGTGAAACGAATGTGGCGAACGATTTCATGAAGGTCCAATCCTCCAGAGCTAAACCAAAACCGATATGTATACAGGATTCGCACCTGAAAAAGAACTCCGTTGGGAGACGACTCGTCCGGGTGCCCCATCCTTCTTTCGCGTTTTGTGCGAAAGAGGGTGGGGACTTTGACTTCCCAGAGTTTTGACTTTCTCTCGTAAAAACCAAACCGCACCGCAGCATCCGGTAGAATTCGTTGCATGCCCGGCAAGGTCCATGGCCACGAAACCAATACACTCAGCCTTCCCCGGAACACCTGCTTCGTCTGCGGTCCCGACAATCCCGAAGGCATGCGCTTAGTCTTCACACTGGACGAAGAGCGCAGCACGTTCATCTGCGACTTCAATCTGGGCGCTCGCTACACCGGCCCGCCCGGACACTGCCATGGCGGCATAATCGCCAGCATCCTCGACGATGCCATGGGCAAGGTGAACAAGTTACGTCACGTAGTCGCACTGACGAAAGAGATGACGGTGGAATACCTGAAGCCGGTACCTCTGCATCAGCCGCTGCGAGTCGAGAGCAGGGAAGTCGCCGTCCACGGCCGCCAGCACGTCAACATGGCGGAAATAATGAACAAAGAGGGCGAAGTCCTGGCCCGCGGCAAGGGAATTTTCATCGCAATCGATCCAGAAAAGATGTTCGGCAAATTCGTAGAGAGATAGCAACGAACCGGGGTGCCCCATCCTTGTCGCGATTTGCGCGACAGGATGGGGCTTTTGACTTTGGATGTCACAGGTCAGACGGTGAACATCGCGTATCTTCACTGCCGCGTCGGCAGGTATCGTACTAACGGCACCCGCGACGGGAATCCGACGAACGTTAGCATCCTTCTTGGTCGTCGCCTAGAATTGGAGTTCATCGATGACACCAAGCGTCTTCCGCAAGATCGCCTTGTCGCTCCCCGAAACCGAGGAACGCCAGCACATGAATCATCCCGACTTCCGAGTTGCTGGAAAAATCTTCGCAACACTAGGCTACCCGGATAAGACGCGCGGCATGGTCAAACTTTCGCCCGAAGACCAGCACAATTTTTCCAAGGACCATCCCGAAGCTTTCATTCCCGTCAAAGGCACCTGGGGACGACGTGGCGCGACCAGCGTCCTGCTCAAAGCTGCACAGAAAGATGCACTTCAGAAAGCCATCGAAGCCGCGTGGCGCTGCAACGCACCCAAGCGTCTGCTGAAATAGGGAGTGCCCCCATCCTTGTCGCGGATTTGGCGACAGGATGGGGATCTTGATGTTCATGCGCAAAGCCGCACCAGCTCCACACTGCGGGTTCCGCAATCCCTCAGCAAGAGTTAAAATGATTCAGCGGCCAAACCCGTCCCCGATTCATCAAGATAAGGGTTAGCTGAGAGTTGAAAGCGGATAGCTGACAGCTCATTCTTGACGATTCCGAAAAGAGATTTCCCATGTCGCAAAACAACGGTTCCAACTCAACTTCCCTCCGCCTCAAGACCGGCCTCGCCGAGATGCTAAAAGGCGGCGTCATCATGGACGTCACTAACGCCGAGCAGGCCGTAATCGCCGAAAAGGCCGGAGCAGTCTCCGTGATGGCGCTGGAGCGCGTACCGGCGCAGATCCGCGCCGAGGGTGGCGTGGCCCGCATGGCCTCGCCCAAAAAGATTCGCGAGATTATGGCCGCCGTCTCTATTCCCGTGATGGCCAAATGCCGCATCGGACATTTCGCCGAGGCGCAGATCCTGCAGGAACTCGGTGTCGACTACATCGACGAATCCGAAGTGCTCACCCCAGCCGACGAAGCCCACCATGTCGACAAGCACGCCTTCAAGACCCCGTTCGTCTGCGGCGCGCGCAATTTAGGAGAAGCTCTGCGCCGCATCGCCGAAGGCGCCGCCATGATCCGTACGAAGGGGGAGGCCGGCACTGGGGATGTAGTCCACGCGGTCAAGCACATCCGCCAAATCGTTCAGGAGATGAAAATCCTCACCGTGCTTGGCGAGGAAGAACTTTACGCCAAGGCGAAAGAGCACCAGGCTCCCTACGAACTGGTGAAGATGGTTGCGAAAGCAGGAAAGCTTCCGGTCCCGAATTTCTCGGCCGGAGGAATCGCCACTCCCGCGGACGCGAGCCTGGTCATGCAACTCGGGGCCGAAGCGGTCTTCGTAGGCAGCGGTATCTTCATGAAGAACTCCACCGAATTCGCTGATAACGAGGAAGCGGCCAAGCGTGCCCGCGCGATTGTGCTCGCCGCCACTCACTATCAAGACCCTAAAGTGCTACTTGAGGTCAGCGAGGACCTACAGGGTGCAATGAAAGGCCTGGCAATAAGCGCCTTAGACGAAGCGCACATGCTACAGACCAGAGGCTGGTAGTCACAATCACTGCACTCCAATGTAGCCACGGACGCCCTCGTCCGGGGCTTGCGAAGCAAATAATTAACTCTTCGAGCGCTACTTTAGTCCGTGCTTCATTACGATTAAAGCTGGACAGAGTGCAGCAGGGTATTAAATGGCTGCGGAAACGGAGCCATTTCCTTCGCGGACGTATAGTCGAAGGGAATAACAGCCAACCCCAAAGCTCTCAGGCGTGTGGCTCCACGCTAGACTAGCGATGTTGATCCGCTGAAGCCGCCTCTACTACCGCTACTTTATTCACCCCGCTACATGCCAGGAACAGCCTCCCATCGGCCGTCGCGACCATGTTGCGCACGGTACCACCGCCTGACGGAATCGCCTGGCTGCGGAAGCTCTCTGACTTCGGATCGAACCGCACCAAGGTGTTGGGCTTTACGCCCGATTCGCTGTACCAGATCATGCCATCGCGAGTGGCGGCGATTCCGTATGGCTCTGACTCCGCTCCTCCCGGACTTGCCCACTCCTTCAGCAATTTTCCAGCGGCGGGATCGAAATGCCCCAAGTACCCGCGGGCATAATCCGTATAGAAGATCGTGCCGTCCGGCCCCAACGCCAGCCGCCGGGGACGCGCACCCGCATTCGGCAGAGTGTACTCGTGAATCGTCATTGTCTTCGGATCTACCGCCGCCAGCTTGTTCGAACCGAACTCGCAGAAGAATGGACTGCCGTTCTTCAGAATCACAATCCCGTAGGGCACTGCATGCTCCGTGGGCACCTTGATGAGATTCATTTTGCCGGTCTTCGGGTCGAGCCGTCCGACGTAGTTCGTTTCTTCGTTCGTGAACCACACAACGCCCTCGTGGTCGATCACTGGCGTGTGCGGGTCAATCTCCTTTCCGTCAGCAGGTCGGTACTCAGTGATCTCCCCCGATTTCGGATCGAGCTTGCCAACGTATCCACCTGAAATCGCGGTGAACCAGATGTTGCCGCCATTATCCGCAACCAATCCGTGCGGCCCGGAATTGGCGGTTTTCAGCGGATATTCTTTGAAAGCTCCTGTCTTCGGATCCAGACGCCCGAGTTTATTGGCTCCCTGTCCCGTGTACCAGAGCGATCCGTCGGGTGCGAGCGCGGGATCATGCGGACGCGACTTCGGCGTTGGGATGTCGTACTCGTGAATCTGGACGCTCAAACTTCCAGCGGCAGCCCAGGCGAGCACGGTGCTTGCAAAAACAATCCAGCACAGTTTGTACGGCTTCATACGATGCTCCTCGGGAAATTGTAGCTCCGACACGCACTCTTTCGTCGGGCACAGAAAGTCGGGGTGCGCCTCCCTTCTCGCGTTCTTCGCGAGAGGCTGGGGCCTTTGAGGTCTGGTGCTGCAAAACCAAGGACAGGGTCCACCTGTGCCCCATTTGTCCTAGACCCTGTAATTCATTTTCCGCTGCCATCCTTCCCGTACACTTTGCCATCCATTAACTACCACTGGTGTCGATATGTCATTTACGTCTAGAGATCCCTTGCTGAAAATCCGCGCCCTGCTTCTGCAATTATTCTGGCTGGTCGCGACCTGCGCCTTCCTGCTTACGACTGTGCTCCGCGCTGACAATAAAGTAATGGGGGCAGTGGAGTTTCAAGGTAAATCCAAGGTCGAAAAAACTTCCGGCGTCTGGATCGATGGCCAGTACGTCGGCTACCTCAAAGAACTCAAAGGAGACAAGAAGGTTCTTCTGCTCCCCGGCGATCACGAGATCTCCGTGCGCCAAAATGGTTTTCAGGACTTCAACCAGCGCATCACCATTCATCCGGGAGAAAAACTAGTCGTCCCGGTGGTGATGCAGAAAGGACCGAGCGGAGCCCTTCCCGCAGCTTGGTCCGTCGTGAAGATCGACGTTGTTCCTTCGCGTGCCGCCGTGTTTCTGGATGGGCGTTTCGTCGGGCACGTCGGTGAATTCCAGGGTATGGGCCGCTCTCTGCAAATCGCTCCGGGAAATCACCGTATTAAGATCACACTCCCGGGCTATAAGACGTTCGAGACGGAAATCAACCCGCTGGCGAAACAGAAAGTAGAAGTGAAGACACAACTCGTCAAGAGCAGTAATCCATTAGAGGATCCGTCTCTCAAGGGCATCCAGGAAGACCGCTCGATTCCTCCGCCCGAACCACCACCGCCACCTCCGCAGTAGAAACCGATGGCTGGCATCGACCAGTTGCGAGACCTTGGAAGTGATGGGAATGTCTCGCACTCCGGATTCCCAGGGTGTCGCGAATGGCGAGACGAACAATGTGCCAACCCACGCCGCCCGCATTTCATCGTAACGGCAACACATGCGAAAGCTCATCCTGGTATTTCTCACTTTATTCCTGCTCGCCAGCCTCTCTTTCGCTCAGAAGCGAGTCGAGGTGGGGATTTTTCTGGATTCGCTCGACATCTCGCAAACCAGCACCAACAACCTTGGCCTGGGCGCGCGAGTCGGCTTCCGCGTTCATCAAAATGTCATGTTCGAAGGCGAACTCGCCTACGACTACGGACTCAACTTCGACGAAGCGTACCGCAACGTCATCACCGGCGATATAACCGCTATTAAGCGCACTTCCATCGGGGTCACTCACGGACTCTTTGGCCCCACGCTGATCCGGGGCGAAGGCCATCTTCACCCTTTCGCTACGATGAAAGTCGGATTCATTGATTTCCGCCTCAGCACCAGCCTGCTCCCCTACGTCGACATCGTGAGCCCCATCCTGAATCTCCGTACATCGAACCTGAACGCCGCGCTGTACCCCGGTGCCGGCATCGAAGCCACCTTGGGCCCAATAGGACTCCGCCTGGAGGCCGGCGACGAGATCTATTTCAATCAGGGAGCGCACAACAACCTGCGCATCACTTTCGGCCCTGTCATCAGATTCTGAATCGATGTCCCAGAGCTGACAGCATCGAGTCCAATCGGGCCCTCGTACGCTCCTCGCGTAAAATCAAGAGCTGAGCGATGAAGCGTAATGCCCCCTACTCCCAAAATCGGTGTCCTCGCGCTTCAAGGGGACTTCGATGCGCACCGGCGACGTCTGGAAGAACTCGGTGCAGAAGTCTTGCTCGTGAGGAAGCCAGAACAGCTTGACGAGATCGACGGCCTGGTCATTCCCGGGGGCGAGTCAGGGACATTTTTAAAGCTTCTAGGCGAGGCGGGATTCGAAAAGCTGAAACAATTCGTTCGTCTCAAGCCCACCTTCGGCACCTGTGCCGGAGCCATCCTGTTGGCTAACGAGGTGGAAAACCCCAAGCAGGCCGGCCTTGGCGCGCTCAACATTCGTATCCGGCGCAATGCCTATGGCCGCCAGATTGACAGCTCCATCCGCGAAGGGAAGATTGTCTGCGATCTCGAAGGAAAGCCCGGGGACTCGCCGCTGGAGATGGTTTTCATCCGTGCTCCTAAAATTTCCGACGTAGGCGAGGGCGTCGAAGTGCTCGCGACCGAAGGCACGGATCCCGTGCTCGTGCGGCAGGGAAGAGCGATGGCCGCCACTTTCCATCCCGAACTCTCCGATGACCCCCGCATCCACCAACTGTTCCTGAAACTGATCAACAACGGCCAGCAATCGTAGGAGATCAGCTAGAGGTGCCCCTCTTTTGTACGTCCTCCTAAAACTCTTGACACGTGAGTTCCGTAACCGTATAGTTACGCATCATGCGTGACCAAAGGGTTACATATTCGGCTCGGCGGAATTCCGAGGCTACTTTTCAGGCATTGGCGGACCCCACCCGCCGCGCTGTTCTCGATTTGCTTCGCCGTGGAAATCAACCGGCCGGCCGGATCGCGAGTGCGTTTCCCGTTTCACGTCCGGCGATTTCAAAGCACCTGCGGCTGCTTCGCCGCGCTCACCTTGTAAGCGAGCATCGAGAAGGCCGCCATCGCGTGTATCAGCTCAATCCCGAACCGCTCCGCGCTGTGGATTCCTGGCTCGATCAATACCGCATGTTCTGGGCGGCCAGCCTGAACAACCTCAAGGCATTCGTCGAGGCAGAGCACGCGCGCGAAACTGAAGCACCCAGAAAACACAAATAAACGTGAAAGGAAAAGGAGATCAGATTTTCATGTCCACCAAGAACATCGTCCCCCAGGAAGACGAAATCGTCAGCGAGATCGACATTTCCGCTCCGCCGGAGCGCGTTTTCCAGGCGCTCACTGATGCCAGAGAACTCAAACAATGGTTCACCAGCGCGGAGTGTCCGGTGAAGTTCTGGGACATGGACCCGCGCGCGGACGGCGCGTATCGCTATGCCACCGAGAAGGGGTCCATTGTGGTCAACGGAGTTAGCGAATTCGAGTGTCACGGTCACATCACCGAATTCGATCCGCCGCGCGTTCTGGCTTACACGTGGTATGCAAATTGGCACGATGACAGCACGCGCCGCACTCTGGTGCGTTGGGAACTCACGCGCGCAGACGATGGCACGCACGTAAAGGTCACGCACAGCGGCTTGGCCAACCTGCCCATCGCCCGCAAGGATTACGGCGGCGGATGGCCAGAGGTCGTCGAGAAATTGAAGTCGTTTGTAGAAAAATAACAATTCTGATCCCGCTCGAGGAGAACACCATGGCAATTGCCACTATCACGCCCGATCAAAATGCTGTTGTCGCCGAAATCTTTATTGCCGCTCCGCCTGCGCGGGTCTTTCAGGCGATCAGCGATCCGGTGCAGCTTCCGAAATGGTGGGGACAATCCGGCCTGTACCATGTCACAAACTCCACGATGGACGTGCGCCCCGGCGGCAAGTGGCGCAGCGACGGCATGGGCGCCGATGGACAGGCTTTCTACGTGGAAGGTGAATATCTTGAAGTCGATCCGCCTCGGCTGCTAGTGCACACCTGGAAGGGAAGCTACAGCGGACCGTTAACCACCGTCGTGCGCTGGGAACTTGAGCCTCAGAGGGTGAATGTATTGCATCCCAGCGGCCCGAAAAAGTCCGGCACGGGCACTCTCGTAAGAGTACGCCAGGAAGGATTCCAGGGCGATGGGGCCAACGCCACTGGTCATGGCGAGGGGTGGAAACGAGTTCTCGACTGGCTGGAAGCGTTTGTCGAACACGGCCAGACCTCGGCAGCGTAAGTCGAAATGGATGGGCAGCACTCGGTCGCCCCTGGGGCAAAGCATTGCGTTGTTAATGCTGACGGCCCTTCAATACGAGATCAGAGCGCAGCCCGAAAGCGCTCGCGTCTGTCATTTTGAAGGCCCTGGTAAAGTTCAGCGAAACTTGGTCCGACTCCTCGCCGTTTTCGAGTAAAGTGACGACCACAATGGTGGGCTTCCGTCCGCATCGTTTCGGTAAGTTGGAAAAAAGTGAGCTCTGCGCGGTGACAAACTCGATCGGAATCTGGAACTTCCCATCTTGCACGGAAACCTCGCCAGACTCGCCTGGCTTGTTTTTCGGATAAACAAGTTGCACATGAACCCTGGAGTCAGAACTTGCGCTCTCGACCCTTCCGCTGACCCTCAGCGCATCGATCGGACATTGAGCCTGCACGATCGAGCTCAACACGAGCGCGGCAAACAGAATCTGCATTCGAGTGTTCGTCAGCACCACGATAGGTATCCAGCTGTCGACGGCACCGTCCATCAATGGCTTGCCCGTACGGTGGAATTATCCCCCCGCCCATGCCAGCGAAGCAAAACGGAAAGGGTGGAAGTGCTTGCCCGAATGGCATCAATCTGCGCTAACATTCCATAATAGAAGTCTGCAGGAGGATCCATGGCCAACGAAATCTCTCGCCGCCAATTTCTCGAAAGTATCGGACTAGGGGCGGCTGCCGGCACGACGCTGTTACTCCTGACCGATGGCGCGGTCGCAACCCCGACCGCCGATGCAATTCCCAAACGCACTTTGGGCCGCACTGGCGCGAAGGTTTCAATCCTTGCTTTCGGCTGCGGCAGCCGATTCCTCATGTACAAAGACGAAGACAGCGCCAGCGCGATCCTGAATCGCGCGATCGATCTGGGCATCACCTATCTCGACACGGCCTATGCTTACGGAGACGGCCAGAGCGAAACCCGCGTGGGCAAGTTAATGGCTTCACGCCGCAAACAAGTCTGGCTGGCCACGAAGATTCCCGATCGCACCCGCGACGAGTTCCTCCGCCGGCTGGAAGCCAGCCTGAAGCGTCTGCAGACGGATCACGTGGATCTGGTGCACATTCACAGCCTGGGACAGGCGGACGATCTGGCCAAGATCGAAGCGCCCAACGGCGCGCTCAAGGGATTGATGGAAGCGCGCGAGCAGAAGATGGCACGCTTTGTCGGGATGACCAGCCACACCAACGGGGAGGTCATGGCCGCAGCCATCAAGCGCCACGATCTCGACTGCGTGCAGATGGCGCTCAATGCATCGCGCAACGGACGCTTCGAGGAGTTGGCTCTTCCCGCCGCGAACGCAAAAAACCTTGGCGTGATCGCGATGAAGGTTACAGGCCAGGAATTTCTGGTGGGCGACGGTCCCGGCAAAGCGGATATGAACTCTCTGCTGCGCTACTCCATGAGCCTGCCGGTGACAACTGCAGTAGTCGGCATGCCGCGTCCAGAGATGCTCGCGCACAATGTAGAAACCGCACGCAATTATTCGGCCCTCAGTGATGCGGAAAAGGAGCGTTTACGCCAGCAGTTGAATCCGGCGCGCGAGGGATTGGAAAAGCGCTTAGTAGGGCACCTCGATGGCCCCACAAATTGCCCAGAAATCTTCGTAGCATAAACCCAGGGTGCCCCGTCCTTGTCGCGTTCTGAGCGACAGGGCGGGGATTTTGACTTCTGTTCCCGATCGCGCCGAAATATCCCAAGAGTTGACGTAACTGTACAATCCTGCCCGCGAGCAAACCAGGCTACAGCGTGGATTATCAAAACCCTCAGATCGCAGCGATCTATGACATGGCGAATCCCATGGCGGAGGATGCCGCGTTCTATATCTCGCTTGCGGGGCCGCCCTCGCGCAGTGTCCTGGACTTGGGTTGTGGCACAGGCACGCTGTGCTGTGCGCTGGCCCAACGTGGTCACTGGGTAACGGGTGTCGATCCTGCTGCGGCGATGCTCGCAGTGGCCAGAAGCAAACCTCACTCGCAATACGTCGAGTGGATCGAGTCCTCTGCGCAAATCTACAGGTCGCAGCGGCGCTTCGACCTGATCGTTATGACCGGCCATGCTTTCCAGGTCCTGCTGCGCGATACCGAGATGCTGGCCGGATTGAAAACCATGCGATGTCATCTCAAAGAGCGCGGCAGGATAGCATTCGAGATTCGTAACCCGCGCATGGACTGGATTGGCGCGTGGACGGCGCGATGTCGGGTGCTGGCCGATGCAAAAATCACAGAAACCCGGAGCATAACTGGCGCGGATGGCGAGTTTATCTCTTTCCAGACTTCGTATCACACTCCAGGCGGAACGCTAGTCACTCACAGCACACTTCGTTTTCCCTCACGCGAACACATTACGGGAATGATCACTCGTTCAGGATTGGTGGTCCGTCATGTGTTCGGGGATTGGAGTAGCGGCTCGTTCGAGGCCGAACGCTCGCGGGAAATGATCTTCGTTGCAGAGGTCGCAACATAGTTGGGTTTGACCGTTGTGAAGAGATTTTGATGGTAATGATTCTTCACAACGTCGGCTCACCGTACCCGAGAAAAGTTGGCGGGACAAATCAACGCAGAGCTTCGACGAAGTGCATGCACTTTGCCGCGTAGAAAAATGCGCGAGAGTACATACTTTTGCTTATTGCTCCAGTTCCGCGGACTTTGTAATGTCCAAATCGCTAGCTTACCTCGTCTGCTGCCGTGAGCACGTCGCGAAACTTTCGAGTCTCTTCTCCCGCTCAACTCCTGCGCCAGGCAGCGAACTTATGGCCCTATGCGTTTATCGGCATTTCTTTCGCAGGGTTGGTTTATCTGTATTGGCTGAGAAGTCTGTAGCGGCGGGCCAATTGATTGGTCGTTGATCTCCCATTTCTGGAGATGGAGATGTTTTATGGCTGAATCATGCACCGCCTGTGCAGGGCTTTCTTCCGGATCTGGAGAGCCCATACCTGCAACCTCGCCCGTTCTTAACTCAAAAATCAAAACGCGCATTCGGGACTTCTGGCAACGTTCACCGTGTGACTCTTGGTTCACCACCGAGCCTTGCGGGACGCCAGCGTTCTATCGCAGCCTCGACGACCACAGATATAGAGTCCATCGCCGCCTGGAATCGGCAGTGTGTTTCGAAAGAACTCAGGGATTGCGAGTACTGGAAATCGGCTGCGGGTGCGGCAGCGAGGCCGAACGGTTTGCCCGCGCTGGCGCGCATTACACTGCGCTCGACCTTACTGACGCAGCAGTATCGATAACTCGCAAGCGTTTCCAGTTGGCGAGTCTGCAAGGATCTTTTGTCCAGGGGGACGCTGAACGCCTGCCATTCGAGGATTCTTCGTTTGACTTCGTCTACTCCCATGGCGTTCTCCACCACACACCCGATACTCCGCGGACAGTTCGCGAGATTTATCGGGTGCTCTCTCCCGGGGGACGCGCGACAGTAATGCTTTATTACCGTGATTCATTCAATTACCACGTAAATCTCGGAATTGTGCGCCGCTTGCGCGCACAGTTGCTCAGAACGGAACAGGGTATCCGGTTGGCTCGGATGCTTTTTGGCGAGTCGGAAGCAGATCTTAGGAGACATGCAGAACTCATCCGCCAGGATCCTCATTCGTATCTGCAGACGCAGAACGTGCTTAACCGGAACACCGACGGGCCCGACAATCCCCTTTCACAAGTGTTCTCAAAGAAATCGGCACAACGCATGTTCCTGCAATTTGAAGATGTTAAAACCTCGGTCATGTTCTGGAATCCAAATTGGCTTCCGGCTATCGGAAAACTGCTGCCCCATGAAGTCGAAGATTGGCTGGGCTCACGCTGGGGGTGGCACCTTTGGATTTACGCGCAGAAGAACCAGGTGAAGTCCCAGGCACCGGAGCAAACGTTACAGCGCGAGCACCGCAACATCGACAGTGTGCTGGTTTCCAGGGAGGCGATCTGCAATTGAAGGGGTTGTGAACTGACCCGTGACTCGCAAATGCCAGAGAAACCCTTAGTTGGCGAAATCAAGGGCGATAACACTCAAAGCCTCGAGCCGAAGCGTTTGGCGTATTTTTGCTAAGTGCTTGCGTTTCAATTTATCGGGCCAGTCACGTGATCCTCACGCCAGAACAAACAGATGCTCTGTTTCAAACAATTGACAACGCCTTCGAAATGGCGAAGCCTGGGCAGCTAGGCTCTTGGGCGCGTGTCCTGTGATGCGTTGGCGGTGTCCGCTTGGAAAAACGCGAGTCCATTGATACCATCCTGCGCATGTTCAAATCGCTGCTGATTGCATTCATTCTGATGGGGACGCTGATGGCCGCAGATCTGCCTTCGAAAAAGTACTTGAACCTGGCTGCCATAAAGAAGATGGTCGTCGCCGCCGAAGCCGAGGCCACGCGCCAGAACGTGTCGGTCACCATCTGCATTGTGGATGAGAACGGCGCCCTGCTTTTTCTCCAGAAAGGCGATGGTGTTTCCATCAACACGGAGGAGTGGGCACAGAAGAAAGCCCGGCATGCCGCTTTGTACGGCAGCCCCTCGAAAGATGCCGCCGACGTGATGAAATCTGGAAACACCGCCGCACTCTCTTATCCCAATTTCTTCCCCGGACAGGGCGGCTTGCCCATCAAGGTCGATGGCCAAACACTCGGGGCGATCGCGGCGAGCGGCGCCAAATCGGAGGTCGACGAGGCCATCGCCCAGGCCGGGATTGATGGGCTGCTTAAGAAGTAACTCAACGGGCTGTCTACGTGAGCAAAGGGCGGGGGGTGAGTAGGCCTCGCAGTCCCAAGTACAATCGTAGGAATGCCTGAAGCGAAAATACTCGACAACGCGGTGCTGCATCGATTCGAACTGCAGCAGAATGGCGAGACGGCATTTCTCCTCTATAGCAAAACTGGAGGTTCGATTCGCCTGATTCACACCGAAGTGCCCGAGGCTCTGCGGGGGCAAGGCGTCGGGTCAAAACTGGTGGGCGGCGTGCTTCGGCAGGCGCAGCAGCGAGAACTCAGTATTATTCCTTCGTGTCCATTCGTCGCTGAATATCTGAAGGGCCACACGGAGTTCGCAGCGCTGGTGGAACCTCAACATCGCTGGATGATCAAACCGGTCAAGTAGCTACCCTGCAAATCCAGCCTGCCTCTGAGTCATCAATTCACGGCTGCCTTCTCGCGTCAGAGGGGCGTCGAAGACACCAACGCCGGAGAGCGCGAGCCCTTTCCCGCGCTATACTTGGCTATATGTCTGGGGTGTCGGAGAGGGTTCCGCAAAAAACGTTTTACCTCGAAACCTTTGGCTGCCAGATGAACGTCCACGACTCGGAAAAAGTCGTAGGCACGCTGGTGCAGGAAGGCTATCGCCAAGTTCCCACCGTCGAGCAGGCTGACTTGATCCTGTATAACACCTGCTCCATCCGCGATAAGGCCGAGCAAAAGGTGTTTCACCGGCTCGCCGATTTCAAGAAGCTGCAATCGCAAGGTAAAAAGTTCGGCGTGCTCGGATGCGTCGCGCAGCAGGAAGGCGAAAAGATCTTCGAGCGGGCGCCGCACGTCTCGCTAGTATGCGGATCAGCGTCATACCGCAAGCTTCCGGAGATGCTGGTGCAATTGGACGCGAAGCCAGTGGAAGCAGGGAAGAGCGAGAGCCGGACGCCGGACCCTGCAAGCCTGGTCCGCATTACCGGGCTCGACGATCGTCAGACCGACCAGTGTTTCGAGACTGAATTCACGGCGCGATCCAATCCGCATCGCGGCTATATCACGATTATCGAAGGTTGCGACAAGTTTTGCGCCTACTGTGTGGTGCCTTTCACGCGCGGGAAAGAGCGCAGCCGGACCTCGTCGTCGGTGCTCGCGGAAGCGCGTCAGATGGCCGATCGCGGGTACACCGATATTCAGTTGCTGGGGCAGAACGTCAATTCCTACAAAGATCCGGAAGGGAAGGCGACCTTCGCCGAATTGCTGGCTGCCGTGGCCGAGGTTCAGGGCATCAAACGAGTGCGCTTCACCACCTCGCATCCGCGAGATTTCGGACGCGACATCGTGGAGGCGATCGACGCTGTGCCGACTCTTTGCGATCACGTACACCTGCCGGTGCAAAGCGGCTCCACCCGCGTGCTAGAAGCCATGCAACGCCTCTATACCCGGGAGCGATACCTGGAGCGCATCGCGTGGATCAAAGCCGCCAAGCGCGAAATCAGCATCACAACTGATGTCATCGTGGGATTTCCGGGAGAAACCGAGAACGACTTCTGCGAGACCTTGAGTCTGCTCGAAGATGTGGGTTACGACGGCGTCTTCACCTTCAAGTACTCGGCCCGGCCGAACACACCCTCCTTGAGCCTTCACGATGCTCTTCCAGAAGAAGAAAAATCGCGCCGCCTGGAAGCGCTCATGGCCCGGCAGAAAGAGATTCAAATAGAACGTTACGCTAAGTACGTAGGAACAACTCTTGAAGTAATGGTTGAAGGATACAACCAGCCGCGCGATCAGTGGATCGGCCGTACCTCGCAAAACAAAACCTTAAACTTTACCGCCTCCCCGGATTCAGCCCCGAAACTCGGCAGCTACGCCGATGTCCTGGTCACGCGAAGTTTTCCCAACAGCTTGGTCGGCCAACAAGCATTTGGAGGATCACGATGGAAGTAGAAATGACAATCCGCGGTCTGATGCTGGATCCAGTGAGTAATATGCCTATCGTGATTTTGAAGGATGTGGGCGGCGAGACAGTGTTGCCAATCTGGGTGGGAGTGTACGAGGCGAATGCTATCGCGCTGGAGATGGAGAAGGTGTCCACCCCGCGTCCGATGACGCATGACTTGATCAAAAACGTACTCACGGGCCTTGAGACCAAGGTGCACAAGGTAGTCGTGACCGAGCTGCGCGAGGATACGTTTTACGCCGTGATCTGGCTGGAGCGGGGCGGCGAGGTGATCAGCATTGATTCGCGCCCATCGGACGCCCTCGCGCTGGCATTGCGCGTGGATTGTCCGATCTTTGTCGATGAGTTGGTGTTCAAGGCTTCCAAGCTGGCGGCCAGTGCCTCGGACCGACTCACCAGCGAAGATCTGCGGAAGTATCTCGAAGGATTGAACGACGAGGACTTAGGCCGATACAAGATGTGAAGAAAGCCCATCGAGCGACTCCCGGGCACTCGCTCAGTTTTACATAATACCTGTTATCGGACATTGACTCCTTCGCTACCCACCTCCTTCGGGATGGCGGTACGACACCTATTTCCCTTGTGAATTGTCCAGTCTCAGAAAGCGGGCCGCGTTGTTGTAGAGGATGTCGCGTTTCTGCTGGGGTGTGAGGTAGTCCGCATTCTGGATAATGCTGATCGAATAAGCCATCAGCTTGGGCCAGAGGAGTTGATCGGTTCCGAACATAACGCGATCTTCGAATCCGGCGTCCACCAGGCGCTCGATGTAGCGGTTGACCTCTTTGATGGGATAGCTCCAGATGAGTCCCGCGACGTCAATGTAGACGTGGGAGTTCGCCTGCAGCAGCGTGAGCATATTGTCGATCATGGGATAACCGGCGTGCATGACCTGCACTCTCAGCTTCGGGTGACGAGCCAGCAGATCTTCGAGCAGAAGTGGATTCCCCATCGAGCCGCGGAATTTTGGCACGGTGATGTTGGCGCGACCTGAACCGCCTGTGCCCATGTGGATAGCCACCGGGATATCGAGTTCTTCGGCGAGCGCGAAATACGAATCCACGGAGGGATCGCTGGGAGAAATACCCTCGTATTGAAGGCCGATCTCGCCCATCACCTTGAATCCGTCTTTCGTGAAGTCTTTGCGCAACTCTTCTAGCGGGACGCGCTGGCCTGGAGGCATGCCGTTCTCAAAGGATGTCCCAGGGATGACCCTGGCGGGGGCGGCATCCTTCCATTTCTGCACGCCTTTTGGATCTCCGAATACAACCGCGGTGACATTGAGACGTTCCATCTCAGCCAGCACATCTTTCATGTACTCGCCTGCAGCTGACGGATACAGCGCCGGAGTGCATTGCTCCTTGACCCAACCGAACTGTTCTTCCTTGAATTTCGGGTCGGAGGCGGTGAATTTCGAAGTGTTGGGACACATGGGCGCAACGCCGGGGAAATTTCCGTCCATAGCATGAACGTGGACATCGAGTACGGGCGGTGCCTTGGAGTCCGCGTTCTGGGCGAGAGACAGGCAGCAAAGAAAGGCGAAGAGTGCGGAGCAGTCGAGGAGTCTTTTTATAAGCATCGAATGAGTCGGCATTCGCGGCAAACCTTCCACGCGGGATTCAGTTCGAGGAGGCAGAGTAAATGGAAGTTCGAAAGTTCACAAGGCGATATGTTTGCGGGAAATCGAGTGGGACGGCCAGTGTTACGGGATGGCTAGGACGTGCAGAGCACAATTTTCGGATGGAAGAGCGTGCCGGCAACCCGAGTGGCGACAGCGATCAGGTTAGCCTGACCAATGAAGACTTTGACCTGAGGGGCGCGCGAGAAGTCAGGCAGGTTGACGGCGCGCCCGGCCCGGATGCGCGCGGCAGTGGCATCGTCGACGGTGATGGAGGGGAATTGCGGCAGGAGTTTGCGGGGGTGGATGAAAAGATCCGCGAGAGTTGCAGGCGTCTCTTGCGGCTCACAGCAGGTCCGGGAGAGATTCTCTGTTGCGTCGGTCTTCCCTGCTCCCTTCGCTACTGGGAGGGCTAATTGGTCCAGCGAATGAGCATCTTGAAGCGTGAACTCGGAGGCGGC
Organism: uncultured Acidobacteriota bacterium; assembly: GCA_963785865.1. GTDB lineage: Bacteria > Acidobacteriota > Terriglobia > Terriglobales > Acidobacteriaceae > Sulfotelmatobacter. Next base: position 309,611 of record CAWAXF010000036.1, on the reverse strand, counting down.
GGTGCGGCGGAGCAATTCCAGGTGGGCTCCGCACCCTAGAAGCTGGCCCATATCGTGGGCAACGGAGCGCATATAGGTACCGGAGGCGACGCGGGCTCGGAAGGAAACACGGTCGCCGTCCACCGAGGCGATCTCGAATTCTTTGATCTCCACATGAACAGGTTGGAGCACGACCTCCTTTTTTTTGCGTGCCAGTTTGTAGGCAGGGACTCCTTTGATTTTTTTGGCGGAAAACGGTGGCGGGACCTGCTGGATCAGTCCACGAAATTTTGCCGCGGCGGCTTCTACGCTTTCTTTCTTCAAACTGACGTTCTCGGGCGTGCTGGTTGGGTCTCCTTCGGCATCATAGGTGTCGGTGGAGAATCCGAAGCGGATTGTGCCTTCGTAGACTTTTTCTGAGCGCAGGTAGAACTGCGCCAGCCGCGTGAAATTGCCCACAACCAGCGGGAGGACTCCGGTTGCCATGGGATCGAGTGTGCCCAGATGCCCGATGGAACGCTCTCCCAATATCCGGCGCACTCGGCTGACGGCATCGTGCGAGGTGAGCCCGGCAGGCTTGTCGATGATGAGGACACCATTCATGAACGAATTAAGTGATTTTCGTAATTTAGTGATTGGGTAATTTATGATGGAAACGCACAATAGATCGGCACTTGATCCCAGTGCCGATCGCGAGACTTCAATTCCCGCATCAGACACTCACTAACTTACCAAATCCGCCATGTTCCCGATCAGAGACGATCAGCCGCGATACAGCACGCCCTATGTGAACGGGTTTCTGATCGCGCTGAATATTTTCATTTACGTTCTGCAATGGTTGCAATGGGCGCAGGATCCGCGTTTGGCGGATCTGACGGCGCGGCAATTTGGCATGGTTCCGGCTCACTTTACCGCCTTTTTGCAAGGCTCGCCGCAATACACATTCGGGCAGGTCGTACTTCCCTTCTTCACTTCCATGTTCCTTCACGGCGGGTGGATGCACGTGCTCGGAAACATGTGGTTTTTGTATATCTTCGGCGACAATATTGAAGATTATCTTGGACATTTCAAGTACCTGCTGTTTTACGTGACTTGCGGATTGATTGCGATGGGGACGCAGGTGGTGATCTTTCCGTACTCGAACCTGCCGACGGTTGGAGCCAGCGGGGCGATCGCGGGCGTCCTGGGAGCGTATTTCATTTTGTATCCGCGAGCGCGGGTGCTGACCTGGTTCTTTGTCTTTCTGTTCTACCTGCCTGCCTGGGTCATGCTGGGATATTGGTTTGTGTTCCAGTTTTTCGCGGGCGCGGCTACGCTTTCGATGGCACGGCCCGGGCGCGACGTGGGAGGCGTGGCGGTATGGGCCCACGTGGGCGGATTTGTTGCTGGACTGCTGATGGTCAAATTATTTGGGGAGCGGGCGCGCAGATATCCGTACGCATGGCGCTGATTCACGTCGGCTCAGGCAAACGAGCTACGGCTTGATGAGTTGCAGTCTCTTGTCCTTGTTGGTCAAAGAGAGCGAAGGGTCGCCACCGTTCGCGTCTAACACGATGTACGTCGGATCAATTCCTCCTCCAAGAGAGAGTGCCGAACCCTCCTCGGAAGTGGCCATCTTGACCGATGGCCGTCCATCCGGACGGATCAGGCGAAGCAGCACTGTTTCCGGATAGGTCTTAGCATCGTTCACCACGGACCCGTCCGCCCTGCGTGCTGGACCAGAGGGGACGATCTGGATGGATGCCCGGACTTTTCCATGGGCGTCCACGATTTCCAGCCCGCTGCCCCGAAGTACGGCAGGACTGCTCGCTTCCACGGACCGGATCTGGTTCATCAACAGAGACATCAGCAGCAGAACATTGAGGACACTCAGCACGGTAAGTGTGCGGTGATGATTCATCGTGCCTCCTTGAACCGGCGCGAACCATGCCACTGGCTTCAGGGCAGGTCCGCGCCACCGAGGATTGGTCTCTTACTTTTTCGGACGAGATTCGGGAGGTACCAAGCCGGCGAGGCGGTAATAAACAACGAGTTGTCCATAATGTTCGCCGCAGTGCTCGATAAAGCCATTGGCATAATCGATGATCCGAACCTTTTGATGGCTAAAGGGATCATCGATTGTGCTGGTCAGGCCTTTTTCGCCCTTCGATTGAATTGCGGCAGCTCCATCCGCAAATGACTTTTTTACGAAGCCAACGACGTCGGCCTTGGTTTTGTACTGCTCTCTCTTCGCGTCTTCTTCGGCGGGAGGCTTCTCGCCCTTGACTGCATTAATGAAGTAATAGTTGGCGCCGGCGGCGTGCAGGAACTGCTCGGCAAAGCTTCGCTGCGCAGGCGTGGGCTTGTAATCGTATTTATCTTCCGGGAAATCTTCGGCCATGGCGATGAGCTTGCGACCGATTTCGTTCCATGAATCCGTGACTACTTTCAATTCCGGATCGGCGGGTTTTACGGCGGCGCCTTTTTTCATGGCGTCCTGCGCAATGGCGGGAAGCACGAAGGTTGCGGCGAGCAGGGCTATTCCGAGAAACGGCACTTTAATCATTGAAATTTCCTCCGGGAAATTAGCGGGGCTATTGTACTCGGACGTGCAGGAGTGGGAAAAGAAAGCTGTGGCTTGCCCTTGAACAAAGTTTTGCCACACCGGCACACGAGGCACAGGCTACGCTTAAAGAGTTCCTACGGAGGGAAGGATTTCGATGCTTTCGACAGTTGCGTTGGGCGGGAGCAGGATGGCTGCCAAGATCGCTTGGGCAACGCTTTCAGGCGACATCATTTTGCGGCGGGGAGCTTGAGGCCAGAGGGTCTTCCAGATTTCCGTATCCGTTGCGCCCGGTTGCACGCCGATGACCCGAATACCGCGAGGGCGTAATTCTTCACGCAAGGTGTTGGTAAAGCCGAGTGCCGCGTGTTTAGAGGCATTATAGGCAGAGGAACCGGCAAAGACCCGGGTGGCGGCGATGGAGAGATTATTCACAATCGTGGAGCCCGTTCTCATCATGACCAGCGCAGCTTGCGTGATCAGGAATGTGCCGTCGAGGTTGGTTGCGAGCACGTCTTTCCAAGTGGAAAAAGGGAGCTTTTCGATGGGCACGTTTTTTTGGCCGATGCCGGCGTTGTTGATGAGAATGTCCAGGCGCTGAAATTCACGGCGAATCGCCAGGAAAAGGCTTTTGACCGAGTTGGGATCGCGCACGTCGCAGTGTGCCACAACGACTTGCACTCCGTAACGCTGCAGTTCTCTGCTAGCTTTTTCCAAAGATTTTTCATTGCGCGCGGCGAGGATCAGATTGCAGCCTTGTTCGGCGAGAGCATTCGCGAGCGCCAAGCCGATACCTCGGGATGAACCGGTGATCAGGGCGACCTGATTTTTTAGCGGTTTTGTTCTTTTCTGCATCTTTGCGAGAGCGATCTTATCGCATTGACCTCGTGACAGTGCTACGCATCGTCCAGTCGGCACGTCAAAACCCTGACGTCAAAATCCCCACCCTCTCGCGGAAAACGCGAGAAGGGTGGGGCACCGGGCGTACCTTTATACCCGCTTTACTTTATATGCCGTTGGGGCGTTGGTGGATCAGGGAGAGGAATTCGGTGCGGGTTTCTTCTTCGTTGCGGAAGCAGCCTAGCATGGACGAAGTCACCGCGGCGGAGTGTTGCTTTTCTACTCCTCGCATCATCATGCAGAGGTGACGGGCCTCGATGACTACGCCTACGCCTTGCGGCTGAATTATCTTTTGAATGGTTTCGGCGATCTGGGTAGTGAGGCGCTCCTGAATTTGCAGGCGACGCGAAAAGAGTTCGATCAAGCGTGGAATTTTACTGAGGCCGATCACCTTTCCATTCGGGATATAGGCGACGTGCACTTTGCCGAAAAATGGAAGCATGTGGTGTTCACAGAGACTAAACATCTCAATGTCTTTGACGATGACCATCTCGTCGTACGTCACCGTGAACAGGGCGCCCTTGAGCAGGGTCTCGGGATCTTCCTTATAGCCCTTGGTCAGGTACTTCATTGCTTTGTGGACGCGCTCCGGGGTGGCGGCGAGACCTTCGCGTACAGGATCTTCGCCCAGCCGAACCAGCATTTCGCGAACCAGGTCTTCGAAACGGGCGCTGGTCACCGTGGGATTTTCGAGTTTTTCGTCAAGCGGCGATGGCGACATAGAATTGGCTAATTTCGTAACTGAGTAATTTTGTAATTTGAAAGATGGTGGCTCACACTTCCCTACCCGATCTCCCCTCTCCCGCGTATTCAAAGGAGTTCATCATGGTTTCTTCCAATCTCACTCTTTCCAGATGCGCGTGGGGGAAGCTGCGCTGCAAAATATCGAATATCTGAATACATAGATTCTCGGTAGTGGGAACGGTTACAACGAATTCCAGCCTGGTATTTAAATTTTCCAGATCGTAACGAGATAGCACTTCTTTTTGGACGCAGGAATCAAGGTCGACCAAGTTGCAGATCATGCCAGTGCTCGGGTCCACCTGGCCGCTTACGGTGACTTCCAAGCCGTAGTTGTGGCCATGTCCGTGAGGATTATTGCACTTGCCGTAGGTGGCGCGGTTTTCGTCGGAAGACATCTGATCATTGTGCAGACGATGTGAGGCGGAGAAAAGATACCTGCGGGTTAAATGAGCTTTCATAACGAGTCAGAACTATAGATGATTCCACCGGCGCTCGGTTACAGACTCAAGATCAGGGGAAAGAGGCCAGGGTGCAGGGCCAGCCTCTCATAAATGGGTCATGCTTCTCCGTAAAAATCCACAAACAGGTCTGGAGTTTCGTAGACCCGTACGCGATGCAGACGGGCTTTCTGCAGCTTGGAGTGCAGGCGCTCCCAGATTGCAATCGCCAGATTCTCAGTCGTGGGAATTTGCGTGAGGAACTCGGGGACCTCTTTGTTAAGGAAACGGTGGTCCATGGCATCGAGCACTTCGCGGTGCATTACTTCTTTCAATTGTTTGAGGTCGACGACAAAGCCGGAACGCGGATCGACCTCGCCTTTCACCGTGACTTCCAGAGTGTAGTTGTGTCCGTGGCCATTGGGGTTACTGCACTTGCCAAAAAGGCGGAGGTTCTCTTCCGGGGAGAAGTCCGGATTATGGTAGTAGTGCGAGGCAGCGAATTCGGCTTTGCGGGTGAGATAAACCATTGTGCTTTCTTGATGACCCGTATTAGATGATCGCGAAGACCCTAGCGTTCCGGACTCAAATCCGCCGGAGGTTCGACCGCATAGGCATTGATTTCCTGCCATTTGGGCGAATTGGTCTTCTCCAGTTCCGGACAGAACTCCTTATTCGGCTCAAAGACGATGATTTTATACACATAGCGCTTGTGGTGCGAGGGATCGTAGGCCAAGGCGAACGCGATTCCCTTTTTCTTGTCGATCCAGAAAACGAGGGGACGGGAACCCAAGGCCGGGGATGGCGGATTTAACAGCACGTAGGCGCGCATCTCTCTATACGATTGTGCAACCTTTTCCGGGGGATCGAAAACAGTGATGCCTTGGGCCGTGTGGAACCGGGTGGTGGAGGATTCGATCTGAAAGGTTTTGCCCTTCTTGAGGCGGATGAACAGGTCGCCTCGGCCCATGGGATTGGTGACGTCCACCCAGTCGAGGGTGCTGCCGCACGGATCGTCCCATTGCTGGTCAATATCTTTTTTGGGAAACAGTGCGAGGGCATGGTCACGCGAGTCACCCAGCTTCAGCGGACCGAGGCTCGCGCCCGGCTCGATGATTGTGTTGGTGATCTGAGGTTCTTCGGTGATGGAGCTTTGTGGGGAGCCCAGGATAGGAGTTCGGCCGGACATCGCAGCCATCGGCGTGACTTGCGCGACTGCTGCGATCAGGATCAGACATAGAAGGACGAAGCGCGGAATATTCATAAGAGTTTTCGGGCAATCCTTGCAGAGTGGTCAGGAATTGTTGTGCGAAGGCTCGGAGGCGTATTGTCTGCCTTTCCAATTCACCGTTCCTCTCTGATGAGAAAGTTTTGAGCGCAGCAGCAAGTAAGAGAAAAGCGGGAGACCAAATAGAGCCAGAGCGTTTGCGCTCCATGAGAAATGGGCACGGGCAATTCGCCTCAGGGTGACGATGGGTCCTAGCAGAAAGGGCAGCGCAAAAAGGAATTCGCCAGAGGCGATGAAAAACGTCAGCAGCACCAGCGAACAAACCAGAGCTAGGAATTCCAGGAAACGCCAGATCGCAAGGCGGGCTGGCGCGGGAAACAGGATGGCGAGATTCTTGGTCCAGCCTTCGCGCAGTTGAGGAAAATTGCGATACATGCGGGTGCGGACGGCATCGCCGCCGAAGCGAAACAGAATCTTGCGGCCCGAGCGCTTGACGGCCCGGGCCAAGGCGACGTCTTCCAGCAGGCTGGCGGCGATGGACGCGTGGCCGCCCACGGCTTCGTAGGCTTCACGGGTAATCAGGATGTACTGCCCGTTGGCTGCCGCGGCGGGAAGGTTCGGATCGCTGACTTCGGAGGGACGGTAATGTGAAGCAAGTTCGGCAAAGATCACGGGCATGATCGCCTTCTCCCAAAAGCTGGTCACGACCTGCGCTGGAGAGTAGGAGAGCAGTGCAGCGCCATTTTGCCTGGCTTCATGCAGTGCGCGCGCCAGTGAACCGGGGAGGTGAACCGTGTCGGCATCAGTGAACAGCAGCCATTCACCACGAGATTCGTGCGCGCCGATGATGACGGCGTTATTCTTCCCAGTCAAGCCAGGGGAAGTGGTTCCGCGTCAATAACTCGAACTTTAGAGAATGACTCAGCGACTTCGCGGGTTCGGTCGGTGGAGTGGTCGTTGACTACAATGATCTCGAATTCGACATCTTGCTGCCCGACAAGGGACTCCAGGCACGAGCCGAGATTGGCTTCTTCATTGCGTGCCGGCACTATGATCGAGACCTCTGGTTGCACTGGTTGCGTCATCACCATGCAGTTTCAAATTCCTGGCCTTCTAACAGCAGCACAAAGCAGGACCCCATGTCGCTGCGCGGGAACAATTCTGTATCGAAGTGTGATCGAAAACCGAATTTATTATTATAGCCGCGTGCGGCGCGTCTTCTATTCCGAGCCAGTACTCCTTATTCTGGTTTCGATCATTCCCATTTCCGCATGCCACAACCGACCACGGTTACCGCGGATCGGCTGGTCGGCCCCGGATTTCACGGTGGAGAAGACGACGCTGAGCCAGTTTCGGGGGCAGGTCGTGGTGCTGAATTTCTGGGCAACATGGTGCATACCCTGCGTAGAAGAACTTCCGTCCTTCGACCAGATGCAGCGGCGAATGAGAGCGAAGGGAGTGACTGTGATCGCCGTCAGCGTCGACGTGGACGAGAACGCGTATCGGAAGTTTGTGGCGGATCACAATGTGAAGTTGCTGACCGTGCGCGATCCTACCGGGAAGACTAGCGCGATGTACGGGACATTCAAATATCCCGAGACCTACATCATCGACCGCAACGGAGTGCTGCAGCGAAAGTTCATGGGAGCTGTGGATTGGACAGAGCCGGAAATACTCGATTTTCTAGGGAAATTGTAGCTGGTAAAGAGAAAGAAAAGGATTGAGCTATGGCCATTCTCGAGCGATTCTTCACGTTCAATGTTTTTATAGCGCTGCTCATTTCTCTGTTCCCAGTCGAGCAGAAGAATCAGAATGCGGTGGAGCAGCTAAAGAAATTGCGGAGCCAAGCGGAGACTCGTATGAGTGCCAGGATTGTAGAACAGCCGGGATTTACGGTAGCGGGAATTGCGGTGCGCACCAGCAATGCCAAGGAGATGAGCGCCGATGGAATCATTGGCAAGCAGTGGGCACGCCTCATGCAGGAAGATCTGCTGGCGAAGATTCCGAACAAAGCGGATGCATCGATTGTGGCGGTGTATAGCGATTACGCCAGCGACAAAGACGGGGACTATACATACTTGCTGGGGGCGCGGGTGACATCAGATGCGGGAGTGCCCTCGGGAATGGTCACGAAGAAGATTCAGCGCGGAAAGTTCGCGGTGTTCACGACCGAAAAAGGTCCGGGGCCGAAGGTTGTGCCTGAGACGTGGCGGCGCATCAATTCGCTGCCGAAGTCATCCGTTGGTGGCGATCGTTTGTATCAGGCGGATTTTGAAGTCTACGACGAGCGAGCTGAAGACCCTCAGAACCTGCAGGCCGATGTGTATGTGGGGATTCGCTAGCGTGATTTCCCGGCCGCTTACAGCTTTGCGTGCCGAAGGCGTAGCGCGTTGCTGATGACGGAGACGGAGCTGAAGCTCATGGCAGCAGCTGCGAAAATAGGGCTGAGCAGGATTCCGAAGAATGGGTAGAGAACTCCGGCGGCAATCGGTACTCCCAGCGCGTTGTAGATGAACGCAAAGAAAAGATTCTGGCGGATATTGCGCATCGTGGCCTGACTGAGTCGGCGGGCGCGCAAAATTCCGGTCAGATCCCCTTTCACCAACGTGATGCCACCGCTCTCTATGGCTACATCGGTGCCGGTGCCCATGGCGATCCCGACATTGGCTTGCGCGAGAGCCGGGGCATCGTTGATGCCGTCGCCGGCCATGGCAACGACTCTTCCCTGCTCCTGCAGTTTGCGGACGAATTCGGATTTGCGCTCAGGCAAGAGTTCAGCTTCGAATTCACCATCACCAAGTCCGAGTTGATGAGCAATTGCCGACGCAGTGGTACGGCTATCGCCGGTGAGCATCATGAGATGCAGTCCTTGCTCTTTCAATTGGCGCAGGGTCTGCGGGGTTGAAGCCTTAACCGGGTCGGCCAAGGTGAGCGCGCCCTGATATTCGCCGTTTACTGCAACCAAGAGAGTTGTACCTGGCGTCCCGCTGCTCACCGCGATGGATACGCCGGCGTCCTTCATTAACGCGGCGTTTCCCACAGCCACTCGTTTTCCGTCCACTGTACCTTGCACGCCTTTGCCCATTGCGTAGCTGAAGTCGGAGACGGTAGAGAGCGGCAATGCTCTTTCCGCGGCGGCAGCGAGCACTGCGGATGCAAGCGGATGCTCGCTGGCGCGCTCCAGGCTTGCCGCTAATCGGAGGATCTCATCCTCGCGATTTGCCTCTGACGCGGAGATCGAAACCAGCTTTGGCTTGCCTTCGGTAAGAGTGCCGGTTTTGTCGACAACCAAAGTATCCACCTTCTCCAGGGTTTCGAGCGCTTCCGCATTTTTGATCAGCACCCCGGCGTGCGCGCCACGGCCAGTCCCGACCATGATCGCCATAGGAGTGGCGAGTCCGAGTGCGCAGGGGCAGGCGATGATCAGAACCGCAACGGCGTTTACAATCGCGTGAGCCAAACGGGGCTGCGGGCCGACCACTAACCACGCAACGAAAGTGATGACCGAGACTGCGACCACTGTGGGAACAAACCACCCGGCGACGCGATCGGCCAGGCGCTGAATCGGAGCGCGGCTACGCTGCGCTTGCCCGACCAGTTGCACGATCCGGGCGAGCAAAGTTTCGGAGCCAACGCGCTCGGCGCGAATTACCAACGATCCGGTGGAGTTGATTGTGGCGCCGATGACTTTGCTGTTCGGCTCTTTTTCGACTGGGATCGATTCGCCCGTGATCATCGATTCGTCGATTGAGCTGCGTCCTTCGAGAACGACGCCATCAACAGGAACTTTTTCTCCGGGACGCACGCGGAGGCGATTGCCGGGCTTCACCTCATCGAGCGGAATATCTTTTTCTGAGCCGTCATTGGAAATCAGGCGGGCGGTTCTTGGGGTCAGATCCAGCAAGGCACGGATGGCGGTGCTGGTGCGGCTGCGAGCGCGCAACTCCATGACTTGACCCAGGAGAACGAGCGCCGTGATTGCGGCAGCGGCTTCAAAATACACATCAGGATATCCGCTCATGGTGAGCATGGATTCCGGGAACACTTGCGGAGCAATCACCGCTACTACGCTGTAGACATATGCAACTCCGGTACCCAGGCCAATCAACGTGAACATGTTCGGGCTGCGGTTCACGATGGAGGTCCAGAAACGCTGGAAGAATGGCCAGCCGCACCAGAGTACAACCGGAGTCGCGAGGGCAAATTCAATCCACACCAGCCCGTGAGCCTCACCCATCGTCTCGTGCCAAATCATGCTCCCCATGGCGAGAGCGAGCAGGGGCGCGGTCAGGATGAGGCTTATCCAAAAGCGGCGGGACATGTCGCGCAGTTCGGGATTCTCCTCAGCAATCCCTGTTACGGTGCGCGGTTCGAGGGCCATGCCGCAGATTGGGCAGGATCCCGGCCCGGAGCGCACAATCTCGGGATGCATCGGGCAGGTGTATTCGGTGCGTGTCGCGGCCAGCGGCACATCGGGCTCCAACGCCATTCCGCACGAGGGACAAGCTCCTGGCCAGTCTCTAATCACTTCTGGGCACATCGGGCAGACGTAAGAACCGGCGTTGGACTTCTGATCTGGAGCCTCAGGAGCTCGCGCGGGCGCCATGGGTCCAGGCATACCAAGCGTGACTAAGCCTGACGAGCCAGACTGATTCAGGTACTGTGAGGGATTCGCTTTAAATTTTTCTACGCACTGACCGCAGCAGAAATAGAATCTCTTACCCTTATGCTCATGAACGTGCTTCGCAGTGCCCGAATTGACATTCATGCCACAAACGGGATCGCGCTCAAGATTCGAGTTGGGCGCGGGAGTGCTCATTTGCGATGGATCACGACGTGCTTCAAATTCATCTTTCTTCTGTGCCTGGCGGCTGAACGCAGCTTCAAATTCGGCAACTATGCTGTTGGATACGCGATGCTCTATATTGGATTCAACGCATTCTAAAGGCCTTAGAAACCGCATGAACACTGCATATAAAGCGATCTGTGCTGATTGCAAGTTTGCTGAGTATTTGCTGAGTATTTTGCGGATCATAAAATCTGGCCCCAAGTTCATTCGATCCACTCTAGCACTAGGTTCATCCTGCCCACGTACCACACCCCCTCGCGCTGCGCTCCCCGCTGCCCTTGGTGCGCGATCTCCCCTCGTCTACGCCTACCCCCATTATGACGCTATTCCCCTGCGCTAGAATCGCCTCTAATACCAAAAAATAGACACAATGTGTCCATTGTGTTCCCATGGGTTGGTACCATAGTACATTTGTACTAATGTACCTTGGTACACAATGGCTGAAAGTACCTGACAGATTGAGTCACACACATCGGTGACCGGGATCATTTCTGCGCACTCTCAGCATTTGTATTGTGTGGAAAGTTCCACAGTGAGAACAGCCACTTCCCCACTTGCTTCCGTTCGACCGCACGGCGGAAGCACGAGCGGTTCGAACTAAACACTCTCCCTCTCGTACCGTCCTTCGAGAGGGAGTTGTATTTTGTGGAGGCGTGGCGAACCGCGAGACCGTACTAGCCGGATGAGGATCGACGCTCGTGGACAACCGGATACCGCTTGAGCCCGTCCCGCAATCGACCGATATGCTTGGACAAAGCGGTCTCGGAGCTCAGCCGCGATGCTTTGATACTCGCTGCTCTGCTCGTCCGACTCGATTAACTTCTGACAAAGTTCTCGGATGTGGTCTTCCATTCGTCGGGCGGGCGACATGAGTATGAAATCTCCACTATCGTCCCTAGCAGTTACCATACAGAAAAGTTGGTAGACCGACAAACACTGAAGTGAATGGTCCTATAGTCCCCTTGCCCCGCTCTGCATACCTCTGCTGGGAGTCCGAGCAAGCCCACTTTCGAGAGTCCGAGTACCCCCAAGCTCGGACCTGATCCCTGATTAAAAATCCGAGAAGATAACCCGCTGTGCTCGCCGCTGGTAAGGTGACGCATTCGTTTCAGAGATCGGCATAGGGGTTCCTAGCTATGAAACATTAGGGGACGCCTGTTCGTGTGTCAGTGATGGCGGTCACCGTAGAACTCCATCGCGGCTGCAATCGAAGCGGGCGTCGCCCGCAGCGCTTCGCGGGGAATTATTGCGGTGTGATCAGCCGGACCGGCACGGGAGAGGTGCGTCCGAGAATACCGCGACTCCCCAAGCCGTACTCTTCAGCGACAATCGGTATACGAAGTCGAACCGATGTACCTAGTTGTGCAAGTCACGCCATTGTTGGGATGTTGGGGCATTGGGAGCTGATACGGCTGTGCGGTGGGGAAGAGCTGTCGTAACAGCACATATTTTGAAAGAGCGTCGTTTCGCGACGACGAAGCTGGGGGTGAGGATTGCTGAACGATGACGGTCTGAGGGGTTGAACTCTTGCCAACTACGGCCCAGAGTTTGTCGTTCTCTTGCTTCAACTGGTTAACCTGAACTTGTAGGTCGCCGATCAAACTGATGAGTTCTCCGTAAGAAATCAATCTCCCAAGCAGTTTCTTATCTTTTGATGCTTGCTGTACTTGAGACAGGGTGAAAAACGCGAGCCTGTTCTCGACTGTCATGAAAGGCAGAACTATCTCAGCCCCGGTTTTATCGGGAAGGAGTGCAATGTTGTAGGGTGCGTAGTTCTGTATCTCGATTGAGGACTCCGCAGATGGTGGCGACTGCTCTCGCTGAGGTGTAGCAGGCGGCATCGACTGTTGGCTCCATGCTGGTATCTTGGGCGAACCAAGCGACAACAACAAACCCCAAATCAAAACCTTATACATCTCCCCCTCCAGTCGATTCTGGCAGACCGCAGCCCGCAGCGGGACGCGTCTTCACGAACGAGTTCACTCCCCCTCAGCCTTTATGATGCGTATCTGATCTAACATTTCACTTCTGGCGGTCGCAAGCAGTTTGTGACTTGCCGGGGCTTCCCACAACCCAAGATAAACGGCAATGATTACGGATAGTACGAGCAGCGAGAGAGACAGCTTGCAAGAAGCAAACCCATCAAGCCAAAGCATCATGAGACCAATGTCTGCGATGACTATTCCTATGGCAGTTCCGAGTTCAAACTTAAGACGTGTCACGAGGGTTCTGATGTAACGCCGTCCAATGGGTTCACAAACAAATGCCATTCTGAGGTATGCATACCAATCCTGCCTGTGCTTTCCCTGCGTCAACTTATCAGCCCTTTTGTCCATGCCGTCCTCAATTCGAGCACCAACGTCCTCTATGACGAGTCCGACGAAAACGATGACGAGAAAAAGCACGAGAGATGCTTCAACATGATTTCTGGCGACGAGACACTTGAAAGGCTCAAAAATCAGAACTAGTTCAACGCACCATGTGCTAACGGCAATTCCACCGGGGATGATCAGAGTGGTGAGGGCACGGAAAAAATCAGTATTGAATGCGGCGAACAATTCCTTCATCGGCATTCATTTTCGCAAGTCCATGTATCGGGGCAATTGATTACTCTGATGCATCGTCAACCCATTTGCAGCAGTCCGAGTTGCCAGACGCGTTGATGAGCCCGGCGTTCTTTCTGCATTTGGAAGGCGGATCACGGCGGATGTACGACTCCGGGGAGGTGTAGACACGGCCAGACGCGGGAATTGCCACGCGGGGCATACAACCGGCGCGTTTTGGCTCGGAACTGCATTTGACAACATCACGATGACAGGTTTTCGCTTTTTCCTATTACGGAAGCAAGATTTTTCCCTTTCGCCTGTTTTCTCGAACGAATTTGCCAATCCGGGGGAAGTCTTGGCCGATGGCACGTCAGGCAGTGAAGTTGACTCTCTTCTAACAACAACACCAAATTACAAGTTTGATAGTTCGAAGAACCCCTTGCTGGCTGTGACCACTACTTCGACACTTGGTGATCCTGCGAATTATGGGTTTACTAGTCTCGGAGGCATCTTCGGTGCAATTCGTATTCGTGGCGGAGGCGTTTTCCAGCTCGCTTTTCCTCCATCGGTCGATCTGCTACAACAAGTCGATTTTAGTAAGACTTTCGCAGAGGCTATCTATGGAAAGGAGAACCAATTCATCGGTGTACGGCAATCGGCAACGAACTTAGCCCCCATCGCGAGAGTGAGCGATGAGATGGCCGAATGCGCTGGTTCAAACGGTACGTCCGCTGTCCTTAACGGCTCAACCTCATTCGACCCGGATGGTGACGCCCTAAAGTTCGAATGGCGCGATGAAGTTGGCAATGTGATTGGAAACACGGCTATCGTGCACGTCACCGTACCGCTTGGAACTCACACATTTACAGTGACGGTTACAGATTCGGGGGGACTGAGTTCCAATGCGACCAGTCATGTCACCGTGCGCGACACCACCCCACCGTCACTGACAGTCTCACTCTCTCCGATTGCATTATGGCCGCCGAATCACAACCTCGTACCGATCACTGCGAATATGCAAGCAAATGACATTTGTGATCTGAATCCGACCGTCGCGTTGAAATCTATAACAGCAAGCCAGCCGCTCACTGGCGGGGACATGGACGGCGCGACATTCGGAACAGACGACCGCGCTTTTTCGCTCAAGGCAAATAAAGATCAGCTTTATACGGTGACGTACCAAGCTAGGGATCAATCAGGGAACACGGCGCTGAGTAGCGGGGTCGTCTTCGTACCACACGACCAAAGCCAGCATTGAAACACTGCGGCCCTCGGCAGTTGCTCGGTTACCTGAAAGGCTGAAAAGAACCGGGGGGTTCCATTTCTGGAACCCCACTCTGCTATGCCGTCGCGCTGAGCTTCGCCCGTTTCACAAGCAAGGCAGGAGACACGTTCAAGCTGGCTGCGATCTGCCGCAAGCTCTCCCCTGCTTCGCGCCGCGCTGCGATACCTGGCATATCCAATTCCACAGGTTTCGGTCCGGGCATGTGACCCTTAGCCCTAGCATTCGCTAGTCCCGCGCGTACTCGCTCGCAGATCAGTGCACGCTCGAACTCACCGACAGCGCCTAGGATTGTGAATAGCATCTTGCCCTGTGCTGTAGTTGTGTCGATTGCCTCAGTCATCGAAACGAAATCGACTCCCAGATTAGAGAACTGCTCCATTGCACGCAGAAGATGCGAGACGCTACGCGCAAACCTGTCGAACTTCCAAACCAGAACAACATCAAACTTGCGTCTGTGGCACTCGCGCATCATGCGCTTGAGCGCTGGCCTATCGTCTTTCGCTCCTGAGATGCCTCTGTCCACGAACTCGACAACATCCCACTTGCGACGCGCGGCGTACTCGCGAAGCTCACGCATCTGCACCTCGGTATCCTGCCCCTTGTCCAGTGTGGAAACACGCGCATAGAGTGCAGCTATCTTTCGCTCAGACATGATGCACCCCCTTGCCTGCCAGCAGATGAGATACATCCTCGAATCCCATTCCCTTTGCCTTGAGTGCTTCGCGGAACATGGCAGCAAATCGCCCGTCACCTGTGCGGTTTGGCGCGATCTCATCGCAGATGCAGTGTGAATTACAGCCAAGATGGGACAGAGCGCCGCACGTGCAGCACTCGATATACATCTGATCCTCTGCCACAGGCTTACCACATCCTGTGCAGAGCGCTAGAATCGTAGTAGCTGACATTTGGAAACCTTTCCTTTCCATGTTGGTCAGGCTTTGCTCAGCGCTCCAACGCTGGGCAGAGCCGTTTACATTTCAAATGAATTGTGAACGCTCAAAACTACGAATTCGAGCGCTGAAAACAAGGCACTTTGCACACAGTAAAAACTGAGGAACTGTGAACACTCGCTCTGCTGCATTCGAGCTTGATTCCAGATCGCTTGTTCACTGATCGTGTTCATAGTTCAATCACACCTTAGTAGCTGCACCCGATTTCTGTCAAGAATCAGGGATCACAGTTCTGTGTGATTTCGTTCACAAACTATGTTTACTGATTTTCGTACTGACACGGCTGTACTTACAGACCGAAATTAGGACAATCCTCGCAAGTCATTGGAAGGAATGTACTCAGGGCATGGTATGGCGCAGGGCAAGCCGTCACACGGCGCACCTTCATTTGACAAACATAGTGTGTGGAGTAGTGTCTACAGGTCAAGCCCCGAACATTACTTGCGATCTGCCGCAGATGGGTTTACTCTTCTGAAAAGTCTAATAGGGGCCGCTGGACGCAACCCCTTTCCACAGAGATGTGCATCCCAGCGACCGCCCCTGCCAGCCGTTCGCGAACAACGCCGCTGCCTTCCAGCGGCATCACTCCGTCGAGTGACGGGCCAAACATACCAGACAATTCTTTTGTGGCACCAAAAATGTGGCCCATTTGTTCGCGGCGCTGAGAATTTTTTTGGGCGTCTGCCGGGATGTGTCTTCAGGTTACTTTCGTACCTGTCCTTCTGGTTTTGCGCTTCCGTTGCGATGCTTCGCACGGCACAATGGAGAGTTTTGAAAGGGTAGTTGAAAGCATCTGACGACGTAGCGTGACAGCCGGGAGACGGTAGTAGGAGAACTAGGGACGGCGGTCCCGAGCAAGGCTTACCGCCCCAGAGATCGACTGAGCAAGCGGACGGCGCGGCAGAAGAGCGCGGGGGCTCACTGAACCGCTTTCAGTTTAGTAACCGTAAAGGCACTGCGCTGTGACGAAATGTACTGCTTAGTTAAGACGAACACACGGCGAACTGCATATAGATATGCGTCGATGTGATTTTCAATTCCTCCCGCCTGGTTGATTCTAAACAACTTAGCTCATTTTATAGAAGTGACTATGCATTGCAAAGTGAGTTTCGACCGCATAAACACTTGAGAAAATAAATATTTTTGATTGTGCTTTCGTACATCGTTGTAAACTATTGATTCTAAAGGGATGCGTTTGCGTTCCTTGGCATACCCCGCAAAGCCCATCGTAGCAAGGGCTTTGCGGCTTGACTTTTGGCATTGCACGTGCTATCCTGTTATGGGTAGGGGAGATAATTTCTTCAACCCCGCCCCAATCGCGAGCTTTCCCACCTATCCACTAATCACTTTCCATAGAAAACGAGAACGAAATGCAACCTGATAGCAAAATCGGGGCGAAGGCGCTCGCCTCCGAGGTAAAGCGCCAACGCCGAGAGCGACGAAAAAACGATGCCGTCGCCAAGAAACCCCTGCAGACCTGAAATTGGAGTCGCCGGCAGAACTACCTACCATAACCCCAACCAAGACCCGGCAAGGTTCGAAGGTCCTGCGGCGGCAATGGAGACTACTCAAGAGCAAGTGCAAGCTGCTGGCCACGGCCCCAAAATTCTCAAGGACAAGCGAAAGGCAAAAGGATTCATCGACCCGATGCTGACGCGAGACGGGATCGCAGCACCCCAGCCTCACCGGACCCGTCGCAGTCCCAGTCGCCTCACCAAGTTCGGTAAGTAAACCCCTTAACAGAAAGTAAAACCCCAATGACAAACGAACAACCCACGGCTCCCCCGGAGCCGATAACGCCGGACCTCGCGCGATGGCCGGAGCCGGAAGCTAAGCCGGAGCCACAAGCGCAGCCGGAGCCGGAAACAATTGACAGTGTCCGGGCAGAACGCGATGCACTGAAAGCACGACTAGAGAAACTAATCGACCGAAGGCAGTTCCGGGCCGACGTTCGCACGCTTGATTTGCAAACGCGACTCCGGCACATTGAGAAATTTCTCAAGGCACGACCGAAGCACTGGAAGCATTTCTCAGCGCGACTCAATGGTGGTAGCACCCCACAGCATTCATCCAACAACTAATTACATCGTCCTGCCAAGCATGGCAGAAGAAGGTACATAAATGTCAGACCAAAATGAAGCAGCAGAAAGTTTCAACGAGGAATTAGCACGCCGGTCAACCACTCAGCGGCGAGTAAACGAAATCCTGAAGGGCTTGCCAGTCCAACCGCAAGCCGATGTTTCGAGAGACACCATTGTCAATCACATCATCGAAAAGATTTCAGAGACGACCGAGTTCCCTTATCAGATTGCGGTTGGTTGGTTGGCAAAACGAAATCCGGAGAACCGGTAGACCTGCGGCCGTTGGTACAGGACACACTTTTAATGAGCGAGTTTATTGACCATGACTCCGTTTCCAAGGCGATCTCTGAAGGCAAGCTAGATGTCGGTTGCAAAGATGATCTTCGAACTGTGCCGCAAAAGGTTCAATTCGTTAGTAAGTTCGGAAAGGCCGCATTCGCGGCGCTGCCACTGCACAGAACGCCAACGGTCAATTCAGACCCCGCAACGATGACGGCGCGGGATTGGCGCGATCTCCCTCGCAGCGAGAAGGTCCGAATTCCCGGGCTCATCGGAGACTTGGAAGTAGGCAGAATTCTGAATCGCAAGTAAAGTTCGCTCCCGTGTTTTGCGCAAACGGTGGCCGGGAGCACGGGGTGCGTCGATGGCCCACCGCCTGATGCACCCCGCTCCAATTCTAAAAACAAAAGGATCAACACAATGACGCAACGAAGCAAAATGATCGCGCAGCCGCGCGAATCGAAGAAGGTACCTACACTCACCGCTGCATCAGCAGCCCAACACCGGGCGACAAGCAAAGCAATTCACCGCGCTTCTGAAATCCGGCACAACGCCGCGATCCCAGGTACAGGGATAGTCATCATGCACGCGGAAATGACTTGCGCGACGGCAATCGCGCGAATCGAGCAAAAAATCGGTTACCTACAATCCAAGCTCGGTAACTGCAGTACCGACGCAAGAACCGCTCATTTTGCCGAGCTAGACATAGCGGTGTTCGCACTGGCGATTGACAGCCTCAAATATCTCGACGCCGTGCAACAGTACGAACTCGCGACGAAATTGAAATAGGAAGGAACAACATCATGGAAGAACTTTCATAGTTTCTAACTCGTGCCCAAGCAGCGCAACTGCTACAGCTTTCCTCATGGACAATCCGACGATGGGAGCGCGCAGGAAAACTGCATCCGATTAAGCTGTCCAGCCAATCTGTACGCATCCGCAAAAGCGAAGTGTTGCAGCTCGATCGACGCGGCTTATCTGGCCAAACCAGAAGCGCAGTAACCCGAAGCTCCCCGGTCCAGAAGCCGGGACAACGGGGGCAGCATACCTCACAAACCTCCACTGCCCCCGCTGAGCATTTCACAAACAACAAAGGAATGAAACGACAATGACGACAAAAGATGTTTTACGAATATGGGACCGCTATCTCGAATGCGATTACCCGGAAGGATGGGCGCTGCGAATGTGGTGCCGAAAGTACGACTCTGGGCAGTTTGAGTATGCGGCAGGAGTCGCGCGGCGTGCGATGAAGCAGGGCCGACTAGCCCTTGATGGCATCGCGATATCGAAGTACCTCAGCGGAGTGCTGCGACGTTCCGTTGCTGAGGATGCAAAGGTAGAGCAGGAAATTTGCGATCACGTCCAAAGCCAAATTGATTCCAAAATCTCGGAGCAGATGAAATGAGCCGACCAAAGCACCCCCTCGAAAGATTTCTCGACAAGTTTCAACCCATGGCGCGGGAAGCGAAGGATCAAGTACGTCGCGAGATCGTGGAGCGCTGCGAAGTTGTGGCCGACTGCTCGATTTATCCCGTTGTGAACGGCTCAGGTTATGGTACGAAGTGGTTTGCGGAAAGTCGTGTTACACATCTCGCTTTATGAAATGCTATAGCACTCTCGAATCCCTAGACTATCCGCTAGATGCCTGCCACATTGGAGACTGCCCAGCGAACCACGGCAAACGCAAGTACCGGGCTTGCTGCAACCCCTTACATTTGCAGTGGGGAACTCACGCACAGAACGCGACGCAGCGTGAAGCTGAGGCACGGAAAGCACAGTTTGATTTCCGATGGATCAAAGACCCCCCATTAGGCCATGAGACTCACGAGGAACATGCACATTGGTTGCGATCCAAGCTCGGACCCTGCTCGGACCCCTCGGACCTTAATTTTAAGAGCACACAAGAGGATGTAGACAACCAGCTACAAGGAATTTCGGGCAATTTCAGTCCTACCTTGGATGGCACCCGCACGAATTCGCCCAGTATTTAAGCGGTTTCGACTGTGATATCGCGAGGGGCTGTAGATTTCATTGTCTATGTAGCGATACCTCTGCACTCCGGTCTGAATCGGCTCTGCCTCGGACCTCTTAACCTGTGCCCCCTGCTTTGCAACCCTTAGCCTCGAACTCATTGCGCCGGATTTTGAGTTTCACACTGTACAACGGCAACTTTCACAGATTTCACTGTGTACCAAAATGAAAAGGAAACCTGAATGTCTGAAACAGTGCTCGTGTCCGTGTTATGCGCAAGCGACGCCAGAACTGAACTGATTATGAGTGTAATCGGGATATTTCAACAGCTACTTGCAACGGGGCTACTTCTCAGTGATTGTTCATGCTGATTTTTTACCACTTGTGGAGCGGCAGTGTCCCTCGGCCCATTCGTCTTGCGAGCCGTTGACTTTCAACATTCACGATGAAATCATTAATGTGTCGAGTGCGGAGCAGCGTTGCCCGCAAAATTGACGTTGTTCTCGCCTTCATACGCATTCATTCGTTCTTCTTTCATACCAAAATTAGCGTTCTGCGCATTCGAACTCTTTGAACGGAGGCCAATCGTGATACCCGTGGTAGCGGGCAAGAAACTGAGCAAGTTCGATCCCAAGACATTCCTTTCGACCGTCAACGGCGGTAGGACGATCGAAGCCGTTCTCAGAAAGCAGACAATCTTTGCTCAAGGCGACCCGTCCGATTCTGTTTTTTATATTCAGAGCGGGAAGGTGAAGCTCACCGTTGTGTCGCAGATCGGGAAAGAAGCCACAATAGGCATTCTGAACAAGGGCGATTTCTTCGGCGAAGGTTGCCTTACCGGGCAGACTCTCCGCCTGTGCTCCGCGACCGCAATGACGGATTGCTCCGTGATGAGAATTGACAAGAAGGCCATGATCCAAGTGCTTCATGAGGAAAAAACATTTTCCGATGTTTTCGTAGCATACTTGCTGGCACGGAACATCCGATACGAAGAGGATCTGGTTGACCAGCTTTTCAATTCCAGCGAGAAAAGACTGGCACGGATATTGCTATTGCTGGCTCGTTTCGGCAAGGACGGAAAGCCCGAGACTGTAATCCCCAAGATCAGTCAGGAGATGCTGGCGGAAATGATAGGCACAACGCGGTCGCGGGTTAGCTTTTTCATGAACAGGTTCAGGAAATTGGGGTTCATTGACTATCACGGCGGCGATGACTTGCAGGTTCATAGTTCACTTCTCACCATTGTTCTCCACGATTGAGCCTTCGTGAGCAATATTGAACAGACCTACTCTATTCACCCGACTAGAATCATTTTGTTCCTGTATCCGCAGTGCTGTTTCCCGAAGAAATCAGGTACTACATGGATGAAGCAAAATCTCAGCCTTGGTATCAGCTGTACGCCGCTGCCGTTGTAGAGTTGGATCCGAAACAGCTGACGGAGCGCGTGGATGCGACTGAAGCGGCAATTCACGGTCGTCTTCGAGACTTGCAGTACGACAGCGACCATCATGAAGAGCGGCACCTCATGGAAGACGCGCAACGCATCCTTGCGTTCTTGCGTCGCAATCCTTAAAGCGATGCGGCGCTATACCAACAAAAGCGGGAAACAAGGCACTCGATGTAAACCAGAGCAATCCTGTGAGTTGTCCTGACGATGTTGTAACCAGGCCAAATCCCCTCCATCCACACTCGAACGGCTTTTCATCTAAATCAGTGGACCGTGAGCTGGCCGAGGAGTGAGCAACTTTTCGGCCAGCTTCCCCGTCGCACTTCTCACACTCTCGGAAACCACTTGTATGTACACTTGTTCTGTCGTCTGCATCTGCTTGTGTCCCAGAATCTCACTCACAGTTTTCAGTGACCCGTACTCCTGCGCATGAGTCGCGACGGTGCGACGAATTATCTGAAAGGTCAAAGGCCGTTTGAGTCCTGCTTGTTCTCCGAGTGGCTGCAGAACCCGCGTCAGGTAGTTCCCTGTCGTCAGCACTCCCCCGCGTGAATTCACGAACACATAGTCATCAGGTTTGTTGTGGTGCGTCACAGTGAACCAGTGCAGCAATGTTTCTGCCGCAAGCTCTGGTAATGCCTTCCGCTTCTCTTCCCCTTCTTCGAGTACTTTCGTAAACTCCCGATACTCTCCCCTGGTACACACTCGCGTGTATCAGCACGGTTGCATTTCCTTCGGCGAAGTCTAGATCACGCCACTTCAGACCAAATACTTCAGAGGGCCTGAGCCCGGTTACGAATAGCAAGCTCAGCAGTGCAAACTCCATGCTCGGTACGCCGAAGGGTTTGGCAGCGTTGAACAGGCTCCTCGATCTCCCTCGATTGTGAGGTACGGATGCGGAGTCGCTTTCAGATTCCTAGGCACCCGCAGCAATCGGGCCGGATTCTTGCGCAGATAATCTTGTTCCACTGCTTCCTTGAAGATCGAGCGCAGATAGGCGTGAGCCATCTTCACGGTTGATGCACTGCGCGTCTTGGCGAGATCGTTTAGCCATGACTGCAGCGCCACAGCATCAATCGCGGTTAGCGCTGCCCCTCCAAAATGTTTGTAGATGTTTTCGAGTCTCTGTAAAATCGTTTCCTTGGAAGATGTTCGCCATTGCCCCTCGTGCAGTGGCAACCAAACGGTCTGAATGAGCTCTTGACAGTCATGGAACCATCGCCCGTTAGTCCGGCATCCGCCGTGATGGCATCCCAAGCAGGAGCCAAGCTTTTTTCTCACTCGAGGCCCCCTATCGGTCCGATGACCTTGAACATCTGCTTACGCCGTTTGCGGCCGGTCGCAGGTCAAAAACCTGTTTGCCCCAAGTGCCCTACCAGCTACCGTTTTGCTGTACCAGTGTCCCTTGTTTCACTCGCATGACTGCCCCTCACATGCGCTTAGGTGATGGCCAATACTGAGTTTGTGCTGAGTACACCTAACAAAAATGCGCGAATCAGAAGGAAAAGAATCGACCACATACAAACGTCTGTACGGAGGGATCAGAGCAGAAGGGAAACGCCTATTCACCCGGCGGAAGTGCCGGGTATTCAACTTCATCATCTTACAGAGGCTTTGAAGAATGACCTACCTCGATGTGGTTTTCCACTATGCTTCATTGCCCGGCGAACGAGAGTTGCAGGCCATTGACAACATGCGCGAAGTGTATGGAATTCGGCGCGTCCGCTTTGATGAAAAGCAGAAGACCGTGCGGGTGGAGTTCGATGCGTCGCGACTGAAGCAGGACGCGGTGGCGAAGCTGCTGAGGAACGCTGGTATTGATGTACGGGATCAGGTGGCGCTGGCGTAGAACGGGAATGGGCATGAGCCCAGGT
Source organism: uncultured Acidobacteriota bacterium (assembly GCA_963785865.1). Classification (GTDB taxonomy): domain Bacteria; phylum Acidobacteriota; class Terriglobia; order Terriglobales; family Acidobacteriaceae; genus Sulfotelmatobacter. The sequence goes on along the minus strand of CAWAXF010000036.1, from coordinate 286,499 downwards.
ATGCGGTTAGTCCGTACCGAAGCCAGCGATCTGGCCTAAATTCTTTTGCGTTCCGATTATTGTGCGTAAGCCCGACGGTCTCAGGTATCACTACAGAGAAAGGCGAAAGCTCAGCGCGAGAGGTCTTCGGAATTCAGGCGCATTCGGGGAGAATAAGCAAGGGGTGCTCACAGAAAACCTCTGGCCGAAGTTATTCTCTGAAGCACCCCGTTGCGCGCCACTTCGTCTGATCTTGCTAGAGCAACCCGCCTGCCGTCTGTAAGTGATTAAAAACACAGCCGCGGGCGTTTCAGCGCCCTGTAGGAATTGCCATTGGCCAAGAAAGAATTACCCCAAGGCATGGGCGCAAGAGACATACCAACCTGACTGTTGAAAACGGCGTTGGCGGAAGCACATCCGGTCCGTTGCGTTTGGCATCGAAACACCGGTCAAAATGCACGGAATAAACCAAGAAGCTGGGGCAATTTTGTCATGAAACCTACAACTCCAACGCGAATCGGGGCGTTGTTCCTCTCATTGTTGTTGATTGGATCACCCGCATGGTCCGCCACGTCGACCGAAGTGCCAGTTCTCCCGGACCCAGGCCATACCAGCATGAGCAAGGAGAAACAAGAGCAGCTGGGCTTGAAGACGGCGGCTGAAGTTTATAAACAAATGCCGGTACTGCCGGACTCGGATCCGGTGACACGCTACGTTCAACAGCTTGGCGGGAAGTTGCTGGGGGTGATCCCCCGCCAGGAGACATGGCCGTACCAGTTTCATGTTGTCCAGCAAAGCGATATCAATGCGTTCGCACTGCCGGGAGGTCCGATCTTCGTCAACGTGGGCACGATCAGTGCGGCCGAGAATGAGGCTGAACTGGCAGGTGTGCTGGCGCACGAAATGTCGCATGTGTACATGCAGCATTCGGCCAAACAAGCACCAAAGCGTGAGTGGGCAGGTGTGTTAGGCGCTCTGGGCGGGCTGCTCGGGGGTGCGGCTGGCGACCTTGCTCAAATGGGAATTCAATTCGGTGCGGGCACGTTGCTGATGAAATATTCGCGGCACGACGAAGCTCAAGCGGATGAGGTGGGCGCAATCATCATGTACAAGGCCGGCTACGATCCTCGAGCCATGGCCGAGTTCTTTCAGAAGCTGGAAAAGGTGGCGGGAAATGGCGGACCGCAGTTTCTGAGCGATCACCCCAATCCCGGCAATCGCGTGGAAGCGGTGCAGAAGGCAGTCGCCCAGTGGCCGAACAGGCAGTATGTGGCAGCCAATCCTGCGTTCCAGCAGATCAAGCAGCAGGCGAAAGGGATCAAAGCATATAACGCGCAGCAAATTTCCGAGGGCGCGAAGAGCGGCATGTGGGCGCAGCAAAACCGCCAAAGCGGAGCGGTGCCGCGCGATGTCCAATCGGCGGATACTTCGCCGAGCGAGCAAAATCCGCCTGCGACGATCACGAATGTGAGTTATGAGCAAGTCGCTCCCAGAGGTGAATTCAAGAACTTTCAGGCAAATGATTTCAGCGTCTCCTATCCGGAAAACTGGAAGGCCACAAGCGGACAAAACTCCGCCACCATAGCGCCCGCGGCGGGAATCGGACAGAACGCGATCGCCTATGGAGTGGTCGTCGCCAGCATGCAGGATGTGGATGGCAACTCGATCAATGATGCCACCGACAAGCTAATTCAGAATTTGCAGGAGACGAATCCGAATCTGCGGGTGTTTGAGAGCCCGCGGAAAATCGCAGCGTCCGGCACGGAAGGACTCTCAACCATGCTGGCCGGAACCTCGCCGATCAGAGAAGGCGATCAACCTGTCCCGGAGCGCGATTGGCTGGTCACCGTGCCTCGGTCCGGAAGGTGGCATGCTGTATCTGGTGTTCATTGCTCCGGAAAAACAATATTCGCTGCTGCAACCCGCGTACCAGAAAATGCTCGACAGTTTGCGGGTGCAGTGAAGGCAAGCCCGAAGGCGGTTGGGCCGATGGTCTGCGAGCGATTGAAAGAAGATGGTGCGCCCTGAGAGATTCGAACTCCCGACCTTCTGGTTCGTAGCCAGACGCTCTATCCAACTGAGCTAAGGGCGCGGATTTTGCGGGTTGGAAATCGCGCGAACAAACTAGCGCTTGCTCAGTCCAGCAGTTTCCTGTTCACGCGGAGAAATTTATTGTAACGTCTCCAACGTCAGAGGGGCAAGGTGCGGAACGAAGACTGCCGGTTCCACGCGCTGGGCTGTGTCTTGCTCCTTCTCCGAATCCTCCTCGTTAACCTGGTTGTTTCGGCGATTGTCGTGGAGACGCCGGGCGGACTTGCCCGAGCAACATGACTTTGCTGGTGCATGCGATTCCAGCAGACGGGCTTTTCTGCTAGCCTTTCCCTGCCCTGTTCCCAGGATTCGTGGAACTTGAGCCAGCGTACATGTTGAAGGCTACTCCAGATCTGTCGGTTTTGTCGGGGGCGAAGCTTGGCCTTGTATATCTGACCCCGAATGATTGGGCGTTGATCGCGGACAAGGCTGTGCGCAAGCAGTTCAAGGCCGGAGAGAGCATCGTCCAGCGCGATCGCCGCACTCACGGAATTTTCATACTTTTGAAGGGCGCGGCGTCGGTGCAGATCGCGTCGCAAGAGTCGACACGGGAGATTGGAGTGGGCGAAGTTTGCGGAGAGATCTCGTTTCTCGATGAGTTGCCCGCCACCGCGAATGTGGTGGCGAATGGTAGCGTCGAAGCTTATTACTTGGAGCGCGCAACTCTGCTTTCGTTGTTTGAATTGTTTCCCCACCTTGGTTCGCGGTTTTACCGTTCGTTGGCGGCCATCCTGTCGCGGCGCTTGCGGGAAGTCATCGATCCAAAAACAACCAAGTAGCAAAACGCCACAGCACGGATCTGCATCGGGTGCAGCGGAACTGTGCTAGCCTGACAAGTCCCGGCGAGCGCGCGGACGAAACCGTGCGCTCGGCTTCGGGAGCCGGCACGAATGCTCCTGCGAGATATAGACTTGCATGATGGATCCGGTAAATCTTCGGCTGGCGCTGATTTCGGCCGCCGTGCTCGGCTTTCGGCACGGGCTCGACTACGATCACATAGCGGCGATTACGGACATCAGCAGCGTGCAGTCCAAAGCGCGCGATGCCATGCGTTACGGGCTGCTTTACGTTGCCGGACACGCAACGACAGTTGCGGTGCTGGGGGCGGCGGCTGTCGTGTTCCGGGTGGCGTTGCCTGCCGCCAGTGACCGCTGGGCCGAACGCCTTGTCGGGGCAACCCTCCTCGTGTTAGGGCTTTACGTTCTGGGAACGTTTTTTCGCCCGGGCACGCATAACCACCGCCCACGGACCCGAATCACTCTACTAATCAATGCATGCTTGTGGGTCTATTGGCGGCTGAGTGTCATATTTGGTGGAACCCGGGTAGAGGCACCCCAGATATTCAAGAATGGATACGGCACAAGCTCCAGTTTCGTCGTGGGCGTGATTCACGGGTTGGGAGCGGAAACACCTACCCAGATACTGCTGTTCCTGATGGCGGCGAACCTCGGCGGAGTGGGCGCGGGGCTGGCTGGACTATTCATGTTCCTGGTAGGGCTGCTAGTCATGAATACGCTGCTGTGCGCATCCGCCGCGGGGCTGTTCTCGGCAATCCTCTCGCGTCCGCGAGCGCTGCGGGCGCTGACGCTGGCGACTTCAGCGTACAGCATCATTGTTGGCGCAATTTTCCTGCTGGGATCCGAGGCCAAGCTGCCTTCCCTGTCCGGCTAGAACTAGGCGGCATGGTCGCAAAAGCGTGTAGCAAGTGTGCAGCAGTTTGCACTCGGGGAATCTCGCAGAAACGACCACCAATACTTAAGTTCTGTATTTTCAATGACGTGACTGACTTCCCAATTTGGTACTCGGGATGCTCTAGGGAGCGTGGGTATTTCTGCACCCGTAATGGATTTTACTGCGTAAGACTGTGGGTATTCAGGAGGGGAGTTTGAATATGAAGCGCATTCTGTGGATGACATTGCTGCTGGTTCTGGCGCTACCGATGGCTGCTTTTGCGGACGGCGAACATTGATTTCACCAATGCCGGCGGAACCTTGGTCGGCACCAGCGCCGGGCTGACTCTAACGGACTCAACGTTGATTCACATCAATGGCAGTAAAGGGAGATCTCGGAACCGTGGAGTTTGCTACTGGAGCACTGGCGAGCGGTACCCTTCAGGGTAACGCGACTTTCGCCGGAGGCGGCTCTTTCACCATTGGTCCAACACGAATGGCACATTGTTCAGCGGAGCTTTCGACGGTCCGGTCACCTGGTCGTTGGTCACTTTGGCGAACGGAACGCATAATTACACTCTGACCGGAGCAATTTCGGGCTCCTGGATGGGCGGTGCTCGACCGTCTATGGTGCTACGCTCCAGCTCACGATCAACACTGGAAAAGGCTTCTTCAACGGCTCGACGTCGATTTCGAGTGGCGACACAAACATCGTGGTACCGGAGCCAGGCAGCTTGACCCTGATGGGAACGGGATTGCTGGGTTTCGCCGGAGTTCTGAGACGCAAATTGAAGGCGTAAGTAGCCTTCGCTCCTGAATATAGCCCCGCCCGAAACGGCGGGGCTTTTTATTGTGTTCACCGGCCGACCCTGCACTGTTACTGCAGTAATCGGGAGATCGTTATTAGCGTTGACCCACCCCGTAACGCATCCTTACATTGCCAGCAGGGGGTTGTATGAAAGACATTCACGAGGTCCTGCGACAAAAGCAGGCAAAATACGCCCAGCTTGGCAAGCAGATCGAGATGCTGCAGCAGGCGGCAGAGAAGCTGCGGGAAGTGGCGCCGCTGTTAGCAGAAAACGACGAAGAAGACAATGTTGTGCTTGCGGAAGTAGACGATGCCCAGACGGAGTCCATGGCGGCCAAAGCTGGCGCAGGCGCCGCAGGCGGCACCGGTTCCAAGGCAGCGCGGCCAACCGCTCCTCGCTGGCCCTAAACCTCATTCCTGCCACGGCATGGCAGCGATCCAAAGCAAGTTATGAATCAGCAAGCGTTACTGGTATCGAGCGATGACTCGGCGGCTGACGTACTGGGGAGAGTTCTGTCCAGTTTCGAGATCGCCATGGATCGTTCCAGCGATCCCGAAACGACGTTGACGCGCATCCAGCAACAGAAGTTCGATGCGCTCATCGTCGACTTCGACGATGCCCAGCTTGCTGAGGATGTTCTGCGGGAAACGCAGAGATTCGGCACCAATCCGATCAGCATCGCTCTGATTCCAGATCCCGCCAAGGTTCGAGAAGTCCTCAGTGGCGGTGCGCATTTCGTCCTTTACAAGCCAGTTACGGAAGAAGCCGCGAAAGCTGGCCTGCGTCCAGCAGCCGGTCTGCTCGGGCGGGAGCGGCGGCGGGCCTATCGGGTTCCGGTTCAGGCGGCGGTTGAGATCACCACGCCCGACACTCGCAAATTGGACGGGATTCTGCTGGACATCTCGGAAACTGGCATGGATGTGCTAACTGCTGAAACACAGGTTTCCGGAGCGTTGCTGGCCTTTCGCTTCCAACTGCCGGACGCAAGTTTAGAGATTGAAGGGCATGGGCAAGTTGCCTGGGCAAATCCTAATGGCCAGACTGGAGTTCACTTTCTAGACCTTTCTGACTCAGCGTTAGCAAACCTGAAGCAATGGTTGAAGGCTGCTGTTGCCGCCGTGGGCGCGGTGGAGGAGAGTGTCCCGCACTGTAAGCTGACCGACCTGAGCAGTGGCGGTTGCTATGTGGAAACCAACGCGCCCTTTCCGGAGCGTGCGCTGGTCGACCTTTGCCTGAAGACGAACGAAATGGAAGTCCATACCGAGGGGATGGTCCGGGTCATGCACCCGGGGCATGGTATGGGAGTTGAGTTCCCTTCCCGTACGCCAGAGCAACGGGCGCAGGTCATCGCGCTCATCGACTTCCTTCGAAATAGTCCGGAAGCGATGCCCGAGCTGCTTATTTCGCCACGCGCTTTGCTGGCGGATCTGAAGCAGTTCGAGCCCGAGCAGCAAAGCGCGGAGGCGTCGGGCGATGAAGTGGATGATCCTCTTCTGGAATTGCTCAGGCGCGGCGCTACGCTGCAGCAAGAAGGTTTCATGGCCGAACTCCAGCAGCAACGCAACTAGGTTCGCTCCTCCCGCACCCTAGCATTAGCTGATTCCACAGGCAAAAACGCAAATTCTGAACGCCGAAGCCTTAAAGCATTACTCACGAGTGCCGCTGAATGTAGACTTGTTTTGTTTGCGTTCAATTTCTCGTTGAGACGCCACACTGGATAGGTCAGCCGCACAACATCAAGGTAGCCCACCCGCGGAAAACTCGCTGATGTGGTCTGAGCTCGCAGCCATTGCGGCCGCGGCATTTGCCGTGGGCATTCCTTTTTTGTTCTTTGGAACTCCATCGGGACACGATGTTGAGTTCCATCTTTATTCCTGGCTGGAAGTTTTGGGTCAATGGAAGCATGGCATCCTGTACCCAAGGTGGGCAGACCTGGCACATTTTGGGTACGGAGAGCCGCGATTTATTTTTTATCCTCCGGCTTCTTGGATGCTGGGAGCAACACTGAGCGCCATTCTGCCGTGGACGCTCGCGGCCACCGTTTATATCTGGATTGTGCTCATGGCCGCGGGCGCTTCGATGTTTGTTCTGGCGCGGCGCTGGCTATCGCCCCGAGACGCGCTGTTTGCGGCACTACTCTACGAGCTCAATCCATACCATCTCGTGATCGTTTACTGGCGCAGCGCATTCGCTGAGATGCTGGCGGCCTGCCTGGTTCCTCTGCTGCTGCTATTTGTATTGAAGGCCGCAGAAGACAATCAGCCGATGATGTTTCCCCTCGGAATAGTGCTGGCGGCCGCCTGGCTGACTAATGCTCCGGCCGCCGTGATGATTCACTATTCTCTGGGCTTGCTCATCCTGTTCTTCGCAGTAAGGGAATCGTCGCCTCGACTGCTGCTGGTAGGAGCAAGTGCGGTCGCAATCGGTGCGGGTCTGGCGAGTTTCTATTTGCTTCCAGCAGTGTACGAGCAGAAGTGGGTCAACATTGCGGAGGCGGTCTCAGCGGGGTCGCGTCCGGCGGACAATTTCTTGTTTATACACACTACTGACCCGGATCATGACGCTTTTAACCGCATCATTTCCTGGGTGGCGGTGCTCGAGATGGGGATCACGTTTCTGGGGGTCTTGACCGCAAGAATTTGGCGACGAATGGATACTCGGGTCTGGAATGCGCTTCTGCTGTGGGGAGTGTGCTGCGGGGTTCTTTTGTTTCCGGTTTCCCTGGCACTGTGGAAGATCCTGCCGAAATTGCAGTTTATGCAATTCCCATGGCGCTGGTTATTGTGCCTGAGCGTGATCTTCACAATTTTTGTTGCGCTCGGGCTGCAACGCTGGTGGGCACGTGCATTAGTCTGTATCGCTTCAATTCTCGTGATCCTAGGGGCTTGGGTCCACGTGCAAGCACCGTGGTGGGACAATGCGGCCGACTTACGCGAGATGCAGGACAATATGGAAGCGGGCATAGGCTACGAAGGTACCGATGAATACACGCCGGTGGGAGCTGATCCGGGGGCCGTAGAAAAAGACGCACGGAACGTAACGGTGATAGGGCCGGCGCGGGCAGCGATTCACATTCTGCGCTGGGACGCGGCAGCAAAGGAATTCACCGCACAGATGTCAGCGGCAGATGAGCTGGCTTTGAAACTGTTTCCCTATCCGGCGTGGAAAATTGAAGTTAATGGACATAGCGCGGAGCCAATTTCGCGTTCGCGAACCGGACAAATGCTCATCCGCGTGCAGCCGGGCATGAATCGTGTGCAGATACGGTTTATTCGGACCTGGGACCGGACAGCGGGAGCAGTAATTTCCGGGTTTTCCGGTGCGTTGCTTCTGTTTTGGTTTCTCTGGCCGACGGCAGACCGCCTGAGTTCGACCGGTCGAAGGACTGGCAACTGACGCGCGAGATGGGGTTTGCTGTCGTCCTGAGCGAAGCGAAGGATCTATGTAATCTGCTGGGCATCGGCAAGTTGCATTGATCCTTCGCTTCGCGAAGGAGACATTTTGAGGTTTGATGGATGCGGCGTGTTCTGATTGCCACTTCGAATCCGGGAAAGCTCCGTGATTTCGCTGGGGCTGCGCGGGCGCACGGCATCAACATTGCCGGTATTCCCGACTTCTCCGACTTGCCTACTCCCGTTGAAGATGGGCAGACCTTCGACGAGAACGCACGCAAAAAGGCCGAGGAATACAGCTTGGCTGTCCCGGGAGAGATCGTGCTGGCGGATGACTCGGGGCTGGAAGTGGCTGCGCTCTATGGAGCACCGGGCGTTCATTCCGCCCGCTACGCCGCGGATGAACCACATCTCGCCGATACCAATACCGATGATGAGGCCAACAATGCGCGCGTTCTGCGAGAACTTCGTGATGTTGCGCCGGAGAAACGAACCGGTCGGTTCGTCTGTGTGCTGGCGGCGGCTCGCAATGGAAAAACACTGGCGACCTTTCGGGGAATGGCTGACGGAATGATTTTGGACGCGCCGCGCGGAACGAACGGTTTCGGGTATGATCCGCTGTTTTATTTTCCCGCGATTCAGAAGACATTTGCAGAACTGACTGCCGAGGAGAAGGCGCGCTACAGCCATCGCGGATCGGCGTTCCGGCAGTTCCTGGAGTGGTATAAGAAGCAATTTTCTCGCGATGACATCTAAGAACCTGTGACATCCACACTCAAAGCTCCCCGGGCGTTGATCTTCGATATGGACGGCGTGCTGGTCGACTCCGAACCCTTGCACAAGCGGGCGAAGGAAATGGCTTTTCAGGAGGCCGGGATTCATTTCCCAGAATCGATCTACGAGAGTTACAAAGGACGGCCAGACAGGACGATGTTTCACGAGGTGCTGGCTGACAAGTCCGTGGACGAGATCGCGGAGTTGCTGCATCGTAAGCACCAGCTTTTTGAAAAGATCGAACATGAATTGCAGCCGATTCCTGGCGCGGTGGATTTTGTGAAATGGGCAGCCGAGCGCTACCGGCTGGGCCTGGCAACTTCGGCGACTGCTCGCAACCGTGCGGCCGCGCTGCAGAATCTGGGAATTGCGGGTTGCTTCGAGTCGGTGGTAGACACCGAGCGATTCCAGCGTTCTAAGCCTGATCCAGAGATTTTTCAGGTTGCGATGCGCGATCTGAAACTTAGTCCCATGGACTGTTGGATCATAGAGGATTCGCTTGCCGGAGTTAGAGCTGCGAAAGCAGCGGGATCTTTCACCGTGGCTATTACGACGACGTTCGGGGCCTCGCCATTATCTGCGGCTGGAGCCGACATGATTGTGAAATCTTTTTCGGAGCTTCAGGCCACGATGCAGAGCCTGTAAGACGTCTTATTAACACCCTCGCTTCCTTGACTTCGCTTCTTCTCGGGCCAGATAATAAAAAGTTATTTTGTCATCGTTGAACTCATAAGGAGCGATTCGTGGCGTCAGCCAGTTCTACTGCTCCCGTCTATGGAGTTGCACCACTTCGGGCCGGGCAAGGGTCGTCGTTTGTACTGCGCCGGCTGCATTCTCTGACGGGGATTATTCCGGTCGGAGCGTTTCTTTTCGAACACATCCTGATTTCGAACTCAACCGCGATCAGCGGGCCGGATGCCTACGCCCGGCAGGTCAGCTTTCTGGGGAATCTGCCGCTGGTGTTTTTCCTTGAACTGATCGGGATATGGCTGCCGATCGCCTTCCACGCACTGTATGGGTTCTATATCTGGTACCGCGGAGAGTCGAACGCCGTTTCTTACCCGTGGACCGGCAACTGGATGTACACAATGCAGCGCTGGACGGGCGGAATTGCCTTCATTTACATCGTCTGGCATACATACACCATGCGCTTCAGCGGTACGGACCTGCATGAGAATGCAGCAGCCTCGTTCGGAAAAGTCGCGGCGGAAGTGCACAATCCCTGGCTGATGGCCTTTTACGTGATCGGGCTGATTGCCGCATCGTGGCACTTCGCATACGGTATCTGGTTGTTCTGCGCGAAGTGGGGAATCGTCATTGGAGATAAGGCGCGGGAGCGACTGCTGAGTTTGTGCATGGCATTCTTTGTAGTCTTGACGGTGGTGGGAATTGCCAGCCTCTACACCTTCCACTCCCGGTTTCAGAACATCCCGGGCAACACTGGCAACGTAGCGATGCGGCACGCGACTCTAGATCGAAAGGGGGCGCATTAAGATGGCAGCGGCTCCTCGGATCATTGTCGTGGGTGGCGGACTGGCTGGGTTGAGCGCGGTCATCAAGATCGCCGAGATGGGTGGGCAGGTTGACCTGTTCTCGATTGTGCCGGTGAAACGCTCGCACTCGGTGTGCGCGCAAGGCGGCATCAACGCTGCCAAAAACTTGAAGGGCGAGGGCGATTCCACCTGGAAACATTTTGACGACACGGTGTACGGCGGCGATTTCCTGGGTAACCAGCCTCCCATCAAGGAAATGTGCGACGCCGCGCCGGGAATCATCGATCTACTCGACCGCATGGGCGTGCCGTTCAATCGCACGCCAGAAGGATTGCTGGACTTCCGCCGTTTCGGCGGGACTCTCTACAACCGCACCGCTTTTGCGGGAGCCACGACCGGCCAGCAGTTGCTCTATGCGCTTGACGAACAGGTGCGGCGCTACGAAGCCGAGGGCAAGGTCAACAAATACGAGCACTGGGAGTTCTTGTCGGCGGTGCTCGACGGCAATCATGCATGCCGCGGCATCTGCGCCATGGATCTGCGCAGCATGGAGGTCAAGACCTTTCCGGCCGACGCCATTATCATCGCAACCGGCGGCATCGGGGCGATTTTTGGCAAGTCAACCAACTCTGTCGTCTGTACCGGATCGGCGCAGTCGGCCTTGTATCAGCAGGGCTGCTATTACGCTAACGGTGAATTCATTCAGGTTCATCCCACTTCTATTCCCGGTGAAGACAAGCTGCGCCTGATGTCGGAGTCAGCGCGGGGCGAGGGCGGGCGCGTGTGGGTCCCAAAAACTCCCGGGGACAAGCGCGATCCCAAGTCCATTCCGCAGAGCGAGCGCTGGTACTTCCTGGAAGAGTGGTATCCGAAATACGGCAACCTTGTGCCCCGCGATGTGGCGACACGCGCCATCTTCAAAGTGGTCTATGAGCACAACCTTGGGATCGATGGAAAGCCGATGGTCTATCTCGACCTGACGCATATTGATCGCAAGATTCTCGACCGAAAGCTGGAAGGCATTCTCGAGATCTACGAAAAGTTTGTGGGCGACGATCCCCGGGACACGCCGATGAAGATTTTCCCCGGCATGCATTACACCATGGGCGGGCTCTGGGTGGATTACAAACAGGCCACGAACGTCCCGGGAATTTTTGCCGCGGGTGAATGCGAGTATCAATATCACGGCGCCAACCGGTTGGGCGCGAACTCCCTGGTGTCTTGCATATTCGGCGGAGCTGTCGCCGGGCCGCAGGCGGTCAATTATGCGCGCGGGCTGCAGGCCTCGACCGATGGGAACGGACATTTCGCGGCCGAGCAGAAGAAGCAGGAAGAGAGCAATGCCCTGCTCATGAAGAACGAAGGCACAGAGAATCCCGTGAAGCTGTGGCGGGAGTTGGGCGAGTTGATGACCAAGGATTGCACCGTCATCCGTTACAACAAGAACCTGCTGCAGACTGACGCCAAGCTGGTCGAGATGCTGGAGCGCTATCGCAAGATCAATCTTAGCGATCGCACGCAGTGGGCGAACACCACGGTGGTTTTCGCGCGGCAGCTTTACAACATGCTGCAACTGGCGCGGGTGATTGCACAGGGCGCGCGCATGCGGGACGAATCGCGCGGCGCGCACTACAAGCCGGACTTTCCCGAGCGCGACGATAAGAACTGGCTGAAGACGACGAAGGCGTACTTTGCGCCGGATGCCGACGAGCCAAAATTTGAATTCGAGCCGGTGGATGTGTCGTTGATTCCTCCGCGTGCGAGAAAGTATTGAAATTAATAAGGGTGCCCCATCCTCGTCGCGCTTTTTGCGACAGGGTGGGGATGTTGACGTTAGAGATTAGACTTTCGAGGACCGGTAGACCTTGAAGGAAGTCAAAATCCCCGCCCTGTCCCTGCAAACATCGCAGGGACAAGGGCGGGGCACCCTGAGTTCATATTGAGTAAGAGCTAATGGCCGATCACAAATCCGTCATCTTAAAAATCAAGCGCCAACTTACCCCCTCCGGGAAGTCCTACTGGGAAGAATTCTCTGTTCCCTACCGGCCGAACATGAACGTGATTTCGGCGCTCATGGATATTGCTGCCGATCCGGTCACGCGCGAGGGCAAGGCGACCACGCCGATCACGTACGACTCGAATTGCCTGGAAGAGGTTTGCGGGTCATGCGCCATGCTGATCAATGGCAAGGCGCGGATGGCTTGCTCGGCGCTGATTGACCAACTCGACCAGCCGATCCGGCTCGAACCCTTCTCGAAATTCCCGGTGGTCCGAGATCTCGCCACTGACCGCCGGGTGCTATTCGAGAATCTGAAAACCGTCAAGGCGTGGGTTCCGATCGACGGTACGTACGACCTCGGCTCCGGCCCGCGACTTTCTCCCGAGGAGCAGGAGGCGGCGTATCCGCTGTCGCGCTGCATTTCGTGCTGCTGCTGCATGGAGGCCTGCCCACAATTCAACGAGGACACCGGCTTCGTAGGCGCGGCGACCATCTCGCAGGTTCGGCTGTTTAATACCCATCCTACGGGCAAGGCTCTGAAGCGGGAGCGACTGCTGGCGCTGATGGGCGACGGCGGCATTCAGGAATGTGGTTACGCGCAGAACTGCGTTGAGGTTTGTCCGAAGGATATTCCGCTAACCAAGTCCATCTCTGAAGTGGGTGGGCAGGTGATGAAACAGGCTCTGGGCGACTTGTTCCGGCGTTAGAGCCACAGCGCTAAACTCTGTCTCGCTCCTAGAGACGTAGCTAGCTACGTCTCTACAACTCAACTGGACAACTCAAGGGGGCGTTTCTATCTCTGGCCTGGGACGGCATGACCTTTTTTGGCGCTGAATTTTGTCATTCGAACGACAACCGGCAGGTACAAAGCTTCATCCAACTCGCGCCAAGTCGTAGCTGGCAAACCGACATAGGCTGGCTCTTGGAGAAAGCTGGAAATGGCCCATCACTTGCCATCAATTCCGTTGGGCCTCCGCCTTTGCGGACGTCGGTAACACGAGTAACCTCGGCGTAGTCACCACTGATGTAGTACGCATGTAATGCGTGACGGCGAGGAAGAAGTTGGTCCCCTTGACAGCATGGCTTAGAATAGCCGCTACTCGCGGCAAGTCGCACGAGTAGCTGCTCCGCAGGAATCCTGTGAGACGCATCGCAACACTCAAATTCGCGTCGGTTTTCCTCATCGCGGTAGTGTGCGCCGGCCTTAGCGGCCAGGCATTCGCGGTGAAGCGTGCGGTGATGCAGCGTTCGCACAGGCGAGGACATTTCCGTTGGCTGCGGTGGAATCCGATGTTCCGGCCTTCGCACGAGTCACTGCTTCTGCAGAATGCGGAAGTGGACCGGCTGAACCTGCCGCGTATCCAGGACGAGACCGAATTGGAAGCTCTGAAGGCAGACGGGTCGCTCTTAGAGATCCTGAACAATGAGTCGCTACGGGTTGATCCGCGGCTCGATCCTTCGCGACGGTTTTGTCGTCCGTGGACCCTCAATTTTGTGGGCGACCTGGGTCAGGCTTATTACAACCGCTTTCACCAGCAAATTCAGGTGAATTCGGCGGTGCGCACCGTTAAGGTGCAGAGGAAATTGCGCCGGCACAATAGCAATGCCGCTCCCTGGGAAGGTGAGACGGCTTCCTCGCACCTTGCGGGCGTCACGCTGGACCTGCAACGGCGCGGCATGAATAAGGAGCAGATTCACTGGGTGGAGCGTTATCTCTTCTACATGAAGGCGCTCGGACTGGTTGAACCGGAAGAAGAGCGCCGGCAGTGGGTGTTTCACGTCATGGTCAGCGGGCACTATTCGGAATGGCGTGAAACCCAGACGATTATCCCAATTGGCCGCCCTGAACAGGACAGACCCACCACTGAAGTCGCTATGGGCACTGGCGCTCAGTAGCCTTCAGAGTTTCGAGCCTTCAAAATTAGACCCTCCGTCGTAAATCCTTTACGATTCCTTTCTTATGATCGTGCTTATGGCCGGGCTGCCGGGCACAGGAAAAACTACACTGGCGCGCGAGCTGGCTCGGCGAACCTCGGGCCGAGTGTTGAGTAAAGACGAGTTCCGGCACGCGATCTTTTTGCCGGATGAGATCGAATACTCCTCGCGGCAGGATGATTTCTGCCTGCAGTTGATGCTGGAGACAGCCGGCTTTCTTCTATCCCAAGATGCGGCACGCATTATCTTTCTTGATGGGCGGCCGTTCTCGCGAAGGTATCAGATCGAGAACGTGCTGACTGCCGCTAATTCCCTGCACCAGAGCTGGCGGATTCTGGAGTGCGTCTGCTCGGAGGAAAGCGCTTGCAAACGGCTGGAGGGAGACGCTGGCACCGGTAGCCATGTCGCTGGAAACCGCAATTTCCAGCTTTATCGCGAGGTGAAAGACCGGTTCGAAACGATATCGCTGCCTAAGACTGTGATCGACACTGATCAAACTCTGGAGCAGTGCATCGCTCGAGGTCTGATTGCGCTGGGGAGAAATTCATAAAGAAGAGAGCCGAAGGAAATTTACCCTGCATTGGATTGCGTGCTCGTCTGCTTATACAATCGACAACTTGCCTGTGTTCTCAGGCACAAGCTATGACTCTCAAATGGCTCGTCATCGCAATCGGAGTGTCTTCACTCGCCGTTGCTCAGGCGCCGGACGCCGCAATCAGCGCCAAGGCACGGCGAATTCATGACTCTGCCTTGATCGTTGACACGCACGCCGACACGCCGCAGCGCTTTTTGGATGAGGGATACGATATTGGGTCCACCGATCCGAATGACATCGGGCACATCAGCCTTGAAAAGGCACGGCGTGGGAACCTCGGCGCCGAGTTCTTCTCGATCTGGGTAGATCCCCAGACCACTCAAGGTAACTACGCCAGGCACAGCTTCGACCTGATCGACTCCGTCTATGAGCAGGCAGCACATCATCCCGACCGGATGATGATGGCTTTTTCGACCGCTGATATCGAGCGCGCTCACCGGCAGCACAAACTGGCCGCGCTGATGGGCATTGAAGGCGGGCATTCGATCGAAAACGACATGCACCTGCTGCGCGACTTCTACCGCTTGGGCGTGCGGTATATGACCCTGTCCTGGTCAAACACGAACGAGTGGGCGGATTCTTCCGGCGATATCGACGACCAGAAAGTGCAGCATCACAACGGTCTCACTGATTTTGGCAAGCAAGTAGTGCTGGAAATGAACCGACTGGGCATGATGGTGGACATTTCGCACGTTGCTGACAAGACATTCTGGGATGCGATTGCTACGACCAAAGCGCCAGTGATTGCCTCGCACTCGTCGGCGCGGGCACTGGTCAATGCGCCGCGCAACATGACCGACGACATGCTCAAGGCAGTCGCGAAAAATGACGGGGTGATCCAGGTAAATTTTTTCAACGGATTTGACGACGAAACTTTCCGCAAGACTCTTGATGCGCAGGCAAAGGATCATGCGGCGGCGATTCAGAAATTTGTCGACGAGCAGAAAGCCCTGGGCAAGCCGGTGGATTATGTCCAAGTCGACCGTATCGAGCGTGAGTGGATGGCGAAGATTCCACGTCCCCCGCTCAAGGCTTTGATCGATCACATTGACCACATCGCCAAGGTCGCTGGAGTCGATCATGTGGGTCTGGGGTCCGATTTTGATGGCGTGAGCGGGGCTACGCCGCAAGGCATCGACTCAGCTTCCGACCTGCCGAAGATCACGCAAGCTCTGCTCGAGCGCGGATACAGCGCCGAAGACATCGCCAAGATTCTCGGGGGCAACCTGATGCGCGTTTTCCGCGAGGTGGAGCGGGTGAGCCGGGAAATGCGTGCCTCGACTCCTGAATAGTGCCATCGCAAGAACAGCGTCATGCGGAGAATGATGTCATCCGGCGAACCATGTCATCCTGAGCGCAGCGAAGGATCTGTGCAGTTTAGGCGCCCCGAAATATTACATTGATCCTTCGCGGCGAGCCTTGCCGCTCGGGTTCGACACGCCTGTGATGCCAACAAGGATCAAAGCTGTTGGCGTACAATGCAACGTTGCGCTGCTACTGTTGCAGAGACTTCAACATTCGAAGGAGTATGTATGGGTAGAACAATTGCAGCTTTCGGCGCACTGCTGTTTGCCGGATCATTGATGGCGGCCCAGACGAGTGCGGGGAAGCCCGCATCGCAGGCCAAACCGGACACTGGCGCCAAGACTGCGACTTCAGCCTCCACGACAGCATCGAAGCCCACAGCAGTCATCGACACCACCGCAGGAAAGATGAATTGCACGCTGTTTCCGGATAAAGCGCCGATTGGCGTAGCGAATTTTATCGGATTGGCGACCGGTACCAAGGACTGGAAGAACCCAGTGAGCGGTGCGAGTAAGCATGGCGTGCCTCTGTATGACGGCACGATTTTCCACCGCGTGATTCCCGGATTCATGATCCAGGGTGGAGATCCTGCCGGAACGGGATCGGGCGCGGACCCTGTGAAGCCATTCAAAAACGAGGTTTCACCTGACTTGCTCTTCGACCAGCCCGGACGACTGGCTTATGCGAATGCCGGTCCGAACACGAATACATCCCAGTTCTTCATCACCGAAGTGCCTTTCACGGGACAACAGGCGGGCATCCTGAACGGCCACTACACTATCTTCGGACAATGTGATGACGCTTCGGTAGCGTTGGTCAAGCAGATCGGGGCCATGAGTCGCGATGGCAACGACCGGCCATATCGACCGATCAGGATCAATCATATTGCAATTCAAAAAGGCGGAACCAGCGCAACGGCAGCTAAGCCCGCGGGAGCGGCGAGTGCCAAGAAACGTGCCACGTCCGCAACTCCGAAGAAATCGGCGAATCCGCAATAGGCAAGGGCTGACCTGCCGGGCACGCCCGACTGGACAGCCGAGGACGGCTGTCCCCACATAAGCATTTTTATTTGAAAGGAATTTTATGACTCGTCAACCTGGGATGTACGCAACATTCGAAACCACTGAAGGAAACATTATTTGCCGCCTATTCGACAAAGAGGCTCCCAAGACTGTGACCAATTTTGTTGAACTCGCGGAAGGCAAGCGCGAGTGGACGCATCCGTCGACGCGCAAGAAATCCAAAGACCGGCTGTACGATGGCACAATTTTCCACCGCGTGATCCCTGACTTCATGATCCAGGGCGGAGATCCTCAGGGGACCGGAATGGGCGGTCCCGGATATCAGTTTGAGGACGAGACCAAGGGCTCGCCGCACAAGTTCGATAAGCCCGGCAAATTGGCCATGGCGAATTCCGGGCCGAATACAAACGGATCGCAATTTTTCATTACCGTGACGCCCACAGCCTGGCTGACCGGCAAACACACCATCTTCGGCGAGGTGGTGGAAGGACAGGACGTAGTGAACAAGATTACAGCCTTGCCGCGCGGGCGAAATGACCGCCCCAATAAGGACGTGGTGCTGAAGAAAGTGAGCATCGAGAACGTCTAAAGTTCGCGCAGTCTGCGATCCTCGGCTTCGCTGTCGGGATGACCGGCAGCTACACTCCGATCACGCCGCACAACTCTTTCACCGCTGCGGCGCTCTTATCGAGTCCGGCTTTCTCTTCGGGCGTCAGCTTGATCTCGATGATCTGCTCAATTCCCTTTGCGCCCAGCTTGACTGGTACGCCCACATAGAGGCCGCTGATCCCGTATTCGCCTTGCAGGTAGGCGGCGCAGGGGAGAATCTTCTTCTTGTCTTTCAGAATGGCTTCAACCATCTCCGTCGCAGCCGCGGAGGGAGCGTAGTACGCCGACCCCGTCTTGAGGTACTTCACGATCTCGGCGCCACCGTCCCGTGTGCGCTGTACTAGCGCTTCAAGACGAGATTTCTCGATCAACTCAGTAATGGGGATGCCAGCAACTGTTGAGTAGCGCGGCAAAGGGACCATGGTGTCTCCGTGGCCTCCGAGGACAAAAGCGGTCACGTTCTCTACGCTGACTTTCAATTCATCGGCAATGAACGCGCGGAAGCGAGCGGAGTCGAGTACGCCGGCCATACCGATCACGCGCTCGCGGGGAAATCCGCTGAGCTTGTATGCGGCCTGCGCCATGGCGTCGAGTGGATTGGACACGATGATCAGGATGCAATTAGGCGAGTTCTTGACGACCTCCCCAACCACTGCTTTCATGATGTTGTAGTTGGTGTTGAGCAGGTCGTCACGGCTCATGCCGGGTTTGCGGGGAATTCCCGCGGTAATGACTACGATGTCGGAACCTGCGGTGTCTTTGTAATCGTTCGTGCCGCTGATGTAGGAATCGCGCTTTTCAATGGGCATGGCTTCCAGCAAATCCAGCCCTTTGCCCTGGGGTACACCTTCGATGATATCGATCAGCACAACATTGGCCAGTTCTTTGCTTGCGATCCAGTGAGCTGCGGTTGCACCCACATTGCCCGAGCCTACGATGGTTACTTTCTTGCGCATGATGAGTCCTCGGAGAATCTTTTAATTTGGTAATTTTGTAATTGGTAATTGAAAGCCCTAGTCCCATCGCCGAACCGGAAGAAATTACCCTATTACAAATTTACAAAATCCTCCCGAATCGACTTACTCTTCCCGCTACACCAGCACTCCGGCTCCCATGTTTTCGATCATGTGGCTGGCGAATTCGCTGGTCTTAACCTTGGTGGCGCCTGGCATCAGACGCTCGAAGTCGTAGGTTACTTTTTTCTGCTCGATGGTGCGTTCCATACTTTGCTCGATGAGGTCGCCGGCCTCAGTCCATCCCAAGTGCCGGAACATCATGACTCCGGATAAGATCACCGATCCCGGATTGATCACATCCTTGTCGGCATACTTTGGCGCGGTGCCGTGGGTGGCTTCGAAGATGGCATAGCCATCGCCGATATTCGCCCCGGGAGCGATGCCCAAACCTCCAACCTGCGCCGCGCAGGCATCAGAAATGTAGTCGCCATTCAAATTTGGCGTGGCCAGTACCGAGTACTCGTCGGCACGCGTGACCACCTGCTGGAAGATTGAGTCGGCGATGCGATCGTTGATCATGATCTTCTTCTTCCACGCGCCGTTGCCATGCGTCTTGCCTAAGCTCTCGAGTACGTCCTTCACTTCTCTTTCGACGGATTGCCGGAACGCCGGCGGAGCGAACTCCATTCCCGGTTCGATCATCTCGGCATTCTGGGCAATCGTGAGATTGGGATTCTTGTCTTTGTTGTCCAGAATCCAGCTCTCGCGCTCGGTGACCACGTTGTCGCGGAACTCTTCGGTGGCAATTTCGTATCCCCATTTGCGGAAGGCACCCTCGGTAAATTTCTGAATATTGCCCTTGTGAACGAGGGTGACGGTCTTGCAGCCGCATTCGAACGCGTGCTGAATGGCCATGCGAACCAGACGCTTGGTTCCGGTCACCGACATCGGCTTAATGCCGATACCCGAGTCCAGGCGTATCTGCTTTTTCCCGCCCTTCAGCATGTCCTTGTTGAGGAACTCGATCAGGCGCGCGCACTCGGGAGTTCCCTGCTCCCACTCGACGCCGGCGTACACGTCTTCGGTGTTTTCACGGAAAATCACGACGTTCATGCGCTCCGGATGTTTCACTGGCGACGGCACGCCACGGTAATACTTCACCGGGCGAACGCAGGCATAGAGATCGAGAATCTGGCGCAACGCTACATTCAGCGAGCGAATGCCTCCGCCTACGGGCGTGGTGAGAGGACCTTTGATCGCAACGCGGAACTCGCGAATGGCGTCGACTGTATCGTCCGGCAGCCAGTTATCGAACTTGGCCTTGGCCTTCTCCCCCGCGAAGACCTCGTACCATGCCACTGCTCGCTTGCCCTTGTAAGCTTTCTCGACGGCAGCGTTGAACACTCGCAGCGAGGCCTTCCAGATGTCGCGCCCGGTACCGTCGCCTTCAATAAAGGGGATGATCGGGTGATCGGGAATTTCATACTTTCCTCCCGAGTATCCGATCTTATTTCCGTCAGACGGTACAGCGACACCGTTGTACGAGCCGGCCATCAAGAACCTCCGATAAGAGCGATTTTGAATCCTGCTTTGAAAAACTCACAATTATAAAGGCTCGGGATGGGGTTAACATCTGGGCATCGTGATTTCGCTCGTTCGTCCTGGATTGTTGAAACGCGCGAGTCGAAACCGTGCGCCGCAAGTGTGAACCTGCGTTAGAGTCGCAACGGGATCAGTGATTCTGGCCGTATCTGTGTTTCTAGCGAACTGTCCTGGTACTTTGCGCGTACCGCTTTGTTAGTTGTGGGATAATTTCTGCATCAAAAAAGAGAGGGTTTATGAGGTTCGCGCGTTCCCTGCTGGTTCGTGTTTCACTATGTGCCTTGTTCGTTGCCGCCCCGTGTGGCGCAGCGTTTGCAGATGGCCCTCACGAACGCACCCAGTTCGGCCACGACATCTACGTCGGCGCAGAAGAGGACGTCACAGAAGTGACATGCATGGGCTGCAATGTGCGCATTCGCGGCAAAGTTCAAGGCGATGTGACTACGTTCGGTGGCAATATTGCAGTGGAAGACCAGGGAGAGGTGGGCGGGGACACGACCGCCATTGGAGGGAGTGTTCGGCTGGATAAGGGAGCCAGCGTAAAAGAGGTGACGGTGTTCGGGGGCCGGCTTCGCCGGGATCCGTCAGCCACCGTCAATGGCGACGTGACTGCGTTGAGCGGTGCCATCTGGCTGCTGTTGATCTTCGGACTGCCCCTGGTACTGCTGGGAGCGTTTATAGGGTTCATCGTATGGCTCGTCAGACGCTTAACGAGGCCGAGAATGCCCATCGCAGCCTAGCGGTTGGTCGACTCCTACCAGCGGCGTGTGCCGAAGGTTTTCCGCACTCCAAGCGTCATGTAACGTCCCCAAGGCCCGTTGTTACCCAGGTCCGCAATGCCCAGGTACCGATCTCGTGATCCTAACCGATCGAAGAGGAAATGTTGGGTCACGCGGAATTCGAATCCTTTGGCAAGATAGATTCCAGCTCCCCAGGAGTGTTCTATCCCGATCGCCGCTGGGGACCAGGTATAAAGCGTCTTCGGAACCGTCTTGCCGAACAGAAAGGTTGGAGCGCCAAAAACCATGAACCGCCGCAGTGGCCCCTTCCCGAAGGGACGAATCTCGAGAATTCCTGAAAGCATGTAGCGGGCAAACATGCTGCAAGGAGCGTTTACGCCTCCGTACTGGCCGGCATTGCCGCCGCAGATATTGGGATCGATTTCGTTGTGCGGAGGCGCCAAATCAAACTGGGCCCATCCCCAAAACATGTCGCGGGGGAAAAACATGCGCTCGTTCTGGCCGGTTTCTTTCCAAGTGCCATAGGAGCTCTTTTCCTCCTGCAGGTTCAAGGAAGAGGAAAGTTGCGCGTTCGCGCAGCAAATCAACGTTGGAACAGCCAGAACCCACGACCACTTTTTCATCTCGCCTCCCGGACAGTGTGAAAGACAGAGAAACACGTGCAGCCCCCGCAGGGGCGGTTTAAATCAGGATCTTTTAGCTGAAGCGAAATATTGTAACGCTTGACGCGCCGTCACGCCGGTGCTGCGGAAGGATCAAACGCAGGCCCTTGGAGGTACCGTTTGCGAGAGTTCCTCAGAACGGCGCGACGCTCTTCTTCCAGAATCCATATCCTATGTTCGATTTCTTCCATTCATAATACGTTCACACTACTGTCAGAGGCGCTAAGTATCAGAAACAACGACGCGTTAGGGTTTGGTTGGTGGATTGCACTTTCCGATAGCACAGGAAAGCCCAGGGAACCTTCTATGCCACAGGAAATTTCAGTATCGTATCAAGCGATCAAGAGCAAAGTTTATCGGCTGATCGACGCGCTCGTAGTTGGGGAAAAGAGCGAGGCCGAGGTGCAGGAATCCGTCCGCAGATGGTGGTCCCTGATCCACCCGGCGGACCGCCCGATCGCGCAGAAGTATCTGCTGATGGTTTTGGGGCGGTCCAATGACGCTCTGGACGCCATGGGGGCGGAACTGCTTTCCGTGAGCGGCTGTGAAAGACCGCAGCCGAGCCTGACCGACTCTAGCCTGTCCAACAAACGCATGCGGCTGGTCGAGCGCATGATGAAAGACACCTCGGTGCGCACCGCCGTCTAAACGAGCCTCGTCTGGCTCCAAACAAGCAATTCACACTCTTTTGCGGCACCGTAAACGTTTACCTATCGCTCAGGCGACGTTTCCAGAGACGCTACTCCTAGATGTCATAGTAAAGCGCGAACTCATAGGGATGCGGCCTTTGCCGAATCTCATCGACTTCCTTGGATCGTTTGTAGTCCACGTATGTACGTATTAACTCCTCGGTAAACACCTCTCCTTTCAGCAGAAAGTCATGATCGCGCTGCAGGGCATCGAGAGCATCTTCCAGGGAGCCCGGCATCGAGGGAAAGTGGGACACTTCTTCCGGGTCCAGTTCGTAGATATCTTTGTCCAAGGGGGGCCCCGGATCCATCTTGTTCTCGATCCCGTCAATGCCGGCCATCAGCATGGCCGCGAATGCCATGTAAGGATTGCAACTCGGATCCGGTGGGCGAAATTCTACTCTTTTGGATCGGGCAGCGATCGTGTACATGGGAATCCGGCAGGCGGCAGAGCGGTTGCGCCGCGAGTAAGCTAGATTGATGGGTGCTTCGAATCCCGGTAACAATCGCTTGTAGGAATTCGTTGTCGGAGCGATGATCGCCGAGAGCGCCGGACCGTGCTTGATCAGGCCTCCGACGTACCACAGAGCGAGCTGCGAAAGCCCAGCGTAACCATCCCCTGCGAACAGCGGCTCTCCTGCTTTCCAAAGTGACTGGTGGGTATGCATTCCGCTGCCGTTGTCACCGAAAATCGGCTTGGGCATGAAAGTCACCGTCTTCCCATTGCGGCTGGCTACATTCTTGACGATGTACTTGTAGAGCAGCATCTTGTCTGCCGAGCGCAACAGGGAGTCATACTTCAAGTCAATTTCCGTCTGCCCGGCGCTAGCCACTTCATGGTGATGGCACTCCACCTCCATGCCGCAGCTCTGCATTGTCAGTAACATCTCGGAGCGCAGATCCTGATAGTGATCCGTAGGTGCAACCGGAAAATATCCTTCCCGGTACCGTGGGCGATAGCCGAGGTTGTTCAGTTCCCTGCCTGAATTCCAGCGGCCTTCCTCAGCATCGACGTAGTAAAAGCCATGCTGCTCGCGCTGATCGAAACGGACGTTGTCAAAAATGAAGAACTCGGCCTCCGCGCCGAAATAAGCTGTGTCGGCAATTCCCGTTGAAGCCAGGTGTGTTTCTGCTTTTCGTGCAATGTAACGTGGATCGCGATCGTAGCTTTGCTTGGTGACGGGATCGACCACGTCACAGACCAGAACAAGCGTAGGCACCTCTGTGAACGGATCCATCAAATGGCAACTGGCATCCGGCTTCAGAAGCATGTCGCTCTCGTGAATTCCGGCCCAGGCCCGAATCGACGAACCGTCAATGCCGAAGCCTTCTCCAAATGACGACTCAGTCAACTGGCCAATGGGATAGGAAACGTGGTGCCAGAGGCCCGGGATATCCGTGAAGCGCAGATCGAGAATCTTGGCATCATGTTGCTTGGCAAACTCGAGAACTGTTCTGCAGTCGGACATAGACTCCTTCGCGAGGAACCCTTTTGCAGCAGCGCGGCAACAAAGGGGGACGATTGAGAATGGCTGACAGGCTGCTACAATCGGTCGCGTTGTGCAAGACCGACGAGTCTAAAGCCCGGCCCGGCAACCGGGCAATTCGATTGTTCTTATAGCCGGGATAAAGCGCACTTTATACTTGCATTTTCAGCCTTGAGACCGCGGCTTTCCGCCAATTGCGACCGACAGTAAGCCCTTGTGCCTGGCTGAGAGCTAAGGGTTGAGAGCTCTTATGGACTTCGACCAGCTCGAAACTTTTTTAGAAGTGGCGCGACACGCATCTTTCTCGCGGGCGGCCGAGAGGCGGTTCCGCACGCAACCGGCCATTTCGTCCCAAATTCGCGGGGTTGAGGAGGAAGTGGGAGCCAAGCTGTTCGACCGATCGGGTGGAAAGGTGTCACTCACGGCCGCGGGCAAAGCCTTTCTGAAATACGTCGAAGACACGCTGGATGCCCGGAAGGCGATGCTGGTTTCGATCGCTGAGATGGAGCGTGTGCCCCGCGGCGAAATTATCGTGGGCGCCAATGAAGGGACATGCCTCCACATCCTGCCGTACGTCTTTGCCGATTTCAAAAAGCAGTATCCTGATGTGTCGGTCAACATCAAGCGTTCCGATTACGCCAAGATTTTGGAATCGATCATCGATAACTCCGTTGATTTCGGAGTTGTTTCACTCCCGGTGAATGACCCGCGGCTGACCGTCGTGCTGATTCATCGGGACGAGTTGATCTTGATTGCGCCCCCGCAGCATCCGCTGGGAAAGGTCAAGTCTGCAACCATCGCCGAGGCCAGCAAGTTTCCGCTGATCGTTCCCAAGGCGGGTCACACGCGCGACGCTATCGAACAGCTTTTCCACGAGCGGCGGCTGAAACCGAACGTCACCATGGAACTGGACTCCAGCGAGTTGCTGAAGCGTTTTGTGGTCGCTGACGTGGGCATCGGCTTTATTGCGCGCTCCAATGTAGAGGAAGACGTGCGCGCGAAGTTTCTGGCGGCAATTCAGATTGCTGACGCCCAAGTTCGCCGCGATCTGGCGCTCGTGTTCCGCAAAGACAAAGCTCTCAGCCGGGCTGCCCTCGCTTTCATCGACATTGCCGTGAAACACAAATCCACACAAGAGCTGGCCCACTCCCCCATCCGATGAGGAAGTCGCTTTCCAGGCTGGTTCTCATGTTCGCGCTGAGTTGCTGCCCTCCTCTGACCGGGCAGACGCAAAAACCCATTTCGCAGATGCCTGCCTCCGCGCGCCAGTTGATTGCCATCAAGGTCATCGGCAGCAAACGTTTTTCCGAGCAGGACATTGCTGCAGCCACTGGTTTGCAGCTGGGCACTCCCGTAAACGAGGATGATTTCAAAAAAGCGGCCCGTCGTCTCGGTGATATGGGAGTTTTCACCGACATCGCGTACTCCTTTTCGTACTCGTCAGCCGGCACCAAGCTGGAATTTCATGTAGTCGATGCCGAGAAGTTTGTGCCTGTGCGCTTCGAAGACTTTGTCTGGTTCAGTGACGAGGCACTTTTGCGGCGAATCAAAGAGCACGCGCCACTGTTCGACGGCGAACTTCCGCTATCGGGCCGTTTGCCGGAGGAGATTTCCGATGTCTTGCAGGCCATGCTGGTGGAAAACTCCATTCCCGGGCACGTGGAGTATGAGCGCACGAGCAAATCGGATAAGCCGGTCGACGCTATTGTCTACCGGGTAGCGGACGTGGTGATCCAGATCCGCAACGTTGAATTTACCGGGGCAAGTGAATCCGACCTTCCCGTCCTTACGGCGGCTGCGCGCCGAGTTTTCGATCGCGAATACTCCCGCAGCGTGCTGCATGCACTAGTCGAAAAGCAGCTTCTGCCGGTCTATTACGCCCGCGGGCACTTGAAAGCCGCGTTCGGTGAACCGCAGCCCAAAGTTGTGAAACAGCCGTCGACTGCGAACGATGAGGGCCCTAGAAATCTAACCATCGTCGATGTGATCTTCCCCGTGACTCCGGGACAGGAATATAGGCTTAAATCTCTGGAATGGTCGGGCAATGAGGAGATTTCGGCGGACACGCTGCAGAAAATGATTCGCGCCGAGCCCGGCCAGCCGGCTAACACCATAAGGCTGGGGGACAATATCAGGGACGTGCAGAAGCTCTATGGCTCCAAAGGTTATGTGTCTGCCTCCATTACGCCACAGTTCACCTTCGACGACACCGACAGCTCGGTCGCGATCCGCCTCGAGATCAAAGAAGGACCTGTGTTTCACATGGGCGACCTGGAATTCCGCGGTCTGGATAACAGCCTGACCGCGAAGCTGCGAAATGCCTGGAAGATCCGCCCCGGAGAGGTCTATAACGCCGCGTATCTTAGCGAATACCTCCCCAGCGCACAGAAACTGCTTCCGCCCACGCTGGATTGGGAAGTCTCCCCGCACGTGACCGCCAACGTGCGCGACAAGACCGTGGACGTCGATCTGATCTACTCCGCGAAAGCTCCCAAATAAAGCAAAGCAGGACGGCTGTTTGTTCGTATTTCGGAACAAGTTGCTGGCGCCCCTCCGACGAGGCGAAAAATGCGGTAACGTGGCGGTTTACTCACAAGCTTAGTCCTAGACTTTGCCCGGGCCCTCCCCCATCGTACCGGGCATAGCAAGCGGGGACGTACGCCAGTGCGGCCCCGCATTTTTTCTCTCAGCTCTTGTAACCTCTGGCGCAAAGGCGCATCTTTTGTTTGAGAAGATAATTGCAGAAGAGATGCGTGCCACGGTCTGCATAGACACTACACAACAACAAAGGAGAATTGGATGAGTGCTCGAACCAGGAACATAGATTGGCTTCGGAGTGTGCTGCTGGTTTCGCTTTTGTCAGCAGGAGTGGCGTTTGCAGCAAGCGGAAAAAGTTTCACCGGCACCGTGAGTGATTCGATGTGCGGTGCTAAACATGCCATGCCGGGGGATGACGCTGCTTGCACCCGCGCGTGTGTGGGTAAAGGCTCCAAGTATGCTCTGGTTGTCGGCGACAAGGTTTATACCCTGGACACCAGTGACAAGGCCGCGTTAGCGACGCTCGACAAGCAAGCTGGAGCCAAAGCGACCGTCACGGGCACGGAGAAGGACAATACCATCGCAGTGAGTTCCGTTAAGCCCGCCAAATGACCTTTGCTACGGATCTGATGCAGCCGCGGGAGGCCCCAACCTCCCGCATTTTTTTTTGCCTTCTACTCTGAAATTCATATTTCCTTTACAAACCATTGTGTTAGATTGTGCATTCTCCCATCCATTTTGGCTCTTCCGGAGGACGAACGAATTGGGCAAAGACATGGTTCCGAAGCGGATTTTCTTTACCAAGGGAGTGGGAAAACACCGCGAGCGGTTAACTTCGTTCGAGCTGGCCTTGCGCGACGCCGGGATTGCTGCCCAAAATCTGGTGCGGGTATCTTCGATCTTTCCGCCAAATTGCAAACTGCTCGCCCGTAAGGAAGGCGTCAAGTATTTACACCCCGGCGAGGTTGTTTTTGCCGTAGTCGCCGAAAACTCTACCCGCGAGCCGCATCGGCTGCTAGCCTCGTCCATTGGGGTAGCGATTCCGGCGGACCGCAATACCTACGGTTATCTCAGCGAGCATCACTCCTTTGGCGAGACCGAAGATGCTGCGGGAGAATACGCGGAAGAACTCGCTGCGGAAATGCTGGCCACTACTCTTAACGTGGAATTCGATCCCGACCGCTCCTGGGACGAGAAGAAGCAGATCTATCGCCTCTCGAACAAGATCGTGCGAACCGCCAACGTGACCCAATCCGCAGTCGGGGATAAGCGAGGGCTGTGGACAACCGTGATTGCTTCAGCCGTTTTGATCTTCGATTAACTGAGACGCTGCATCGACTCTCGCAAACTGCGAAAGACGTTGTTCACTACTCGATCGCAGCGCACTGCGTGGAACTGAAAAGATCGGGTCGTGGTCCCGCCCAGAGCCTGGTATAGCTTCTTCCTGAGCCCCGCACGCGCACGGTGCAGACGCACCTTCACGTTCTCCTCCGTCAAGTTCAGACAGTGCGCCGTCTCTTCCGTGCTCAGTTCTTCCACATCGCGCAGCATGAAGACCAGGCGGTGCTGCTCGGACAACGAGAGGACGGCTTTCTCCAGCACGGCGGCGAGTTCCTGATCGTACGCTTGCTGTTCCGGAGTGCGGGTGGTCGACGGCGCTGATTGCATAATCTCTCCATTCGATTCGTCGGCAGGGTCGACCGACTGGAAACGAAGACGCCTGCGGGATCGAGTCAAGGCTTCGTGTACGGCAATGCGGGTCAGCCAGGTGACGAACTTGGCCCTTCCTTCGAAGCTGGCCAAATTCTGGTAGGCGCGAACGTAAGCATCCTGCATCACGTCCTCGGCCTCGGCATCATCGCGCAGGATGGCACGGGCTACACGATAGAGTCGCTGGTTGTGGCGGCGCATCAGGAGTTCGTAAAGGGCAGTTTCACCGTCCAAGACCCGCCGTACGACCTCTTCGTCGCTCCAATCTTCCTGCCTCGCCTGTTGCAGGAGCGCTGCAGTTGCCATACCGTCCTCCTTACAAGATTGAGTGTACAAGGCGGACTTGGTTACACAGCAACGTAGAGAGCTAGCCATGAGGCGACCTAAGCCTCTGAGGTTCGGGATTCGTGGGCCATGCCCGAAAGCTGCAATGCCAAGTTGCTGAAACGAAGACAGATATATGCATTCTGAGGAGCGGCAGGAATTGTGACTTCAGTAACTCCTTTCATAAGCCGAATGTAATCTTCCGTTAACAGTCATGGGTTATCATAGAAGTGAGTCGAAGAGAGCCATCTCTCTCTTCACGGGGACGCTGTGGACATCGAAACACGCAGGAAAAAGCAGCAGGAGCTGATGAGGCGTATGGTCGAGCGCAAAGTGCGTTCACGCGCCCAGCAGCTTTATGAGTCCCGTGGCCAGACGGAAGGACGCGAGCTAGAG
The DNA here is from genome assembly GCA_963785865.1 of uncultured Acidobacteriota bacterium. Classification (GTDB taxonomy): domain Bacteria; phylum Acidobacteriota; class Terriglobia; order Terriglobales; family Acidobacteriaceae; genus Sulfotelmatobacter. The sequence goes on along the minus strand of CAWAXF010000036.1, from coordinate 257,722 downwards.
GACTGGTTTAAAGCTGAGTCCGAAGTACTTGATGCGCCTGGTCTTGCTCGTCTTTATTGGCGGTTGCGTTCAGAACGTGTCGCAGGCTCAGAGGAGCGGCCGGAGCAGCAAGAGTCTTCGCGCGAAAGCGTCTAGTCAACGGACTCGTGCTAAAGCACTACTTTCTTGCCGTCGACTTCGCCGTCTTTCGTCCTGCCCCCTTTTTGGACTTCTCCAGACGTTCGATTACTGCCGCGACCAGGATGGGCAGGCCAACCGTCGCGTCCACAAAGACCTCGCCAAATTTTCCGCCTTCAGATGGGGGAACGAACTTGCCCCATGAGATGGCCTCGCTATAGGGACTGCCTGACAGTCCTCCCCAATAAACTGGTTCAGGACAGATTCGCAGGCCGTAGTGATAGCGTTTGAGAGGTATCTTTTCGCCTAGCCGCCGATGACGAAGTTCGATGAACGGCCCGAACTGCTGGGACCAGTTCCGCGGGACACCACCGCCGATGGTGAAAATTCCCAACTTCTTCTGACGCAGGAGAGTTGCTGCAAAATGCTCCAGGTCCTCGAAGGGGTCAAAGCGGATCTTGTGTCTTCCAGTGGATTCGCGCAGACGATTGTTCAACGCCGTGTCCAAACCCAGTTCCGAGTCGCTGAAGGCTGGCACAAAGACGGGCACGCCCTGTTCAAACGCTGATTTGAGTATCCCGCGCTGGCCCTGCGCATGCTTCGCCAAATAGGCGCCAATGGCGTGATTCAGCTTGTAGGAGCACATGACCTCATTGTGGTCCCAATCCTCCAGTACGGCGGACATGACTTCCTCCACCTCGTCAAGGTTCTGCTCCGGCTCCAAGGTGTCGTAGACCCGGTTGTAGCCCTGTTCATAGAGTTCTTCGTCGGATACTTCAGGATTCGCGCGGAAGTGGGCGCGGCCGGTGGCCTCCACAAGACCGTGTGCCATGAGGGCGCCGGTTGAGACAATCGCGTTTACGATTCCGCGATCAATGAGTTCAGTGATAATGAGTCCCTGCTTGGCGACGGTCATCGCACCAGCGAGCGTCATGACGATGAAAGCATCTTCATCGAGCGCCATGGCCTCGAGTACGTCCGCCGCTTCACCCAGTTGGCGGCCAGTAAAGGCGGTCTTCGCCATTGCACGAACCAGGCCGTCGATGGAATGAACCTGCGAAAGGTCCAGCGGTTCAAGCGGGATCAGCCGATCCTCGATGGGATTGTGCAGGTGACGGTCTTTGCCCTCGCCAGAGCGCGGCTGCTCCTGACGACCGTGCGAATTTCCATGATTGCCCTGTTTCACCGCAAGCCTCCAAGCTGATACTTCCCGACCACCTACTGTACAAGAAGCGCACCTCTGGATGCCATGCGGCAGATGTGGCGTGGGCTCTTGGCCCCCGATGCGGATGGCGGAGTACACTGCGGCACATGCCCGCGAAGAAGGCCTTCGAACAGCAAATCGCAGCGCTCGACGCGCTTCGCGCCGCCGGCGAGCACGAGCGCATTGCCGCGCTTCGCAACGCGCTGGGCAATCGCAACAACTTCCTCGCGGCAAAAGCAGCAGACCTGGTTCGCGAGTTGAATCTGAAGCAATTAATACCCGAGTTGCTTACAGCCTTCGAGCGGTTCTTTGAAAAGTCCGACAAAACCGATCCGCAATGCTGGGCGAAGAATGCAATCAGCCGCGCGCTGGCTTCTTTCGAGTACCAGGAAGCAGAGATCTTTTTGCGCGGGATGCACCACATTCAGATGGAGCCAGTCTGGGGAGGGCGCTCAGACACTGCAGGTACGCTGCGCGCAACCTGCGCTCTGGCTCTGGTGCAATGCCGCAGCGTCATTGAAACCGATCTGCTGGCGCACCTCATCGAGCTTCTGGCTGACAAGGACAAAGCGGTGCGCACCGAAGTTGTGCGGGCGATCGAGCAAGTGGGGTCGCCCGCCGCTTCCCTGCTGCTACGCTTGCGCGCGGTGCTCGGCGCGGACGAGCCCGAGATACTCGGCGCCTGCTATGGTGGAATTCTGCGTATTGAAGGAATGAGGGCGATTCCCTGGGTCAGCCGGTTTCTGAGCTCGGCAGATGACAGTGCCGCCGAGGCTGCTCTCGCCCTTGCCGGAACTCATTCGCCGGAAGGCTTTCAGACTTTGCGGGAATGCTTTCGCGAAGCGAAAGACCCGTGGTGGCGTTCTGTTCTTCTCTCGGCAATCGCTCTAACCCGGCAAGATGCGGCCATGGAGTTTCTGTTTGATCTCGTGCGAACGGAATCGCTGGACGCGGAGGGCGCAATCGAAACGATCCTGCGCTCTGGTCCATCAGACGAAACTTTGCTCGCGCTCAAGAACATCGTAGCGAACAATCCGCGACTGGTCCGGGCCTTCGAAGGCCATCGCAATTCTCGTTAGCAGAGAGGTGGGAACTTCGTGCTAACCTTAGCTCACTGTGCGCGAAGGTCTGGTCGAAATTTTCCAGGAGAGCTACAACAAATTGAGACCGGGCACTGCCTTCCCAGAACTGAAGGTGGAATTTTTCGCTTTTGCCAACGTGAATAACACCATTCGTCTGCGCGATGGCAAGTTGCTGGTACGGCTCTCCGACCTGCTGGAAGGTGCTCCGGAAGGCATTTTGCGGGCGATTGCACACATCCTGCTCGCGAAGATGTACCGCAAGCCTATCGATCGCTCATACGCAGCCCGGTACCGCAAGTATGTGGGCAGTCACGAGATCATGCGCAAGGCGCACCTGGTCCGGCAGATGCGTGGACGTAAACTGCTGCGATCTCCCCGTGGTCATTTCTATGATCTCGACTCCATTTTTGAAGAATTAAATACGCGTTTCTTCCACGGGCTGATGGCGCGTCCGCGCATGAGTTGGAGTCAGACGAAAACGCGGCGGATCCTGGGGCACTACGATCCCGCCCACAACGCCATCATCATCAGCCGCATTTTCGATAACCCGGCAGTGCCGTGCTACGTGCTCGAGTACATCGTCTATCACGAGATGTTGCACCTGAAGCATCCGGTAAAGCTGCGCGGCAGCCGTCGCTGCGTGCACTCGGCGGAGTTTCAGGCAGAAGAAAAGCTATTCCCCCGCGCGGTTGACGCGAATGCATTCCTAAAACGGCTGTGATTTTAGCCGCCGGAAATTCCTACCGAAATACCCGCAGTCCCGTCCTTAAGCGTGGTGGGGGCGTAAACTGTACATTTGGCTGGAGGGTCGAAACGATGCGCCATGTTCGGTTCCTTAGATTGCTGACTGCGGGGGTTGTCCTAAGCCTATTCGCTGTTTTTGCGCAACAGGCTTCCGCGCCGGAAACCCACGGCATTACCGTTGCCAACATTGATCGCTCCGTGAAGCCCGGCGACGATTTCTACCGATTCGCCAACGGAAATTGGATCAAGCGCGCTGAGATCCCGCCGGACCGCGCCATCGTTGACGTCTTTACCAAGCTCGGAGATATGAGCAATAAACGCATGAACGATCTTATTGAAGAGCTTGCCAAATCCAATGCGCCAGCCGGATCGGGAGAGCGCAAAGTCGCGGACCTGTTTAACTCGTACATGGATGAGGCTGGCATCGAGGCCAAGGGACTTACCCCTCTTCGAGTTCATCTGGACGAGATCGCCGCCATCGGCGACAAAAAGCAGTTGGCTTCTGCGCTGGGCAAGACTCTGCGCGCCGACGTTGATGCCCTGAATAACACGAACTATCACACGCCGAATATTTTCGGGCTCTGGGTCGCCCCGGGGTTCCAAGATTCGGAACACTACACAGCCTACTTGATGCAGGGCGGATTGCAATTGCCCGATCGTGAGTACTACCTGGCCGACAGCGAACACATGAAAAACGTTCGCGCCAAGTACGAGGCCCACATTATAGCCATGCTGAAGCTGGCTGGATTCTCCGATGCGGAAACGCGCGCCAAGCGGATTGTCGAACTCGAGCATTCCATTGCCCAGTCGCATCGCAGCCTTGCCGAGAACGAGGACATCCACAAAGCGGACACCATGTGGAAGCAGGCGGACTTCAGCGCAAAAGCTCCAGGACTCGACTGGGCGGAGTATTTTCGAGCTGCGGGACTCAGCCACGTTCACAATTTCGACGTGTGGCAGCCGGACGCCTTCACAAAGGAAGCGGCATTGGTTGAATCAAGCCCGCTGGAAACCTGGAAAGACTGGCTCGCCTTTCACCTGGTAGAGGCGTACAGCGGAGTTCTGCCCAAGGCCTTCAACGACGAGCGATTCTCTTTTGTCGGGAAGGTATTGTCCGGAGCGCAGCAGCAGCGCCCTCGCTGGCAGCGCGGCGTCTTTGTGGTGGACGGATTGCTTGGAGATGTCGTCGGGCAAATTTACGTGAAGAGGTATTTCTCGCCGGAAGCAAAAGCCCAGGCTCAGGCAATGGTCGCAAACCTGATCACGGCATTTCACAAACGCATCGACGCGCTCGACTGGATGAATGCTTCCACCAAGGCTGAGGCTCAGGCCAAGCTCTCCACGCTTTATGTGGGTATTGGATATCCGGAGACCTGGCACGATTACTCCAATTTCGAAGTTAAGCCGGATGACGCGTTTGGGAACATCTGGCGCGGAAACTTCTCGGATTATCAGCGGCAGATTGCTCGCCTGGGCAAGCCCGTCGATAAGAAAGAATGGTCGATGACGCCGCAGACTGTGAACGCGGTAAATTTGCCCTTGCAGAACGCGCTCAACTTTCCTGCCGCAATCCTGCAGCCGCCATTTTATGATCCACAGGCTCCCGCGGCAGCAAACTATGGGGCCATAGGCACCGTCATTGGCCATGAAATCAGCCACACCTTCGATACCCTGGGAAGTACATTCGACTCAAAGGGCCGCTTGCGTAACTGGTGGACTCCCGAAGACCTGAAGCACTTTGAAGCTTCCACGCAGCGCCTGGCCGACCAGTACGACACCTACAAGCCGTTCCCGGATTTAGCCATCAATGGCAAGCAGACCTTGGCCGAGAACATCGCCGATGTGGCCGGAATTTCCGCCGCCTATGACGGGTATAAAGCATCCGGCAAGCCAGCGCCCGCAGTGGCGGGTTTCACCAGCGATCAACAATTCTTTATTGCCTTTGGGCAGAATTGGGGAGAGAAGGCGCGAGAAGCTGCTCTCCGTCAGCAAGTGATGACGGATCCGCATTCACCCGGAGAGTACCGCGCCGACAACGTACGCAACATCGATGCCTGGTACTCAGCGTTTGAAGTCAAACCCGGTGAGAAGCTCTATCTGACACCGAACGAACGGGTACGCATCTGGTGAGGAGATTCCCTGGTTAGGAGGTAATCATGAAAATCGGTTTGTACAGCATCACGTATCGCGGCGTGTGGTATCGAGGCGACGCCGTCGATATCTTTAGCTTGATTCGCCTGGCAAAGCAGCAGGGATGGGAGGGCGTGGAACTGGATGCGGAGCGTCCGCATGCCGCCCCGATGGACTTATCGGCAGACGATCGCAAGCGGCTTCGTGATCTGGCTGGCGAACTCGGAATCGAGTTGTGTGCCGTGTCGCCGAACTGTGATCTTTCCAGTCCAGTTCCGGTTCAGCGGGAAGCCATGATTGCATACGTGCGCGAGTGCATCAAGCTGGCGCAGGACCTGGGGTCTCCCCTATGCAAGATCTTCGCTGCGTGGCGCGGCATTACGCTGCATGACGGTCTTGCGACTTACGACGACACTTACGGCTACGACCAGTACGGTTTCTGGAAAGGTGATCGCCGCGGATTCGTACTTGCGTCCATGCGCGAGCTTTGCAGAGTCGCTGAGGACAAGGGCATTATTCTCGCCATGCAGAATCATGGTCCCGACATTGTCAACCGCTATCAGGATGTGCTGGAGCTGATCGAAGAAGTGGGCTCTCCAGTGTTCAAAGCGTGCATGGACATCAACATCGAGCCCGAGGCGGATTCGCCCGAGCATGCCCGGAAAATGGCAGACGCAAGCGGCTCGCTGCAGGTTCACTCCCACATGAATGGTGAATTCGCGCGAAAAGCTGATGGCTCGGTTGAACTGGTTGGCGCCGGCTACTTCGATAACGGCTTCTGGGGACGGCAGGTTGCTTATCCCGCCTATGTGGATGCGCTCGTGGCGAACGGCTATAGAGGCTACATGAACTGGGAGTTCTGCCATCCCGGCTTACAGAACGGCAAACCGGTAGGCATCGAGTACGTTCATAACCAGACCCAGATGGCATTCGAATATCTGTCAGCACTGCGCAGGACAGCTGAGCAGAAGGCGGAGTCCATCGCGATCGCCTCCAGGTGATTGCTAGGCGGCTTTTTGAACGTAGTTGTGCCGGATTTGCTTGCAGCCCGCGTGTCCGAAATCGACCGTGAGATTCTGGCCGCTGATCTCGATGATTTGCCCGCTTCCAAAGCGCGGGTGACGCACCCGATCGCCAATATGAAACAGGCGTGCAGCTCGGGGCGCACGTACGGACTGAGGCATGAGTTGCTTCGCGACGGCGCCGTCCTTCGCCGCAGGGAGCGGCTCAGTGCGCTCTAACTGTATCTGGCGCTCCTTGCCCGCGCGGCAGTTGTCGCAATGCCCGCAGTCCCGCCCCGAAGGCTCACCGAAATACTCCCGCAGGAAGCGTGTGCGGCAGAACGTCGTTTCCGCGTAGCGCATCATCTGATCCAGGCGCTCGCGGTCGCTGCTGTGCCTTTGCTCGTACGCGCCCAGGAATTCAGCCATCTCGCCCGGCGCAGCAAAGCTGCGGACTGCCCTGATCTTGCCCGCTCGGCGCTCGATGATGCCCGAGCCCTCGAGTTGCGACAGAATAACTTTCACCTTGCGTTGGGGCAACCCGCTCGCGGCAATCAAATCGTTTGCCCGCATAGCAGCAGCATTCGAATTACTTGTGATCGTGTCATAGATCTGTTGCGAGTACTCTCGGCGGGGGTATTTGCCGCCGAGAAAATACCCTTGAATCCGCCGGTCCTCCAGGCGGTACAGCAATGGGCAGCGCGCCAGTTTGCCGTCACGTCCCGCTCGTCCGATTTCCTGATAGTAGCTCTCCAGGGAGTCCGGAAAATTGAAATGGACGATGAATCGAATGTCCGGCTTATCGATACCGAGCCCAAAGGCTTTTGTCGCCACAATAACGTGAAATTCCCCTTGCATGAACCGTTGCTGAATCTCCTCGCGCTCTTTGGTCTTCATCTTGCCGTGATATCGAGCCGCATTGACGTTTTCGGCGCATAGCCACTCATAGAGTTCGTTTGCGGTTCGTACCGTGGCGACATAGATAATCCCACTGCCCTCGCTTTCTTCCAGAATCTTGCGAACGCGTTCTCGTTTCGCGAGCCCATTCACGGTGCGAAGAACTTCAAGAAAGAGATTGGGACGTTCGATCCCAGTGTCAATGATCAGCGGATCTTTGAGAGCTAGTTGTTTGATGATGTCCTGTTGAATGTCAGCAGTTGCCGTCGCGGTGAGCGCCAATAGCGGCGGTCGGCCGAGCTCCTGAATCGCCTCTCGCAGAGATAGATACGCGGGGCGAAAATCATGGCCCCACTGCGATATGCAGTGCGCCTCATCCACCACAAACAGCGACACGCCGCCTTCCCGCAGCATGGATCGATACTCGGGATTTTCCAGACGCTCCGGGGTTACGTAGACCAGCTTGCTGTCACCTTCGCTGATCATGTCACGGACTTGCCGCTCCTCGGCGCGGGAGAGCGTCGAATTCAATTTCGCGCTCTCGATTTCTGCTTCTTCGGCCTTCTCTACCTGGTCCTGCATTAGCGAAATCAGAGGAGAGACTATGACCGTGGCCTTAGGCAAGAGCAAAGACGGGAGCTGGAAAGTCAGGGATTTGCCACTACCGGTCGGCATCACGCCAAGAGCGTCCCTGCCGGAAAGGACTGCTTCCATAACTTCGAGTTGTCCTGGGCGAAAATGGCGGATGTTGAAGCGCTCCGCGGCCGCTCGCAAGCTGGCGCGGTCAATCGCAGGATGCGAAGACAAAGTGGACGGGATCTTTGGCATGGAAGGGTCTCGACACTGACCTGCACGCAGCGGGCGGGGCGCCTGCGGCTGTCAACTATTTCTTAGGGCCGCTGGTACTCTTTTTCCTCCCGACTGGGTTCTTCTTGCTGTTTCCGGCGCCGCTCTGGGCACCCGCTCCGGCATGACCTGCGCCACCCCGGTGGGAACTGCCCCCGCCTGCACCTGACTCCGCGCCACTTCGTTTCGGCATGACTTGCTCCTTCAAAGTTTGGTGCGATTCGCCGTGACTGTGTTGCCAGCGCGGTCCAATGGCCCGCATATATTTACGCAGATGCTGTGTAACGGCCATCGACCGCTTCTCTGATCCTTTCACGGCTGTCCTCAGGCGAGGCGGCCTCGTCGCGCTCGATCTCTGCTGCTTCCCGGGCCAATTCTTCGTCCTTGATGATCGTCTTGAACCAGGAAGAGAAGTCTCCCCGGCGCAGATGAAACATCCAAGTCTCGTCATCCACTCCCTCGCCTAGCTGCAGAAAAGATCTTAAATTTTGCGCGCGCAAGTTCAGCTTGGACTCCGGGCCGCGAAAGAAGAAGCTCTGTTGCGGCGATAACTCTCCTTCAGCATATTGCCGGACATGGCGGACGCGTTCCCGCGACCCGCGTACTGGCGTGAGAAGTAGCGGGTTCTGCAAGGTTTTAACGAACCATGCCAGTGCCTCGCCGGATTTTGGCGCCCGTCCCGTGTATTGCGGCGGCTGAACCTGCATGTGCTCTGCGTACGAAGTAAAAACAGTTCAGCGCGGACTCCCCGATTCCGAGCACTACATCCACCATCTGAAGAGCCGGTTTCGCAACTTGTTCAGGATGCACCGTAATGAGGATTGTGTTCTCAAGAACTCTCGGCAACGAGGCTTCCACCGGGGACCAGGAAGTGGGCAAAAGGTGGTGCGCTTCGTCCACAATCAGCCAATGCGGGCGTCCCGTACGGTTCCGCAGGTGCTGGATATGAGGTAGCAAGCCGGCCAGAAACGAAGGGCGATCGTCGAGCGACACGCCCAGCAGATTTACCACCACCCTCTGGTCGGGCGACTCCAGCGCGCGAATCACCGCCTTGGCTTCAGGTGCTTCCTTCGCGGTTCCAAAAGAGAGTGCATCGGTGAAACCGTCGTAATCGCCCTCCGGATCGATCAGGCAGAACTGATAGGCCCGTTCTACAAGCTGCTCAAGAACCCCTGACACAGCCGTGGACTTGCCGCTCCCAGAGCGTCCGGCCACCAGAATGCTCTGCCCGCGCGGATTGATTAGCACCGGAACTTTACCCTCGCCAACCAGGCTGCCCAGCGCCAGAGAGTGCCGCTTGAGAAGCGAATCGTAATTGGCCAAGTCCCGATCCAGCAGTTGCTGGCATAGTTCCTCAACGCCTGCCCCGCGCGGCTTTGACAACACTACATCAGCCCGCTCCTTTAGAGCTGGCAAGGCATTGTCTACGGCCACGGCGCATTCGCAGAGTTTCAGGAAAGCATGATCGTTCTCCGCATCACCGATCCCAACTGCGTTGTGTGGTGACAACTGAAGCTCCTGCAACGCCGCCGCGAGCCCCGTCCCCTTATTCACCCCAGAAGGCAGAACCATCACTGCGCCCTTGTTGAAAATGACCTGCAACTCGAGCCCGAGATCACGAATGGCTTTGAGAACCTCTTCTTCATGAGGGTGCCAAGTGGCCACAATCGTTCGTCCCGTGGAAAAAGGAACCTGCCTCTGCTGCAGGAGCGAGACGAAACGCTCGTCGGGAGGCTCGGTCAAAAGCTTCTGCTCGCGTGTCTGCGGACGGTAGAGGACGCCGCCGTTCTCCACGATCACGCGATCAAAAAGCTCCAGGTTTGGAAAGATCTTGCAGAGGTCGGGCAAATGTCTTCCAGTCACCAGGATGAGCTTGCGTCCGGAAGAGCGCACCCGCTCCAGGGCATCGATTGTCGAGGCATCGACCTTTCCATCGGATGCGAGGGTGCCATCGTAATCCGCAGCAAGGACAAGGAGATGCATGGCCCTTGGATGCCGTCATGCGAGCGAATTGCTGCTGCCCGAGCGCGGCCAATGCAGGAAACAGCGGTTCACGGGCCCAAACGCGCTGTGTGATTGAAATCACACGCTGTTGTGAGGCCTCGGATTGACTGGTCTGGCGCGGAAAGACTATCCTTGAAGTTGAAATTGAAATTCATTTTCAAAATCATGGCCATGGGCGGGTGGCAAGGAACTTCCCTACTCCAGCCATGTAAGCAGGCGTTTCCAGGGGTTCGTTCAGAATGTTAGATGCCTTTATCATCACTCTCCGCGAAGGAGTGGAAGCCGCTCTGATCGTCGGCATCACCCTGGCCTACCTGACGAAAATCGGTCGGGCCGAACTCCGGAAAACGGTCTATGCCGCGCTTGCGGCCGCCTTCCTGGGCAGCATTGGCGTGGCCATTGTTATCTCCCGCACCCATCTCAATGAAGATGTATTCGAAGGCTGGATCATGCTGGTCGCGGCCTTCTTCGTCGTCACGATGGTCGTCTTCATGATGAAGACCAGCCGCAAGCTGAAGGGTGAAATCGAGGGAAAAGTCGGATTGCTGGCGGGAAACGACGCCTGGTTCGGGCTTTTCATTTTCATCTTTCTGATGGTGCTGCGAGAAGGCGCGGAAACGGTACTGATCCTGTCCGCGGTTTCGCTGAACTCGACCGAACTGATGAGTTTCCTGGGAACATTGCTGGGCGTGTTGTGCGCCATCGCGTTTGGCGTGATGTTCGTAAAAGGCAGCGTGCGGATCAACCTGCGGAAGTTCTTCAAGGTCACGACCGCGATTATGTTCCTGGTCGCGGCACAGTTGCTGATCTCCGGCCTGCATGAGCTCTCTGAAAGCGGGGTGATTGCTTCTTCGAAACGGGAGATGGCGATCATCGGGCCGATCGTCAGTAACGACTGGTTCTTCTTTGTGACGATCTTTGCCATGGCGGCGTTGATGGTGCTCTTTGAAGCCAAGCGGCGTGCTCCTGTCGTTGCGCCGGATGCTTCTGCTGCGGAACGTCGCAAAGCAGCCTGGACGGCGCGTCGCGAGCGGCTTGTGGATGGCTTCCGTGTACACCTTCTCTTTCGTGTTCATCGCCATGGTCACGGCCGAATTTGTTTACACCAAGAACGTTAGCGCGCTTTCTCCGGCTGCGATTGTAAGCTTCACCAACGGCAAGCTCTCAATTCCGCTGGCGCAAGTCTCCGATGGCGACCTGCACCGGTTTCAGGCAAAGCAGAACGGCACCGATATTCGATTTTGGCTTTACCAGAAGCCGGATGGAAAGGTGGCAACCGTATTTGATGCCTGCGAAATCTGCGGCTCCGTGGGATTTTACAAGTCCGCGAGCGGCGTAGTTTGTAAGAACTGCGCGGCGCCGATCAACCCGCAATCCGTCGGCACCCTGGGCGGATGCAACCCTGTCCCGCTCAAGGCGACCCAGACAAGCGATGCGATCATTATCGAGGAGGCGGACGTTGCGGCCGGAAGCCGCATGTTCGGGCAACAATAGTCCATGTTCGTGCGCCTGGTATACGAGTCCTTTCGCCGGCAGCAACGGCGCAAGATCCTGGCCGGAGCAGCCATCGCCCTGGGCGTAACTGTAGCGACGGCGATGATCGCAGTGGCCACCGACATTGGCGACAAAATCAATCGTGAGCTCCGAACCATTGGCGCCAATCTGGTGGTGACTCCGCAAGAAGATTCGCTCGACGTCGAGATCGGAGGAGTGAATCTTAAGCCTCCCAGCGACGGAGCCTTCCTTAACGAAGGTGACCTGCCGAAGATCAAGGGTATCTTCTGGCACAACAACATCACCGGGTTCGCGCCCGTGCTGCCGGTCAATACGACGCTCGAGCATGAGGGAAAGCGACACGATGTCACCCTGCTCGGAACGTATTTTGCGAAGCGGCTTAAGTTTGGGTCTGAAGAGTTCAACACGGGGGTACGCAACACGCATCCCTGGTGGAAGGTGTCAGGCGCATGGCCCAGCGATGAGTCGGGCGATGTCCTCCTAGGCGAGAGGCTGGCGCCTCGCATTGGCGCAAATGCCGGTACCATGCTGAACGTCTCAGGACGGCAAATGCACGTCAGCGGCATACTCTCGAGCGGCGGCGCGGAGGATGACGAAATCGTCGCCCCGCTGCGATTGGCGCAAGATCTGCTGGGCAGACCGGGGGCGGTTCGCCGCGTATACGTGAGCGCTCTTACTAAACCCGAAGATGCCTTTGGCCGGCGCGATCCGAAAAGCCTGTCCGGGGCCATCTACGATCGCTGGTACTGCACACCTTATCCGCAGGCCATTGCCTTGCAACTCACCGAGGCGATTCCAAACTCTAATGCCACGCAAATCCGGCAAGTTTCGCAGAATGAAGGGGCGGTATTGACGCGAATCGAAGGCCTGATCTTCCTCATCACTCTGGCCGCCCTGCTGGCTTCCGCGCTGGCCGTATCGGCAGCAATGGCAACCACGATCTTTGAGCGTCGCACGGAAGTGGGATTGATGAAGGCACTCGGAGCGGGCAAACTCATTGTGGCTTCAGTATTCTTCGCCGAAGCGGCCCTGCTCGCGTTGCTTGGCGGCATTGTGGGCTTTGGCGTCGGCACGATGCTGGCGCATCAGATCGGGCGTTCCATCTTCAGTTCCGATATTTCCATTTCGCCGGTGCTGTTGCCGGTCATCCTGGCTATTGCGGTAATCGTCACGTTTGTGGGCAGCGCGGCGGCGATCCGGCGGGCAGTTGGGCTGGACCCGGTATTCGCGTTACGAGGCGAGCTATGAGCACGCCCATATCAGCTCCCGCGCAAGATCTCGTGGCCCGGCGCGAGCATGCGCCGCATCGATCAATGCTGCTCCGCATGTTGATCCGCGCAGCCATTTTGCGCCGGGGCAGAGCGGCCTCTGCTTTGTTCGCCATGGTGGTAGCAGCCGCGGTCGCAACCGCCATGCTCAACCTCTATGTCGACGTGCAGGCAAAGCTTCGCCGTGAGTTCCGCAATTATGGCGCGAACATCATCCTCGTCGGGAAAGACGCTGGCTCGCTTCCTTCGGACGCCCTGGCGCGTGTCGATTCTGTTTTAGGCGGACACGGTGTGGCAGCCCCATTCGGGTTGGTGGTCGCAAAGACTGCAGATGGTCATGCGCTCGTAGTTGCCGGCACAGATTTCGACCGAGTGCGTCAATTAGACCAGTGGTGGTCCGTTTCAAAGTGGCCCTCGGCTGCCGATCAGGCTCTTATCGGAGTCCGCGCCCTGCCTCTTGTCTCACCAAAGAATCAGGCGTTCGATTTGAAGTTTCAGGGAAGGACTCTGACCCTTGCTCCCGCCGGTACTGTTCAGACAGGGGCGGCCGAGGATAGCCGCGTGTATATATCGCTGGCCGATTTCGTGAAGTGGACAGGAGTTCAACCCTCCAGCGTCGAAGTGGCCGCCAGCGGATCACCCGAGGAAGTCGCCCGAGTTCTGGACCAGTTGGGCCAGGAAATGCCTGCGGCGGATGTTCGTCCGGTTCGCCAGATCATGGAAGGAGAAGCCCGCGTGCTGGGCAAGACTCGCGCCACTCTGTTCGCGGCGGCCGCACTGATCATTTTGACGGCAGCGCTGTGCGTGCTATCTACGCTGATGGGATGGGTATTCGACAGAAGACGCGATTTTGCGATCATGAAAGCGCTAGGAGCGTCGGGACGACTGCTCAACGGCTTCTTTGCGATGGAGGCTGCGGCCCTGGGCGCTACCGGAGCCGTACTGGGATTCATCGTGGGTATTGGCATTGCAGCCTGGATTGGACGCGCCAATTTCCACGCGGCCGTAGTACCACGTTTCAGTGTCTTACCGATCGTGATCGGCGGAAGCATCTTTGTCACTTTGCTCTCGGCCATTCTTCCGATCTCATTGTTACGCCGCGTGCAGCCGGCGGTTATCCTGAGGGGAGAGTGAAATGATTCAGATCAAGGATGTAACCAAGCTCTACCCTGCCAAAGAAGCCGGTAATGGTGGCGCAAGAGATCCGGGCGCCATCCATGCTCTCGATCACATTTCTCTGCACGTCGCTTCCGGGGAATGGCTGTCGATCATGGGTCCCTCGGGTTCCGGCAAATCAACGCTGGTGAATCTTATTGGCTGCCTGGATCGCCCTTCCTCGGGCGAGATCTGGCTCGACGGACAAAACGTTGCCGGCATCTCGGCCGCCGAATTGAACCGCGTGCGCGCCGAGAAGATTGGTTTTATCTTCCAGCAATTTCACCTCATTCCTTTCCTGACAGCGGTCGAAAATGTAATGCTGGCGCAATACTTCCACAGCATGACGGATGAGAAGGAAGCGGTCGAAGCGTTGGCGCGCGTGGGCTTGGGAGATCGCGCTCACCATCTGCCTTCGCAATTGTCCGGAGGAGAACAACAGCGGGTATGCATTGCGCGGGCGCTGATTAACGATCCTCGCATCATCCTGGCAGACGAACCGACCGGCAATCTGGACGCGCAGAACGAAGAAATTGTGTTGCGCCTGCTGCGCGAATTTCATCAGCAGGGACGCACCATTGTGATGGTCACGCACGATCCCGTAGTCGCGCGATTGGCTGATCGTCGCATTGAACTTCACCATGGAAAAATTGCTTCGCAGGAAATCTTTTCGCTGGCAGACGAAGAGCAATTGGACGAGGTGTTGGAAGAACTGTGGGTATTAGCGGAGCACGGCGAGATCGCCGAAGTTGAGCGCATGGAAGTGCACGGCGCGTTGCCGGTAAGCTTGGCCATCGAAAGAATGATCGAATTGGGACACGTTGTTGCAGCGCCGCATCCGCCCGAGATACACGACCACAAGCCGTTCGTGAACCCCTGTCATGACGCCCTGAAGCCGGTGTCGGTCTCAGTTGGAGACGGGACCATGGTCGTTGAACTTACTCCTCGAGGACGCGAGCGCGCCGGCAGCATTATCCGCCGCCATCGTCTCGCAGAGCGGCTATTTACCGACAGCCTGGCCATGGACAGCGAAACTGAAATCGAACAGCAGGCCTGCAAATTCGAGCACATTCTGTCGCCAGAAGCCACAGACAAGATCTGCACTTTTCTGGGCCATCCGAAAACCTGTCCGCATGGGGCTCCCATTCCCCCTGGGCCCTGCTGTGGGCGCGCGGCAGATGTTTCGGCGGTGCCGATGGCCGGCAGGGTCCACCGCTCATAGCATGCGCGGACGTCGACCCTCTGGTCACCTTCCCCACTGCACGCTGTTATCATCGATGCATCCCAGCACATGACATCGAGACGTCCCACCATTGGTGTATTCGACTCGGGCTTCGGTGGCCTGACCGTTCTTAAAGCTCTCCTTAAACTGATTGCCGACGCCGACTACGCCTATTTCGGCGATACAGCGCGTCTTCCCTACGGGTCGAAGTCGGTGGAAACGGTGGCACGCTATGCTGTCGAAGCAGCGCATTATCTTGAGTCGCATGGCGCTCAAATGCTTGTGATCGCGTGTAACACCGCCACGGCTTTGGCGTTGGATCAGATCGTGTCAGCCGCTCATGTACCCGTCATCGGTGTGGTGGAGCCTGGAGCCAATGCCGCGGCGGCAGCGAGCAAGAACCGCAAGACCGTAGTTATAGGAACTCATGCCACGGTAAGCAGCCACGCCTATCGAATTGCATTAGAGGCTCGCGGCCTGAGCGCGCGGGAAAAAGCTTGTCCATTGCTGGTTCCCCTGGTCGAAGAAGGATGGGTGGAACATCCGGTGACCGAGCAAGTTGCGCGCATCTATCTCGCCGAGGCTTTCGCGGACGGGTTTCACGACGCGGACACTATGGTGCTCGGCTGCACCCATTACCCGTTGCTCAAGCCATTGCTGCAGCGGGTCACCCCGGGTCACGTGAATATTGTGGACTCCGCCGAGTCCACGGCGCAGGTGGTAGCGGCGCGCTTTCACGATCTTGTCCTGTCTTCAACTCAGAATAGCGAGGAGCGCCGGGCGAAAGCGCGGCTGAAATTCTTCGCCACGGATTCGACTGAGAAGTTTCAACATCTGGGGCAAAGATTCCTGGGCTTGCCGATCGAAGGCGTACAGCACGTGGATTTGAAAGAGTGAACTCTGACTCGCAATCTCACCTGAATTCGCTGGGTCTTTGCGACGTACTCCTGCCTCTCTGATTTTCTGATTCACTCGCAAGAACCGGATAGCGCCAGCATGGGACACACAATTAATGTGTCCCCCACACGGCGCGCAAATCAAATCATCCAGCGAAAATACAATGCACGCACTCGACAACGTCATCTGGCAGGCGCTCATTACCAGGCAAGCGCGATTCGCAGAAATTGGCGATCACGCACGACGATTCGTTCACGAGGTCTCGCCGCTAAGCGGATTCGAAGAACCGAATGATGCGGGCTACGCTTCGCTGTCGAAACTAGTCGGTGCCGGAACTACAGCAGCGGTGTTTCTGGATGACCCATACAGCCCGCGCCCCGGATGGGAATTCGTCGTTGGTGCTCCCCTGTTGCAAATGGTCGCCGAGAAGCCTGGTGGCTCTCCTTCATCAAATGGCCATCAGCTTATCGAATTAGGACCAACTGATTCGCCGGAGATGCTGGAACTGACTGCATTGACGAAACCGGGCCCGTTCGGCACTCGCACTCACGAACTGGGAACTTATATTGGCCTGCGCGAAGAGGGCAAGCTGGTTGCGATGGCGGGGGAACGGCTCAAAGTACCCGGATATACCGAGATCAGCGCAGTGTGTACGCATCCTGAGCATAACGGCAAGGGTTACGCCGGGCTGTTAATGACTGAGATCATGCGCGGAATTCGAGAGCGCGGAGAGACAGCTTTCCTGCATGTCAGGCAAGACAATGCGCGGGCAATTACTCTCTATGAACGACTAGGATTCCAGGCTCGCAAACTACTGCACTTCGCCGTGCTGCGAAATGTGAAAGGACATTCTTAGAAGCCAAGCCGGCATACACCGACTCTGCCGAGTCGAGATTCTACGAAGTTATTGAAGTGATTATCAGTAAAGGTGGAAATCAACCTCGACTGCTATCTGCACGCTGACGGGGTGACCGTCTTTCATGGCGGGCTCGAATCTCCAGTTCTTCACCGCTTCGATAGCTTTTTCGTCGAGGCCCATGCCAAGACTGCTCAAGACCCTGATATCACTGGGGCGGCCATCCGAACGCACGACCAAGGACAACGTGCAGACGCCCTGATATTTCGCTTTGCGAGCTTCTTCGGAAAATTCCGGCTCGGGGGCATAGATAGTGCGGGGAGCTGAGACACCGCCGCCGACATGGAAAATTCCGCCGCCAGTACCGCCGCCTTCTCCAGGTCCGAATCCGGGACCTTTGCCGGATCCGACTCCGCCGCCGCTGCCGCTTCCAATACCACCACCCGATCCCGTGCCGTTTGAAGGCAGAATCGCGTGAGCCATCGGGTCGCCCAAATTGGGCATGTTATTCGACGCCAATTGCACTTGAGGCGGAACTACAATCGTTGGTTCTACCGCCAACTTGGGATGCTCATTCCTTACAACCACCACGGGCGGAGTGATCTGTTGCATCGACAGCTTCGGCAACTTGCCCTTGCTCGCCTGCAGGACGTCGCGATCGCCACCACCGCCACCACCCCCGACCTGTGTCTTGGAGGGTTTTAACGCCGGAATGTCGCCCGGGTCCACCAGTGTCACCGTAACCTTCGCCGGTTGCGGCGCGGCTTTCACGATGCGACGTTCGATCAGCGCGCCTGCAACCACCACAGCAACAATCAGGACGTGCACGCCCGTCGATCCGAGTGCGCCGTTTTTCTTGTAATCGTAGAACCCCCAGATATCTCTGACCGGTTCCGGCTTCGACTCCAGCTTGAGGGGTGGAAGCTTTTTGGGGAAGAAAAACTCATCCAGTTCACGGAACAGGGACTTGTAGAGAGGCTCTTCGAATTGTTTATCCGTTATGAGCAGGTGCAGTTCCGGCTCGCCGCCGGAACCAATCGGATTGACGTGTTCGGATCCCATAATTGCGATGCTGGATATGAATACTGAGCTGCGTGGAAGCTAACTCACGTGACACGTGCTTCTTAGAAAGATGAGCGGCACTCCCGACAAGTTGCTTCAATGTCCAGTCTAATTTTATAGGCGGAAGATGGCCCGTGCCCCCAACAGACTGATGGGCCAAGAACTTTGCGCCTCCTAAAATTGTACCTCTAGTTCGATGCTTTTCAACAGTGCATTTAGGATCACGCTCCGAACGGCATGTAGACATGTCCTTTCCGGACGCATAGCTTCAAAATCGGGTGACTTCGGTTTTCCAGCCGACCGCTCGCCTGCGCGAATGAGCCTCTTCCCCACCGCATGGACGTTCCTCACCCACACTCCCTATAATGAGAAGATTCAATCATTTGGGAGACGCCACTAGGTGCCGTTCGAACTGAAGAAAACGATCAATCTGCCCCAGACCGCCTTCCCCATGAAGGCCAACTTGCCCCAGAACGAGCCCAAAACCCTCGAACGGTGGGAGCAAATGGGGATCTACCAGCGTATCCGTGAAGCCCGGCAAGGCGCACCGCGCTACATCCTGCACGACGGTCCCCCGTATACGAGCGGGCCCATCCACATGGGTACGGCGCTGAACAAGTGCTTGAAGGACTTCATCGTCAAGTCGAAGACCATGGCAGGATTCGACGCGCCCTACGTTCCTGGCTGGGATTGTCATGGCCTCCCCATAGAAATCAAGGTTGATAAGGAACTAGGTGGAAAGAAGCTGCAGATGGCGCCTTCGGCTGTCCGCGCGGCTTGCCGGAAATATGCCGAAAAATATCTTGATCTGCAGCGCAAGCAGTTCAAGCGCATTGGCGTCTTCGGTAGATTTGAGCGCCCCTACGCGACCATGACTCCGCAGTATGAGTCAGTGGTGCTGTCGACGTTTTTTTCCTTTTATGAAAACGGGTTCGTCTACAAGGGACTGCGCGCGGTTTACTGGTGCATGCACGACGAAACCGCGTTGGCTGAGGCGGAAGTGGAGTACGAGAACCACACCAGCAGCACCGTCTGGGTGAAATATCGATTGCTGGACGATCCCTCCGTGATCGATGCGGCGCTTGCGGGCAAGGCAGTCTCTACCATCATCTGGACCACGACTCCATGGACGCTCCCGGCTTCCATGGCGGTTGCGTTCCACCCGGACGAAGAATATGTTGCGCTCGAGTCCCGCGGAGAAGTTTTCATCGTCGCCTCGAAGTTAGCGGAGGAGGTCTCGGCAAAATGCAATCTTGCCGATCCGAATCCGCTTGCGCAATTCCCCGGACGCAAACTGGAGCGCCTGAACTTCCAACATCCGTTTCTTGATCGCAAGGTTCTGGGTGTCCTCGCCGACTACGTCACCATGGACACCGGAACGGGCGTAGTCCATACCGCACCTTCGCACGGCGCCGAAGATTTCATGACCGGCATGAAATACGGGCTCGATGCCACCAGCAACGTGGACGAGAAGGGCATCCTGCGCAACGGGCTCCCCGAGTACACCGGCAAGCGAGTGTGGGACGCCAACCAACCCATCATCGACCTGGTGCGCAGCCGTGGAGCGCTGTTGCATACCGAGAAGACGGAACACTCGTATCCGCACTGCTGGCGCTGTCACAATCCAGTGATCTTTCGTGCCACCGAGCAGTGGTTCATCTCCATGGAAACGCCAATGCCGGGCGGCGCGGGCAAGAACGACACCCTGCGGTCTCGCACCCTGCAGGAAATCAGGAAAGTGAAATGGGATCCGGCCTGGGGTGAAGAGCGCTTATCCAACATGATTGAGACTCGCCCGGATTGGTGTATCTCCAGACAACGCGTATGGGGTGTTCCCATTGCCGTATTTCTGTGTGGGGATTGCGGCAAGCCGCTCAACGACAAGACTAGTGAATCGAAGCAGTGGTGGAATTGTTTGCCAGGTCCGGCGCCGACTCCTGGTTCACTCCTGAATCTGACAACATTCTGCCAGCCGGCACAAAGTGTCCTCACTGCGGGGGCGCGAAATTCGAGAAGGAGACGGATATTTTCGACGTATGGCTGGAGTCGGGCGCAAGCTATCTCGCGCTGGTGGCCGACGAACCTGACTATCCATGGCCTTCAGATTTGTATCTCGAAGGCGGTGATCAGTACCGCGGTTGGTTCCAATCTTCCCTGCTCTGCGCCATGGGCACGCACCAGACGCCTCCGTATAAAGGCGTTGTTACTCCCGGCTGGACGCTCGACGAGAAGGGCCAAGCCATGTCCAAGTCGCGTGGCAACGATGTCGATCCGGTGGACATCTCCAGCCGCCTGGGCGGAGAAGTGGTCCGGCTCTGGGTGGCCTCGGTCGATTTCCGCGAAGACGTCGTCGGCTCTGAGGCGCTCATGCAGCGCGTTGGCGAGAATTATCGGGAAATCCGAAACAAACTCTTCAAAAATGCGCTGGGAAATCTGTACGATTTCGATCCGCAGAAAAACGCGGTGCCGTTTGACAAAATGGATCCGCTCGACCAGTACATGCTGCGGCAGACGTGGTCGCTTACCCGGGATGTGCGCAAATGGTATGACGACTTTGCCTTCCACAAGATTTATCACCGGGTGAATCACTTCTGCGTTGTCGAGCTCAGTGCGTTCTATTTCGACATCATCAAAGATCGTCTCTACACCTATGCTCCGAATTCCATGGGGCGCCGGTCCGGGCAAACTGCCCTATGGCGCATCTGCGAAGCGATGACACGGTTGTTGGCACCGATTTTGACTTTCACCTGCGAGGAAGTGTGGCAACACTTGCCCAAAGTTCCGGATCAGGGTGGAAAGTGTGCACATGGCTCTGTTTCCCAATGCCGAAGATATTTTCGGGGCATCGGTTTCCGAGAGCGATCCCCAGATTTCGCAAGACTGGGCAACGTTGCTCGGTCTCCGCGAGCAGGTGCTGAAAGCGCTGGAAGAGGAGCGAAACAGCAAAGGCATCGGCAAAGGCTTGGAAGCCCAGCTGATCATCACCGCTTCAGAGCCGGTTTATTCGGTCTTGAAACGCCACGCGGATCAACTTCGCTATCTCTTCATTGTTTCGGCCGTCACACTTGTGCAGGGTTCCGGAAACGGAAGCGGCGGTGTACACGTCGAAGTAAAAAAAGCTGAGGGCGCAAAATGTGATCGCTGTTGGAATTATTCCACGCACGTTGGCGAGGACAAGACCTATCCCACAGTTTGTGAGCGCTGCAGCGCGGTGTTGAAAGAATTGGAAACCCAGCCCACGGCATGACCACCAACAGCGCGCGCGCCCTACACCTCCTGATCGCGTTATTGGTTGTGCTGCTCGACCGCTGGACCAAGCGAGCAGTGGCAACTCATATCGGCATGTATGCCCATATCCAGATCATCCCCGGATTTTTCCGCATTACGCATACCGAAAACACCGGCGCCGCCTTTAGCCTATTTGCCGATTCCCCATCGCACTGGAAAACCGGACTCCTGATTGGATTTTCAGTGATGGCCATGATGGTTGTCCTGGTGCTGCTGTGGAAACAGGAGCATGGCGTAACTCTGACTGGAGCCGCACTCTCGCTGATCCTTGGCGGTGCGGTAGGAAATTTATGGGATCGCGTCGCCAGCGGGCGGGTTGTCGATTTCTTACTGTTGTATGTGAAGCAGTATCAATGGCCGGTCTTCAATTTGGCGGATAGCGCCATCGTGGTAGGCGCTTCACTGCTGGTCTTTGAGATACTTTTCACCCGGCCGAAAAACGTGATTCATCCCTCTTGAGGAAGATCAAGCTCGCGGCCCGAAGCCTCGGGACAATCCGCCCTTTATGGCTGCGTGCCAAGCCCTATAATGGATAATGTGCCCAGCGAAATAAGGCAGTTAGCCTCCGCGGAGTTCCCCACCCGCTGGGGAAAGTTCCGCATCCACGGCTTCCGCGCTCAGACCGGGCACGACGGTGACCGCCGCGTAGAAGAAGCTGTTGCTTTGGTCATGGGAGATGTCACGTCCGCCCCTGCCCTTGTCCGCGTCCACTCGCAGTGCCTCACCGGAGATGTGTTCCATTCGCTGCGTTGCGACTGCCGCCAGCAGCTTGAACTTTCGCTGGCAATGATTGCCCAGGAAGGCGCCGGAATTCTCATCTACGAACAGCAAGAGGGCCGTGGTATCGGACTTATGGCGAAACTCCAGGCTTACGAATTACAGGACGCCGGTCTCGACACCGTGGAAGCCAACGAGCGCCTCGGTTTCAAAGCCGACCACCGCGATTTCACACTCCCCGGCGAAATTCTCAAGACCCTCGGAGTGACGCGCGTGCGCTTACTCTCCAATAATCCTGATAAAGTGCAGGCTCTCGAACGCGCCGGAGTCCAGGTCGTAGAGCGTGTTCCCTGCGAAGTTACTCCCAGCAAGCATGCGGAAGAGTATTTGAAAACCAAGAAAGCGAAGCTGGGGCACCTTTTCACCTCAACATAACCTGTGTACTCTCATCTAGTTTAGGTGCCCCATTTCTCGCGTTCCTTTTGCGCGAGTAGTGGGATTTTTCCTACTCCTGTGGTCCATGGCTAACGTTGATTCAGAATTTCGACGCACCCAGGTCATTCCCGCGCTCGCCTTAGCCCTGGCGTGTATCGGTGCGGCTTCGATGGTCTACTACCATCTCGGCCTGTTCATTCCACGCATGCTGCAGGTGCGCTCCTCGATAGGAATCGGCAACGGTTATTCCTTCGGCGACGATTTTTATCCCATATGGCTCACCGCGCATCAATCGCGTGCTGGGCATCGTGATCTCTATAGCTACCAAATGACCCGCGAAATCCAGACGGGGCTCTTTGGTCGGGCTCTCGACCCGCGCAACAAGTTCGACCCCTCCATCGACTACCGTCAATATGCCTATCCAGCCTTCACCGAGCTGCTGCTTTGGCCGTCCGCCCTGCTCGACTTTCCCACTCTGAGGATCGTCTTAACTCTGCTGTTGCCTGTACTCACCGCGCTCAGTATCTGGATGTGGCTGAAAGCTCTGCGCTGGGATATCCACCCTATGTGGCGGGCGGTGCTCATTGTGCTCACGCTCGGGACCTACGAACTGCTCGAAGCCTTCTTCGCACTGCAACCCGGACTTTTCGTAGGATTCTTTCTGGCTGGCGCCGCACTCGCGATCCGCAACAATCGCCTGATGCTCGCCGGAGTGCTATGCGCCCTCACGCTGATCAAACCGCAGGTGACGGCGCTCGCGATTCTCTTTCTGCTGCTGTGGAGTCTCTCGGACAGAAGACGCGCGCGTTTGTGGCAAGGCTTTCTGGCTGCCACCCTGACGCTTACGCTGGGATCGCTTTGGATCTGGCCTCACTGGATCAGTGGCTGGATCGCTGTCCTGCTCGGATATCACAATTACGCCATGCCGCCGCTCGTCAGCATGCTGCTCGGGCCGAGGGTTCCGAAATATGTAGCCTTGGTGGTAATCGTAGTTCTGCTGGCGGTGGGTCTAGTCATCGCTTGGAGGAATCGACGCGCAGTTCAAGACTCGCTCCGGTTCTGGTTCACGCTGGCTCTGTTATTGGCTATTACCACCATCACCCTGCTCCCTGGGCAAGCCATCTACGATCACATTATTCTTATTCCAGGGATTCTTCTCGTCCTGCGTTATCGTCGCGAGTTTGCTGCAGCAGGACGCATTCAGCGGGCGCTACTCGTCGCCGGCGCTATCGTGCTAGTTTGGCCCTGGTTGTCCGCGTTCACCTTGCTTGTGGTGCGTGGCTGGATCTCTCCTGGAGACTTTTATGCCATCCGCATTTTCGCGCTGCCTATGCGCACCGCCGCCTCGCTCCCCTTCGCCGTGCTCGCGCTGCTCGCTTGGACCTGGAAAATCAGTCAAGCGAAGTCACTAACATCCTGAGAGACCCCAGGCATTTTTACTGTTTGAGTAAACGCCGGAGCGCCGCCCTGTTCTTTGCAGGAAGGTACTGCACGGCCGCTCGCGCCAGCGCCACATACACTTCCCTCGCAGCCGGGGACGCACGCAGCACGCGCAGGTGACGTTTCACGATCTTCACATCTCCACGAATTATCGGCCCGCTGAATCCTCGCGCCGCTCCCAATTCCGCATAATTGGCCAGTGTTTGTGAGAGGATTGGAATCATCCTCCTCCTGGCCTCCGTTCCTTGCACACCCGCAAGCCTCGCTACCTGCTCCGTGGACGCCAGCAACGCCGTCAGCAGCGGCGAAGCGAACGTTCCCCACGCGTGGTATGCGGCCTTATCCTGTTTCCGAATTGGATACGCGCGTCCCCCCAACTGGCGCACCATCTTGCGCGCGACCCGCACGGCCTGCGAATCTCCTTCTACCGCGAAGGCCACGCCTTCCAGCCCCGGCCTGCTTGCTTCGACGAATGTCATCAGGGGATGCACGGAAGCCACCGCCGCTCCCCTGCTGCGCAAGCTACTCAGTTCGTCGCTGGTCAAGGCTCCGCTGGAATGCAGTGCGATTTTTCCCTGCCACGGGATTTTGTTGGCGAGAGCAGCTGCTGCGCTTGCGATGTCAGAATCCGGAACGCAAAACCACACCACATCCGCCCACATTTCCGTGATCTCCACAATGGTCCGCGCGCCGACAAGTTGGGCCAATGCGGCTGCTTTCTTCCTCGATTTCGACTGCGTGCGCGCGACAATCGCATCGATCGTGAATCCGGCATCGTGGAGCGACGTTGCCAGCGCACTGCCCAGGCGTCCCGCGCCAATGATGGCAACACGCTTCTTACCTTCCATGCGGGGCAGCATAGCAGAAGCAGCAACTAAGGCCGCAGCCCGTGCTTTATATTGGAGGCATGGCCAGATCTGCTTCGCCGAAGTCCAGAACGAAATCCGGAATCAAGAGCTCCGCCCGCGCCCGCATCGTTTCTTCCAAAGTGGTTTACCGTGGGCCAGTTTTCTGGATTACCACGGACCAGGTGCAAGAACCCGGGGGCGTGAAAGTTCGCCGCGACCTCATTCACCACTCTGGCTCAGTCGTCGTTTTGGCTGTCGACGACTCCCGATCGACCCCGCGCGTGCTGCTCGAACGTCAATACCGGCATGCCGCGGGCGATTATCTTTGGGAATTACCCGCGGGACGCATTGATCCAGGCGAAAACGACTTGAAGGCGGCGCAGCGCGAGTTGATCGAGGAGACAGGATATCGCGCGAGTCGCTGGCGCCGCATTCTGAAGTTCTATGCCAGCCCCGGGTTCATGGCGGAGACCATGGCGGTCTATCTCGCGACAGGCCTGCAGATCGGAATCGCCGAACCCGAAGAGGATGAAATCATTCGCAAGCGAATGGTCGCGCTGCCAGCTGCCGTAAACATGGTTCTGAAAGGTACGATCCGCGACGCCAAAACGATTTCTTCCGTCCTCTGGCTGGATCGTGCCTGGGAGAAACACGGGAAGAAAGCCTTGCTCCGCTAGACACTGCCACCAACCAAACCGTATTGAGGTGCGGCGAATGCACCCTGGGGTTGTCCGCTGAGTTGCGCCATTTCTACGCCAACTGTGCGTTTGTCAGATTTACCCTTCATTCACAGAATGCATCCTAAGGCTGCGTGCACGTCCTTGACCCCCAATGAAAGGGCGTGCGAAAGAAGGGGGTTAGAGGTGGATCGCTTGAATGGTACAGTGAAGTGGTTCAATAACGCGAAAGGGTACGGGTTCATTGGACGCAACGATGGGCCAGATGTTTTCGTTCATTACAGCGCAATCAGCTCCGAGGGATACAAGAGCCTGCAGGAGGGTGATCAGGTTGAGTTCGAAATCGCCGAAGGTCAAAAAGGTCCGCAGGCGGCCAATGTGGTGAAAGTGGCCTGATCTGATTCGCTCCCGGCACTTCAAATTGCACTCGTGTGTGGCAGGAGACGTTTCTGCAACGTCTCCGCCGCTCTAGTCCTGCTCTCCAGGAAGTCACCCCCCACCCTGTCACACAAACTGCGACCAGGATGGGCACCCCCTTCATCTACTTTGTTACACACGCTGTTCTTGTTTATCTTTAAGGCGTGGATAACAAGGCCATCGCCAACATTCTTTACGAGACCGCCGACCTGCTGGAGATCGACGGGCAGGACTCATTTCGCATCCGCTCCTACCGCAACGCTGCACAGGCGATCGAGAGCCACGCCCACCAGATCAAAGACATTATCGGCGATCCCAAGCAGGTCCTCGCCATTCCCGGCGTTGGCAAGGGAATGCTCACGAACTTGCAGGAACTCTTCAATACCGGCAAGCTCGCGGTGCAAGCCGAACTGCTCGCGAAATATCACCCTTCGATGCTGCAACTGCTGAAGATTCAGGGGCTGGGACCGAAGACGATTGCCCTGATCTGGAGTGCCTACAAGATCTGCGACGTGGACGGGGTCGAGAAACTTGCCCGCGAGGGAAAAATTCGCGAACTGCCGCGCATGGGCGAGAAGCACGAAGCCAAGCTGCTCAAGGCAATCGAAGATTATCGCCGCATCGGCGGACGCTTCCTCATCGACACGGCCGAGATCGAGTGCGAAAAGATCACGGCCTACGTTGAGAAATTTCCCGGCATCGACAAAATTACTCCGGCGGGATCGCTGCGCCGCGGGCGGGAGACTGTAGGAGACCTCGATATTCTGGTCACTGGCAGTGCGTGCACTACAGAGGAGGGCCGGCAGAAAGCCATCGCCTACGTCGCCCAGTATCCGCCGCTGATGGACGTCATTGCCAGCGGCGACAACAAAATCAGCTTCCATGTGCGCAATGGCATGCAGGTCGATGTGCGCCTTCTGCCGCCGGAGTCGTTTGGCGCGGCCATGCAGTATTTCACGGGATCGAAGGCGCACAACGTCGCTCTTCGCCAGCGCGCTCTCAAGATGGGATACACGCTGAATGAATACAGCCTGGCAACGCTGGAAGGCGAGACGCCGGTCGCGGGAAAAACTGAAGAAGAAATCTACGCCAAGCTTAACCTGGATTACATTCCGCCCGAGATGCGCGAGAACCTTGGCGAGATCGATCTCGCGCAGAACCATGCCCTGCCCCGCCTGATCGCGCAATCCGACTTGCAAGGCGACGTGCACATGCACACAGTCGAAACCGATGGCCGCAACACGATCGAGGAGATGGCCCAGGCCGCCAAGGAGCGCGGTTATCAATACATGGCCATCACGGATCACTCCAAGAATCTGGCCTTCGCCAACGGCCTGGATGACAAACGTGCCGTCGAGCACATCCAGCGCATCCGCGAAGCCGCTAAGAAGATGGAAGGCATCACGGTCTTTGCCGGAGTGGAAGTGGATATTCTCGCCGAGGGGGATCTGGATCTCTCCAATGACGTCCTGGCGCAAATGGATATCGTCATCGCAAGCGTGCACTCGGTCTTCAACATGGAAGGGGCCAAGATGACCGAGCGGCTGATCAAAGCCATCGAGAACCCGCACGTCTCGCTCATCGGACATCCCACGGGCCGGATCCAGTTGCGTCGTGATTCCTATCCATTCGACATGCATGCAGTTTTGAGTGCGGCGGCCAAACACAAAGTCGCGATGGAGTTGAACGCCTATCCGGACCGGCTGGACCTGAACGACAATCATTTGCGTCAGGCCAAGCAGCACGGCGTGAAGATCGTCATCAATACCGACTCCCATCACACGTCGCACATGGAAAAAATCCGCTACGGAGTGTTGCAAGCGCGGCGCGCGTGGCTCACCAAAGAGGACGTGCTGAACACGTTGCCTGCCGATAGATTCGCGCAAGCCATGAAGCACGGTTGGTAAACCGCGTCGAATGTTTTTCGTTGCGGGTCGGTCGAAGCGCGGGATGGCGCGCCCGCGGCAGACAGGAACGAGTCTATTCGTCTGGCTCTCCTGTTCTCTTCTCCACAGAAACCTCCGCGAGTACTTCAAGATCGTGATCGCCGCTTTGCCATACCTGTTCGCGAACCGCTCGCGGCAAAATGATGCATCCGTGAGAAGCGGTTCCGGGCCGGGATTTGGAATCTCCGTGCATGAGGAAACCGCTGCGACCGCGAGTGTCGGTTTCGGCAGCGGGCTCCAGTCGCAACACACAGGGGCCGTGGTCGCGAGTATCCATAGGCGGCCCGGTGATGGTCCAGTTTCCGCGAGGGATTGGGCCAACGTTGGGCACGTTCTGCATAGCGGGATTGTTCTTCCCTGCACCAGCTACCGGAATAGCCAGTTGCGACGTGCTCGCCGTCTTGCTGCAGCTCGCCGGTCGTTTGAGAGTAGGTCCAGGAAAATGCCTCGAGGTCGATTGGAAGGTGCTTTGGATCAGACATGTCTTGCGCTCCTGCATGCATCTTGGTGAATTTTTTTTCGGGGGATGATCCGCAAAGTATTCATTTGGGAGGGCTTAGCTGGTGGGTACCCGCGGTTATCGCTGCAAAGTCTTCGAAACAGAGGAGTTATAGGTAAAGTATTCTGGAATAAAGGCTTACGGCTGGGATTCTTGCTGTCTCGTTCGTTCCGAAGATCTTCTTGCACGAAACCAGTATGAGCTTTCTGATTCCACGGTAAAGGTCATCCGTCACACGAAATGGAATTTTGGCTGTGGAAATCGATTTTGTACAGACCCGCGGGTTCTTTGGTGAACACATGTTGATGAATTTCGGTGGGGAGGGTCTTTCAGGCGTAATTCGCGGCGCCGCACAAACAGCCTGGGTTAAGGCTACGTGCGTTCGTGATCAGTGAGCAACCCCCTCGCTGCGGAAATCGGCAGGGCACGATTGCAATGCATGGTGGGCAATCCTGAGAGTCAAAATCCCCACCCTCCCGCTCAAAACGCGGGAAGGGTGGGGCACCCCCGACTTGAAGATGATCTGGAAGAAACTCTGAGCTGGGGGTTGCTCCACTGGTGACACTCGTGGAACTCTGTGCCTCACTGTGCGCGCAGGATCTCGGTGGGGTCTGTGCGGAGAGCGCGAAGCACGGCGGGCAGTGTGGCGACCAGAGCCGTCAGCAGAATGGCACATGTCGGCGAAGCGATCATATCCGCGTCGGTTGCTTTGACCTGGTAGAAAAGCGACTCGACATAGCGGGCCGCGCCGAACCCTAGCGCTACGCCCGCGCAGCCTCCGAGCGCGATCATCAGAAAGACATCGAGAGTCACAATGCGCACGATGCTGGAACGAGTCGAGCCAATCGCCATGCGGATACCGATCTCGCGGCGGCGCTGGAGGACGGAGTAGTTGAGAACGGCGTAGAGTCCGATACCCGCGAGGAGCAGCGCGACCGCGGCAAAGAAGGAGGCGAGCATGGCGATCAGGCGCTCGCGAATGGTTTGGTTGCGGACCAAATCCAGCTGCGTGGTGATGTTCGAGACGCGCAGGCCGTTGTGGCGCAGCGCGATGAACTGGCGGAGTGAGTCGGCGAGGGCGAGGGGGTTCTGGCCTTCGGTGTGAATGATGAATGTGGCAAAGTCGACGACACTCGGGGCAGATTTGCCGTTGATTTCGGCGAAGGAGACGTAGAAGACGGGACGGCTGGGCTCGCGCAGGTCGCTGTACGGGACGTCGGGAGTGATGCCGACAATGGTGTTGATGGGTTCGTTGGCACCGCGTTCAAACGTGTGGCCGATGGGGTCCTGGCCGGGGAAGAAAGTCTTGGCGAAGGTCTCGTTGACGATGGCGGCTCCGGGCGAGGTGTCATCAGGACGAAAGTCGCGGCCGGAAACGAGGCGAATCTTCATGGTCGAGAGCCAGCCCGGGGAAACCGGCTGTAACCAGGCGGGAGTCGGACTGGGAGGCGCGCCGTTGATGGAGATTTCGCTGTTTATGCGGATGCGCCCGAGAAGGGGCCAGCTTGCGATAGCGACCGAGTCGATGCCGGGGACGGCACGGAGCGCCTCCGCAGTTTGATTCCACACCACGGGGAGTTGGCCCTTGCCGGCAACGGTTTCGAGCAAGAGCAGCCGGTCAGTAGAGAAACCGAGAGGGCGATTCTGCAGGCGCTGGAACGATGCGACGAAGAGCGAAGACAGAAAGAGGACGAGGCAGCAGAAAGCCACCTGAAGAGCGATGGCTCCGCGCATGAGACGGCGTGGCGAGTGCGGATCTTCTCCACCTTTGAGCGCGGCAACGGGCCGGACGGCAGAGGCACGGAGAGCAGGAAGCAAGCCAAGCAATAGGACGACCAGAAGAATGAGCCCGAAGGCGAAGAGAAGCACACGCCAGTCGGCGGAAAGGGCGAGGCGCGCAGGGTTGTCGGGCGGATTGATGAGGCTGAGCACAAAGGGCGCCGACCATGCCGCAAAGAATGCGCCAAGAACGGAGGCAAAGAACGCGAGCAGTGCGCTCTGGCACAGGATGAGCTGGATGAGGCGACGACGGCCTGCACCGATCGAGATGCGGAGTGCCATCTCCTGGGCGCGGGCAGCAGCCTGGGCGGTCATCATGTTGGAGACGTTGACGCAGGCGATGAGCAGGACGAGAGCGGCCAGGAGACCAAGGATGCCGAGTGACCGGCGATAGTCTTTCTGGAGCTCGGAGATGCCGGCGCCGGCCGGATTGAAGACGAGGGTCTTATTGAGATAGCGCTCGATGGTCGCCGGGGTCATGCCGCGGAGGCACGTGGAGCACTCGAGTTCGAAGGCGCGGCTGACGGAGGAGAGGTGCTGGCGAAGCGGCTCGAGGGCGGTGGCCGGGTTGATGCCGGGCTTCAACATCAGGAAGGCGTGGTGCCAGGTGACGCTGTCCCGGGTGGCGAGTCGGTTCATGCCAAGAGGCAGAAAGATGTCGGTGACAGTTCCCTTTTCGGTTCCAGTGAAGTCGCGAGGGCCGACGCCGATGATTTCGAAGGTCTGCTCGCCGACATGGAGCGAGCGGCCGAGGACGCGGGGATCGCGGCCGAAGCGGTGATTCCAGTAGTCCCAGGAGAGGACTGCATAGGGAGCGCGCTCATCGGCGGGGGCGAGCAGGCGACCGAGCGCTGGCTCAAGGCCGAAGAGCGAGAACATGTTGCCGGAGGCATAAACGACGTGGGCCTTCTCCATGTCGTCGTCGGTGGACCAGGTGATGTCGGTGCGGTCGGCGTCGCTGATGGCGATGAGGTCGGCCTGGTCCTTCGCAGCATCGCGCATGAGGTTGAAGTCCGGCGTGGCCCAGTAGCCGTCGTCAATAGGCTTGCCTTCGAGGCCGGTCAAATTGCGGGAAAGGAAATAGAGCCTGCTGGAACCGGAGATGGGCAGCGGGCGCCAGAGCAGGGCGTCGATAAGACGGAAGGCGGCGACACAGGAGCCGATGCCAAGCGCGAGGGAAAGCACAGCGGCCGCGGAGGTGACCTTGTTGCGGCAGAGCTGCCGCCAGCCGAAACTTATATCGGAGAGAAGCGACTCAAGCCATCCGACAACACGAATGCTGTGGCTCGCCTCGCGGGCATGCAGCGCGCAACCGAATGCACGGCGCGCTTCCTGTGGGATCACGTCCTGAAGCGATGGCTTCTTCAATGTGTGACTGCAACTCTTCGTCGATCTCGCGATTCAAGCGCTCGCCGAACACGGCATTCGAGATGCGCGACCACAACGACATGTCATGCCTCCCGGAGAACCCGATTGATTGCCAGGCTGACTGACTGCCAGCGCGACTCTTCCGCACCCAATTGCTTTTTACCTGCGGCGGTCAATTCGTAGACCCGGGCGCGGCGGCCGGAGTCCTTCTTGATCCACTCGGCGCGAATCCAGCCCGCTTCCTCCATCCGATACAGCGCGGGGTAGAGCGAGCCTTCCTCTGCGCGCAAGACTTCGCCGGATGTATTGGCGATGGCAGCCATGATGGCGTATCCGTGAAGCCGCGGGCGCCGCGACAGGATCTTGAGCACGAGCAAATCAAGGGAGCCTTGCAGAGAGTCGGTCTTGGGCATACTAAGATGTCTTTATATAGATATCTTGGTATAGAGTCAAGACGCGCCCACAAACTCATTTCACGGTTAAACTTTCAAATAACCGATTTGACTTAGCTACGTCAAAACTCCATGCGAGGGACGAATGCTGACCGATTTGCGTGACGCTCTGCGGCAGTTGAGAAAGGCTCCAAGCTTTACAGCAACCGGCTTGATCACCCTGGCACTGGGGATCGGGGCGACGACGGCGATCTTCACCCTGGTTCATCAGGTGATGCTGAAGTCGCTGCCAGTGGCCAAGCCGGGCGAACTGTGGCGGATCGGAGACAAAGTACGCTGCTGCAATTGGGGTGGGTATACCCAAGGCGATGACGGCGATTTTGCGCTGTTCTCGTGGGAGGCGTACAAGAACTTTCGCACTCAGACCCCGGAGTTCACAGATCTCGCTGCATTGCAGGCGGGCAATGCGCCTCTGGGAGTGCGCAGAGCGGGATCCCAGGCCCCCGTGGACACGCGCAATGGGCAATATGTATCGGGGAATTTCTTCAGGACCTTTGGCGTGCAGCCGTGGATCGGCCGCCTGATGACCGACGAAGACGATCAGGAGGGTTCGCCGCCGGTTGCGGTGATGAGTTACCGCATCTGGCATGACAAGTACGGATCCGATCCCTCTGTGGTGGGTGCTGGATACCAGATCAATGGGCATCCTTTCACGGTGATCGGCGTGGCTGCGCCGGGATTCTTCGGAGCGAAGCTGTCTGGGGCTGGCATGCCAGACGTTTGGCTGCCACTGACCGCCGAACTATTGATCGATGGCGCGACGGCGCGGCTGAAAAGGCCAAACACCAACTTCCTGGACCTGATCGGCAGAGTGCGTCCGGGAGTGGATCCCAAATCGCTGGAAGCAAAGTTGAAGGTTGAGTTTCATAACTGGCTGGCGAGTCACGTTCCGGAGATGGAACCGGGCGAGAAGCAGCTTTGGCAACAGCAAACGCTGCACCTCGTTCCCGGGGGCGCCGGGGTGGCAGCTTTGCGCGATGAGTATGAGGATGGACTGAAGCTGCTTCTAGTCGCCGCGGGATGTGTACTGCTGGTGGCATGCGGGAATGTGGCGAATCTGATGCTGGCGCGCGGGTTGAAAGATCGCGCGCAGACTTCGATACGGGTGGCCCTCGGCGCTCCGCGAAGACGACTTCTTCGTAAATCTTTGGTCGAGTGCATCGTGCTGGCGGCGATCGGAGGGGTCCTGGGCATAGGCGTGGCATATGCCGGAACAAGGTTGATTTTGCATCTGGCGTTCCAGATTGGCGGCCCCAACAACTACGTTCCAATCAGCGCGACGCCATCATTACCTGTGCTGCTCTTCACGCTGGGCATGTCCGTTTTGACCGGAATCCTGTTTGGGATCGCGCCGGCGTGGATGACTTCGCGTGCTGACCCCATCGAGGCGCTTCGCGGGACAAACCGTTCGGTGTCGGGCAGTCGCTCGTGGGCGCAGAGATCGTTGGTCATCGCGCAGGCAGCGATGTCGCTGGTACTGCTCTCCGCGGCGGCCCTCCTCGGCCAAAGCCTGCGGAACTTGCAGCACCAGAAATTTGGATTCGAGACGCAGGGACGGTATATCGCATGGATCGATCCGCAACTGGGAAATTACAAGCCGGAGCAAATGGAACCGATATTCCGACAGATTGACGATCGTCTCCAGCAGATTCCCGGGCGTGCGGATGGTCGCGCCTGCGCTCTATGCCCCGATGACGGGCGATAGCTGGAATAACGGGGTTCGAATCGAAGGTCAGCCGGAGCCGGGAGCCAAGGACGATACATCAGCGGGATTCGTCCGCGTGATGCCGGGATTCTTCGAAGCCCTGGGCGCCAGGATCGTATCGGGCCGTTCGATTACGGAGCAGGATACGGCAACGACCAGAAAAGTAGCGGTGATCAATGAAGCGTTCGCGAAGAAGTTTTTCAAGGACCAGATCCCTGTGGGGCAGCATTTTGGACCGGGCAAGGTGAAGTACTCCTCCACTTACGAAGTAGTCGGAGTGGTGAGGGACATGCGCTATATGACTTACAACTACAAAGAGCCGGTGGGGCCGATGTACTGGTTACCGGAGGCGCAGACGGTGGAGTGGGACGATCCGGCATACGCGAGCGGTGAAATGTCGTCTCGTTACTTGAACAACATCGTGATTTGGGCGCCGGGCGATCCGCCGCAAATGGAAGAGCGCGTACGCAAGACGCTGGCGGCCATCGATCCCAATCTGGTTCTCTATGGCGTTGACCCGTATACCAAGGTCGTGAGTGCAGACTTCCAGCAGGAAGAAATGATCGCAACTCTTACCACGCTTTTCGGCGTGCTTGGGCTGGTGCTGGCAGCGGTCGGGCTGTACGGAGTTATGGCCTACGCGGTGCAACAACGAACGGGGGAAATTGGAATACGCATGGCTCTGGGAGCGGATCGCATGCGGGTTTTGAAGATGGTGCTGCGGAGTGCTTTTTCGCAGATAGGCATCGGGATGGCGATTGGCATTCCCGCAGCGATTGGGGCGGGCAAGCTGATGCGGGATCAACTGTACGGGGTCACGCCATGGAACCCGGTCATGCTCGCGATGGCGGTACTGACGCTCGCATTGGCGGCGCTCCTGGCATCGCTGGTCCCGGCGCGGCGTGCTGCCGGAGTAGAACCCATGGTGGCACTGCGGAACGAGTGATCGACATCATCATTGCCGCTTCGAGTGCTGAGAATCGTAGAGTGTGAGTTAAGATCTGAGTCATGGCGGTTGCTTCTCGGATCGAAGAAGTTCGCGACGAAGTCAGCAAGCTGGCGAAAGCATCGCGCGGGGCTCCCGAATTGATGCAGTCCATGGCAAGGCTGCTGCACGATCGCATGCTCAAGTACAACTGGGTCGGCTTCTACATGCTGGAACCTGGCGCCGATCCGCCGGTGCTGGTGCTGGGTGCGTTTGAGGGGGCTATGACCCCGCACACTCGCATCCCGCTGAATCAAGGCATTTGCGGAGCGGCAGCCTCCAGTGGGCAAACGGTTGTCGTGGATGACGTGAATAAGGATCCGCGCTACCTTGCCTGTTCCCTCGAAACCAAATCTGAAATCGTGGTTCCGGTGTTCGTGCACGGCAAAGTTGTCGGCGAACTTGATATCGATAGCCACTTCCCTGCCGCCTTTACCTCTGAGCATCAGGCACTGGTGCAACACTGCGCCAAACTGGTCGGCGAAAAGCTGGAAACATCGCAGGCATGAGAGTAGAAAAAGGCACTGTGCGTGCCCCGGAAATCGGGCACGTTTGGCTGAATTCCGCTCCGCTGAGCTTTCGACAACTGCGCGGGCGGGTCGTGCTGGTCGATTTCTGGGATTACACTTGCGTGAACTGCATTCGCACCCTTCCGTACGTGCAGGCCTGGCACGAGCGCTACCGCGATAAGGGACTCACAGTGATCGGCGTGCACACCCCGGAATTCACCTTTGCGCAATACGAATCCAACGTCGAGCGGGGTATTCGCGAATTTGGTCTGACCTATCCCGTCGTGATCGACAGCAATCGCGAGATCTGGAAAGCTTTTGCCAACCGGTATTGGCCGACAAAATACTTGCTCGACAAGGAGGGATATTTGCGCTACGCCCATTTCGGGGAGGGCGGATACGCCGAGTGCGAGCAAGTCATCCAGGAGTTACTGCGCGAAGTTGATCCTACGCTCGATCTGCCGCCGATCATGGATCCCGTGCGCGAAGAGGATCACGCAGGCGCGGTTTGCTATCGGCCCAGCAGCGAACTATACCTCGGGCATGCCCGCGGGCGGATCGGAAACGAAGGGGGATTCCGAGAAGATCAGATTGCCGAGTATTCCTTTACGGGCGAACTGCAGGAAAATTTCTTCTACGCTAACGGACGCTGGGCCTCTACCTCAGAGTATTTCGAGGCCGTGGAAGAGGGTCCGCACATTCTGCACTTGAAATATGAGGCTGCCGCCGTAAACTTGGTCATGGCAAGCCCGCGGTCCCAGTCCGCTGATGTCGTGATCCTGCAGGATGGCAAGCCCCTCACTCGCGAACAATCCACCCGTGACACACGCTTTAGGGCGAACCCCGCTGCCGTGGAGCAGAGTTTTTTGGTCGTGGATTCCGCACGCATGTACTTCCTGGTGGACAATCATGAATTCGGAGTTCACGAACTCGAGTTGCGCTGCTCGCCAGGCCTCGCGGCATTCGCCTTCACGTTCACCAGTTGTGTCGATCCGGTGGCGAGCGCACTGCAATCGTCGATTCCGGCCCAGTCATGAAACGCGTTGTTGCCGGGCTAATCCTGCAAGAGGGCAAACTTCTGGTATGCCAGCGCACGCGACACCAAACCATGCCGCTGAAATGGGAGTTCCCCGGAGGAAAGATCGAAGAAGGCGAGCAGCCTCGTGACGCCCTCCGCCGGGAACTGGAGGAGGAGCTCGGCATTCTGGCGACCGTCGGTGATGAAGTCGCCCGCATCCAGCATGAGTACCCCAATGGGGGCATGGTCGAACTGCGCTTCTACATCGTTCGGGATTATCGGGGAGAACTCGAAAATCGCATCTTCCGGGATATGCAATGGGTCGCGCCCCAGGAGCTTCCAACCTTCGACTTTCTCGAAGCCGATCTGACGCTGGTGAAGGATCTGTCAGAGGGAAACTTTCTTTGAGACATCAGCCTCCAGTCTTTCCCCCCATCGAGGCGTACACCCAGGCGACGGATAGCACGATGACAATCGCCGTGGTGGACCACGCGATCACGTTAAACAAACGTGTGTTCGTATATTCACCCATCAATTCTTTTTTGTTGATCAACAGCAACATGAATACCAGCACAAAAGGAAGCACAACTCCGTTCAGCACCTGCGACCATAAAACAATATTCACCAGCCGCTCCGAGGGGATCATCAAGACCAACGCTCCCCCAGCGGCAATCAGAAACGTGTAGAGCCAGTAAAAGAACGGGGCTTCACTGAATTTTCGGCCCACTCCGGATTCGAAACCCAGCCCTTCACACACGGTATACGCCGTCGAAAGGGGCAGGATCGAGGCCGCGAACAACGAAGCGTTGAATAAGCCCACAGCGAACAATATATAGGCGTAGTCGCCCGCCAGAGGCTTCAAGGCCTGCGCCGCATCCGCCGCATATTTGATGTCACGGAATCCGTGGACATACAAAGTGGCCGCACAAGCCACGATAATGAACCAGGCCACAACATCGGTGAAGATGCATCCCGTCACAACATCCAGGCGTGATGCTTTGTAGCCCCGCCGGGTAACGCCCTTTTCCACGATGGAAGATTGCAGGTAGAACTGCATCCATGGGGCAATGGTCGTGCCTACCACTCCGATCACCATGAACAGGTATGCCTGATCGCGAAAGGCGTGCGGATCGGGGGGTTTAAACGTGGCGATGGTAGCGTCCTTCCAGAAGGGATGCGCTAAGACGCCTGCAAAAATATACGTGATATAAAAAAAAGAAGCTGCCAGAAATACCTTTTCCACGGTCTTATACTGGCCCTTAACCACGATTAACCAGACGATTACCGCGCACACGGGGACGGTGTACATTCGCGCCAGTCCGAACAATTCCAGGCTGGTTGCGATGCCGATAAATTCGGTGACGACGTTGCCAAAGTTGATCACGAGGATCCCCAGCATCATCAGGAACGTGATCCTGAGCCCGAATTCTTCACGAATGAGATCGCTAAGGCCTTTGCCGGTGACCGCTCCCATGCGTGCACACATCTCCTGGATCACGATCAAGGCAATCGTGATCGGGATCATGGTCCACAACAGAAGGTGTCCGAATTGCGCTCCGGCGGTGGAGTAGGTCAGGATGCCGCCGGCATCATTGTCGACATTGGCAGTAATGAACCCCGGGCCGACGACGGCGAGGAACAGCAGACCCCGGGTTTTCCAACGCCTCAGGAACTTCATGCGCACTTTTCGCAGACATAGGGATGGAGCGGATACCAGCCACGACGACGCCACAGAATAAATGCAAGTGGGGAAAATGAACAAATGAAATCTGGATAAATTTCACGTTTCGCCTTCCGCCACTCATTATCGTGAGATCAGGCGGGAGCAAAGAAACCCGCGATTTGCTTGAGCCCAGGCAGCGAAAGCAGGCAGACCGCAGTCTCTGGCCAAATTTGCTTATCCCTGTTCTTTCAGCTTCAGTTTGGATTTGTTCTCTTCCATGAACGACTTAATATCATTGGCCGCGCCCAGCAAGCGGTTCCACTGCTCGTAATAGAGAGTCACGGGGAACCGTCCGAGTCCGTAAACACTGACTCCGCCCTTTTCCCCGACTTTGAAAATCAGATCTCCGCTGCGCTTCTTGGTTTCGACTTCCTTTTCCAGTTGGGCCAGCTTTGCTTTCAGTTCTTCATACGTCGGTTCTGCCATGAGTTCCTCGAGTCATCTTGATTGAATACGATATCGCCCTTTGGGACGATTCGTTTCTATACTAACTTGATGGTTTCTTCCTTGCAGTGGATAAGCCGCATGCAATTTTTTGACTCGGTCCGAAGTGGGAAGGACATCGTTCTCTTTTTCGCTGTACTCCATCCCCCAATTGCCGCACATTTGTAAACGAACGGAGCCAATGCGCAGCATACATCCGCGTAACGTTGATAAACTTGAGAACAAATTTCATTCGCGCGACGCATCTATCATTCTTTCGCGGCTGATTGGGGACAAAGAGTTTGGTGCAGTGTTAGCAGCTGTATGTTTTGCAGCGTTCTCATAAAACAACATGACTGGGAGTCGCTGAAACAATCTCATTCAGAACGCGCATGGCAGTATTTGAAAGGAATGGCAGTGGCTATCCAAACTTCAGGTCAGCGACTCGGAATCTTCTGGGTGTTAGTCGTCTCGTGTTTCGTCTGCTCTGCTTCGATCGCCGGCTGCGCGCAGGGCAGCTCTCAGAAGCAGGAACAAAGTGCGCCCACACCGGTTCCCAAGCCGGAAACCCGCTCAACACAAAAATCGGAACAGGAAAGGACTCTGGAACAGAAGGAGCAGTCGCGGCGAGTGCTGGGCATACTGCCGCAATTTGGAGTGACGAACCGCCAGGATGCACCACCACTTGCGCCGCACGAGAAATTTCACCTGTTCGCAAAATCGGCGTTCGATCCGATCTCTATCGGAGTAGTTGGAGTTCAGGCCGCGCTCAGCCAGGCCGACAACCAGTTTCCCGCGTACGGCCAGGGCGCGCAAGGTTACGGAAAACGCTTCGGAGCAGCTCTGGCGGATGAAGTGGATGCGGGCTTTTGGAGCAACTATGCCTATCCTACCTTGCTGAAAGAGGACCCTAGGTATTTCCGCCTCGGCGAAGGCAGCTTTTTGCGCCGTGTTGGCTACAGCGTTAAGCAGGAGTTTGTTTGTCACACCGATAAGGGCGGGAGGTCGTTCAATTTTTCCACCGTTCTGGGAGCTTTCACCAGCGGGGCGATTTCCAACCTCTACTATCCCGGAAACACTCTGATCCGAACCATTCCAGCGACTGCAACCTCTCCCGCAATTCCGGTTTACGAAAATGATCGAGGCGCCGCGCTCACCCTGAGTCGGGCTTCGATCGCATTGACTTACGGCGTGATTGGGGGACTGTTCGATGAATTCTGGCCTGATATCCAGAGCCGGTTATTCAAGCGGCACAAAACTGAGGGGCAAAGCGCCACTCCGTAAACTCGGTAACCAGTTCTTCAAGCCTTCGGCTCCAGGCGGCTCCTGATCTCTAGCGGCCGATCAATAACCAATTCTGGGCGCAGTCGCCGGAAACTCTCTGCTACGTGGCAGTTCCAGCAGACGGGCTGATGCGTCCCGAAGACCTCCGGTAGCTTCTCGGCGTCTAGGTCTCTCCATTCTGTTGTCTTGAAGTCGGGGCCCAGCAGGGCGGGCGCGTGATCCCAGTCGCGCAGCGTACCCATTGGCTTACGACAGAATACGCACTTCTTCCCTTCATACCATTTGGAGACGATGTTCCAGACCAGGCAGCTCTGCGAGTCAGCCTCGATCTGCTCCAGGCAATCCTGCCCGCAATCCTTGCGCTCAGGCCAGCGGGAGCATTCCTTCAGGCGCAAAGTGGGCTCGTTGAAGAACGCTCCCAGTCCCGCTTCTGCGGCAGCGACACTTACGGCCTCTGCCTTGTGGGTTTCCGGACAGGTGACCAGCCGCTTGCCACGGAAATGGAAGTAAGCTTGAACGCCAGGAAAGGCTCGTAGCACAAAGAGCCCGAGTCCAAGAGTAAGGACGGCAATGATGATAGTGATAACGGTGACGGTCATCGAGCACCTCGCGCGAGCGCTGACCCGGATTGCGCTGGGCAACGCGGATCCAGCCTCAGTGTGGCGAGAGAATGGGGAGAGAGCGATGCGGTGCATCACGAGTAATTGTGATTGGCATCACTTAGCTATTAGCTCTTAGCCGTTAGCTTTTAGCTAGAGAGCTAAGAGCTAAAAAGGGACTTTCGCCTTCCACCGACTCACATGATTGCTGCGCAGCTGCCTTTTTATGGCCGACGCATCGGGAGCCAATGCGGCCCTTTCCGCTAAGCGCCGCAGAGGAGCGCCTGCGAGTTGGTGCCCTGGGGCATAGTTACCCACAGAAATCAGCTATTAGCCATTACTGTGGTTTTTAGCTAAAGGCTAAGAGCTAACAGCTAAAAGCTGAATTTCCTCACCTACTCACATGATTCGTGCGCAGCTGCCTCTTGACGGCGACGCATAGGCGTCGAATGCCTTCGTGGATTTGCTCAGGCTGTGAGTGGGAGAAGTTCAGCCTCATGTGGCGGCCGCCCTCGTGCCCGTTGCCAGTGCTTGGGTAGAAGCTGTCGCCGGGAACGAACGCGACATTCTCCGCCAGCGCGGCCCGCAACAGTGCTTGCGAGTCGGTGCCCTCGGGCATGGTCACCCAGAGAAACAGTCCGCCCTTGGGATGAGTCCACGTCACCTCCGGCGGGAAATATTCCTGCAGGGCGTGGAGCATGGCATCGCGTCTCTCGCGATATACCTGCCGAATCAGTTTGACGTGCTGATCGAGAAAGCCGTCGCGAGCGACCTCGTACGCCACGTATTGGTTAAACGTGGACGTGTGAAGATCGGCCGCCTGTTTCAACTGAACCAGCTTGGTGATCACGTCTTCCGGAGCGACAATCCATGCCAGCCGGATGCCCGGGGCCAATGTCTTGGAGAAGGTGCTCAGATAAATGACGTTTCCGAGCGTAAACCCATTGTCCCGCCGCACGTTTTCGCGGTCGAGCACTACCAGCGGGGAGATGTGCTCGCCCTCGTACCGCAACTGGCCGTAAGGATCATCCTCAACAATCGGAACACCATATTTGTCGGCCAGCAAGATGAGTTGATGGCGCCGGCCCTCGGACAATGTGACTCCTGCCGGATTCTGGAAATTCGGCAGTACGTACATAAATTTCGGGCCAGCGCGCAGGCTGGAATCGAGTTGCTCGGTAAGAAGCCCGTCTTCATCGACTGGCACGCCTACGTATTGCGCCCCGTAAACATTGAACGCCTGAAGGGCCCCTAAATACGTGGGAGCCTCCACCAGGATGCGGTCGCCGCGGTTGATGAGTAACTTCCCGATGAGATCAAGCGCCTGCTGCGATCCGGAAGTGATGAGCACGTTGTCGGCGCTGGCCACGATTCCATAGCGCGCCAGGTTGTGGGCGATCATCTCGCGCAGGGGTTGATAGCCTTCGGTCGTGCCGTATTGAAGCGCCATGGGGCCGTGCTCGGACAGGACTTTATGGCAGGCTTCCTGAAACCGATTCACGGGAAACACGTCGGGAGCTGGCAGACCGCCGGCAAAAGAAATGATTTCCGGCTTTTGCGTCACCTTCAAAAGCTCGCGGATTGCGGAGCTTTGGATGCCCAGCGTGCGCTGCGCGTACCGCGATTTCCAGAGCGTGGACATGGGATTCTCCTCGCGCCAAGCCACATCTTGACGTTTGATGCAGTAACACGGAAACGTGCTTCTGAGTATAACTTCAGGGTTCAGGTTTCAGGGCTGACCTCGAAACTCGAAACCCGAAACTTGAAACTGCGTTTCAGTCCTCTCCCACCAGTTCAGGCTCAACCGACACGTGTACATGTGGATGCGCGTACGTACCATTTTCCTGCGCGTCCACAACCGCAATTGCGGCCACATTCACGACCTCTTCCACTGTGGCGGTGCGTTGTAAGACGTGCACCGGACGGCTCATCCCCATCAGGATTGGACCAATCAGTTCGCCGCCGCCAATCTTCGCCGCCAGCTTGCAGGCAATATTGGCGGAGGCCAGATCCGGAAAGATCAGCACATTGGCGCCGCCCTTCAAGGCGCTGAAAGGATAGTGCTGCTCGATGATTTCAGGCGACAGGGCCTCATCTGCCATGATTTCGCCGTCCACAATCAGGGTTGGATCGGCATAGCGGATGAGTTCCACCGCCTTCCTCACATTCCTGCAAATGGGGTGATCCACGCCACCGAAGCTGGAGAACGAAAGCAATGCCACCCGAGGCACAAGGTCGAATCGTCGCGCCATGTGAGCGGTACACAGCGCAATCTCGACCAGGTCTTCGGCAGACGGCTGGATATTCACGCTCGTGTCGGCCAGGAAAAAAACCTCGCCCTTGCGCGTGATAATCGCATAGCAACCTGAGACGCGATGCAGACCCTCCCGGATACGGACGATCTGTAGCGCCGGTCGAATGGTATCCGGGAAGTGCTGCGTCACTCCGGAGACCAAGGCGTCGGCATCGCCCATATGCACCATCATGGAGCCGAAAACGTTGCGGTTGTCGATCAGCGTGGTTGCTTCCTGCAGGGTCACGCCCCGGCGCTGTCGCAACCGAAACAGTTCGTGAATGTATAGCTCGCGATGCTCGGCGCTTGCGGGATCGACGATTTGCATCCCTTCCAGGCTCACGCCGAGATCACGCGCCTTCACCTGAATCTTTTGAACATCCCCGAGCAGGATCGGCTTTCCAATCTTCTCTTCCACCAACGCATGGCAGGCGCGCAGGATTTTCTCGTTGTCGCCCTCCGGAAAGACAACTTGCTTCGGATTCGCCTGGGCCTTGTGAATCATCGTCCGCGACACTTCGTATGCCTTGCCCAACCTGCGCTCCAGTTGGCCCCGGTAGCTCTGCAGATCGACTGGCTGCTGGGCAACTCCGGTACGCATCGCGGCTTCAGCGACGGCCGAAGCCTCCCACATCAGCACACGCGGATCAAAAGGCTTCGGAATCAGGTATTCGCGGCCAAATTGCAGGTGCGAAACACCATAAGCGCGGCACACGGAATCCGGAACATCTTCCTTCGCGAGGCTCGCCAGCGCGCGAGTCGCCGCCAGTTCCATATCCTGGTTGATTGCGGTAGCACGAACGTCGAGCGCTCCGCGGAAGATGAACGGGAACCCGAGAACATTGTTCACCTGGTTGGGGTAATCAGAACGCCCGGTGGCAATGATCACATCCGGGCGGCACGCCTTTGCCTCTTCGTATGTAATCTCCGGATCGGGGTTCGCCATGGCAAAGACGATCGGGTCCGGCGCCATCGAGCAAACCATCTCTGGCGTAAGTGCGCCCTTCACTGACAAGCCAGCAAACACATCGGCGCCCGCCAGGGCTTCTGCCAACGTACGCAGATTCGTTTCCTGCGCGAAGCGCTCTTTGTATTTGTTCATCCCATCTTTGCGTCCCTTGTAAACAACACCCTTGGTATCGCAAAGAAGA
The DNA here is from genome assembly GCA_963785865.1 of uncultured Acidobacteriota bacterium. Taxonomy (GTDB): domain Bacteria; phylum Acidobacteriota; class Terriglobia; order Terriglobales; family Acidobacteriaceae; genus Sulfotelmatobacter. Next base: position 214,166 of record CAWAXF010000036.1, on the reverse strand, counting down.
ATGTTTTCGCGTTTCACGCCCAGCCGAATGTAATGCTCGGCGCAGGCGATCCCCGCGGCTCCAGCACCGTTGAACACCACTCGAATTTTGCCGAATATCTTTGCCGACAACCTCAATAGCATTCAGCAGCGCCGCGCCCGAGATGATTGCCGTCCCATGCTGATCGTCATGGAACACCGGGATCTTCATCGTCTTGCGCAGCGTCTCCTCGATATGGAAGCAATCGGGAGCCTTGATGTCCTCGAGATTAATTCCTCCGAAGGTAGGCTCGAGCAGTTGGCATAGCTTGATAATTTCCTCTGGATCATGCGTATTGACTTCGATGTCGAACACATCTACGTCGGCGAAGCGCTTAAACAGGACGGCTTTACCTTCCATCACCGGCTTGCTCGCCAGCGCTCCGATATCGCCCAGACCGAGTACAGCCGTGCCGTTGCTGAGCACGGCTACCAGATTGCCTCGTCCCGTGTATTTGAAGACATCGTGCGGGTTCTTCTCGATCTCGAGGCAGGGCTCCGCAACCCCCGGAGTGTAGGCAAGGCTCAAATCGCGTTGTGTGCGACAGGGCTTCGTAGGCGTGACTTCGATTTTCCCTGCACGAGGCCCATTGTGATAATCGAGAGCCTGCTGTTTGCTGACGAGCATGATTTCCTCCCTAACTCTGTCAACCGAGCCGACGCCGGTCCGAAGCAGCCGCTGGTCGTCTAGACCTCGACTCCCGCTTTGTGCCGCGCGAATTGGGCCAGCAGCTCGCCCAGGCCGGGATGCGTCACATCTTCCACTTCGTAAGTCACACGCAAACTCGGCTTGTTCATCTTTACGAGGTGTCCCAGGTCGATCGGCGTTGCCACCAGCACCAGATCGCAATCCACACGGTTGATCGTTTCTTCCAGTTCGTGCCGCTGCATGGCGCTATAGCCCATGGCAGGCAGCAGGCTGGTCAAATGCGGATAGTGCTCGTATGTCCAGCGGATTGAGCCAACGGCATAGGGTCGAGGATCGACCAGTTCGGCTGCTCCGCACTGGCGCGCTGCGACAACTCCCGCCCCATAAGGCATTTCCCCGTGCGTGAGGGTGGGGCCATCTTCGACGACAAGCACGCGGCGTCCCTTTACCAGCGCGGGTTCCGAAACCGTAACTCGGCAGGCGGTCTCGACGAGTCGAGCTTTGGGATTGCTGATGCGTACGTTTTTCCGAACGGTCTCGACATCCTGCGGTGCCGCCGTGTCCACTTTGTTGATCACCACGACGTGGGCACGGCGGAGGTTCACTTCGCCTGGGTAATAAGAAAGTTCGTGGCCGGGACGGTGCGGATCGGCCACCACGATCTCCAGGTCGGGGGAATAGAACGGAGTGTCGTTGTTCCCGCCATCCCAGATAACGATGTCAGCTTCCTTTTCCGCCTGGCGGAGGATGCGGCCGTAATCGACTCCTGCATACACGATCGTTCCCTCGCGCAGGTGTGGCTCGTACTCTTCACGCTCTTCGATCGTGCACTGATGCTTATCGAGGTCATCCATCACGGCAAAGCGCTGGACGGCTTGCGCGGCGAGATCGCCGTAAGGCATGGGATGGCGGACAACAACCACCTTCTGTTTCTGTCGCCGCAGTTCCGACGCCACGAAGCGGCCGATCGGACTTTTGCCGCAGCCTGTGCGCACGGCGCAAATGGAGACCACCGGCACGGACGACTTGATCTGCGTCCGTTGCGAGCTCAAGAGCCAGAAATCCGCTCCCGTCGCCACCACGCGCGAAGCCAGGTGCATCAGGTTCTGGTGCGAAATGTCGCTGTAGGAAAAAACCACGGCGTCCACCTCGTGCTCGTCCACAAGGTGCTCAAAGTCCTTCTCCTCGAAAATCGGGATTCCGAGCGGATAGAGATGGCCTGCTAACTCGGCAGGATAGCGGCGATTGGCGATGCCGGGAATCTGAGTGGCCGTGAATCCCACCACGTTGTACTCGGATTCGCCTCGAAAGACGACGTTGAAATTGTGAAAGTCTCTTCCTGCCGCACCAAGAATCAAGATTCTCTTTGTTTTCATAATTTGTCCTCTGGCTTTGGAGATCTACTCCTTCGGGCTGCGCCTCCACATCGGCACGCACGGATTCCAACTGTGAACGTCCTTCTGGAAATCGCGTCCGGCTTGCGCAGCTGCGACTGAGCTCAGCTCCTCCACCGGCGATTTGAGGAGCTCCGTGATGAACTTCTCGATCTGTTCCCGCAGACCTGGATTGTGCAGGGCTTCCAGCAAGGCTGGGTTTTCAATGTGAGTAAATCCGCCGCACAGGGGGCATTTCACAACGTCGTCGTTGACCATCGCCAGCCTCGATTTTTGGGGAGTTGCGCGAAAGCGCGTGCGCTCAGCACCTCTGTCGCTCCTCTATTACAGAAGCAGGTGCGATTTGGGACAGTGATAATGATCGCTGGGAGGAGTGATTGTGGTCACAACGAAGGTATGGAAGCTAGTTGATTGTTAATTCTTGACCAAAAGCCAACAGCTTTGAGTCTTTTCTCATGCCCAACAATCAAAAATTGACAGTTCGATCGGAGGACACTTGCTACGAAAGTAATCCCGTGAACGTTTACGGCGGTTCCCGTTCCCTGCTAACATCAAAGGTTTACCACTCAAACGTAAACGACATCTGTTCGGGCCTCATAACTTTACGGAGGAAACATGGCAATCAAAGTAGGTATTAATGGCTTTGGACGAATCGGCCGCAATGTGCTGCGCGCTTCGCTTAAAGATCCCAACCTCGAGTTCGTAGCCGTCAATGATCTGACCGAGCCCAAGACTCTGGCTCATCTGCTCAAGTACGACTCAGTACTGGGCAACCTGCCCAACCAAGTCACTGCGGGCGGCGACTGCATTCAGGTCGATGGCAAGAACATCAAGGTCTTCAAAGAAAAAGACCCGGCGGCGCTGCCCTGGGACTCCGTGGGCGTGCAGGTCGTGATTGAATCTACAGGCCGCTTCACCGACGCCAATGACGCCAAGAAGCATCTGCGCGGGCCGGTGAAGAAAGTCATCATCTCGGCTCCGGCGAAGAATGAAGACGTCACGGTAGTACTCGGCGTGAATCACGACAAGTACGACGCCAAGAAGCACAACATAATCTCGAACGCCTCGTGCACCACGAACTGCCTGGCGCCGGTCGCGAAAGTCCTCCAGGATGAATTCAAGATCGTCAGCGGCACCATGACGACGATTCATTCTTACACGAACGATCAGGTGATTCTCGATTTCCCGCATAAGGATCTGCGTCGTGCCCGCGCCGCTGCGCTCTCCATGATTCCCACCACGACCGGGGCCGCGAAGGCGCTAAAACTAGTCATTCCGGAACTCGGAGGCAAGATCGACGGGTTCTCTATGCGCGTGCCGACACCCAATGTCTCAGTAGTCGACTTCGTGGCCTGGGTCGAGAAGAAGACGACCAAGGAAGAAGTAAATGCGGCCCTGAAAAAAGCGACGGAGTCCGGGTCGTTGAAGGGGTATCTAGGCTACGAAGAGCATGAACTGGTGTCGTCTGACTTCAAAGGAGATCCGCGCTCTTCCATCGTGGACGCTCCCATGACGCTGGTGGTCGGCGGCAATTGCGTAAAGGTGATCTCCTGGTACGACAATGAGTGGGGATATTCCTGCCGCGTGCGTGACCTGATTAACTACATCGCCAGCAAGGGCCTGTAAGAACCGCAATGTGGCGCGGGCGCCCTCGCCCGCGCTACACGGAAAATCACTGGGCCTCGCGGACGAGGGCGTCCGCGTCACATCACCACTATCTGAGTAAGAGGACTCCACCCATGTCCAAGCTGTCCATTCGTGATCTCCCGCTCAATGGCAACCGTATCTTCATGCGCGTTGACTTCAACGTTCCGCTCGACGACGGCAGGGTCATGGACGATACTCGCATTCGAGAGACCCTGCCTTCGATTGAATTCGCGTTGCGTCATGGCGCACGCCTGGTCCTCGCTTCACACCTGGGCCGCCCCAAAGGCAAGCCGAATCCGAAGATGAGCCTTAAGCCTGTAGCCGAGCGGCTGCGCATGCTCCTGGATAAAGAACTGGCGCGCGGTGAAAACGTCGGATTCTGCCCCGAGTGCGTCGGCCCGGAGGCCGAAGAAGTTGCCACGCAACTGGAGAAGGGTCAAACTCTGCTTCTGGAAAATCTGCGCTTCCACGCGGAAGAAGAAGGCAACGATCCAAACTTCGCCAAACAGCTTTCCAAACTCGCGGAGTATTACGTTAATGACGCTTTTGGCTCCGCGCATCGTGCGCATGCCTCTACCGAGGGCATCACGCACTACATGAAGCAGTGCGCCGCCGGCTTGCTCATGGAAAAGGAGCTCAAGTATCTGGGCCAGGCACTCCAGGCTCCGGAGGAGCCCTTCGTCGCGATACTCGGCGGCGCCAAAGTGGGCGACAAGATCGGCGTCATTCAGAATCTGATGACCAAGGTGAGCGCCCTCATTATCGGCGGAGGCATGGCTTACACCTTCCTCAAGGCCCAGGGACAAGAAGTTGGCAAATCCCTGGTCGAAGCCGATAAAGTCGATCTCGCCAAGCAGCTGCTTGCGGAGGCAAATAAGCGGAAGCTGAAATTCCTTTTGCCCGTGGACCACGTAGTCGCCATGAAGCCTGAGGCCAACGCGGTAATTCAGCAGGTCGGTGAAGGGCAGCCTATACCCGCCGATAAGATGGCACTCGACATCGGCCCCAAGACGATTGAAATGTTTTCGGACGAAATCGCCACTGCGCGCACCATCGTTTGGAACGGCCCGATGGGCGTCTTCGAAATTCCCGGATTCTCCAAGGGGACGTTCAAGATCGCACATGCGGTCGCGGACAATGCGGGCGCAATCTCCATAGTCGGGGGCGGGGATTCCGTTGCCGCGGTGAAAGCGGCGAACGTAGCCGACAAGATTACGCACATCTCCACCGGAGGCGGAGCGTCGCTGGAGTTTTTGGAAGGACAAAAGCTGCCGGGGGTCGAGGCACTGACGGACAAGAAGTGATTACAAGCGGCCGAGGGTCAGGCGGTCAGGCACTCCACCGAAGTGCTTTTCGAGCGCTCGTTGGAAGATCTTCTCGTCTTGTGAGACCTGCGCGAACAGGGTCATGGAGGACCGAAACTTCATGTCATCCGGAGATCCGAAGATCTCTTCGACTGACCGGCCTTCGAGGGCGAGAACCAGCCGGGTGCATTCCTTCAGTCGAGGTCCGAGGATTGGGTGCTGCAAGTAGGCCTGCGCTTCTTCGCGGGACGAGATTGCGTATTCGATCGAGACCGGGCTTCGTCCCAAACCTCGGATTTGGGGAAAGATGAACCACATCCAGTGGCTGCTCTTGTATCCCGCGCGCAGTTCGGCGAGGACATGGTCAAAAACACGGTTCTGGGCTCGCACGAAGCGTTCTAGATGATATGGGTCGTGACTGGATTGGTTGAGGCACATCGTCGTACAGCACAAGTTTATTGCAATCTGAGTTGAAGAACTAGCTGGACCAACTTCATGCATTCATAGCGAAAGGCTTAATCATGCGAAAGAAAGTAATGGCCGCCAACTGGAAGATGTACAAGACTCCCGAGCAAACCCGCGAATTCTTCCAGGCCTTTCTGCCCCTGGTCTCAGGACACACGCGGGACGAGATCGTCGTCTGCCCCTCATTCCTCAACCTGCCAGCGGCGCTGGAGGCGGCCAAGGATTCGATGGTTGCAATTGGTGCCCAGAATATTCACTGGAAAGAAGAGGGCGCGTTCACCGGAGAAACATCGGCGGCACAGTTGCTCGCCCTGGGCATACACCACGTCATCATCGGACATTCAGAGCGCCGGCAGTACTTTGGCGAGACCGACGATACGGTAAACCTCCGCTTGAAAACGGCTCTGGAAGCGGGCTTCACGCCCATCTGCTGCGTCGGGGAAGTGCTGGAAGAACGTGAAGCAGGCATGACCGATGACGTCCTGCGCCGTCAATGTGTTCGCGCCTTTCACGCCCTTTCCAACAAAAAAGCTGCGAAGCTGGTCGTGGCCTATGAGCCGGTCTGGGCTATTGGCACGGGCAAGACAGCGACTCCCGAACTCGCGGCTGAAGCCCACGCCGTGATTCGGCGCGAGGCCACGGAAATCTTCGGCGAAGACTTCGCGAACAAACTGCGCATCCTATACGGCGGCTCGGTAAAGCCCGACAACGTTTCCGCGCTCATGGCGCAGGAAGAAATCGACGGCGCCCTGGTTGGCGGAGCATCGCTGGATGCAAAGTCGTTCGCCGCAATCGTAAAGTACTAATTTGCGAAGCCACTCAGGGACGGACTCGAAGATCCGTAGCATTCCCAGTAATGTTCGCTTGCACCGAGCAAGCCTTCCGGCGCGATAGGCCGTAGTGGGTGATCCCGCGCACAGAATTTCCTCCATACCCGGCGTACCATCGTGCAGGCAAAAAATAGTCGCGCAACTGGCCTCTCAATGTTCACCACTCCACAGAGGAGGTCCCATGCCGCTTTCCAAACTTCGCGAATATCTCGATTCTCATCAGGTCAAGTATCTGGTTCTCTCTCACTCGCAGGCCTACACCGCGCAGGGTGTAGCGGCGCTGGCGCATGTTTCAGGCAAAAAGTTGGCCAAGACGGTGATCGTCAAACTTGATGGCAAGCTGGCGATGGCGGTCGTCCCGGCATCCTCGCATGTCGACCTGGACCGCTTGCGAACTTTGATCGGCGGCAGAGCGGTTGAGATTGCGGCCGAATGCGACTTTCAAAACGCCTTCCCCGATTGCGAGCTCGGCGCCATTCCGCCATTTGGGATTCTGTACGACATGCCTGTCTACGCTGACGCAGCGCTGGCGGAACAGGAGGAGATTACTTTTAGCGCCGGGACACATCGCGAATTGGTCCGCATGAAATGGGGAGACATGTTGCGGCTGATCAATCCGACGGTTGCTGAACTGACCTACCATAGTTTTCTGGCCGCATGATCCAAGAGAGAGCCGACTCCGGGCATATCTGTCCAGCTTTCGCTTTTTCTTCTTAGTACCTTGGTCATTTTTACGCGCTTCTGCTTCATAGCAAACTCATGCGGGGGCGTAAAAATGAAAAAGCTTATTTTTCTCGTTTTCCTGTTGGCCGGCGTAGCCATCGCCCAGGAAAAACCAAGAGTTTTCGTGCAAGGCAAGGGATCGGAAGACGTCCAGAGTTCCGGCTCGGGTGGCGGAGGCCGTCACTGGGGGGCCTGGGGATCGCGGTCCACTATCGATTCCCACGATGAAGGTATGGAAGTCACGAAGGATCTGCAGAAAAACTGCACCGGCGTGACCGTCACCTTAAGTCAGTCGGCCGCGGACTACACCATCATGCTGAACCGCGAGTCCAAGAAGAATCGCGGCCTGCTGCGCACTAACAGCCAGGTTCAGGTAGCCAATCGCCTCGGCGACGTACTTGGCACCAGCGCGACCAGAACTGTGGGCAACGCCGCAAAGGATGCCTGCGAGCTTATTGTGGCCGACTGGACCCAGCATGGGCCGCTGACCTCTCCGAATGCGACTCCGGCTCCTGCGGCGAGTCCCGCTCCCGCCGTTCCGGCATCCACGCTGAAGACCACGTCGTCGGTACAGTCGCAGGACGAGGTGCAGGATTCGCCTGCTCCTGCCGCCGCTCCGGCGGACAACAGCACGGGGAGTCTGGGCAATGCTGCGAAAAAGCAGCAGCAACTCAAAGCCTGCCAGGCTCTCGCCAAGGACAACCCCAGCATCGTCTGCAAGTAAGCAGCGCTGCCTTCAATCGAAAACGGCCTCTTGTTCGAGGCCGTTTCTTTTTTACCGACGCCCAGCTATCCCTTCTTCTCCGGAATCTTCATCGTGGCATAGGCCGCTGAACTGATCCCCATCAACCCGAGGAGTCCCGTGTTGAAATCGGGCATTGCCAGAGTCTCGTAAGTAGTGACGCAGAACACGATCATCAACACCACGCTCCAAAGGCCAAATTGAACGCGATGCATCCCGGCGCCACCTTGATCGGTGAGGAGATCTCGGAGTGGGCCTTCTGTCCGCACTACGGTGGCTCCTGACTTTTCTTTGTTTTTGTCGACGGCCGCCGCCGTGGCAAACGTGCCGGCTGAGATCCCAAGGATGGCGAGAATCGATCCCGGTATCGCGGTGTTGTATTCCCCAGTGATGAACCAGATGAACAGGTAGGCGTAGACCACCAACATCGTCCAGATCGCGATTTGCGTGCGCGAGAGACTGTAGGCTCGCGTGTCCGGCGCAATATCTTCTCCCGGTTTTACCGGCTCCTTGTCGCGAAGTGTACCAGTCCCGACCGCTACAATGATGAATCCCAATCCCAACCCAGCCGCAACCAGCAGAAACAGCAGCAAACGTCCGGCACCCAGTCGAATAAACTCCGCCTTGTAGGTTGAAGGCAGCGGAGGCCCATTGATCAAACCCAGACTCAATGGCACTTCCCTGCGCTGCTTATCCATGCCCCCGAGAATTGTCCTCCAGCTTTGCTTTCCTTTGTCGCTGGATAAATCGCGCGTGATCGGAAAACTCACACGAAAGGTGACGACGAAATCCTTGCCCTGATTCTCTTCCCCATCTGACGCCCCTGAGGGCAGCGGCTCATCGGTTTGGCTTTCCACGATCGGGTGCGTTCCCGGTAGCGGCTGGCCGTCAACAAACAAAATAAGATCGGTAATCTTCTGGCGCTCCCTCTTCATCCATCAATTCCTCAGTCGATGTGACATCGAATGCCACTCTCCCGCCAATGCCGATTGTGCCGAGGCGAGGATGTGTCGTGCACTCGGCAGTCTTATTCCCGTCGCCTGCATCATTCATCTGCACCAGGCAAGCGATGTGATAGATGCCATCCGCCCTTTGCGCAGGCGCGGTAATGCAGCACGCGGTAAGAAGTAGCCCCAGTAGCCAATACTTCGAGCTCATATCCGCACTCCTCGGGCCTCGATCAGTTCGAGGGAGTCCAATCTTCAAGGGCTTTCCAGCCAGTACTTTCGGTGCAACTGGTCGCCAGGCACACCTGGAACGAAGTCAAGGGATGGATTTCCCACACCGAGAAGCGCTTGGGATTTTTGCTCTTGTCGTTCTTTTGGGTGTTGGGAGCATGCTCGTTGTCGAAGAACAAGCGTCCCTGAACCCTTCACCGGCATCTGCTGCTTCTGGATCTTCTTGAGCTTGTCCAGATCCCAATCATCGTTTTTGCGGTGGGGATTTTGCGGGATCATCTCCACCACGACGCCCAAGGCCTCATCGCCATTCTTTGCGGGCGTGATGTTGATGTGGTAATCGTTGCTGACCCTGTCGGTGAGGTCGCAGTTTACGGTCTCGCCAGTATTGGGATGAGGGGGCTGTTTGGTCGCGGCGATAAATCCCTCGAGCTCGACAAAGTCTCCTTCGCTGAAAGTCCCACTCGCAGCCGTCAATCCCGAAAGAATGATTTTCCTTGGCGCTGCCTTCATGTTGTGCGCGCTGCTAACTTTCTGCCCCTTGATGACTACTGGACCGTTGGCGAATGTGCGATCCACATCGGCCTGCAGAGCCTTGAGATCCTCAAAGGTTAATTTTGCAGGACTGCCGTTGATTGCAGTGGTGCGTTTCTGCGAGTTAGTCACCGCCAGTGGAGAGCCGGGCTTGGAGCATCCGATCTTGTGACAAGCATCCAGCGTTTTGATCGAGCACTTCACCGCCTTATCCGCCTGGAGCAAGCCCGGCAGCATCAGCAGTGCTCCCGCACCTAGGACGAGCCTGGGATTCATCAAGGTTGCGATCCTGCAATTTACGAATGGGACCTTGGGACAATGCTCGAGCTCTCGTGGGTTGGGGGAACTTGAAGCGAGCTACACGAGCGCCGCCACTATATTCCAGTTGTTCTCGGACGGCAACAATACCAGCACTTGTTACGAAAGCCGAACGTTGCTGGTTTTCCCCCGAAACTCGCCAAGTCGCTTCTTTTGGGACGATACTATTAGTTTGCTTCTGTTTTTCTTTTGCGGTTGCGGAGGCAGCAACCGAATACGACCGGCACAGGTAACGATCCGGTTCTTCCTCAAGCAAAACCGAAATTCTCTATGCCTCAATCCCGCAACTGCGATCGTGGCATTCAAGATTGATCAGGCGACGCGAGCACTTGCCCGACCGCGACCGTTGTCCCGGGGTGGTCAATCAGTTGAGAACTCATTGTCATCTTGAGCGAAGCGAACGACCTATGCATTTTCTTGCCGCGAGCGGACTCCATAGGTCCTTCGCTTCGCTCAGGATGACAGTCCGCCTTCGCACTTTGTGATTTTTGACATTGATGTAACCACGGGGGCCTTAACTCCGAACTTGAAGTCTCCCATCCCCGGCGCGACGAACCCGCTGGATTGGCCATCGTGCAATTCCACTGACGCCGAAATTGACAATCGGAGAAGACGATTCAATTCCTTTGAGCTTCAGATGCCGGCATACCAGGCGTATCCGCCTTCGGGGGCGGATGACCCTAAACCCTTGCCGAAGGATTTCAGATTATCGGTAAGCGTGAGGCGGGTAATGTATTTCACGCTCTTGTATCCGAGCTGACGCGGAACGCGCAGGCGCAGCGGCCCTCCGAAAGGCACGGCTAGTTCTGCTCCGTTCATGCCATGAGCTACGAGCGTTTGCGGGTGCAAGGCATCGGCCATGTCGATGCTCTCCCACCAGTCGGGCTGGATCGATCGATAGACGACATAACGAACCTGCGGCAACGCTCCCACGCGATCCAGGATGTAGGACAGTGGCACGCCGCTCCATTCGGCAATGTAGGTCCATCCCTCTTCGCATCCGATCATCGTGACGTGCGAACTCGATGGGAAACTCTTAAGCTCTGCCACCGAGAACGAAGTCGGACGCGCAGCCATACCGTCCACGACCAGGCGCCATTCCGCGAAGCCTCCTGCCTGGAGACGCTGAAATTCATCCCCGAGTGGAGCAACTTCGTTGGCGAACGGCTTTTCGGAAATCTGGGCGCGCGAAAATTCTCTCGCCATGGCGTGACGATTCAGCAGCCGCTGTGCCGCGTAGGTCAGCGTCTCGCCCGGCCCATAGATGCCGCCCGAGTCCGGCGGAATCAGTCCATGACGTTGTGCGACTTTCGCAGCCACAGCCAGCCCGGATAAACCGGCGGCCGTCGCCAGTCCCGTGGTAATGAGTTTGCGTCGTGAAATCTTGCTCATAAATTCACTCCGTCGGTGGAGTAGCCCGACCGGTGATCATGGCGCGCATCCGTGGCCGGAATCCTGCAACAAAGATCATGACAACGTGCACCAGCAGGAACAGCGTGAGCAGAATTGTCACCAGGAAGTGCAGCGAGCGCGCAGTCTGGTGGCCTCCCAAAATTCTGGCAGCAAGCGGAAATGCCGCTGTGAAGCCAAACGACATCGCCAACCCCGTCCAAATCATAAGTGGGAACAACACGAAGATCACCAGCAAATAGGAAAGCCGCTGCAACACGTTATACGACCAGGCCTCTTCCTTGCCCGGTCGCTCAAACCGCAAGTGGCGAATCATCGAGATACCGATGGCTTTGACGGAACACTCATTGGGCGCGGGAACGAGGTTACGCCGGAAATGTCCCTTGACGAGCCCAAAGATCAGATAAAGCAAACCTGTCGCGACGGCGAGCCATGCAGCCTGAAAATGCAAATAGCGGCTCCAGCCGTTCTGGTCAGGAAGGACGAATCCGTAACCGGTGGGGACCGTGGCCCGCGACGATGGCAGGTGCAAGTTGAGCCAGGGGCGCATGTTTACGTTGCCAGTTTCTCCCCAATAAAACCGGGGATGAGCAAGGACAATCTCGCCTCCGCTGATCAGCAGCGCGACAAACGCCAGCGTGGTGAGCCAATGTGTCAGGCGAACAATGGCAGCGTGCCGCTTCTGCGCCGCAATCACGGGCATGGTAGAAGCAGGAGCGTGATCTCGGCCGCTCTCAACCAAGCTCGATGTGGCAGTCATGAGTTAGTCCCCCGTCCCCAGTGGCATGCATTTTACATCCGGAGGCGACACCGCAGGAATAATTTGCCGCAATGCGTAGTGGCGTTCAGGGGAAAGAAAACCCCGCCCAAGCTGAGCTTGGGCGGGGTACCCTTACGGGTTTGCGCCGAAGCGCGTCTTTTTGCAGGGCTAGTACATGTCGCCCATGCCGCCGCCGTGACCGCCACCCGGCATCGGAGCTTCCTTCTTTTCAGGAATCTCAGCAACCAGGGCTTCGGTGGTCAGCATCAGGCTGGCGATGGAGCCGGCATTCTGCAGAGCCGTGCGCACGACCTTCGTCGGATCGAGCACGCCGGCCTTGACCAGGTCCTCGTACTCGTTAGAGAAGGCGTTGAATCCGTAGTTGGACTCCTTGGACTCGAGCACTTTGCCCAGGATCACCGCACCTTCTTCGCCGGCGTTCTCGACGATCTGGCGCAGGGGTTCGGTGATGGCGCGTTTCACGATGTTGATGCCGATCTGCTCATCGCCGTCGGCCTTCACCTTGTCGAGCGCTGCGGCGCAACGCGCCAGAGCCACGCCGCCGCCGGGGACAATTCCCTCTTCCACGGCTGCGCGCGTCGCGTGCATGGCATCTTCCACGCGGGCTTTCTTTTCTTTCATTTCGGTTTCGGTTGCGGCGCCGACTTTGATCACGGCTACGCCACCGACCAGCTTCGCCAACCGCTCCTGCAGTTTCTCGCGGTCATAGTCGCTGGTGGTCTTCTCGACCTGGCTGCGAATTTCTTTCACGCGGCCTTCGATCTCACTGTGCTTGCCTTTGCCTTCCACCACCGTGGTGTTGTCCTTGTCGATGGTGATCTTCTTGGCCTGGCCGAGGTCCGAGATCTGCACGTTCTCGAGCTTGATGCCGAGATCTTCGGTGATGGCCTTGCCGCCGGTCAGAATCGCGATATCCTGCAGCATCGCTTTGCGGCGATCGCCGAAACCCGGAGCCTTGACGGCCGCGACTTGCAGCGTGCCACGCAGCTTGTTGACCACGAGAGTCGCGAGCGCTTCGCCCTCGACATCTTCCGCGATGATCAACAGCGGCTTGCCACCCTTGGCAATCTGCTCTAGCAGCGGGAGCAGGTCCTTCATTGAGCTGATTTTCTTCTCGTGGATCAGGATGTACGCGTTCTCCAGCGCAGCTTCCATGCGCTCGGGATCGGTGACAAAGTAAGGTGAGAGATATCCACGATCGAACTGCATGCCTTCGACGACTTCGAGCTGCGTCTCAAGCGTCTTGGACTCTTCAACGGTGATGACGCCGTCTTTGCCGACCTTCTTCATTGCCTCGGCGATAATCTTGCCGATGGTCTCATCGTTGTTGGCTGAAATGGTTCCAACCTGGCTGATCATCTCGCCCTGGACTGGCTTGGAGAGCTTGTCGAGTTCACCGGGCAGTCGGTTGCCTTCCTTGTCGAGCTTGCCGGCGATTACGGTGACGGCTTTCTCGATGCCGCGCTTGAGCGCCATGGGATTGGCACCGGCGGCTACGGTCTTGACGCCTTCGCGATAGATTGCCTGGGCGAGAACGGTGGCGGTGGTGGTGCCGTCGCCGGCCACGTCGCTGGTCTTGCTGGCAACTTCGCGGACCATCTGAGCGCCCATGTTCTCGAGGCCGTCTTTCAATTCGATTTCTTTGGCTACGGTGACGCCGTCCTTGGTGATGGTCGGCGAACCGAATTTCTTTTCAATAACTACGTTGCGGCCCTTGGGGCCGAGTGTGACCTTCACGGCGTCGGCCAGAAGGTTAACGCCGCGGAGGATCGCCTGTCGCGACTCTTCTCCGTGAACGATGTGCTTTGCCATATCTTTTGTCTCCTTATGTATTTCGTTTGGACTGAGCTAAGAGCTGTGAGCGATGAGCAACCCGCTACTAGCCTCCAGTTCCTGGCTTCTAGCTAAATCTCTTCTTATCCGCGCTCGCATTTTGTGCGTGAGGCGAGGGACCTTGCCTTACCTCCTGGAGCCGGCGAGTTCCTTCTTGGCCGGGCTGGTGGTGCCGGTCAGGACGCCCAGGACTTCGTCTTCCTTCATGATGATGAACTCTTCACCATCAATCTTGATTTCGGTGCCGGCGTACTTGCCGAACAGAATGCGGTCGCCTTCCTTAACCGCCAGCGGGAAAATCTTGCCTTCGTCGTTGCTGCGGCCTTTGCCGGTGGAAATGACTTCGCCCTCCTGGGGCTTGTCCTTGGCCGAGTCGGGGATGATGATGCCTCCACGGGTGGTGGTAGCTTCTTCCACGCGACGGACCAGGATGCGGTCGTGAAGCGGTGCGAATTTCGCCATAGTTCTGACTCCTTTCAGGTAGTTAGAAGGTTGATGTGCTGCAATTTAGATCTCTGTAACGCTATGATTTAGCGGGATTAGGCTCCGGCTACTAGCAGTTGAGCCCAACGAGTGCTAATTCTAAAGTGTGAGCGGGTGCTTGTCAAGTCGCGGTTGAATAAGGGGGACAGATCCTGAGAGCCTTTTCTCGCCTCGCGACGGGGTCTGGGTTAAGAAACAGAAATGCCCGGCAGCGATTGCTCGCTTCCGGGCATGTATTTCCCGATTTCGCTTAGAGAGGCCGGACGTTTTCTGCCTGAAACACCAGAGGGCTGAAAAACGAGTTCACTTGTTATGAGAGTCAAAGACCCCACCCTCTCGCGCAACGCGAGAAGGGTGGGGCACCCTGATGCCCGGTTAGAAGTTGTAGCCGAAGATCATGCGCAGCTTGGGAGCGGGTCCGGAATACAAGCTGGTCTTCAGTTCTACGAACATGCCTCTGCGGTGCTGCACGCCGGCCAGAACGTTGAAACCCGTCTCGTAGTCGAAATTGCCGAAGTCGATGTTTCTTCCTTTCTCAAAATTCTGATGAATAAAGATGAGCGCGGGTCCGGCACCGACGTACGGGGTCCAGTTGTTGCGGCGATTCGCAGCCGAAAAGCGGTACGTGGCCTCCAGGTTGATGGCAACGAGATCGGTAACTTCCCCGAAGGCAAATTCCGCATTGGGGCGGAACACCACGCGGGGATGGAAGATCGGTCCCATTTGCGACTGAACGCCAAACAGGAAGAGTTCGGGATCAAAGGCTTGACCGAGGCGGACTCCGGCATGCCAACGCCGGGCCTCGCGCCGGATATCACTCTCTACCTCGCGCACCTTGGGAGGGACCGGCGCGGCTTGCGCACTCTTGTCCGAAGTGGTTCCTTTGGCATCGAGTACCGTGACATTGCTGGCAGCACGAGTACCATTCTCGTCTGGATCACCCGCGGTCACACGAACTCGGGCACCTTGTACCAGCCCAGTTGCCCGCACGGAGTTGCGATCGTAGGTGAACAGATGGTGTTCGTTGTCATCACTTCTTACGACTAGAGTGTTCCGCGTGGAGGAGACAACGGTACCTTCCACAGGATTGTCGTTTCCCGCTTGTGAGGAGGAAGTATTTTCCTGAGATTGAGCTGGAATGGTTAAGAAAGTTGGGATGAACAGCAAAGAGCATGCAAGAGTCAATAAAAATGTGCGCATTATCTTCCTTCTACTGCTGGGGCCCGCTTACAGGTGGTAAGTCCTGGCGAGGGTGGCAGTTATGGGAAAGATTACGGGGGCGCGCAGCGGGAGTCGATCAGGTGAGGAGGGCATTTCTACGTCGTTTGGCTCCTAAGGGTTTTACAATCACGTTATAACTCCTCGGCTACGCGCATGCGCCGATCTGGGCGCTGTCCGGCCGACTCTTGCCCTGCTGACTGGAATCCAGACTCATCGTCTTTGGCGGCCCGTTGTCCCGTGGGTCACATCGAAGAACGTCATTGTGAGTCATAACGATGAGCCCATTCCTCTGTGTAATCACTAAGGAATGCGCCTAATTGCAAGCGCAAAGCGCTGGAGCAGCAACCCTTTCGAGAAAGGCGAATCTAAGCTCCGGCAAGGGAATCGAGGGCGCTATGGGGCAGTGCAGGTGCAGCAGCAAGAAGCATGGGCATGGCGATCGCTGCAATCGTCCCACGGCAGACAACAGCGATTTTTGTGAAGAATGCAAACAGCAGATGGCGATTGACCGCATCACCGGGAGCAATCCCAATCTGACCCCCATGCGGGAAGGATCGGAACACACGCACACTGCCGATGCTGGTGACGCTGGATCGAGCGCCAAGTCATCCCACGAGCACCGCGGAAGCCGGCGCGATCCCGAAGAGCGTCCGATCAACCAGGCTGACAAGGATCAGGTTCGGGAGAAGATGATGGATAAAACTCTGGCTGACTCGTTTCCCACGAGCGATCCGCCATCGAGCATCCCGGATCCAGCCGAAGACGACCCCTTGGTCTGACCCCCCCTGCTACCTGCACAACATCGCTGAGCTACGCCCCCAGCCTGCTGTCTTGCACGCGGCTTTTCCACTCGCCCCCGCGGCCCAACCAGTATTGAATTGCCGAGTGGATGGTTGCGCCTGCATAGAACAACGCGACGGCTGGAAGCATTGCAGCCCAGAGCGGGCAGAGCGAATAGAAGCGCACCATGGGCAAGAATGCGATTGTCATCAGGATCCATGCCGCGGCCGCCAAGAGAGCTGTCCGGCCGCCGGCGAAAACCAGAACCGGCGGAGTGACGTAAGTTATCGCTAGTCCCAGGATCGTTCCAAGCAGCAACCAGGCCGAGTGCCGCAACTGGTAGAACGCGCTTCGGGAGATCATCCGTCCGATTGCGCCGAAGCTGCCGTAGGGGCGAATACTACGGGCATTCTCGGTCAATCCCAGGAAGATGTTTCCGGCGCGCTTGATTTCGCGGGCGAGAGCGCAATCGTCGATGAGTTCATGACGAATGGCAGCGATGCCGCCGATTCGCGCGAGAGCGCCGGCGCGGACCAGGATGTCTCCGCCTGCTGCCGCTGCAGTTTTGCGCTGCGCACTGTTCACCCAGCGCGGCGGGTAGAGCATGAAAAAGAAGAACACGAATGCGGGGATGAGCGCACGTTCGGCGAAAGAATCACAGCGGAGTTTCACCATCATCGAGACCAGGTCGCGGTTCTCTGCCTCGGCGAGAGCGACAAGGGAGCTAACGCTATCGGGGTCATGCACGATATCGGCGTCGGTGAACAGGAAATAGTCGGGCGCGAAGTCAGAGGCATGCTGCACCCCTTGGGAGAGCGCCCACATCTTTCCAGTCCAGCCTTGGGGCAGCGGCGAAGACGAAATCAGGTTCAGTCGCTGAGCATGCTGAGCCGCAGCTTTGCGTATCACATCCGCGGTGTTGTCAGAGCTTTGGTCATCGACGACATAGATGCGCAGTGGGCCGGGATAATCCTGCGCCAGCAGAGACTGGATTGGTTGAGCGATGACATCCGCCTCATTGCGGGCGGGAACGACGATGGCGACGCGAGCCTGCATTCCCTCTCTGCGGAAATCGCGAAGCGCGGAGACACCTCGTACATGCCAGAAATTGCCGCGCGCTGCGATCAAGTAGATCCATATGACGCAGGAGAGCGCGGCGACGGTGAACGGGACCATGGTTTCGTGTCGGACTGGACGACCATCTTGCAGTGTATCGGGAAAATCCCCGCTCAAGCGAAGCTTGAACGGGGCACCCTTGCATCGCATCTACTAGCGCGGATTCCGGATAAGTTTACTGGCAGCGTAGCGCGACCATGGGATCTATGTGCATGGCGCGTCTGGCTGGAAGATAACTCGCCAGCAAGATCACTGCGGTTAAGAACAGGGCTGACGCGGCGAGCGTGAACGGATCGGAGGGGCTGACTCTTACCAGCATTCCGCTGAATAGCCGGAAGGCTAGGAGGGCGACAGCAATGCCCAGCAACAATCCGGGGACGGTCAGAACCAGACTTTCGCGTGTTACCACCCAGACGACTTGGGAGCGGCTTGCGCCCAATGCCATGCGTACGCCGAATTCCTAGGTACGCTGGCTCACCGCATAACTCATCACGCTATACAGTCCGATGGCTGCGAGCAACAGACACAGGCCGGCAATAGCCGCGAGCAGGCTCGCGGCAACTTTGTGCGCATAAAGGGAAAAGGTCACAGCGTCGGAAAACAGGAGGGCATGGAAGGAGGCGTCTTGATTCAGGGCCAGCGCTTCGCGCCGAAGTTCAGGAACAATTGCGAGGGGATCGCCGCTGGTCCTGATGAGCATTGCAACATTGAGGCTCGGAGCAAAATACTGCCGGAACGGCAAATAGAAATAGGGACTGGGCGCCTCGATGGGCGTGTTGTATTTACTGTCTTTGACTTCGGCGATGATGGTGACGGTCGATCCCGCAACATGTACGGTGCGGCCAAGAGGGCTCGCATTTCCAAAGAAGTGGCGAGCGAAGGTCTCGTTCACGATCATGACGGCGGGCGCGCCAGCGTCATCGCGTTCGGTGAAGTCGCGCCCTTCGATCATTCGAATGTCCATGAACTGGAAATAACCTGGAGGCACAGTCGCGCGGTGGAGCAACATTTGCTCGTCGGGCGCGGGCACATACCCTTCGACAACGAGCTGATCCTGTGGACTGGAACCCGGTGAGGACAGCGGCACGAAATCGGAGTAGGTGACGGCCGTTACGCCTGGCAGAGGCTCGATGCGCTCACGCAACCGGCGAGCGAAGGCGCGTTGCTCGTCGGCATTGTAGCCAGCGCTGGACAAGTAGAACTGCGCAACCAGCGAATTCTGGGTGTTGAAACCGGGTTCAATGCGGCTGGCGTTGTAGAAGCTGCGCATGAAGAGTCCAGCGCTGACCAGTGCCAGCATGGCTAGCGTCACTTCCATTCCGACCAGCACGCTTCTGAGCCGGTGCGAGCGCGTGCTTCCGATTCCGCTACGGCCACCTTCGTTCAAAGCCTGGCTCATGTTTGCGCGGATGGAGAGCAATCCCGGAGCCAGTCCAGAGGCCACTGTGATCAGCACTACGATTAGCAGAGTGAAGCCGAATGTGGAGATGTTCACGCCTCCCCGGAGGTCGAAGGGAAAATCCACGGCGGGAAGTAAACGGTTCAGTGACTTGCCCAACCAGACCAGCAGAATCAGTCCCACGGCTGCTGCCGCAAGAGCCAGCAACAGGGTCTCGGTCAGCAATTGACGGAGGATGCGAGTGGAGCGAGCTCCGAAGGCGCGGCGCAGCCCGAACTCGCGGTGGCGAGAAACAGCACGAGCCAGCAGCAAGTTGGAGACGTTGGCGCAAACGATGACCAGCAGAAGCACGCAAACCGCCATCAGGATTTGCAGAGGCTTTAGCAAAACGCTCTGAGCGCCGAGATGTCCGGCCCACACCGGGAGTATGGTGGCATCCACTCCGCGATTGGTTTGGGGATATGCGGCGGCCAACCTCTTGGCCAGAGCGCTCAATTCCGAGCGCGCCTGGTCGACTGTGACCCCGGGCTTGAGCCTCACGATGGTGGAGGTGAGATCGCGGCAGCCGCGGTAATTGAGAGTGCCATTTCCCGCAACCATCTCGCCAGCCATCGTAATTGGCATCCAGAAGTCATAAACGAGGCCAACGGTCGTGCCGCGGAACTCTGGAGGCGCGACTCCAATGATAGTTAGCTCGTGACGATTCAGACGAACCGTCTTGCCCAGGATCTCGCGATCTCCCTGAAAGCGATTCTGCCACGTGCGGTAGCTGATCACGGCAAGAGGAAAGGCTCCCGGCTTGTCGGCTCCTTCCTCTGGGAGGAATGTGCGTCCGAGTATGGGTTTGACTTTGAGGACATCGAAGTAGTTGGCGGAGACGAGTTCGGCCCAGGCTCGTTCTGCGTTGCTTTGCGATCCTACGCTCAAGGGTGTGAAGCGGCCGATGGCCACGCCGGAGACAAGCTTTAGGTTGTCCCGGTAATCGCGGTAGTCGAGATAGGACGAGGCGACGAGGTGCTCGCCGCTGAGAGTTTCAGTTTCGATGAGAGCAAGGCCGTGCGTGTCCGTCACGCCGGGATAGGGGTGGAGCAGCACGTTGTCGATCCAGCTGAATACAGTGGAAGCGACGGCGATGCCGAGAGCTAAATTGAGTATCGCGACCAGCGTGAATTTGGGGTTCGAAACAAAAATTTTGAGACTGAAGCGGAGGTCCTGCCAGACACTCTGCATGAAGGAAATGAGGAACCAGCCCTGCGTTTTCCAAGACATCAGAATCGTCCTTTGCTGGCAAGCTCCGGGCGTGGAGTTTGCAGGCGTTCTTCAGGCTTTTACTCAACGGAGATTACCGCCGAGGAAGATTCGCCGCCGTGACGTGCATCACAACGAGGTTTTCTCAGGGGACGGGGTCTAATCGGGTATGCGGTGGAACGCTGGGAGATTACGGCTCGCTTTCGCGACCCATGGGAAATGTGTTTGGGCTATATCAGGAACCCGAATAGGCGCCAGTACTCTTACTGCTTGGCCTCGCCGTTCTTTTTTGCCAGCGAGCGGACGTAGTTCACCAGATCCCAATTCTCTTCCGTCTTGACGCGGGGACCTTCGGCGGGCATCTCGTTGTGCCCGTTCTTGATGATGTAAAAGATCTCTCCGTCGGTGCGATCTTTGAGGGTCGCGGGATCGGTGAAATCGGCGATCTGTAACTTCATGTCTTTGGCCGTCTCACCTTTGCCGTCGCCATTCTTGCCGTGACACATTTCGCAGTCGAGCGTCCACCATTTTTTAGCACGGGCCAACGATTCCGGCGTGGATTTCACCGGGTTGGCTTGCTTGGTGGCTTCAACCGGAATGGCGGCGTAAGACGGCGTCTTCTGAGCGGCCGGATTCGGAGATTGCTGGGGAAAGACCGACAACAGGAAAAGAATCAGTGCCGGAACGAGCAGCGCAGACTGGTACACGGGAACCTCCTCTGGGACAAGGAGCGGTTACAGCAAAATTGTAGCACCGGGTGCAAGGGAACGCTCGGGAACTGATCCAGTCCGGTCGCATGAAGAACGTCAGACTTCCCCTCGCGGGGACAAGAGCAGGGACCCTTCGAATCAACGGATTGGACGTGATAATCGCAATTATTACTTTGACAAATTGAAGCAGTGAAGATATTCTCCACCTAATTTTGGTCGTCCCCTAAGCCACTTGGGAGGCGTTTATGGTTACTTCGGTTCCCTGCCAGTTGTGCGAGAAGCCGGTGCCGCTGGAAAGTGCGCGGATTAATGAGCTTGGTAAGCCCGTGCACGAAGACTGCTATCTTCAAGCTATTCGAATCGCGAAACCAATGAAATCGGGTGAGGGTCCGAAAACGATGGCCTGAGAGCTGCGGGCTACGCGCCCAGGGACTGTTTCGCGTCCGCGAGCGCGGATTCCAAGTCCGCGGCGTTGGGTAGTCCGCCCTGGGCCAAGTCTTTGCTGCCGCCACCGCGGCCACCAAATTTCGCCAGGGTTTCCTTCATGCGAACTCCCATATCAAAGGGCTGGCCTGGCGACTGTGCGAACACGACCGCGGGTTGCGGAGATGTGGTTCCGAGCAGAGCCACGACGTTCGTGGAAAGCCGGGTCAGCTTTTGCGCAAACAGTTTCACGAAATTAATGTCGCGATCGCTGAAGGCGCGCAGGATGAGTTTCCGTGCGTTCGTCTCGGGAGTTTCGGACAGCACTGCGATGGCTTGGGCGGTGGCCAGTTCTTCGAGCAACTGTTCGCGCTGCTTGCGGACGGCCCTGACTTCTTCGAGCGATTTCCGCACTTGCTGAGGCAAGTCGTAGATGTGGGCCGAGAACAATGCGGCGGCCTCGCTCAATGTGATGAGATCGCGGCTGGCAGTGGCTACCGCGCGCTGTCCCGCAACGAACTCGACGCGATAGCCCTGGCGAACTCTTTCCGACTTGCGCAGAAGGATGCAGCCGATCTGTCCGGTCTGGCGGACGTGTGTGCCTCCGCAAGCGGTGACATCAAATTCATGCACATCGATGAGGCGTAGTTCGTCGCGTTCAGTGGGCGGAATTTTACGCAGTCCGAGCTTCCCTGCTTCCTCGCGCGTGACGAAAAGAATCTCTACAGGTCGATTCTCGAGGATGATTTCATTGGCCAAGCGTTGGGCAGATTCGATTTGCTCCTGGGTCAGTGATGGGGTCTCGAGATCAATCGAGCAATAATCTTCGGCCATATGAAATGAGACCGTGGGAATGTCGAAGAGTCGAATGAATGCGGCGGAAAGCACGTGCTGTCCAGAGTGCTGCTGCATGTGGTCACGGCGACGAGTGGCGTCGATCTGGCCGCGAATATGCGTGCCTGGGGCGAGGTCTTTCACGGCTTCCACATAGTGAACGACGCGACCGTCTTCTGCCTCGGCTACTTCGGTGACGCGATGTCTGGCACTGTCCGTAGAGATCCATCCGGTGTCGTGGATTTGGCCTCCGCTGGTGGGATAGAAGGCGGTCCGGTCGAGAGTGACTGCTGGACGCGGGGCTTGCGTGACTTCGCGGATTTCCGCGTCGAAGTCGTAGAGGAAGGAGTCGTGGTAGTAGAGGCGGTCGGTCATGGGGTTTTCATTTAAGCATAACAAGGAGAACTGGCTGCGGGGCTCGGGCCAGAGACCGGATGCTATCGCGGCGCTCCAGGCTTGCAGCGATCCTTCGCTAGGCTCCTTGAGCGAAGCGGGCGTTGTCATGCTGAGCGAAGCGAAGGATCTATTGAAGCCGCAAGCAGACTGCATAGGTCCTTCGCTTCGCTCAGGATGACATTTTTATTGTTCTAGTAGGGGCCTATGATTCCGCCTATTTGGCGAGCGGCGGGCTTCGGGGACGAGGACGCCCGCTCCACATTGGAGTCGAGAACGTCCAGGTATTTCAGGCCGGTGCCGGTGTTGAACAGGACTACTGTGTCTTGCGGCTTGAAAAAGCCAGTAGCCCGGAGCTTGCGGTAGGCAACCAGGCTGGCTGCGCCTTCCGGAGCAGCGAAGATTCCTTCATGCTTCGCCCAATGGCGAGTGGCTTCTACGATTTCCTGATCGGTCGCGCTTACGGCCGCGCCATTGCTCTTTTTTAGGATGTCGAGAATCAGATAATCGCCATAGGGTTTGGGAACGCGGAGGCCAGCGGCGAGAGTTGCGGCATCGCTCCACATTTCTGCGGATTGCTTCCCTTCTTCCCAGGCCCTCACGACGGGAGCGCATCCGGCGGCCTGGACGACGATCATCCTGGGACGCTGCGAACCGATCCATCCCAGGGCTTCCATTTCTTCAAAAGCCTTCCACATGCCGAGAAGGCCGACGCCTCCTCCGGTGGGGTAAATGATGCCTTGCGGCATGCGCCAGCCGAGTTGCTCGGCCACTTCGTAGCCCATCGTTTTCTTGCCTTCGACGCGGTAAGGCTCCTTTGTGGTGGAGACGTCGAACCATCCCTCTTTTTCCCAGAACGATTCCTTCTTCATGTCAGCTACTTTGCGGGCACAGTCGCTGATGAGGCCATCCATGAGTGTGATATGTGCGCCGTAATAATCACACTCGATTCGATTGGCCATGGGAACATCTTTGGGCATGAAGATGTGGGCTTCGAGTGCGGCCGCTGCGGCGTACGCTGCGAGTGCACCGGCGGCATTTCCGGCTGAGGGGATGGCAAGCTTTCTAAGGCCAAAATGACGTGCCATAGTCACTGCTGCGGAGAGTCCGCGGGCCTTGAAGGATCCGGTCGGATTGAGGCCCTCATCTTTGATGTAGATGTTAGGAAATTCACGGCTGGGAAGCATGGGCGTGAACCCTTCGCCCAACGTAACGGGATCGGCGGCGGGCAGAACCGCGTCATAGCGCCACATGCTGGGCGTGCGTCCGGCTAAACGCGCAGAGGAAAAAGTGCGTTTTATGTGAACGAGATCATACCGCGCGTAGAGAACACCGCCGTCTTTAGGGCACACGGATTGCGGGCGGTCGGCGGGATAGTGCTCCCCGCAGCGAGTGCATTCCAGATGGGTCAGCATTGCGGTGCTGAGTTTAGCAGAGGGGCAGCGGCGGTAGTCAGCCGTCGGCAGTGATTTCGATCCTATTCACTACCAGAGCTTCTGGCTTAGTATGGTTGTTCTACTTACCATACTGAGTCGGGAGACAGCGCAATGGGCAAGTTCATCTTTGGCCTCATCATTGGAGTCATTCTTGTTCCGGTTATTGTTTATTTTTATTTCCAGACGGGGATGGCGCCCGTCGCAACGACGGCGCCGCCCATGCCTTTCGAAAAGATGTTCGCGCGCATGGCTCTGCACGCGCGAATGGATAAGGAAGTGCCGAAGACGGTGCCGATCCAGGCAGATGAGACCAACTTCGCCGCGGGAGCGCAGGTCTACAAGGAGCACTGCGCGGTATGTCACGGGCTGCCGAGCGGGCAGGAGACGGCGATCGCGAGGGGAATGTTTCCGGATCCTCCCAAGCTGCTGCAGGGAAAAGGTGTGACCGACGATCCTCCGGGCGAGTCGTATTGGAAGGTTGCGGGCGGAATCCGCATGACGGGCATGCCGGGATTTCAGAAGACATTGTCCAACACGCAGATGTGGCAGGTGAGTTTATTGGTGGCGAATGCGGATAAATTGCCGCAGTCGGTGAAGGATAGTTTGGCGGCTGGGCCGGTGGCTCCGCCGGTAGCGCCTCCGAGCGCGAAGAAATAGAAAACGGATCCGGACCCACAAATGTCAAAATCCCCACCCTCTCGCGAAGAACGCGAGAAGGGTGGGGCACCCCATTTCATCGTTAATTACTACTGTCATCTTTGGTGATCTTCCGCCAGGACTACTGCGTGCTATAGTGCGTTTAAAGATGGGATCATTTTTGTTTTTTGCATTTTCGTGGTGGTCGATTGTACTGCGCATTATTGCGCTGGTGCACTTCATCAAGCGTCGGCCCGACTATTACTGGCTGTGGGTGATCCTGTTTCATTGGGTGGGCGCGCTGGTTTATATCGTCGTGGAAGTGATTCCTGATGCAGGGCTGTTGCGGAATTCCTTTCAGGCGTTCCCTCGTCGCAAGCGGATTCACGAACTCGAAGCCGTCATTCTGGACAATCCTTCGGCGGGCAACTACGAAGAATTGGGATTGCTTTATCTGGATGACAAGAAATTCGCGCTGGCGCGCGCGTGCTACGACAAGGCGATTTCGTCGCGCACCGATCATCCCGATCCGTTTTACCGCCGGGCGTTGGCGGAGATGGAAATGGAGGACTTCGCCGCGGCTGTCCCCGACCTGGAGCGCACGCTGAAGTTTGACCGCAACTATGACTTTCACCGCGCCAAGGGATTGCTGGCATGGGCGTACGCGCAGACCGAGCAGAAAGAGAAAGCGGAGGCGCTGTTCGAGGACGCCACGCGAATCTCGACCCTTTCGGAAACTTATTACCACTACTCGCTTTTTCTCGAATCGCAAGGCCGCGGCGATGAGGCGCGGGAGTGGGCGAAGAAGATTCTGGCAAAGAAACCTACGATGCCGGGATATTTGAAGCGGCGGGAACGGCCGTGGTTTCGGCGGGCCAATGCTGTGCTGGGCAGGGTGCGGGCTTAAGGGTGCTGCTAAGATTCTGTAAGTGACTAATTCCAAGTCTTCCATTCGGCTGCTCGCTACTGATATTGACGGCACGCTGCTTAATCCACAGTTTCAGATTTCCGAGGGTGATCTGGCGGCGCTTCGCCGTGCTCACGACGCGGGCGTCGAAATTGTGCTGGTCACCGGCAGGCGACACTCGTTTGCCCTGCCGATCGCAAAACTGCTTGGTTTCGATCTGTGGCTGATTAGTTCGAACGGGGCGGTCACGCGATCCCTGAGCGGGCAGACGTTTCACCGCGACTTAATGCCCACCGAGACCTGCCTGCAACTGTGCCAGGCAATGCAAGAATTCCGGGGAAATACCGTTCTTACCTTTGATAAGGAGATCAAGGGCGCGATCGTGCTGGAGCGTCTTGATGAAATTGGAGCGAGTATCCGGCGGTGGATTGAGAAGAACATGGAGTTCATCGAGTTCGTGGTGCCGATCGAGGCCTCTCTTACTACCGATCCAGTGCAATGCATGTTCTGCGGGACCATGGCGCGAATGAACTTGGCTCTGCGGGCACTCGAGAGCGCCGGTCTGGAGGATAGAGTTACGGTGTTGCGGACCGAGTACCCGGCGCGAGATTTGTCCATGATCGATGTGTTGAATGCGGGGTGCTCGAAAGGGCATGCTTTGCAGCGCTGGGCAACTTACCGGGGTTACCACCGTGACGAGGTCATGGCCGTCGGTGACAACCATAATGATGTTGAAATGCTTGAGTTTGCTGGCCATCCGGTTATCATGGGAAATGCATGCGAGGAGTTGCGGGCTCGCGGATGGCGGGTTACGCTCGGCAATGAGGCGTGCGGAGTGGCGGCTGCGTTGCAGGAAGTGATCAGGCGATAGGGGCCAGGCTTTAGGGGCTCTTTAATGCAGATGCTGAAGTTCAAGATAATTCGGGGCGTTAGTACTCGCTGTTCTGATGGCAGTTCCCTGCTTTGCGGGTGAAGTTGCGGTTTTGAAAAACGGATTCACCATCGAGCACCAGTGGCGAGAGGTGGTGGGGGACGTGACGCGGCTCTACACCAGCGCGGATGGTTCCAATTTCATCGATGTGCCTACGGACGACATCGAGCACTTTGAGGCCGCGCCCGACGCGCCAGTCCCCATGGCATCAATGTCAGCTTCCAGCCTCAGGCGTTTCAGGGAGCGCAGAAGTTATCTTCTGCGAGTGGATTTCCTGGGCGCCCTAAGACCGATCTGTCGCAAGTGGTCAACCAGGCGAGTGGACGGTACCGGCTGGATCCTGATCTGGTGAACAGCGTCATCCAGGCAGAGAGCGCATTTAATGCGCGGGCAGTTTCTCCGAAGGGAGCACGGGGATTGATGCAGCTGATGCCGGGTACGGCGTCGCAACTGGGCGTGCCCAATGCGTTCGATCCGCAGGCGAATGTAGAAGGCGGGACAAGGTATCTGCGCGAGTTGCTGGAGCGTTACAACTTTGACCTGGTGAAGGCACTGGCCGCTTACAACGCCGGGCCGCAAAGGGTGGAGCGCTTTGGCGGAGTGCCTCCTTACCGCGAGACACGGGCCTACGTGGCAAAGATTGTGCGGGACTTCAACAAGAAGAAAGCGGCTCAGGAAAAGGCTGCCAGCGCAAAGAACAGTGCTCTTGCCAAGAATGGCAGCACAAAGAAGAGCTCCGCTTCGGCGAAGTCTGCCGTGAATTCAGTCGCTCAGGCGAAGACCAGCGGAGCGAGCGAGTAATCGCCGGCAAGCCCGTCTCGGCTTCGCTCAGGGCAAATCTGCAACAGATCCTTCATTGATTCCTAGTGCCCGGTCATTTACCTTGGGTGTGCCGCTTCGCGCTGTAGGGATGGCGGCGCGGAGCTCTCTTCCTTCATGGATAGAAAACGCATCCTGGCCAGCGTTGTCGTGTTCCTCATCCTCGCCCTTCTGGTTTACCTACAATATCGACATTGGCGAAGTTTCGACTGGGGAACCTTCTGGAGCCAGACCAATCGCATAAACAAGTGGCATGTGGTGCATGGGATTGCGCTGATCTACATCGCGTATTTCATGCGGGCCGTGCGATGGAAGATTTTTTTGAAACCGGTCCGGCCCAAGACGACGGTTACAGAGATGGTCTCCCCGACGCTGGTGGGATTCACCGGAATTGCTTTGCTGGGGCGGGCAGGCGAGTTTATCCGCCCCTATCTCATTGCTCGCCGCACGGACCTTTCATTCTCGTCACAGCTTGCAGTATGGGCGGTAGAACGGATTTTTGATATCGGTTCTTTTGCTTTCCTGATCGTGCTGGCGATTTTCCTGCCGAGTGCGTTGCCTTCCATTCCGCATCCGGAGTACTACACCAGATTTCGCGAAGCCGGTTTCATCCTGATCCTGTTGGTCACTTGCACGACGGTCGCCGCGTTCGTTGTGAAACGAAAAGGAGAAGCGGTAGCGCAGTGGGTGGAGGCGCGCTTTGCGCACCTACCGAAGCTCGCGCACAAGCTGGGAGAAAAAGTGCGGGAGTTTGGAATGGGGCTGAATACGATTCATGGCGGGCTTGAGATGCTGTATCTGAGCGCAGTGTCGATCGGAATGTGGTATCTGATCGCGCTGGCTTATCACGAAGTCACGCACGCCTACGGTGTGGATGCCCTGGAGATCCCCGTGTCGCAGTTATTGATCCTGATGGGGTCGAGCATGGTGGGATCGATGCTGCAACTGCCGGCCGTCGGAGGCGGATCACAGATGGCAACGATCGCGACTCTCTCCAGTGTGTTTGATGTGCCACCGGAGTTGGCGGCGAGTTGCGGGATTCTCTTATGGCTGGTGACGTTTGCCGCGGTCATTCCGCTGGGGCTTATGCTGGCTCACCGCGAGGGATTGTCGCTTCGAAAGCTCTCAGCAGAGAGCCATCGCACGCAAGAGCAGCCGCCGCCCGCGTGACAAAACTCCCTCAGTACTTCCTAAAAACTTGAGCTCCATCCCCGACGCCAAGAGCGCGGCAGGGATGGAGCCGGTTGTTTTGACTTGGTGGTGAACTCAGTAATAGCTGATGTTCATCTTGTCTAGGTAGACCGAGTAGTCGGCCAGTTTGTAATTTCCATCCAACTGGAAGTTCACTGCGACACCCCACCAGTTGCTGGGCGCCGAAAAATGCGGATACTTCTTGTTTAGCGTGGTGGTGACTCCATTCAGGGTGATGGATTTGTACAGCAGATAATTGTCCGAGGTGCGCTGGAACTGAATCACAACATGGTTCCAGCTATTGCTCTTGGGTCTGCACGGAGCGTTGGTCGAAACCCAATGGCCGTGCACGTTATCCCAGATGCCCCAGACAGCACCATTGACGAACTGGCACTGCGTGCCGAACATGAATCCCATACCGTTCATGAATTGCGCGATATCGAACTCGATGTTCTCGGCGAGCGAGAGATTCGAGCCGTAGAAGTACGTATCGTAGGTGAAATTGTGCAGCGTTGAAACCAGTGTGTGACTGGTGTCGGGCAAGCCCTTGGAGGACAAATCGCCGATCAGGTGGTTGTTCCAGAGCACATCGGCGTAGGCTTTAGTTCCCCAGATGCTGTATTTGGCTGCTTTTCCATCCATTGAGGGCGAACTGATGCCCTGACTCATGGACCAGCCTAAGCCCGATCCGCAGCTGCTGCAGATGTCATACACCGGAGGCAATTCACCGTATCCCCTCCAGCCGCTGCTGGCTTGCACATTGTAGAAGGTCTTGCCAACTGCCGCGGCACCGCCGCCGCTGACTTGAATGGTCACAGCCTTGGTGGTAGCTCCGCCGCAGTTGTCCCACGCGGTCACATTCGTGTTGTAAGTCCCGGAGGGGAGATTGAGGTAGGTATCGAGGTGGCTTCCTGAGACAGTGTAGGCCTTCTGATAGGGGGCAGTGTAGATCCCCATCGCTGCCACGCCCTTCGAGCAAGTGGTCGTGCCGCTGGCAACGTAATGGGTCGGCGACGAAACCGTGCTGTTGTTCGCCGGCGAGGAGACGGTAACCGTGCCAAACGCATAAGAAATTAAGCCCCCCGCGAGGGCCAGGGTGAGTGCGAACTTATACATGCAACTTCTCCGTAAGATTATTGACTTGCGATTTGCTCAGAATTACAGCGCGAGATTCTCCGGAACGCACGAGCGGGAGCGAAGCAAGAGAATCGTGGCAATGGCGTTACTTGCGGTACAGATCTACGCCTGTTAACAGTTCGCCAAGACGTCCGTCAGGAACGGACTGGGACTCAGCCTGATTTACGGCTCAAGAATGATTGCGTGGAGAATACCAAGAATGCTGTATTTGGTCAAAGGCGGAAACCTAAATTGTTTCACTGAGAAGGACTAAGCCTGAGGCGAATGCCGTAGGAGGCGATCCCGTCGTCTCTTTACAAGAAAAGCCGCTAAGCTAGTCAATCATAGGTATTTACAAGGCATTTGGGTGCGGATGTATCCTGAATGGCTGCGCCGCGACAACCCATCTATTGAGCCGCCACATCCAAGGTGCCGCTGCAAACTTGTTTGGGCGGAGACCTTTGAAATGGGAAAGCCTTCCCTGCCTCGGGTTGTACCCTGCGTATTATTGTTGGCGTTCACCAGTTATCTAATGAATTGTCAGGCTGCTCCGAAAGATCCGACTACCCCAGGTAATCCAACTCCTACTCCTACTCCTCCGGTCCAGCAAAAAGGGGCGAGTTTCCAGGGCGTGTTGATGTGGAAGGGAGATCCCTCGGAAACCGGTACCTACTCGAACGAAACCACTCTCTCGCCAGCGAACGTCAACGTCTCGCAGTTCGGGAGGCTGGGAAGTTTCAAGGCAGACGGCATCATCATGGGTCAGCCTCTGTACGTCTCGGGCGTGGACATGGGCTCGGGTGGTTCGCACGATCTGGTGATTGTGACAACGGAACACGACAGCGTGTACGCGATTGACGCGGACAATCCCGCCGCGGCTCCTCTCTGGGAGCGGCACTACGTGGATGCGGCGAATGGGATCACTACCATGCCTGACAATTTCGGTGGCCGCACGACTTTAGGCGGTGAAGTTGGAATCACAGGCACTCCCTACGTCGACGCAAAAACCGGAATCCTTTACTTCGTAACCACACTGGAGCGCAATGGCGCGCCAGAACAGTGGCTGCGCGCAATCGACATCCGCACGGGACAGGATTTCGGACCCGGCAGCGTGCAGATTCAGGCCAGCGTGCTGGGTGACGGCAGAGGGAGTGTAAACGGAACCATCACGTTCGACCCTTCCAATCAGAATCAGCGCGTGGGCCTGACCAAAGTTGGCGGAGCAATCCTGGTGGGATGGGGATCATTTTCCGATTGGGGCGTGTATCACGGTTGGCTGATGGCATACGATCCTGCGAGCCTGAAGCAACTTGCCGTTTTTAATCCAACACCTGACTACCAGCCCATCGATGCGGCGAGTGGTCCCTCCGATTACGGAGGGGGCGGCGCATTCTGGCAGGGCGGAGCTGCGCCCCCGGTCGATGCCGCGGGCAACATCTACATCAATGCCGCCGACGGCAGTTTCAACGCGGACCAGGGTGGAAATAATTACGGCGACACCATGCTCAAGCTGCAGTTCAACGGAAGCAGCTTCCAGGTAGTTGACTGGTTCACACCCTCGAACGCCGCATGCATCGACCTTCACGATCTTGAACTCGGTTCCGGCGGCGTGGCACTTCTTCCCACCGATGTCACGAACGGCAGGCAACTCGCCATCGCGTACAGCAAGGAGGGCCGGCTGTTTCTTGTGAATACCGATACGATGGGCAAGTTCAATGCCGGAGGCAACCAGATTGCGCAGGAGTTCATGGTGGGCCAATACACATGCGCTGACACGGTGACCGCAGACGTTGCGGAAGGCCCCGGCTGGAACCGGCTCTACGGCACTCCGGCTTATTGGAACGGTAACATCTACGCGGGCGCGTCCAGCGTGCCGCTGCAGCAGTATCATTTTGAAAATGGATTGTTGAATCCCACACCCGTCGCCACGTCAGCGACGGCATATGGCTTGCGCGGCGGAAACAGTGTCGTGTCGGCAAACGGAACGCAGAATGGCATCGTGTGGTCATACGAAAAGAGCACGGGCGGGCAAGGAATCCTGCATGCGTACGATGCCACGAACATTGCCACCGAGCTGTGGAACAGCAGCATGAACTCCGGGCGCGACGGACTTGGGGAAGGAATTGGATTTGGAACGCCCGTGGTGGCCGAAGGGCGCGTCATTGTGCCCTATGACACGAGGGTGGGTATTTTCGGGCTGCTGCAGTGATGCTCCATGATGAGTGGGGGCCCCGGGCGGAGTCGAACCGCCGACCAACGGTTTAGGAAACCGCTGCTCTATCCAACTGAGCTACGGGGCCGTGAGAAGTCATTATCTCATTTTGCTGACAGCCGACGAGTCACTCTTCCAACTGCGGGAAGCTCACGCTTCCGCGAAACATAACACGGATTAGTCGAACGATGGCCGCAAACCCTTGCCCGGCGCGGATTGCAACCTCCAGGCAGGAACTTACATCTATTTTGGCGCAAGCGAGCAAGGCCTGCGGGAGGCGGGCAGTACTCGTTTATGGATGTCACTGAGTCTTCTTTTCCAAAATATCTGCTCCTGCTCACGTTCGTTCTTCCCTCTGTTGGTTGTGCCAGCCTGAAATCCAGCACCGGCGGCAACACTCCACCACCCAAATCTCTGAATGTCACGATCCAGCTGAACCAGACTAAAGTCACGGTCGCAGTCGGCGCGCAACAACAGTTCAGCGCAGTGGTGCAAGGCACAAGCGACACGGCGGTGAATTGGTCTGTGGACAACGTTGCCGGCGGCAATGCGGCCGCTGGGATTATCGACGCCACGGGCTTGTACACTGCACCCGCCCAGGCAGGAACGCATACGGTGATGGCGAGCAGTGCCGCCGATAGCAGCAAGAGTGCCAGCGCGAGCGTTACGGTCGTCGCGGGAATGTCGATAAGCCCGCAAACCACAGAGTTGATGACGGGAACGACACAACAATTTACCGCGTCTGTGCCAGGCAAGACGAATGCGTCGATTACCTGGTCGGTGGACGGAGTGAACGGAGGCAATTCTGACGTGGGCACGATCAGCAGCGATGGAATCTACACTGCTCCGTCAGCCACCGGAAATCGTACGATTACCGCGACCTACTCCGGCACTCCCTCAACGACTGCGAGCTCTGCGGTCACAGTATTCTCGATGAGCCTTTCGCCCGCCGGAGCTTTGGTCTATCCCGCAGGTACCGAGCAATTCACGGCTACCGTTGAAGGCATTTCGAATACAAGTGTCGATTGGAGCGTAGACGGCATCAGTGGCGGCAACAGCTCAGTCGGAACGATCGATTCGACCGGTCGCTACACCGCTCCGAATGCGCTCGGCAATCACACGATTACCGCGACGACCGTGGCATCTTCGTCGGGGACTGTGCAGAGCGCGCTGACCGTGCTCAATCAAGCTCATGGCGCGGTGCTCACCTACCACAACGATGATTCTCGCGATGGTGCATTCACCGAAGAGACGACGTTGATACCGTCGGCAGTGAATTCGGCGCAGTTTGGAAAGCTGCGATCGTACGCGGTGGATGGTCAGATCTACGCGCAGCCGTTGTACGTTCCGCAGCTCAGCATCAACGGCACGAATCGCGACGTAGTATTCGTAGCGACCGAAAACGATACCGTGTACGCATTCGATGCGGATCAGCAAAGTTCCCCAATCTGGCAGGCGAGCCTGGGCGTTCCTTCTCCGCGCAACGATGTGGAAGGCATTTCACCCATGCTGGGGATCACCAGCACCCCGGTCATCGACATCACCACGGGAACGCTCTATGTGCTGGCAACGACCAACAGCGGCCCGTTCTATCTGCACGCGTTGGATATCACTTCGGGCGCAGAAAAATTCGGCGGGCCTGTAGCCGTACGGGGCTCGGTTTCCGGTACAGGCTGGGACAGCAATAATGGGAGTATCTCGTTGGAGAACGGATGCTACCAGCGCACCGGGCTGGCGCTGAATCCCGCTAAGAACCAAATCTATATCGGCTTCGGGCATTGCAATCATGGATGGCTGCTGGCCTATGACAAGACATCGCTGAAGCAGACCGCGATTTTCAATGACACTCCGAACGGAGCGGGAGGCGGGTTGTGGAACGGCGGAGGGGCACCGGCGATCAACGACCTGAGCGGGCATGTGTACATCACGACGGGCGTGGATCAAGATGATCCGCTCAGCGGGTACAACGATTCCTTCCTGCAACTCTCGGCCGAAGATTTGTCCGTACAAGACTTCTTCACTCCGGACGATGCTTCGTTTCTGGCGGCGAATGATGCCGATCTAGCCAGCGGTTCCCCGGTCCTGATGCCCGACAACTCATCGAACACGCCATTCGAGATCATTGGAGGCGGAAAGGACGGGCGGCTATTCGTCGTCAACCGCAGCAACATGGGTTCATTTTCGTCGACCTCCAACAATGTCATCCAGATAGTGCAAACCGGCGTGCATCAGTTTGACAACATCTTCTCCACTCCCCTCTATTGGAATGGAAATTTCTATGTCCATTGCGAGGGAGATGTGTTGCGCCAGTTCAGCTGGAGTGCCGGACGGCTTTCAGATCAGGCCGTGCACAAAGGTGAATTCACGCTGGGTACGCATGGAGCCACCGCTTCGTTGTCGGCGAATGGGACTAGCAATGGGATCGTGTGGGAGATCGATAATTCGAATCACGATAACGGCGGAGCGGCGATCTTGCGGGTGTATGACGCTACAGATGTCAGCAAGCAGTTATACGACAGCACACAGGCGGGATCGCGCGACACGGCAGGAACGGCTCTGAAGTTCACGGTGCCTACAGTTGCGGGTGGCAAGGTGTTTGTGGGCACAGCGAACGAGTTGGACATCTATGGGATGTTAGGACAATGAAAACCGCCGGAAGCTGAGCCCGGCCGCCGTGGCACTAGTTCGTGGGAGGCTGGATCTGCGTGTGATTTTGCTGTGCCTGCATCTGCCGCCGCTGCTCGTACAAGCGTTGCAGATCCTGCTGCATCTTCGACATCGATGAGCCCTCTCCTGTACTCGACTGCGATGACGACAGTGAGCTAGCAGGCTGTCCTTGCTGCGCCACAGTGAGGCCACCAAAATCAGGACTCGATGCGCCGGCATCTGCCGCTGCGGTGGACGTCGCAGCCGCGGCCGGAGCTGCGGGTTGGGACTCAGCAGGCGCTGCAGCCTGGGCACTCTCGGGGGCCGGTTCAGCCGCGGGCGGAGCCGCATCCTGGTTGGAGGCTTCCCCCACATTTGCGCTGGAGTTATCCGGCTCTGCGCTCGACTCGTTCTGGTGCGCGACTTCAAAATCGCGTTTGCCCGGTGCTGCATAACCAGGCATCAGGCGAAGTTTCCGGTTTGGGCCACTGTTGCTCGCAGAAACGTCTTCAGCGTTGTCTTTCGATTTGGCGGTGAGAATCACCAATCCCAAACCATTCTCGTCTTGGTCGGAAGCCTGAATTACGTAGTTGAAGTCAGTGCCGTAGAGCAAAGAAGAAAGTACCTCGCGCACGGGCGCGGGCCCCAGGTGAACGGCGACTCGTTCCGTCGACGCGCTAGGGGGCATTTCGATGGAAGCGCCAGTTCGGGAGCGAATGCCAAGAAGAACGTCGGACAATGTGGAGTTCTCGGTATCGATGCTTAACAGCTCTCCATCCCACGAGATCACCGCCGGGCGCGCAGGCGCCTGCTCCGGCGGTTCACTCGCGGGAGCGGAATCGACGGGAGGTGCGACAGGCACGCTGGATGTAGACGGAGTAGGATCCGGAGTGGCAGGTGCCGGTTTCGCACTAGCAGGAGCGGTCTGTTGACTCCTTCTCAGCCTCGCATTCTGGCTGTAGGCCGAGCCGAGCAACACAAAGCCAACCAGCAGGATAAGGCTTACAGTGCGGGGAGAACACCATAAGCCCAGAGAACGGCCCGTGAAGCTGGTGCAGGAAATTCTAGACATCCCCCAAACTCCTCTCACAGAGGTCGTTAGGACTGACACGACTCCCTGCGAAGCTCCCACTCTTTTAACAGGCATGGCGCCTCGGGGATTTGTCCCAGAACAAAGACCGGGAGCCAAAGTTGCATCCAGTAAAAGTTGCACCCAGTATTTGTTAAAAAGGTGTAAGGTTCTTTGCTCTAGCGCAAAGAAGGACCGGCAGGCATCGGTTATACAGGTAACGTTCTGTTGGGTTGGACTGCTCTCCCCCCTTATACGTAAGCCTCGACACAATTTAAGACCAGGATCGAGGCAGCGAAAGCTGCGTTGTGGGGCCCTGATCTTCTGGGTGTGGAAGCAAGCAAGGGGTTCAGCGCTCGGATTGGCCACTTTTCCGGGCGAGAGGGATGATCAGTCCAGATGAATGAATGGCGGCAGAAGTCGTTGCTGTCATTGCGGTTACATCATTACCTGTCTCTGGCCGATCGGTTCTCCCCGTTGAAAAACGGGTGAGGCGCAGTTTCCCTCCAAAGAAGCTCGTCTCCTACTTGCTGAGACCATCCCAGAAAAACTTTAGTAACCATTCTGGGGGGAGCACAGCACATGGCGCAAACTGGTGCGTTCGGAATACCGTTTTCCGTAACGCCAAGGACAGTATTGCGGCAGGCCTGGGAACCTGCTGCGCCGGACAAGCGTCCAGTCAATATCGATTTGGCTGGCAGGATGAGGCGGCGCGCGGAGTCGGTCCAGCGCCTCGAAGCGTTCCTTGACATCCCGATGGCTGATTGCCTGGCCATTGTCACGAGCGCGCAAGATCGGCATTACAACCGAAGTTCCAATGTTTTCTTGGAAAACGAGCCGTTTGATGGAGTTGTGTTGCTGCTGTCCGGCTGCCTGAAGATCACGCAGCGCGGGTCCTATGAGCAGGAAATTATCCTACGGCTGAATGGTCCGGGAGAGTTGCTGGGCAGCGTGGTCGAGCGAAACCTCACCCGCACTTCGGTCAGCGCGCGTGCAGTACAACCGACTACCGCTCTGGTCTGGCAAACAAGTGTGTTCCGGGCCGCATTGGAGCGCTTCCCGCTTCTCCGGCGTAATGTTTCGCACGGCATCGAGCGGCAGCTCGATGAGCTGGATATTCGCTTTCGCGAAATCTCGACAGAAAAAGTGGCGTCGCGGCTTTCCAGCTTGCTGGTGCGCCTGATAAAACAGGTGGGTCGGGGCGAAGAGGGGCAAATGGAAATCGCGCTCTCGCGTCAGGAATTGGCGCAATTGACCGGTACAACGTTGTTTACGGTTAGCCGCTTGCTCTGCAGGTGGGAAACACAGGGCATCCTCAGCGCACGACGGGAGAACGTCCTGATCCATGACGTCGCTGCCTTGCTGGAGTTTTCGCAGCAGGAATAGTCTTAAAGAATTTGACCAAGGAGTTCAGGGGGATGGCGAGTCTAAGATTTGGGTATGTTGGCTTGTTGCTGTTGATGCTTTCCAGCTTGGGAGTCGCACAATCCCCAGAAGTGAGCCCCAACGACGACAAGAGCTCGCAGCCTACTGCCCAATCACCTGCGGAGAGCCCGGACGCGGATACAGGTGGTGACGAAACTGCCGCTCGCCCGCGACGAAGAGCCCGCCCGATCCCATGTTGGCGGCAGGCAGGTCTGACGCCAGAGATGGTCAATCAGCGCTGGAAGCTCGAAGACGCGCAAAAAAACCGGATTGCAGCCGTTTGCAGTGAGCCATCCATCTCTGCGCAGCAAAGGCACGAGCGGATTCAGCAGATTCAGGTAGAAACGGATCAGGCAATCGCGCGTCTGATTCCTACGAAAGAGCGGCAGGCATTTAACCAGTGCCAGTCAGAACTGGAGAAATCAAGGCGGCATCCGGCAGACCAGAAAGACTTGGGTCCTTGCGGCGCGATGCCAGAACCCGCTGACGAGCATTCCCACCATTAACCGAAGCTTCACGCTTCGTGTGTCTCTGGGCACAACCTCAACAAGACTGACGCGATCGTTAGAGTTTCAGAGTGACAAAACTGTCTTCGCGCTGCTCTAAAGATCCGAGAGCGGCAGTCCCGGCATCTTCTTCCAAGAGCGTGATGCGCGCCAGAGAGCGCTGGCGCCACACTGCATAGATCGCGGGATAAACCAACAGTTCCAGAAGGAAAGATGTGAAGATGCCGCCGACCATCGGTGCGGCAATGCGTTTCATCACGTCGGAGCCTGTGCCCGCGCTCCACATAATCGGCAACAAGCCGATGAACATGGTGGCAAAGGTCATGAACTTCGGGCGCAACCGTTTGACTGCCCCCTGTACGATGGCCTCGTTCAGGTCGTCGATGCCCCTCAACCGGCCGTGACGTCAGCGCCTCTTCGTAAGCCAGTTCCAGATACAGAAGCATGTATATGCCGGTTTCGGCGTCGATGCCCAACAGCGCAATCAAACCCACCCAGACGCCGACGCTCATGTTGTATCCGGCGAGGTAAAGAAACCAAACTGCACCGACGGCCGAGAAAGGAACGGCCAAAAGAATGATCGTTGTTTTAGTCAACGAACGCGTGTTCGCGTACAGCAACAAGACCACAAGCAGCAAGGTGAGTGGAACCACTCGGCTCAGACGATGTCTGACCCGCTCCATGGCTTCGTACTCCCCACTCCAGGAAATGGCATAACCGGCAGGCAGTTTGACCTGGTCGCGCAGCACGCCGGACGCATCGTTGATGTAGCCTCGCAGATCGCGATCCGCGACATCCACGTAAACGTAACCGGTCAGCATTCCGTTCTCGTCGCGAATCATTGCCGGGCCGCTGGTGATGTGAATCTGCGCCAGTTCGCCGAGCGGGATTTGCTTTTGGCCCGCCGGAACCAAGAGGCGCTGCAATGATCCCAGATCGCTGCGAAAATCGCGCATGTAGCGCACGTTGACGGGATAGCGCTCCCGTCCGACGACGGCGGTAGTCACATCCTCGCCGCCGATGGCGTTCTCCACAGCCTGTTGGGCGTCTTCGATGCTCAGTCCATAGGGCGCCAGGCGGTTGCGGTCCCATTCAAAATCCAGGAAATAGCCGGTTCCCGTGCGTTCCGCAAACACCCCACGCGTACCTTTGACTTTGGCCAGAACCGTTTCCAGCTGGGTACCGATCTGCTCGACCTTGGACAGATCCGCGCCCGAAATTTTCAGCCCTACAGGAATGCGCATGCCGGTGGTCAGCATTTCGATGCGGCCTTTCACTGGCATCGTCCAGGCATTGGATAGTCCCGGGACTCGGAGCGACTGATCCATCAGTTGGACAAGTTCTTCAGAAGAAATCGTGTCCGGAGTGAAATGTCGCAAGACCGGCTTCACGAACTCCGGCGCCCAAGAGGAGTACCAGGTGGAGCGTTGCCGCCACTCCGACCGCGGCTTCAAGATAATCATGGTCTCGAGCATCGAGAGCGGCGCCGGGTCGGTGGAGGTCTGGGCCCGTCCCGCCTTGCCCAGCACGCGATCTACTTCCGGAAAGCGAGCGAGAATTCGGTCTGTATTCTGCAGCAGAACTTGAGCCTGGCTCACTGAAATGCCCGGCATGGTAGTCGGCATGTAGAGGATCGCGCCTTCATCGAGCGGCGGCATGAACTCGGAGCCGAGCTTCATAAAGGCCGGAATCGAAAGCAGCACAATCGCAACCGCGCCGCCCAGTACAGCCCATTTCCAACGAAGGCTCTTGCGAACCAGCGGCTCGTAGAGGCGCATCATCCAGCGGCTGAGCGCATGGTTCTCTTCACTGCGGACCTTGCCGATCAGCAGCGCATTCGCCACTCGGCACACCCATGCTGGACGAAAATCAAATCGTCGCACCCGGGTCAGCAGCAATCGCAAGGCCGGGTCGAGCGTAATCGCCATTCCGGCAGCGATGAGCATCGCTAGCGTCTTGGTGTAGGCCAGCGGCTTAAACATCCGCCCTTCCTGCGCTTCTAAGGCCAGCACAGGAAGGAAACTCACGGCGATGACGAGGAGTGCAAAGAACGTGGGACCCGCGACTTCCTTTATGGCACTGATCACCACGGCCCGGTAGTCGCCTACGCGGCCTCCTCGTTCCCATAGTTCGAGTTTCTTATGCGTCTGCTCGACGACCACAATGGAGGCGTCTACTAACTCGCTGAACGCGATTGCGACTCCGGCGAGAGACATGATGTTGGCACTGATTCCCAGCAGCCGAAATGGAATGAACGATGCCAGCACGACCGCTGGCATCGTCACGATGGGGATAGCCGCGCTTGGGAAATGCCACAAGAAGACCAGGATGACCAACACTACGGTGACGATCACCTCGAGAATGGTGATCTTCAGATTGCCGATCGCACGTTGAATGAGTTCAGAACGGTCATAGACCGGAACGATCTTGACGCCTTCCGGAAGGCCAGGCGTGACGTCGGCAATCTTCTGCTTCACGCGGCTGATCACGTCCATGGCGTTCTCGCCGCTCCGCATGATCACAATGCCCGAAACCACTTCTCCCTTGCCATCCAGGTCGGCAAGGCCACGCCGGAGTTCCGGCCCTTCCACGACCTGGCCAACGTCTTTTATGCGAATGGCTGTGCCATCGGCGCCTGACTCCACCACGATGTTGCCGAATTCTTCCGTGGTGGTTGCATAGCCGCGGCCGCGCACCATGTATTCCGTGCCGCCGAATTCCAGAAGCCGTCCTCCGACTTCCTCGTTGCCGCTACGCACCGCCTCAACCACCCGCCGAATTGGAATGCCGTAAGCCTGCAGCCGGTTGGGATCGACATTCACCTGGAATTGCCGCGTGTATCCACCTACGGGAGCCACTTCGGCCACGCCCGGGACAGCGCGAAGGTAGTAACTGAGAGACCAGTCCTGGTAAGAACGCAGATCGGCCAAGCTGTGCTTGCCGGAAGTATCTACGAGGGCGTACTGGTACACCCACCCCAGAGCGGTCGCGTCGGGACCCAGTTCCGACTTTACGCCTTCGGGCAGACGGGACTGCACGCTGGACATATATTCCAGCGCCCGCGACCGGGCCCAGTAAAGATCAGTACCGTCTTCGAAGATGACGTAAACGTAGGAGAATCCGAAATCAGATATGCCGCGCACCGTCTTGACTTTCGGCGCGCCCAACATGGCAGTGACAATCGGATACGTGACCTGGTCTTCAATGATGTCCGGGCTGCGGTCCCAGCGTGAATAAATGATGACCTGCGTATCACTCAAATCCGGGGTGGCATCCAGTGGCACTCCCATCATCGCCCACGTACCGAAGATGCAGGCGAGCGCTACGGACGCCAGCACAAGGAATTTGTGCTCTACAGAAAAATCTATGATGCGATTGATCATGGACGGCGCCCGGCAGGATTCAAAGCCAGATAATGATCCGGCTCTTTGCTGAATTTGTTCTTGCAGCCATCGGAGCAGAAGTAGTAAGTGACGCCGTCGCGCGTCACTGTATGGCCTTCGCTCGCGGCTTTGACGGAATCGATGCTCATCCCGCAAGCAGGATCTTTCACTTCGCTGGCGCCAAGCGCCACACCATTTGCGGGCACGGCCTGTGGAGGTGCCTTCTCGGTTGGCGGCTCCGTCGACGAAGAGTGGCCGGACTTGAGTCGGCTCTCCGAATCCACCAGGAAGGTTCCAGCGCTAACGACGCGCTCGCCTTCGGACAATCCCTGCAGCACCTGAACGCGGTCGCCAAGGCGCCAGCCGGTTTGCACGCGTCGCGGCTCGAACATTCCGCTCCCGCGCTCGACAAATACGCGCTGCTCACGTCCCGTATCGATGAGCGCATCCACTGGAATGGCAAGACCTGCTGGAAATGAAGCCGGCAATTCGACATCGACGAACATTTCCGGACGCAGAGTAAAGCCGGGATTGACGGCCTCCAAACGCAGTTTGAGGGTTCGCGTGGAAGGATCGACTTGCGGCAGAATCTCGGTGACCCGAGCGGTGAAGCTCTTCCCTCCCCCCGAGAGCGCGACACGAGCAACTGTTCCCGGACGGAAGTTTTGCGCGTCGCTGGCAAAAATGTCGGCAACAATCCAGACGCGGCTCAGGTCAGCTACGCGATAGAACTCCATGGAGCGGTCGAAATGCTGTCCGGCACTGATGTTGCGGCTGAGGATGAACCCTTCAACCGGGGATACAACATCGACACTCTCGGGTAGCTGGCGGTTCTCCGCCATGGCTTTGATCTGGGCATCGCTCATCCCAAGATTGCGCAAACGATCCGTGTAACCCTGGAGGCTGCTCACGCCTTGCTTTGATACCGCACCCGGAAACGGAACCGTCCGCGAACCATCTTTGCCGGTAGATCCGGGGACCGATGCACTCGCCGCCAGGAAACCGGAAGCCACGGACAAGGAATCAGAGCCATAGCAGGTGGCGAGCTTCTGATCCTTCTTCACCAACGTTCCTATGGAATCGTTGAACGTCTCGCGTACAAAACCGTCCATGCCGGCATCGATGCGATAGATCCGTGTATCTTCCGGAACGATGCGCCCAAGCACGCGAATGTTCTCACGAGCCGGCGTCTTTTCGACAGCGGCAACGCGAATCCCGAAGAGCTGCTGCCGCGCGGAGTCGATGCCAACCAAACCCTGTGACACGGGTACAGCGGACTCAGCCCGAGCGGATGTGTTTTCCGCGTAAACCGGCTCCAGTGCCATGCCGCAGTCCGGTGCAACACCTGCGTGGTCGGACCTGTAGTCGGGATGCATGGGATCGACCCAGTAAAGTACGCGGCGCGCACTCGTATCCTGCGCAGGGGCGTGCGCGGTATGACGCCTTCCCGCCACGTAGGACAGGATCATCATGATTGCAACAGCTACGACAGCGGCCAGCTTTTTCATTGCATCACCTACACGGATCCCAGAAAACTTGGTCTGCTAGTTCGGCGATTGACTGGAGCTTGCCGGCGCAGGCTCAGGAGTCGGTGCAGGCTGTGCCGCTGGCGCTGATGGCGTTGTTGCTTGCGGAGAGCCGGATGGAGTCGCGCCCTTTACCGGAGTGCGCGCGAAACCGGGAGCTTGGAACCCTTGAGCCTCCGCTGCGGCCTTTGCTTCAGCTTGTTTGTACATAGCAGCGCGCCGTGCTTCCATGTCTTCGCGGGTGCGAGCCGCGAGACGTAATTGCTCGTACTGTTTATCCAGATCCTGAAGCATCAAACCCCACATCTCGAGATTGGCTTTGATCATGGGATCCTTGCTTGCCCCGTTCTTGTTCTTGACTTCCATCTGCTTCAGCAGCGCATGCATTTTGACCAGCGTGCTTCCCATGTCGTCGACGCGCTGGTGAACAGCCGTCTGGGCTTGCTGATTTTGAGCCAGGCCCGTTGCGTTGCTGGTCGCCATGACGGTTCGCGGGTTGGACCTGGACGCGTGAGTTGCCATCGACGGCGAGGCACTCTGGGCCCAAGCCGCACTTGTCGCAAATACTACGGTGACTGCAGCGACGCTGGATAACTTCATCAGATTTCCTCCACCAAAGGTCTGTTCCACAATTGCTGCTTGCTGAGCTGTGCTTGCTGGGTCGAGCTTCGCGTTGGCCAGGTCCGGCTTGTTAGGCTCTGCCCTTACCGCGGCATGACAAATCGCGAATCGTCCAGCTTCGGATTCGACACGATTGTCTCGATCTCGATCTTTTCCTTGTCCTTAACACCATCGACGGCGGTTTCCATCAGATATGGCATCACCAAGCCACCGACATTACGATAGTCGCGGAGGTAGGTCGCCACTGGATGGTATTTGCCGTCCAAGCGACGCGGCACACCTTCCACCTTCACTTCGAGAAAATTCGCCGCATCAATCCAGACGTGGCGCGAGTGGCCAGCGCTGTCAGTCACCTTGAGGTTGTACGCATCGTGTCCCTCGACCTGTTCGACTCCCTCCAACTCAACTTTCTCGCCTTTCGCTGCGTAGTCGATGAGGTATCCGTCGAGATCCGATTGCGACGCTTGCGACTGGAGCTCCTCGGGCGTGAAGTTCTCGACCTGGTGCCGGTTCAGAAATGGACGCAACTTCCAACCTTGCGTGCCGTTATACACCTGAATTGCGGTCTGGCCATTGAATTCGATCTCCAGGCGCATCTTGCGCCCCCGCTCCAGATCCATACGGAATGGAAGTTTGACCTGCTCAGTCGGACGGGGAGTGCCCAACTGCGATCCCCTTTTCACTCCGGGCACAGGGATGGTGGGCCGGTTATTTCCTCCAGCATCCAGCTTGCCCTTCAACTCCAGCGTCTTCACAGCACGCCAGGCGGATAAGCCTCCACGCGCCGCTACGTTTTTCTCGACGATTTCCGCGGCGCTCAAGCGAGCGGCACTTCCCTTCGTCTGTATGTCGGAAGCCAGCATGAGCGGCACACAACAAAGCAGTCCTGCCGCACAGGACAGAAATCTCCGTGGCATCGAGAATCTCCTTTTTCCCAGTTAGAACTTGATCTCGGATGCACGTCTATCGTGAACCCGAGTTTGGAGGAGGAAAGTTAGTCAACTACCAGTCCGTCCGCGCGAAAACTCCCGATCACAACGCTGACCCGGTCTCCGCGTTTCACGTAACCACCCTTGTTCGAGAACAGCATCCAATACTGCTTTCCCGCTTCCGGGGGTACGGCTTGCCGCAGCTTTCCGACTTTATCCATCTGCGGTACCACCAATTTCACATGCGCCCGCTCATCGATCAACGATGGCTCAAGTCTCTTATCATTGAGCGTTTTGGCTTTCTTCGGATCCAGCACCTGGTAGGTGAAGCGAATCACTTCGCCAGCTTCCGCCGACTTCACCGATAATCCTTCGATTCCCCAGACCAGCCGGTAGTAGGTGCCCGCTCGTCCCGCAAA
The DNA here is from genome assembly GCA_963785865.1 of uncultured Acidobacteriota bacterium. Classification (GTDB taxonomy): domain Bacteria; phylum Acidobacteriota; class Terriglobia; order Terriglobales; family Acidobacteriaceae; genus Sulfotelmatobacter. The sequence goes on along the minus strand of CAWAXF010000036.1, from coordinate 169,962 downwards.
ACGCTCCGGGCGATATGGTGCATGCCCAGGCTTCGCTGGCTGGCTTGCAGTTTTTGGCTCGGAGGAATTGTCCTTTACCTGAGGGGAAGCAGGCGGGGCGCTGTTACTCAATTCATTCGCCGCCAGCACAGCACTGTGCCCAAAAAGGGCGCCGCACAGCAGAACGCTGGTGAAGACACTGCGCAAATTCATGGGAGCTTCTTTGTGCTGGGGAGGGAACTCTTATTGTACCACAGGAAAACGGATGTAAAGATAAAAACCTTGAAAAAACAGCCGATTTTCTGGCCTGTAAGCGCTCCTCATTTATTCCATGCCTGTCTTTGCCTGCTAGGGAACGAGCTTCTTTTTGGCCCACTTCTGTGGCCCTTCCCCGCGTGCAATCCCGAGATCCTGATCCCCACATCTCGGTTCACCGCTGCTTCGAGTGTCGAGGCCCTCGATCCAATTCTGAGCACAGAAATTGACCATGCTGCTCGCGTATTGTTTTCCGCGAGCAGCGTAGTCTTATCGTTGAATTACCTGGCCGGCATCACGGGTTGGCGTTGCCGGTCAGGGTTGACGTTTGCGTGCCAGCTGAGTCGGTGACCGACACTGTCGCATTCTTCACACCCGCGGGCAGACTCGTTTGCGGCTTGAATTGCACCGTAACCGTGCAGGTAGATCCGGGAGTCAAAGTCGTTCGCGAGGTGCCGCAGGTCGATCCCAGCCCTACAACTGTCCACTCAGTCGGATTGGCACCTCCGAGCGTCCCGGTCCCGATGCCAGTCAGCGGCACGTTGCCGGTGTTCGTGAGCGTGAAGGTCTGAGTCGGCTCTAACAAGCAAGCCACTATCTGGGAGAACGTGGTGCCGGGGCACGTGCGTGCGTGGGTTCCGAAGTCCCGTGATGACGGCGTTAACGTCGCACTAGACTGCGTGTTGCTCCCACCGCATGTCGTTCCAGCCGACACATCCACGGCACCTACGTCAACGCAGGGATTCGCTAGCGTCTTTCGCGGATTGCCGAAGAAGTCGGTCGCGGGCGCGTCCGCATAAGTCGACGCTGTGCTTCCAATGGCGTCGATAGCGGGCGAACCGGTTGCCAGAGTGTAATTGCCCAGAGTGGAGCCGTCCGGCTTGTTAAGGGCCAGTGGACCCCAACTCAGGTTGATCCAGTTATTGCCTTCGTCGACGGTTGCAGCCGGCGTCAGGCTGAAGATCGGGTTGGGCACCGTAGCGTCCGAAATTCCCGGAGGTACCTGGTAACCCGCCGTGCCCAATTCCGGTGGAACCCGCGAACCGTTGCAGTATTGATGTACAACGGTCGGGTTCGTGCCGAAGTTCGTGCCGCTGTATCCGGAGGTGTTGGTTAGGACCGAATACATTGGGTTGAGGGTGAAGTTGGCGCTGGCATGGTTGGTCGGCCCCGTGTCGCCGCGGACGCCGATATCCCAGTAATTTGCCTGTGCTGGGGCGACGCATTGGCCGGTGCCCGTCTGGCTTTCAGCCGGGGTGACCACGGGCGGAGTGCTGAACGACGCATCGTACAGCTTGACTACGTTCTGCTGGTTCTGCGTTCCGCCTCCCAGCGAACCCACCCCGATGAAGAATGCGCGGTTTTGCCAGAACACATCGTTGTAGATCTCGGGATACGAGATGCGTCTGCAAGTCGCATTCGAACCAGTGCTGTTATTCCCGGCATAGTGGTTCGCTGGGCATACCAGACTGTTGGGTAGATTGGCCTGCAGAATCGCGCTGTTCTGGATGCTCACCAGTCCAGCTGGCTGAGGCGTAGAAGTGATCACGCATGGACCCTGCGCCATATTGCCTTGATAGTTCGCGGGGCACGGCCCTTCACTGCTGGCCAGAGGCGCGCCAATCGTATTGAACAGCACGCCCGAGGATGCAGTTGTGTCGTTGGACATGATCGTGTTGTTGATGATGTTCGCGTTCAATGCATCCACCAGCGAAATGCCCGCGCCATCCCAGCCGGCCACGTTGTTGGCGATGATGTTGTTGGTGACGCTCACCGAATTCCACCAGCAGTTCGGACCACTGGCACCACCGCTTCTGCAATTGCTGGGGAACGCGACCGCATCAGAACCGTTGATGGCCTGCAGCCTCAGTCCGCCGCCGCTGCCGCTGTCAGCTGCGTTACCCATGATCAGGTTCGCGTTGATCACCAGGCTCGGACCCGTTCCGTCACTCGGGCCCACCGAACTTGGCGTCGGTTGACAATCTGCGTCCGTGGTGGCTCCGCAGAGTGGATCCACATCGGGCGCACCCATGACCACGATTCCGCCGCCGTTGCTCGGAATTGTCGGATTCGTGCTCTGGTTGAAGAGGATGGTGTTGTGCTCGATGTCGCCGTTATAGCTGAATCCCAGATGGCCGATGCCGCCGCCATCTCCGGAGCTCAGGTTCCCGCAAACCCAGTTGAACTGGAATTTGTAGAAATCTGAGCCGGTGCAGAAGCTGACGCCTCCGGCACCCGCGGGCGTCGCTGAGAACAATTCGTCCCCCGTCGACGAGTTCGACGTGATCGAGTTGTTGTGAACATTTACGTTCAGATTGTGACAGTACGGCAGTTGAGCATTGGTTGCGCGATTCCCAGCAAAGCTTACGTTTTGGCAAGAGCCAGGATCCGCATTCACTGCTCCTTGGAGATAAGCCGGCGGAAATTCACCCTGGCCGACGTTAATACCGCCAGAGAGGGTACCGGCATTGCTGTTGATCCGGTTGTTGGCAATCTGGATGTTATGTCCCCAAGCGTGTACGAAGATGCCGCCACCGCCTTGAGAACTGTCCGTAATTCCCAACGCATCGATACTGGACGGATTGCACCAGAAGTTGCTGGGATACCGATTGGCAGAGGTTCCGCAATCGTTGGCCGTGAGCAGCGTGGTGCCGGCGGGGAAAGTGTCTGAGCCGAACGGAAGTGATCCGGCCGGGAACTTCACACCCTTCGACAACACCGTGATACCAGCTCCTTCCAAGGCTCCCATCAATGTGGGTTCCTGCAACAGCTCAGCAAGGTTGCCATTGAGCGTCGCATCCCAGCCCACGGTCGCCTCGAGCGGCAGGCGATCCACGGAGAATTGCATGTCCGAGGCGCAAGTGAACGGTCCTCCGTTATTCCCCGTGTCATTCGGATTGTCGTACGGATTCGCGCCGGTGATAGGCGTGCCGTTGATGGCCAATCCAAACAAGCAATTCACCCGGCGGCGCCAGTTATCGAGCTTCCCGGCAGGATGAGTGTTGGCGTTAATGATGCTGGACGCAGCTCCGACGCCTTGCAGCCGAACCGGCTTCCACATCAGCAACATTTCTTCGTGGGCCGATTGAGCGGAAACCTGGGTTGGGGCGACCGCATCCACCGCCGTGCTACTGCACGTAGCGGCCGCACCTGCTGCGGTGCAAGTCGGGTCTACGATAAGCAAGTCACCAGGGCTCGCCGCGTCGATTGCAGCCTGAATCGAATCAGTTGGAGCAATGTGAACCGGCGGCTTGCCTCCGATAGTCACGGTTACGGCATCGATCGACTGCTGACCGGTCCCGGTCGTGATCACCAGCTCTCCGCAAAGAGCCGCATTCTTACCGTTCCCTGGTCCTCCGTACTGCACCTGCTGCTGGATGTTGCACGGCGGTACGTTTTCCGGCACGGTGACTGTAATGCGCATGTCACCCCAGCTGTTAATGGTTGCAGTCTGGCCACCAATCGTTACTTTCCCGGTGCCTTGTGTGTCACCGAATCCGTAGTGGCGCAGTATTTTCTTCTGGTTGTAGGGAGCTGCGGTCTGACTCGGTCCCGAATAGGCATTGTTCGGCACCATCTGATCTCCCAATGCCAGGATTGTCAGGGTAGATGATCCAACATTGACGGTGGCGTCGGCCATTGCGCCAGTGCCTCCGCCACCCGTGAAGTTTACCGTCGGAGCCGATGTGTACCCGGTTCCACCGCTGGCGAGGTTGACTGCAACCACTTCCCCGGAGATATGAGAGCTGCCAGTCGCTGTCGTCCCGCCGCTTCCGAATGGAGCCGGACTGAAGGTAACTGAAGGCGCAGATGTGTAACCGGAGCCGCCACTGACGATCGTGACCGACGCCACAGACTGACCCAGATTAGGCCTACCCGCCGCACCCGTTCCTGATCCACCTGTGAAGGTTACAGTCGGAGCGCTGGTGTACCCAGAACCTGGGTTCGTGATCGTGACTCCTGTGACCCTGTGCGTAATGTTGCTGACCGTGGCAGTACCCGTCGCGGTCACGCCAGAGGGTGGAGCGCTGAATGTCACCGTGGGTCTTCCGGCGGCAGTATTGTTGTAACCGGAGCCGCCGTTCGTGATGGTTACGGACAACACCGCTCCGGTCATGACAGGCGTTGCGGCAGCTCCAAATCCGCCACCTCCGGAGCCGAAGGTGATCGTGGGGGTAACTCCGCTGGGATAACGGCCATGATTATTTACCGTTACGCTGTTCACTGACTCAGTGATGACGGCGGTTCCCGTCGCGCCACTGCCGCCACCCCCAGAGAAGCTCACTGCCGGAGCGGTGGTGTAGCCGGACCCGCTTTGTGTTACTACGACGTCAGTCACATGTCCGTGGGAGGAAGGAGCGCCAGCAACCCACGGTCCGAGTCCGTCACCGTCTACTTCCTTGATGGCCGGGGTCAAAGCGGGATAAGCGCAATCTGGATTGTTGTATCCCGCACCCGCGAAAGCCGACGTCGGCACTACGGGCGTATCCATGTACTGGGTCTGCCCAGGCATGAACGGGATCTCATAGCAGAACTGGCTGTACTGCGGGTTGTACAACGGATCCGGCGTCGGGCCAGTGCCGGGGTCATTCATACATGTGATCATCATCGTCGGCCCGTACCCGGTGGGATTCGGCGGATTGACTTCCCACGTGGAGTAGGTCAGACCGTTGTAGGTTCCCCACTGATCGGCATACACGCGAGAGATTTCCGTGCCGGACCAATCTTTGATCGAGATCGGCAGATCGGGCGGAGAGAATTTCTCGCCAAACTGCGGAGAGAACGGATCGAATTCTGAAGTGTAATCGTCAGTGATCACACCCGTGAAATGCGCAGCGGCGTGGGTGGAGGTGAACACATAGAACTTCGCCAGCGCCGACATCTGATCTCCGAGCGTTACTTCCTTGCGATCGCACAAGTTGCGGACTGCGCCCGCGAACGGAGCCACTTCTCCAGACTTCGGGAACAGGCTGATGAAGTCTGGGACGGTGCGCTGCTCGCCAACGCACGGCCAGAACGTTTCTACGCTGCCGGTATCACCTTCCTGGCTGGGGAATATGGTTCTCCCCAAATCCTGGGTGGAATTCTGGGGGTTGTAGGAATTGTAAGCAGCACCGACTTCTGCCTGGTCCGGCAGAATGAAAATGTTGCCCAGGCCACCGAACTCTTGCGTGACCGGCGCAATGTAGTTGTCGCCGATCAGAATGTTCTTGTCTTCCTCCTTGACCAACTCATAGCCGGGCGGAACAACCACTTCCACCACGTATTTGCCGGCCGGAAGCATGGGGGTGCCATCAGTGGGGTTCGCCACGCAAATGGTGCAGTTGCTTCCAGACATTGATCCTGGCGTGCCATTGGTAGAGCCGGTTCCAGTGGGCGCTCCACTGACCGGGTCTCGCGCGATAATGCTGGGGAAGTTGTACATGCCGTCGTATGGAGCCGGCTGCACCTGGTTCCAGTTGTGCATGCCGTCATAGCACTTGAACTGCGAGTTATTCGGAAGGCTATGCGGCGTCACTCCCGGATGGTTGTACACATCGAGCCACATTGGCTGATTGAAGAGGGTGAAGAAGAAGAGATCGGCATCGGTGCCCGAAGCCGTGCCCTGTCCCGGGCAGTTCATGTTGGGTACGCCGTCAGCGCGGAAGCCCTGCGCCCAATCGTCGAAGCTGCTGGTTTTCGTCGTGTCGACCAAGGTCAGTTTCTGGCTGCCATCGGGCGCAGTGCTTTCCTGGTAGAGATTGATGGTCACGTTCGGAACCAGAGGTTCCCAACTCAATTGCAGCAGAAGCTGTGGATCATCGAACGGACGGGTCGAGGCATACACAACATGACCGCGAATCCCGCCGTTTTCACCAGCAGCAAAAGGCGTCTTGCCGAATTCGATAAACGAGTTCTGGCCCGAGAAGCCCTGCCAGCCTTCGCTTAAAACCCACGGCGGATCGATGCGGCCCGTGGAGTTTGGCGTGCTTTGGGTGTTTGGACCCTGTTGAATCGACTGACCCGTGCAATCTGCGTTTGTGCAATAGACCGCCCCTGGAAAGTGCAAGGTACCGGGCAGCGGCAGGTCTTCGTACGTCCTCGCCATCATGTTGCCAATATTTGATTTTCCGCATGCCGCAGATCCAGTGACGGCGCAGGCCGCGGAGTTATCCGCCGGACCGCCTGAGTCATACACCACATGCGTTCCGGTGTTCTTGTAACGCGTGCTGTCGGTTTCGACCACATACCAACTGAACAGTGGGAATATTTCATTGAAGCCTGCATTCCCGCTGAGGTCGGTATTGTTGAAATTCGAAAAGCTGCCGTCGCGGAAGCGGATGTTGGTCGCTACCAGGGAGAGTCCAGGTTCCTTGTCCTGCCGAACGCCATCGCCGTTCTGGTCGAAGAACGTGGACGTGTAGATGTTGGCCTGCCACTGGTTCATGGCAACATCGCCCATATTCACGGTGTTGCCGCCAGCGAGACGGACAGGCGTGGAGAGTCCATCCACCAACATGTCGTTCCACTGGTCAAACACAGTGATGCGCCAATCGCCATCCGGAAGACCCGACATTGAGAAGCTGCCATCGCCATTGCACTTGGTAAACGCGAAGTCTTCGCCGTCCGGATCGCCGAAGCTGACGTAGCACTGGGTGAAGGCAAAGCTGCTGTTGTCACCGCTGCTGTACAGCCGCTCGTCCGGCGTGCGGCTCATGCGCTCCGTCGTCACCAGTCCGGTCACGGTGTTGGTGCAGTTCGTCCCAGTAATGTTCTGGTCGGTGCCGTTGCAAACTCCTGCCAGGCGGCTTTGGATAGTCTTCGGATTAGCAAAGCCAATCGAGACGTGGTATCCAGCGGGACCGTATTCCTGGAAGAAGCTCGGCTCACCGATGCGCAGGAACGAGTCATGCGCCTTCTGGCCATCCAGCGTGTTGGTCTGCAGCCACTCTTCGCCGCGCGCGATTCGGTCCGCGCCCGGTGTGGCCACCACGCCGTAGCGGCCCGGATACATGTTGGCAACCACCGCCTGCCCAGCTAGCGGGGAGAGAGTGCGGCCGTCCGCTTCGTACTTCGGGCAAGTCACGATCATGCCGGTGATCCCGAGAGTCCCCTTCACTCCCTGGGCGGTGGTTGCGTTCTTCGAAATGGGGCATGCATCCAGCCCGGTGGAAGGATCGATTGTGCCCGCCAGGCTATTCGAGAGCGGCATGTTGAACATGTCGTAAGTGGGCTGACCGGTTGCATCACCGCGTACCCCCGGCGTCGTCGAAAAGCGTGATCTGGAATTCTCCCAGGCCTGGCTCGTTCGGGGACAGTACGTCAATTCCACCGCCGCCGTCCTGCTCGCCATTGAGCGGAAAGTCGTCTTCAAAGACGAACACGGACAACTTCGCGGGCGGGAATGGCGTGGGCTGGGTATAGACGGTTACGGCTGTTTGATTCTTGCTGATCGGGGCACCACCCATGCCGTGTCCGCAGCTTCCCGCGGCAACGCCAGCGGCGGAGCAATCTGGAGCACCACCGTATCCGGCAATGAACGGCTCAGCCGCATCGCCGGGCAGCACTGATATGTAGTAGCGCTTGTTCGGATCCAAAGGCACATCGCCGGGCATTACAGGTGTCTCGCCCGTTCCGGCAGAATCAGTCCGGCACGCGCCATTGCCTACGTCGCACACCGCAGGACTTCCCAGAAGCGTCTGACCCGACTCGCACGACCTTTCCCCTGTACAACCCGTTGCGACGACGGGCATGTAGCTGGTATGGAAGTTCGTCCCAAAAGTGGGAACGATCCCTCCCGAGTTCGTCCGATTATTGGGATCGATATAGAAGGTGCGGTCTTCCTCGATGATCCAGCGGTAGTCGCCGATTACGGTCTTCTTGTCGGCTCCATCGAGGACCGTCACTTGCAGTCCGCTTCCCGCAGGGAAGTTGACGTTGACGGTTGTAACAGGACCGAGCGTGCCCTGTGAGTTCCTTGGTTGAAACGTGAAGCTTCCCGACGGTGCAGTAGCGCTGAAGCCTCCGTTCGCATCCGGCACAACCGTCATGGCTGAACCGCTGATTGCTTTAACCGTAGTCGTGTCCACGGTAAGCTTGTAACCTGCAGCGTCCTTGCAGCCCGCTAGTACGCCTGGCGTGTTGACCTTAAAGTATTTTGCTGTGTTCGCAGTGTATGTGAGCGCCGAACAGGTAATCCCGCCTGCTGCTTCCGCGGCGACCGAAGATAAGCTCACCGTTGCCGTAACCCCAGGATTTCCGTTCGCCTGATAGACAAACGTATCCGTAGTGGTGGTAGTCCATGTGTTGTCGGGAACGTAGGTGAAGGTTCCATTTGCGCTCAGGGTCACACTGCCGTGCGTGGGCTGAGTTGAAACACTTACGCCAAAAACGTTCACGTCATTCGCGATGACGCCCTTCGACACGTCTGCAACGGTCAGGGTGTTGCAGCTCGTGCTTTGGCACGAAACGACATACGAATCCGCGTTGGCTTTGGCAGTTGCAATAGCCCCGCTTGGAAGTCCTGCACCGTTGATGCTGATGTAGGCAAGCATGCCCGAGTCGCGGTTCACGGAATTGCCCGACAAGCTCAACTCGCGGTCGTAAATGGGGAGGGCGGTCGAACCGGCAGCTGGCACGTTGATCATTACGTCGTACGTCTTGCCGGCAGCCATAAACACTTCATTCTGCACGCGCGGAACACCGGGCAAGGGGTTCCCGTCTTCGGCGATCAGAGTGAATCCCGAAGCCGGAGTTGTACCTGCTCCAATCAGCGATCCAACGATCGAGGGCACATGCATTCGCAGTCCCGCGTTGACCAGGCGCACCAGCACGTTTCCAGGACCGCTCGTGACGCCGGTCACCGGCGAAGCCGTGTAGAGCGAGTTCGAGGCATTGGTCTTGTCGAACGCCTGCCCATTCACGAGGTAGTACAGCGGCGTGTAATTGACGGCTGGCGGATAGCAAGTCTGGTAACTCTGCGAGCTTTTGTCACCGCAGCCCCCGGGCTGGCCAGACCAAACCGCGGTCTCACTGAAGCCAGTCGTATTCACAGCCGCATTGACAGCACTGTTCTGCACCGGATCAATTTCGCTGAACAGCAGTGGAACTTCGGAGTTGTAGCTGACATTCGGATAGGCTGTCCCCGCCGCTCCGCTGGTTGGCGCTGTGGTCACCACTACGATGCCGTACAGGCCCATCGGGCCCTGAATCGAAGGATGGGTCCCAGACTCCAGCAAATACGTTCCCGGACGGGGCGCCGTCCAAGTCAGGGACGTGGTTGCTCCCGCGGCGACTTCGGTCGAGAATGACTGCACGCGCGGGCCTTGCGGTGGCGGAACAAAAGTCGGGTCTTCAGCCGCCGGAGGATTCGCTCCGGCAATCGGCCACGTTGCCACCCCGGGGATATGCGTCGGGCTCGGAGCCGTCTTTCGCTGCCCCAGATCGCCCAGACCGCCGCCCAACTGGCCCACAATCACGATCGAGGTCGGAATCTTCCCGCCCGCGAACGACAGATTGTTGGTCAGGTTGATCTGCAGATCTTGCCCCGAAGGAACCGTGACGATCACGGGAGACCACGCGCCTTTGCCAAGTGCGCCGCAGCTCGCCAACGAACTCGGCACAGCGCGTGCCGCAGCTGTATCCCCACATGGGCACGCTGTTGCCATCGGGCATGACCAGATTGGAGGGACCCGCGCTCAGATTGACCTGCTGCTGGGCGAGGGCCAGGCTCGCTCCGAGAAGGAGAACAATTGATATGCCTACCGCTCTGTTCAGACTGGATTTGACGAAGTGGAATCGCATTGCTCTTCTCCTCACCTAATTGGTCTCGTCGATCACAAATTCCCGGGAATCTACCAGCATCATCATCAGCATTCCGCCGGGGAAGATATTGTTGGTCGTGATCTCGCGCTCGTTGTGCGAGTGCCACATGAACGCAAAGCCGGCTTCTTCGCCGGGTGAATTTGCAATCGTGCCTGAGGGAGGGGTACTGCCCGTACCGCCGCATAGTCCGGCGGTGTTGGCTTGCGCACCGGTTGTGCAACCCGTCGCGCGCAATGTCGCATTCGGTCCCAGGTACGGACTGCCGCCGTACCATGCGCCATTGGCAAAGATGTTTGGATCGGGCAGCGTCGCCGGTCCGCCCGCGCCTACGTCCCCAAAGGGCGCGACCTGCAACGGTTTGTTGTGATCCTGGCACCACTCGAAGTAGTTGATCGCGGTCGGATCGCCGGTGTTATAGCCGTTGAGGTCCGGATTGCACGGGAGCTTAGCGCTGGGATCCTTCGAAGTGGGGTTGTGTCCGTATGCATCCCAGTTCAGGCCCTTCGCGGTCCAGTAGTAAATTCCGTCCATGGCCAGACCTGGGGTTGTGGTCGTGGTGAAAAGCAGTGGCCCGGCCAAATGCCTGCCCATTTGGAGTAAGAATCAGGTTTCCATCGCGCGCCAGAATGCGCACGTGATTGCCGTGCTCGTGGAACGGATGCTGCCATCTGCCCTGTCCAATAATGCGCACCAGGGTCAATTCGCCCGGATGCATGTGGGGATCGCCGTTGTAGGGCTGGTGGGGGTACTGCTGGGCGTAGTTGGGATCCATGTCATCCGGCATGGACCGCCCGTTGATCATGAAGTACGCCGGATGATAGGGCTCTGTCGGAACAGTCAGACTGCATCCCGGATCTCCAGACTTGCAGTTTCCCGCGGCTGCAACTTGCGATTCTGCCTGCCGATGAATGAGCGGATCGATCTCGGAGAACTGGAACAGATATTCGCGGTCGTAGCAGGTGTTAGGGTCGTCATACGCCGCATGCGCTAACCGGAAGTCTGACTCGTGCCAGTGCCCTTGGGCTTCCACGTTTGTCGCGTGCACGCCTGACTCACATGCTGTGGGAGGGTTCTTCGGCAGGACGATGATCGCCCCATAAAGCCCCATTTCTACCTGCAGGTCGCCTTGCGTTCCGCTGTAATAAGCGCGCGTGCCCGGCGAAGATGCTGTGAACGTGTACGTCACCGAAGCGCCCGGAGCAGCCTCCTGCGTGAGCAACCCGGCTACGCCACCGGTTGTGCTGACATTGAAGCCGGGGAACAGGATCGACGTGCTGCCGGCCGGGGGCGGCAGATTATTCGTGAGGGTGACCGATACCGGGTCTCCCTCAGTGACAATCAAGGTCGGTCCAGGAATCTGCATGCTGCTGCAGAAACCACCGCTCATCGCAGAGGGAGCGTAGCCCGTCGGGTTTCCATTGCAACCGTAGCCCCACGAGTACACTGCCTGTCCGTCGGGCTGGCTGATGTAGGCAGCCTGCGCGGTCAGGTTAAACGTCGGCCCAGTAATTCCAGGAGCCGCAGCGTAAGCCGCCGGGCTCAGCCACAGGGCCAATGCCATCGTCAGCGCCACGAGTAATTGTTTCTTGGTCGTTGTGTTTTTCATGTTCGTCGCCCTCATGGCTGCGCTCCTAGTTAATGCGGACTTCGGTCATCAATCCCCCGAAGTTCTCCGCATCGTTGGACAGGTGGTCAAGATTTGGGGTGTACAGGTAGAACACGCTTCCCGCGGGATACTTCTTCGTGTCGCTGGCATCGAGAATGAGGTCCAGCGATTCGCCGCCACCCAGCGTGATGGAGTTCGTGTTGTAGTACATGTTGTTTCCTTCCTGGTCGCGCAACAGCTTTGCGTTGAGCGCGATGACTTGCATCGGGATGCCCAGCGAAGCCAGGGTCTGATACTCGGTCACATCCAGGTCGGAAATGCGCAGCAGGGCTCTTCCCCCCACAGGGATGCTGATGATCGAATTCAGCGGCTGTGAGTAGTGCATCGAGCCATCCACGGTTTGCGTGGCTTGCGGACCCGGCGCAACCGTGTCGGGATAGCTGCGCCCGTTCAGCAGGAAATATTTGTCCTTCATGTCGGAGAAGCCTTCCGGGTTGAAGGTCATGCCCACAAAATGGAAGTTGGGATCGAAGCCGTGAATCTGCAGGGGATACTCGACGTCGTAACGCGTGCTGCCGTCGCCGTCGTTGTAGGCGTATTTCTGCTTTCCATTGTTGCTCGCGCTGGTCCTCATGGCGGGCAAGGGATTGGAGCAGAGGATGTCAGTGCTGGAGTCGCACTTCGTTCTGAGATCCAATTGCTGCTGTTGCAGGCCGGCAAACAGGTCTCCCGACCAGCGGTTCTGCCGGGGCCGCACGTAAATCTGGCCGACCATGCCCATCTGCAAGTGCTCGGGCGGGGTGATGTGGCAGTGCCAGAAGTAAGTGCCAGCATCTGGTGCTAGATAGTAGTAAGTGAAGCTGCCGCCGATGTTGATGGCCACGGAAGCATCCGGGACGCCGTCGTAGAAAGCGGAGGCGTTTGGATAACCATGGAAGTGGACCGTGTGCTGCTCGAACAGGTCCGGGCGCATGATCATGCCCACATTGGTCAGGGTGAGAAAGAATTCGTCGTCTTCGTCGAGGGCCATCAGGGGCGCGGGAATATTTCCATTCATCACCCCGACGTCCATGATTTGCCGCGGATCGACATGTCCATCCATACCGTTCGCCAGACCTTTTGCCCGGAGTTGGGCTCTGCAGGTCGGGTCTGCCAGGCAATCCGCGTCGGGAACCTGACCGATGGCTCCGTTGTAGTTAAACGACAGGGGCCCAGTAAAATTTCCTTGTAGATATGGGCTATCACTGGCTTTGTCTGCTGTCGCTGGATCACCCGGTTGCAGGGTTGCGCCGGTGTACGGCGCATTGAAGATCTTTGGAAATTCGGTTCCGGGCAAGCCGTTCGCGATGTCTGCCAATCCTGATAAAGGGCCGAACGAAAACATGTAGGTCTGCGTGCCATCGCCCATGGTCGCGTAACCATCGCCGCCGGAGATCTGCTGGCACTTGATGGCTCCATTCACGTGACTTTGTGCAGAGGGATAACCTGCGGCGCCCGTGTAACTCGGACCCAAGTAGGCCGGCTCCGAGTTGTTATTCACGGCATTGGGGTGAGTAATCGTGCTTGCCGGGCATTGCACTCGAAATGACTGAGCGTTGGCGCCCAGCACCGCGATTCCAAGCACGAAAAGAATTGGCGACCAAAACCTGGACTGCTTCTTCATAGCCGTGCAGCCTCCTTCATCACACTCGCGGACACACTTCGGCGCCGCTCCAATAAACCTGGTTAATTTGTCAGTGCAGTTGGAGGCGCAGGGGTTACACGGGAACATAGGTTCCGTGTATGGGAGAGCCCCAGGTAGCGCCGCCCCAGACTTGTCGTGGCAACACTACTCGCACTTTGTCAGAGCTCTTTGCGGTGGGGCAAAAACGAATGTAAAGTTTTGTAACGCGAGCAGGATTACGATCCTTTTTCGCCCTGCCGAGCCTTGGAAATGCCCCCGCGATTGCAAGCTATGGATTGTTTTGCTTTCGCTCAGGTTCTAAGCCTGTTTCTGCGTGATGCTACCCAGTCGTTCGGTAACCAACTCCAGGTAACAGAACGCCGGTTACGCGGCTTGCCAAGTTGTCAATGAAAAATTTGCGAGCGAACATTCCCGTCTTTGCTCCAGAACAAACAATAGAAGAATCAACTGATTTATCTCTAGAACTCGATTGCGTGTGTCGGCAGGCGAAGGACCCGCTGGGATGTGGTAGATTGCTCCCCCTCACTCGGTGAAGCATGTCGCGAAGCGATTTCGGCGTGCACACCAGGCCGCATCCAATTCACACCGGGCCTCACAGAAATGACAACATGAAGAGCGGTCGAATTGTGGGAGCGTTGCTTTTAGTATTCTGCCTGGCTGTCGCCGCGAATGCTGACCAAGCCAACGCCGCTTTCAAGCGCGGCGTTCAAGCGGAATCCAAGAACAAATACGACGAAGCGTTCCAAGCTTTCAGCGAGGCCCACAACCTCAAGCCGAGAGATGCGAAATATTTCACCGCCTTCACGCGCCTGCGCTTTTATGCCGCGGGAGAACATATCCGTCAGGGGCAACTGTTACGGGATAGCGGCAAGTTGCAGGAGGCCCTAGGGGAATTTCAGCGCGCGGCCGCGATCGATCCCACCAACTTTGTGGCCAAGGGAGAAGCCCGTCACACCGAGGAAATGATCAAGAAGCAGGCTCAAGCTCATGCCGGCGAAGAGCCAAAGAAAGTGCAACCTCTCGAAAAACAGGCCGCGGAAGCAGCCGGGCCGGTGGAATTGCAGCCGCTCTCCAACACGCTCATTACTCTGCGCCTTACTGAGTCTTCGACCAACGTGTATAAAACGGTGGGCAGGCTCGCCGGCATCAATGTGTTGTTTGATCAGGATTACAAAGCCCAGAAAATCACCGTCGAACTGAATGATGTCACTCTCCGCGAGGCCCTGAATACCGTTGCACTGCAGACGAAAACCTTTTGGGAGGCGATCTCGAGCAATTCAATTCTGGTCGCGGCAGACACGGCGAGCAAGCGCAAGGAGATGCAGGACTCGGTGATGAAAACCTTCTACCTGCGGAATGTCTCCAATCCGGCCGAACTACAGGAAGTAGCTAATACGTTGCGCGGAATTCTGGATGTGACCCGAATCCAACTGGTCCCCAAGCAGAATGCGATGATTATTCGCGGGTCGACCGACCAGTTGGTGTTAGTACAAAAATTGCTGTCTGACATCGACAAACCAAAACCAGAGGTGGTGATCGAGGTTGCGGTTCTGCAAGTCAGTCGCACCCGAATCCGCACGATCGGCGTGAGTCCACCGACGTCGGCGAATGTGGTGATGGTGCCCAACGCAACGGGAGGAGCCAGCGGCGGCGGATCAGGCTCCGGCGCATTTACAATCAACACTCTTGGCAAGTTGACTGCGGACAATTTCCAAGTGAGTATCCCTGGAGCTTCCTTATCGTACTTGATGAGCGACGGCGACACGAGATTGATCCAGAACCCTCAAATCCGCGCGGTGGACAATGAGAAAGCGACGCTAAAAATTGGCGATCGCGTTCCGGTGGCCACCGGGTCGTTCGGCGCCGCTGCAGGAGGCGGGGGAATCAGTGCTCTGGTGAATACTCAATTTCAGTATCTCGATGTCGGAGTGAATATCGATATCACGCCCCACATTCATGCCGACAACGAAGTGACTTTGAAGATGACCTTGGAAGTCTCCTCGGTGAGTGGAACCCAAAATATTGGGGGAATCAGTCAGCCGGTCATCGGGCAGCGTCGCATCGAACACGAAGCGCGCCTGCAGGATGGAGAAGTCAACCTGGTTGGCGGGATTCTGGAAGACACGGAGACAAATTCTCTTAGCGGATATCCCCTGCTCACGAAGATCCCAATCCTGAAGTACCTGTTTGCACAAGAGGACAAACAAAGACGGGAAAACGAAATTGTTTTTGCGATTACTCCTCACATCATCCGCGCGCAAGAGGTGAATGACGATAACCTGCGAATGGTGGACCTCGGACGCGGGAATTCGGTCTCGGTGGGGCATTCGGATCCGAGAGGTAATTCAGCCGCGGCGCGCGGGATGGATCAAAACTCTGGCCGCACCTTGGGACAGCGCAAGAACACGATGCCTCCTGTGGCGTCTCCTGCACCCACCAAGTCCGTCGAGCCACCCAAAGCTCCCGTGCAGCAGGTGCCTGTTTCGACAGCTACTAGCAGTCTCATGAAGCCGGCCAAGGCCGCGGAGCCGGAGGGTACTCCTCCTGCCCGGACCGCGTTACAAGCAGAAAACAATGTTCCCGTTCGTCCCTCGCCGCATGAAGAGGATATTCCACCCTTGCGTGCCGCTGCCGCAGCAGCGAGTATTTCCGCAGCGCGTTCTGTTCCCGCTCCTGTCAGCAGTGCGGCGGTGCGACCTGTCGACAAGGCCGCGCGCAATGCAAATCACCCGGCCACAAGCCAGCCCTCTGCCGAGCAGTGTCCGTCCGGCACGCGCCTGGTCGGCACTGAAGACGGCGTAATCACCTGCTCCTTCGATTGAGTTGCTACTGTAGCGAGCGGCGTGTGGGCACGTAGCTGAACCGCGGCGCTGCACGCCGGCGGTAGATCAGCTTATCAGGTGGCCTTTGGGTGGCGCCTCGCGCCTGGCTGCTATCCGCCTTCAGAGAGGCGCGTCAACGCAGTTACGTCCTGCACCAGTACCGCTTCTCGCCGAATCTTGACGATGCCAAGCGTCTGCCACTGGCACAACAACCGGCTCACAGTAAACAGCGTTGTGCCGGTGAGTTGAGCCAGTTCAGCCCGGGAGAGTGTAATTTCGAAGGGACCCTCATTGGGATTGCCCATGCGTTGTGAAAGCCGGATCAATTCACCGCTCAGGCGGCAACCAACCTTCTCCGTTGCAACTCCGCGGAAGCGCTCTTCCATCTCGCGCAAACGATCGTCCAGCGCGAGCGCAGTATTGCGCCGAAATAGCGGAAATTTCGCGAGTAGCCTTTCGAAAACCAGAGCGTCCCAGATCAGGGCAACACACGGCTGAACGGCTTGGGCCGTGGAACAATGGATGTAGGCGCTGCTGGTGCGGAAAGACCCGACGATCTCGCCGCCTCCGTTCAGCCGCAGAATAACTTCATTACCGTTGGGACCAGTCTGGATGACCTTAACCAGGCCCGAGATCAGCATAATCACATAGCGAACCGGATCGCCTTCGGAGAAGATCGTTTCCCGTCTCGCGAACCGCTTCTCCCGCGCGGACGAGATGATAGCGTCACAGTCGGAGGAACCGACGTCCGCAAATAATGCGAACTTTGCTATTGCCCTGCTCTTCTCACTTGACAACGTTGATTACTCCGTCCTTCGTCAGCGTCCCGACATCAGAGTCCCTGTGCCAGCACTCAGAAACTAACGAATCGGAGCGCAGGCGGCGTCAGCAAATTGCCTATGAATACGGGCATCCATGCTAGCCATACCTGATTTTTTTATAAAGGTGAGACTTATCCAGACTTTCAGCAGAGTAAGCATGCCCTGCGCCTGAATGACCGTCAATAACACTATCGGGTAGGCCGTTGTGGCACGAAAGGGGGATATAAAATGTGAAGCAATGAGTGACTTTAACTTGTTCCAAGGTTCATGGATTTCGTTGACAGCACGGGAGTTTTACGCCAAACTTGTTGACCAATCGCGCTTTCCGCCATCTCCTGCCAAGGCGGGCTTCGTCTCTGGCCAAATCTTCATTGCATCGAGCCGTAAACATGGTTGATCTTTCGTTTTCAGCTTCTTCGGGATCCAGTGTATTCGGCCATAAAGGCCCCGCCTCGGCGGTGGATGGCGCATGGAACGAAACCGGCACTTTGGATAGCCTTCGCGCGCGCCTGGATGATCAGACCCAGTCCACCGACTCCCTTCTGGCGGCTGTCGCGCAGGCAGCCCAAGTGCTGACCAGCGCGGACTCTGCCGCGCTCGCGCTTCATCAAGATGGAAAAATCGTATGCCGTTCTCGGAGTGGACCCATCGGTCCGGAACTAGGAGCTCCGGTGAACACCGATTCAGGCATTTCCGGAGAGTGTCTGCGCTCGGCAACTATTCTGGTTTCTAACGATACCCTGCGCGATGAGCGTGTTGACCGCGATGTGTGCCGTAGCCTGGGAATACGATCGATTGCTGCTGTGCCATTGCGTGGACAACTAGGCATGGTGGGCATTCTGGAAGCCTTCTCGAGCCGGCCCGGTGCTTTCCAGAATGGGCAAATTGATTGCTTGCGAGCCCTCGCCGAAATCGCGGAGCAGGTGCACGAGCGCGAGACGTATTCTTCGCAAACGCCCGCACGCAAGTCAGCCCTTGGCAGCGCGGTGTTGGGCGCATTAGCCTCTCATCGCCAGAAAGTATTCGTTCTCGTTAATAAAGTAATCGCTAAGAAAGATTATCGGATCATCGCGGCCACCGCCGTGGTGGTACTAGCGGTTTCTATCGCAATGTGGACCAGTTTGCATAAGAGCCGAGTGGCGAGCGCTGCGAGCGAAGCTCGTCCGGCGAGTCCGGTTTCTCCTGCGGTCGATAAGAATAATGCCGTGCGCATGCCGGCCAAGGGTATAGCCCTATCGGCATCAAGAATCACTGGGAATCGATCTGACGAACCGAGGACTGATAGTTTGCTGCATACAGCCGCCGAACTTTCGCCTGCGGCAGATCGTCCCAATTCATCGGCTGTTGGAGCGGGCGCTGGAGAAGCAGAAGATTCTGGAGTAACGATTTTCAAGCGCGATGCACAGCCTGTACCGAGCAAGTCGGCAGGCAATGGACAACCTGATGAACCGCCGCCAGCGGTCGAGTTGCAACCGTCTGTTGATCCCGGTGCGCTCATCGGATCCGCTACGAGTCACCCAAGCTTGCCTGAATTCGCGGGACCCGTGTCTAGCCTTACCGAAGCCAAGCTGGTACGCAGAGTGGAGCCTTTTTATCCCGCGCAGGCTCGAATACAAAGGCTTGAGGGGTCGGTGCTGCTCGACGCCACGATTGCCGAAGACGGTACAGTTCGTTCGACCAGTATCGTCAGTGGGCCGGCTCTGCTGGCCCAAGCGGCTACTGCGGCCGTTCGCAATTGGCGCTACCGGCCTGCCATCCTCGGCGGAAAGCCGACCGAAACCGTGATGCGCATAACGGTTGTGTTCAAACTCCCCTGAGACGCTGAAGGATACTGACGAAATCTCACGCAGAGGGAGTTCGGCACTCGTGAGTCCTCCGACTGGCCTCAGCATTCGCGGAGGCGCAACGACGGCATACCTATAATTTCCCCCTAAGGTCTTTCACCACCCGCCGAATCACTTTCTCATTGCGTCGGTACCACCGCCACTGCCCCTGCTTGGCAGCGTCCACCAATCCAGCCTTGGTAAGTATCGCCATATGATGCGAGATTGTGGGCTGCGAAAGATGGATGCGCTCCTCGATGTCCCCGCCGCAGAGGCACCCGGGTCTAGGCGCTGAGTTTTTGCTATCTTTCAATGCCTGCAGGATCCGCCGCCGGGCAGGATCGGCAATGGCATGGAGTGCACGGTCTAGAAATGCATCTGAGGACATGACCTAGAAATAACGCGAGAATCGACGACTGTCAATGTAAGTACGTTAGCGAGGGCCCAAGTCTCACGGGTGACAAGGCCCAATACACGGCCAATGGGAAACCTTCCAGCCCGTTCTGGTGTCCAAGTATAAAACGCATGCGGCCCAGTCATCTGACTGGTTGTGTACACGAAGTAACCGCCTCAGTTGAGCGATCAGGATCCAGGTCGCCATGAATCATCCAGATCTGGTGCAAGCTTCCACCGTCTCGCGAACCGCAAAGTTGCTGCCTGCCGCCGCAGGAATCGCTGTGGCTGGCGTCGTAGCCTTTTCTGCCGCTGCACCACCATCTCACTACTCTTCGTGGACCACTCTTCTCGTCTTCGCTTTGGAACGAATATTTTCCGTTTCGATTTCCTGTGTGCTGACGAGCGCCATTCTATGCGCCATCGTTTTCCGAAACGCCGATCTCGATCATCACGTGCTACTGGTCCAAGCCTCGCGCGCCGCAATCTGGTTCGCCCCTGTCGCTTTACTCATCCGCACAAATTCTTCCTGGAGTCTACTGGCCGTTGCAGTCTTCGCAGTTTTGGTCACCCCGTCCCTGCGGATACGAGATGAAGATGTTTCGAATCCAGAGCACTCCCTGCTTTCATCGCTCCAGTCCGACACCTTGCCCCTGTTCCCGAAATTCAGACCGGAGATCTCCATTGCCGCGGCTCTCTCCGCCCAAACAGGGGCAGTCGCCTTTTTTGCCGGACACCCGAAGTCCGGAGCACTACTGGTCGGTGTTGCTTGTTGTGCATGGACGTGGTGGTCGGTTTCAAACACAGAATTGCAGAACGGTCCGCAACAGTCCTACAGCTTGCCCATCGCTCTGGCCGCTGTTCTTTTCACCGTCGCCGCTCTCCTGCTCTATCTCCAAGGCGCGACTGGCATCGGCCTGGGCTCCTCTCACAAGTACGCCGCTCGCATCGTCAGCGGCGATGGCGACTCTCGCCGGCGCTATGTCACGCAAATTTTGGACGATTCCGCAAGAACCGCCGGCGACGGAAACAGCGGAATTGTTCTCTGGCCCGAGAAACAACTCCGCGCCAAGTTGGTCGCACCACCGCCCGTTGATGTGAGAACTCACGGACTTAGCCGGGCTGCAAATCCGCTCACCATTCCTTTTGATGGCGTTTACTGGTTCTTCAAGGCTCCTGACTTGCGCCCTCCCAAAACTTCTCGCCACGCTCAGGCCAGCCCCGACGTGGTCGAGATCCGATCCACTGACCGCCGCCCCCTTTCAATCGAGGCGCATGACTATCTCGGGAACCTCATCGACACCGCCTGCTGCAGCCGGATCCAGATCGCCATCCGCAACGCCGACCGTTATCCTGACACGGTTTCTCTGGAACTCATTCTCATTGACACCAGCAACGCGGATAAGCCGTCTGAGTCGCTGGGAACGATGCTGGTCAAATCCACCCGCCCCTGGCGGATCTCCGAACATCCCCAGCCCGTAAACGAAACCCTGACCTTTCCTATTTCAGCACGTGCGTCGCTCCGCCACTTCGATGAACTCAAAATTGTGTTCCGCTTGGACCGTGCTCGCGCTGATGCCGCTGCTCGCATCGCTATTGACCACTTCGTGCTTATTCCGCGGGGAATGTAAGTTGCGCAACAGCGCACTAGGACATGCGCATGAGCCCTGGAAGAATTCTGAACATTAACTGTGGCAGAGCGGCCCTCCAGGGCCGCGTTATTGGCGGGAAAACGCTGCACTACTTCTTCAAAATCGGACTGTATCCGTCCCCAATCAACTTCGTCCGTATTCCTTCCGCATCTTTTGCTTCGGAATACGGCCCCAACTGTACATGGAATAGCTTGTCGGTCGAACCCGATGAGGCCACGAACGCCGGATATTCCTTCTTCTTCAAGGCGTCCACCAGCGCATCCGCATCCTCTTGCTTGCTGACAGCGGCAACCTGCACAAAATATCCGGAGGTCGGCATCGCGGTCGACGGGTCAATCCCATTGTTTTGCCCCGTTTTGTCAGCGGTGGCAGCCGCACCTGTATCACTCTTTGCATCCGCCGCGGGAGTCAACTCCGGATTTGCATCCTTCTGTTCGACATTCTTATAGAACGTCATGCGCTGCGGGGTGCTCGCACTGCTGGACTTGGTGGAATCCGTTGAAACCTTGGGCATGCCGGCATTGCTGGCGCTTGCGAAACTAGGTTCAGACTTGCGTCCCAGAGAATAACCCAGCGCAAAGAACAGGGCGCATGCTCCCACCAGTCCGAAAAACAGCACGAGCAACTTCCCCGTCCCGAGCGTGATCTCAGTATCTTGTGACGACCCCATAGTTCAACTCCGTGCTCTGCTAAACCTACTTTCGTGCCGCTTAAGCCGTTTTCCCGGCCGGTGCATCCGGCTCGCCTGTCTTGCCCAGCATCTTCTGAATGCCGGAGAAGAAATCCACCGGTACTGGAAATACGACGGTCGTATTCTTCTCCACGCCAATCTCTGTCAGCGTTTGCAAATATCGTAGCTGTACGCTGACCGGCTCACCCGAGAGCAAGTGCGCCGCATCCACCAGTCGTTGAGCCGCGGAGAATTCGCCTTCCGCGTGAATAATCTTCGACCGCTTCTCGCGCTCGGCCTCCGCTTGCTTAGCCATTGCCCGCAGCATGGACTCCGGCATATCGACTTGCTTGACCTCAACATTGGTCACCTTCACACCCCAAGGCGAGGTATGCGTGTCCAGAATGCTCTGCAGGCGCAGATTGATCTTGTCGCGATGAGCCAGCAATTCATCCAGTTCCTGCTCGCCCAGCACCGAGCGCAACGTGGTTTGCGCGAACTGCGAAGTTTGATAGACATAATTGGAAACTTCCACCACGGCTTTCCGAGGTTCAATCACGCGCAGAAAGATAACGGCATTTACCTTCAACGTCACGTTGTCGCGAGTAATTATGTCCTGTGGCGGCACCTCAAGTGCCTCCTGCCGCAGCGATACACGCACGATGCGGTCGATTGGCGTAAACACAAGAATGACTCCCGGCCCCTTCGCCGCAGGCAGCAAACGACCCAGCCGGAAGATCACGCCCCGCTCATACTCTGCCAGAATCTTGATGGAACTCAGAAGGTAGATAACGACAACGACGATGATGATGGTAGTAAAACCGAACCCAAGCTCTGCCACAAACGCCTCCGCCCAGGAGCTGGAACACTCCTACCGCGGATTGTATAGCACCCAGGACACGCCGATACGTAAATTGGCCCTCGGAACCGTTGCCGCACTTGATGCGTATCGTGGTAGCGCTAGCATCTCGCCGGCTATCGCGGGAGTCTCGGCCCGGCCTTCTCTCTATGACCCCGCTCGCGCCACCTGAATTCGCGTCGCATCCACCGGCACATCCCGTTGAATCTCCATCTCCAATGATGTCCCGGCCTCCAACTTCACATCCGGACCATGCTTCAATAGCGCCCACGCCACGCCGCCCGCCAGGCCGGCCAGCCCGCCATAGCGCGCACCGTTTAATCCACCCGCAGCCAGACCCCCGATCGTTCCTACCGTCCCGGCTTCCGCCCCAGTCTTGGCCGCATCCTCAATTCGCTTGCCCTTCTGGTTGTCTGCCTTGATCGTGCCTTCCTTGTCCTTCACCTTCTTGTCGTCCGCTCCCGGCGTGTTATCGACCGAGCCCGGCAGCATAACCGTGTACCCGCTCGGATAGATCATCGAAGTAAAGTGAATCAGCAGCCCCGCGCCTCCCTTAAAACCGCGCTTGGCATGCTCCACCCGCGAAATTTTTCCCTGGATGTAAGTCCCGGCAGGTATCAGGATGCGATCGTTGGTCACGAACGGAAAGGCTGTCTCCGCATATACCGGATCGCCTTCCCTCGCATTCTTTGTAGATATAGCCTGCTTGAGCGTGAGCGGAACTTTAGTCCCCGCCGGTATCACTGCCGCATGTGGGTCGAGTGCGGGCGAGGTCTGCTGAGGTGACGCGGGCGCTTGCATCTGCGCACTCGGCGCGACATTTGGCTTGCTGGAGTCAGGCGTCTGCCCAAACGCTATCCCCGAAACCGCAATTGTGATCAGGATCGCACGCATCATTGTCCCTCCCATCGTGATCTCACAATGAACATTGTCCAGTCAGGCGCGTGGAAGGGCACGGCTCTAGCCCTTGGTCTTGCTTGAAATACATTCCAATTCACCCGAGACTACCACGGTCTTAGCGGCTATGATGCACGCCTTTTGCCCAGAAGTTATCCAGGGCAGATCACTTTTCCAACGCCGCGATCCAGAAATTGCGACCCATTCAACAGGTAGCAAGCGATAAAATCTACAACGATGGCGCTGCCAACGGACCTTCGTGAAACCGCAATCCGTCATGGACAAGCAAAGAAGCGGACCAACGCCGTTGCCGCCGTCCTATGCGGAATCGTGCCCGCTCTCTTGCTGGCCTTGCACGCTTCGCTCACATGGGAGGGCTGGCTCCTTGGCCTGATGATCGGTCTGGTGTGGGGCAACGCCTTCGAATACGCCTACCACCGCTTCCTGCTGCACCGCCCGCGCACTCAGCACGGGGCCGCACATCAAGAGCATCATGCGCAGATCGGTACTTCCCAGGAAGCAGAATTCGTGGCGCTGATCAGTTCCCCTGTGAATATTGTTCTTCTATTCCTGATTAATGGAATCCCAGCCTCGCTCATAAGCTTTCTGCTCGGGCTGCAGGGAATTCTTTGCGGCGTCTTCATTGGCTGGTCGCTTTATGTGATTCTGTGCGAGGAAATCCACTGGCGGATTCACCTGAACGGCTGGCTTCCTCCCGGACTCCAGTTCGCCCGTGCCTATCACATGAGCCATCACGATATCCCGAACAGCCGCTACAACGTGTTTTTCCCCCTCTTCGATCTTCTCTTCGGAAACGTGGAAGTGGGGAGGACGAAGCTTTCTGCGTAACAAAACTCCAAGGCACGATGGCACCACTCTACGCGTAACTTTCGAGTCCCCTTAGTAGAGACGTAGCTAGCTACGTCTCTACCAATGGCTCACATCACAATCGTGAGTGTTTTCGTGGGTTAGGGATTATGACTTCAGCTCACCAACGCGCCAGAGTTGGAACCGGAACCCCTACTTGTAAATCAAATACTTCTCCCGCACCTTCTGAAACTTCTCCATGTCGTCGCGCCAATCCTGCGCAATCCGCCGCGGATCCTGCCCCGTCGCGAGCGCCTCATATGCACTCTGATTCACCAGCAACGGCCGCATCTTCTCGACCTTCCAATCATTGGCGTACAGCTTAATCAATGCCGCCGCCAGCTCCATTCCCAGCTCCGGAGCATCCAATCCATTCCGATCCGTGAGCACGATGTTCACTCCCTGGCAAGCTTGCCCGCTATAAATACTCGCTGAAGGAGTAAACGCCATCGGAACGAACCGCACGCCGGCAATTCCGCGCGCATTCAGATAAGCGGCTAACTCCTTGCTCTTGATCCAGGGCGCGCCCACCAACTCAAACGGAGTATCGGTCCCCCGTCCCACAGAAATATTCGTGCCCTCAATCAGCGCCACTCCCGGATACAACGCCGCCTCAGTAACGCTGCGCAAATTCGGCGACGGATTCACCCACTCTAATCCCGTCGAATCGAACCAGTCCCCGCGCTGCCAGCCGTCCATCTGGACGACAGTCAGCTTCGCATTGATTCCGCGTTCCACATTGAACATTTTCGCCAACTCGCCCATCGTCATCCCATGCCGCACCGGCACAGTCCAGTAATTCGTGAAACTCTCCTTGCCCGCGTCGGTTGGCGGACCTTGCACAAACGATCCGGTAATCGGATTCGGACGATCCAGCACAATCATCTCGATGCCAGCCTTGGCTGCTGCTTCGAGGAAATATCCCAGTGTGGTTTCGTAGGTGTAAAAGCGCGTCCCTGCATCCTGGATGTCGAAGACAATTGCATCCAGCGTGCGCAGCACCTCAGGTTGCGGACGCCTCGCCGCATCTGACCCCCCGTAGACGCTGTACACCGGAACACCGGTCGCCGCATCTTTGGAGTTGTTGATATCGGTGGTATCCAGGGTTCCAGTCACCCCGTGTTCGGGGCTGAAGATCGCATCCAGCGAGACACCCGGCGCTCCCGCGAGCACGTCAATGGTCCGCTTCCCCGCCGCGTCCACCCCAGTCTGATTCGTCACCAGCCCGACGTGCTTCTTGCCTTCCGCCGCCTTCAGCACATCAAATCCGTGTTGCTCGAGCACGTCAATTCCGTTTTTCACCGTGCCATTGCGCGCGCTCATCCGCCGCTCCGCGCTCAAGGCCTCGTTGTACCCGGTGATGCTCTTCCAGCGCAGCGCATCTTTCTCGTCCGCCGTCAGAGGCAAGGCCGCCGCAATCTCCGTCGCCACCTTCACTCGCAGCCCGACCGCATTTCCCTTCCCTCGCGGATGCACCGAATTGGTCAGGAGAATGATGTAAGAGTTCGTAGTCGGATCAATCCACATCGAAGTCCCTGTAAAGCCTGTATGCCCGTACGATCCCACCGGCAAGAAGTCTCCGCGGTTCGACGAAAACGGAGAATCAATATCCCAGCCAAAGCCGCGCAGCACGGGCGCCGAAGGAGGCTGCTCCGGTTGCGTCATCTTCGTAACCGCCAGTGATGAGAGAATCCCATCGCCGCCGTTCAGCAACGCTTGCGCGAACTTTGCCAGATCGTCTCCAGTCGAAAACAGTCCCGCATGCCCGGCCACTCCGCCCATCCGTTGCGCTCTCGGATCATGCACCACTCCCCGCAACATGTGCTCGTGCTCGTCATATTCCGTAGGCGCAATCTTGGGCTTCCAGGCGGCTGGAGGCAGAAAGCGCGTGTGCGTCATCTTCAGCGGCTGAAAAACACGCTTGGCCGTATACACATCAAGCGTCTCCCCCGACATCTTCTCCACCAGCGCCCCAAGCATAATGAAATTCGTGTCCGAGTAAATGAATCCCGACCCGGGCGCCTGCGTAGGAGCCTCCGAGAAAGCCAGCCGGAATGCCGACTCCTTGGAATCGAACGCCGGTGTCAATTCGATGTCCGGTGCCAGCCCTGAATAATGCGTCAGCAATTGCCGGATCGTAATGTCTTCCTTCCCGTTCTGCGCGAAATCCGGCAAATATTTCGTGACCGGATCATTCAATCGCACCTTACCCAATTCCACCAGCTGCATCACCGCGGTCGTCGTCGCCACAACCTTGGTCAGCGATGCCATGTCAAAAATCGTATCGACCGTCATAAGCTCGCGCCGCGGTTCGAGCGCGCGTGCGCCATAGGCCTTTCGATAAATAATCTTTCCATCGTGCCCGACGACGAGCACCGCTCCCGGAATATTGTGATCCGCAATCGCTTGCTGAATGATCGAATCCACAGCGCTCAAGCGCACCGGAGCAGCGCTCGAGGCCGCCCTGCCAGCCGCAAGCCCGCTTTGCGCAACGGCTTCAGCAAAGCTCCCGCAAGCGAAAACCAGAAGAAATACTAGAGTGACAAACACACGCATGATTACTCGGCCCTCCGCCCTGCTCTCGAAACGCGCGGGGACGTTCCGCCCCGATAAGTTGGATCTGAACTTAGGAATGCTCTGACTCTACACAACCAGCGGCACGGGCTCAAGAAACCGAAGTAAAGGAGTGCCCTCCTGGTACAGTGAGATAGGAGCGCCCGTGCTACGCTTGCCCTGTGCAAGCCGAATCGCCACACTCGAAAACAACCAGGGACTTGCTCCGCGCGTTAGATAAACAAGACGAAGTCTTCTCTCGCGCGTTCTCGATCCTGCATGAGGCCATAGCGAACCGCGCCCACCCAGCCGCATCGATTGCCGTAACCGAAAAAGGAACTCTAGTAGCGCTAAAGACCTTTGGCAGTTTCGTGTACGAAGAACCCGAGGGTGCCCCACCCTTGTCGCGTTCTTCGCGACAGGGTGGGTACTTTGACTCCCTGCGCCCCTCCACCCTCTTCGACCTCGCCTCCTTGACAAAACCGATAGCGACCACGACCATGGCCGCAATCCTCCACGAACGCGGCGAACTGGAACTGGATGCTCCCATCATCGGCACAGTTCCAGAATTTCGCACCGACGATTCGCGCCGCAACGAAGTCACGTTCCGCATGCTCCTCGCCCACTCCTCAGGCCTGCCCGCCTACGAGAAGCTGTTCCAGAAAGCGCACTCCCGTGACGAACTGCTGCAGGCGGCATTCAGCATCCCGCTCACGGCCAGTCCCGGTACTCGCGCCGAGTACAGCGATATCGGATTCATCATCCTGGGCATCGCTCTTGAACGCCTTGCCGAGGAACCACTCGATATCTTTTGTCAGCGCGAAATCTTTGGACCCTTAGCGATGTCGAACACGACGTTCAATCCGCCCACGGCAATGCGAACGACAATCCCGCCTACGGCCGATGA
This sequence comes from uncultured Acidobacteriota bacterium, assembly GCA_963785865.1. Taxonomy (GTDB): domain Bacteria; phylum Acidobacteriota; class Terriglobia; order Terriglobales; family Acidobacteriaceae; genus Sulfotelmatobacter. The sequence goes on along the minus strand of CAWAXF010000036.1, from coordinate 142,370 downwards.
GCGAAAGCAAGATTCACCTGATGCGGAGGCAGTCCGCGCAGATCAGAAACCGCGCAGCACATTCCGCAACCGCATAATCCAGGGCGAAGTGCAGGACGAGAACGCCTGGGTGCTGGGCGGAGTGGCGGGCCATGCAGGCCTGTTCTCGACAGCCGAAGACCTCGCGAAGTTCGCGCACGCCATGCTCGAAGGTGGAGCCCCCATCCTTCGTCCCGCCACCACAACTCTCTTCACCCGCCGCGAGCCGCAGCCCGCAGGCACGTCGCGCACTCTAGGCTGGGACACTCCCACATCCCCTTCTCAATCTGGAAAATATTTTGGCCCCAACTCCTACGGCCATTTGGGCTACACGGGCACCAGCCTGTGGATTGATCCAGATCGCCAACTCTCGATCACATTGCTGACAAATCGCACGTGGCCGGATTGTTCCAGCCAGGCCATCAAACAAGTTCGCCCCAGATTTCACGATGCCATCATTGAGGCATTGCATCCATCACGCTGATATGCACATCCACCATTTAAAATGTCCACGAATCGTTACGCACCAAACCACCAGTGGACACGGTCAATAAACGGCCTTGCCCCACTTCGCTACAACAATCCCGATCCAAAGCAGAAAGGTAGAACTTGATCAGCGCGAAAGAAGATCTGCACAAGCTTCCCACTGAACAACTGCTCGCAACCGCCCGTGATCTCGATGAGATGTCTTCCCTGGACTTCGTCCGCCTGATGAATGATCAAGACGCGACCGTCGCCTCTGCGGTCCGTCTGGCGCTTCCGCAAATCGCGCGCGCGATCGACGTAGTTGCCGACGGCCTGCGCCACGGTGGACGTCTGATCTATGTTGGCGCCGGGACTAGCGGCCGTCTTGGCGCCCTCGACGCTTCCGAAATCCCTCCCACGTTCAACACCCATCCGCGCACCGTCCAGTTCATCATGGCCGGGGGACCCAAGGCGCTGGGCTCCTCTACCGAGGCCAGCGAAGACGACACTCGCCTCGCCATCAGCGAGATCAAAAAGCGTAAGCCCGGCAAGCACGATATAGTCCTTGGCATTGCCACCAGCGGGCGCACTCCCTTCACCATCGCCGCCGTCGAATACGCCCGCCGCCGCGGAGCCCACACCATCGCTCTAACTTGCAACCGCAACTCTCCCCTGGAGCGCGCCGCCGATTTCGCCGTCGTCACCGAGGTTGGCCCCGAAGTTCTAGCCGGATCCTCCCGCCTGAAGGCCGGCTCCGCTCACAAAATGGTCCTGAACATGCTCTCCACTGGAGCCATGACTCGCCTGGGATACGTCTATGGCAACCTCATGGTGAATGTCTGGACCAAGAACGAAAAATTGATCCAGCGCGCAATTCGCATCGTGGCAGAAGCCACGGGCGCTGACCACGAATCCGCTGGACGCGCTCTGAAAGAAAGCGGTAACCGCACTCCGGTGGCAGTGGTGATGCTAGCGGCGAATGTAAATCGGCCCAGGGCAATGCAAGCCCTCAAACAGTCCAAAGGCCACGTTCGCCAGGCCATCGCGCTAGCGTCGAAGATGAAGTAAGCCCGCTTCGAACGCAATCCCTGCCTCCGGTTGGGGTGGAGACCAGTCCGGGTGCTTTGGCTGCCACCTCTCGTCCCTGTCCCATCGTGCTTTCCCAGGCGGGTTACTCAGACCTTCCCTGCCGTTACAATCTCTAAAGGCCTATGGATAAATTCGTCATCCGCGGCGGAGAACCGCTTCTGGGCACCGTCCGCATCAGCGGCGCGAAGAATGCCGCGCTTCCGTGCATGGCCGCGGCCCTGCTCACCGATCAACCGGTAATTCTGGAAAACATCCCGCAGGTCCGCGACATCCAGACCACGCGCAACCTGCTGGCCGCCATGGGCGCAGAGGTGGAGCTAGGTTTCGGACGCGCCCATCACCGCACCAGCATCCAATGCGCAAAGCTCACCAGCCCTGAAGCCTCCTACGAACTGGTCAAAACCATGCGCGCGTCCACCCTGGTACTGGGTCCGCTGGTTGCCCGCTATGGACGTGCCCGTGTTTCTCTTCCCGGTGGATGCGCCATCGGCGCGCGTCCGATCGATCTTCATATCAAGGGCCTCGAACAGCTGGGAGCGAAGATCAACCATGAACACGGCTACGTTGAGGCCAGCGCAACTCGTCTCAAAGGAACAGAAATCGTGTTCGACAAAATTACAGTCACGGGCACGGAAGACCTGTTAATGGCCGCGACTCTGGCCGAAGGCGAAACTATCCTGCAAAACTGCGCCCGCGAACCCGAAGTCGCCGATCTCGCCGACCTCCTGAACAAAATGGGAGCGAAGATCGAAGGCGCCGGTACTCCCACCATCCATGTTAAAGGCGTGACGCAGCTCAAAGGTGCCAAGCACCGAATCATCCCCGACCGCATCGAAGCCGGCACGTTCATCATCGCCGGAGCCATGACTGGAGGCGATCTCAACATTGCCGGATGCGAGCCCTCGCATCTCGACGCCGTTCTTAGCAAACTTCATGAAGTCGGCGTCAAGACGAAAGTCAACGGAGACTCCGTACGAGTCATGGGCGACAACCCGTTGACCGGCGCCGACATGAGCACGGAAGAACATCCCGGTTTCCCCACCGACTGCCAGGCACAATACATGGCTCTCGCCACGCAAGCGGAAGGTTCATCGATCATCACTGAAAACATTTTCGAGAACCGGTTTATGCACGCGCAGGAACTGGTTCGTATGGGCGCGAACATTAAAATTGAAGGACGCCGCGCCATAGTCCGCGGCAAGACGCCGCTCAGCGCCGCCGCAGTCCTGGCCAGCGACCTGCGGGCATCAGCCTCGCTAGTATTAGCGGCCCTGGTCGCGGACGGAGAAACCATCATCGACCGTGTTTACCACATCGATCGCGGCTACGAGCACATCGAAGAGAAATTAAAGGCCGTAGGCGCCCAAATCCGCCGCATAGGCGAAATGTTCCCCAAAAAAGCCGCCGCCAGCAAATAACTAAAAGGTGACAAAGGGTGCCCCACCCTTCTCTCCGCGCCTTCTGCGGAGAGAGGTGGGGAATGTTGACTTTCTCTCCGTCACCAAAATGTCAGTTCCGTGTTGTGCGCCCCGCGCTCTGCGCGTGACCCTATTCCCGAGTAAGCCTTTCAATAACCCGACGATGCTGCGGATAACATCGCACCAACTCCAACCTCTTCCCCAACTCGAAATCCTCAAAGTCAAATCCGGGCGACACCGTACATCCAACCAGTGCGAACGAACTCCGATCCGCCAACTCTGATGCGAACCAGCAGCCCGCTCTTACGACAGCTTGCAACACCTCTCCATTCTCCGCATCGCTCCCTAAACGAATGCACGAATACTCCGCAGCCGGATCGATCACATGCACGATCAGCCCAGACCCCGCATAGAAATGCCATATCTCATCCGATCGCAATCGATGAAAGGCTGAAAAATCATTCCCGCCCAACAAAAAGTAAATCGCCGTCGATGCCGTGCGCGCCCCTGAAAATCGCGCCGGCAACGCCTCGGCCGCGATCTGGATGTCCGATCGATAAGTCTGCCGAAAGTATCCGCCCTCCGGATGCCGCTCCAGTCGCAGCTTTTCAATCCAGTAGCTCGCGTCCTTGTTCCCCATCCGATCTCCTTCGAGGCGCGAGCGAGAGAGACAATTGCTGGAACTCGCCTCGCGTCTACACGAACAAATTACCTCCAACGCAGCAAGCCCCGGACAATATCGCCCGGGGCAAAAACTCTTCGTATAACGCTGATCCTTAACTCACGCTTCTTCGTGCTCTTTCAACCGCGCGATTACGGTGAGGTCTTCCAGCGTGGTCGTATCGCCTTTCACTTCGCCGTTGGTGGCCAGCTCGCGCAACAGCCGGCGCATGATCTTACCGCTGCGTGTCTTCGGAAGCGTGTCGGTGAAGCGAATGTCGTCGGGCTTGGCGAGCGCTCCGATCTCTTTCGCTACCCACTTCCGCAGTTCTTCCTTCAACTCGTTCGAAGGCTTCCTCCCCTGCTCGAGCGTGACGAACGCAGAAATCGCCTGCCCCTTCAATTCGTCCGGACGCCCAACCACGGCCGCTTCCGCAACCGCATCATGCGCCACCAGAGCCGACTCCACTTCCATCGTGCTCAGCCGGTGTCCGCTGACGTTGAGCACGTCATCCACCCGCCCCATGATCCAGTAGTACCCGTCTTTATCTTTTCGCGCGCCGTCGCCCGTGAAATACATGCCTGGGATCTGCGACCAGTAATTCTTTACGTACCGATCTGGATCGCCATACACGGTCCGCAGCATCCCTGGCCACGGCCGCTTCAGCACAAGAAAACCTCCCGCGCCATCGGGCACAGGCTTGCCGTCCATCGTCACAATCTCCGGAACCACGCCGGGGAACGGACGCGTGGCCGATCCCGGCTTAGTAGCAATGGCTCCTGGAATTGGCGTCAGCATGATGTGCCCCGTCTCAGTTTGCCACCAGGTATCCACGACCGGGCACTTGTTACCGCCAATAATCTCGCGATACCACATCCACGCTTCCGGATTAATTGGCTCGCCCACCGTCCCCAGCAACCGCAGGCTGCTCATATCGTGCTTCTTTGGCCACTCATCACCCCACTTGATGAAAGTGCGGATCGCCGTAGGCGCGGTATAAAACACATTCACCTTGTGCCGCGCGATGATGGACCAGAAACGGTCCGGCTCCGGAAAATTTGGCGCTCCTTCATACATCAGGCTGGTCGCCCCGTTTTGCAGCGGCCCGTAGACAATGTAGCTGTGACCGGTTACCCAGCCGATATCCGCGGTACACCAGTACGTATCTTCCTCCTTGAGATCGAACACCAGCTTCGTGGTCAGATACGTCCCCACCGAATACCCGCCGGTCGTATGCACCACGCCCTTCGGCTTGCCGGTGGTTCCTGAGGTATACAGAATATAGAGCGGATGCTCCGAATCCAGTGGCTCTGCCGGACACACATCCGAAGCCTTCTCCATCAACTCGTGCCACCAGTGATCGCGCCCAGCCTGCATGTTGATCGGCGTGCCCGTGCGTTTATAGACGACGACATTCTTCACCGACGGACAAGACTTCAGCGCCTCTTCGACTGCCGGAAACAATTTCACCTCCGACCCGCGCCGGTACGATCCGTCCTGCGTGACGACCGTTGATGCTTGCGAATCGTGAATGCGGTCGATCAGCGCTTGCGATGAGAATCCCCCAAACACCACCGTGTGCGGAGCGCCAATGCGGGCGCAAGCTAACATGGCCACCGGCAACTCCGGAGTCATCCCCATATAAATCGCGACCCGGTCGCCCTTCTTCACTCCCAGCGACTTCAGCACATTGGCAAACTTCTGCACTTCTCGATGCAGTTGCTGATAAGTAAGGGTTCGAATCTCGCCCGGCTCGCTTTCCCAGACGATGGCCGCCTTGTTCTTGCGCCAGGTCTCCACATGGCGATCGACGCAGTTATACGACAAGTTGATTTGCCCGCCGACAAACCATTTCGCCCATGGACAATTCCACTCCAGCACCTTGTCCCACTTCTTAAACCAGTGCAACTCGCCCGCCACGCGCGACCAGAACCTGTCCGGCTCGTTCACCGACTCGTTGTACAGGCGCTCGTATTCCTCAAGGCTCTTAATGTGTGCCTGCCGCGCGAAGTCCGGAGGGCATTCAAACTTGCGCTGCTCCTGCAGAATGGAATCGATGTTGGTGGACTCAGGGTTAACGACAGCTTTTTCGGCCATGATGAAGCACCCTCGACGCTGAGGAAATTTCGCTCGCACCCCGCAAACCGGCGCGAATTCGCAGGAGTTTATTCTACACAGTACCGGCCGCATACGATTGAGGTCACAGCCAAAACCTTATTGCACCGCAACCTGCTTCATAAGCCGGGAATCGGCGGAAAACCAAGCCACAAGCAGCTTTTGGAAGTGCTCCGGGGCTACGCTAAGAGCCCCGCAATGGTCGGCGCCGGGAACCTCCCAGAGCGTGGTATCCGGATCGCGCTCGTGAATGCGGCGCGAATGGCGAACGGGAATGTTGCTATCCACTTGACCGTGAATCAGTAGCACAGGCAAGTGCGTCGCTGCTACCGCATCCTCTGGCGATATGGACTGCATATCCAGGCCGTACCTCCAACGCGCTCGCAGGAATGCGGCTTCAACCATGGGCCGCAGGACAGTTCGCCCGACCCAGGGACCGAGATGAAATGGTTGCCCCATGCGGTCATACGCGATCTCGCGAAAATTACTGAACGAAGATTCGGCAACAACTGAGCAGAAAGCCGTACCCGCTCCGACCGATTGAAGCAATTGCGCCGCGCCCATCGACTCTCCAATTCCAAAAATACAACCCGCTTTTGTCTCGGTCCGCAAAAACTGAACCCATTGCGCAATGTCGTAACGCTCCAGAATTCCAAAGCTCGCAACATTGCCCCCGCTCGCGCCGTGAGCCCGAGCGTCGGGAAGCAAAACGGTGAAGCCGCGCGCCAGCAGAAGCTCCGCATATCCCGTCATGCCCAGCCGGTTGTCGCCGAGTCCGTGAAACAGAACGACAGCGTCGCCATTGGGCTGCCTGGGCCGGACCACCCAAGCTTGCAGCTTGATCCCATCCCTCGCAACGATGGCAACATCTCGCAGTTGAGCCTTCATGCTGAGAACCGCTTCATGGAACTCTCCCGCCTCGTGTTCGGTCACTGCACGGCGTGGCGGATGTAGAGTGCCGTCTGCCATCCAAATCCCCCCAATAATGCAGAAGCTTAGGTACAACATGGCCGCGAAGATCAGCCACAGTAACTTGCGATTGGTTTTCATTCCGAGTCTCGTCCCAGAAGATGGTACGCACGAGTCCCCGCGTCAGTTCCGGGTCCTGCAGTTTCAACAGGACAGAAAAAACAACCACCTGGTCTCACGACACCGCAACGACCTTCCTGTTCATCTCACCAAGGTAACCAGGAGCGCCAGGCTCGCCGCGAACATAGCCGCCGTAGTGAGCCAGCCAAGAATATTCAGCGGTCTCGTGTTGATCCATCTCCCCATAATCTTTCCGTTAGTAGTGATGAGCATGATCAGCAGCATCAGAAAAGGAGTGGAGATCCCCTGCACAATGGAGGAAAACACGAGCGCCTTCATAGGATTAATGCCAACGAAATTCAGTGCCACCGCCAACGTTGTGAATACCGCAATAGAAGCGCTGAATTTTTTTACCTCTTGCGGACGGTAATGAAGGCCATGTTTCCAACCAAAGGTCTGGCACAGATCGTAAGCAGCTCCAGTGATCATGACGGGTACCGCCAGCAGCCCCACGCTGAATACCCCCAGCGCGAACAGCGTTTCTGAAAGTTTTCCCGCAATCGGTGCCAGAGCCTGCGCCGCTTCCGCCGCCGAGTTGATATCGTGCTTCCCTGCTTTGAACAATGTCGCGGCCGTAGAAAGCATGATGAAGTACGTCACCACGCCTGCAAAGATCATTCCCGCGCCAACGTCGCGACGGGCGTGCCGGAGTTCGTCCCTCGTGCTCCCCTTGCGATCGACGAGCCTGCGCCTGCCTCGCGAGATGTCTTCTTCCACCTCCTCATTCGATTGCCAGCTGTACAGATACGCGGAGAGCGAGGTTCCAATGATCGCCACCAGCATGGAGAGCGAATGCGTATCAAAATGCATCGTAGGTATGAATGTTCCCTTTAACACCGCGGCCAGATCCGGCTTTGCCAGAAATGCCGCGCCCACGTACGCCAGCAGCACCAGCGCAAGCCAGCGAAAAACATTTTTAATGGTCTTGTACGAGCCCATGATCTGCAGCATAGCTGTCGCGATTGCAACAACTACCACCAGCAGTCGCTCCGGAATGGGAACCAGCAGATTCAGCGCCGCCGACATCCCTCCCAAATCCGCCGCTGCCTCAATCACATTTCCGATCACGGCGCACGCTAGCAACGAGAACAGAAGCCAACGCGGGTAATGCCTCCGGATCACTGCGAAAAGCCCCTCCCCCGCGACTTGCCCGACTTTCGAGCACAGGTACACGGTGGCGTACACCATGGGAAGAATCGCAGGCACGGTCCACAGGAACGATGGCCCCAGTGATGCGCCCACCGCGGCATAAGTGCCAATTGCGGCCGGATCATCGTCCGATGCGCCCGTAATCAGACCCAGGCCCAGCGAGCGAAATCTCCCCCCAGGCATGGGCTTGGAGACTCCTGCGCGCAGTCGTTTTTCCGTTTGAGGGTCCTTCTTGCGCCGCTCACGTGGTGGGATGGGATGCGCGGCCATGTCAGAAAGACTTGAATCTTAGAAGCGAGCACCAAAAACGCGGTTGCCGCGAATTCGTTTTTAGAAACGCGTGCTAAGGCATGCCAGAGGTGCGGAAGGCGCTCGCGTGTCTCGCCCAATAAAAAGACCCTGGGCCAGACCCAGGGTCGAATCTTATGCGATCAGGCTTTAGCTCGCGCGCTGCATGGGCTTATCTGTTTTCTGGAAGTCTGCACCGCTCTCTCCAGTTGACGACACATCGTCTGCGCCGGTCTCTTCCAGAATTTGTTTTGCCCTTTTCGTCCACTTGGAATCGTCACAGTGAACCGACAGCAGAATTCCGCCATCCTTTACGCGACCTTCGTAGCGTTTCGCTTCGTACTCCGGAATCCCCATGCCGACCAGAGCTCCCGTGATACCGCCGACGACGCCACCCGCACCCGCTCCGGCTAATGCTGCCACAATCGGGCCGGCTGCAATGAGAGGTCCCAAGCCCGGGATTGCCAGCGCACCAATGCCGGCTAGCCACCCCAACCCGCCTCCGATTACCGCACCCGATGTTGCTCCCGTCGTTGTGCCTTCCGGCGCCTTCGTCTGCTTCGCGACAGCGAAATCCTTTGTCCCTTCATTCTCCGGAAACAGCACGGAAATATCCGTGTTGCGGAACTCGGCTGCGCGTAGTGTGTCCACCGCGTTCTCTACGCTGATGCGATCTCGATAAATGCCGAATGCTGCTGTGTTTTTACCTGCCATGAAATCTCCTTTTCAAATTTTGATGAATTTAGATCGCAAGCTTTATTTGTTGGCGACGTCAATCTCGCTCTTGATCTTGTCAGCGCCACCTGCTGCCTCTGCGGCTTTGGCTTCGATAGCTTGCTTTTCCTGGTCAGAGTGCACCGGGCCTTTCAAAGTGACCACCCCGTCCTGCGCAATCACTTTGATGTTGTGCGCATAGGTGGAAAGGGATTTGTCCTTCACCAGGGCGCGACGCACTTGTTGCGCGAGTGCCCGATCCGACCCGTTTTCTTTCTGCTGGTCTGCTGTAGGTTCGCCAGGGTTGCGATCCCGCTGGTTGGTTTTTGTGTTATCCGCTGGCGCTTGGCTGCCAGTCGCAGGCTGGTCCTGCTGCGCCCAGATCAGTCCGGCTGTGCTAACGGAAAGGATCAAGGTTAAGAGCCGTAAGAATGGTTTCACTGGATTCTCCTCTTCAGGCTAGGCAGAAAATATCTCCCCCTCTTAGGACGGTACAGGCGCTCGCGCCCTGGGCACATAGGGGAGGGAGGGTATAGTGCGGCCAAATCCACCCCACGCGGTTCTGATTCAACAAGACCCTTAGCCGCCTAGCCGCGCCGGCCGCCCCTCCGAACGCGCCAAAAACAAAAATGGCGCAGGGCCCCGTAGGCCCTACGCCACCGATTTTGTCTCCCCATTTATCCAGAATCGCAAATTGACGTTGTCCCCCTGCGCGAAGCGAACGATGTGAAGGAGTATGGACTTTTTCGGGGCTTGAAATGCAGCGATCCTTCGCTTCGCTCAGGACGACAGTAGCGAGAGTGGAAACTTCCAAACTTTATATCGTCGCCGGAATGAGCGACTTACGTCTGAAACTTCCAAAGGATCTGGGCAAGATCCTTGCGCTGCGCCGACGCTAGAACTGGCTATGGCATAGATCTTTGCGCCTGCGACGGCTTTCCCCAATGCCTGGCGTCCGGCGATACTAATAACCGGAGCCTTCAATGTCCACCACCATCAAAAGGATCGTTCTCACCCTTGCCGGGTTCATTCTGCTTGTCTTCGCCGTGTTCTTGTTCAATCAAACGACGCAGATCGTGCAGTCAGCGCGCAGCCTGAATCCGGTTTTCGGCAACGCAGTCATGTGGGCGCTGATCTTCCTCTATGCCGGCTTGCTGGTCACGCCATTCGTGCTCTGGTTTCGCTTGCCCAAACGGATGCTTCCCCCCGCAAGTATGGAAGGCGAGGACTACGACAGTTTTCTTGCGGAGTTCAAGAGACGTTTGTCGCGGAATCCGCGCCTGCGCGGCGTCTGCATGGATTCCCCCGATGACCTCAACGGCGCCCTGCAGATTCTCGACAAGCACGCCGACGACGTAGTCACCGAGGCGGCGTCCGCCGTCTTCCTCAGCACCGCGGTGTTGCAGAGCGGGCGCCTCGACGTCCTGGTTGTCTTCGCCGCCCAGACGCGCCTGATCTGGAAGATTGCGCACGTTTATTATCAGAGGCCTTCGCTGCGCGACTTCGTGCAACTGTATGCTAACGTGGCCTCCACTGCCTTTATTGCAGCGGGCATCGAGGACATCGATGTCGATGTCTTGGTCAGTACGGTCTTCGGTTCTACGGTCGCCGCCATTCCGGGGATGCACCTGCTGACAAGTTCGGTGTTGTCGGGATCGGCCAACGCCTTTTTGACGCTCCGTGTGGGAATGATTACCAAGGAATACTGCCGCTGCACAACGCAAGTCGAAAAGAAGGGCTTGCGCCGTGCTGCAACTCTGAGGGCCGCCAAACTGCTCGGCTCTATAGTCAGTGATGGAACCAGAAAGCTGTCCAGAGCGACTCTGGACGCATCGAAAACAAAATTGCGCGATGCCTTCACTCGCTTAGTCACCAAGCGCCCTGGAACCGCGGAGAGCGCGTAGCTCAGGACAAATATCGCCCCCCGAACGTACTTGCGAGGCTTACGCGAAGACAAAGTGAAGCCGATTCGTTCTTTCGCCGAATTCTTAGCGGAGGACGCGGCCTAACTTGCATTCTGCGCGATAGGCAGGCTAGAAACATAACGGAGCACGCGGCATTTGAGACCTACTTCGATACTATCCATTTCCCTTCTTTTGCTGGCTCCCTTCGCCCGGGCGCAGGCCAGCAAAACATCAGTCAGCCCGCGGGGACCGAGCGTGGTCACCGGGAGCCAGGGCGTGGTTGTTTCCGGTAAGCCTGCCGCGACCGCGGCCGGCATCAAGATTCTGGAACAGGGCGGAAACGCCGCCGATGCAGGCGCCGCCACCCTATTGGCACTGTCCGTGACTTATGTAGGTGCTTTCTGCGTCGGCGGAGAGATTCCCATCCTGGTTTACAGCGCCGACCAGAAGAACGTGAAGCTGCTGGAGGGACAAGGGGAGGCCCCTCGCGACCCCAAAGCCATCGCCTGGTACATGGAACACGGAATCCCGGACGGTGACGTCAAGGCGGCAGCCGTGCCCGGCACCATAGATGCGATCGTCACGCTACTGAAACTTTACGGAACTAAAAGCTTCGAGGAGGTCGTGCAGCCGACGCTCGTCATCCTGGACGCGGGCGGCCCGAGTTGGTATATCGACACTGGCAGCGGGCAGAAAATCGAAACCAGTGTGAACTGGCAGGCGGACTTGGCAGTGACCTTTCGCAAATTGGTGGAGTCGGAAAAGGCGGCGAAAGGTACAAGGCAGCAGAAACTGCAAGCTGTCTCGGACCGCTTCTATCGCGGCGACATCGCCGACGCCCTGGAAGCCTGGTATATCGAAAAGGGCGGTTTCCTTCGCAAGGCTGATTTGGCCGCACACAAAACTCCCGTCGTGGATCCGCTCAAAACCACGTACCGCGGCTACACGGTGTACAAGGCAGGTCCGTTGACGCAGGGTCCTTATCTCTCACAGACGCTGCGCCTGCTGGAAGGCTTCGACCTGAAGAAAATGGGTTTCAATTCGGCGGATTACATCCACACGGTGATTGAAGCGGAGAAGCTGGCGCTGGCCGATCGCGACGAGTATTACGGCGATCCGAACTTTGTGAAGGTGCCGATGCAGCAGTTACTTTCCGATCAGTACACCGAAATGCGGCGCAAGCTTATCAGTCCGAAAAAGGCATCTCTCGAGCTCCGGCCGGGCGACCCTTATCGTATGAAACCGACCAAGCCGCCCACCATCACCGGACCGTGGCATGGCGGAACCACTGTCATGTGTGTGATGGATAAGTTTGGGAACGTCATCGCGGCGACTCCCAGCGGCCTGTCGAGCACAGCGGGCGTGGCCGGACGCACCGGCATTATTCACGGAAGCCGCCTCAGCAGCCTGAACACGTTCAAGGGAACTCCGAACGTTATCCAGCCGGGCAAGCGGCCGCGAATCACCCTGAGCCCCACGCTTCTTTTCCATGACAACCAACCGGTGATGGCGATCTCGGTAGCGGGAGGCGACCAGCAGGATCAGGCAGCCATTCAGGTCATCCTCAACTACGTGGAGTTCGGCATGAGTCCAGAGGAGGCGTTTAAGGCGCCGCGCTTCTCTACCGAGCATTTCATCAGCTCCTTCGGTCAGGACCGTGCCAGGCTGGGCAGCCTTTCTGTGCCCAACAGCCTCCCCGAAGCAGTGCAGGCCGAACTGAAGGCTCGCGGCCACGTGGTCACCGCCAGCCGCGGCGGAGTGGGGGGAGTGGCGCTGATCGGCATTGACCCCAAGACCAAGCAGGCCACCGCCGTCGGCCCGGCCGCCGGCAAAATTGAATGAAAAAAGGAAAACTTTCGTGTGTAGCCCCGAGCCCGAATAAATCAGTGGAGAGTGTTGAGGCAAACTTCGCAACCAGCCCAATGTTCGCGACAAACCGTGACAAGTTTGGACTCTCGGAGGCTGGTAAGTGATTGAAGGTTTGGTGGAGCTAGTCGGGATCGAACCGACGACCTCATCGTTGCGAACGATGCGCTCTCCCAGCTGAGCTATAGCCCCGTCTGCAGGTTGGATCGGCTGATTATTTTAACAGCCTTCCAGAATCGCTACCATCTCGCCGCCCTTGCACCGTCCCCGAACAGGCCACAAATCAGCTTGACGAATTACTCCTGAGTGCGTCTAACTAGGAACTATAGCCGCGCACGCCTTGGTGCGCTGGCAGCTAGAAGGCAACGAAAACTCTGAAATGTTCCAGCAGCTCAAACCGTCATCGACTCGCTCGGAACGCCGAGTCAAGCTGGCGTCGCTAGTACTTCACGCGGCGTTTCTGATCTGGCTGTTGCACGCACCCGAACCTCGGCTGATCAATCCCAATTCCGTCACGCATGGGCAGAACGGCACGTCTGTGACCCGACTTTATTGGTCGAGTAAGAATCCTGACGATAGCTCGCACAGTTCATCCGACTTGGCGACCCAGCGCTATCGTCACGAGCGCCTTGGACAGAAGCTCGCCTGGAAGTCGCCCAGAAGCATGGCAAAACTGACTGCTCCACAGACGCCGATTTCCAAAGCCGATGCCGAGGACAAGGCCAGGACGCAGACACTCTCAGCTTTGGGTCACGGCGCGCAAGCCGGAGCCAGCTACGGCACGCTTGCACGGGGGACGCTTTATGGTGACGAGATTCGCCCCGCCTTGCCGGTCACGACCGCCGATCCTAGTGTCTGGCCATGGCAACTGCCGGAATCGCCGGGAAACGAAGTGATCGAAATTACCATCGATGAACGCGGCGAGATTATCAACAAAGTCGTGCTGCACAGCCTTGGCCCTGACATTGATAGCAGGTGCCTGGCCGCCCTCGAAAATTGGCACTTCCAGCCAGCAACCCGCAACGGCACACCAATTTCATCCAAGCAAGACGCTATATTTCCGTTCCGCGCCCGCGGATAACGCCGGATAGGCGCGTTATCTTTCCAATTACGGAAGACAGGCTAGTTACGGATTGCCGTAAAGCTGACGGTATACGTTGGCATTGCGCACGATAGCCTGCACGTATTCGCGGGTCTCCGTGAATGGGATCGACTCCACGAATTCGGGCGAATCCCGATACGGGCCTTGCCCCATCCAATCTTCCACCCGGTCGGACCCGGCGTTGTAAGCCGCCAGCGCATGTTCGAATGATCCGCCGAATTTATCCACCATTCCCCGAAAATAGCGGGTCCCCAGTTGCAGGTTCATCGTCGGAGTGTACAACTGGCTGGCGTTGTAATGCTTCACCCCTTCCGCGCGTGCCACCACCTTGCCAGTCTTGGGCAGCAGTTGCATCAGCCCTACGGCGTTGGCGCGAGACACTGCCACCGGATTGAATTCCGATTCCTGACGGATCAACGACGCGACCAGATACGGATCCAGTCCATTCTTCTCCGAAAACTTCCTCAAGTCGCTCCAGTAAGGACGCGGGAACAGCGCCTCCCAGTACTCGCGGGGCAACATGGGAATGTCTACCGCAAAGTAGCTGGGTACCGAACGCTTCATGGTTTCGATTGCACGGTCGTAGTGACCAGTGTCGGTGAATAGTTGCGCGGTCTCGGCCAGCGACCAGCTGCCAGGATCTTCCTTCGCCGCAGCCTGCATTTCCGTTACGGCGAAATCCACCAGCCCACCATTTCCCAGCAGCTTGGCTTTTTGTAGATGAAGATTATCCGTGGGAGCTTCGGCTAAAGTGATTTTTTCCGCGTGTTCGAGCGGAGGGATTCGATCCAGCAGGGGAAATTCTCCCGGGGGATCGGGCACTTCAGGAATCTTTTTCAGCCGCTCTCTTGCCAACTCCGCGTAGTAGTAATTGCGGTAGCGATCCGACACCTTCTGATAGAAAGCCCGGGCCATCGCAGGCTGGTTGTCTTCCTCAGCCAGGCGGGCTCGCCAATATAATGCGGCATTGGCTTCGTTGCCCCCGGGATAAAGCGAAATCTGCTCTTCCAGCAACTTCCTGGCTTCCTCGTTACGACCCTGCCTCAGGGTCAACCAGGCAGTCTTCCAATGTGCATACGACGCCTTCGATCCATTCGGAAAGCGCTGCTGCAATTCCCGGTAGCAGTCCAACGCCTGATCGTACTCATGATGAACGAGATGCAGATTGGCGGCGGAGAGCAAAGATGCTTCCAGCCAGGGACTGGTGGAAGCGGACTGTCGCAATTCATCAACAGTGCGGTAAAAAGTGGGATTGTCGTCCGTTGCCCAGGCGATTTCTCCGAGGATATAGAGGCGATGCGCACTTTGCTCCGGACTTGTTCCCTGCAGATTGGCAATTTCCGTCTTGGCGTCACGGTTCCGGCCAGCGCGATGCAACGCGTCTGCCAGAGCGAGTTGAGCCTCGATCCGCGTTTCCGGAGTGGCGTTGGCCACCAGTTGAGCGAATTCAGAAGCAGCATCGGCATATCGCCGGCCTTTGATCAACAACTCGGCTCGAGCTTTCCGTTGCGCCACGGTTGTAGCAGGAGCTCCGTGCAGCTTGAGCAACTCAGAGTACGCCGCATCAGCATCGGGGGACGTGGGCATCTTGAAGTACACATTGCTGAACGCGTCGGCGGCCTTTGCGGTTTGCCCCAGAGCTGCATAAGCCTTTCCCACAGCAAGCTCGATATCGGATCGCGCCGGCAGCCGGTCCTTTTCCAGCAATTCCGCCGCTTCCGCGCCACGACCTTCCGTTAACAATCCGTTGGCATACGCCAAATGAGCATCCCGCGCCAGCAACGAATCCGGAAATGTAGTGCTGAAGTTCGCCAGCGTTGCCATTCCTTCCGCCTGGCGTCCGGTTTGCAGATAGCACATCCCGAGATAGTAGGCGACATAGTCGCCCAGATCCCCCGCCAGGGGTTTGGCCCGATTAAAAGGATCGATGGCTTTCGCGCACTCGTGATCAATCACGTGGGCGTATCCCACTGCAATCCACGCCAGTGCGCCGGCATCTTCCTTGGGGTGAGCGCGGGCGTATGCTTCGACTCCGGCATAGGCGGCAGGCGTGCGGTCCTGAATCAATTGTTGCGCCATGGGCCTGAGGGTAGTGGAGGCAACGAAGGCCTGACGAATGCGGCGCACTCGCGGGGACATTGCGCGGTGGCGCCGGCGCGTAGTGGAACGAGCACTACTCGCCGGTTTCTTTGGCCTCGGCTTCGATTTCGCGGCAGTGGATTTCCTGGTAGAGGCTTCGGGGGAACTTTGCGCACCCGCGGGAATTGCAGCTGACAAAAGAGGTATACCGAAGATCGCGCTCAGCAGCCCGCCGGCCAGAGCGAGCATCCGCGAATACTTGAGACAGTTTCGAACCACTTTGTTTTTTGACCGGAGACCCGGAATCCAGAACCTGTTAATGCGTTGGCAACTAAGGCCTGCTATCAATTGGATGCAGCCTCGTGCTACTTCCGAAAGTTCGCGCCCATCACAGAGAGATCGTCCTCAGCCAGGCTGCGGATGACTTCCTTCTGAAAATAGTCGCCGCTCGCGGCCACGGTATTCCCATAGCGCTTCTGGAACGTGCCGCGACTCTTCTCGATATCTTCCTTCAAGCGATCGTAAAGATCCTTGTTCCGTCGTCCCTCAGAAACCTTGGCCTGGTTGTAGAGCTTGATTTCGTCCACAAGCAAGCGGGCGAAGCGCTGTGCCTTGCGGTGGGTGTCTGCGTCCTCAGCCGAGAGTCCTGCAAACGGATCCGTCGCCGGAGCGGCGGCCGCACTGGCTGATGCTGCCGACGCAACCTCGACGACCTCCGCCGCCGGCTCCGGTTGCGGAGCGGCCATGGCGATGTGCTTCGGAACGTGCGCGGCAAAGGGATCCGAAAAAGAGCTGGCAGCTTGTGCCGGTACTGGTGCAGGTGGTCGCTCCATCGCTGCACCCTCTCCTGCTTCTCGTTGTGCCTGAGCTTGTTTGCGCAACGAGGTCACTTCCAGCCATGCGCTCGCGGTTATGACCAGCACTTCCAGCGAAGACGCGTCCAGGTGGCTGGTAGGTCCGCCGTCGGCATACAGCAGAGCTGCGACTTTATCTTTCAGCACCAACGGGAGAATCAGGATCTGTTCGTTCTCGGGCCCACCAAATTGCTTCACAAATCGTCGATCCATCTCCGCGATGTTCGCTGGCGTGACGATACGATTCTGGTATGCGTGCGCGGCGGGACCCGCGGTGATGTCGAGCGGGAAATCCTTCACTGAATCATCATCACCCAGGCCGCGGCCCTGCCACCCAGTGGCGGCGCCGGCCTTCACCACAAAAAGTGCGATCCGAGATGCGTAGCCTGCTCCGGCATCGAGCAATGCCCGCAGAATTTCTTTCTGCGTGCTCCCAGCATGGATGCTGGCCATCGCGGGGACCAGGCCACTCGAGGTTGCGCTTCCACCCGGGGCACTGGCGGTTGTGGGCGCGGGCAAATCTGCCAATACGCGTTCCACCAGTTCCCCCCGCAGCTTGGGAACTGCACGATCCAGAACTTGTGCTACCGCGCGCTCGACGATTTGCTGAAATTGCTTGCTGTCCGCCATTGCTCAGAAAACCATTCTTCCAACGAGAGCTTTCGCGAGTCGAAATCACTCAGCTAACTGCTGATTATACGGCACTTGTTGGGCGGCAGAAGGTGACTTCAGTACCTGTTCACCTGGGATAAAACCGCCTTTTTGGAACTCTAACGCAAACTCATCTTCCCGACTACGGCAAACCAGATTCGCCATCCCGCTGGTTACCAAGTAAAATAACAGTTCCGATTTCGTCGTCTCGTCATCCACGACACGCTCTGCCTGACGCTGCTGCGAACGGAAAATTACTGCATCGTTGGAGCCATGGGAGCCATCCAAAACAAACTAGATGGGCCTGTTAGCGAGGAGTTAGCGCTCGTACGGGCAGCCAAAGCCGGGGACGATTCGGCCTTTGAAGAGCTTGTACGGCGTTACGATCGCAACGTTTTTCGGATCGCGCAGCACATCACGCAAAACCGCGAAGATGCGGAAGACGTGGTGCAGGAAGCGTTCCTGAAGGCCTACGGGAACCTGGCCAAGTTCCAGGAACAGTCGAAGTTTTATACGTGGCTGGTCCGGATCGCGGTCAACGAGGCGCTGATGAAGTTGCGCCGGCGCAAGCCGGAGCGCACCGTCTCGCTGGACGAGGACATCAAAACAGAAGACGATTCCCTGCCGCGCGAGATCGCGGACTGGAGTCCGAATCCGGAACAGCAGTACACGCAAGCCGAATTACGAGAAATTTTGAGCAAGACCATCCAGGGCCTGCCCCCGGGCTTTCGGACGGTGTTCGTGCTGAGGGACGTGGAAGGTTTATCCACGGAAGAGACCGCGGCAGCGCTGGAGTTGAGTGTGCCTGCGGTAAAATCCCGCCTGTTGCGGGCGCGCCTGCAACTTCGGGAGAGGTTGACCCGGTACTTTCAAAGGCGCGAGAACGGTGACGATAAAAAAAGCGGTTCGAAGAGTGGAGATCTCAAAAATGATGTGGCGAGCGGAGATGGCAACCAGTGAAATGTTCTGAATTCCTTCACGAGCTGACCAGTTATCTGGATGGCGTTCTCGACGAAAAAACCAAGGTCGAGTTAGAAAATCATCTCTCCTGGTGCCACAACTGCTACGTTGTTTGCGATACAACAAAGAAGACTATCGAGATCTATCGCGACTCCCAGCTCTACGAATTGCCCGATGACCTGCGCAGCCGGTTGCGCTCGGCAATCATGACAAAGTGCCAGCAGCAGAAAAAGCGCGGGCCGCAGAGCGTCTGAATCGCCTCTTTTTCACCGGGCCTACCCGCCTGGTTTTAAACCCATACGTCCCGCTATTTTGCGGAGCGGAGTGAAAAAAAGTTCACTCCCCACCTGGTCGGATTTCAGTCCTGCGCGCGTAAGCCTAGACAATCCAGCCAGTTCCATTGCGGCCTCTTGCTTGCAACGGCACTCCTGTGGAAAAGCTAAACCCTTTCGGCAATCCATGAATCTAAGTAGATGAGTGATCGCGTACACGCAGTCGTCGTGAGGGGGCGCACACTCGCCGAACAACCCAGGTTCGACATACGCCGCTCAGGTATGGAAGGTGGGTTATGATTGCAAAACTGCTGGATTCGCTTTTTGGCTGTCGACACTCCCGTTATAGCTTCCCCGTTACCATCCGCCGAGCGAAACGCCGCCCCCAGGCCGCCGCTCTGACCGGAACCTACGTCGTCTGCCTGGACTGTGGCAGAGAATTCGCCTACGACTGGCAGGAGATGAAGGTCATCACTTCTCCGGAACGGCACCGGGAGCGTCTGGCGGAATTGGCCAAGCACACCGCCTAGAGTTCAAAGAAATTGGAAGAAACCATGTTTTGAGGTATCGGCGGACGCCTGCGACCGCCGATATGCATGCACCAGACTTATCGGGTCGGGTAGTCCGCAGGGATCGGCACCGGAACGCGTTTGTCGAGAGGAACGAATTCCCGCTCGGCAGACCCGGTATAGATCTGGCGCGGACGCGCAATTTTCTGCTCCGGATCGTTCATCAGTTCTTCCCACTGCGCCAGCCAGCCAGCCGTCCTCGGGATCGCAAACAGCACCGTAAACATTTCGGGCCTGAAACCCATCGCCTGATACATGATCCCCGAATAGAAGTCGACGTTGGGATAAAGTTTCCGCTTCACAAAGTACTCGTCTTCCAGCGCGATGCGCTCCAACTCCAATGCGATGTCGAGCTTTGGATTGCGTCCCGTAACCTCAAATACCTGCTCGGCGCTCCAGCGGATGATCTTCGCGCGTGGATCGTAGTTCTTGTAAATGCGGTGCCCAAAGCCCATCAGCTTCAGCTTGCCCTCTTTTACGCGCTTGATGTAGGCGGGCACGTTGTCTTTCGTGCCGATCTCATCGAGCATCTTCAGCACTTCTTCATTTGCGCCGCCGTGTAGCGTACCGGCGAGTGCCGATGCTGCGGAAGCAACCGCCAGGTAAGGATCGGTTTCCGAGCTGCCCACCGACCGCATCGCACTTGTGCTGCAGTTCTGTTCGTGATCGGCATGAAGGATGAAAAGAATGTCGAGGGCACGCGCAATCGCCGGATGCGCCACATACTTCGGCTCGACCATCTTCCAAAGCATGTTCATGAAGTTTTCCGTGTAGCTCAGATCGTTGTCGGGATACACGTAGGGAAAGCCCACATTGTGGCGATACGACATGGCGGCGATGGAGGGAACCTTGCCGATCAGGCGAATAATCTGGTGCATGCGATGGTTTGGATCCCGCACCAGCTTCGCGTCGGGGTAAACGCTGGACAGCGCTGCAATCGTGCTCACGAACATCGACATGGGGTGCGCCGAATAGCGAAAGCCTTCCATGAACTTCTTGGTCGTTTCATGCAGCATGGTGTGATGGGTAATGTCGTGCACCCACTGCTTCAGTTCCTTCTCAGTCGGCAACTCGCCAAACATCAGGAGGTAGGCTACTTCCAGAAACGTACAGCGCTCTGCCAGAACTTCGATGGGGTATCCGCGATAGCGCAGGATTCCCTTATCTCCATCGATGTACGTGATGCTGCTCTTGCACGAGGCCGTATTCATGTACGCCGGGTCGTACGTCATCAGTCCAAAATCTTCGGGACTGTTTTTGATCTGCCGTAAATCCATTGCCCGAATGGTCCCGTTCTCCACTGGAACCGTATAGATCTTCCCCGTCCGATTGTCGGTAATGGTCAGTGTATTTTCTGGCATGAACGTTTCCGCCTTTAGAGCTCGTGCTTGCACAAGCATAGCCGAGCGTAAGTCGTTCCCAAAGTGCAATCTGTGATTGAGATCACAGGCACTGGTGATGAGATGTCATTTCACCTGCCAGAGGTGACCTTAGGCCTGCACAGGCGCAGCATCTCAAAGCTGCGTGGGCAAGATAAAACCGGCGGCCGAAGCCGCCGGTGGAATCAGGAACAGACGCTTTAGTTGGAGTCATCCCGACGTTTGAGAGTCGGACGATCATCATCTTTCTTGCTGTCATCAGATTTGTCGCTGGTGTTGGAAGTGCGCCGCAAGCTGGGTTTGTTGGCATCCTTCTCGTCCAGCAGTTTGTGCTTATTCTCGATGGCCGCCAGTCTCGCCTTAACCTGGTCGAATTCTGACGTGGTCACAACGTACTGCTGCTTGGCGGGCAGAATCTTGCGAATCTCATCTTGGGATTTCTCAATCCGGTCCGGAGTTTGCGGGTGCGTATCGAAAGCTTTCGATAGCGTTCCCGGCTTCTTCTTCTCCATAGCCTGGATTTTTTCGAAGAACGATACGAACGCGGAGGGATCATATCCCGCGCGATACATATACTCGATGCCCAGGTAATCGGCTTCCGCTTCGAATCCGCGTGAGAAGTGCAGGAAGGTCAGGGGAATGCCCAGGCCCATGCCTTCGTAAATTCCGTAGCCCAGCGCACCGCCCATAAAGATCGCGGGCAGCGACGCCATCTGCAACAGATTCATGCGCGTCATCTCGCGCCCGTAATGGCACGCGGCCACGTGCGCGATTTCATGGGCCATGACCCCGGCCATTTCGGCTTCTTCATCTGCTGCAAGCAGCAGCCCGGAGTTCACATAGAAGAAACCGCCAGGCAGCGCCATCGCGTTTACCACATCCGAGTCGATGACCTTGATCGTAAACGGCACCTGCGCGTCCGAATTTCGCACCAGGTTCTGCCCCACGCGATTCACATATTCCGTGATTACCGGATCGTTGATCAGTTTGATCTGCGACTCGATTTGTTGCGCATATTGACGGCCACGGGCGACTTGGCCTTCCACGGAGTACCAGTTCCCTACGCCGCGCCCGCACCCTACGTTACGGTTTCCGACCGCATCGATGTCGGTCTTTCCGCCATTGTGCTTGATCTGGGCATCGTCTTGAGTCGGCAGCGCGGCAGGCTTCTGCTTGGGAGCATTCTGCACATCGCCAGCCTTAGGCTGACCCGCATCCGGATCGCTGCCAGGGGTCTGGGTCTGCGGGGAATTCTGGCCCGGATTTTGCACCTGGGCGACTGTCCAGGGCTCTACACTGAACGCCGCCAATCCGATCGCGATTGCCAGCCATCTGAATTTCATAGGGTACTCCTTGTGCCCGATTATACGCCCGGCAGGGAAGGGCAAATCCTTTATCTCGGCCCGTTTATTAGACGCTCCAGCCCTTCGATTGGGTTATCCGACCGGCTCATTTAATGCAGAATGTATCTCCTGCCGTGATATAAAGTTCGGCGACATTCGGGGGTGCCCATGCCCAGCCGTCGCCAGTTTCTCTCGACCGCCATGAGCGGAGTTGCTGCTTCCTTGGCGCTCCGCGGCAGTCTTCTCGCCCAGCTGCAGAATGTACCTCCCCTTCCCGACCATTCCCTTCTCGAGAGCAATGAGGACGCCTACTGGACCGGCATGCGAAGCCAGTTCCTCATCCCCGAAGACGAGATCTACCTGAATAACGGAACTGTGGGTTCCAGCCCGGCTCCCGTCCTGAAAGCCATCTTCGACGGCTATAACACCACCGAAAAGATGGACCAGCAGGATCCCGAGGACTATCCCATTTGGGGCTACGCACCCTGGAACGAGTTCCGCGACCCATTGGCCGAGTTCGTAGGCTGCACCCGCGACGAAATCGCCCTTCTGCGCAACGCCACCGAAGCCAATAGCTACATTGCCAACGGCATTGACATGAAACCCGGCGAGGAAGTTCTGATGACCGATCAGGAGCATCCTGGTGGGGAACATCCTTGGAATCTCAAGGCCAAGCGCTACGGCATCGTCGTCAAAAAGATCACACTTCCCCGCCCCGTCAAAGATGCCGCCCAGGTACTGAACCTGTTCAATGACGCCATTACTCCGCGCACCCGGGTGATGTTCTTTAGCCATATCACTACTTTCTCTGGAGTGGTTCTGCCCGCCAAAGAACTCTGTTCGCTGGCGCGCACGAAGGGAATTCTCTCAGCGGTTGATGGCGCGCATGTTCCCGGCATGATGCGGCTGAACGTACACGAGATTGGCTGCGACATGTATTCTTCCAGCCCACACAAATGGCTGTTCGCAACCAAAGGCTCTGGCTTCTTGTACGTGCGCGACGAGGTGATTGACCGTCTGTGGAACACGATCGCTACCGAGGGCTGGGACGATAAGAAGATTCGCGCCGAACGCTTCCAGCGCATCGGGAGTTCGAATGTTCCCGCACTCTGGGGCCTGCGCGCGTCCATCAAACTCGCAAATGACATAGGCATGGACCGCATCGAACGGCGACACAGGCAGATGGCCGACTACATGCTCGGGGAAATGATCCGCCGAGGGGCCGAGTCGTGGACCTCACCCGATCCAGCGCTGCGCTGCGGCATCGTCAGCGTGAACGTTCCCCCAGTGCGGCGCGGAGATCTCGAGAACTGGCTCTGGAAGAACCATAAGATTCGGATTCGAGGAGGTGATCCGCACAAGCTGCGCCTTTCCACTCCCTACTACCTGCAGAAGAAAGATATTGATCGTTTTCTGAAAAAATTTGACGAGTACAAACGGGAGAAGAAAATTGCCTGACGCGCGTCTGCGATGGCACGACCTGTACCGCGAGGCCGAACTTTATAAAGCTGCCGTCCGCGTCTATACGAAACCTCTTTTTCTCTGGCGCAAAGCTCTGGCGGTGTCCACCGACGGCAGGACGCTGTACGATCTGGCCGCCCATGGGCTGAAGGGCTTGCACGCCATTCATCGGCAACTCCAGAGTGAGCGCTTCCATTTTCGTCCCGCGGTCGGGCTCAAGTACAACTTCAACGGCAAACGCCGGACGCTCTATATCCCACCCTGGGAAGAGCGCATCGTCGATCTGCTGCTTTACCGGCTGCTTAATCAGCGGCTGCACCGCTGGTTCTCGCCTTCTTCTTACGCCTATCGGGACCATACATACGGACTCGACCGTTGCCAGTCACGAATTGCCGGGCTGATCCGTTCTTCAATCGCGCCTTTCTACGTGCTGAAACGGGACATTAAAGACTATTTCGCTTCCGTGGATCACGACATTCTGCTTCGGCAGCTTGCCTGTCACATCGAACAGACAGATTATCTGTTTGAACTGGTCTCTCAGCGAATCCGTTTCGACTACCACGATGAGTCAGGCGCGCATCGCGCCGATAGAGGCATTCCCTTCGGTTGTGCCACTGCCTGTGTCTTCGCCAATATTCACTTGACGGCGCTTGATCGAGTGATCGAGAGCGTTCCCGGGGTTCACTACTTCCGCTACGCCGATGACTTGCTCCTGCTTTCGGATAGCTGTGAGGCGATTACCGGAGCTAGCTGCGCGCTGGGCCATGAACTTGCTGGACTGCGGTTGATCACAAAGCCCAGCCACGTTGCGGACTTCGTTCTCACGCCCGACGGCAATCTGGCCGATCCGCGATTTACTCCTACAACTGCCTTTCGCCATCTGGGATTGCAGTTCGCGTGTTCTGGGCAGGTATCGCTCTCGCGCGACAAACGCCGCAAAGTCCAGAACCTTTTCCGCTTCGCATTTCGGCGCAGTCGCCGTCGCTGGACAAAGATCGTAGAGCCCCGGGAGCGCGCGCGGACCCTGGCCACGATCGCTAGCCAAACCATCGAACGCGGCGTGCGGAATGTCGCGATCCTTGATTACTACCTGAGGCACGTGACAGACACGTCGCAACTGCGCTCCGTCGATCTGTGGCTCGCCGAAGAGATTCTGAGCCTTGTGTTCGGCGGACACAAGAAAAACCATTTCGCCAAAATCAGCTTCGCCGACTCCGGCAATTCGGACTTCCTTCATTGGTACACCGGCATTGCTTGATCCGGCACCGCAGAATTAGAGTCCGTTTTTCATTTGGCAGCAGCAAAAGTCAGACAGAGCTTTCAAGGGGACGGTTGCCAGCCGGGCACGCGCCTCAGGCGCGGCTCCCGGCTTCTCTCCTTTCCCAGAAGCAGCGGCTCCAGAAAAGCCCGTGAGAGAGGGTGGCCGCCTGTACATGGGTGTGATGGAATAACTTGCCGCTAAAGCGGAAGTTCGTTTACTCGACCGTCCCCTTGAGTGCTCTGACTGTGTGGGAAGAATGTATGGGATTGCTGGAATTCTTGATCAAACTATTTTCCGGCGGCGACAAGCTGCAATGTCCGAGTTGCGGCACGCAATTCGCCCGCAAGACGAGCGACGGCCTCATCCACTGTAAAAATCCGGTTTGCCCGTACTTCGATCCAGGGCTCAGGAGCGGAGCTCTGCGCTGTGGCGTATCCATCGTGCCCACGCGAGGCGACTTCCGCCCCGAGAAACCGCTCTCCATCCGCTATCGCAACTTCGCCGGGCAGGAACGTACCTTCTCGGCCGAACTCGATTCCGTAGTTCGTAAGAACAATCACCTGGTCGGCCGTGTTGCTCCCACTGGGGAAAAGATCACGCTCTCGCGCGACCGCATTCAGAACTTAGCCGAGGTAGAGGCAGCTCTCCCACCGCGAGTCGCCTCCGGACAATCCTGGCCCACTCCCCGCGAACGCCAGATACTCAGCTACCACAAGAAGCACGGCACCACTTCGCCGCGATACGAGCAGGTTCGTGCAAAGTACCCAAACTGGTAGCTGCCCACCAGATCGTCCGCACTTAGTCGTAATACTCGAGGCCGAAGTGCGTTATCAATTCTTCGCCCTTCAAGTGGCGAAGCGTGTTCTTCAACTTCATCAACTGAATGAAGAGGTCATGCTCAGGGTACAGACCAGGCGCCGTCATGGGAGACTTAAAATAAAAGCTGAGCCACTCCTGGATGCCCAGCCCACGCAGATCAGAACAGCGTTTTGCCAAGTCCAAAAACAGCACCAGATCGAGGACAATCGGCGCGGCCAGAATCGAGTCGCGGCACAGGAAATCCACCTTGATCTGCATGGGATAGCCGAGCCATCCGAAGATGTCGATATTGTCCCAGCCCTCTTTGTTATCACCACGAGGCGGGTAATAGTTGATGCGGACCTTATGAAAAATATTTCCATACAGTTCGGGGTAGAGACCGGGCTGCAGAATGTGCTCCAGCACACCGAGTTTGGATTCTTCCTTGGTCTTAAATGACCCCGGATCGTCCAGCACTTCGCCATCGCGATTGCCCAGTATGTTCGTCGAGTACCATCCGCTGAGTCCGAGCAGTCTCGCCTTGAACGCTGGCGCAAGCACGGTTTTCATCAGCGTCTGCCCGGTCTTGAAGTCTTTGCCGCAGATCGGGGCCTCGTTCTTCCGCGACAGCTCAAGCATGACCGGAAGATCCACGCTCAGGTTCGGCGCCCCATTGGCGAACGGCACGCCTTCCATTAACGACGCATATGCATACATCATTGACGGAGCGATCATCTCGTCGTTTTCTCGCAGGGCCTTCTCGAAGGCCTTCACCGACTGGTGCGCCTCAGTCGGCTCAATATAAGACTCGGTCGACCCACACCACATCGTGATCAGCCGGCTGGCCCCGCTCGATTTTTTGAAATCGCGGATATCCTGCCTGAGTTGCTCGGCCAAATCCATCTTCGACTTACCTTTTTTGACATTCGGGCCATCGATTTTCTTCACGTAGTTATGATCGAACACTGCGGCCCGTGGGGTGATCGAGGACAGGAATGGCTTTAATTGCTCTAGCAAGCGGTAATCCAGAACACCGGCGTTCGAAGCAGCTTCATACATGTTGTCTTCGAAGATGTCCCAGCCGGTAAACACCAGGTCGTCCAGCGCAGTCAGTGGAACAAATTCCTTTACCTTGGGCGAGCGGCCATCAGTTCGTTTGCCAACTCGCACTGTGCCCATCTGGGTCAGCGATCCAATTGGCTTGGCGATTCCTTTTCGGATCGCTTCCACCCCCGCCACGAATGTAGTAGCCACAGCTCCCATGCCAGGGATCATGACTCCTAATTTGCCCTTGGCGGGTTCGATGCTCGCCGCCTCTCGCTTTGGTGACGACGAGCGTCTACCGGAGCCACTGCGGGCCGCCAGCTTCATCTCCCGGCTGGCGCGCTCCGCATGAGCGAGTGCAGTTTCGCGATGCTCGTGCTCCCGCGCTCCGGACGCGGAGGAAAATTGTTTACGATGACGGCGGCCATCTGCATCCCACCAGTCAGCCATGAATACGCCTGGACGCTTTTGATACACGGATCTCCTTTCCTGGTGGCAGTGGCCTGCCACCAGTGGAACTGAAGATGTTCTCATAACGTGGGAATTTGGGCAATCTGGAGAGGCGGCTGGTACGATGTCGCATCCGGTCCCACTCCGGGAATCCCGTATGAACTTCTGATTAAATACAGGATTCTCTGTACTGTCCTACTGAGTTATTGCGTGGTACTGTACCCATACGTCCCTACATCGCTTGGCTTTCCTCCCCCTTGGAAAGTGCGGAGGAGTTGAAGGAGCAACCGCATGGACCCTCGAAAGAAGCACGCACAATCTTTCTTTGGCACGCTCGAGCAATGCCTGGAGCAGTATGGCGGCATGTCCCAGTTCACAGTCTCGGCACCGCTCACTTTTTTCAGTGGTGCCAGGCTGGAAACACATCGCCGCGCCGAGTCGAAGGATGGCCAGTTAGTGATCGTGGAGCGTCAACTGGGCCCAACCAGCTGTGAGGTGTACTCACTCGCAGCACGAATGCGGCCTCACACCGCCGGGCTTGGTACTGTCGCTCAATCGAACTGCGCCTGACTTTTCTCGCTTCCGATTTTTGAGATCAGCATCTCCCTGCTCGGGACTCTTTTTTTGGGCCGGCTTGGGACTGTGCACATCTTTCTCCACCAGTTGGTCGGTGGCTCCAGCCTACATTGTCGGCGGAAGCACGAAAGTCCCGCGGGTAGTCTCAATCGCTGCTATGAATTCTTTGAATTGGACGTTTGCACCATTCGTGTTGCATGATGGAATCACTTCGCAGCCAGCTGAGCGGCCGGTCCCAGCGAAGTCGCTGATGGCTTGCCCGCTAAGTTAGCGGCACTGCCCATCTCCTGACCTTGTCGTTCTCCACCACAGACTGAGCCCATGCGATCCGTGTGTTTCGCGGACAGCGTGCTCGTCAGACTTGCCTAGTCGTTCTCGAAACGACGGCAGAATGGAGACTCCATGACTTCAATTCGCAAATTCGGTCACGCTGCCATCCTGGCAGCGGTCGCGTTCACCTTCGCCCCAACTTCGGCCCTCGGGCAGCAAGCGGCTCGCGGACGTTTCACGCTCACGCACGACGTGCGTTGGGGCAGCGCGAAGGTTCCCGCGGGAGAATATGCGTTCGCCTTTGACCCCAACAGCACCTCGCCCATCCTGACTCTGAGCAAACTGAGCGGGCCGCGCGCAGGATTTCTCGTGCTGGTTCCGAGCACTGCACGCAGCAAAGGAACGGATGCAAGCCAATTGGTACTCGCGTCCTCTCCCGATGGCAGCTATGTCAGTTCCATGCAGTTGCCGGATTTTGACATGACGCTGTACTTCCCCACTCCTTCGCATCCATCAGAAAAGCAGTTGGCAAAGGCTTCGGGGATCGCACCGTCCGGCCAGTAGTCAACGGCGAAGTAAGAAAGGGCGGAACTCAGCAGAGTCTCCGCCCTTCTGCTTTTGAGGCACGGTTCAGAAAACACGATGAGTGTGGCTAGGTTGGCTGTCCTTGAGAATTTCCTCTCACGTCGTCACTCAGCACAATGGCTTCTGCAATTTCCTTCATGGGACGCCGCTTCTGCCGACTCTGTCGTTGTAGTGCCAGGTAGGCTTGCTCCTCGCTGAGGCCAAGATCGCGTTGCAGAATGCCTTTGGCGCGTTCGACCAGCTTTCGTGTCTGCAACTGGTCGGCGAGAGTAGAATTCGCTTCTTCCAGCCGCGCCAACTCGATCTCCGCGCCCACCAGGTATCCGATGGTCGAGATCATGCGAATTTCGCGCCGGCGATAGACATGATGCTGGCGGTGCTGCAAGTTAACCACACCCACCACCCGGCCCCGGCACATCAGCGGCACCGACAGGAACGCCTCGTAGCTATCCTCCGGCAACTCATGAAAAAACTGAAAGCGTGGATCTTGTGCAGCCTTCTCCGGAATGGCCACTGGTTCGCGGTGCGCGGCGACCCATCCGGTAATCCCCTGCCCCAAGCGCAGCTTCAGACGATCCACCACGTCCGGGTGTGGATTCTTTGAGGCGCGCAGAACGAGTTCGTCACCTTCGAGGACATAAATCAGGCAGGCATCGCACTTCACCAACCCGGAAGCAAAATCGACCACGCGGCTCAGAACTTCATGAAATCCGTCCGCCCCACTCAGACGCACGCTGATTTCATGCAACACATCTATGTGTGAATCCTCAACAGAGATAATGGGTTCCATGCTGCAACATTATCGATTTGGTAGAGATTCTGTCTAATTGCAAATTTCGATCACTGGGATAAAGGAATTCCCTCGCGATTGTTACGAACGTTTCACATCTTTTTCAGAGTTCGTGCATCGCGCAATATCAGTGGGCAAAAGTAGGCAATAAAACGCCCTCTGAGATCTTGCGTTGGTCTGCTTCGCCTTCAGCGCGCCGGAAGCGCAAGAAACCAGATCATCATCCCGAACAGAATAAGCGCGCCCAACAGCGAAAAAGCAGTGTGCAAAGGATGGAAGTGGAAATAGGGATTACGGGATAAGCGCTGCCGTGTCGCCAGCATGAGACCTCCTTGAAGCCCGCAACTTGCCGTAGCAACGGATGGCCTACGCATATTGTCCCACTTCAGGAGGCAGGATTCCACTCCGTTTGCGGGCTGTGATACACCAGTGCGATGGATGAAAAAGTTGCGTTGATTACGGGCGCTTCGAGCGGCTTCGGCCTGCTGACCTCGGTCGAACTGGCCAAGGCTCGGATTCCGCGTCCTGGCCAGCATGAGGAATTTCACACGACGTGAGCGCCTCGATCAGGCGGCCGCTGCCGCCGGAGTTTCGGACAGGATCGATGTTCGCGAGTTAGACGTGACTCAATTCGACGCGATCCCGAAGTTTATTGACACCGCTGTCCGCGACTACGGGCGAATTGACGTGCTGGTGAACAACGCCGGTTTTGCAGTGGGCGGCTTTGCCGAGGATATCCAATTACAGGAACTGCGCCTCCAGTTCGAAACCAATTTCTTTGGCGCGGTCGCAATGAGCAAGGCCGTGCTGCCGCTGATGCGGCGCCAGCATTCGGGGCACATTATCCAGATCTCGTCTATTGGCGGCCTGCAGGGGGCGATCTCGGTGAGCAGCTACAGTGCCTCAAAACATGCGCTGGAGGGCTGGAGCGAGTCGTTGCGTCTCGAAGTGAAACCCCTCGGGATCAAAGTCGTGCTCGTTGAACCGGGTGCTTTCGATACCGGCGTCTGGACCAGCGGAGCAGTCATGGGACAAGAAGCAAAGAAGAACTCCTCGCCCAATTATCAGCGGAGCCTGCGCATGCGCGAGGTAATCGGCAAAATTCCAAAAGCCGATCCCATTAGAGTCGCGCACGCCATTGTTGCCATCGCACAGAATCCAAATCCCAGACTGCGCTATCTGGTGGGCCGCGATGCAAAAATGCAACTCGCGATGAAGCGCATTCTCCCCTGGAAGTTCTACGAAAAGCTGATCGCCAACTACCTCAAACTCGATCAAGACTGAAACTGAACACACGAACTTTCATGAACATTTTTGTGCAGATTCATGATTGCCCGTAGATGCCTTACGGTTTTATATCGAGATCGACCGTCTTCACCGGCAAGTCCCAATGGGCGTCGAGGATCTCAAAGCGCCGTTGTTCCTCGCGATTGTAAGTATCCTGGTCGGGCCAGAGTTGCTTCTTAAGCGCGTCCTCGTCGAACGCTTCATTGGCGACAGTCGCATTCTTGAAGACAATTGTCACGCGGTAATCCCAACGCCCGTCTTCCGTGGTGTGATAGCGCGGTTGATCCATCCACACTTTCACCATCCTGCCCATCTCAACTTGCTTCTTCAACAGCGGATAATGATTCTTCTTAAAAAGCTTCAGGAACTCGTCGGCATGCCCCCATTTCGATTTGTAGTAGTACTCGACCACAAAGGGCTTATCGGAAGCGGCCGAAGATTGAGCTTGCATGCTGATGGGCAAAGAAACGGCTACGCACAGCAGAGCGGCGGCGATGCAGCGTCTTGCTATCACGAAACTCTCCTCACACCGGAATTCAAACAATGATTGCTGTCGTCAAGAAACCTGCCTGGACATCAGCGACGAACAAAGTACCACAATGTTGCCGTCAGGCAGTCGGAGCAATTAAAGGTTGCTTGCGGACGGCGGACTGGCGATCCGATTTTGCCAGTGACTCCACACAAACCAGACGACGGCCGCGACGATCACAACGCCGATGATGGCGTCGAACTTATGAAAATACTTTCCCATTTCTCGCCAATTTTCGCCCATCTTCATCCCGAACCAGGCCAGCGCCAGGCACCATGGCCATGATCCCAGAAACGTGTAGAGATGGAATCGTCCGCGCGGCATCCGCGAAACTCCTGCCGGCAGGGCAATGAAAGTTCGAATCACCGGAAGCAACCGTCCGACGAATACCGCCAGGTATCCCCAACGCCCAAAGAACTGGTCCGCCCAGTCAAGCTCGCGGCGTCCCATGAGAATCCAGCGGCCATAGCGCTCGACCAGTGGACGGCCGCCGTAACATCCGATTTCATATGCCACCAGCGATCCCAGATTGCACCCGATCGCCCCCGCAGTCGCCGCCCAAAACAGCTTGAATGTCCCCTGAAACACCAGGTATCCGGCAAACGGCATGATCAACTCGGAGGGCAGAGGGATGCACGCGGACTCAATTGCCATCAGAATCATGATCCCGGAATATCCGGTGCCGATCATTACTTTGCTGATGAACGCAAAAAGAATTGCGAGGATCTTTTCAGTCATGGACGAACAGGACTCTGTGCTGAGCAGTGAGTAGTCAATTGGCGCCGAGAGCTCTTAACTGAGCACCAGGTTTGAGTACTTCATCAGTGTATCGGAAATCCGCGCCTATGCCGGTTGGGCTAGAACGACCCTTCCTGCGTGAAGGCATAGCCGGGCAGCGTGGCTCCCTGCGGAGTCTTCGAGACCTTTATGCGCACGGTTGGAGCATCGGGCGCGGTGATGCCTGCCGGGCGGAGCATAGCGTACTGCGTGAAAACTTCGTTATAGACCTTGGTCACGAGATAGTCCTGACCATCAGCGTCACTTCGCCATACCTGCCCGAGTTGGATGGAATTTACCGCCATATTTTTTGCCTGCTTGTATTGAATTACCTTCAGACTACCGACCGTCTCATGGGACCGTCAATTGCTGTCGTGGTTACCGAGGACATGGGTCTAGTATGACTTCTCAGATTCGCGACGCGTGCGGGTGACTGGGGCACGTGTCGCCGCATACCCCAGAAGCGGGGTAGTAGAAGATCGGCAACGCGCGTTGTTATGATGAGGGATCGTTCAGTCAAGGAAACGACTCTGATGCCGCGAGGACTCGCTCCCCGACAACCCGCTCGAACCGGTCGCCAGGACAAAGTACGTATAGCGCGGACGCCCTCGTCCGCGAAATCTGTGCAGTGGGAAACTGCAAAGTTCCAGGGCGCGCGTCCAAAAACAAAACTCGCCGGGGATATGTCGCCAAAATCCGCGACCAAGAAAGGGCAAGCCAAGGCCTACAACCCGGTCGCGCCCGAACGGGTCGAAGATGTCCTGAAGCGCCTGAATCAACTTTATCCGGCAGTGACCTGCGCCCTCACCCATGCGAGCGCGTGGGAGTTGCTGGTTGCGACCATTCTTTCCGCACAATCCACGGACGTGAACGTAAACCGCGTGACGCCCGAACTTTTTCGGAAATATCCCACGGTTCAGGCTTTCGCCGCGCTCACCCCCGAGCAGCTCGAACCCGATGTCCGCTCCACTGGATTCTTCCGGAATAAATCAAAGGCGGTAGTGGGCGCGGCCAAAAAAATTGTCTCTGAATTCGGCGGCCAAGTCCCGGAGGAAATCGAAAAGTTACTCACTCTTCCCGGTGTCGCCCGCAAGACCGCAAACGTGGTCCTCGGCACCTGGTTCAAAAGAGCCGAGGGCGTTGTAGTAGACACTCACGTGCACCGCATCTCACGCCGACTCGAACTCACAAAACAGAATGAGCCGCAGAAAATCGAGCAGGATCTGATGAAAATCCTGCCTCGCGATCGCTGGATTTTGTTTTCCCACCAGGTCATCTGGCACGGCCGCAAGTTATGCTTTGCGCGCAAGCCCAAATGCGTCGACTGCGCACTGGAAAATATTTGCCACGCCGGCGACAAGACTTGGAGCACCGTCGACATGCACAAGAACGCGAAGCTCTAGCACTGGCTATTCCCTTTCAATTGAGAGAACTCGATCGCTGTCGATCCGGAATTAATGCCCATGAGGGTGCCCCACCCTTCTCGCGTTTTTTTGCGAGAGGGTGGGGTTTTTGACGCCGGCGCCGCGCCGCAAATCACGCAAAGCAGCGCAATGCGGAGAAGCAGTAACGCACAAATAAATCACAAATAGCTGTCGCGCTCAGGCCCCAGAAGCTCTCTGCTAGACTCTCTTTTCTAGATCATCCTGAGGTTCCGCGCCATGCGCCGCGCCCTTTTCATCCTCGTCGTGTTCATGAGTTCTGCAGTCGCTCAAGCGCAATCTCTGCTTGCCCCGCAAGCGATCACCGATCCCAAGCAGATCTCGTCGAAGCCCAACGCGCAAATTGAGCCCCGTAGCCTGACTATCGAAAAGCTGTACATGACGCGCCAAATCGGCGGTTCCACGTGGTCTCCCGACGGAAAGAGCGTCGCGTTCATCTCCAACATGAGCGGACGCAACAATCTCTGGCTAGTTCCTGCTGACGGGGGCTTCCCAGTGCAGTTGACCGTCAGCGATCAGAGGCAATCTTCTCCGGCATGGTCCCCCGACGGGAAGTGGATCGCCTACCAATCCGACTACGATGGCGACGAGCAGTGGGATATTTTCCTGGTCTCACCGAAAACCGGAAAGCTGGTAAACCTTACACAGACGCGCGAGATTGCTGAGCAAAATCCCACGTGGTCCCCTGATGCGCGTTATCTCGCCTACGAAGTGAAAACCAAGAATTCAGCCGCGTACGAAATCGATGTATATGACATGGTGATGCGCGAAGTGAAGCACATCACTGCCAACACTCCACAAGACAAGGGAAATCACGACCCGATCTGGTCGAAAGACGGCAAGTACATCGTCTACACGCAGGAGCAAGCGAAGGGCACAGATTCGAATATTTTTGTCTCGGAGGTCGAGACTGGCAAGAATACCCTGCTGACCCCGCACCATGGAGAACAACTCTATGCCGCGAATGACATTGATCCACGACCAGTTCCGGACGGAATAAAGATACTGCTCACATCGAACGCAAAGAATGGATACGAAAACATAGGGCTGCTGGATGTTGGCACGAAGGGCGCGATGAATGGCGTCTTAAGCCCAGGAAAGATCGAGTGGCTCACGAGTGACAAATGGGAAATGAGCGGCCACAATTTCTCTCCTTCCGGCAACCAGATCGTTTTTAGCGCCAACGTCGACGGCAGTGAGAACATTTATCTTCACGACCTCGCCACCGGAAAATCTTCGCAACTGAAACTTCCGAACGGCGTGAACCAGCCGGCGGCGGCGGATTCCGCTTTCAGTGCAGACGGGTTGCGCCTGCTCTACATCCACAACGGCCCCACGGACCCCACCGACATTTGGCTTTACGACATCGCGAAACATACATCGCAACAGATCACTCATTCTCTGTTGGCTGGAATCCGACAGGACGATCTGGTTGAGCCCTATCTCATTCACTATCCCAGCCGCGACGGCAAGTGGACCATCTCCGCCTTTCTTTACGTACCTTTCAACATGGCGCGCAATGGCCAGAATGCCGCCATCGTTTTCATCCACGGCGGCCCGGCCTCGCAAACCATGAACTCGTTCAACCGGCTCATTCAATTCGCGGTCAACCAGGGATATATGGTC
The DNA here is from genome assembly GCA_963785865.1 of uncultured Acidobacteriota bacterium. Taxonomy (GTDB): domain Bacteria; phylum Acidobacteriota; class Terriglobia; order Terriglobales; family Acidobacteriaceae; genus Sulfotelmatobacter. The sequence continues at coordinate 107,489 of CAWAXF010000036.1, read as the reverse complement.
CTCGCCCCCAACTACCGCGGCTCAACTGGATATGGCAAGGAGTTCCAGCAGGCCAACTTGTTCGACATGGGCGGCGGCGATCTGCAGGACGTGCTGGCTGGAGTCGACTTCATCAAACAAACCGGCCACCTTGATCCAAAGAAGATCGCGGTCATGGGCGGAAGCTACGGAGGGTACTTGACCATGATGGCGGTCACGAAGGCTCCCGAGGTCTGGGCTGCAGGCGTCCCGATTGTTCCCTTTGTGAACTGGTTCACGGAAATCGAAAACGAGGATGCCGAACTTCGCCAAGGCGACCTGGCCACTATGGGCGACCCAGCCAAGAACAAAGCCCTGTTTGAGGATCGTTCCCCGATCAATTTCGTCAGCCAGATCAAGGCGCCGCTCCTGCTCCTGGCAGGCGGCCATGACCCCCGTTGTCCCAAATCCGAGACCCTGCAAGTGGTCGATGCGATCAAAAAGCGGGGTGGCACGGTTGACTACAAGATCTACGACAACGAAGGACACGGCTTCGCCCGCGTGGAAAATCAGATTGATGCTTATAAGCGCGTCGCTGATTTCCTGCTCGCTCACGTCGTGCCGGCGGATTGCGGTTGCTCAGTCAGCGAGTAGCCTCTTCCGGCGCTATTAAATCGAGATTCCCGACCTGGTTGTACAACCAGTGATTTCTCCTGGAAGCTTTTTTTTTATGTGCCAGTAACCAAGCTTGGTTACACTTCCCGCACCGCAAGCAAAGTTCACTTCCAATAAGACCTTGCGCATCCGTGTCGGGCGCAGGGGGGCATGTAAGGCGACAAATTAGGGGGGAATTGATGCTGTTTATAAGAGCAGGGAGAACTCTGCCTACAGCGATCTTACTGCTGTGTTTCGCCGCAGCAGTGGTGGCGCAGGTTCCGTCATCCAAACACGTCGTCTTGGTAATCGACGAGAACTCCAGTTACAGCAGCGTGAAAGCCAATATGCCCTGGCTGATCAGCCATGGCAATGCGTACGGTTACGCCACGAAATACCAGTCCGACAATGGCGGCTCGCTTCTGGACTATCTTTGGTTAGCGTCCGGGAGTTGTCATTCCGGAGCCAATTGCTCCCTTCCCTCCGGAACCCACGACTTCAACTGCAATGGCAACAACTGCTTCTACCCGGGAACCAGCACCACCGATGCAATCACCGACAACAATATCTTCCGCGTGCTCAACAACGCGGGAATCTCCTGGAAAGTCTATGCCCAGTCCTACGCTGCCGCGGGAGGCACCGTTACCACTCCGGACAACCACAACGGCACTGCCTACTACCGCCGCCACAATGGAGCGACCTGGTACAGTGACGTAATCAAAAACGTCAATGGGTCTGCCGGCAAGGTCGTGGACCTCTCCCGCCTGAGCACCGATATCCAGAACGGCACCTTGCCGCGCTTTACCATCATTGTTCCCGACGGCCATCATGACGCCCACGACTGTCCCGTCGGCATGTTCAGTTGCAGCGAGGCGCAAAAGCTCGCGGCGGCCGACCAATTCCTGAGCAGCAACCTGGGGCCTGTTCTGAACCTGCCGGACTTCAAAGCCGGAGGTTCAGGCCTCGCCATTGTGACTTTTGATGAATGTGGAGGCGGCACGAACAGCGGCTGCGGAGCTTCCGTCTACACCGCCCTCATCGGACCTCGAGTAAAGCCGCACACTGTGTCCTACATTCCCTACAAGCACGAAAATGCCCTGCGCACCATTCTCGACAGCCTTGGGGTGAAGTCATATCCGGGAGCGTCGGCCAATGCCGCCGCCATGGCAGACTTCTTCACCACCACCACCGCCACCAAGCCTCAGGTGGTCGTCAACTCCCCCGCGCCCGGTACGTCGCAAGCGTCTCCAGTCCAGATTGATGCCACTGCTTCTCCGAGTCCAGGCCATTCCGTTACGGGGTGGTGGATTTACGTGGATAGTGTCGGGGTGTACAACGGTGGGGCAGTCTCCTACATCAGTCCGTTAGTCAAAATGAGTCCCGGAACCCATACAGTAGTCGTGCGGGCTTGGGACACCTCGGGGGCGTACGGCGATGGCACGTTCAAGCTGACAACTTCGACAGCCAGCCCAACCGTCTCTATCGCTACACCCTCCAACAATACGTCCAGCGGCTCGCCCCTGAATTTGCAGGCAGCAGCTTCTGCAACTCCGGGGCATAGCATTCGTTCCTGGCTGGTGCAGGTGGATGGCAAAAATGCTCTCACTGCCGGAGCCACATCGAGAATCAGCCTCCACGTTCCTCTCACGCAGGGCAAGCACAACGTGCTCGTGCGCGCCTATGACACCTCGAACGCCTATGGCAGCAAGACGTTCACAGTTACCGCAACGGCTAATCCGGCAGTGACGGTGTCCAAGCCCATGATCGCGTCCAACGTGATCTCCCCGATGAGGCTTGACGCTTTTGCAAGCGCCCTCTCCGGACGTTTTATCGCTGGATGGCGGGTTTACGTCGATGGCGTGGCCAAGTATCACGCCGGAGCCGTAAACTCGATCGCGCCCAGTATCGCGGCCTCGATCGGCGCGCATACGATAGTGATTCGCGCCTGGGATTCAACCGGCGCGTATGGAAGTCAGGCTTTCAAGGTCAACGTAAGGCCGGTTGCGGTCAACATCAGCAACCCTCTCAATGCCGCGCAGGTCGCCTCCAGCATCAATGTGTCGGCCACGGCAACTTCTTCGAAACCAATTGCCGCGTGGACGGTCTACGTCGATTCTGGCATCGTTCATCGTCAAAACTACGGAAACACACTCAACGCCGACCTCCAACTGACACCGGGCACCCACAAAGTGACAGTCCGCAGCTGGGACAGCACCGGAGCATACGGCGATCAAGCTATCAATGTGACGGTACCCTGATAAGCGTGTAGTTCGGTGTCGTAGGTGGGTGCCCCGTTCAAGCTCCGCTTGAGCGGGGTTTTTCGTGGATGACGCTGCTCGAGCATCACTGCGCTTGTTTCTGTCCCGCCGCAAACACCGTCCAAGGCCCAGCCTTCATATCCCGCAGCAGCGGCTTCTGCCATGAAAACTCGGGATGCCCCTGCAGAAAATCAGCAGCCAGAAAATCGGCTCCGCACGGATGCCCCGCCCGTGCCACGAAGCTCATCTTCGCGGCCATACCGCTGTCCGCCGCTTTTCCCTGCACAGCCCCGCCCGGATTGTAGGCATTCCAGCCCCACTCCTTCACTCCGCGAGGGGAAGCGTCCACGTGCCCGCACAACGAGCGTTCGTCCGCATCCTCCTTCTTCTCGAAGCTGTCCAGATGGTCGGCGAGGAACTGTTCCGCCATATTCACATCGATCTTCCCTTTTGCCCCTTTCATGATTTCTTCCCAGCGTGCATGCCGCGCATTCGGGGAGGAAGAAGTATCATGCGGATCAAATGTAGTCTCGTCCCTGATCACCTTCGGGTCGCGGGCAAAATTCGAGCTGACAAAATACCCGTCCTTGGTGCGCCAGACCGGAGTGTTCTTCAGCCCCAGTTCGAGATAGGCAATTTCCCCCGTCTTTCGATCTCCAATCAGCCAGTCATTGGCGTACCCACCGTTATTTCCCTCTTTGATGATTCGCACATAGTCATCAATGCTGTTGGCATACTGCATGGCTTTGCGCGACCGCATGAATTCCGGTTTGCCCGTGGGGTCCCAGCCTTCAAATTGCGTAATCGTGGTCTCCGTGATCATCATCCCAGCCGAGTTCACGCCGAAATCGTCATCACTGGTGATCACTCCCGGAAAGCCATCCATCAAAATGCGGTTGCCGCGCTCCGGCTGGATGTCAAAGATAATGACCCACCGCGAGCCCGCCAGGTAGCTGGTCCAGTTGTTGTGTGCAATGACGATTTGATGATCTTTCGTCATGTTTCCTGTGGCGATAAACGCGCTGCAATTCCCGGGAGCTTTCAAGTTAGGATTTTTTGCCGTCTTCTGCTGCTTTGCGAGCCATGGCAGGTAGTAATCCGGCACCTCTTCGAAAGCATTGAGCGCGACAATATCCCAAACGTCCAGATTCACGCCGTTCGCTTTCACTCCATCGGCGATGCCTTGCAACTCCTGCTGATACTCGATATCGATGTGGGGCCAAAGCATCTCCCGCGCCGTTTTGCGGAAGAACTCCCAGTCCCGCCCCGACTGGTGCGTATCAAAAAGTTTGATGGCCTCAAACGCATCCCCAATTTCCGCAGCCAGCAGAGATCCATGTTGATATCCAAGGTCCGAAGGAGTCCCCTCCAGATGCACGTACGTCCACCCGCCCTGCTGGAACTTGTAAGCCTTTTGCAGCCGGGGATCGGACGAATCCGCGCTCACAGCCAGCGCCGCACAACTCAGGCCCATTGCCCCCGCCAGCAGTAAATAAACCGCAAATCTTCTCGACATGAATTCCTCGTTGTTGAGTTCCTGACCGCGCAACATTCTAGCTGAGCGGTCCCCTTTGTTCCGCTGTGGTGAATCTTCATTCCTAAATGTCAGTCCGCAGCTCCAGATGCCGTCGCAAATACCAGCACGGCTGCGCTCCTGAATGAGGAAACAAAGCGTTCACGCAAGTCTCAGGGGCTGGCGGCTCGAAGATGAACTGTGTCTTCCCATTCTTCTGCGCAACCGCGTAATAGTGACTGACAACTACCGATCCATACGCATTCCCAGCTTTCGCCAGCCGGATCCGAAATACTACAAAATCCACCCCGTAAGCCAGAACTATCACGCTCATTGCGCCCACGACAGCCCACAGCAGTATGCGCCGTACCCAGCGCCGAAGATCGTACACCGTGAACGCCGCCACGACGCCAGATTATAAGCTTCGCCTGCTTCTTAAGCCTTTCACCGTAAATCGTTGACAATTTCGCTCCCCCACAGGCAAACTACCGCATTCGCCGGGAATCGCCTCCGGCGATGCGCCATGGGCGGGATGCGCGCATTTTCACCCTCCCTGGCCGTATACTCATCATTCACTTCGTCCATGGCCATGACCGAGCAACGGGTCTCTTACACGCTGGACTCCTCGCTGGAGACCATTGATAGTGCCGAGGAGAAAGCCACGCGGATAGCCACAGAACTCGGCTTCGGCGACGACGAAGTGATGCAGATTTCCATGGCCGTTCGCGAAGGCGCGGTCAACGCCGTCTTGCACGGCAACAATTACGCCAAGGACAAGAAAGTAACCCTCGCGTTCGAGCGGACTGGCAACGATTTCATCATTACTATTCGCGACCAGGGCCCCGGGATGGATCTCAGTAAAATTCCTAATCCCCTGGCGCCCGAAAATCTGTTAAAGACATCCGGACGCGGAATTTTTCTTATGCGCTCGTTTATGGATGTAGTTGAAATTCGACCATCCTCAGCGGGCACCGAACTCAAACTGATTAAGCACGTCCACGGTCCAACCGCGGGCGGCAAGGAGGCTTCCCAGTGACCATGAAGGTTGGTAGTCGGCAGGTGGATGGCGTCACCATCGTAGACTGCAGCGGCCGCATCACCCTCGGCGAAGGCAGCGTCATTCTTCGCGACACCGTGCGCGAGCTGCTTGGCAAAGGTAACAAAAAAATCGTCCTGAATCTCCAGGACGTCAACTACATCGACAGCTCAGGCATCGGCGAATTGGTCAGCGCTTTCACCACCACCAAAAACCAGGGCGGCGAACTCAAGCTGCTCAATCTGACCAAGAAGGTGAACGACCTGCTCCAGATTACGAAGCTATACACGGTTTTCGACGTGAAGGATGACGAAGCGTCAGCCGTAAAGTCCTTCAAGTAGAGTCATGGGTGCCCCATTTCTTGCGCCGATCGTAAGCACGAGAAGTGGGGCTCTCCAGTCCCGTTCTGGAACTCCGCGCGAGTAATTCCCCATCCATCACTGATTATTGCGCCGAACCTCCCTAAACTCACAGTATGTCCTGCAGCGCCCATGACGGGACAGCCCCTCTGGGCTATCCTCCCGGGCAAACCCCGGCAGCGCATTCCACGAGCGTAGCGGCAATCGCAAATCTTCTGGCGTGCCTGATATCAGTCTTCGCGCTGCCCGTAAGCGCTGCCGACTGCCTCTCGCTCCACGAAGCCGCCCGACACATAGGAGAGACCAAGTGTGTTACCGGGAAAGTCCTCAACGTGAAGGTAGGCAACAAAGGAGTCCACTTCCTGGACTTTTGCGAAGATCAGATAGCCTGTCCGTTCACCGTCGTAGTCTTCGCCAATGACCTGAAAGACGTAGGCGACGTGCGCCATCTCGTGGGACGCACCATCGAAATCCGCGGAGCCCTGAAGATGTACGACGGGCGCCCCGAAATCATCCTCAGCCGCATTAGCCAGATCGAAGGCGGCGCCGCCATGATTCCGCCACTACCCAAAAGTTATGACGTAGAAGCTCGCGGCCGCTTCAGCGCCGGCCGCCTCTATCCCGGCAAGAAGCCGAGAAAAGCCAAGCCTCAAAAACCAGGCAGTACTACTACTTACGGCAATGATGTGGAAGGCGCCGAGCGACGCGAATGACTTAGACCATCCCCTTGCGCAACTCCTGCAGCGGATACTTTGTCCCCCGCCACACGATCCCGTCGTTCCATAAAGTGAGAATCATGGATCGCAGCAGGGTGTAAATGAAAAGCGTAGTGCTCACCGGATGCAAAAAGAAGTAGTACGGCGGAACTGCCGACCGCCACGACATCCCCACATAAATCAGAAACATTGAGACCAGTGCAATGGCATATGGAAGTCGCGCCCATCCATGTGCCAGCCACACCCCCAGGAATGGCCCGAAGTTCAAAAATGCCAGTCCGAATGCAGACAGCAATGTTCTCCACCACTGAAACGAGAGCACGGCAAAGAAATTCTTCGTCAGATTGTTGACGATGCCAAATGCCCCATGTGCCCAGCGGATCGAAATCAAATTTCCGCCAAATACATTCCTTTGCGCGAACCCGGAGTTCTTCACTACCTTGCCCAGCTTCATGTCATCGAGCACTTCCATGCGCAGAGCCTGATAGGTGCCCACCGCCTCGTACACTCGCCGCCGCACCAGGTTGAACGCCCCCACTCCCATGTGATCGTTCGTGCTGGGATCGGCAACTTTCCAGGGCCGATGACCGAACATAAACATGGTCTGAAAGAAGGCAATCATCATGTACTCCCCGGCTCTCTTCATGATCATTCGTGGAAACAGCACCACGTGATCAGCCGGCTCGCTTTCCGCGTAGGCGAGCGCCCGCCGCAAGGAATCCGGCTGGAATAAAACATCGGCATCGGTAAATAGCAACCACTCCCCCGATGCTTGCTCAGCCGCAGTCCACATTGCATGAGTCTTTCCCAGCCACCCCGCAGGCAATGAAGTGTGATGGATCACCCGAAAAGGATGAGAAGTGGAAAGAGGGGAGGAAAGGGGGAGGAAAGGTTCAAAGAAGGGGGGTGCCCCACCCTTCTCGCGTTGTTGGCGAGAGGGTGGGGATTTTGACTTCCAAGAGAGTGGCCCGAAAATTGGATCTCCCGGGCCAACCGTTCCATGATGTCACCCGTCCGATCGGTAGACCGATCATTGACGGCGATCACTTCATAATTGTCGTAATCGAGAGAAAGCAGGCTGCGCAGCGCCTGCTCAATCGTCTCTTCCTCATTGCGGGCAGGAACGATGATGGAAACCCGAGGATTTCCCGCCGGCAGTACAGGATTAAGATCCCACTGCGGCAATGAAACGTCGGCCACGCCAGGCATTCCCAACGCAGCATCCAGAATGCGCGAAGCCCAAGCGAGCGCCAGGATTATTCCCGCTATCCAGTAGAAGTAAGTCATCGGTGAGGACTACGGGATTGTGTCGGGGCGGACGCCTCGTGCGCCCCGCGAGCGCAGCGAGCCTGCCGAGTGCCGGCGCATGCTGAATACTTACCGATCATCAATCATTACTCATCACTCATGGCCCGCTATCGCGGCCAACCGCGGACGAGGCGTCCGCGGCTACACTAACGCTTTGTTGGTCCGTCCACCGCCACCGCGGGAGCAAACTTCATGCCATAAAACAGTATGGCAGACGAAATCGCCATGGCGATTACCGGCAGAATAAATGCCGCCTGCAGCGACTTCCGATCAGCTACCCACCCCATCATCGTCGGCGAAGGAACGTCACCCAGAATATGAATGATGAAGATGTTCACCGCGATGGCTGTAGCCCGGATGTGTGCCCCAACAGAATTAATCACAGCGGCATTCAGCGGGGCAGTATTCAATAGCAGAAAAAAGGCGGCCACCCCGATTGCCGGAATCATCACAGGCCCTTTAGCAAACAGCGCCACAATCATGACCGGTACACCCAGCAACATGCTCGCAGCCGAGACTAGATAGTAAGAACTCTTCATGCGGCGCAGCAGATAATCCCCCAGCCATCCTCCCGCCAGCGAAGCCACAACGCCGTCGATCACAATGATCATGCCGAACATCAGATTCGCTTTTTCCAGCGTGTAATGCCGCTCGCTGTACAAGAACTGCGGCATCCAGACCTGAATTCCCCCCAGCGAAAACGTCATTGCCGCCATTCCCAGCGTAGCGGTGATGAATGCCCTATTCCCTGCAAGTCCCAAAATTGTGCCCCGCTCTGGAGTCTCCTGCAGCGAATCAAAGTGCCCGCGCTCTGGTTCTTTCAGGAACGACACGATCAGGGCAAGCACAAAACCCGGCACCGCGGCGATGTAGAAGGGAAACCTCCACCCATGCCCGGGCGCCAGATAACCGCCGAGCAGATACCCAGCAGCGGATCCCACGGGAATCGCGAGATAGAAAACACCCAGAATCCGCCCACGTTTCTTCTCCTCAAAAAGATCGGCGACAAAAGTAGGCGCAATGGTAACGAATGTCGCTTCTCCTACCCCTACCAGCGTGTGACGAACCAGCAATTCGGCGTACGTATGCGTAACCGCAGTGAGCAAGGTCAGGCCGCTCCAGAAGATCGCTCCCAAAACGATAATCAGTTTTCGCGAATAGCGGTCCGCCAGCGGCCCCACAAACGGAGCCGCAATCATGTAGAAGCCAAGAAAGGCGCTAGTCAGATATCCAATCTGCTCTTTGGAGAGATGAAACTCATCCTGCACCAGCGGTTGCACCGCAAACAACACATTGCGGTCCGCGTAATTGAGCAGATTGAGCGCCGTCAGAACGATCAGCGCCGTCCGAGGTTGCACATTGCTCTGGGACACTGGTCTCGCGAATATAGCATGCAGCAACCTGCACTCTGTCGTGACTCGTGGACCACGGTACACAAACGGTTACGAAGCGCGCTTTTCTCTGTGGCCCTCTGTGATGAATCTTATTTCGCAGGTCGAGGCCATCGCGCCACAATCGTCGTCGAGATGCCACCGCGAGGCCGAAATTCTCCCCGCACCTCCGCCCACACGGGTTTCGCCCACTTCACTACGTCGTCCAGCACCTGGTTGACAACATTCTCCTGAAAAATTCCCAGGTTGCGATAACACTGCAAATATTCCTTTAGAGATTTCAGCTCCAGACAGCTTTTGTCAGGCATGTAACGGATTTTGAGCACCCCAAAGTCCGGCAGCCCGGTCTTCGGACAAACCGATGTGAACTCCGGATCGTCGACGACAATTTCGTACCCCGGAAACTGGTTCGGCCAGGTTTCGATCGAAGAAAATTTGTAGTCCAGACCTGCGGCAGCGTGTTCAGGGGTGTAACGTGGCGAATTCGACATCCTCGTATTCTATCTCCCAAGTAGAGACGTAGCTTGCTACGTCTCATAGCTTGCTGCATCTGATAGCTTGCTGCGTCCGTCTCTCGCTCGCGCCTCGAGGCGAAGAATGCAGCCGAACCCGTTCTCTGGGCATCCAATTGGTACCTGAGCGCGAGAGTTCAGTCCTGCTGTCAGAGCCTCGCGGGATGGTAAATTGATACCTACAGATATTCCTGCCGGTCCCTGGAAGAAAAAACAGGTTTGGCATCGACGAACAATTCGCATACACCGTCGCGCCGGCGGTGGCTTTGGATCGCACTGGCAGCCACAGTAACTCTCCTCATCCTTTACTCGAGCCTTCATCGCACTCCTTTGAAGGTGCGTATTGCCAGGGCTCAACGTGGCCCCATTCGCAGTCTGGTATCGACTAATGGCAAGGTTGAGCCACTGCGCAACTTCGAAGCGCATGCGCCCATTGCAACCACCGTCAAGCGCCTGCTCGTCAAAGAGGGCGATCGTGTCAAAAGGGGGCAGCTGCTGGTCCAACTCGACGACGCCGATATTCGGGCGAAGGCTGCCAGCGCTCAGGCGCAGATCAGAGCCGCGCAAGCCGATCAGTCCGCCCTTAAAACCGGAGGCACTCAGGAAGAAGTCATTACCCTGAATTCGCAGCTGATCAAAGCGCGCTCCGCCCGCGAGACTGCTCAACGCAACGTCGAGGCCCTCCGCCGGCTTCAGCAGCAAGGCGCAGCATCCGCTGGCGAAGTTCGGCAAGCAGAAGATACTCTGCAACGCGCTGAAGCCGACCTCAGCCTGCTCGAGCAAAAGCAGAAAGAGCGCTATTCTCCACCCGAGGTCGCCCGCATCGAAGCGCAGAGCACGGAGGCAGATGCAGCCTATGCAAGCGCCGAGAGTTCCTTGCACAAGTCCACTGTTCTTGCCCCTTTCGACGGCGTCGTGTACTCCGTTCCAGTCAAGGAAGGAGCCTTCGTGCAAGGCGGTGAACTCCTGTTGCAGGAGGCCAATCTCTCGAACGTGTTGGTGCGGGCTTTTGTTGATGAACCCGATGTCGGTCGCCTCCAGGTCGGACAAAAGGTCGAAATCACCTGGGACGCTGTACCTGGCCGTGTGTGGAACGGCAGCGTAAACACCGTGCCCGCGACCGTGAAACTCCGCGGCAATCGCAACGTCGGTGAGACTACCTGCCTGACCGACAACAACGACCTGCGCTTGCTTCCCAACATCAATGTCGGAGTGACAATCGTTACCGCAGAGCACAATGACGTCCTTACCTTGCAGCGCGACGCCTTGCGCATGGACGACAGCCGCCCCTACGTCTACCGCATCGATGGCGACCGGCTGCACCAGCAGACCGTCTCATTTTCGCTGCAGAATCTCACGCGCGTCGAAATCACCTCGGGACTTTCGGAAGGTGACAAGGTGGCTTTGCCGGCAGACGAACAGAAGCCTCTGGTCGATGGCGCAAAGATCAAAATTGTGCCTTGACCATTTCAATCCAACATTCGACTCCTCTTCGTCATTTCGCAAAGGGCGAAGCACTGTACGTTTCATGGATGGTCGTACGACTCGTGTTGCCACTGATGCTCTTTTTCGCTGGCCAAAACTGTCGCGCGGCGACTCCCCAGCAACTGCTTGCCGCCGGTCAGGTCGATGATGCCATCTCTGTTTTGAGCGATCAGCTTAAAGCTTCTCCGAACGATGCCGCCAGCCACAACCTTTTTTGCCGCGCTTATTACATGATCGAGGACTGGGACAATGGGGTTCCCCATTGCGAACGTGCCACAGCCCTGGACCCTGCAAACAGCCTCTACTTTGACTGGCTCGGGCGCATTTATGGTGCGAAGGCGGAGCACTCCAGTTTTCTTTCAGCCGCAACTCTCGCCAAGAAAGTCAGGCTTGCCTTCGAACGCTCCGTCCAGCTTGATCCTAAAAATTCGGAAGCTCGCGTAGATCTCGGTGAGTTTTACACTGAGGCGCCATCCATTGTGGGTGGAGGCAAAGACAAGGCACGCCAGCAGGCCGACGCGCTTATGTCGCTAAATCCAGCTATGGGCAACTGGCTTTTGGCGCGCATCGACGAGAAAAATAAAGACCGAGCGGCAGCCGAAGGCCACTATCGCGACGCTATCGCCGCCAGCCATGGCGGTGTAAGAGGCTGGCTCGACTTAGGAAACTTCTTCTTTCATGCTCAACGACTCGATGACATGCAGCAAGCCTTCCAGCACCTGGAAGCCGCTCCCCAGGATTGTCCCGAGTCCCTGCTATATGCTGCTCAGCTGTTGTACCGAGCCAATCGCGATTACAACCTCGCAATTCGTCTGCTTCGTAAGTATCTCGCTGCCCCAGTCGAACATGGGCCGGCATTCAAGGCGCGCGATCTGCTCGGGCAACTTCTCGAAAAACAGGGTGATCGGCAGGGTGCGGCGGAGCAATATCAAGCCGCGCTCACTCTCTGGCGTGGCGACGCCGACGCCAAGAAGAACCTGGTGCGCCTGCAGCCGTGAGAACTCTTGCACCAGCGCCCGTACTTTTCGCGCGTCCGATCCGCACCAGATCTGGCTTTTAAAGGAAGCTCACTACTATGCCCCGAAGGGCGTTTAGAATTTCGCTTGCATCAATACTGTTTATCGAAGCATCGGAGCCGTGATTTTAAAGCAGCAACAGTTCGCTCATGGCCCATTGCTCATAGCTCACAGCTCAGAAGAGGGACGCAATGAAGACCCAGTGCCGCAGCGCGCTAACCTTGATAGTGAGTCTCATATTATTTCCTTCTGCATCGTCCGCCGAACCTATCGCTCTAAAGCGCATCGTCGAACTGGCGTTGTCTCACGCGACGGGAGCCGCCGTCGCGGTGGCCGACGAGCAACGCGCTGCAGCTGCCTACAGCGATCTGCGCAACAGCTACATTCCTCAAGTCATGACCGGCGCTGGTCTTGGATGGTCCTATGGGTTCCCTCTTGGCCTGGAAGGTTCCGCTCCATCTTTGTTCAACATCAACGCGCAATCGGCGGTGTTCAATCCTGCTCTCCGCGAGTACATGAAGGCGGCCAAGGTTGATTCCAGAGTCGCTGCGCTAAACAGTAAGGACCAGCGAAACCAGATCATCCAGGATGCCGCGCAGAGCTATGCCGAATTATGCAAGTTGGAGCAACGCATGTCCCGCCTGCAGCAAGCCGAGTCCGAATCCAGCAAAATGCAGGCATCGGTTGCGCAACGCGTGAAAGAAGGAATTGACAGCGAAATGGATGAAACCAGGGCTCACCTTTCCGCGGCGCGCGTGCGCTTGCGAATCGCCGAAGCCCAGGGAGCGGCTGACGTCCTACGCGAACACCTTTCCAAGCTTACGGGACTTGCCGCGGACAGCATTCAGACCGTACCGGATTCGATTCCAACTCCTCCCGCGGCGCCTGAACCGAACACGCCCGTGGCGGCTAGTTCCAGTCCAGCCGTCGAGGCGGCCGTGGAACATGCCCGTGCCCAATACCTGCGCGCGAAAGCAGAACACCGCGTTCTGTGGCCCAGCCTGGATTTCGCCGCTCAGTACGCCTTGCTGTCTAAATTTAACAACTTCCAGAACTACTACATCCCCTCGCACCCCTGCGTCACTCCGCTGGGAGAATTTCTTTGCGTCTCCGATTCTTTTCAGCAAAACAATGCCACCGTTGGCGTAAGCATCCGCTTCCCGCTGTTCAATGCCTCCCAGCGCTCCAAAGCTCAACTCGCCGAGGCGGACGCACGCAAGGCAAGCAAGCAGGCCGAGGCGGCGAAAAATCAGCTCTCTGAGGAAACCCTGCGCCTGCAGCGATCGGTTGCGCAACTCCAGGCGGCTCGAGACGTAGCCCAGTTAGAATTCGAAATCGCGGACAAAACCGTTGCCGCCGTTCAAACCCGTATGGACGCGGGCACAGCCAACCTGCACGACCTGGATGACGCCCGCACTCAACTGAGCGAACGCTTTATTTCCCTGCAAGACGTGACCTTCGAACTCCAGCGTGCCCAGATTGGCCTGCTACGCTCGACAGGAGACCTGGAAAAATGGGCTCTGGGGACTCGTTAGAAGGAAACAGGCGCCAGCCGCGCCAACGTCTGCGCATCCAGGCAATCGTTTTGGCGCCGGTTTTCCCCGATCAGACGCACGTAACGCCCATGCGCCACGATCGCAAGCACGTCCTTCAGACAGTCGTACGGTTGGTCGTTTGCCTCTCGGGAACATGCGAGGTAATCCGTTTCAGAAGGAATTCGCGAATCAGATTCGATAGCTTTTCTAGTTGCCAGCAGCTGTGTTAAACAGCAGTGCGACGCCATAGCGTCGCTGTAGCGGATCTGCTTGAGGCACTAGCATGGGTATCAGTGACGCGTGTTTGTGGGCAAGATGGCTCATGTGAGTGTCGTAGACGTAGCGTCCTATGAACCAGCCTATCGTGCCCCCCGCGACGACATCTGACGCGAAGTGTTTTTGGGCTGCTATACGGGCTGCGCTCACTATTGCGGCCAGGCTATACGCAGTTATGCCGACGATTTTATTGTGCTTGTATTCATGATCCAGCAAAGAGGCGATAGACCATACTTGCATAGCGTGCCCGGATGGGAATGAAGTTCCTCCACCCCAAAAATCGCCTGGGTTTTTCTCGTCGGGACGATTGCGCCGAAAAACCTCTTTCAACACTCCGACCACGATCAGGCTGTCGAGCAGCGACTCCGTTCCAAGAACACCAATTTCTCGTCCCTTGGGGTTGTCTCGCCAGGCTCCGTAGACATACGAGCCGGCGACGATAGGGATCAACGTGTACGACGCACCAATATCGGAAACTCGCCCACCCCACCGAACCTGCCCACGGCTGTTTTGAAATGAATCAGCAATACGGGTATCACTGGCTATGAGCGCTCCGGTTACCGCCATCGGAACCATCCAATCCAAAGCATTGTGTCGACTTACATGGAAAGGACTCGTGAAAATCTCTTTCTGATCGAGAACAATGTTCAGAAATAACTTTCGCAAAAGGGGCTTTGGCCGCTCTGTGTCACCCGGATAATAAATGCGGTCTCGGCGGTCTAAGTCGGATGGTGCCTGGCTTCGCGAGTCATCGTTTGATGCGTCCGCTTCGGCTGTATGGGTTTCTGCAACGGAGTGTTGCGCAGGCGGAAACAGATCGTCGCTGGCGCTTGCCCCCGTGGTGAGAGTTCCTGCCATAAGAAGTATTTGCAGTGACCGGAGTAATTTCATCATCTTTCCGATGCAGCGCTGGTTTTGCATGTTGCGTCTGATTCTCAAGTACAACAGCTTTCAAGTGCGAAACATCGCGTTAACAACTCAAAATGCCTCAGAAGCTTGTGTAATTGCACCCCAATCCTCCGTACTGTGCTCGCCGATCGTCCATCAACCTGCAGAGCAGTTCGATTGCAAGCAGGCTCATTGGTCACTTGCGGCCGGCAAAGGACATGGCCGAGCTCTCCATAACCTTGCTTGACTTCCGGCTAGTCAGGGACTACTCTCCGCTCGTCCCTAAAAGCTGTTTGGCAGTTTCTTTCGGCCCCCGGCGCACATTCAACAAGCGCGAACGCATTTCACTCAAAAAACAATTAAGGAGGGTCACCCACCCATGAAAACCTTTCACTGGTTATGCGCTGCGGCTTTGGCGATTGCAGCCCTTGGTTCCGCAGCGGCGCAGGAGCAATCGTCCGGCACCATGTCGCCGCCCAAAATACTCACCATCACCAGAGAGTTTGTGAAGCCCGGCAAAACAGGAGCCATCCACGACAAAAGCGAAACCGCCTTCGTTCAGGCGATGGCGCGTGCGAAATGGCCAACGCACTATCTTGGAATGAGCTCAATTTCCGGCAAGTCCCGGTCGCTTTTCTTCACTGGCTATGAGTCCTTTGATGCCTGGGAAAAAGACGTGGCCGCTACGCAGAAAAATGCCATGCTTTCGGCCGGATTGGATCGCGCTGGCCTTGCCGATGGCGAATTGTTGGATTCCCTGGACACAGGTGTGTTCGTCTACAACGCAGAATTCAGCCTGAACCAGCAAGCCGAGCACGCGACTGCCGGCACGCGCTATTTCGAAGTCTCCGTTTATCACGTGAAGCGCGGCCACCGCAAAGAATGGTCTGAGGGCGTCAGGATGGTCCTGGAAGGCTACAAGAAGGCCGCCCCGGAGGCTCATTGGGCGTGCTATGAGAGTTTGTACGGGGCGCCTGAGGGTACATACCTCTTCATCGTTGCACGCAAGTCTGCTGGGGAACTCGATAGCGATTTCGCTCACAACAAAGACTTCATGGAAGCGTTGGGAGAGGAAGGTATGAAGAAGCTGGAGGAACTCTCAGCCGCATCCATCGAATCCAGCGAGGCCAACTTGTTCGCGCTGAATCCCAACATGAGCTACGCGCCGGCAGAGTGGGTCAAGGCGGATGATTTTTGGAAACCCAAGGCTGGCAATTCGCTGGCCGCGGCTCCCAAGAAGCCAGCAGAGAAACCGGCGGACAAGACCGGCGCCGGGCAATAAACACTTGCGCGCTACGGCCTGAAAACCGAGGGCACTCTTGGATGAGCTCCGGAGTGCCCTCGCTGGTTGCGCCCACCGCCTGATCTAGACAGTTAGGAAAAATCAAAGAATCAGAATGCGAGTCATCGCCTTGAGCTTCGATGATTCCTATGCTTTCCGCTTCAGAACTTTCCAAAATGTTGGACGAGGTTTCGCAGTCACTGAGGAAAACAGACCGTCGGTTCCGGTCGCCTTGGAATGATTGTCAATGTCCGCTTCGTCTGCGGCTGAATCCGCACGCGTTTCAGGCAGTTCGTCAGAAGTGGAATCTTCCGAAAGTAGAGGAGCGACGATTTTCAGATTTTCAACTTCGTGGCGAACACGAGCAACGTCTGCTTCTTTTTGCCGCAAAAGTTCACCAGGGTCTTTCAAAACTGACTCATCGGAAAGTAAAGAGGAGACCAGTTTCAGGCTCAGGATTTCGTGACGTACGTTGGCAACGTCCGCTTCCTTCTGCCGCAGAATTTTATGAACATCCTTCATCAGCACTCCTTGGGGGATGGACGTTACCGTCCGTAAACGTTATGAAGAGAATATGAGCTATGCGTCAGAAACTCAACCGGCGGGAAGCGCAGAATCCCTAACATCGGCCTATCAATCATCAACTGTCAACTACGCTCTTTGTAGTCCATTTTCCGCAAGCGAAGGGCAGGGTCGTGTGTTCACGTCAGCCTCGACGCGCTGCCTCGATCTTAGCAACGTCGATCTTCTTCATCTTCATCATGGCATCGAAGGCGCGTTTCGACTCACCTCCACCGGCCGCAAGCGCATCGGTTAGCGCCCGCGGGGTGATCTGCCAGGAGAGGCCCCAGCGGTCCTTGCACCAACCGCACTGGCTCTCCACGCCGCCATTGCCGACGATCGCATTCCAGTAGCGGTCCGTTTCTTCCTGATTGTCAGTCGCGATCTGGAACGAAAAGGCCTCGCTATGCCTGAACGCCGGACCTCCATTAAGACCCAGACAGGGAATGCCAACAACGGTGAACTCCACCGTCAGCACATCACCCTTCTTGCCGCTTGGATAGTCAGCGGGCGCATTGTGAACACCGGTTACTTTACTATCGGGGAAAGTGGCGGCGTAGAAGGTCGCCGCCTCAAGCGCGTCCTTGTCGAACCAGAGGCAAATCGTGTTTTTTGGCTTCATGCTTTCTATACTCCGTCTCGGCTATTAATCTCACGTGATCATCTGATGCGGCGGGCGTGTCAGATTGCTCGCACCCAGCTGCCTTTTGAATTATATCGATGGCACCGCTCACTTCGAAGCAAGACGCTTTAGCCAGTACGGACAAATTCTGGCGGATCATCTGCGTCGCAATGAACCATCCTGGATGCGGGGAAACGTGCTCCGAGGCCCGACGAGAGCGCGTGCTATAGTATCTGCCCGGGATGTGCTGCGGCAGAGGAAGCCGGTGACTCGGCGTGCGATCCTCAATTAGCCGCACCCAACCTCCCTGGAGTAATTCCGTGCAGTTTGCGCCTGCCCAACTCCGCTGGACTATCAAGCGCTGCCTCGCCTTCATCCTCCTTTCGGTCTGTAGCGGAATCTTCGCGCATGCACAGGGAAGATTCAACGAGGGCCCAGTTCAAGTCACAACCGGTATCAATCTCGGACCGGATCCCCTTGCGCAATTCGACCTCAGACAATTGCAACTCGATCAGATGAACCGGCATGCGAAGGAAAACGAGCAACGACGCAAGCAAGACAAATCTCTGATCGATTCCGGCATGGTGTCGGCGCTCGACCTGCAAGCTCCCAACAAAGCCGTGGTTGAGTACAATCGCGCTACGTCTCTAATGAGAGAGCAAAATTCGAAAGAGGCGATCAAACACCTCCAAAAAGCCATTCAGGTCTATCCTAATTTCGTTTCCGCTCACATCGGCCTTGGGCTCGCCTACGTCGAGCAGGAGGACGCTGCCGATGCCAGAAGCGAATTTGAAACGGCTGGAAAGTTGGACGAGAAGTTCCCATCATCATTCCTGAATCTTGGTCTGTTGGCACTGTCGAGGAATGATTTCGCGACTGCGCAACCGGAACTGCAGAAAGCTGCCGCCCTGCGACCCACCGATGCCAGAATCCTCTCGAGTCTGGTGTACGCGCTAAACGGTGCCCATGAATATCAGCAAGCGCTGCAAACAGCTCAACAAGTCCATGCTCTCGATCACAAGCGGATGGCCAACGTGCACTACGTGGCTGCGTCGGCTGCCATGTCCCTCCACGATTACGAAGCGATGCAGCACGAACTTACGTTGTTTGTAAGCGAAGACCCTACTAACGCACTGGCCCCCAGTGCGCGCAATAACCTCGCTGCTCTTGCCCACAACAAGAATGTTCAGACCGGCGCAGCTTCGCCGCAACCGACCACGCTGGTCGCATCTCTGCGGCCGCAAACCTTTCCGAACAGCGACAGGTTAAAGGCACAGCTCAATGCCGTGGGCGAGGAATCCGATGGCCGGAGCTGTGAAGGCTGCAGCATTCCAGCCGGACCGAATGCTACTACCGCGGATTTGAGCAACATCGTAGCTGCGCCTGTGCTCCCCGCCCTGTCAACACCTCCTCTAAATGCATGGACAATCCGCAGCGACGTGGACCAGGTTACTTTGTTTTTCGCTGTCAGCAGCCATGGACGGATGGTGAACGATTTGCGACAGTCCGACGTTAAGATCCTGGACAACAACAAGCCGCCGGAAAGGGTGGAACAATTCGCCCCCCAGTCGAAGCTTCCGTTACGGCTAGCTCTGCTTGTGGATACGAGCGGCTCCGTGATCGACCGCTTCTCCTTTGAAAAGCGGGCGGCAACTAAGTTTGTTGAAAAAATGCTGACTGGTTCCTCCGACCTCGGTTTCATTGCGGGCTTTTCCCACGAATTTGCCGTGACTCAGGATTTCAGTTCGGACCCGGCTGAATTGGCCAGAGGTATTGAGAAGCTCGGAAACAGAGGGGGCACAGCCCTCTTTGACGCCGTGTCAATCGCCTGTCGAAAGCTCGCGGCATATCCCGAGAGCGATCGGGTAGCGAGAGTACTCGTCATACTAAGTGACGGAGAAGATAATTCCAGCCAAACCAGCTTGAAACAAAGCATCCAGGCCGCGGAGAGAACGGGCGTCACGATTTACACGGTGAGCACGAAAGAGGAGAAGGACGATAAGTCGGATGCCGACAAGATATTAAAGCTACTTGCGGAGCGCAGCGGAGGTGAGGCCCTGTTTCCTGGCGACATGCTGACCTTGGGCAAGTCGTTCGACAAGCTGCATGATTTGATTCGCAGCCGTTACTTCGTCGCCTACAAGCCCGCCGACTTCCAACCCAATGGAAGCTATCGCACCATCAGTGTCATCGCTGAAAGAGACGGAAAGCGCCTGCAAGTCCGCGCTCGCAAGGGTTACAACGCTCGCCTGGACCCCAACCACAACTGATAGTCGCCGAGAGAGCATCGCGGAGCTTGGGCGAAACGAGCAGCAATGAAGCGGTGCTGCTAACCGACTAAGTAATCGAACACAGTACCGCGTGCCTTCATTGCCCAGAATGCAGAGATCACGACACAATCGTGTATTTGGCGTTAACATCGGGGTTTCTAGCGCAACCGCGATTCTTCACCTCAATATCTGCCAAGACGCCTCTGGGCCGAAACGATGGGCGAGGCGGAAAGAACGGAGTTACACTAACTACGCCACTGTCTGGAGGCCGCCTATGCGTCGAGTTTGCTTCTGTTGGGGCCTGGTGCTTCTCTTGACTTCTGCGCTGGTAGCGCAGAAACGCGAGAAGGATCCTACCGCAGGTTTTCCGCGCGCCCTGTTGCACGGGCAGTACGTCTACGTGACTTCCATGACCGGCGGCGAATTCAACATTTCCACCTATCCGGAAGATCGCGCAGTAATCCACACGGTGCAAGGCGCACTCCAGAAGTGGGGGCGCTATACCCTGGTTTACGAGCTTGAGGATGCCGATCTCATCTTCAATGTGCGCTCCGGCCGAGAACTCGAGGGCCGCGCCGGAGCGCGCGTGACCACCGGTTCTCCGCCACCTCCGGGCGGAACGGGAATGCCGAGCAGTGCAGCCGAAATCGTGGGTGCGAGCATTGGACCCGCCGATGACTACGTCGAAGTCCTCATGCCGATCCCGACTGACAAGGTGAACGTGAGCCATGCCACGCTGCTGTGGAGACGCACACGCCACAATGGCCTCGCTGACGACGCGCCACTCATCCAGGAATTCCGTAAGGAAGCGGACGCCGCCGCTGCGCACGATACACAGGCCAAGAAAAAGCCGTAGCTGCACGCGGACTACGCTCGCTCGCGGAAGTGAAGGAACGAGAACTGGAAAGTGTGAGAAATCTGGGATTTCCAACAGCTCTAACATTCCATTGTAAAGATGTTGGGAAGGAATGGCGGCAGAACTTATGAGATTGGCTGCCCCCCAGGGATTCGAACCCCGATAGCCTGCTCCAGAGGCAGGTGTCCTAGCCGTTGAACGAGGGGGCAGCGGATTGATTGGAGCCTGACGTACGCTCTTTTTTAATTCTATGGTGCTGAGCGAATCGCGGTCAACTTGTGCGTGGGACGCTCTGCGATGAGCCCGAACGTTAGAATGAACGCACGCGTCCTGCGACTGCCCGATCGTTCGCGGGCGCGAAAATGGCTCCATCCAGGAAGACCCGATGTTGAGGTGATCAGAGGAATACATGAACACAAGCCTGGAACATCTCTCGACTAGCTCCGAATACGCAGAAATCGCGCGGCAGTCGATCGAGGCGGATCGCTGCGCGCTGGTGGTGATTGACATCCAGGAGAAGTTGCTTCCGCCGATCTTCGAGAAAGAGCAACTGGTGCGGAATTCGCAACTGCTCATCCGGGCCGCGGGGATCCTGAAAATCCCTGCCCTGGTCAGCACGCAGTATGCGAAAGGCCTGGGCGGAACGGTGCCCGAAGTTGCTTCCCTGCTGCCCGGAGTCGAGTCCATTGATAAGACGCTCTTCTCCTGCTTCGGCAGTAATGTGTTCTGCAGTTTGCTCAAGCGAATGCCCGGACAGCGCAACACGCTCCTGCTGTGTGGCATGGAGAGTCACATTTGTGTAACGCAGACCGCGCTTGCCGCGTTGCGCGAGGGATATGTGGTGCATGTGGCGTCGGATGCGGTCAGTTCGCGCACGGAATGGAATTGGAAGATAGGTTTGCAGCGGATGCGAGCGGCCGGTGCGGTCATCTCGTCCACCGAGATGATCATTTACGAATTGATGAGGACGTCCTCTTCGGCAGCGTTTAAAGAACTGCTGCCGCATTTGAAGGGATAGTCAAAGCCCGGGTGCCCCACCCTTCTTTCGCGCAGTTTGCGAAAGAGGGTGGGGATTTTGACTCTACGCTTTTGACTCTATGCTTCGGAAGGCTCCTGCTCTTTCTTCTTCACGCGCACTACTGTGATCTTCGCGAAACCTTCATCGAAGGACGGCGGCTTCAGCTTTGCAGCCATTCGTCGCACAACGTCCTCTGGGACCACCCGGTCGCGCCGCTGATGGCGCTCGATACAAACTTCCAGCGGGACGTCGAAGAAGACCGCATGCACTTCGTAGTTATAGTCCTTCGCCAGCTTGATCCAGTGCTGCCGCTCCTGTGGGGTGAGGTTGGTTGCATCCACATAATTCATGGGACGCTTGGCAATCAGCCGGGCCTTGAGCATGGAGCGCAGATTTGAGAAGACCAGGTCCTGAAAACGCTGCTCGCGGACATCATCGAATAATAATGAGCGGACCATATCGCTCGAGAGCGGGCTCAGGTTGTGCCGCTTGAACCAGGTACTCTTGCCGGAGCCGGGCAGTCCGATGGCGAGAACCACGATTCCCTTGGGGGGACGCGGTGCGGCTGCAGAAACTGCTGCCGGAACTGCCGGCGCTTGGGGCACGGCAACTGGCGCTTCGGTTTGCGGCGCTGAAGCTTCCGCATCGATCGGCTCGGCGGGTTCGGCAGAAACATCAGGAGCCACACTCTTTACGGCAGCGGGTGTGAACGCCTGAGCTACGGCCTGCTCGCGACCACGAGCACCTCGTCCGCGGCCACCACGTCGGCGACGCCCACGGGCACGCCGGGCCTCCGCTGCTGTACCAGATTGCGCTTCCGGCGCTGCGCTCTCCGCAGACGACGATTCAGGGGCCCCCTGGGCGCTTTCAACGTCGGGTTCGGACCTGTCGGGAGCCTTTGATCGCCGAGGAGCGTCGCCGCCTGCGGGCGCCGGCGACTCCTCCGGATCAAAATACGCGGGCTGCAACGGTGGCGGGGCAGGTTGGTCTGCCGGCTCTGAAGCTTTCTTCTTTTTCCGGCCTTGTAAGCGTTCGCGCATCCATTTACGCATGTTCAGGCTTGTAACACAGATCGCGGGACGGGGGCAATCCGACCAGCCAGTTGCGAACCACCGCGGTCAGGAGAAAAAGGTCTGGCATGCGTTTTCCGCCCTGCACTTCTACAATGACGATTATGGCAAGCCAGGTTCCGCCAGCGATTCACAATCAGAAATACATCTCGTTAACTACGTTTCGAAAAACCGGAGTGGGCGTGGCCACACCCGTGTGGTTCGGCGAAGAAGATGGAAAGCTCTACGTCATGACCCGCAGCGATATGGGTAAGGCGAAGCGGATTCGCAACAACCCACAAATCAAGGTGGCACCTTGCACGGTCCGGGGGAAAGTGACAGGTCCGGAATTCGCGGCAACTGCGCGAATCTTGCCGCTCGAAGAGCACTCGCGGGCACGCCAGGCTATCAATCGCAAATATTGGATGGCTCGCATTCCACTGATCTGGGCTCGGACGGATACTTATATTGAAGTGACATTCGGCTGAAGTGCGTGCACTCGCGACGCTACGTCAAAATCCCCACCCTGTCGCGCAAAGCGCGACAAGGGTGGGGCACCCCAATCTTCTGAAATTGTTACCAAGCTCCGGTGGTCAGATAATCGTGGATTGATTTAGCGGCGCGCCGACCCGCTCCCATTGCAAGGATCACGGTTGCGCTCCCCGTGACGATATCGCCGCCCGCGAACACTGCTTTGCGCGTGGTGCGCTGGGTTTCTTCACTGGCCTGAATGTATCCGCGTTTATTTGTGCCCAGACCCGGCGTGGTGCTTTGCACGATGGGATTGGCGCTTGTCCCGATTGCGATCACCGCGACCGAGAGCGGCAGATCGAACTCTGACCCTTGCATCGGAACGGGGCGCCTGCGGCCGGACGAGTCCGGCTCACCAAGTTCCATGCGGACGCAGCGGACTGCCACGAGCCATCCTTTGCCGTCCGATAGAAACTCTATCGGAGCAGTCAGCATCTGGAAGTCGATGCCTTCCTGCCGCGCGTGGTGCACTTCTTCGGCGCGCGCAGGCATCTCCGCATCGCTGCGACGATAGATCACGTACGCCTTGCGAGCGCCCAGTCGCAGCGCGGAACGAATCGCGTCCAGCGCCGTATTGCCGCCGCCAATGACGGCTACATCCTTGCCGCGCAGGTCCAGCATGGGCTCGTCATAAACTGGAAATTTGTAAGCCTTCATCAGATTAATGCGAGTGAGGAATTCGTTGGCGGAGTAGACGCCGTTGAGGTGCTCTCCGGGAATATTCATGAACTGTGGAAGACCCGCACCCGTGCCGATGTAAACGGCGTCGTAGCCTTCTTCTTCCAGAAGTTCGTCGATGGTGACCGTGCGGCCAACGACCACGTCCGTTTCGAACTCAACTCCCATCTCGCGCATGTAGTCGATCTGCTCGCGCACAATTTGTTTGGGCAGCCGAAACTCGGGGATGCCATAGACCAGGACGCCCCCAATCTCATGCAAGGCCTCGAAAACGCGCACGCGATGGCCCTTCTGGATCAGGTCTCCAGCGACCGTGAGTCCTGACGGGCCGCTACCCACGATGGCGATCTTCTTTCCCGTAGGCGCCACTCTTCGGGACCACGTGTGTGCCCATTTTTTGTTCGTAATCGGCAACAAAGCGTTCGAGATATCCAATTCCCAGCGGTTTCACTTTCTTCGATAGCAAGCACTTCCCTTCGCACTGATCTTCCTGTGGACACACGCGTCCAGTGATCGCCGGCAGAACATTGTCCTGACGGATCTTGGCCGCGGCGCCTAGGAAGTCCCCAGCAACGATGAGCTCCACAAATGCTTTTACATCAATGCCCACTGGACAGTTGTCCGTACAGGTGGGCTTGGCGCATTCCAGGCAGCGCCGGGCTTCCTGCTGCGCCAGTTCCGCGCTGTATCCCAGATTCACCTCTTCGAAGTTGTGCGCCCGCTGCTCAGGAGCCTGCTCGGGCATTCCCTGGCGCGGAATTTTCATGCGGTCCTTGGGCGACACAGGATTCTTCGACTTGCTGGCGGTCGGGATCATCGGTGATCTCCTTGCAGGCCCGCGGCAGTTCCTGCGCTTAACGACATTTGCTGCGTTGATATTCGGTCAACGAGCGCTGCTCTGCCTCGCGGTACATCGCGTTGCGCTGCACCAGCACGGAAAAATCCACTCTGTGAGCGTCGAACTCGGGGCCATCGACGCAGGCGAATTCGCTCTTGCCGTCAATCAGAACGCGGCAGCCGCCGCACATCCCGGTTCCGTCGATCATGATGGGGTTCAGGCTCACCACCGTGTGGATTGTTCTCTTTGCGAGTCATCTCGGAGACGGCTTTCATCATCACGATCGGCCCGACCGCAATCACCAGGTCGATGCGAGTGCCGTTTTCAATCAGCTGCCGGAGCTTGTCAGTGACGAAGCCCCTATCAGCATAGCTGCCGTCGTCGGTGGTGATCATCAGGGCGTCACTCACGGCGCGCATCTCGGATTCCAGAATCACAAGTTCCTTGTTTCGCGCGCCAACGATGGAAAGCACGCGGTTCCCTGCGCGCTTAAGCGCTGCCGCAGTGGGATAAGCCATTGCCGTACCCACGCCGCCGCCCACCACCACAACCGTTCCGTAATTCCTGACGTCGGAGGGCTTACCTAGAGGGCCGACGACATCAAGAACCGAGTCGCCAGTTTCGAGCGAGTTGAGCAGATGCGTAGTCTTACCGGCCGCCTGCACGACGATACTGATGGTGCCGCGCTTGGAATCGGAGTTCTCGATGGTGACCGGGATGCGTTCGCCTTCCTCATAAATCCGCAGGATGACGAATTGTCCCGGCTTCTGTTTGCGCGCGATCCGCGGCACCTCAATCACAAAGCGCTTGATGCCGGGCGCAAGGAATTCCGCGTGGATGATTTTGAACACAGGCACTCCACAGCGGGGAAAATGACAGATTCCCCCAACGGATAATTGTGTTCGGAATCACAACGGATGGGCTGTGATTCGGGTCACAAAGCCGTGTGCGGAAGGCCTACTCTTTGGTAATTCCTCGCGGTCCAGACCTTTCGGAGAGGGTCTTTACAAAATAGTCTGCAACCTTGCTTACTTCTCTCCAACGCTCTACCTGATCCGCGCTGCGATGAGCACCGCAGACTTCGCTTAACTGACGGGACCGAGATACCGATCCAGCCAGTCCAATGTCTCCTTAATCATTTCATTGCGGGGCACAATGTGACCCGCATCAAAGACTGCGGTCCGCTTGTCCTTGGCAGGCGTGCCCAGGGACCGGAACAACGGTATCTGGCAAGTATTCAGTGGAGTGTCAAAATCGTATTTCCCATTAATCATCAAGATCGGCATAGTCACGCGAGGGGCAAAATTGATAGTGTCGGCTTCTGGAGCCTGTCGCTCCACGGGAAGCCCGCCTCCTACCAACACTCCTAGCTTTATCCGCTTCTCCAAGGCGAGTATCCTTGGAGCTGTGCTGGCCCCCCAGCTGATGCCAAAGAAACCGATTTTGTCGTGATCGATGTCCGCACGGCTCTCCAGGTAATCCATCGACCGAAAAAAATCTTTCGCCCGTTGGATTGTCAGATCCCGCCAAGCACTGGACTCCTCGTTGTCGTCCACCTCGACATGTCGCTCATAAGTGCCTTTGTAGACTGGAAACAGTACCGCCCGCCCGCTCCTGACGATGAAATCGATGAAACGAATGTCGAGGTTCTCGCTCGATCTGGCGTTCTCCGCCCCCGAGTGCGGGTAATAGACAACCGCCTGGTGCGGCGCCTTAAAATTCTTCGGAATGAACATGTACGCGGCGACGCGCTCGTTGCCGTAGGCCGCATTGAAAGAAACTTTTTCTTTTGTCCAATACTCCGAACTCTCGTCGCTCACTTCCAGCTTAGGTTCCAACTTCGACTTGTCGTAGGCATAGAACCGCTTGTAGATCTCGAAAATCTGGTCCGACACTGGTTTCTCTTTGTTGTAGTCCCGCGTCAGTTGCTGGATAGGCCGTTGCAGCGCGTCGGCTTTCGCGCCAGCATCCCCTAGATTCTTCATCACACGAAATCCATACGTAGGCAACCGGCCCCATGGAGACTGGGCATCCTCATCCACAAACATGTACGTGGCTTCGCCAAACCCTCCCCCAAGGATGAACCGGCGGTCGCCGGATTGGTTGCGGCACCACTCCTTCACATTGCCCGCCATGTCATAGGTTCCGTAAGGATTGATTCCTCTCAGGCTGCCCACGCGCACCGGACCGTTGCCTCCAAAGTTGCTGAACTTTACGCTGTCCGAGTAAATGCGGACATCTGCTGCCTTGTACCAGTGATATACGGTCGGAAGGCTCATGCCCTCGAATTCCGCGTATGCCGCAGCTTCGAACCAACTTACGCCACTCACCGGAAAATCGTCTTGCCCCGCCGGATAGTCCCCCAATTCCCAAGTGGCTGGACCCGCTCTGCCCGTGCGATCCTGAAATCCTTTTATCGCGTCATCAAAACTCAGGACGCTGCTGCCCCTCACCAAAGGTTCTTTCCAGTACTCGGGCTTCTTGTACCCACCGCTCTCTACGAATTTCTTGAACTCGCGATTCGTCACCTCATATCGACCCATGAGAAAATCCGGCATTTCGACAGCTTCGGTGCTCCCCCACTGGAATCGTCCACCCAGGATTCGCACCATACCGGGCGGCAGGCTACCTTGCGGATCCAGCCTGAAATTAATGTCGCGCCCCGGACCCGCTGCTCCTTCCACGGTTTCATATCCTTTCTTCGAAAACCTCCATCGCAGATATCCAAACGGCAGCCGGACGTTTTCGAGCGGCGAATGACCGAGGCTCTGCCACTCGCCTTCTGGATTCCCATACCCCTTCATCAGGACCTCAGCGCCCGGCGGATTCGTTCGGATCGAAGTTACCATTGAGTAGTCCCGATCCAGTTTGGCGAGGAAAGGATCGTTCGGAATGTATTTTTTGGCCTTCTCCGACAGATAAAACGCTGATACGTATTGTCCGTTTTCAATCAGGCGCGAGATTTCAGGAATAGCCTGTTCTCTTGCCCACCGCACTTTGCCATTGTGTCGAACCAGCCAGGCCACGGCGCCCACCAGCAGAAGCACAAGCAGCACCGCCAGCACTAAGATCGTGGGCTTCCGAATGATCTGAGTCATTGGCACTGCGGCTATTTGCCCGGAACTGACTTGCTGCCGCAACTGCTTGAGATCGTCCGCGAGTTCGCGTGCCGACTGATATCGCTTCCCGCGATCCTTTTCCAGAGCCTTGCTGATGACGCTCGCAAGCCCATCCGGCAGGGTGGGATTCAACTGAATGGGCGAGGTTGGCGTCTGGTGCAGGATGCCGTCGAAAATCACAGCCGAAGTAGTTCCGGAGAAGGGCCGCTGGCCGGTGGCCATTTCGTACAGCACGACGCCTAGCGAGAAGACATCCGCGCGGCCGTCCAGTTCTTCGCCCCGCGCCTGTTCCGGAGACATGTAAGCGATCGTGCCCACGGCCATCCCCGAACTGGTCAGCGACTCTTGCAGACTCTCGGTCGGTAACGCGGTTTCCGCCGGGCTGCACGGGACTGGTGCCATCGCTTTCGCCAGCCCGAAGTCGAGTATTTTGGCCTGCCCTCGCTTGGTTACAAAAATATTTCCCGGCTTGATGTCGCGATGAAGGATGCCTTCGCTGTGGGCCGCGTCCAGCGCGTCCGCCAACTCTATGCCCAGCGCTAGCACGTCTTCGGCGGGAATGGCTCGGCCGGCAATGCGGTAGGCAAGCGACATGCCAGTGAGGAACTCCATGGCGATGAAAGGCCGCCCTTGATATTCATCCACCTCGTAGATCGTGCATATGTTGGGATGATTCAGAGCCGACGCCGACCGAGCCTCGCGCCGAAAACGCTCCAGCGTGCCAGGGTCCGTCCGGACTTGTTCAGGCAAAAACTTCAGGGCCACGGTGCGGCCCAATTTTGTGTCCTCGGCCGCATAGACCACGCCCATTCCACCGGCGCCAAGCTTCTCCAGGATGCGGTAGTGCGATATGGTTTGGCCAATCACTGGCGCGAATCTTACGTGTGAGAGTTAGTCAAGTCAATGAACGCCATGGAGTTGGGAGAACGAAAGGGACTATTACTGAGAATCGGCGTCTCTTGCGTCGCATCCATCGCGTCGTACTTCTACACGATGACGCGTGGCATTGCCGCTGCGGCGCTAATCGGGCTCGTAGTCGAGTCACCGACGTCATAGTGCTCCCAGGGCAGGCCCGGTATGGTCTTACGCTGCTATTGCTTCAGGTATTGGCGGTGGTCGCTATTTCCCTAGTTGTTCCACCCCGAACCGTCCGACGACAAATACGCGCGTTTGCGCTGCGAAGGGCTTTCACTGTTGAGAGACGATACGGATCTTCCGTTCGTTCCGGCAGACGAGCCTTCAACCGGCAATAGTCTCTCCCGGCTTGAAAATCACGCCCTGGCTCTTCCTGCTGTTCATCACCACCCTCATCGGCTCGGAAAATTGCAGGTGCCTCACGCATCCCTGTTCCTCGATCGCGGGTTGTTCACCCAGCCATTCCCAATCGACTGCGCCCTCGCCCGCGTCCGGATTAACCGTGAAGTACCCGACCTGGAACGCAGTCAGGTTCTGAAAGAAGTGACTGCCCTGCGAAGGAGTCACGCGGAAATCGCGGAAGCCCGCTTCCACGATGGCGCGCGCTCCTGAAATCTCGTCCCATTCCACGGGTATGCCGAGCCAGGGATCGTTCGATCCCCAGCGGCCTACGCCGATGAGCAAGTACGGGCGGTTCTCCGCGTTCAGCGTGGCGTTGAAATGAGCCACAGCTTTGGCGACCTGCTGGCTGCGGCTGCGCTCAAAGCGCTGTGAATCAACCACCACAATGTCGCGCAGATCGTCGATCCGGCCGTTCCCCAAAACCTTTGTGCTGCGGCACAGTAAGTGTGACGGATCAACGTCTTCTACCGCAAGCTCTACATGATCGCGCGCCAGGGTGAGCGGACGGATCTGGAGGAATCCGAATTCGGCGGGCTCTTCTCCCCGCGGCAGGCGAACGGCGAATTCGATTTCCACAGGATTGCCTAACGCATCTTCTCCGGCTCGCACCAGCACTTCCAGAATCGGAGCCAAAGGAAACATGCCGAGCTTGAGCATGGGCGCAAAGGTTACGACGCGGGCCCCGGGGCGGCTCAGGCCATCGTAGACCGCGTGATTGTCGGCGGAATAAGTCGATGCGACAGCGTGCAGTGTTCCATCTTTCTCGGCTACATCGAGTCCAAAACGGGCTTCGCGCAAGTGAGCTGGACCTGCGCCATCAGAAAGGCCGTCGAGCTCGAGCGCGCAGAATTCCGTTTGCGTGTTGGCGAGAATGTCTTCGACAGAAGAAAACTGCAGCAGGTTTTTCGGATATCGCGGGCAGAACATGAGGCACTTGCCGCCGTCCACCACAGTCCGGCCAAGGCCGAGCGCGACCGCTGCAATGCCGTCGGCAAAGGTCATCGGGGGTACCGGATAAAAGTTGTGCGAGCGCACGACTCCGGAGAAATCTGGGTAAAAACGCTGAGCGTGCAAGGTGCCGACCACCTGTTGCAGGATGACAGCCATCTTTTCTTCTTCCAGGCGGTACGGGGTGGCGCGCACGTAAGCCTTGGCGTGCTGGCTGAAGGTGGAAGCATACACACGTTTGACAGCTTCCGATAGTTCGTTCAGCCGGGCCTGCACGCTGCCATGCTGATTCCCCAGCATGAACGTTTCGTAGACGCCTGTGAACGGCTGGTACTGCGAATCTTCCAGCAGGCTGGAGGAGCGAACGGCCAAGGGGTAGCGAACCTCGTCGAGAAAGGTCCTCAGGTTTTCCTGTAGCGGGACAGGCAGAGGCGAATCCAGAAACCGTTGTTGGATTTCGCTGTCATCGTCGCAATGCAGGGCGAAGTCACCTAGATTGTTCTCGGCCAGGAACTGGTCGAACATGTCGGTGGCAATGACGACGGCGGGTGGAACCGTAATCCGCACGCCTGGAAATCGCTTGGCGATGCGGCGCGTACGTAATAGATGCCGGACAAACGCGAGGCCTCGAGCTTTGCCTCCCAGAGATCCCGAGCCGACCCGCAGGAAACTGGATTGCGATGGCTTGAACGTCTCGGCCTTGAAATCGCCGATGAGGACTTCATTCTGCTCCCGGCGGTAGTCGTTGATGGATTCGATAAGATCGTGCCGTAGATGCTCGGGCCCGTTGAAGTCCGACACCCGGCGCGGACGCAGCTTGGCCGCCAGGGCGAATTCCGTGCGCGCCATCAGCCAGTGCGAGAAGTGATTGCGTTGCGCATGGTACATCAGGCTATCGGCCGGCACCTTCTGCAGCAATTCTTCCAGTTCGGTCAGGTCCCTGGCGCGGCCCACTTCATCCTGATCGGGCATGCGGAACACGAAATCACCGAAGCCGAACTGATCCGTCAGAATGCGGCGTAAATCTTTTAACAGCGTGGGTGAGCGCTTGCGCAGGAAGGTATAACCTTCGGCGTGAGCCCGGGGACGGAATTCAGTGCGGCTGGTCTGCAGAACCACGGGAACATCTGGTGTCAAACTGCGCACCATGCGCGCGAGTTCGAAACCGGCTTCAGGACTCAGCTTGCCCTCCCAGGGAAACTCGACATCCGACACCACGCCGAAGATGTAATCGCGATACTGCTGCACCAGCGCAGACGCATCTTCGAAGTTCGAAGTCAGCAGGATCTTCGGCCGCGCCTGCATTCGCACCAGCTTGTGGGCCACATTGATGCCTTCCTGAATCACTCGGCGCGATTGCTTGATCAACTCGGTGTAGATCACCGGCAGAAACGATGAGTAGTAGCGGATATTGTCTTCGACAACCAGGAGCAGCGGAACTCCCATGGCTCGCGTGTCGTGCAGCACGTTGCGCTTGTCTTCGATGTATTTCACGATCGCGATCAGGATGCGCGCCGTTCCCTGCCAGAGGAACACGCGGTCGATGTCGGTAACGGGATTGCGAGCCACGAAATTCTTTATTTCGCGGTAGTCGTAGCCCAGCACGACCACGGGAACGTCCAGCCCTGCGCGCCGGACTTCACGCGCGAGCTGGGCGGCGTTCATATCGCCTACCGCAAGATTTGTCACGATCAGGTTGAATTGCGGATTTGATTTCGCCAGCTCAACTGCCTCGGCACAGCTCGAAACGTGAGTGATGCTTGGAATCTGCCGCAGGTTCAGTTCCAGCGATTCGTCGATGAGGAGTTCGTTGAGTCGTCCGTCTTCGCGGAGGATGAAAGAATCGTACAGGCTCGAGACCAGCAGGATGTTCTGCACCCGGAAGGGCATCAGGTTCTCGAAAGCCTCGAAGCGCTCTTCGGCATCGAGAATGGGTTCGGATATGGAGCGTACAGTCACGCACCGTATCGTAGAACAAATTTGCGAGGGCAGAAAGACTTGAAAACGCGGGTCTGTCCCATTCCTCATCCTGCCTCTTAGACGGACGGGGGGACCTTTGGATTCCTTTCCTTTCGCGAGGCGGGCGCTTGCAGAACGTCAGAAAGTCAAAATCCCCACCCTGTCGCGCAAGCGCGACAAGGATGGGGCACCCCTCAACTACTCCCCCGGATGCTGGATCTGCAGCGCCCAGCCGCAGATGGCGTCTTTGTCAGGCTCACTCAGGCGCGCCTGGGAATGCATCAGGCGGTAGCTTAGCGGCGGCATCGCTCCATCGGACACTGCGTCGCAGAGATCCTGAATCTCGTTCACTGTCACGTGCCGCGCGCTCGTCCAGGTAGAGAAATCCACCTTCTCCCGTGCCTTTCTGACATCGCGCTGAATGAGCTGCGCGACTCCGGGAACGCGGTTGTACCAGGGCCAGCGGGTTTGGTTGCTGTGGCAATCGAGGCAGGCGCGATCCAGAATCGTAACGATGTGGGGCGGAATTCGATGGCCATTGGCCAGCCGTTGTGAGGCGAGAGGCGCTGCGGCCGGCACTCCTGCCCCCCACAGGGCCGCGACTAGCAACATGGTTGCCATTCCAAAGAAAATTCGCAGAGGCTTCATGATCACCGCACTTATTTTTCGACGACTAGCTTCATGTGCATGTCGTCGTGTCCACGCCCGCATTTGACGGTGCACTCAATGGGGTACTCACCCGGATCCGCCGGAGCTTTGACCTGATAGTCATGAGTGCCTTCGTAAAGACGGAGGTCCCACCCCTGGTCACGAAGACTGCGGATCACCAGGCTGTGAACCGCGCCATCGCGGGCCAACTCCGATCCATGCTGCGATGTAATTCGCAGGCGCAGCATTTCGCCGGCGTGAGCCCGGATTACGGCGGACTTCGCATTAGCTACACGAAACGTGTTGTCGCCCGCCGCAACGATCTCGACGAGCCTGCCCTCAGGCAAATCGGCCGCGACAGCAATGCTGCCCAGCAAGAGCAGGAGCAAGCAAGCAAAAATTCTCATAGATTTACTTTTTAGCTGACTCCGCCAGATATTGCAGGACAGCGTCTGCCTGCTCAGCCAATAGGTTCGCTCGCACCCGCATGTGCAGGGCGACCGCCTTGCTCTGGCGCGCGCTCAGCGAAGGCGGAGTGTTGTGACAGCGCGTACAGTTGGTCTTGTAAACCAGCTCTCCATCCACTGTACGACGCGTTTGAGATGGAGTGTTGGAGCCGGCCAAGGCCGGTAGAGCCGTGCCAACAATGAGGGTCACTAAGAGAAGCGATTTCATATCGATATCCTCTGCTTCTATTTCACGAAGCGGTAACTGATTCCGAGTGTCCAGACGTTGTGATCGTCTGTGCTGTTGAACTGTCGACCAAAGGCCACTTGAGCCCGCACCGCATCGCTGATCCAGTAGTTCCAACCGCCAAGCACGCGGGTCGCATCGCTGTCCGGTGCCTCGAAGTCCCCCGGAACATCGCCATTCGGGTGCAGGTATTGCTCACCGCGGACAACGGCTTGCGAGCGGCGGAAAAAGCGCGGATAGCGCGAAGAGGAAAAGCGGTAAGCGCTCTCCAGCCAGTAGCCATTTCCAAAAACGCTCGACATCAGCGCCTCTCCGCGGATGTCGACGGGAACTTGCCGCAGATTCCAGGTGAAGTCCGCTCCAAAGCGATTGAAGCGATCCGAGCCGAGCAGGCGATTGAACGAGAAACCGGCTTCGAAGCGCGGGCCGGGAAAGAAGAGCCCGGTGCGAAGTCCCGCTTGCCGATCCGCTCCTGCCGAGATGTTGTGGGTCAACGCCGAGAAATATCCCGCATAGCTGAATTGCGCCGCGGAACCCAGGGGAATCGCGCCGCGCAGCTGTCCGCCGTTGCCGGACGAATCGCCAAAGCCGAAAATCATGGGCTCTGCGGCCAGATTCCGAATCCAGCGTGCATCGAAACGTTCCTTGTAAATGTTGAACGGGATCGCGTAACGTCCCGCGATAATCGTGAGGTATTTGCTCGCAAAGAAATCCAACTGAGCGTATTCAAGATTCTTTTCGAAGCCTACTGGCTCATATCCGCCATGCGAATACGTAATGTCAGACTCCCCTTCGAACTCGCTTTCGATCAGTGCGCGGCGCCCCAGCGGTACTAGAAAAATAGGCGCAAACACGGGATTCATGTTGTTCGAATGGGGCTCAAATGTCGCATTCAGCGCCATCCCCCCCGTGATGATAGGAACCCCATCGAAATGGCCGCCGGTTTCATTGATGGGCTGGTTCGGGGCCGTGCTGCCATTCGATTGACAGAACAGCGGCACACTCAGCAATACGGTTGCGACAATGGACACAACAACCTTCACGGTTACCTCCTTGCGCCAATGTTCAAACAAGCGCAGGCCTGGGAATTACGCAGGGGGGAGTACAGCAGAGCGCGTCGAATCACAAAAATGTATTTGCAATTCGTCCGTGATGCTACCGCAGTGAAATCTCCGCTACTTGCGGTGCAGCAACTGCGCTGTAAGGTGCTTGTAAAAACTCGGTGAGGCTTTCTAAGGTGGGGCAACAACTTTGTAAAGAACTCAGCGCTCCGTTGCGAGAAGAAGCGGGTGCCCCATCTTTGCCGCGCAGTTCGCGGCAAGATGGGGCTTTTGACTTCGAGGTCTCGATTGCTACAAACCATTCGCTTACGCTCAGGGCGGCCGAGGCGTCCGCCCCTGCACAAGCTTTACACGAGGCCCTGGTCCAGCATGGCGTTGGCGACTTTCAGGAAGCCGCCGATGTTGGCGCCGTTCACCAGATTGCCGGGCGTGCCGTATTTCTCGGCCGTTTCAAAGCAGTTCTGGTGGATGGCGATCATGATTTTGTGCAGGCGGTCATCCACTTCCTCGCGGGTCCAGCACAGACGTGCGCTGTTCTGCGCCATTTCCAGCCCGGACGTCGCCACCCCGCCGGCATTGGCAGCCTTGGCTGGTCCGTACAGGACTTTGGCATCAAGGAACATCCTGGTCGCTTCGAGCGTGGACGGCATATTCGCGCCCTCTGCAACCAGCTTGCAGCCATTCTTCAGCAGGTTCGCCGCATCCTTGGCGGTGATTTCGTTCTGCGTCGCGCTGGGGAATGCGCAATCGGCTTTTATATTCCACAGCGGGTTGTGCTCCAGCTTGATGTCCGTGGGCATGAAGATGGCTTTCTTAAACTTGTCCGCATAGTCGCGAATGCGTCCGCGCTTAAAGTTCTTCAGCTCCATGATGTAGGCCAACTTGTCGCGATCGATTCCGTCGGGATCGTAGATCACGCCGTTCGAATCGGAGACGGTCACTGGCTTCGCGCCGAAATCAAGCAGCTTCTCGATCGTGTACTGTGACACGTTGCCGCTGCCGGAGACCAGGCAGAGCTTGCCTTCCAGAGAATCTTTGCGGCTCTTCAGCATCTCGTTGGCGAAATACACGCAGCCGTAGCCGGTGGCTTCCGGACGAATCAACGATCCGCCCCAGCCCAGCCCCTTGCCCGTCAGGACGCCCGTGAATTCATTGCGCAGCCGTTTGTACTGGCCGAACAGGAATCCGATCTCGCGTCCGCCTACGCCAATGTCGCCGGCCGGGACGTCGGTATCCGGGCCGATGTGGCGCTGCAGTTCCGTCATGAAGCTCTGGCAGAACCGCATGACTTCGTTGTCACTCTTTCCTTTGGGATCGAAATCCGAACCGCCCTTGCCGCCGCCCATGGGCAGCGTGGTCAGCGAATTCTTGAAGACCTGTTCGAACGCCAGGAACTTCAGGATGCCGAGATTCACGCTCGGATGGAAGCGCAGCCCGCCCTTGTAGGGGCCGATCGCGCTGTTCATCTCGATGCGAAATCCGCGGTTCACCTGAATATTGCCCTGGTCATCGAACCACGGCACGCGGAACATGAGGACGCGCTCGGGCTCGACGATGCGTTCGAGCAGGCGCGTCGACTGATACTCGGGATGCTTGGCGAGGACCAACCTGAGAGAGTCGAACACTTCCGCTACGGCCTGGTGAAATTCGGGCTCGGCGGGGTTCTTCGCTTTCACACTGATCATCACGGATTCAATGTAATCCGCGGGAGTCTTGACTCCCGGCGGTGTCATCACGGACGTCATAAGTTTTCCTACCTCCGTAGGTACAGCCTAAAAGCATGATTCCGCTCTCCATTGTCAGCCTCTAATAAAAGCAGGCAGTGATAATTCTCACGGGCAGGCGTGATTGCGCTCACGGGGAGTGCAGGTGCTGTGGAATGAACGGATTACGGGGTTGTTGGGAGAGTGACGACATGGGCACCTCCTGCTCGGCATATTGTGAGCGCCCCGCAGGAGCTATGCAAGGTCCCGCTTACACTTTGACGGGCTCTGGGCTTGTGCAATCATTGCTAGCATTGCTATCATTGATTGCATGGCCAGCATTACCGTTCGAAACCTGGAAGAAAAGTTAAAGCATCGGCTGAAGGTGCGGGCTGCGCAAAACGGGCGATCGATGGAACAGGAAGCGCGGGAGATTCTGAAGAGCGCCCTCGACAAACCGAACAAGCCAAAGAGTGGCGCTGATCTGGTGAAGCGCATCCGCTCTATCTGGGAACCGCTGGGAGGGGTCGAATTAGAGCTGCCACCACGGCAACCTATGCGCGATCCCGACTGGATCAAGGATTGGAAGTAGCCAGGTTTCAACGCCGGAGCTCATTCCGTGACAATTCTAGACACCAATGTTATTTCTGAGCTGATGCGGCCAACCCCAGAGCCACTGGTGCTCCAATGGTTCAATCGTCTGAGCGCAGAAGATGCTCACCTCACCTCAATCACAGTAGCAGAGATTTTATTGGGGATCGAACTGCTCCCTCTCGGTAAACGCCGGGATCTAATGCGAGCAGGCGCAGAAAGAACACTAGGGGTCTTCGCGGGCCAGGTTCTGTCCTTTGACGAGAAAGCTGCCCACGCATTCTCGCTGGTCTCATTCACACGCCGTCGCCATGGGAGAATAATGTCGGATTTCGATGCGCAGATAGCCGCCATTGCGCGAGTGCACGGAGCAATCCTGGCGACCCGTAACGAGAGTGATTTCGAAGGCTGCGGAGTGACGATAATGAATCCTTGGCAGGCATGACAGATCAAGTAGTTCACTTGAGATCAATGCCTGAGCGGTTTTCCTACGATATCCGCACCTGGCTCACAATCGTTGCAAGGTGGACGGATCGGAGGTGCTGTGATCTTCGCGAAAGCCGGCAGTTGCATCTCGATTTTGGGATTCTGCGGCAGCGCGAATCTGCCCCGACTAGAACGAACAAGATCTTTTTCATGCCAGATACCCCTTCAGCAAATCCTCGGTAATTGTTCTCCACTCAGCATATCGACCACGCGATTGCCGCCGATGCGGCTTTGCAGAATCACCGTGCGTCCTGGACTCTCTTCCACACTACCGACGCGGACTGATCCTTGCGACACTTCTACTTTCTTCATGACGTCGAGAGCCGCATCGGCTTGTGCTGCGGGCACGAATACCGCAAATCTTCCTTCATTCGCCACGTAGAGCGGATCGAGTCCGAGGATCTCGCACGCACTCTGCACCGTGTCTTCCACCGGGATCAGCGCTTCCTCCAGCCTGACGCAAATATTGCGGTCGGCGGCGATCTCGTTCAGAGTTGTCGCCAGCCCGCCGCGGGTCAGGTCACGCAGGCAGTGGACTTCGATTCCAGCGTTCAGTAGCGCCTCCACCGCCGGCCACAAGTTGGCACAATCGCTCAGAATGGGTGATTCGAATTCCAGGCCCTCGCGCACGGAAAGAATCGCGATGCCATGCCGCCCGAGATCACCGCTGACGATTATGGTGTCTCCGGGCTGAACCGAGGTGGGACTTACCGGCGTCTTCACATTCGACTCGATCACACCGATGCCTGAGGTGTTCACGAAAATTCCGTCGCCCTTTCCTTTGTCGACTACTTTGGTATCGCCAGTGACTAGTTTCACGTTCGCTTTGGCGGCCGCTGCCTGCATGGCGGCAACGACGGTCCGCAGCGTTTCCATCTCCAATCCTTCTTCAAGTATGAATCCCGCACTGAGATAGAGCGGTCGAGCACCGCACATGGCCAGATCGTTCACTGTGCCGTTCACCGCGAGGTCGCCGATGTTGCCGCCAGGAAAGATCAGCGGACGAACCACGAACGAATCCGTGGTGAAGGCCAGGCGCGATCCGTTCACGGATAGGATGGCTCCATCATGCCGCTGCTCGAGCGCGGCATTGGAGAACGCCGGGATAAAAATCTTCTCGATCAGCTGATGGGTGAGCCGTCCGCCACCGCCGTGGGCCAGCACGATGCGGTCGTCAGCGACGCGCGGGACCGGACAGCTCAGGTTGAACGGATTGATTTTGGCGTCTGCCATAGTGATAGTAGGCCGCGCATGCGCCTTCGGAAGATACCATGGGAGCACCCAGCGGATTTTCCGGCGTGCATTTCACGGCAAAGGCCGGACACTCGTGAGGCTTCTTGAGTCCCTGCAGAATCAATCCACTGATGCATTCCGGCGACTCCTTCGCGGGCTCCCCCGTAAAGGGGAAGCGGCGGTTGGCATCGTATTTCTGAAAGCGTCCACGCAATTGGAAACCGCTGGCGGGAATCTCGCCCAGGCCGCGCCACTGACGTGGGCCGATCTCAAATACTTCCGAGATGGTCGCCTGCGCCGGTCGATTCCCTTCCCGTCGGACTGCGCGCGTGTATTGGTTCTCGACTTCGTGCCGCCCTTCTTCGAGCTGGCTCACCGTCATGTGAATGCCTTCGAGAAGATCGAGCGGCTCGAATCCGGTGACCACGATGGGAACCTTGTATTTCTGTGCGATGGGAAAATATTCTTCAAAACCCATTACGGTGCAGACGTGGCCGGCAGCGAGAAATCCCTGCACCACGCAATGCTCGGAAGAGAGCAAAGCTTCCATGGCCGGTGGAACCAACACGTGCGAAACCAGGATGGAAAAGTTCTCCACGCCATCGTGATCGGCCTGCCACACGGACATGGCGTTCGCGGGCGCGGTGGTTTCGAATCCCACGGCGAAGAAGACAACCTGCTTCTGCGGATTCGCTTTGGCTAACTTGAGCGCATCCAGCGGTGAGTAAACGATGCGCACGTCCGCGCCTTCGGCCTTGGCATCGAGCAAGCTCTTTGAAGATCCTGGCACGCGCAGCATGTCGCCGAAGGAGCAGAAGATTGCGTCCAGACGTTTGGCGATGGCCACCGCTTTGTCGATGAGTTCGATAGGCGTGACGCAGACTGGACATCCGGGTCCGTGTACCAGCGTGATTTCTTTCGGCAGCAGGTCTTCCAGGCCGCTCTTTACGATGGTGTGAGTCTGGCCGCCGCAGATTTCCATGATCGTCCACGGCCGGGTGACCTTTTGCCGGATCGAGCCCGCAAGTTTCTCAGCGGCTTTCGGGTCCCGATATTCACTGAGGAATTTCACCGAGTTCCTCTTTCACCGCGCCCATCTGTTCCAGGTATTCGAAAACGCGTTTGGCTTCTGCTTCGTCGATCACGCTGATGGCAAATCCGACATGGACCAGCACGTACTTGCCGACTTCAGCCTCGGGAGTGTACGCCAGATTCACTTCTTTGCGGATGCCGCCGAAATCGACCTTCCCGACGCGGAAGGCGATATCGCCTCTATCGGTGATTTCGACGAT
This sequence comes from uncultured Acidobacteriota bacterium, assembly GCA_963785865.1. Taxonomy (GTDB): domain Bacteria; phylum Acidobacteriota; class Terriglobia; order Terriglobales; family Acidobacteriaceae; genus Sulfotelmatobacter. The sequence continues at coordinate 67,829 of CAWAXF010000036.1, read as the reverse complement.
GCGGCCGGGAACTGCTAAGCACATGGATTATCCTCGGACGACGACAGGACTAAAGCCGTCTCTTGCAATCTCGCCATCCCTTTGCCCCTGTCATCCCTTTACCCCTGTCATCCCTTTACCCCTGTCATCCTGAGCTGCAGGTTTTGCAGCGAAGGATCTATGTACCTCTGCGCTGGAACGGTCCCGCTGACATCACCGCTTGCCCCAATGCGATTCCCCCATCGTTGGGCGGGACTTGCCGGTGCGTGTGCACCACAAAGCCGCGTGCCTCCAAAACCGCTGCCGCACGCTCCGTCAGATAGCGGTTCTGAAAAACTCCGCCGCTGAGCACGACCTGCTTCTCTTTGACCTGCTCGGCAACTTCCACGATCCAGTTCACTAAGGCGTTGTGGAATCGCGCCGCGATGCGGGAAACGGGCATTCCCGCACGTAAATCCTGCATCAAGTCTGAGACCAGCGGGGCCCAATCTCCACCAGTTAAAGGATACGCTTCTTCCATACGCAGAGCGCCGATCTGGTTCTCCAGAAGCATGGCGGCTTGCCCTTCGAAGCGGTTTTGCTGCGTAATCCCGGCAATCGAAGCTACCGCATCGAACAGACGTCCCACGCTGGTGGTCGGAACGACATTGATCTTGCGGACAAGCATTTCGCGGACTCTCGCTCTCTTCCCTTCAAGCGAACTTCGCTGCCCGGCCATCCGAGAGCGGCTGTCTCCGCATTCTTCGAGACCGAAGACTTCAAACAGCACACTGGCGGCCGAGCGCCAGCCTTCCCGGACGGCGGCATCTCCTCCAGGCAGGCCAAAGGGACGCAGATGTGCGACACGCTCGTAACGAGTGCCTTCTACGCGGAAGAATTCTCCACCCCAGATTGCGCCATCGAGACCATACCCTGTGCCATCCCAGGAGACTCCGAGATACGGGCCCTCGACACTGTTCTCGGCGGCGCAAGCCGTAATGTGCGCCTGATGGTGCTGCACCCGAATCACCGGAAGTCCAGAACGCTCGGCCCAGTGCGTCGAGGCGTAATCGGGATGCAAGTCACAGACTACGGCTTCCGGTTTAAAGCTGTAGAGGCGGCACAGATCTGCGATGGCTTTTTCGAAGGCCTGACGCGCTTCGAGCGTTTCCAGATCACCAATGTGCTGGCTAAGAAAGACGTCGCGCCCCACGGCGATTGCTACCGTGTTCTTGAGATGTCCGCCGACAGCGAGCACGGGTGGAAGTTCTCGCGCGACTCGGACTCCCAAGGGAGCGTAGCCACGAGCCCGGCGGAGAATACCCGCACGGCCCCGGGTGAGACGAACGACAGAATCGTCGCAGGCACGCACGATGGGGCGATTGTGCATCAGGAAATGGTCGGCGATATCCTGCAGGCGAGTGGTGGCTTCGTCGTTGCCGATTGCGATCGGCTCATCACTCCGGTTGCCGCTGGTCACGATCAGCGGGAACGGGCATTCCTTCATCAGCAGATGATGCAGGGGCGAGTACGGCAGCATGACTCCCAAATACGGAGAACAATGCGCGACATTCCCTGCAATGTCGGTTCCGGGCTTCGGCTGCAGAAGCACAATCGGAGCAGCTTGCGATTCGAGCAGTTCCACTTCCGCGGGCGCAATCTCGCAGTACTCGCGTGCCTTGGCGAGTGTAGGCATCATGAGCGCGAACGGCTTCTCCTCGCGATGCTTGCGTTCGCGCAGGCGCGCCACAGCCGCTGGCTGGCGCGCATCCGCGAGCAACTGGAATCCCGCCAATGCCTTTCAACGCGACGATTTCGCCGCCGAGCAAAACTTTCGCCGTATCTGAAATCGTTCCCTCGAGCTTCGGCCCACAGACCCGGCAGGCGTTGGGCTGTGCGTGAAAGCGACGGTCAACGGGATTCTCGTACTCTTCCCTGCATTGCGGGCAGAGCACGAAATCTTTCATGGTCGTATTCGGGCGGTCATACGGGATATCGATCACGATGGTGTAGCGCGGTCCGCAGTTGGTGCAGTTTGTGAACGGATACTCAAAGCGTCGATTGGAGAGATCAAACAGCTCATTTCGGCAGTCATCGCAAGTGGCGAGGTCCGGGAGAACGTTGACCGACTTGCCGGTATCCGGGTCGCTGGCGTGAATCTCGAAGCTGGTGGAGCCCTCAGCCGCAATCCTTGCGGATTCGTGAACCGTGACAACGGAAGCTTTGGGGCGCTCGTGCTCCAGCCGTTGCTCGAACGCTATCAGTTCGTCGAGTGCTCCTTCCACTTCGACCACCAGTCCGGATGAGGAGTTCAGCACCCATCCCGTAAGCGACATCTCTCGTGCGAGACGGTAAACAAAGGGCCGAAACCCAACACCCTGAACCGCGCCACGCAGGGTGATACGAAGCCTTCCTGTCGCGGGTTTCGATGCGACTGCCATGGCGGGACGCAGGTTCAATGTTACGTCTTCAGATTCGCTTTGGCCGAAACGATTTCCTCTACAAGCGTCTCAATCCGGCCAACCATCGCGGGAAGTGCAGCGGCCACCCTCGGCGAGAGAAATTCACCGTGTGCGAAATCTTCTCCGATCATGGTCACGAAAAACGCGCGTGGCTCAACCCCGTAGAGTTCGGCCGCCAACTCCAGGACACTGCCGGGAGAGAATGCGTGACAAAATCGCGATGACTGATTTGCCTTGTTGCGCTGGAATTCTTCGACGTGAATGTCACCGGGCTTCATCTCGGTCGATCCCGGAGTAGCGGCATCAAGCAAGATCACGCCATCACTCCGGCTGATGGCCTCCGCCAATTCCGGTGCGAGCTGATGCACGCGCACGATTTCAACCTGGTCCGGAGTAAACTTCCCTTCCAGAGCTTCCGCCGCGCGCCAGCCAAGCCCGTCGTCGGAACGGAGCGGATTGCCATACGCGATAATGAGAACTCGACCCATGATTTCGATATCGATAGATTTTATGTAGCCCTGGACGCCTCGTCCGGGCTGGCGCGCAGCGCAATGAAGAAGCATAGAAACCCCAGGCGACCATGTCGCTCCAGGGCGGCCCCTTCAGCGGGCTGAGGGCAGGCTGCGTCCGCCCCACATCATCCGCGCACGATTTCGTCGAGCACTTCGCCGTCCGCGCTGACTAGCTGGATTTGCAAGTCCATTTGCCCCAGCGCGTGCGTCGAGCAACTCAGGCAGGGATCGTAGCAGCGAATTACTGCCTCCACCCGGTTCAGCATTCCCCGGTTCAGACGCTTGCCTTGCACGAAGTGCTTGGCTACCTGCAGGACGCTGCGATTCATCGCCAGATTGTTGTGGCCGGTTGCGATGACCAGGTTGACCCAGCGAATCAGTCCTTGCTCGTCGATCCGGTAGTGATGAAAGAGCGTTCCGCGCGGCGCTTCGCAGGCTCCAACCCCTTCCAAAGCGTTGGGATGCGCCACCGCTCGCACGTGTTTGGAAAGGATCTCGGAATCGTTCAGCAACTGCTCCAGGCGCTCAATGCAATAGAGAATTTCGATCAGGCGGGCGTGGTGATAATGGAACGAGCTGAGCACGGCAGTACGCTGCAACTCGTGGAACTCGGCCAGTTCCTGATCGGCGCGCTCGGTGCCGCAGCGGTCCGCAACGTTGAGCCGCGCGAGAGGCCCGACTCGGTAAATTCCATCGGGGAAGCCCTTCGGCTTGTAATATGTGGATTTCAAATAGCTCCACGGCTCGACTTTTTCCCCGATGTAGTCAGAATAATTGGCGGGATCGAGATCGTCGGCCACAACATGGCCGGAGGCATCGACGATGCGCAGCTTGCCGTCGTAGAACGTGAGCCCGTTGTCTTTCTTCACGATGCCCATGAACATGGTGGGAAAGTTGCCGAACGTGGAAATCTCTTCCCGAAAACGTTCCATGCTGCTCTTGAACCATTCCAGGGTGCGTTCGGCAATGGCAAGAGCCTCGGGCAGGCTGGACAGGATCGCATCCCGATTGGCTTCGCTGAGGGGCTCGCTAACCCCGCCGGGAACGATCCAGGCGGGATGAATGCGCTTCCCCCCAAGCCGCTCAATAATTTTTTGCCCGAACTGGCGCAGCTTGATTCCGTCCAGCGCCAGCGCAGGATTCTGTTCGGCTACGCCGAAGATATTGCTTTTAGCGGGATCGGCATCCATGCCGAGCAACAGATCCGGCGAAGAGAGATGAAACAGGCTCAAGGCGTGCGATTGCGTGACCTGCGCCAGTCCAAAAATGCGCCGCAACTTATCGGCAGTCGGCGGAATTCTTACCGCGAGCAATGAATCGCAAGCTTTGGCCGAGGCGATGAGATGGCTCACCGGACAGATTCCGCAGATGCGCGCCATCAGCGACGGCATTTCGTAGAATGGACGACCGTCGCACAGCTTCTCAAAGCCGCGGAATTGCGTCACGTGAAAGCGAGCGTCTTCAACTCGGCCGTCCTCGTTGAGGTGCAGCGTGATCTTGGAATGACCTTCGATACGTGTCACCGGATCGATGACGATGGTGTTGCCCTGCTTCACGACGTCTCCCTATTAGCGATGATATGAGCTATGAGCTTTGAGTCTCAGCTCTCGGTTGCTTACGCACCGAACCGGGTTTTCGGACTCAAGTCCGGCATCCTTCCTTGCAGCAATTCAGTCACCAGGTAATAAATTGTGTCCGCTGAAGGGGGGCACCCCGGCACAAAGACATCCACCTTGACGAACTCGTGCACCGGCCGCGACGTAGGCAGCAGCGCGGGCACGACCTGATTGGGAATGCCCGGGTCGAAGGTCACGTTTTCCCGATAAGCGCGGTCGTACACTGCCTTGGTGCCGAATGGATTTCGCATTCCGGGAACATTGGCCGTCACCGCGCAATCGCCGAGCGAGACCAGGATTTTCGTGCGCTCGCGAATCAGCTTGATCTTGTGCAAGTCCTCTTCACTGCTGACCGCGCCTTCCACCAGCGTAACGTCCACATTCTCGGGAAATTCTTTCGCGTCCACCAGCGGGCTATAAACGAGGTCAGCGGCGCCGGCAATGGCTAACAGCCGTTCGTCCATGTCGAGAAACGACATGTGACAGCCCGAGCAGCCATCAAGCCAGACGGTAGCGATTCGCGCTTTAGTCATCGTTTACCCGCGACCTTGTTTGTGTAGGGGCGGACGCCTCGTCCGCCCCGCGGCGCGAAGCGACCCGTGCAAGAGCCTGAGCCTGGCTAGCAGTCTGGCCGGCATAAAGTCCTGCATTGCGCATCTTGCGCGCAACCCCGGACGAGGCGTCCGGAACTACACAGGCTGCTGGAGGACGCCTCATTCGTTCTCCTCCCGCATCATTGTCAGGTACGGCAAAAACTGGCGGCGCTTCAACATCTCGGCCACCGAGCGGCCTTTTTCAAACAACGCGCCCGTCGGACACACGTGCACACATTTGCCGCAGCTGGTGCAGGTTTCCGAGCTTCCCCATGGCTCATTCAGATCTGTAATTACTTTCGCTCCGATGCCCCGGCCCATGACATCCCACGTATGCGCCCCTTCGATTTCGTCACAGACGCGCACACAGCGCGTGCACAGGATGCAGCGGTTGTGATCGATGACGAAACGGTCGTGCGAAGCGTCGACCTCCTCTTTGGGATAACGGTACGGGAAGTGGACATGTGTGATACCGAGACGCTGAGCCAGCATCTGCATCTCGCAGTGGCCATTGGAGACGCACACCGAGCAAACGTGGTTGCGCTCGGTAAACAAGAGTTCCAGGATCATGCGGCGGTAATTGTTCAGCCGCTCGGAATCCGTGGTGACTTCCATTCCCTCTTCCACCGCGGTGACGCAGGCGGGAAGCAACTTGTTCTGGCCTTTGATCTCGACCAGGCACAAACGGCAAGCGCCGACATCGGAGAGGCCGTCCATTTCGCAGAGGCGCGGAATGAAGATGCCGTTCTGCCGGGCGACGTCGAGGATAGTTTCTTCCTGGCGCCCGCTGATATCACGGCCATCAATCTTCAGGGTCTTGACCGCAGTGGACGGGCCTCATACGGGTTCTCCTACGGGCTGACCGCAAACCCCAGCCGGACACTTGTGCTCTTGAATGTGCGCCCGGTATTCCTCGGCGAACGAGCGCAGGGTACTCACTACCGGATTCGGCGCCGATTGACCCAGGCCGCAGAGGCTGGTGTGCTTCAACAGATCACAGAGTTCTTCCAGTATTTTCAAATCCTGCTCGGTGGCCGTCATGCTGGTTATCGCCGAGAGAATGCGATGCATCTGGTAGGTGCCGACCCGGCAGGGGATGCACTTGCCGCAAGACTCGGTCATGCAGAAATCCATGAAGTATTTGGCAACGTCGACCATGCAGGAACTCTCGTCCATGACAATCATGCCGCCCGAACCCATGATCGATCCGGCCCGGGCCAGCGATTCGTAATCAACCGGCATGTCCAGGCATTCCGACGGGAGGCAACCCCCGGAAGGGCCTCCGGTTTGCACCGCTTTGAATTTGCGGCCATCGGGAATGCCGCCGCCAATTTCGAAGACCATCTCGCGCAATGAGATTCCCATGGGAACTTCGACCAGGCCCGTGTTTTCGACTCGCCCCGCAAGCGCAAACACTTTTGTGCCCTTGCTCTTTTCCGTGCCCAGCGCCGCGTACCAGTCCGCCCCGTTGCGGATGATGGGCGCAATATTGGCGAACGTTTCCACGTTGTTGATCAACGTGGGCTGCCCGAACAAACCTTCCATCGCGGGATAAGGCGGACGCGGACGCGGCGTGCCCCGTTTTCCCTCCACCGACGCGATGAGTGCAGTCTCTTCGCCGCAGACGAAGGCTCCGGCCCCGAGCCGCAGATCGATTCGGAAGCTGAAGCGCGTGCCGCAGATATTGGCGCCCAGCAGCCCGATGCGTTCTGCCTGGCGAATCGCATTCCGCAGTCGCTTGATGGCCAGCGGATATTCGGCGCGCACGTAGATGTATGCCTCCGACGCGCCCACGGCGTACCCGCCGATGAGCATGCCTTCGAGGACGCGGTGCGGATCGCTCTCTAGCACGCTACGATCCATGAACGCGCCGGGGTCGCCCTCGTCTGCATTGCAGATCACATATTTCTGCGTGCCCACGGACTTGGAGACCGTGCTCCATTTAAGACCGGTGGGATATCCGGCGCCGCCGCGCCCGCGCAGCCCGCTGCGGGTGATTTCGTCAATAACTTCCCGCGGCGCCATTTCGGTGAGCGCCTTGATCAGGGCGGAGTATCCGTTGGCCCCTATGTAGTCTTCAATGCGCTCGGGATCGATGACGCCGGAGTTCTCCAGCACAATCTTCTTCTGCCGCTGAAAGAATGGCACCTCGGTAGAACACAGCAGGCGCGAGACCGGTTCCGCGGCAAGACTGTCGAGCACCGCCGGGCTATCTGCTGCCGTCACTTTCTTGTAAAGAACTCCGTTGCTGGTCGAGACCAGTGGACCTTCGGAACACAGTCCCATGCAGCCCACACCCTTCACCTGGCAGTGATCCTTGGCGCCGCGACGGGTGACTTCCTGCTCGAGAGCGTCCTTCACCGGCTGCGATTGGCAAGACAGGCACCCGGCGGCCACGCACACATTCACCCTCTGCGTGTATTTGCCTTGTTCCGCGCGTTCGTCTTCAGCAATCTGCTCGAGTTCTTCTGGTGTCATGCGACCGTCCACTTCTTAAGGTGCTCGCGAATGGCGCTCGTACTCACTTTGCCGGCGACTTCCTGGTCGTAAACAACGGCGGGAGCAAGACCGCACGAGCCCAGGCAGCGCGCCGTGAGCAACGAGACTTTCTTATCCGTGGTCGTCTCCCCGGGAGCGACGCCAAGGTCTTTCTGCACGGCATCGAGTAACTGCGGCGCTCCCTTGATGTAGCAAGCGGTGCCCATGCAGATCACGCAGGTATGCTCACCGGCCGGCTTTAAAGTGAAAAAGTGATAGAAGGTGGCAACACCGAAGGCACGGCTCAGGGGTACGCGCAACGACATCGCCACGTAACGCAGGGCGTGTGCGTCGAGGTATCCGAACGCCTCCTGCACGGTGTGCAAGGTTTCAATCAGTCCGCGCGGGTGTGCTCCCTGGCGACGTATGGTAGCGTCCACCAGTTTCCAGCGCTTGTCCTGATTGGGCGGGGCGGGTTTCGCAACGTATGAGGCCATAGAATTTGGTCGACCAAAGTCATGAATGGATGAAAGCGATTATGAATACTGCCCCAAGCTCGCGATTCTATTCCTCGCAGCGGGACAGGCACAACGATAGAAGCAGTTATTTTGCCAAGCAAAGTTCGTTTTGGGTCAGCTCTCCCAGACAGAAACTGCATCGCTGGCCTCCAAGTCTTCTCCCTGCGCGTGATCGCTCTCTGGTAAAGCTGAAATTACGATCAAGGTGGCATCGTCCTTCAGCTGAAAAGCGCAGAATTGCTTCACATCTACCAGAAGCAGTTCCTTGAGTTCCGCCGTGGGCCTTCCCGCATACTGGCGCGCGCTTTCGATCAGCCCTTGGTCTCCGAACTCTTTGCCGTCCGGTAACCCCGCTTCAGTGATGCCATCGGTAAAGAGCAGGAGGCGATCACCATCTCGAAATTGAAGATGCGAATCGTGATACTTCCAGTCGGGAAAAACTCCCAGCACCGCACCGCCATTGGTAAGCTCCTGCACATCGCCGCCGGCACGCAGCACGATTGGAAGCAGGTGTCCGGCACTGGTGTATTCGAAGATCCAGCGCTCGGCGTCGAGCACGCCATAGAAGAGCGTTACGAACTTCCCTGTGCTGATGCTGGAGCACAGGACTGAGTTCACCCGCGCGCAAAGCTCGGATGGAGACGTCGACTCAGTAGCGAAAGCCCGTACGCTGGCTTGCACGTTAGCCATCAGCAATGCGGCGGAAACGCTTTTGCCGACCACATCGGCGATGCAGATTCCGACCTTCGTCTCGCTCAGCCTGATCACGTCAAAATAATCGCCGCCCACGACATGCGCCGGTTCCCAGGCAGCTTCGATTTCAAACCCCGGGAGTTGCGGGATCTGCTTGGGCAGCAGCGACTGCTGAATCTCGCGTGCCTGCTGCAATTCCTGCTCGTGCAATTCCCTCACCGCGGTTTCCAGCTCCACCTTTTGCTGCAGTTCCCGATTTCTGCTTTCCAGCCGCTCCCGCATTCTGCGGTAGAGTTGCGTGCTGACTCCGACGATCATCGTTGCCATGAAGGGGAGCTTCCATCCGTTCCTTATGTACTGCCATAGAGTCTCGCCAGAATACTTCGCGGTTGGATAGCGAAGGATGTTCACCACGGCCACGCCCGCAACGGAGATGAGAAGCATCAATCCGATGTAGATCGCCCAGGCCACCAGAGGGCGCTTGCGTTCGTAGAGAAACTTCGCATGGTCCTGAATGAACGCGATGAAATTACAAAGCGGCAGCGTGTAGACGAGAGTAGCGCCAATATCGGCCGGGCGGTCGGCGGCCCATAGGCCTGCATAAATGGCCACGGCAATCGCTATGTAACGTTGTTGACGACGGATGAACCGCCTGAATTGAAACCATCCCATGAGCGATGGAACTGCGAACTTCAAACGGTTCCTCTCTTCACTCCCGAATCGTCAACACTGGGCAATGCGCCTGGGAGATAACGTGATGCGCAGAGGACCAGGGAAAGTGCGACGTGCCAACCTCGGCGGAGGAGCGCGCCCCCAGAACGATGATGTCCGCTTCGCCATCGCACGCCGTCTTCAGGATGCGCTCGGGAGCAGATCCAAATTCCAGCAGAAATTCTGGGGCGTACTGCAGTGCCGTGTTGCCCGGAATTAATTCCTGCAAGCGCCGCATCCCCTCTTCCAACGGTTCGGGCCTGCGGCCGAGCTGCGAGTAATCTTCGATCACGTGCAGCAGCGTGAGCCGCGCGCGAAACTCTTCGGCCAGAGAGATGGCTGCGTTGGCGACTACGGCGGAATTCTTGCCGAAATTGGTAGCGCAAACAATCTGCCGGATCTCCAATTCCAGCGGTGCCAGATCGTGCCCTTCTACCAGGGCCGGCAGCTTGGCATGCCCAGAAACTCTTGGCCCCACCGTCAGCACGGGACAGTCCGCGTGGCGCAGAATGTCTTCCGCCACCGAGCCCAGCAAGAGTTTTCCCAAACCCGTTCGGCCATGCGTACCCAGAACGATCAAATCAATCTCGTTTTCCTGAATGATTGGTTCAAGGTTCTTCCAGACTTGACCATGGCGCACGTGGTGCCGGTGAGAAACTCCCTCCAGCCGCTCGCAAGCGTGCTGCAAGCGCGCATCGGCTTCCTCGTGCGCGTCTTCGTAGATGGTGCCCATGCTGACGTAATCCACTCCTCCCGTCATCATTAGCAGGCTGGCTTCCGAGAGCACGTGGACGGCGTGCAACGTGCTGCCAAACCGCCGGCAAATGGCCGCGGCATAGGGCAGAGCGGCCGCTGAAGTGGCGGAGAAATCAGTGGCGAAGAGTACGTTCTTCAGTGATACGAAAGACTTAGCTTTCACTTCCGGCTCGGCCACCGCAATGGGCGAAAGTCCGGGTTTCTCTTCAAGGGGTGCCATAAACGAACCTCCTGCACCGTACTCAGGATCACCTTGGATGGGGGTCAGGGGTATGCCTGTTATCACCTGAATTTGTGATCGAAATCACAGACGAGGAGCCCGTCTTCGGTCGGGCGCGTTTTGGTGACAGCGCCGACACTAAAAGGTTGCGGAAAAACTCAATCGGATTGCGGCTTTGGGGTGGCGCAGCGCTTCAGCGCTGCGGTGAGTACGTTGCTTTCGCGGCTTTTAGCCGCTGAGGTAAATTCTCGGCCAACAGAACAGTTTTTCCGTAGCCTCATGAACTCGTGCCAAGCGATTCACTGCCTATCAGGGAAGTCAACACCTCATCCTCTCGTGTAAAGCGTGACAAGGATGGGGCGCCCGTTTGGTTATTCGGCAAAGCCGTCGGCTTGGGTCATCGCACCAATCGCTACCGTGTGATCGATGTACAAGCGTCCGGCTTCCAGCGCTTTTCGATCCAATTCCAGCAGGGCTGGATTCTTCACCTTGGCTTCCAGCACTTTCATCGCTGTTTCCGGTGAGAGGCATTCGGTTTCTTGCAGCAGCGCACCCATCATAACGACGTTCGCGACTTTCGCAGAGCCCAGCTTGTCCGCAATTTCCGAGGCAGGAATGCAGACCACCTGGGCTTGAGGGATGGAAAGATCTTCGGGCAGCCGCTCGCGGCCGTAGATGATGGTGCCGCCGGCCGCTACTTGAGCCGCGAACTTGCGCAAAGAAATCTCGTTCATCGCTATCAAAACGTCAGGGTGGGAAAGCAGAGGCGATCCGATGCGTTCTTTCGACAGGCAGACGTGGCAGTGCGCGCTGCCCGAGCGCATCTCGGGACCATAGGAAGGAAGCCAACTGACCTCCAGGCCTTCGCGCATCCCCATCTCGGCAAGAAGCTGGCCCAACAACAGCACGCCCTGTCCGCCAAAGCCGGCGATCTTGATGTCGAGATGCTGGAAATGATGACTTCGTCCGGGCACAAAGGCGTCGCGGGCCGCCTGGCGCTCGCCTTCCACAACTTCCTGCACGGTTTTGTGCGGCGGCTCATTGCTATTCGGCATTTCAACTTTGCGGTCGCGAAAAACGTTCAGCGGGAAGCTGGGAATCATCTTCTCCGCCACCCATTTGCGGGCTTCCACCGGATCCTTGCCCCAGATCGTCGGGCACGGAGACAGAATCTCGACAAAGGTGAATCCAGCCCCGGCTCGCTGCAGTTCGAGCGCTTTGCGCACGGCACGGCGCGCCTTCATGATGTTCTTGTTATCGGACAGAGCGACCCGTTCGATGTACACCGGAGCTTCGAGCGAAGAGAGCATCTCGGCCATGTGCAGCGGGAAACCTTCGTTCACAGGACGGCGTCCCCAAGGCGAGGTGGTGCTGCGTTGGCCGACCAGCGTCGTAGGTGCCATCTGTCCACCGGTCATTCCGTAGATGGCGTTGTTCACGAAGAACACCGAAATCTTTTCGCCGCGATTGGCGGCATGCACGATCTCTGCGGTCCCGATCGCCGCCAGGTCACCGTCGCCCTGGTAGGCAATAACAATCTTGTCCGGACACGCTCGCTTCAGGCCCGTTGCCGCAGCGGGGGCGCGTCCATGCGCTACCTGCACGTTGCCCACATCGAAATAGTAGTAGGCAAATACGGAGCAGCCTACCGGGCTTACCAGGATGGTTTGATCCTGAAGCTTCAAATCTTCCAGAGCTTCGGCGATCAGTTTGTGGGCGACGCCGTGGCCGCATCCGGGACAGTAGTGAGTCTGGTGCTTGAGGTCGGACTTGCGCTCGTACTCGGGATAAAAGAGATGCGATTTGGAGTGGACGACATCGTACGCGGGTTTCGATTCCTCGACGACCTCGTGATTCGCCATAGTTACGGTCTCCATCTGTCGCCCTTCTTCGTCCCATGTAGCGGCGGACGCCGGTGTCGGCCAGCCGGCTTGCACCGGCCGTCTCCCCCGCACGAGGGGCATCCGCGGCTACATGGTCCTACACCGCTGCCGGCATTTGTTCTTCGAACGTCGACAGCAACTCTTCCACGCTAGGCACGTTTCCGCCTACTCTTCCGTAGAACTCGACCGGACGCCGGCCTTCGACGGCCAGCTTCACGTCTTCGACCATCTGCCCGTTACTGAGTTCCACCGTGAGAACTTTTTCGGCGCCCAGCGCCGCTGCTTGTAGCTGCCTGGTTGGGAATGGCCACAATGTGATGGGGCGGAACAATCCAACCTTGATTCCCTGCTTGCGCGCCTGGTCCACTGCCGAGCGCAGAACCCGCGACACGATGCCATATCCCACTACGATCAGTTCCGCATCTTCAGTGCAATATTCTTCAAAGCGCGTCTCGCTTTGTTGTGCGCGGATGTATTTCGCTTCCATGCGCCGCTGGTGATCCTCGAGATCGTCAGGCTCGAGGTAAATCGAGCTCACCATATTCTTGCGTGTCTCGGCAGTTCCCTTCACCGCCCAGGGTTTCTCGGGGGCGACGATGTCGCGGTATTCGAGGTCGAGCGGCTCCATCATTTGGCCCACGAATCCGTCGGTGAGAACAATGGCCGGGTTGCGGTATTTGTCCGCGAGTTCGAAGGCCAGGATGGTCAGGTCAGCCATTTCCTGCACAGACGCAGGAGCAACGACCAGGTTGCGGTAATTTCCGTGGCCTCCGCCTTTGACCATGGCGAAGTAATCACTCTGTTCGGGCGCGATATTGCCCAGGCCGGGACCGCCGCGCATCACATCCACGATCACGCACGGCAGTTCGGCACCCGCAAGATAGGAGATGCCTTCCTGCATCAGGCTTACTCCTGGTCCGGAAGAGCCAGTCATTACCCGAACGCCGGCAGAGGCCGCGCCGTACACCATGTTGATGGAAGCGGTCTCGCTCTCCGCCTGGATGAACGTACCGCCAACTTCCGGCAGGTAGAGTGCAGCGGCTTCGGCGACTTCGCTCGCCGGAGTGATGGGATATCCGTAGTAAGCGCGGCATCCGGCCAGCACTGCGCCCTTGATAACGGCCACGTTGCCTTTACAGAGCTGGCGCATGTTCGGCTCCTTGCTGAGCAACTGCTGCAGCTTTTGCCGGTGGGGCGAGTCTGTAAACGGTGATCGCGCCCGGCTCCGGGCAGCAGTAGAAACAAATTCCGCATCCGCTACAGTCGTGGCCGGTGTAGCGTGCCGCATGCACGCCATAGTGGTTCAGTTCAGCAGCCAGTTCCAGGCACTTAGGCGCGCAGGACTCAACGCACAGCCCACAGCCTTTGCATTCCTCGACATCAATGACCACTTTGCCGCGTGCCGGTCCCGCCATGGTTCACCTCGTAACAGCTGTTTGCGCCGCTTGAGGATGCTGCAACCACTTGGTCTTTTCGCAGTACTCGTACAGCCCTTCGCGAAATGCGGGATGCGCAATATTGATGAGCGCCTTGGCCCGTTCGCGAATTGATTTGCCGTGCAGGTAGGCGACTCCGTATTCGGTTACGACATAGCGAACGAGTCCGCGCGAGGTTACGACCCCGGCTCCCGGATCGAGCATGGGAACAATGCGCGAGATGGTTCCATTCTTCGCTGTCGATGAGATCGCGATGATCGGCTTGCCGCCCTTGGAGCGCGAGGCTCCACGCAGGAAATCCACCTGGCCGCCGATCCCGCTGTAGAACTGGTTGCCAATGGAGTCCGAGCAGACTTGCCCGGTGAGATCAACCTGCAACGCCGAGTTGATCGCTACCATTTTGTCGTTGCGCGCAATCAGTCCGGGGTCATTCGTGTAAGCCGTGGGATGGAATTCGAAGATGGGATTGTTATCGACAAACTGGAACAAATGTTTGGTTCCCAGAGCAAATCCGAGAATAATCTTGCGCGGCTTGAAGTTCTTGCGCGCGCCCGTGAGCACGCCCGCCTCAATGAGAGGAATCACGCCATCGGAGACCAACTCACTGTGGACGCCGAGATCCTTGCGATCCATCAGCATGGGCAAAACCGCATCGGGAATTCCACCAATACCCGTTTGCAGCACCGCACCGTCTTCAATGAGCCCGGCAACATTGCGCGCAATCGCCACCTGAAGATCATTCACTACCGGCCTTTTCAATGCGCACAAAGGCCGCGATGACTCGACGAACGCATCAATATCGTTGACGTGGATGAAGCTATCGCCGTAAGTGCGTGGCATGTTGTCATTGATCTGGGCGACAACGTGTTTGGCCACCCTGGCGGCCGTCAGCGTGGTGTCAACCCCCACACCGAAGCTGCAATAACCGTGAGAATCCGGCGGCGAGACCTCGATCAGGGCGACGTCGATGGGCATCTCGCCGCTTTCGAACAGCCCCTCGATTTCGCTGAGATAGATAGGCGTATAGTCGGCGCGGCCGTCGTTGATGGCCTCGCGGACGTTTGCCCCGATAAATACGGCATTGTGCCGGAAGTGGCCCGCCATCTCCGGCGCCACGTAGGGGGCGCAGCCCATCGTCATCATATGAACGATTTCTACGTTGAACAGATCCGGGGCGCGCCGGATCAGTGCTTCGACCAGCGTTTCAGGCTCGGCGCAGCCTGGCTGAATGTAAACCCGCATCCCCGATCGCACACAAGCTAACGCCTGGTCCGCAGTCTTGAGACGCTTCTTGTATTCCATTTCCCATGACATCGACATCCTGTCCGCTCCCTAAACCGCCCTCAGTTCGCCACAGCGCGACGCCTGAGCGACTTCGTCTTCATAACCCACAGCGGCATAATAAATTGCCCGATCAAAAAACATCTCGAGCATCTGCAGCAATTCCAGTTCGCCCATGATCTCGATGGCGCGGTCCATCACGGCTTCGCTCTTCAGGAAATCCCAAAGGTTCTCTTTGGTGAGAACAATCGCCTGCACCACTTCGCTGAGCGGGACATTCTGGCGCGCCCGCCGCGCCCCGATCTGCTTGTAACGATGCTCAATATCAAGTTCGTTCTTGCCCAGCAGCCATTCCCCTAGATGGCGATAAATCTCGTACACGCGTTCCCTAACCTCGTGCGCAGGAATTTCGCGGAAGTGTGCAATTTGGCAACTCGCCTGTACTCTCTCTTCCAGTCCGGCAGCGAGGGCATCGGCATGGGATTCAATCAATCGCACCAACCTGTAGGAGAACATCATACTCACCCCCTCGCGGTTCACAGGGTCCGTTAAACTCCCAATTTTAGGACGGCGTCCTCGTTGTCCCATCCTTCGACCGGAACTTTGATGATTTCCACCGTCGGTTCCATGGTCTGCGGGACAGTAATGGCGCGCGAAATCATGCAGACGGATTTGGTGCGGCGCAGCAGCGCAAGCCCCGCTTCGCGTTGATCTTCTGCAGCGCACGGTCAAACGGGGGCGAATCAGGATTTCAGTGAAATTGCATCCGGCTGCGCGGCTGCGCCTGACACAAGCTTCGATCTCAACCTCAAGGTCGGTGTATTCGAACTTGGAAGCGCGCGCAACGTCGTTGAACGTTGTCGTAAAGCAGCCGGCAAGCGAGCACAGCAGCAGTTGCTCGGGAGTCCAGCGACCTTGCAGGCCGCCCAGTTCGGCCGCCTCGGAGAAATGAATCGTGTTGGGGGAGGACTCGCACTTGGCCAGGCCAGTGCGTCCCGACGTCCACCAAGCCGAAACGCGATAGCTATATTCAGCAGGCATTTTAGACTCCTGGCGCTCCCAGATGCGCCGTTCCCCTTCAAGACGACAGCGTGAAGATCACAGTGATGGTGGTCTCGACCTCCGTCGGTTGCCCATTCAGCAGGTACGGTTTATAGCGCCACTGTTTGACTGCGGAGAGTGCGGCCGGTACCAACATGGGGTGCCCACTGACTAGTTGCAGATTCTCAATATCGCCGTTGGTGCTGATAATGGCGCTGAGCACCACTTCTCCCTGCACTCGCGCCGAGCGCGCCAGCGGGGGATATGTCGGTTCCACACGCCGGATCAGCAAGCCCTTTGTTACACCCTGCGAGATGCGCACCCGCTGCGGGACCACAGGAGCAAATTTCGGAACGGCTAAGTTGGAGGTGGCGCTGACAATTCCTCCAATCACTCCACTCAATTGTCCACCCGGAATCCCACCCGGCACCCCCCCGACTACGCCGCTGGTGGCCGCCATCGGCGGCGGGGCCTCTTCTTCTCGAATCATCTGCACTTTCTGCGGAATTTTAGTGGGAGTGCGCAATTGCCCGGTGTTGAGCATGTCGGTTTGGATCTGCCGCACGATTTTCTGCACCGCTTCGGCGGCGGGCGGCGGAGGCGGTGGTGGCGGTGGCGGCGCAACCAGCAGGGTCATCAACTGCGCCTTGGGCAGGTCCTCGGTGAACATCAAGGGAACCGCCAGCATTACCAATACAGCCAGGACGTTAACAATAAACGAGGTGGTGGTCGCCACGGCTTTGCGCTTGCTTTGCGCTCCGAAATCCAGGACGCTATCAGCGAACATCTGTCTGGGCGGTAGAGCGGGCCCAAGCACCAGCTCCTGGCGTGGCAGCACGGCAGCGTTGCCAGGCGCTGGCGCTTTGCTTTGTTTGACTTCTGGTTCATGAATATCAACTGTGCTCATCACAACCTCCGTGCCTCACCCTGCTCAACGACGCGAACTGGCTTTCGCGCAGCGGCGCCAGCAAACCGCCCTATCTCCAACGCCATCTTCGTTGAAGCCCCTCAAAGGGCAAATGGCGCTCATCACGGCTCTTGGTGATCGAAATCACGGAATTGCGATTCCGCGCGAACGGAAGTAACCGTAGAGACGTAGCTAGCTACGTCTCTACCGACCAGACAAAAATTGTGTGATTTAATTGGGGTGGGGTTCGAAACTATTCGAGCCTTATTCGGCTGAGAAGTATAAATCGGCTTACTAAATGCGTCCTCGTCATCCCATCTTGTGGGTCTTGTTTGCGCTCACCGCGATCGTGAGCATCGGATTCTTTTTCATCCCGGCATTCATCATTCGCCCTTTCACGCACCAGAGCGCGACCGGATTAGCCGTGGCAATGGCACTTCGTCAGCGTGCTCCTTGGCCAACCCTAATTGGGGCGATCCTTTGCGCGTTCTTTGCATTCCTGCTGTGGAGGTCCGACAGCCTTCGCCGCAAGATCGCTCTCTCCGTCGTTCTGGTTCTAGTAGTGTTCTCCGCGGTGATGGCGCGGCTCAACTATTTCGAATGGATGTTTCATCCCGTGGAAAGCGCCCAATTCGAAGCCGAGTCCGCCAGCAAGCTGGACAATGGTGAGATGGTTCTCGCCATCCGCTATGGGGACGACGCCCGCGCCTACCCCGTCCGCGAAATGGCCTATCACCATATTGTGAATGACGTCGTCGAAGGCGTCCCGGTGGCCGTCACCTATTGAACGCTCTGTCACACCGGTCTGGTGTGGAGGCGAACGGCGCAGGGCAAAGTTCTGCATTTCTATCTCGCGGGCATCAATAACCAGAATTTCCTGATGCGCGATCGAGAGACCGGCACCTGGTGGCAGCAGATCACCGGCAAGGCAATCTATGGCCCTCTCCAGGGCGAAACCCTGGACCTTGTTCCCAGCGACGAACTCACCTTCGGCCAGTGGAAATCGGAGGTGTCGAATGGGAAGGTGCTCGCCCCTGTACCGAAGTATGTCAAAGAATACGACAGCAATTGGGAGCCGGAAGTCGCCAAGCTGCCGGTCGTAATCAGCTTTCCAGGCACAGAGTTGAAATCGCGGGACGTGGTGGTCGGCCTCAAAATCGACACAGCCAGCCGTGCCTATCCCTGGGACAAACTCGTGAAGCAATCTCCTGTAATGGATCGCGTAAACGGCAGGCCTCTACTAATCGCGGTAGGCCCTGATGGCAAATCATTCCGCGTCTTTGAATCCCGGATCGACGGAAACGACGCTGAGTTCTTTCTCAAGGGCGACGCGGATGGGAGCGCGCCGTCGACGCCAGGCGCAGTCGCGCAATCCTTACCAGCGGCCAATGCCAGCTCGCAATCCAAAGAAGCATCCCCCAAGCCGCCCACTCCTGCTCCTAAACCTTGGATATTGCTCGATAGCACCACGGCCAGCGAATGGAACTTCCAAGGCTGCGCCATCTCCGGACCATCCCAGGGAAAATGCCTGGCGCGCGTCCCCGCCTTGAAAGATTACTGGTTCGACTGGCGCAACTATCACCCGGATACAACCATTTACAAACGCTAGCTGCGCAAATTGGGGTGTGATGGCTGGCTAGTGTTACGCTCCGGCTGAGGTTTGTAATGCGGTTTTGAGAACCATACAAGGGAGCTGTATAGAACATCCGTGTGCAAGGGTGGACTTGAGTGCTAACGCCCTGGTTGCAGCAGTTGACCTGAGTGGAGCAGAATACTTTCAGATTCCCCCCATGCTCAAAAGTTTTAAATGGCCAGACTCGTTGTGCTGGCCTGGTTCCGGTGTTAATAGGTGCAACACTTGAGATTGTGAGCTTAAGGCGAAAATGAAATCAGCGCTCAAAGTTCTAGTGATCATCTGGGCGTGCATTTCGCTACTTAGTCTAGCCGGTCTGCTTTATTTGCTCCCGAGCTATTTCATGGTCGGTGCATTCGCACAAGTGTTTAAGACATTACAAAGTCCCGAACTGGCGCTTTGGTTCCATTTCTCCGAACTGGGCCTGACGGTCGGCATTTTTATGACTACATGGCTGTGGCGCACACATCGCAAGCACTACGGCAGACTCTGGAAATCCAACTGAGCGCCGCTCACTCCAGCATCACTGTTGCAAAATCTCGATTGCACTCATGGTCCCCCCGCCGGGTACCACGTAGGTTGAATCAATGGAACTTTGGCTAGATTCGGGGAAAATTGCCGGCCTTGGATTTGAAGAGGGTCTCTAAAAAAATGAGGCAACACCGAATCATCACCGTCGTTTTGATAGCCGTCTTGAGCTTACCAATTTGCTTGACGGCGCGGGAAAGTCGTATGAGAACGGCAAACTGGTTTCTATTGAATCGCCCGATACGCCCTTTCCAGTTCCGCTTCCTCCGGGCCCAGTCATCGGTGTGCCAATCAACATCGTTGATTTGGAATCCGGCAAGGTGACATTTTGTATTTGGGAACGTGCCTAAAGAAAGAATGCAAGCCGGAATTCCGACTCGGGTGATGGCGTCAAGTTTCGGCGAGAAAAGGACAAGCTGTACCTGAAGCGTCCCAAGCACGGAGAACGTGAGCTTCATTTCCCTGTTATCAGCAATACTTGACGCAAACGGCAAGCCCGTTGCGGTTCTTGACTTCGCAAAGAAGTAGTTGGCGAAAGATCCCCATTTCACTCAAAATACCCGGACGCAGGGTCAAAACGCGTAATTGGCTGACAGTTGACGAACGGTGCGTAATTTCTGATTGGCGGGAAATAGTATGAAAGTAAGGCCGCATCACTTGGTCGCGCTGATCATCGCCGCCATTTCTGGGATCTTGCTATTGGTGCACATCGTTGAGATCGCATGGCGCGACGCACACTATCATGCCATCTTGAAGACCTACTCCCACGTGTTAAAGCCCGGTATGAAAAGAAGCGATGTCGAAAACTACTTCGTCATGTCAAAATATGTTTCCTTTAGCCGCGGCGCATCTCAGGACACCGTTGAAATCGCGCATGAAAGGGCGGGGTGGATTTGCCAAGAACAACTCGTTTACCTAAAGTTCGAGTTTGATGGCGTCGAGCCTAACCAACCCAGATCTACAGACAGTCTGGTGCGCACTTCTCTGGAGCGTTCAGTTTGTCTGGATCTTCCATGAAGATCTTCCTCCTGAGAGACGCCGAACGGCGTAATTGTTGAAACATCGCCATTTCACTCATCGACCATCAATGCGTTTCTGATTACGAATCAAACCTCGTAAAGCCACAACGAGGACAGCAAGCAAAACGATCGACACGCCGAGAAATAGTTCACCGCGAGTCCGGTATATCTCTGGGTGGGGAGTGGGCGGCCCAGTACTCACCCACAAATTGAACAGCGAAAAGAGTACGGTCCACACGAGTCCGATGAAGAGGAAAGACACTGTTAACCACAGCAGGACGGTGTTGTCTTTCGGGGCCATGTCAGGAAGACAATAGCATGGTGAAGGAGAGGCGAATCGATGACTGCCGTAACACCGCGATTACGCTCATTGACCACCAATATTCTCACCCATTGACGAAAGTGCAACTGACGGGCAAGGTGGAGGCCACGGTTGAGTGTGTAGGGTGTCAGTGGCATTTGCCGTCCTGGGATCATGTGCTCGAAATTCGAGTGGGGCAGCGATGTGCGTCAGATTGACTCCATCCATCTGAAACATGGCTATCGGCGGCGGGAGTTGGACAGATCGAAGGAATGGATTTGGAAGCGTACTGGGGTGTTCTTGCGGTATACAGATTTTCAAGTTGAGGGGTTTCCGCATCGGTCCCGCAAAGCTACGGAGCAACAGTACGGAGAAGAAGGCTGAACCGAATAAAGCCAGTCGCCATTTGTGGGACAGCATAACGTTTAACATATTAGTCCCGATTAGATGACCGTTGAAACATCGCCAACACACTCAAAATCCTTGTGGACGTGCATGACGAGTCGAAGTGTTGCTCCGTACGCGCCTACTTCTCCGAAGCGTTGCATTCGACCCGGTCCACAGCTACCGCGATAGAGTTCCGGATGCTTCGCGCGTCAAAAGGATCGGGATCGGTATCAGCCCAGTAACGCGCCGTTCCGCGAAAGGAATCCTTGAAGCCCTTCACTAACATTCCACATCCCACGTTACCAGTGCTCCAAGCGATTTGAAGGGAACCATCGTCGGTAACTGTCCAAGATGACGTCGACAAGTCCCAACGTATTTTCGAGTCCAAATTTCGGGCCACAAACCTCTTCCGAGACGTGCCGTATTGATACGAAGAGGGTCGAGTGGTTAACTGAAATCGTCTTGGTACTATCTCCACTTTTCGGGTTGTGTGATGCTCAGTCAAGACGCGCAGGACGTAGCACCCTGCGAGTTGTTCGGCTACTGCTATGTCTTGAGCGACGGCGAAATGGGCGCCAGTGAAGACGACCAGCAGGAACAGGTTTCGCATTTCAGGATCATACGATACGGTTTATTCCTCAGTTGTTGCAAAATCGCCATTGCACTCAAAACCGCCCACAGTGGATTCTGCGTGTAATCGCCTGATTGCGACAATTTGACTTGAAATAGCGGCGCGTTTTGAGTAGAAGAACGGTTTATGAGTCGCTTGATTCGTGCGGTTGCTCTACTTTTTCTGTGCCTCTCATGCGCCTTTGCTGCGCCTCAGTCCGCGATTACCGGGCAGATCACAGATTCGGAAGGAGCAGTAATTGCAAACGCTAGCGTGCTCATGCATTGGGATCCGAGCGGTAGCGGCATCGGCCTTCTCGGCATCAAGCATGATGTCATTGCGGTCACGGATGCGACCGGCCACTATTCTGCTAATGTTCCGCCAGGATTTTACGACCTGTTCGTCACAGCAGCCGCATTCACCCCGATCGCAACAAAGGTGCGCGTGAAGCCGGAACAGACCGCGATTTTCAGCGCGAAGCTAAACGCAGACCCGCTTGTCTCAAAGGAACTGGGGCACGAGATTAATCCTGGGTCGAAATAGTTCTCTCCCGATTAACGTAACATCTCTCGATTTCACTCATTGACCAGCGCCGGGGTACAAAATCACGAGGGGAACTGAATCCCTTCCAACGAGTTCACGATTTCGGAGCACTGAAGAAGGACTATCCCACCGGAACAGACCAACTCGAAATGGCCCTCCGAATCGTAAACACGACTCACGTGTCCGCTGGGATTCTTGACCCACCTCGAGCCATAGTTGAGACTGAGAGTTCCGCATTCTGCCAAGAAAACGGACCGTTCATGTGGCGGCAACCTAATCCTACGACGTACAGCACCTCTGACCTTTTCGGTATGCGGAGCAACAGAGCCAATCGCCGGAAGGTGAGATCAAAAATTCCACACATCTGAGTTCGCACCTCGCCACCTCGCCAAAAGCGAGTTCTGATCGGAGATGTCTATCACGCTCTTAATCACATTGGGCATCCCGAGATGATAGACAATTTTGGACCGTCGTTGTTTTCGGAAGCCAAATTGCGAACATTTCCTTAACACTCAAAATGCCTACAGCGGGGTTTTGAGCGAAATCGCTTTGTCACCCACGGTAGACTGTGCTTGTGCTCCGGTTAATTAGAGTTTTGTCCCTGGCCATCCTCATCGCCTCTTCAGTAGCGCAAAGGTCCTCTCCATCGGACCTGACCGCACTCGAAGACCACGTATTTAAAGAGTTCAATCGACTGCGCAGCAAAGGGAGTCTCAAGCCTCTGAAAGTGCGACGCGATCTGCGAGTGCGAATGGAAGCATGTTCAATTCAGGCCCGGGGAACAGATCGGCTCGTCGAGGCGCGGTCGGAAAAACGAAAATCGTCGTATATCACTGCCGACCCGAAAGAGCCAAACCCTGAACTGACGCGTGTAGCCAACATTGTGACGAACCGTGACCATGTTGCGGTGGGTGTCTGGTTCGCTAAAACGCAGGAGTACCCGTCCGGCATGTATTGGGTGCTGATCTACCCCGAGCACAGCGCTGCCCACGAAGCGTTCTGGAAGCACTTTTACCTGACCGACGATTTCGAGTATGCAACTGCCTTCGACAAGCACTGGGAACGAGCCCTCCCCCCACAGTGTCGTGCTGTCCGGTGAGCAGATGTAGCTGTTGCAAAATCTCGATTTCACTCATCTACTGTGACGAAAACAGTTTTCCTTTGGCTCACTTGTGCAATGGGCTGTTTTCGTCAGCCTGTCGGCAGCGCTGGTCGATTGCAGAGTAATGATTTCCTCCCACAAAATTGCGGAAATCCCTGAGTTGTCCACCCCCGTTTCGGCGCATCAATGTGGACGTACTTGTCTCCCGCGCGGACGTGGCAGCGGAAAGGGGTACATGTGGCTGTGAAAACGTCTCGTTCTGAACCGTGTTGCCTTGGGCTAGCACTGATAATCGCCATCCAACTCGGCTGCGGCGGGGTCACAGGGAAATCCTCCGCTGACCCTACGTCAAGCCACGCCCCCAACGACTTCGTCCGGGCCGCTCACAGGTACTTGGTCGGGTACGTTGCAGATAACCGCAGGCAATCTCGGTCAGTCCTCAATTAGCCTAACCGCGAGTCTGCAACACGACATCACGAACGGCCAGTCCAGCGTTATGGGTGCGGTCGGCTTTACCGGCTCAAGTTGCCTACCGATAACCACCGTAACCATTCAGACGGCCAGCTTCCAGGACCCAAATTTTGCGTTCGATGTTGTCACCAGCAACGGCACACTGCACTTCTCCGGCCGTGTCAACGGCGCCAACGCACTCGATGCGGAATTTCAAATTCGTGGCGGGACGTGCGACGGCGCATCCGCGACTGGCACCCTTACACGACAGGGTTCCGCCTCTGGCCCAAGCCCAGGGATTCGGTTTTCCTTCAAGGTTCCTCAAGGAGGAACATATGGGGGCGAACTGTGGGTCGAGGTTCCGAGTTTCGTGATCACAGGGCCTCCGTGCGGAATCGAGACCCGGGTACACGCCGTGAGTTCAACGGGCATCGCTTCTGACATAAGCGCCACATGGACATCAGAGAACCCTGCGATCGTCACCGTCACACCGCGCGTTGGCCATCAGGTGAACATCACCGTAAGCACAGCAGGCACGACTGGGATTGTAGTATCAGCCGGCGGTCTCCCAAACAAACTGCTCACAGTTCAAGCAACCGCTCAAACTCAAAACGGCGCACCAGTGTGTTCACTAACACAATAGCTGCGCTCTGGCAGCGCTTACGTACGAAGTGTCATGCCCCTGCGGAGAAACGCGGCCAGGCGAGTCTGATGACGCTGCTGACACGCAATTGAGGAAGGCAGACAAGCCGGTCTGCTTGCGCGGCAAATGCTCCACGGTGGCGTTGCTGTCGAGCACTGCAAGATCGCTCTATGCCGGACAAAATCGATAAATCTCGGCGCGAGGAAATTCTGCATTCAGTGCGAGACGAAGAGGGACGAAAGGTACGGAAAGCCTGCCCGAGGCTGTCCCTGTCATGAAGTCTCTTTTTCGACTGGGTTGATTCACAGCTTGAATCACCTGAGCGCGACCCCACCCTCCGACGTGTGCGCAACTTCATTCGCATAAACGGCTTACCGGAAGATGTCGTGGGTTGGTTGAAAATATGGCGGATACTGTGATTGCGAGGCTCTCTCCAAGGCAGAACAGGTGCTGGAGAGGCAGTCCCGGGCTACAACGATTTAGCGAATCCTTCTGAGTGATTGGCGTAACCTCGCAATCTCATTCATCCTGGGGTCACGCCCATAATCGCCTCCCCCGTCTGGTTAAAAGGCCTATACTCATCTTGTAGGGCGGGAAATCGCCGCACTAGAGTTGGAAACGGGCCGAGGTGCCTTATGACGCTGACTGTTGTAGCTGTGATCTTCGGGGCTTTCGCAATTGGTCTGATCCTCCTCCTGATCTACAAGAGCACACTCACCATGCGCAGGGATGACCAGTTATTTCTGGATGACGCGAGTTCCCACATGCACGAGGAACAGACGCAGCTGTTGGCCAAGGTCAACCGGCTTACCATTCCGGTGCGCGCGTTTGGCATCGGGTCTGGAGTGTTCCTGCTGGTGCTCGTGGCGATGTTGATCTACCAGAACCTGAATCAAGTACAGTAGGCGGACTGGCCTGCTTAGCGCCTGAGTCACCGCGAGACCCGGCTGCGTGTGGCTGTGACGAATGAATACCTTTCGAAAACCGCGAAAGGTAGGTCAACCCATTACTAGCCAGTTCAGGTGAAAACCAAAGCTGGGCCAGCCACCGTGAATCGCGTAATTCAGGCGGGAATTGTCGAATCTGTTGCGAACGACCGGATGCTCAAAAATGGCGAACAATCACCTTACGCTCACTTCCCGGCGCAGTTGTGAACGAACTCGCCAGGTTGCAATCATTAGCGCTGACTGTGAATGACTAGAGAGGGTTCTGCTTATTGCAACTTCGCGTATTCCGCCTTGGCTTGCGTCAGAATGGGAATATCGGGGTCGGCATCCTTCCAGAACGCAAAAAAATCCTGATAGGCGTGCCGGCTTCCCGCAATATCTCCGGCTGCAGTCAAAGCACGCGCCAAACCCACGTGGGCCAATGCATATTCGGGTGCGATGTACCAAGCTCCACGGTGGTTGAGAATCTTCTGAAAATCCATGGCCGCTTCGCGACCCTCATGCGCACGCAAGTGAATGATGCCCCGCACGTAGATGGGAAGAAAACTGAGAGATGGGGCCATTTCAAAGCGAACCGCCGGTCGCAGGGTCTCCATGCTGCTGCCGGAGGTAGTGGGGCTGGATTGAATTAATGCCTCTGCCATGGGAATGTAGGCGGACTGGATCAGAGTGTCCTCGGGATAGCGGGCTTTGAGATCGGTGAGCAGTTTCTGCGCGCGCGAGGTGTCCTGCACGACACTAAGCGCCAGAAGCAAACTGGGAAGATTGCTCCGGCTGCGGGAAAGTGCAAGGCTGCGAGTCGTGATCTCGATGGCGCGAGCGCGGTCTCCAATCTCAGCTTCATAGAGTGCTTCCAGAGAGAGCATTTGGGCAGCACTCTCTTGAAGACCATCGGAATGGATTGCCTGTGAGAGTTGCTCCAAAAGGTCCGTCGCTTCCTTGCGGCGCCCTAGGTGCAAGGCAGTGACTGCTGCGGCGATACGAGGCGCGTCGTCGACTGCATGCTGGCTGGCTCCCCAATGGCGCTCGCGCTGCATTCCTGCCTCGTCTGCTTCGCGGAACGCAAGGACATAGAGTCCGAGGTGAATATTGGGATTTTCGGGATTCTGCGACAAACCTGCTTGCAGTACCGATTTAGCTTCGTCAACTCGATTCAACGCCAAGTAGGAATTGGCTACACTGAAATAAACGCCCGTTTGATGAGGATCTAAGCGAATTGCTTGATTGCCGAAATCAATCGCCTTCTCGAACTGTCCAAAGAATTGGGCATTATCGACTGTCAAGTTGTTGAGCCATTCTGCATTACGAGGATAGGTGTGTCTGCCCAGTTCTTCCGCCTCCATCTCTTTGTCAAGATTGCCAGTAACGATCCAATGATAAGTGACAACAATGTCCAATCGCTCCTGTTCGGTGACACGCTCGCGCAAATCGTACGCCTTCTTCTGATACTCCATAGCCTGTTCGCTCTGTCCTAAATTGGCGTACACACCGGCTAGATTGTTATAGGCCATTGCAAAGTTCGGATCCAACTCCAGGGCGTGTTTAAAAAAAGGAATCGACTGAGTCTGCTCCCCCCTGGCGGTATCCTGGTCTGCGACGGTGAAGGCCTTGAGCGCCTCCAACGAGGAGGTAGTTGCTTCTTCCACAGGCGCATCGAACTTTTGAATTATGGCCAGTGATTCGCCCAGTTTTTCGCGCATGCCGGAGACAGCCTGCCCTAGGCTCTTAAGCACTGTATCTTTCTTCTCAGTTTGCACCTGTTGGCTGGCCAGGAGTTCTCCCGTATTACAGTTCGTTGCTTCCAGACCGACTAGGTACTGATCTCCCAGGCGTGCGATCGAACCGGCCAGCACAGC
The DNA here is from genome assembly GCA_963785865.1 of uncultured Acidobacteriota bacterium. Classification (GTDB taxonomy): domain Bacteria; phylum Acidobacteriota; class Terriglobia; order Terriglobales; family Acidobacteriaceae; genus Sulfotelmatobacter. Next base: position 40,745 of record CAWAXF010000036.1, on the reverse strand, counting down.
CTTTGCGTTCGCACGTTGGCAAACTTCACGCGCCGCCGACTTGCTCACCGGTTCGCCTGGCGACCGGCCCATCTGCTGCAAGATTTCGTGCTCTCGCTGGTCGGGAAGGATGTTGAGGAATGGCGACTGCATCAACTGCACTGTCAACGCCTGCTTGAGTGCACCATCGAAAACCGCGTCCCCAGTGGTGTTAGTGAAATCCGAGAGCACGATCGTGTCCTTCTCCGTCAACCGGGGCCGCTCGCGGAAGCGGAAAGAAATCCCACCGGCAATGAGCGCGATGACTAGCGCGCTGAGCGCGACGGGTATCTTCCAGCTTCGCCCACTTGCGGGCACATTTGACGCAACCGGGGCCGGACTTGGACCGTGCGACCGCGCGCTCGATCCGTGCGGCGCCGAGTCTCTGGGCCCCGACTCTGAGGAGGGGGCAGCCGCGTCCACTTGTCCATTCTCCTCTACGGCGATTTTGCGTCCCGAGTCCGAATCGCGCTTGAACCGCTGTAGATCCGCCCGCAGATCGGCAGCGTGCTGATAACGCAAGTTGCGGTCCTTTTCCAGAGCCTTGCGGATAATTTCTTCCAGGCGCGGAGGCAAATCAGGGTTCAGGCGAACCGGCGCGATCGGCTCTCTTTCCAGAATGGCGTTAAAAATCACACCTGAAGTGTCGCCTCGGAAAGGCAATAAGCCCGTCGTCATCTCGTAAAGAACAGCGCCAAAAGAGAACAAGTCCGTCCGCGAATCAAGTTCTTTGCCTCTCACCTGCTCAGGCGACATGTAGGCAACCGTTCCGAGGGTTGTCCCTGGACTGGTGAGGTGCTCTTCGTCCATCGTGGCCGCATTTTGCGTCCCCGCGATCTGGCTCGCAGAAGGAGGTTCGCGAATAACCTTCGCCAACCCAAAATCGAGAACCTTCGCATGACCGCGCTTGGTCACAAAAACGTTCGCGGGTTTGATGTCTCTGTGCACGATGCCCGCAGTATGAGCAGCATCCAGCGCGTCGGCAATTTCGATCGCGAGGGGAATCAGGATTTCCAAGTCCAGCGGCCGACCGCTGATACTATGCTTCAGCGTCATGCCGTCGAGGAACTCCATAGCGATGAATGTCTGCCCATTTTGCTCATCGATCTCGTGGATGGTGCAAATATTTGGATGATTGAGGGCAGATGCCGCCTTAGCTTCCCGCTGGAAGCGACCGAGGACTTGCGGGTCTCCCGCTACATCGTCAGGAAGGAATTTAAGTGCAATGAAGCGTCCAAGTTTCAGATCCTCAGCCTTGTAGACAACACCCATCCCGCCCCCGCCAAGTTTCTCGATAACCCGGTAGTGCGAGATAGTTCGCCCAAGCATTTGGCGCGAATCTTACTTGCGCGAGACTGGCAAGTCAATGAAAGCAGCAACTGGTAGGGCTGGCGTGTCGGCTCCCTTTTCCCCGGAACTCCACTAAACTCTAGGTAGCCTTTGGGAGGGATCTCTTGCCCGTGATCACCGCATTGTTTTGGGATATCGGCGGCGTTCTGCTCACCAATGCGTGGGACCGCACTGAGCGCACAAAAGCATTCGAACATTTCCAGCTGGATGCTGACGAATTTCACTCGCGGCATGAGATGGTGGTTTCATCATTCGAACGAGGCAAAATCACGCTGGATGAGTACCTTCAGCGCACGGTTTTTTACCGGCCGCGTAGTTTTACTCTCGATGAATTCCGCAATTTCATGCTCTCGCTCTCTCAGGCGCTTCCCGACAGGCTGCCATTCGCCCAGGAACTCGCGGCTTCGGGCAAATATTTCATGGGCACCATCAATAACGAATCCCGCGAGCTCAACAATTACCGCATTGAAAAATTCGGTTTACGCAAACTTTTCCAGGTGTTTTTCAGTTCCTGCTTTGTGGGATTGCGCAAGCCCGAGCGCGACATTTACCGGCTTGCGCTGGAGACAACTCAATTTTCGCCCGGCCAGTGTTGCTTCCTAGATGACCGGTCCCTCAATCTGGAGTGTGCCGCTCAAATGGGAATGCACACCATCCAGGTGCAATCGCTGCAACAAATGAAAGGCGAGTTGGCGAAATTGGGCGTGACTGCGTGAACCGAGACAGGATGCAGCTCTTTGACTAACCCTTGCCCGGCGGGATGGTCTTGACTGCCGCTCCCAGCGGGACGTCCGACTCCAGAGTGCTCAACGTCAAATCACTAGACCAGCAATCTGCCACTACCTTCCACTCTCCTCCGAGCTGGCGCTGGCATACCCAAAGATACTTGCCGCGTTCTTCCCGTCGTTTCCCTACCGTGCTGGGCACTAAGGCCTTGAATCGTCCCGCTTCGTAGGCGAGATCGCCCACGATATCCACCCGCAGGGGATCCATCTCAACTTCTCCCAGGCCAGTGTCCAAAGCGCCATAAAAGAATTCGCGCACGGCTGCCGCTCCCCGCATCGGGGGATAGTTCGACCGCAGCACGATGGAGTCCGCCCCATAAAGTTCGAGCACGTCATCGAGATGCTTGGTGTTGCAGGCCAACACCCATTCCTGGGTAACGCGGCGGACAGCCGCCTCAGCTCTGCTCATGTCACCCCGCATGGCGGCATTCGGCGCGCGAAGCTTGTCTTCCCGCAGAGGTTCGCCGCCAACATGCGGCACCATTGCTTCATGGCCCGCCTGAAAATAATGGTGGTGATAATGATGATGGTAATGGTGGGTTTCATTGCCGCTGGGGCGTGGCGGTGCGAGCGGTTCTGAGGGAGAGAAGGGGCCAGGCTGTCTCACCAACGCTGACTCTGCCGGCGCTTTCGCCGACTTCGATGAAGCTTTCAGTGCAACGCCGCACATGCTGCAGAACTTGGTCTGCTCGCGATTGCGATATCCGCACACGCCGCACACATTGGAAGCGGATTCGACATCCGTATCTTGCGACAAGGAGTCTGCCGCGTCCTCCGCGTCGGCCTCATCCGCCAGGCGCTGCACGGCTTCCATGGCGGAAGCCAGAGCGTCCGCATCCGGGCGAGGGCGCTTCATCTCCGGTCTCACTTTGCGCAGAATCTCATTCATCTCATCCTTGTAGGCTGGCTTGCGGGAGGAACCCGAATTGTTTTTTTCTTTATCCACTAGAGGCATCTTCCTGCTGCTCACAGGATTTTAGTCTAGTGGTGCAGTGGCGGCTACCGGCTCGAGAACTCTACTTTGCCTTCAGTTTCTGTGGGAACGCCATTGCAGGTTGCGGGACGGTATCTCCAGGTTCGGACGGTCTGAAGCACGCGACGATCTCCCGCCATGCCTGCACTTTCCAGAATCAACGGACTGTGCACCCGGCCGTCCAACCCGATAATGAAGCTGACTTTCACTCTGCGTCCGAATGCCGAGGTAGTAAACAACGGGTCTGGCGTAGTGAGAGCCTCCGGAGGCTGGACATCCTGACAGCTGGGACGTGCACTGATGTGGTGGACATCCAGGAACTGCGACGATCGCACCATCCTGGTCAAAAACTGACGTTCCCGCTGTTCGATGACAGCCGGGCGCGCGCTCCTGCCCGGAGTATCCAGAGCAAAGGAGAGAACTGAAGAGATCGAGATCAAGATCGTCGGCCAGGTGCGATTCATTCGTTGTCCCACGGCTGAAACAGACTCTCCCGAGCTTCTCAGGGCAAATAGCGTTCCATCCACCGAGCTAGGGATCGGCCTTGTTGTCAAGCGCTTGCAAGCAGCACCTCAACAGGACCAGCACGTCTGGTGAAAGCAGTTGCATAATTCCTGGCAAAGCAACCAGCCTACGCTGCAGCCGGATCCTTCTCGCGCTGGATCCACTCCCGGATGAAACCCGGGCAGGAAAGGATCCCAAAACGAGAGTTTTCGCCGGCCACAAGGTAGAGGAGCGCGGGGCGGTCCACCTCCTGCAGATTCGACAAGCTCAACAACGGCCAAAGCTGGCAATCGATTGCCGACTGCACCATTTGTTCCAGATAGGCCAAATGTCCCTGAAAGAGCTTGCCGGAAACGCGAATGGTGACCTGGGGGGCAGGATTGGGGGAAGCATTCCGAGTCTTCATCTTTCTCCTCGTGGGACGGTCGTGGGATTTGCCGCGCCCTACTTCCTATGGATGCCCGGGAAAGACTTTCTTGCGAAAAGAGTCGTCAACGGCGTGTAAAAGTCGGTAATCAGAGGTGCAAAGACTCGTAAAGGTTGGTGGCGTGGAAATATAAGTCAGGCACCGGCGACTCACTGCACACGTCAGAGCCCGTTACCGTTGCTTCCTTCCGGACCTGGCGGGGTTGGCGGGAGAACGTCGCGTGAGACCGATGCCTGACCAAAATTATTCTAGCACCCTGTTTCCGTTACCCTTGCCAGTGTAGGGGCGGACGCCCTCGTCCACCCCGCGAGCAAAGCGAGCGTGGTTTGTCCCTGCTCGGCCCCCAGTCAAATGTGACTTTCGGTGCAAGAATTCTGCGTCAAAACCTTCCTTTCTTGCTCGCAATGACGAACAATAGGCGAGAGCGAGTCACGGAGTAAATTCCCGACTGCCTATGGCACAGCAGGCATTCCAATCCGGCATCATTCCGGTCCACAAGGCAATCGACAAGTACTTTGAACTGTCCTTGTATCTACTTGTTGTCACGGGTTTTGTCACACTCGCAGGGACGGGAGGCCTGGACCTTCCTTCGGTGGCTCTCGTGGGAACCGCGCTGGCTATACGCGGATATTTGCTCGCCAAGCGGCGGCAGTTCGTAATCTCGGAGCGCTGGACCACCCCCCTATCCATTGCCTACTTCGCGTTCTTCGCGATCGATTACCTTGTGTTTTCCCGTGCCTTCCTGCCCGCAACCATTCACTTAGCGTTATTCGGAGTGGTCATCCGCATGTTTTCTGTGCGGCGCGAACGCGATCACTTGATGCTGGCTATCCTCGCCTTTCTCATGGTGCTGGCTGCCGCAGTCTTGACCGTGGATAGTGTGTTTCTGTTTTGTTTTGCGGCGTTCATGCTGATGTCGGTGGCGACTTTCGTGCTTCTGGAAATGCGCCGCTCGGGACACCTTGCGAACATTCACGCGCGCCATTCGAGCGATGCCCATGAACATCGGCACCTGGCTTTCGCGCTGCTGCGCTTCGCTCCCGTATTGATGGTGATGATTCTGCTTTGCGGCGCGCTTTTGTTTTTCGTCATGCCGCGTATGTCGGCCGGCTATCTGGGCGGATACACCTTCGGAACGGACTTCGCTTCCGGGTTCAGCGACCATGTGGAACTCGGAAAGATCGGCCAGATCCAGCAGTCAAACGCCGTGGTCATGCACATCCAGATTGATGGCGACCAGACCGGTCACTACGAACTGCACTGGCGCGGAGTGGCTCTGGCGAAATTTGATGGGCAGAGCTGGTCGAATCCTCGCGAACCCTTTCTGCTGCGCCACCGTCCCGATGGCAGTTTTGCCGTGCCTGGTCCAGATCTAGCCTGGCAAAATTCGGTGACGCCCGTGAGCGACCACGGGAAGTTTATTCATTATCGCGTCTTGATGGAGCCGATCGGCACCAATGTCTTCTTCCTTGCGCCGTGGCCGCGCAGCGTCAACGGCGAGTACGCCATGCTCGCCGCCGATGCGGGCGGGGCCGTCTACAACTTTGATTCTCGGCACTCCCTCAGCCGCTACGAAGCAGTTTCGGATATTGCATCGCCTTCGGGCGCACAACTGCGTTCCGCCGGAAGCACGTATCCGCCTGTGATTACAGCGACGTATCTGAGGCTCCCGCTGATCGATGCGCGAATTCCGCCCCTGGCCGCACAAATCACCCGCTCCGCAAAGACTGATTACGACAAAGCCGCCCAGATTGAGCAGTACCTTCGGACGAACTTCGGCTACACCTTGCAACTGCCGCAGACTCAAGTGAAGGATCCGATTGGCAACTTCCTGTTCGAGCGCAAGCAAGGACACTGCGAATACTTTGCGTCGTCGATGGCGGTAATGTTGCGAAGCCTGGGAATTCCCTCTCGCGTGGTGACCGGATTCCGCTCGGATGAGTTCAACGACATCACGGAAAGTTATGTGGTGCGGGCCAAAGACGCGCATGCCTGGGTGGAAGCCTACTTCCCCGGATTCGGTTGGCAGATGTTCGATCCCACACCCGCGGGCACGGCCAGCGGTACACGCCACGGCTGGGCACGGCTGGCCCTTTACGTGGACGCCATGAGCTCCTTCTGGCGCGAGTGGATTGTCAGCTACGACGCGTCGCATCAGTTCACGCTGGGGCAAGCCGCCGTTACCGGATCGCGCAACCTGTGGAGCGGACTCGCGCAAATGGGCGCGCCACAAGTATGCGTCAATGCTGCGCTGGGCGCGCGAAAAACAGGATCGCGTGGAGCATTCCCCCGCCCGATGGGCCCTGGCTGGTCTCGCAATCGCCTTGATTCTGGCGCTCCTCGCCAACGTGGGACGGATCATCCGCGCGGTGCAGGAAAAATGGGTGAGTGCGCATCCGGAGCGGGCGCCGGAACAGGCTGCATCGATCTGGTATGAGCGCATGACCCGCATGCTCTCCAGAAAAGGTATGCGAAGATCCAAAGGACAGACTGCACAGGAGTTTGTGCGCAGGATAGAAAATCAGCGGCTTCGGGAACCGGTGGCCCGATTCACCTCAGTCTATGAGTCGGCCCGCTTTGGAAATTCCCCCGGAGACGCTTCGCGCCTGCCCGAACTCTACGAAGAAGTACAGGCAGCTACGCGGGACCGCTAGCGCCGGGATACAGCCGCGCCGGTTCGACCTGTGGCTGGACGCTCAACTGCTTCAAATACGAATCCACGCAAGCAGCTGCTTTGCGCCCCTCGGAAATTGCCCAGACTACAAGCGATTGCCCGCGCCGCATGTCTCCGGCAGCAAATACGCCGGGCACAGACGACATGTAGTTTTCGTCGGTGGCAACGTTTCCGCGATTGTCGAGTTGAACGCCCAACTGCTCAATCATTCCTTTTCGCACCGGACCGAGGAATCCCATGGCAATCAGGATCAGATCGGCGTCCATGGTGAATTCCGTGCCCGCCATCGGCTCGAATTTCGGGGGAGGGCCGACGCGCACCGCGTGCAATTTCCTGACATTGCCTTGAGCGTCTCCGCTGAAGCTGGCGGTCGCAATACTCCAATCGCGCACTCCGCCTTCTTCATGGGCACCCTCGGTGCGCAACTGCATTGGCCACAAGGGCCAAGGGGTTAAAGGAGATCGCTCGTCCGGCGGCTTGGGCATGATCTCGAACTGATGCACTGACAGCGGCTTCTGGCGGTGACAAGTGCCCAGGCAATCCGCACCAGTATCGCCTCCGCCGATGATGACTACGCGCTTTTCTGTTGCCACAATTTCACTGGCAGAGTCGAGCGTATCTCCATGGCAGCGCTTATTGGCCTGAGGCAGGAACTCCATGGCGAAATGGATTCCCTTGAGCTCACGTCCAGGAACTTTTAGATCCCTGGGCTGCTCCGAGCCGCCCGCCAGCACAATGGCGTCAAAGTCTCTGCGCAGATCTTCGACGGCAACGTTGTTGCCGACCTCGGCGCTGGTGACAAATTTCACGCCTTCCGCACTCATCTGCTCGAGCCTGCGATCGATGATGTGCTTTTCCATCTTGAACTCAGGGATTCCGTAGCGCAGGAGCCCGCCAATGCGGTCTGCCTTTTCGTACACCGTAACCGCGTGTCCGGCGCGGCAAAGCTGTTGAGCCGCAGCCAATCCCGCCGGCCCTGAGCCGACGACCGCGACTTTCTTGCCCGAGCGGTGCTTCGGCGGCTGAGGACGAATCCAGCCCTCCAGAAATCCTCGCTCAACAATGTTCTTCTCGTTTTGCTTGATGGCCACCGGAGGCGCATTGATTCCCAGTACGCACGAAGCCTCGCAGGGAGCGGGACAGATGCGTCCAGTGAACTCGGGAAAATTGTTGGTCGCGTGCAACTGGCGGACCGCGTCCTTCCAGCGTCCACGGTAAACAAGATCGTTCCAGTCAGGAATGAGATTGCTGACGGGACAACCCGTTTGGCAGAACGGAACGCCACAGTCCATGCAGCGCGCGCCCTGTTTTCGGAGTTCCTCCTCGGGAAAGTCCTGATAGATCTCAAACCAGTCGTTCACGCGCTCGAGCACCGGACGCCGGGGAGCGAGTTGCCGCGGATAATCCATGAACCCCGTTGTCTTACCCATGCTGCACCTGCTCTGCGTTGGCGAGGACGGGGACCGCTTCGCCCGGAATATACGCTCCATCGCTGCGGCTGACGCCCAGCACGCGCTTGAATTCGTGCGGAAAGATTTTGATGAAACGTGGAACCGCTTCCTGCCAATTGTCGAGGAGCCACTTGGCTCGCGGACTCCAGGTCAACTCGAGATGGCGTACGATCAAAGTCTTCACCACCTGTGCATCGTGAGGGTCAAGCAGAGGCTCCAGATCGACCGATTCGAGATTGCAGCGCTCTTGGGTGAAGTCTCCACGTTCGTCGAAAACGTAGGCAATACCTCCGCTCATCCCGGCCGCGAAATTTCGTCCGCACGACCCGAGTACCAGCACCAGGCCATTGGTCATGTACTCGCAACCGTGATCGCCTACTCCTTCCACGACAGCAGTGGCGCCGGAATTGCGAACGCCAAAGCGTTCGCCCGCCATGCCGTTAAAGAAAGCTTCACCACTGGTGGCGCCATAAAGCGCGACATTGCCGATGATAATGTTTTCTTCCGGCGCGAAGCGCGATCCGCGCGGGGGATACACGATGATGCGTCCGCCGGAAAGGCCCTTGCCCACATAATCATTGGCCTCGCCTTCGAGCGTGAGGGTGATTCCCTTTGCCAGAAATGCCCCGAGGCTCTGTCCGGCCGAGCCGTTGAGTTTCAGGCGAATCGTGTCGACGGGAAGGCCCGGCTGAACCGTAGCGCCGTGCCACCTCACCGCTCAGCATGGTTCCCACGGTGCGATGGATGTTGCGTACCGGAAATTTCACTTCGATCGGAGTTAAGGTTTCCAGCGCCGCGCTCACCTGTCCCAGAATCCTGTGATCAAGCGCCTGCTCCAGTCCATGATCCTGGGCGTGCACGCGTCGCCGCACAACCCGCGACGGAACTGGCGGGTTGTAAAGAATGGCGGAGAAGTCCAAGCCCTTGGCCTTCCAGTGATCTACCGCCTGATTGACGTCGAGCATGTCCACGCGCCCGACCATCTCATCCACGGTGCGGAATCCCATCTCGGCCATGTATTGCCGGACTTGCTCCGCGATGAAGAAAAAGAAATTGATCACGTGCTCCGGCTGGCCCTGGAATTGTTTGCGCAACTCTGGATCCTGCGTCGCGATGCCCACCGAACAAGTATTCAAGTGGCACTTGCGCATCATGATGCAGCCCATCGCGATGAGCGGAGTGGTAGCAAATCCAAATTCCTCGGCGCCGAGCAGCGCGGCTATCACCACATCGCGCCCGGTTTGCAGTTTGCCGTCGGTCTGCACGCGAATGCGGCTGCGCAGATCGTTGAGCAGAAGAACCTGCTGCGTCTCGGCCAGCCCGAGTTCCCACGGAACGCCTGCATGCTTGATCGAACTGAGCGGCGATGCTCCGGTTCCGCCCGTGTCGCCACTGATGAGAACGACGTCCGCATGCGCTTTCGCGACCCCCGCGGCGACGGTTCCGACGCCAACTTCAGCTACCAGCTTGACGGCAATACGCGCTTGCGGATTGACATTCTTCAAGTCATAAATCAGTTGCGCCAAATCCTCGATGGAATAAATGTCGTGGTGCGGCGGAGGAGAGATGAGTCCTACTCCGGGTATCGAATGGCGCAGCCGCGCGATCGCTTCATCCACCTTGTGACCGGGAAGCTGTCCGCCCTCGCCGGGCTTGGCGCCTTGCGCCATCTTGATTTGCAATTCATCCGCATGTACCAGGTAGTTCGCGGTCACGCCGAACCGCGCCGAGGCCACCTGTTTCACCGCACTGCGGCGCAGATCTCCATTAGGATCGGGCTTGAAGCGCTCCTCGTCTTCCCCGCCCTCGCCCGTATTCGACTTGCCGCCGATGCGGTTCATCGCGATGGCCAGCGTCTCGTGCGCCTCTTTGCTGATTGACCCGAACGACATCGCGCCGGTGGTGAAGCGCTTGACGATTTCTTTCGCGGGCTCGACTTCCTCGATCGGGACCGGCTCATCGCTCTTCTTCAGCTTCATCAAGCCGCGAAGGGTGCAGAGACTGGCGCTCTGATTATCGATAAGCTCGGTGTACTCCTGGAAGCTCTTGAAGTTGTCCTGGCGGACTGCCTGCTGCAGCTTGCTGATGGTCGCCGGATTGAGCAGGTGGTATTCGCCGTTGACCCGCTGGTGGTAGTTGCCGCCCACGGCGAGTTCGGTCTCGAAGTCGATCAGCGGCCGGAACGCGTACTCATGTTTTAGTTGCGCTTCGGCGGCGAGAACTGAGAGTCCAACACCTTCCAGGCGCGACGTAGTCCCGGCAAAATACGTCTCGACTAATTCTTTGTTGAGGCCGATGGCTTCAAACACTTGCGCACCCTGGTAGCTCTGCAGGGTGGAAATGCCCATCTTGGAGAAGGTCTTTAACAAACCCTTCTTCACCGATTTCAGGAAATGCTTCACCGCGATTTCGGGCGTGACGCCTTCGCCCAGTTCGCCTCGCCATGCCAGATTCTCCACACTTTCCAGGGCGAGATAGGGATTAATGGCGCTCGCGCCGTATCCACTGAGAAGGGCGAAATGCATGACCTCACGCGGTTCGCCTGACTCGGTGATCAATGCCACTTGCGTGCGCGTTTCCTCCCGGACCAGCAAGTTGTGCACCGCGGCTAATGCGAGCAAGCATGGAATGGGAGCGTAGTCTTTGTCGACGCCCCGATCCGACAGAATAAGAAGGGAGTACCCTGCCTTTACCGCCAGCGAAGCACGCTGGCACAACTCGTCCAAGGCGCGTTTCAGGCCCGTCTCTCCGTCGCTGGCACGGAACAAGGCCGGCAAAGTGGTTGCCAGAAGATCACGATTCGAAACGCGGCGCAATTTTTCCAGCTCGCGATTGGTCAGCAGAGGATGCGCCAGTTTCAGCATGTGGCAGTTCTCAGGCGCTTCCTCCAGAATGTTGCGCTCGCTGCCGATGTAGCTGATCAGCGACATCACCATCTCTTCGCGAATGGGATCGATCGGCGGATTCGTCACCTGGGCGAAGAGCTGCTTGAAATAGTTGAACAGCGACTGAGGCTTATCCGAGAGGCAGGCCAGGGGCGTATCGGTCCCCATCGAACCGACTGGCTCTTCGCCTTTGGTCGCCATGGGGGTAAGAATCATGCGCACATCTTCATCGCTGTATCCGAACGCGCGCTGACGCCGCAGCAAAGCTTCCGCATCCGGATAGTGCATGCGCGTAGGCTCGGGCAGTTGATCGATGGTGATCTGGTTCTCTGTCAGCCACTGCGCGTAGGGCTGGCGCGACGAAAGCTTCTGCTTGATCTCTTTGTCGGAAACAATGCGGCCTTCGACGGTATCGACCAGGAACATCTTGCCGGGTTGCAGGCGTCCTTTCTTCTTCACCTGCTCGGGCGCAACGTCGAGTACGCCGGCTTCCGAAGCCATTACCACGAGATCGTCATGCGTGACCACATAGCGTCCGGGGCGGAGGCCGTTGCGGTCCAGGGTTGCGCCGATCACACGGCCATCGGTAAATGCAATCGCCGCGGGACCGTCCCAAGGCTCCATTAGGCAGGCGTGGTACTCGTAAAAGGCGCGCTTTTCCCGCTTCATGTGCGGATTGCCCGCCCATGCCTCGGGAATCAGCATGGCCATCACGTGCGGCAGGCTGCGTCCGGATTGATACAGCAACTCCACTGCATTATCAAAATTGGCGGAATCGCTGCCGTCGGGCGCGATGATGGGATGCAGCTTCTGAATGTCCTCGCCAAACAGCGGCGAGCGCAGCAGCGACTGCCGCGCATGCATCCAGTTCACGTTGCCCCGCAAGGTGTTGATCTCGCCGTTGTGCGCGACATAGCGGTACGGGTGAGCGCGCTGCCAACTGGGAAATGTGTTAGTGGAAAAGCGCTGGTGCACCAGGCACAACGCGCTGACTACCTCGGGATCGGCGAGTTCACGATAAAAATTTGTGATCTGCGAAGCCAGTAACAGGCCTTTGTAGACGATCGTGCGGCAGGACAGGGACGGGATGTAGAAGCTTTCCGCCGTCCTCCATGCCCAGACTCGCGAACCTCGTTCTCGGCGCGCTTGCGAACCACGTACAGCTTGCGCTCGAACGCGTCTTCATCCATGTTCAGCCGGGCAGGCCACGAACATCTGCTGGATATATGGCTGGGACCCGCGCGCGACCCGCCCGATGGCGGATGCGTAGACCGGAGTGTCGCGCCAGCCCAACAAGGTCAGCCCCTCTTCGCGGATGATGCGTTCGAGAACGCCCTCGCACTGCAGTCTCCCGGTGCTTTTCCACGGGAAGAAAAGCCATGGCGACGCGCGTAAGACCCAGGCTCGGGCAGAGTGAAGCCCAGCTTGGCGCATTCCCGGGCGAAGAACTGGTGAGGAATCTGAATCAGCACACCGGCGCCGTCGCCGGTCTCCGGATCGCAGCCGCAGGCGCCGCGGTGCGCCAGGTTCAATAAAACCCGGATTCCTTTGCGGATAATGTCGTGGCTTTTATTGCCTTTGATACTGGCTACGAAGCCGATCCCGCAAGCATCATGCTCGTTCGCCGGGTCGTAGAGGCCCTGTGCGGGTGGCAATCCATTCGGGTTGAGACGCGTCATCATGGACTTCGTCCGAGGGACTGAGTTCCTTTCGAATCATTTGTTCTGGGGCTGGCGTTCTCTGGGCTATGGAGTGTGGCACACTTCCGCTCAGGAACCGGAACTTGATCTTCTTTAATATCGTGGAACTGCGGTGAAAGTACAATCCAGAATTTCGATGCGATCCATGCAAAATTCCGAGTGGCGCGGGAGCGGGTGCATTCGGTGAATTCGCCGGGTTTTCGCAAAGACTCCGTTATAATCTCGCACAACAATGGACTTCGACCAACTCATCACGTTTCTCGAAGTGGCAAGGCAAGGCAGCTTTTCCCGGGCAGGGGAAAAAGTATTCCGTTCGCAATCGGCGGTGAGCGCGCAAATCCGCCAACTGGAGCAGGAATATGGCGACCGCTTGCTCGACCGCTCCGGAAAAACGGTCAAGCTGACGCCAGCGGGCCAGGTGTTCTATGAGTACGCCGAGAAACTGAAGAATCTGCGCGATGAGTCGCTGATGGCGGTTGCCGACCACAGCGGTACGCCCCGCGGCACTCTCCGCGTGGGCGCAAACGAGGCGACTTGCCTGTACGTCCTGCCCGAAGTATTTGCCGAATATTGCCGCCGATTTCCGCCCGTGCAAATCAGCATTTACCGGAATTTCAGCTATAAGATCGTCGAGAAACTGGAGAATGGGCAGGTCGAAGTGGGCATTCTCACGCTGCCGATCCAGTCGCCCAGCCTTAAGATTCAGCCCATTTTTCGCGACAAACTGATGCTGATGGTCAGCCCCAAGAATCCGCTGGCCAAGTACAAAGTCGTTCCCATCAGCGAAATCGTCAAGCAGCCGCTGCTCTTTCCCAAAACGGGGCACACGCGCCGGCTTCTCGACAAGCTGTTTCGGCCCTATGGCAATGATTTGCAGGTACGAATGGAATTGCCCAGTATTGGCATGATCAAAAGCTTCGTGGCCGCGGATCTGGGAGTTTCTCTCATCAGCCAATCGTTCGCGCGCGATGAAGTGGACGCCGGGCGAGTCAAACTGATCGACATGGAAGACGCCGAGTTGTATCGCGAACTGGGACTCGCCTACCGGCGCGACCGAACGTTGTCCGTGGCATCGACCGCTTTCGTGGGCTTGCTCCGCCAGTTCGCTACCAAGACGAACAAGGCGGAGGCGTAGCGCGACTCGCTCGCGCCCAGGAATGCCTCGCGCCGAACCAGGCAGACCGCAAGGAACGAAGATGGCGACCCTGATCGTGCCTCGGATCGTCGGGGAAAAGACGCTCGCCACGGGCAAGTTAAACCGATTTAACGCATGAATCTATGTAGCTTGTAATCAGTAACATACATACATTTATTTGCACAGTACTTTCATGCTGTATCGGCTTGGGAATGAGGTAATTGCAGTCTTTTGAATCGGGCTTGGTGCAAAGCGTACCGGTCGGGGGCTTGACTTTTCGTGTGTCAGGCGAGCCACCTCTCTCAAGCCTTCTCAGCGCGCAATAAGACCGCTCACGCGCCATTCGGAATTCCGATACTCTCAATCGCATTTTTGCATTTGGCCTTTCTTCCCTTCAAAAGTATGCTTGGAAGCGATTTATGAGTATGTCCCTCCAGAACGGCAAGCGAATTACAACAACAGCCACAATTACGTCGACACGAATTACGTGTCTTCTGGAGGACGGGATCGGATGAAGTAGAGCAATCTTAAGAGAATCACCCGAACCCACCGCCAGAAGCGATCTGGCGGTGGGTTTTTCTTTGCGCCAAAACTTCGGAATGGAGCTGAATGCCATGAGCCAGCGACAGAGCAGATTCGATCAGGATGACAACGTTGTGGTCATGAAGTTCGGGGGCACCTCGGTGGAAGATGAGGCTGCCATTCGGCGCCTGATCGCCATCGTTCAAAGCCGTAGCAGGAATCAGCAACCGGTGGTTGTGGTGAGCGCGCTGGCGCGAGTCACAGATCAACTGCTGGAAGCAGGACGCGACGCCGCGAATGGCCGTCTGGGCGCTGCTCTGGCTGCGGTTCGCGACATCTATGTGCGTCACGAACGGCTGGCCGATTCGCTGGTTGGAGAGTCCGCGTATGGCGCACTCGACCGCCAGTTGCGGTCAGACTTCCGTGCATTGGAATCGCTACTGCTTGAAGTTGAAGCTGCAGGCAAGCTCAATTTGAAGTCACAGGACCAATTGCTCGGCTTCGGAGAAGTATTCTCCAGCAGGCTGGTCAAAGAAGCTCTCTACGGAAGCTGCAGTGGATGCCGCGCATGTAGACGCGCGAACCTGCATCATCACCGATGCGAAGCACGGGCAGGCAAATCCCGTCTGGGACGTGACCAACGAAAACCTGCAACGGGCGCTTGCACCACTGCTTCAGGCTCATTGTGTTCCGGTCCTGGGAGGATTCATTTCCTCGACTCTCGACGGAGTTGCAACCACTCTTGGTCGCGGCGGATCGGATTTCACTGCCGCCATTGTTGGCGCCGCGCTCCATGCATCGCGGGTCGAAATCTGGACTGACGTGGATGGCGTCATGACGACCGATCCCAAGCTCTGCCCTGATGCGCGGGTCATTCGCAAAATGAGCTTCGATGAGGCCGCTGAGTTAGCTCACTTTGGAGCGAAGGTGCTGCATCCGGCGACGCTGGCTCCGGCCATGCGCGAGGATATTCCCGTGTACGTCTTGAACTCGCGCCAGCCCGAGGGTAACGGAACTGAAATCCTGGCGCATCCGGATACCGCTCCTCGAGTGCGGGCGATTACCGCCAAGCGGAATGTCGCGGCGGTCGAAGTGGAACTCCCGCGTGGGATGGATTCTGAGTTGCTCAGCTCAGTTTTCGCTGCCTTCGACCAGCACTCGTGTCCGGTCGACGTGATGGCCACTTCGCAACATCGTGTTTCGCTGCTGGTGCCTTGCGCCTCTGCTTTGCCCCAGATTGCTTCAGAGTTGAAAGATCTTGCCGACGTGAAATGGGAGAATCATAAAGCGCTGGTGTGCCTGGTGGAGAGAACATCCGGCGCCAGCCTGAAGTGGCGAGCCGCGTCTTCGGTGCTGTGTCGGACATGGACGTGCGCGTCATGTGCCAGGGAGCTTCGGACCGCACGATTTCGTTTCTGGTGGAGGAAGGCAAAGTGGAAGAAGCGGTGCAGCGGCTGCACCGGCTGTTCTTCCCCAAGGTCGAACCCGCACGCGATTGGGGTGGAATCCAAAGCGCCTATTGCCAGGCGGGTTAGCGCTTCAGTTCCCCAGCTTCGCCGCTTGCGACGATTCGGCCCCACCTGTGTTGGGCAATGGCTCGATGATGTGCAGCCCGCATTCCGTCTTGGCGAAACCTGGCCAACGCCCTGCGCGGGGATCTTCGCCGGGCCGCACGGCGCGCGTGCAATGCGTGCAGCCAATGCTGGGATAACTCTGATCGTGCAGTTCGTTGTAAGGCACGTCGTGATCGTGGATGTAACCCCACACCTGCTTCGACGTCCAGTCGACAATCGGGTTGATCTTCACCAGACCAAACTTTGCATCCCACTCGATCTTGTGAGCCGCGGATCGAAGGGATGTTTGATCCCGGCGGATGCTGGTAATCCAGGCGGTCAATTCCTGCAACTTGCGGCGAAGCGGTTCCACTTTGCGCAGGCGGCAGCAGAGATCGGGATCGCGCGTCCACAGTGCTGCGCCATGGGTGAATTCCTGCGTTTCCGGAGAGAGCAGCGAATAGACTTTTTCGATCGCGATTCCGTATCTCTCCTCGATCCTGTCCATCAGGTTATAGGTTTCGGGGAAGAGGAATTCGGTATCAATGGTGAAGAGACGGAAGTCTTTCCGCACGCGGGAAGCCATGTCGATGAGCACCATCCCCTCGACGCCAAATGCAGACGAGATGGCGACGCTGGAGCCGAAAGTTTCGAAGGCCCACGTCAGGACCTGCTGCGGCGACCAACTCTCGGCAGCGGCTTGCAAATCGGCAATCTGAGTTGCAGATTTAAAACTCACGCGAGTGCTCCTCCTCTGCGGTTTCTGTCGGCGACGGAAAATTCGATAAAAGACCGGACAAGCTGTGGTCGGAAGAAATGTCTTCGAACGATTGCCGACTGGCAAGCCGCACGACCTCGCCGACGACCAGCAGCGTCGGGGATGCGAGGCGCGGCGTAGAGTTCAGCTCGGAAATCGTCGTAATGTGCGTGCGTTGCTGGGGTGAACTCGCCCGTGAAATAACTGCGCAGGGCGTCTCGGCGGCTAAACCTGCGACTCTCAGCTTTGCCGAGAGGCCTTTGTAGTTCTGACCGGGCATGTAGATGACCAGTGTCGAGCCGCTTCCTGCCAGCTTGCTCCATTCCGCGGCCTCGCTGTTTGAAGCCTGGTGCGCGGTTAGAAACACCAGCGCAGAGGAAAGGCGGCGATGGGTAAGTGGAATGCCGGTCGACGCGGCTGCTCCCAGGGCGGAAGTCACGCCGGGAACAACTTCAAAATCAATCTCGGCGTGGCGAAGGGCTTCCATCTCCTCGCCGGCGCGACCGAAGATCATGGGATCGCCGGATTTCAGGCGCACAACCTGCAGGCCAGATTCGGCCAGCGTGACCATCAGGAAATGAATCTCTTCCTGCTGGATATTCTTTTTGCCGCAGCGTTTTCCCACGTTGTGCAGCTGCGCGCTGGGTGGAATGAGATTCAGAATCTCCTGCGATACGAGATCGTCGTACAGAACGGCGCCGGCGCTGCGCAGCACGCGCAGAGCTTTCACCGTCAGCAAATCCGGATCGCCCGGCCCCGCGCCCACCAGATAAACTTTACCTTTCATACTTCCGCTCCTTTTACGGCCAACTCAGGAAGTTCTGCCAACGCCGCTTCCGCGGCTTCCCTGCTTGCCAACGAGTGCAACAATTCCAGCTTGCGTTCCTTATCCAGATCACTGGCAAGGATCAGCTTCCTGGTCTCGCCCAGTTCGCGTACCCATTCGGCATAGGCAGGGCCGAATTGCTTTTCAAGTTGCTGGCGAATTTTCTGCGCCAGAGAAGGGCTATTCCCCGCGGTTGAGACTGCGATCTGCAAATCCCCGCGACGCACCACCGAGGGGTAAAAAAAGTCGCACAGATCCGGCACGTCAACCACGTTGCACAGAATGCCGCGCCGTTGAGCTTCGTCGTAAATACGTTCGTTCAGGGTGCGAGAGGCGGTCGCAACGATGGCCAGAAAAGCGCCGTCGAGATCGCTGGCGTTGAAGGGACGGATCTCCAGTTCAATTTTTCCTTCGCGAGCCCAGTCGCGCACGGTTGGGCTTGCTTCGAGAGCAACGACGCGAATCCGCGCTCCAGTTTCGAGCAGGCCCGCGATCTTTGGCTCGCCGACTCTTCCCGCACCCACGACCAGCACCTGCTTGTGGGCGAGTTTGATGAACATTGGAAATAAACTAGTCACCGAGTCCTCCTGCGGAATGGACGAGATTCTGGGGCAGATCGCGAGCCACGGCGGGAACGAGTTCCCCGGCCAACAGCTCTCGTATCTGCGTGTCGGTGTGACGGGCGAAGAAGCGCCTGAGGTTCTCGCCGGGTTCGCGCTCGGAGAGGTACTGCGAGAGCAGGCGCTCGATGGCATCCGGAACGTCGGTTGCCGCGCAGCGATATCCAACCGGCCGCGCCGTGGCTTGATTCAGGCCCAGCGCACCACCGACGCAAAAGTAATAAGCATCGACGAGGCGATCGCCGACCTTGATCTTCTTGCCTTCAATGCCGATGTCGGCGATCCAGTGTTGACCGCAACTGTTGGGGCAACCGGTCACGTGCAACTTCAGATGTTGATCGAATCCCGGCAGCCGATCTTCGAGTTCCTCCACGAGCCAGCGCGAGAAAGCTTTGGTCTCAGTGATGGCGAGCTTGCAGAACTCCGTGCCGCTGCAGGCAATCGTGCCACGCGCAAAGCTGGAGCCGCCGACGCGAAGCCCAATCGCATCGAGTTCCTTCGCCAGAGACTCGGTGTTGATCGTGGGAACGTTCACCACAAGTAAGTTCTGCATGTTGGTAGCGCGGAGTTCGCCGCCTGCAAAGCGCTCCGCCAGTTCAGCGGCAGATTGCATCTGGTCTGCAGTAATGCGGCCGCGCAGTGCAACCGCTCCTACGTAGCTCAACCCATGCTGTTTCTGGGAGTGGATGCCGACATGGTCGCGGTAAACATCATCCGGTCGATGTTCTTCGACGGCAGGATCGAGTTTGAAGCCGATGCGATCGTGCAATTCATCCAGGAACCGCTCGGCAGTCCAGCCATGGCGCAAGAAGAGGAATTTCAGGCGAGCGCGTTCGCGATGTTCGCGTAAAACTTCGGAGTCGCGGAAAAGTTCGGCAATCCCTTGGATGACCGGAACGGCCTGATCCCAGCGAATGAAAGCGTTCAGTCGGGCTGCGAGATACGGCTCGGCGGAGAGTCCGCCGGCAACGCGCAGGGAAAAGCCAACCTCAGGCTTGCCACCGATACGGCGCGTTACAGCGGTCAGGCCAATGTCGTTGATTTCAGGATACGAGCACCAGGAGCGGCATCCAGCGATGGAAATTTTGAATTTGCGCGGCAGGTTATAAAACTCGGCATTACCCGCCAGCAGTTTCGATGCTTCGAGCACCAGCGGGGAGGCATCCACGATTTCGTCGGCATCGACGCCGGCGACCGGGCAACCTGTGATATTGCGAACCACGTCTCCGCAAGCTCCGGTAGTGTTCAGGCCTACTTGCCACAAGCCCTCGAGAACTTCCGGCAGGGATTCGATGGTGATCCAGTGAAGTTGAATGTTCTGACGAACGGTGAGATCGGCGATTCCGTTGGCGTAGCGGCGGGTGAGATCGGCGATGGCGCGCAGTTGAGGGGAGGTCACGATGCCGTTAGGGATTCGGATGCGAACCATGAAGCGTTGCATTGCGCGCCCTTCCCCGCCCTGACCGCCGGTGACGCCTGCGCCATCGCCCTGGGTGTAAACGCCCCACCAGCGGAAGTAAGTGCCGATCCATTCGGGCGGGATCGAACTGAAGCCTTCTCGCGCGAAGCGGCGGATCTCATTGATTCCGTCCCAGGGATTCATGGCGCGCTTGAGGCGCTCGGCCCGCTGTGCCTTGGTTTCCTTCTTCGATGTTGTGTTCGCGATCGTCATGGTCATGAAAAATAAAAAACCCACCGCCAGATTCTGTCTGGCGGTGGGTTATGAGTGCCGGAATTAAGAAATTTTTCTTAGGTCAGCGTACTCCCCGCGCCAGCGCACACGCATGCACAACAACAACAAGTGCAGCAGCACGTCGCGCGAAGATTGGAGCACTCTGACATTGGAGGTAGATTGTAAGTGGGCTTGCTTCGCCCGTCAATATCCTTACGTAACTGCTTAGACTCAAAGATTCGATGAAAGGTATCAGAATTTTTGCAGATTCGGGTGTGCGCCAGTTCCAGGCATGTAGAATCAGCAGCTTAGAGCGCTGACCGGGCTTCGGTGGTAAGCTTCTTGGTTTCCCTTGTGATCCGCTGTTCCGTTT
Organism: uncultured Acidobacteriota bacterium; assembly: GCA_963785865.1. Lineage (GTDB taxonomy): Bacteria > Acidobacteriota > Terriglobia > Terriglobales > Acidobacteriaceae > Sulfotelmatobacter. The sequence goes on along the minus strand of CAWAXF010000036.1, from coordinate 20,520 downwards.
GATTTTGGGCAGAAAGGTGCTTCCTTTATATGAAGTATCCCCCTGTAATACTTGCCATCTTGTTTTGTGCTTCGATCAGTGTGAGCCAGAACAACTCACCGGATTCCTACAAAACTTCTCTCGATCGGCTGGACTCGCTGACGCACCAGGGCGAAACGGAATGGCGTTTCCATGCCGATATTCCGCATCCGGAAGATCCGTCGATCGATGATTCGGGCTGGGGCACGTGGACGGTGAAGAACGTGTCCGGGCCGGGAGGGCAGAACTCGAATGAGGAGCACTGGACGGGGACACGCGTTTTCCGGCGCTGGGTGCAGATTCCCGACAAAATTCATGGATACGCGACCGGAGGCGCGAAGGCCTGGTTGGATTTACGTTTTGGCAGCCCCGGGCCACTGGCAATCACCGTTTTTTCTAACGGAGCAATTCTGTATCGCGGGAGTGATGATGACATCCAGCCGGTGCTGCTGACGGAAAACGCGCAGCCCGGGCAGAAATTTCTCGTCGCCGTGCGTGTAGTTGCGGGGGACGACGCTGCAATGTGAGTTTGTGAAAAGCATGTTGACGATGGGCGCGGCAAAATCGCGTCCCGATCCGGCGATGCTTCGACTCGAAATACTTGCGGTGCGCCCGATCATCGCGGCCTACGAAGCTGGTAAATCGGAGCGTGAGCAGGAACTTGATGCGGCGGTGAAGGCCATTGATTTCTCTTCACTCGATCAAGGAAACCAGTCGGGCTTCGACGCATCCCTGCGGGCAGCACACGACAAACTGGCTCAGCTCAAACCATGGCTGCAGCAGTTCACCATCAAGGCGGTGGGCAATTCGCACATTGATATGGCGTGGCTATGGCCGTGGACCGAGACAGTGGAAGTAGTGCGCAATACATTCCGCAGCGTTCTTGACCTGATGCGCGAGTACCCGGATTTCAAGTTCACCATGTCGTCAGCGCGAACCTATGAATGGATGCAGGAGAAATATCCCGACCTGTTTGCCGAGATCGAACAGCGCGTGAAAGAAGGGCGCTGGGAAGTCATCGGAGGGATGTGGGTGGAACCCGATCTGAATATGCCGGACGGCGAGTCGCTGGTGCGGCAGATCCTGGTGGGCAAGCGATACTTCGAAAAGAATTTTGGCGTTGATGTGAAGATCGGATGGAATCCGGATTCGTTCGGATATAACTACCAGCTTCCGCAAATCTATAAACGGTCGGGCATGGATTATTTCGTGACCCAGAAACTCATGTGGGCGCACGAGTTCACGACCTTTCCATACAAGTTCTTCTGGTGGCAGGCGCCGGACGGCAGCCGCCTGCTGACTTATTTCCCGCACGATTACGCGGACCCGATTGACGCCGAGCCGCTGGGCAGCCAGGTTGCGACCTGGATGCCGTCGATTTACGGCAAGACGCTGGTGGATCATCCCGAGATGATGCACCTGTACGGCGTGGGCGATCACGGCGGCGGGCCAACGCGAGTCATGCTCGACCATGCGGAGCAACTTAGGGCTCCCGACACGGTCTTTCCGAAGCTAGAGTTCAGCTTTGCCCGGGATTTCTTCCGCGACATGGAGAAGAAACTGCCCACGATGCAGGTTCCGGTGTGGGACGGCGAACTTTATTTCCAGTATCACCGTGGAGTGTTCACCACGCAGGCCGAGACCAAGCGCAGAATTCGACGCTCGGAAGAGAATGTATTGAACGCCGAGAAATTTGCTTCGATCGCCCTGCTCTATGGGCGTCCGTACCCGCAGGATGGGATGTTGATGAGCTGGAAGAACCTGCTGTTCGATCATTTCCATGACATCATGCCGGGGTCCGGGATTGCAGTGAATTATCTGGATTCAAAGCGAAATCTTGAGAACGTTGATCGTACCGTGAATGACGTCACGTCCGCATCCCTTCGGCGAAATCGCTGCCCGCGTGGATACGCAACGCGACGGGTGTTGCGGTCATGCTATTTAATTCGCAGTCGTGGGCGCGAACGGATGTGGTGGAGGTTGAGGCGCAATTGCCGGAACCGGCGCAGAACATCCAAGTGGTGGATGGGGCAGGCAAACCCGCAGAGGCGCAACTGATCTCGATGGATAGAGACACTCACCGGGCGCGTTTTCTGCTGCTGGCCCACACTCCCTCGATGGGTTACGCAACCTATTTCGTGAGCGGGGCCAGCAATCCGTCGCCCGGTGCATTCCCTTCTGAAGGCTTCCGCAGACACTCTGGAAAACGAATTCATCCGCGTGAAGATCGATCCGCAGACTGGCTGCATGACGAGCCTGTTCGATAAGCGCAGCGGTATCGAGTCACTGGCGGCGGCCGAGACTGATACAGGGGGACCGAGAAATTCCGTCTGCGGCAATCTTCTGCAGACCTTCGTGGATAAGCCCAAGCAGTGGGACGCATGGAACATTGACGCTGACTTCGAGAAGCAACACTGGGATCTGGACAAGGCCGATGAAGTGAAGCTGGTGGAGAGCGGGCCGCTGCGAGCGGTGATTCGCATCAAAAATCATTTCCAGAATTCAACATTCGTGCGAGACGTGACGCTGTACGCCGGGATACCGCGCGTAGATGTGAACAATGCAGGCGGAGTGGCACGAGAAGCACATTCTGCTGAAAGTCGCGTTCCCGGTGAGCGCGCACAGCGATAAGGCGACTTATGAAATTCCCTTTGGCTCCGTGCAGCGTCCTACAACGCGGAATACTCCGGCTGAGCAGGGGCAGTTCGAGGTTCCCGCACAACGCTGGGCTGACATCTCCGATGGCAAGCACGGCTTCAGCCTGCTCAATGATTGCAAGTACGGGTACGATGCCAAGGGCAACGTGCTGCGATTGTCGCTGCTGCGCTCGCCCGAATATCCCGATCCTCACGCAGATGAAGGCCATCACGAGTTCACTTACTCGATGTATCCCCATGGCGGCGACTGGAAGCAGGCGCTAACCATCCGGCAAGGATATGAACTGAATTACAAGCTGATTTCAGTTCCTGTGGGAAAACATCAAGGAGCGCTTCCTCCCGAGCACTCGTTTCTGCAGGTTGGGTCGGACAACGTCATCGTTTCTGCGCTGAAGAAAGCGGAGGACCAAAGCGCCCTGGTTGTGCGGTTTTATGAATGGGCGGGCAAGCAGGCTGAGGTCAAGGTGCAACTGCCCCCGGGTGCAGAGTCGGCCAGGGAAACGGATTTGATGGAGAAGCCGATGGGCGGCCTGCAGGTGAATGGCAGCGCCGTCAACGTTCCAATCAAGCCGTACGAAATCAAGACTGTAGAAGTGCAGTTCTCCGATGTTGGGCATGCGGCTGCGGAGAGACCATGACGGCGCCGATACTCGGCGTGGACATCGGGGGCACCAAGGTTGCGGTGGGAATCGTGGATCGTGACGGAAAGATCCTGGCGCAAGATCGCAAGCCGATGATCGCGGCCGGGACGGCCCAAGCGGGGTTGCAAGCGGTTACCGGCGCTATCGATTCCATGCTGACCACAGTGAATGGGCAAGTCAGCAGCATTGGGATCTGCGCGCCCGGACCGCTCGATCCGAAGTCGGGGATCGTGCTCAACCCGCCGAATGTTCCGTGCTGGCGAAACTTCCCGTTGTCATCGGAAATCAGCGCGAAGTATCGAGTGCCAGTGAAGATCGACAATGATGCCAACGCTGCCGCTCTGGCTGAAACCCGTTGGGGTGCCGCTCGCGGTTTTCGATACGTTTTCTACGCGACGATCGGGACTGGAATCGGAACCGGGATTGTCTTTGACGGCGCGATCTATCACGGAAACACCGGATCCGCCGCCGAGGGCGGGCATGTGAGCATCGATTATCGAGGTCCGGTGTGCAACTGCGGGAAGCGAGGGTGCATTGAAGTGCTGGCCTCGGGTCCGGCGATTGGCGCACGCGCCCGGGCTAAGCTCGAAGCAGAGAATTCCCGCGCATCCCAGCTTCGCGATCTGGTGCAAGGAGACATCGGATCGATGACCAGCGAAACGGTGGCTCGTGCCTACGCAGCAGGCGATGTGATGGCACAAGAGATCATGCTGGAGACGGCACAACTACTCACCTACTGGCTGGGAAACATTGTGGACCTGCTCGATCCTGACGTGATCGTCATGGGAGGAGGAGTAGCAGCCATGCTGAAGCCGTTGTTTGCGGAAATCAGCAAAACACTTCCCCACTGGTGCGTGAATCCGCGGGCGGCAGAAATTCCAGTAGTGATGGCGCACTATGGAGCGGATGCCGGGATCGCAGGAGCGGCAGCGCTCTGCGCCTGATCAAAATGCAACGCAAAGGATCACGCATGCAAGTATTACGAATGTGCCTGGCAGTACTTCCGCGGTTCACTTTAAGAATCTTTTTGCTGTTAGCGAGTGTGGCATATGGTGACGACCTGCCCAGGGCTCCGCAAGCTCACGTCTTTGCGCTTACGCCGGAACCCGGATATTTCACGGAGCCGGGCATCACGGTGAATCCTGCGAATCCGCAGCAAGTGGTTGCGGTGTTTCAGGACAATGCTCATGCCGCATATTCCCAAGATGCCGGCAAGACCTGGACCGTGGCCGAGGGTGTGGATCCGAAAAACTACAGAGTTTCGGGGGACGTCTCCACTGTATTTGATAATCAGGGGCACGCCTTCATCTGTTACATCGCTTTCGATAAGCTGGGGACATTCAACTACTGGGGGCACGGGGCGACGCGGAATGGAATTTTCGTGCGACGCTCGCTGGATGGCGGCAAAACATGGGAGGCCAACCACGTTGCCGTGGCCGAGCAACCCAGCCAACCTGGTATTCCGTTTGAAGACAAGCCATATCTGGTCGCGGACAATACGAAAAGCAAGTATGCGGGAAATCTTTATGTGGGCTGGACGCGCTGGCGGTTAGCTGATTCGCAGATGGTCCTGTCGCGATCGACCGATGACGGCAGAACGTGGTCGCAGCCGATCGAAATTGATGCGCATCCCGGACTGCCCCGGGATGACAACGGGGCGGCTGAGGGATTCGATGGGGCGGTCGCGCCTGACGGCACGCTGTATGCAATCTGGAGCCAGGATAACGACATTATGTTCACGGCTTCGCGGGATGGCGGGAAGACCTTTTCGCATGCCCGCGCGGTGATTCACACCGCTCCCATCATGTTTGCCATCGACACGCTGGATCGGGCCAATGGATTTCCGCAGATCGCAATTGATCCCAAGAGCAACCGAATCTATGTAACCTGGAGCGACTACCGCAATGGGGACCTCGATGTCTTTGTCGCCAGTTCCGCAGATCGCGGCAAACATTGGAGTGCGGCGACCCGCGTCAACAATGATCCAGTGCACAATGGAGCGGAGCAATTCTTCCAGTGGCTGGCGCTGGATCCAGTTGATGGGTCGGTGAATGTAATGTTCTACGATCGCCGGCGCGATCCGGCTAACCGGAAGCAAATCGTGGTTGTGGCACGCTCCACGGATGCCGGGCGCACGTTTCATAATTACGCCTGGACCGAAGAACCCTTCGAAGCTGGTGGAGTGTTTTTCGGGGACTATAGCGGCGTTGCCGCATATGGCGGGCGAGTGTATGGAGTCTGGACAGAGAAACCCGCACCGGCGCCGGCAGCGGATGAAGAGAAATCGGACAATGCGAAGGAAAGCAAGCCTGTCAGGCGTGGCACGATCGTGAAAGTCGGAACCGCGGACTTTTCGGCGACGCCGCAATAACGCGGGCAGATCGGATCTTCGGCTTTAGCCGCGCTCTTTTTGCGCACCGACCGGGGTAAGCGCGACATTTCGTCGTCCAGCCATCTCGCCGGCAATCACCGTCTTTTCCTCCTGAGACAACACGCGCGCGGCCAGGGGGAAGATCACGGTGTCTTCCACCCGAATGTGGTCAGCGTACATGCTTTGCAGTTTCTTGACGGTGGTACGAAATGCAGCGCAATCCGAGGCTGAAAGGCTGCCCATCGCAAGATATTGCGCGCCCATGCGCTCCACTTCAGCATGCAGAGGCGAGACTGTGTCGTGGTCTCGTTCCAGATCGTCGAGCGCTCTCAAGGCAGTCACGACTTCAGGATTGTCGCGCTCACGCAACCGTGGAAACAGCGATTCTTCTTCGTCCGCAGTGTGCTTTGGCGCGGCCTCGCGAAAGTACTGCAGAGCCGCCTGTAAGGATCGAGCCGTATGCTCCGAGATAGGTTGGTCGAGGACATCAGCGACCGCAGCCAACGTAGATAGAAAGGTTTCAATCCTGCGGTGGCAGTCTGAAAGCAAACCCGTAGGATCTGTGAAATGGTGCGTCTTGGCTCCGATTTGCACTGGCATCTGGTACATAACCTCTTACTCTAGGTTAGCGCATCGGGTTCGGCTGCTGCAGGGTTAGCGGCGAAATACAGGAATCGTTTACTGCTTCACGAGTTCCATCCGTTGATTGCGGGCGCGTCCTTCCAGAGTATCGTTGGTATCGACGGGACCGGATGCGCCAAATCCATCTGTACCAAAGCGAGCAGCGGGTGGTTGATAGCGGACGACACGCAGCTTGAACAACGGCGAGACGAGTTTCACAGCAAAATGGCTGGGTCTCTTCGACCAAAGCGGGCTACGCCCCGGCGCGGGCGCTCAGTTTAAGCCGATGCGGCGCAACAGGTTCTCTAAGCGCGGGTCAGGGCGGAGGTTGGCAAGACGGGGATCACTCTTGAGGTTCCAAACCAGATCGAAGCTTCGTTCTTGATAAGCCTTATCCAAAGAATTGAAAGCCCTGTCCTTATCGCCGAGACCAGCGTAGATGGTTGCAGTCATATATGGCGACACGTACGTCGTCCTTGATTGCTGCGCAAAGCTCTGAAGGATTTTTTGCGCTTCAGCTCTTCTTCCTGTAGCCGAATAGGCGTTCGCCAATGCAGCCGTGGCGTCTTGGTCGCCCTTCGACAGCCTTACGGCTTTCTGGAATTCCGGAAGGGCGAGTGTTGGTTTGCCAAGACCCTGATACCCGACCCCGAGAAAATAGCGGTTCAGCCAACTATCGGGTTCTAACGACATTCCCCGCTTGCTGATTTCAACCAGCCTCTCGTAGTCGCCGAGTTGATAGTCGGCACTTGCCTCGTCTACATCAAAGCTTATGCTGGGACTCAGTTCGCGGGCTGTCCTGATTTCAGCCATCGCTTCGTCGCGACGACCATGCGAGGCAAGATAGCTTGCATAGTAGCTATGAAGGCAATCGTAATTGGGAGCGAGTGAAAGCGCAGATGTGAACTCTCGTTCGGCAGCCGGGCTGTCCCAGTCATACCTCCATTTCAGAACTGCTAATACGGTGTGAGCTTGGCCGGAGGTTTCATCCAGTTCCAGAGCTTTTCGTGCAGCTCGCTCGGCAAGGTTGTGTGCGGGTTCCGGGGCCACCAGCCGCAAAGATGCGAGACTGTAGTAAGACTCTGCCAAGCCGGCATAGGCCGAGGCGAGCCCTGAGTCTTTTCGGATGGCCTCTTCGAAGTAGTTCTTCGCGGTATCAGAATCCCTCGTTAAATAGTATCGGCCCCGCAAATAGGCGTCGTAAGCTTCCGGATTTACCGCGGCAGTGAGGTGCAAACGCGACTGCTGTTGTGGACTCAATTGAGCGCGGACTTGCTGCGTGATCGCCTGCGCGACCTCATTCTGTAACCTGAGCACGTCGCCGAGGGGGCGCTCATACGACTCGGCCCAAAGATGCTGATCGGTGGGACCGCGAATTAATTGGGCGGTGATTCGTACTTTATCGCCAGAGCGTGTCACAGACCCTTCTACGATTCCGTCCACGTTCAACTCTCGGGCAATCTCCGGCAAGCTCTTTTTCGTCGCTTTGTAACGCATCACCGATGTGCGGGAGATCACTCGAAGGGAGCTGACTTTAGCAAGATTCGTGATCAACTCATCCGTCATCCCATCGACGAAGTATTCCTGCGAAGGATCTCCGGAAAAGTTATCGAGAGGCAGTACGGCAATGGAATGCAGGGGAAGGGATGCGCTTGCATGACGCGACAGCGCGGGAATTAACCACAACACTACTCCGGTCAACACAACAATAATGACCGCAAATGCCAGGGCGACACGCACTCCGGCTCGCGGTGCAGTCCGAATGTGCACATCGGCAGATGCCTGGGCCAAGTCATTCCGGTGAACGAGCGATGCCGAATGCCCGCCCGGCTCATGCCCATTTCCATTCGCCGGGCCTGGCTTCACTTCGGGTGCAAGCCGGTATCCTTTGCCTTGAATAGTCAAAATGTAGCGACGGGTGGGAGTCTCGCCGAGCGCCTTCCTCAGCATGAAAACGGTTTGGGTCAAATTCGCTTCTTCCACGAAGCTGTCGGGCCATACCGCTTGCATCAGCTCGTCTTTGCTAACGACTTCGCCGCTGTGCTGAACCAGTAACAGCAGCAATTCAAAGGCCTTGGGAGTGAGTGCAACCGGCTCATTACCCCTCCGCAAAGTGCGGCTTTGGGCATCAAGATCGAACTCGCCGAATGCGTAGAAGGTGCTGGTCAGGCTGGGCATAACGTGACCTTGAGAATTTTTGAGAAAGATTGAGCGCTGGTTTGAGGACATTTTCCCAGCATGAGAGCTAACTTCCATTCACGGGGGACGAGACGCAGAAGCGGCGGCAATTGTATCACCGATTCTCCGCCCCTGAACGACAGTTAGAGCTCTAAATCTGGCTTTCTCGCTGGCAACGTAGGGGCACGGCAGGGCGAGCAGCCTCAGGAAAAGCTACCAAATTTGAAGGAGACCAGCTATGACAAGAAAAAATATGAAATCCATTACCAGATCAATCATGCGCCTCGTACGGCCAGTACTTCTGAGTGGCCTGGCACTATCCGCGCCGGTCGTTGTCGTCGGCCAGGCTGGCCACGACCATGGCGCATCAGCAAAGTTGGTGCAAGTTGTTCGCGCGGCCACGCGCCAGTTCATTGACGTCAATAATGCCGGTCCGGACTACACAGCAGCATTCGGCTGCGTCAGCGGCCCCGATCATGGCGCCATGGGTATTCACTACATCAATGGCAATCTGGTGGGCGACGGTGAGATAGATGCCGAGCATCCGGAAGCACTGATCTACGAACCTGTTGGAGATGCCCGGCGGTTGGTCGGCGTCGAGTACATTGTGGATGCAGTCACGTGGTTGACAAATCACAAGGGCGCGCCTCCAATGCTCGAAGGCCAAGCCTTTCAGTTCGTAAGCAGTCCAAACCGGTACGGCATCCCAGCCTTCTTCGAACTGCATGTGTGGGCGTGGCGTGACAACCCTGGCGGTGCGTTTGTGGACTGGAATAACAAAGTGAGCTGCGAGGGCCAATAAGCGCAAACGATCTAAATGGTCACAAATCGGAGGTTGGCGTCATGGACGTTGCTCGATGTTTCTTGAAGTTGCGAACATTCTGCTGGGCAGTGCTGCTATGCAGCTGGAGCAGTGCAAGCTGGGCCCAGCTCACGGATCGCACCCAAGCTCCGAACTATGCCAAGGTTGGAATCGCTAAATCTTTGCAAGATGAGACAGGCGCTGGGCGAGGAGATCGGAACAGCTGGAACTCTTCGATCTTCATCATCCAGCGCGATCCCTTCCGATCGATTCGTCGCGGACGGCAGCTCTTTCAACGCAAATTCACGCGCCTGCAGGGACAGGGAGCTAACGATGGGGATGGCCTCGGCGACCTCGACGTAAATGGCGCACTGGGCGCGGGACTCTCGGACAGTTGTGCCCTGTGTCACGGACGTCCGCGTGGTTCAGCCGGAACCGGCGGCAATGTGGCGACCCGGCCGGATAGCCGTGATGCTCCCCACTTATTCGGCCTTGGCTTAAAGGAAATGCTGGCCGACGAGATTACCGGAGATCTGAGGAGTATTCGCGCGATAGCAATCCAGCAGGCTGTAAAGAACCGTCGTTCCGTGACATTGCCATTACTCAGCAAAGGCATAAGATTCGGCGCGATCACAGCCGACCCATTTGGCTCGATCGACACTTCGCAGGTCCAAGGTGTCGATCCCGACCTGCGGGTGAAGCCGTTCTTCGCCGAGGGCAGCACAATTTCCATACGCGAATTCATTGTCGGCGCATTCCACAAGGAGATGGGCCTGGAAGTCGATGATCCCGATCTCGCGGCCGCTAGTGCGGGGCAGAAGGTCACCACTCCCAGCGGCATGGTGCTCGACGGCGCACAGGACAAAATCAGCCCTCCGCCGGCAGCGGACGCCGAAACCGGCCAGTACGAGATCGATCCTGCCATCGTTGATCAAATGGAGTTTTACCTGCTGAATTACTTCAAACCGGGGCGCGGAAAACAGACTAGGGCGACAGCGTTTGGGCGAATGGTCTTCAACCGGATTGGCTGCAACTCCTGCCACATCTCTGACCTGACAATTAATCGGGACCGCCGCGTAGCTGACGTGGAAACGGTTTACGATCCGCTTCGCGGGAACTTCAATAGCCTGTTCGCAACCGCAAGCGCGCTGTTCAACAGCTTCGATGACGGCAGCGGGTATCCAGCGCTGAAGGGGCCACAGGGAAAACCTTTTGTGGTTAAGGACATCTTCACCGATTTCAAGCGGCACGATCTAGGCACCCATTTCTATGAGCGGAACTATGATGGCACGCTGCAGAAGCTCTTCCTCACGCGCCCTCTTTGGGGAGTTGGTTCGACCGGACCTTATGGTCACGACGGCCGCAGTATGTCGCTGGACGATGTGATTTTGCGACACGGAGGAGAATCACAAGCTTCGCGCAATGCCTATGCGAAACTGACCGGAGCGGAATCCGATGCGCTACAGAAATTTCTGAACTCTCTCATTCTGTTTCCGCCAGACGATACGGCATCGAATCTCGATCCAGGAGACCGGTCAACTCCCTACTTCCCGCAATTCGGGCACGGCAGCATCAAGCTCTCGGTCCTGTTCAATGATCCCGGGGATCCGGAGTAGTTCGCCCGCTGTTATCGGTTAGCGGCGTGGAGCCGTCAACAACGAACTGTTACCCGGAAGCTAACGGCGGGTTCCTGGCACTATCAAAAAGGTCGCGCAGAGGTCACTGGGGCCTGCTTGGGGACGACTCTATATTCTCGAGGCGATGAGTTCCAGTTCGTCCTAGCGCAAACAGAATTCCCCAAACGACGAGAGCTGCGGCCCAGGTGAAGAGAAGAGTGAACCCCAAAAACCAAGGCAACGAAGGCCATATGGATCCGACGCCAGCCGCATATTTCACCTGAATAAGGTTGGCCTTCTCCATCGCGAGGATGACGCCAGCGAAAATGATGGACATCAGGAAGACTGTGGACCGTGGGAAACGAAATTCTGGACGCATATCGAACCTCCTGAATGCAATCAATGGATAGGTGCCGCTAACGACGCGGACACGCTCCCGCAGAGCGCCGGCAAGCAGGCCGAAAATCTCCCTGATGCTGAAAGAGATGCGGTCTGTAACGCTGGCAGCGCTGACATCGGCATGGGCATCACGAAATACAGAAATCATCTCGTGCGCGTACTCACGGCGATAAAGTGACGGATACAGGTAGAGCAGCCCTTTGTAGAGGCTGAGCATGCTAGACCTCTTTGCGCGCGACGCGCAGGGCAGCCAGTTTGGTTAGCTGCTTCATTCGCTCCACTTCCAGTTGCAAGTTGCGGCGTCCACGGGACGTGAGCCGGTAGGGCCGGCGATCGCGGGGGCTTTCGTCCTCTTCGACGCGCTCGATCCAGGCCTCTTCGAGTAAACGGCGCAGGGCTCCGTAGAGAGTGCCCGTGCTGAGCTTTACGCGGCCTCCGCTCATTCGTTCCACGTCTTTGAGAATGGAGTAGCCGTGGCGGGGCTGTTCCGCCAGACTCAACAACACCAGCAATACCGGTTCGCTCAGGGGGAAAAACTCCATATGTCATCAACCGCTATGTCGTACAACGCCATATTGGACGATTGGGTGGCTCGCTGTCAAGAGCGGGGTCAGAATTCTGAATCTAAAAGGGGCAACGCGCAATCCATGTCGCAAGCTTGGGCAGGACTGTGAGCGAAGTCAAGGATCTCTGCATAGTCGTACCATGACGCAAAGTGCATAGATCCTTCGCTTCGCTCAGGATGACAGCGATATCAAGCTGCGATTGCGGTATTTTGTATTGCGGTATTTTGGAACGACCTAGGACGACATGCTGGCAAACGGCATTCACGGCATTGAGATCGTATTTCTGCTGCTGCTTCTATTCGTGGTAGCGTTTGGGGCACTCGCGCGAAAACTGGCTGTGCCTTACCCGATCGTGCTTGTGATTGGCGGCCTGCTGTTGAGCTTTGTTCCCGGCATCCCGAAGGTGGAACTGAGCCCGGATCTGGTCTTTTTCGTGATCCTGCCACCTCTTCTTTACAGTGCCGCTTGGCTCACCTCGTGGCGCGAGTTCTCTTACAACCTGGTAAGCATTTTCCTGCTGGCATTCGGACTGGTTACCTTTACGGTGGTTGGCGTTACCCAAGTGGGACAGTGGCTGCTGCCGGGTTTCGACTGGCGAGTTGGAGTGGTGCTCGGTGCGATTGTCGCGCCTACCGATGCGATCGCTGCAACTTCAATCGCGAAACGCCTCGGACTCCCACGGCAAATGGTTGACATTCTGGAGGGGGAGAGCCTGCTGAACGATGCAACTGCTCTCCTGGCGCTTGAGTTCGGCATTGGTCTGCTGGTGGCAAGCCATGTGCCTACCTTCAGTGAAGGACTCCTGCGCCTGTGCTATTTGATTGTGGTTGGCCTGGCGGTTGGCCTCGGCATTGGCGAGATCGTTCACCTCATTGAGCACCGAGTCGACGATGCTCCGATTGAGATTGCTCTCAGCATTCTCACTCCCTACGTAGCGTATCTGGTTGCCGATTTTGTGCGTGCCTCAGGTGTGCTGGCCGTAGTTGCATGCGGACTCTATCTCAGCCGGAAAAGTTCGCATTTCTTCTCAGCCAGCGTTCGGCTACAGGCGTGGGCAGTCTGGGATTCTCTCACCTTCATCCTGAACGGCGTGGTCTTTGTGCTCATTGGATTACAGTTGCCGTTCGTGGTGGCATCCATTCGAGACCACAATCAGACCACTTTGGTGCTGTACGGGCTCGCGTTCAGCGGTCTTCTCATTCTCTTACGCCTGATCTGGATCTTTCCTGGAGCTTACGTCGCGAATGTTATCCGGCGGCGCATTCTTCACCAGAACGCACGATTGCCGTCGTTTCGTCACATTTTCATCGTGGGATGGACGGGAATGAGGGGTGTAGTCTCCCTGGCCGCGGCTATCGCGCTGCCTCAGACCCTTGCCAGCGGAGTTCCCTTTACTCAACGTAACATGATTATCTTTCTGGCGTTCAGCGTGATTCTGGTAACGCTCGTGCTCCAGGGCCTGACGCTTCCGCCGCTTATTCGCGCGCTCGGAGTGGTGGGCGGCTCGGGTTCGCATCCGGAAGAAAGAGAGGCGAGACGCCTCATTTTGGAAGCGGCGCTCAAGCATTTAGAAAAATCGAAGAGTGAATCCGATCCTGAGGTCGCCGAAGTCTTTGAGGATTTAGCACACCACTACCACCATCGCCTCGCTGTGCTGGCCGAAACAGGCGATGGCACGCAAGACCTCGAGACAAACTTTCATAAGCGCTTCAACGATGTGTCAAGCGAGCTGCTGCGTGTGGAACGCAGTACTGCCGTTCAGCTCCGCAATCAGGGGCGCATCAGTGATGAATTGCTGCGTGAGATGGAGCGTGAACTCGATTTGAGCGAGGCGCGCCTGGTCGCAAAGTCCTCCTAGCTGTCTGGAATTTGCATGCGGGTGAGATGAGTGTGGCCCAGACGACATTTTGATCGGTCGAAAGTTGATGAATCGGGACTATCCGCTCTTCCGAGACGCAGTCGAACTCAGGGAGTACATCATGCCACACTGCGATCCACAAGATAACTATTTGTGGAAAAAGCCGAGTGTCGCTGATTTCGAACTGGTTAACCTGTTGTTTCTGTCATCGGCTCTTCAGTCGAACTTGCCAACATGTTATTGCCGGTTCCTTCTTTCCTGTTCGAACGTAAGGGGGGATCGGCCATAATGGACCGCATGCTCAACCGGCGCACTTTCCTCAAGACCGGCGCAGCCTCCCTTCCATTGGCCGCCGCCGTTCAGACGTTCAATCCAGCGACCATCTCAGCGGAAACCATAGCCGACGCGGCTATCAGCGGCACGGCTCCGAAACTCATTCCATTGCCAGCTAGGTTAGCTCCGGTCGATCCGTCCACCTTGCCCTGGCAGCAGAACATTCGCCGCGTCGGTCAGAGCAACATGACCGAGCACGATCCTGCGGTGATGAACATTGAAGAATGGGCAGACTATTGGCACTCGGCCGGCGCCGACATCGTTTTCATCAGTGTGACCGGCATCCTTGCCTTCTATCCATCAAAAGTCCAGTTCCATCGTCACGGAAAGTTTCTCAATGGCCGTGACTTCTTCGGCGAATGTGTCGTCGCCGCCCGCAAGCGCGGCATGCGCGTGGTCGCCCGCATGAGTCCGGACCTGAATTGGGGCGATGCCCTTCGCGCCCATCCGGAGTGGGCCATGCGCGACGCCAACGGATTGGTTCTCCTCAGTGCCGAAGACTCGCGGCTATTTCGCACCTGCATGTTCACCAGCTACATGGATGATTACGTTCCGGCCATCATGCGCGAAATCAATTCGCTCTACGACGTCGACTGCTTCTACACCAACGGCTGGCCTCCAATCGGCAGTCTGCCGAACTGCCATTGCGCGATTTGTAGCAAGCTTCCTCCGTCCAACACTTCCGCCTATTGGAGCGCTTTCAATGATCGCGTGCTCGAGTTGTGGCACAAGTACGACGCCATCGCCAAAGAAAAGAAGCCCGACAGTTTTTACTTCGCAAACCTTGGGGGCAATGTGCGCTGCGGCCCAAACCTAGATCGCCTCAGCAAAACCGCAGTCTGGTTCCAAGCCGACAATCAGGGCCGCACTTCCGATGATCCCGCGGTTTGGGGATGCAGCCTGCAGGGCCGCGTGTGCAGTGCCATGATGGACGGGAAATTCGCTGCCAACGTCTCCGCCGCTTATTCGACCGGCACGGTCCGCTGGCGCAATGCCTCCAAAAATCCCGCTGAAGCAACAATGTGGCTGAACGAAACGCTGGCCAGCGGCATGGCGCTCTATTACCACTTCATCGGGTCGGAGGCGGGATTCGGAGAAGATCGCCGCTGGCAAAAGGTTGGCTCCGATTATTTTCAGTGGGCGAAGAAACACGATGCCCATCTGAAGCCCCGCCGATCCCTGGCAAATATCGGGGTTGTCATGGGACAGAGCACGCAACTTCTATATCCGGCTCCCGCCGCTGCTCACGCTCACGACTACATGCGCGAGACCACACACGGGATCTATGCCACGCTTCTCCACGGTCGATTCGCCTTCGACTTCGTACACGAAGACCGCCTAGACCTCGAACGGATCAGCAAATACCGTGCCTTGCTTCTGCCGAACATAGCCATGCTTAGCAACCGCCAGTGTCAGCAGATCCGCGAGTACGCCCGCTCAGGAGGGTCAATTATGGCCAGCTTTGAAACCGGGCTGTACGACGAGAACCTGCAGCCGCGCAAGGAATTTGCCCTCGCCGAGCTACTCGGCATTAGCAAGGCCGGAGACGTTATCGGAACGAACGGCAACGCATACTACGGGCGCATTGAACGGAATCATCCGATTCTTGAGGGCTTCTCAAACACTAACTGGCTGCCGGGCGCGCAGAACCGCGTGCCGGTGAAACCGGTGCCAGATCCGGTTCTCACTGTTGTCCCTGGGTTCGTGCAGTATCCTCCGGAATTGGCCTACCCACCAGCCTCGCACACCGATGAGCCCGCCGTGGTGTTGCGTGAAGTCGGCTCCAGTCGCCTGGCTTATTTTCCTGGAGATATCGAACGAACCTTCTGGCTTACCGGTCACGGCGATCTTTTGCGCCTGTTGCACAATACCATTCGCTGGATCACTCAAGATGAAGCCGTCATCCATGCTCAGGGCGATGGATTCCTCGAGCTCTTTGCGTGGGAAACTGCGCCGGGCTATGCCATCCACCTGCTCAATTACACGAATCCGAACGCGCACCATGGTTGGCTCAGCACGTTCTACCCGCTGGGTCCACAAAACGTCAGCATGACGTTGTCCAGCGAAGTGAAGGTCAAGGCCGTGAACCTGCTTCGCTCCGACCGGACAATTCCCTTCCGGCTCGAAGGCTCGGTGTTGCGCTTCACCATACCTCGTTTGGACGACTACGAGATCGCGGCGGTGACTGTCGGATAAGCAGTCTGCTTCTGCACCGGCATTACCTACGACATTTCCGAACTATCACTACTCCGATTCAGGAGACGATGCCCCCCAACTTGCAGAAGGCCGATCACAAGGCTGGTCCGGCCCATCGGATGCGCGTCTTGTGTCCAGGCGCTTAGAGAATAAGAATAGAAAAACTCTCCGCATTTACTTCTGTTCCCTATGCCATGCCGCTAGGCGAGTTTGCGTGCAAATTCCATGTCCTGCCGCATGTCGTCGTTCACGTCACCGTCTTTTTCGTACTCCACAGCCACTAGTCCGGCAAAATGTTGCCGGTGCAGTTCCTGCATGACCGCAGGAATTTTGGAAATTCCTGTTCCAAGCAGCACGTTCACTTCGCCGTCCACGGCTTGAATATCTTTGAGGTGCACCAGTAACAAACGGGGTCCCAATTTGCGCACAGCGTCGACAGGATCATGGCCGCAAGATGCGAAATGTCCCACATCTGCCGTGGCCCCGACGGTCTTGGAAAGTCCCGTGAGAGCGCTCAGCACATCCTCCGGACTCTCGTAGGCGAATTTCTCGCCTTTGAAGTAATGATTGTGGATTCCGAAGGTCAACTGTTCCTCGGTAAAGCGCCGATCGATTCGATTCATGAATGCTGCCTGTAGCATCGCCGGTGACATTGCTGCTGCCCAGCAGCCTGGCAAACCGCACAGCATTTTCTATGTCCTGATCTTCTTTGATGGTTGCCGTGTAGTAGGACACGCAGCGGATTCCCGCTCGGTCAAGTTTGGTTCGAGCCGAACGAAACATTTCCTCGGTAGGGTGGTTCATCAGCATGAACTCACCGCGCGACATTTCGATTTCCCCAACTCGCAGCGCATTCAGCTGCACAATCATTTCGTCCATCGAAAGATTGTGATAGCTATAGGTGCCAATGCCTACGTTCAGCTTCGCTGCGGCGCGCAAGGGAAGTGCCGTTGCGGCTACGCCACCGGCCACCGTCTTCACGAAACTTCTTCTCGTGATCGCATCTTTCCGAATCAATGAACGCCTCGCTGTCTGTGCTTTTCGCCAGGCTAGTTTGCGGGCAGCGGACGCGATGTCAGCATCCGCATTTTCCGACCCCATTGCCCATTTGATGGCCTCGGTAATCATTTGTTGGAACTCCGGTTTGTCCCAGTTCGCTTCCACGTGTCCTAATGTCGTGTAGTAGACGCGTCCTTTGCCGTACATCTTTGCCCAAGTCACAGCAAAGTCGCCGTCGGTGCGATGGACATTCTTGTTCCTCATGTCGAGCTTGCTGACATCGAGCCGCATCAGCACTCGCACCTTGTCGCGTGAGTATTCTTTCATCTGGTAAATCTCGTCGCGCAACGTAAAAGAATGCGGGAATTGTTGCATACCGGGAAAACCTGGGTCCTCCACCAGGATGGGCGCATCGAAAGTAGCCCACGGGTGCTCATCGTAAGTCCCGCCAACCATCTCCACAAATTCCGGCCAGCCCACGAAAGTGATAGCAGCGCTGTGTACGCCGATGAATCCCTTGCCATCCTCGTGTATGAAAGACAGGAAGTCGGCCTTCTGTTGGGCCTCCATTTCGAGGTTGCCACCGGTAAAGAAGAGCACGGCGTCGAAGTCGTTCAAGTTCTTTGCGTTGTATTCCAACTTTTTCTTCGTTAGTGCCTCGGTGTCGGTGCGAAGTGTGGTGTCCCACAGCCCGGTCTCCCGTCCCAGCCGCTCGATGGTCGCCATGGCATGGGACACGGAGTCGTGCCGGTATCCTTTTTCTTCTCCGATGACCAGCAGGTGTTTCTTTGGTGGTGGACCAGATTGAGCCGTGGAAAATGCAGAGAGCACGGCGAGGATGATCAGGGCGCGACGAGCAATCTTCATATTGGAGTTGTCGGTGGTCCTGAATCTTCAGCTTCTGGGCGTCAATGATCCCCGGTTGAAGCCTTGGTGTTCGCAACAACTTTCTTTTCCGGCAACAAGTCTTTGGGACTGATCCGCGGATCGTAAACCAGGTTGAAGAAGCCAACCATCATCTCGTCCCAGCTCTGCTGCCCCCAGATCACGGTCTTTGTAGGGTCTGGATTCTCCGGATTGTTCGGCGAGTTGTCGAAATGCGCTGTGCATTCAATTCGCGCCCCAGGGGGCAGCACAATCGGTTCGTCGAGGTTGTACCAAAGCTGCCAGTGCCAGTTGTATTGCGGCACGCGCAGGATCGTCCGCGTCTCACCGCCTGGAAATACGATGCGATATTCAAAATCCTTTCCCCTGGCATGCATGTGGGGATGAATCGAGGCCAGTATCACCTCCTTGCGAATTTCAAAGGAAGCATCCACGCGGTAGTTGGGATCGCCGGGAGGAATTTTGAAAGTGCCATTGACCGCCGACAACGTCTGCACTCTTTTCTTTGGCGGCTCTTTGGCGAATACCAGGCCCAGCTTGGTTCGGTCCATCACTGCTTTTCCATTAGGCGTGTAGTGCACCTCGAATACGATGTCGGATCCGGCCTTCACCAATTTCGCCTCGCCTACCGGTAGGACCTCCGCGGGTTGGCCGGGAGCATAGCCAACCAGAAAATCGCTGGGCAGCGCGCTGGTGTCAACGTTCTCATCCGTCTTCGGCGGAGGAGCTTCGAAGAAAGCTCCTCGCGTTCTTGGTCTTTGAAGTAATTCGATCCGGGTTCGCGAATGTACGCGATGATGTGGTGAACCACGGAGCGCTCCGTCGGCCGGACTTCGACGGCCTGCACCCATTTATCTTCCGTGAAGCCGGTCGGCACAATGGCATATTGGTACTCGACCATCCCCGATTCCGGCACAGCGAATTCTTTGGGCAACTGAAAAGTCACGTCCGGTTTTGGAATGCCCCATCCTTCCACAAAGTTCACAGGTGCAGGCATGTCTTTGGGATCGCCTTTGGGCGCGCCGGCGGTCGCCCACGCCACAATTGTGTCGATCTCTTTTTGAGAGAGCGACCTGTCATTCGCGAAATGTCCAACCTGAGGATCGGCAAACCATGGCGGCATCAGTTTCTGCTTCACGGCCAGCTTCATGGCCCCAGACCAGGGCCGCGTCTCCTCGTACGTGAGCATTGAGAATGGTGCAGCCTCGCCTGGCCGGTGGCAACTTTGGCAGTTTTTCTGCAAGATCGGCGCGACATCCTTCGTAAATGTCGGAGCGTTCATATTGCCCATCTGCGAACAGAGATGCGCTGTCGAACAAACTGCAAACAGCAAACCGAGAACCGTGCGATTCATTGCGTCGAATCCTCTGCCGCGGCTTGAGTTCCGATCCTCGTAGCCGGCTCCGCGATCATATCAAGAATCTCCAAGGATGCCTCCACACCATTAGGTATGAAATCCTTCTTGGGCCATCCCGCAAACTTGCTTTGGAAGCGAACGCCGTCTGCCGCGGTGCAGGGATTCTCCATTTACACGTTCGTTGCCGCATTTTGCTGCGAGGTCGCCGATCCGATTGGAATTATGCGGTCTATTTGAGACTTGGATGAAATAATTCTACAAACTGTAGATTGGTAAGGCTTCACAGGTTGGTTTTGTTACTGTCAGGTGAGTCGTGCGTAGCTGATTCCGCATCGAAGGCTCTATTGCCGGCACCATTGGGTTTGCCGTGCTGTGACGCCAACTGCAGAACCGAGATCGCAGCACTTCGACACAGCGTATTGTTGTCTTCAATGCAGATGCGGCTGTAATAATCCGTTAACACCGATATGCAATAGTGTTTCCCCGAATTCCTGTGCAGCGAAAAATCTCACGTCGGTGAAATCAGTCATGTCAAAACTCGCACTCGTTTTAATGTTACTTGTAATCACATTCGTCACGATGAGCAGCGCCCAAACAGTGACATTGGTGCTTCAAGACGACATCAGTTCAAAGTTGCCCACCGGTTCCACGTTCACCGCCAAGGACTCAGCCGGCAAGATTTACCATGGTCACGTCGTCACCCGCCGTGCGCGACGATTTCTCCGCAGGGGTTCGCTGAGTTTGGTCTTCGAGGAGCCTGTAGTGCCGGTGACGAAGGATGCGGAAGGCGTATTTCGCGCCGGAAATAAGATGCGCTTGCTGAAGTTGGGCGGCTCACTAGCGGTGGCAAAAATAGCCGATGATGCCGTGGACGGCACGATCGGAGCCAGCAAGGCTCGTTACTTGGGCCTGGCTGCTGCCGCCACTCTGATGATGTTGCAAAAAGGCGGAGAGGCAAAGCTGCACAGAGGCGACACAATCCAGGTTGAGCCCAGTCGCACCAACACTGCCCAGATCTCCGCT
>CAWAXF010000035.1:0-290741 GCA_963785865.1 uncultured Acidobacteriota bacterium | reverse complement strand
CACGCATTTCCCTGAAAGTTAAAGGTTTAGTGCTTCGTTTGGCTAAATGCGCAGCCACCATTTGCGTCGATTGCTAAATTCATTTTCCGCGCATCGCCCCGGTCATGCCCTGCTCGGGGCTCAGATGAAGCGAGCTGGGAGGGCCCACCTGCTTCAGGCAAAAGTGACACCAACGACCACCGGCTTTCGTTGACTTACCTGTTTCCCCGAAGTAAGATCTTCTGCCAATGCCCGCCGGAAAGGCGTTCCGGCGTTAAAGTGTTGTTTCCTTAATCGATCTAGTCAGCTGGAGTTGGGGATGGCGCGAGGGCAGCACTCGAGTAGTCTGTGCGTAATTCTTGCGTCAATTGGCTTAGTTGCGTGCGGCGGTACGGGCGGAGTAAGTGGACAAATACTCTCCCCGGAACCAAGTTTCACCCTCTCTGCGGGCCCCTCCAGTGCTACCTTGGGTCAAGGCGGAAGCGTCACGAGCACAATCACAGTGGTCGGCAGAAATGCCTTCGCTGGGACTGTTATTCTCTCGGCTTCGGGCTTGCCATCTGGCGTAACGGCGTCCTTCAATCCTACGAGCACAACCACGACCAGCATTCTTACTCTTACCGCTGATAGCACAGCAGCAATCGGAACAACAGCATTCAAACTTACGGGCACATCTGGAAATCTGACTCCAACAACCTCGATGACCTTGACCGTTGCTGCTTCCAGCGCATCCTCGTCACCGAACTTTACGCTCTCTGCGGGTCCCTCCAGCGGCAATGTGGGTCAAGGCGGGAATATCACGAGCACAATTACGGTCGTCGGCAGAAATGCCTTCGCTGGCACTGTCATTCTGTCGGCTTCGGGTTTGCCATCGGGCATCACGGCGTCCTTCAATCCCCCGAGCACAACCACGACCAGCATTCTTACCCTTGTAGCGGATGGCACAGCGGCAATGGGGACAACTGCAGTCAACATAACAGGCACATCTGGAAGTCTGATCCCCACCACGTCGATTGCACTCACGGTTGCCGCGCCCACTCTCTCCATCTCTCTGACTCCAAAGCAGGCTGCCATCGTAAGCACTACGGGAACGGTACAGTTCGTGCCCGCGGTAACTGGAAACATGGGCGATAACAGCTTGAACTGGAGTGTCGATGGGCTGGCTGGCGGCAGTTCGAGCGTCGGAACTGTCAATCAGAGCGGACTGTACACCGCTCCACCGGCGGGCGGCACCCACAAAGTCACCGCCACGAGCATAGCTCTTCCTGCATCTACTGCATCCGCGAACGTTGCTGTCACTGATCTCGCCGGTGTATTTCAGTACCATAACGACATCTCGCAGGACGGAATCAACATACAAGAGTATGCGCTCACCCCGGCAGCAGTGAACACCAACACATTCGGGAAGCTCGCTTCATGTCCGGTCGATGGTGCGGTATATGCGCAGCCACTCTGGGTGCCCCGAGTGAGCATCGCGGGTGCCAGTCACAATGTGCTCATCGTCGCTACACAGCACGATAGTGTCTACGCCTTCGATGCCGACGACCATGCCTGCGCGATTTACTGGCATGTGAATCTGCTCGACACTTTACACGGTGGCACGCCGAACGAGATCCCGGTGGTGTGGAATGATGTTGGATATTGCTGGGGCGACATCTATCCGGAGGTGGGAGAAACGGGGACACCTGTGATCGATCCGGACACGAACACTATTTACCTGGTGAGCGCGTCCGAATCAGTAGGCGCGAAAACGGGTGTATGTGCCACATCCAACGGCACGTTTTACCACCGCCTCCATGCCCTGGATTTGGCGACCGGAAGTGAGAGATTCAACGCCCCTGTCACGATCGCAGCATCGGTGCCGGGCACTGGCTCGGATGCGGCGGGTGGCATGATTACCTTCAAGTCGCAGTTTCACCACAACCGGTCTGCACTTACGCTGGCCGCGGGAAAGGTGTACGTAGCATTTGCGGCGCACGAAGATGCAACACCGTGTCATGGATGGCTATTCGGATACACCGCTTCCGATGTTTCGCAGGCTCCGAGCATATTTAATACGACGCCGAACGCCGGCCTGGGAGGCATTTGGGCCTCGGGTGGAGCGCCGGCGGTCGATAGCATGGGCGACATTTACGTCACCACCGGAAATGGGCTGTTCGATGCCAACTCGATGACCGCCCCATTCAACGATTACGGCGATAGCATTTTGCGGCTTCATCCATTCACCGGAGCCACGCTAAACGGGATGAATCTAGATCTGGTTGGATGGTTCACTCCTTACAACCAGGCGACCCTGGATGCGAGTGACAAGGACTTGGGTTCTGCCGCTGCTTTGCTGTTGCCCGACCAAGCTGTAGGTCCGCCGCACCTGGTCGTCCAACTGAGTAAGCAAGGCCAACTCTATCTTCTCGATCGGGATAACATGGGCCAATTCAATCCCACGGACAACAGTCAAATTCTGCAAGCCTTTCAGGCCGGCCCAGCAGCATTTGGCACACCTGCTTTTTGGCGGAATGCACTGTATTTCGCGGGCAGCGGGAGCCCTCTAAGAAGATTCGTCTTCAATACTTCCACGAGCTTGTTCAATACGGTCGCAGCGTCGGCCTCAAAAAACGCATTTCGCTTTCCGGGAGCTACACCGTCCATTTCGTCCAATGGCGATGCGAATGGCATTGTGTGGGCTCTCGATACGAGCATGTATGGATATTCAAACGATAATATGTCTGGCTGTTCCGTAATCCCGGTACCGGCATCCTGTTGGGGACCTTCAGTCCTCCATGCATACGACGCGAGAAATCTGAGCGTCGAGTTGTGGAATAGCAATCAAGCGAGCAATAGTCGAGATCTCGCGGGAAATGCCGTGAAATTTACCGTGCCAACGGTCGCCAATGGGAGAGTCTACATAAGCACGTCCAGCGAAATTGACGTTTATGGGCTTCTGCCAAACTGATGCCTGTCAGAGCGCCGGTAAATATAAATTCAGTCTTCTCAAACCATGTTGCTAGTCCGATTGGGAAATTGCTGGCTGCCGCCGAACAACTCCAACCCGAAACTGTTGCACGCAGGCTGGGTTGAACGATAGCGCCGACCAAATTCAGAATTCAGAGGGAAGCAAAAGACCACAACGCCTCACAGGAGGGATGGCTGCCGCTCTCGGGTACACTACTGGAAGGTATCCACTCATGATCAATGGCAAGCGAATCGCGGTCGTCATGCCGGCCTACAATGCGGCGAAGACGCTGGCTGTCACGGTCGCTGAACTGCCGGATCTGGTCGACATCCGAATTCTGGTGGATGATTGCAGCCATGACGATACAGTTGAGCTGGCCCACCAGCTCGGTCTTCACGTGTTTCGTCACAACCGCAACTATGGATACGGGCGCAACCAGCAAACCTGTTACCGCGAGGCCTTAGCTGCGGGTGCCGATGTCGTGATCATGCTTCATCCCGATTACCAGTACACGCCACTGCTCATCACGGCGATGGTCAGCATGGTCGCTTATGGCGTCTATGACGTGGTGCTGGCGTCGCGAATCATCGGCGGGCGCGCATTACTGGGCGGAATGCCTCTCTACAAGTACATTTCCAACCGGCTGCTGACCGCCTTTGAAAATCTATTTCTTGGAGTCAAGCTCTCCGAGTACCACACCGGTTATCGTGCATTCAGCCGCGAAGTCTTGACTGAATTACCCTTGCTCGAGAACTCCGACGACTTCGTCTTCGACAACCAGATGCTCGCGCAGTGCGTGTACTTTGGATTTCAAATCGGTGAAGTTTCCTGTCCCACCAAATATTTCGAGGAAGCCTCGTCTATCAATTTCCGCCGAAGCGTGAAATACGGCCTTGATGTGCTCGCCACCACGATCCAATTCGCACTTCAGAGGTGGGGGCTGATTCACCTGCCGCGATTCAGTGCAAAGGGGCGAAAACTCGAAGCGGAGCGCGACCCCTACTACGGTTCCCGCGCGACGACTGCGGGCCCGTTGTAACCTTCTTCCCTGAACATAACTTCTAAGAATTTAGTGCTGGACACAGGGCGTCATTGCCAAAGGTGCCGGCTTTTCAGATACCGCGGTATTTTTTAGCGCTCTCAACGCTACGATTACGATAGCCACAAGAAGGAGAACCTCGTGACGCAGCAGCAGCAGTTTTATAAAACCTCGCGGATCGGATGCATGCAAGCCATGCCCTAAATGAGTGGCCAAAATGGCGGGAAGCGGAACCATAAAGGGCGCCAATAGGATGGCGAGTATTATCGTATGGCTCCGTTGCGTTCGCCAAAGCAGCGGAATTGCTGCGATCCCAAACACTAGCACGCCGGCATCGTAATTACGGTGGTATATAGGTAACAAGACAAGGGCGGACAACGCCAAAAGCATCACATAACGGATGCTGCCATCGTCCTGCGCCGAGTGGCCGCTCCGTTTCCACCAGAGCACTACACCGCCTGCGACTAGCGCTACGCTAATGAGGGTAGCAACTGTTCTCGAACTCGGTGCCAGCAATAGCAATGTCTCAAGGTTGAGCAGTTTCCAGGAGTCGGGATTCGCTGGGCTTGCATCATTGGCATTCCCTTGCGTACTGGTAACGCGGACATTGTTGGTCCAGGAGTCAAACCAAGCATAGTTCGTTTTACTGAGTAATGGCACTAAAGCAACGGCCGTGATCACCGCCGCGACAGTAAGTGCAGCAAACGTTGCACGCCAGTCGCGTTTTCGAATGAAGAATAACAGGAAGGGCAGGGCCAACTGGGGTTTTAGACTGATCGCAATGCCAAGTGTCAGCCCGGCAAGCAGACGACGGTCCAGCAGCACGGGAGCCGCAGCGATAACGATGAGCGCGATACAAAGCACCGAAGCCTGCCCGGTGTAGATTCCCGCCAGAACAGGAGAAAAGCACAGTCCAGCGCAGAGCACGCAGGTACGTACGATGTTCGAGCGGCTTTCAACCGAAAGAGCAAGGAGAATGCAGCCAAGGATGTACATTCCACAGAGTAGAATGACCCACGCATCGAGAGCCAAGCGCCAAGGGAGCCATGCCGTGGTTGCAAACAATGGAAAACTGGACGGGGAGTTGATGCTGTCTGTGTAACCGCGGAGCGGGCTTAGCCGTGCCGGGGCGCCGCTGTGAAGGTAAATGGAGCGGCAAACGCTCAAGTCGTAGGCGTTCTGGCCCGTTAACCAAGCCTGCCCTTGCGCGTACGACACTGCATAGTCAACCCCGCCACCGGCGCTAATGAGGGCGCGACCCGGACCTCGCCAAGCGAACACCAGCGCCGACATCAGTATCAAAAGCCATGTCGCAACTCTTGCGATGGTGCTGTTATTGACTGCTAAGTCCACAACCTACTCTTCGGTTATGAAATCACGGAGCAAGCCAGGTTGTCAAAGACTCACCAGAACTCCTTCCGACGCGAACGGATTTCTTCGGTTTTCACACTCCTGATTTCCATACTCCCTCGTGTCGAAGGAGTAGCACTAACGATTCCAACGGTTTCTGCCCAATGGGTATCTGTGCCGAACTCGGTAGTTGCTTCTACATTCACTGCACCACAGATCTAAGCGGCTAAGTTTTCCAAATTTTTTCCGAGGATATAAGCATGTTTCTGCCCGCGCATTTGTCCGGCACGAGAAAACGAACGTCAGCAACTATCGCCCTCGTTGTAACTCTGCTCCTCAGCGTAGGTGCGGCTTGGCCCACGGCCAATGCGCTTATCTCTGCTGGAGGCTTTGACGGGCCGGCGGCCTTGCCCCGCGTCTTACTTCAGACCGCAATGGCGAATACTCCAGCTCCTGGTATCACGATGTCGGTAAAGAGTGGAGAGTCTCTACAGGCTGTTCTCAACAACGTCAAGTGTGGCGACACCATTCTGTTGGAAAGCGGAGCAACCTTCCATGGAGTGTTCACATTCCCCAACAAGGGCTGCGACGACGCCCACTGGATCATCGTTCGCACCAGCAGCGACAATTCTCAATTGCCCGCTGAAAGATCCCGTCTGACTCCCTGCTATGCCGGCGTTTCATCGTTACCGGGACGTCCAGCTTTGAACTGTACTTCCGTGCGGAATGTGCTAGCCAAGTTGGTCATGAACCGGAGCTACAGCAGCGGCCCCGTAATCTTCGCCCCTGGCGCCAGCCACTACCGCCTGATCGGCTTGGAGATCACGCGTACCGCAGGAACGGGCTTCGTTTATGCATTGGCATCCCCTGTCGGCGGAAGCATCACCAGCAAAATCATTTACGACCGAATTTGGGTCCACGGCACGGCCCACGATGAAACGGCTCGCGGAGTACAGCTGGGCGGAAGCAGCTACGTTTCTGTCATTGATTCATTCTTCACGGATTTCCATTGCGTCTCCGGCATGTCGTGCTCCGATTCCCAAGCCATTAATGGAGGCCTCGGCAATCACCCAATGGGCCCGTACAAAATTGTGAACAATTTCCTTGAAGCCTCAGGCGAAAACATCCTGTTCGGCGGAGGCGCTGCTACTTACACTCCCGCTGACATAGAGATCAGGCGTAATCACATGTTCAAGCCCCTTACCTGGATGAAAGGTCAGGCAGGGTACGTAGGGGGAGTGAATGGAAGTCCTTTTATCGTTAAAAACCTCATCGAGTTGAAGAACGCCCAGCGTGTCTTGCTGGATAGCAACATCATGGAATACGTCTGGGGCGGATTTACGCAGGTGGGATACGCCGTCGTGTTGACCCCGAAGAACCAGGGTGGCAAGTGCGGCATCTGCAAAGTCACAGATATTACCCTAAGGAATGGCACTATCAGCCACATGGCGGGTGGCATGCTACTCGGCAACGGCCCCTCGGACACCGGAGCTCTGCCCTCGGATGGCGGACGTTATAGCATCCATGATGTCGTCTTCGACGACATCGACGGCGTCAAATATCACGGCCCCGATCTGTTCGTACAGATGTCAACAGGGAAGGGAGCCCCCGTCTTGCATGACATCAAAGTTGATCATGTGACGGCATTTCCCAGCGGCACGTCGTTCCTGATCGGTGATGTTGTCTCGCTGAGCGGAGCAATGTCAAACTTAGTGGTTTCGAACAGTATTGTTCTGGTAGGCAACAATCCAGTGTGGTCTACAGGTACGGGTGGCACCTCGAACTGTGCTGTGCACGACTCTCCCCTGACCACGCTGAATGCATGTTTCAGCAGCTACGTGTTTGCCGGGAACGTTCTGATCGCCACACCGTCGAACTACCCAAGTTCGAGTTGGCCGGCACATAACCATTTCGCGGCCACAGTGACAGCAGTTCAATTCATAAATTACAACAACGGCAGCGCCGGGAACTACGCTTTGCTCGCCACGAGTCCATACAAGGGGGCGGCGATGGATGGCAAAGACATTGGAGCAAACGTCACTACAATCCAAACTGCGCTCGCGCGAGTCAGATAAGCACGTGGGGATTCCCACAATTCGGTTCAACAACGAAGAAAAATGAGCCGCCACGGTTAAGGGCGACGGCACGTCCGTCTGAGGGTGACTAATTGCCGCCCGCATAGTGATGTTCGCCGTTGCTCCTGCCGATACCCTCGTACTTTTGCCAACCGATTCCCGCCAGGCCCGCGCCTGATAAACGCGACCTGATAAGAAGAGAGGGGCCAGTCCGAGTAGCCCCGTGTAATGGAATCCGGGTGATCAAAAGGCCCCAGCACAAACGAAGCGACAACTGCGCCGGGAGCGCTCGTGCGAATCGACCCTGACTGTTCTCCCATATCGTCTTGCAGCAGCGGCGGATCCTTCGTCTAAGGCTGGCCAGCGACTCTCACCGCGTTGTTGCCTGCGGGCTGGGAGCAAAATCTTGCAAGGTCCCGAGTCGTCGTGGACCTGAAGTTCCCAGCATGTGAACCAACGTTCATCGCGTGCGATCCGTGCGCTGCGAAGAGCGACATAAGTGCCTCATTTTCAATAGCCTCGCAGGTCATAACAAGGCACGGGAATTGCGCAAATGGAAGGGGATTTGGCAATAGGCCCGCTGTTATCGGTGGGGAGTTGGATACTTCCCCTCTTGATACCCGGACGGGGCCTGCGTTTCCGATGGAATCCGGTGGGATCCCTGCAACAATATATTTTTAAGAATATAAGTTCTTGGGCGTTGGAATCTGCATCTTTGTTGGTTTCGTAGCTTGAGCTTCCAGACACGATCCGCTTGCCTATCGGCGGTCTTGAGACGAATACACGTACAATGAACTTAGGCGGAATGGAACCCAACAACCTGTCTTCATCCTCAATTTCCCTCTCCAGTTCGCAAGAACGCCTATGGGTGCTTGAACAGTTGCATCCCGGGAGTTCCATCCAACATGTCACGTGTGGCATACGCATAATCGGGGTAGTCCCCAGGGAGACTCTCCAAGCAGCTCTCAGCGAGGTTTTGCACCGACATAGCATTCTGCGGACTGAATTTCGAGTGGAAAACGGAATGCCGGTTGCACTTGTTCGCCCGACATCGAATGTGACGCTGGAGGAGATCGCTCTCCACAATCTTAAGGGTGAAAAAGGTGAACAGGAATTGGCAAGGCTCGCGGAAGGGGAGGTGAAGACTGCGTTCGATCTTCGGCACGGACCTCTCATACGCGCGACACTAGTTCACCTAAGCGATGGTGAACAAGTCTTCGTTCTAACCGCCCACCGCATTATTTGCGATCGCGCATCACTCCAGATTTTGCTGCGCGAGGTGTATTCGATTTGCGCGGGCGCGACAATGCCGCAGGTGCCACGGCAGGCTCGTCTGCAATATCACGAAGTGGCCGACCATGTACCCAAGGAGAAAGATCTTTCTTTTTGGACGCAATACCTCCAAGGGGTGCCGTCCAGCATTGATCTACCTGCAGATCGGCAAAGGCCGGCATCACAAACATTTCGCGCCGCACGGCAGAAGATGTCAATTGAGGAAGAACTGCTGAGGCGGCTTCGCGCCTTCGCCCAAACCAACGGCACGGACCTGCGCACCGTTCTTGTGGGTGCGTTTGCCGTTTTGCTGGCCCGTTACACTCTGCAAGAAGATTTTGTCATCGGCACGCGTGTTTCTGGGCGGCAACTTCCTGAACTACGGGACGTAATTGGACCTTTGGAAAAGATGCTCCCGCTTCGGATTGACGCATCGGGAGAGCCGAGCTTTGCTGAGTTCGTGAGGCGCGTACACACATCCAGCCAATCCGCCTCCTCACATCAGGACGTTTCGTTTGAAACATTGTTGAAGCAATTGCGGCTGGATCGCGATATGAGTCGGCACCCGCTGTTCCAGGTCCTAGTGGGTTGGGAGGAGGCTGATGGGACTTTACTGGCAGACGGTGTGACCTTCCTCGAAGTGGACAGTGCAGCAGAGCAGTTCGATATTGCGCTTGAATTGAGGCCGAAGGCAAACCAGATTGAGGCGGCTCTTAGCTACAGCGTCGATGTTTTCGACGAGAGTACCATTAGTCGCCTGCTCGGGCACTTCAACGTCCTCCTCCGTGCAGCGGTTGAGGATTCGACAGCGTCAATTTCACGCATGCCATGGCTGAGTGAGCAAGAGCGTCACCAGGTATTGTTCGAGTTTAATAACACAGGTTTTCCCTACCGGAAGGATGTCCCTCTCCATAAGTTCATCGAGGAACAGGTGGAGAGGACGCCACAAGAAACCGCCTTGGTGTTCGGGTCAAAGAGGATCACCTACCGCGACTTGAATAATCGCGCCAATCAATTGGCGCGTCGGCTCCAGAAAGAACAGGTGAGGCCGGATGTACTCGTCGGCCTCTGCGTGGAACGCTCTCTGGAGCTCATTATCGCCGTCCTAGCCATTCTCAAAGCGGGAGGAGCGTACGTCCCGCTCGACCCCGAATATCCAAAAGATCGCATTGCCGCCATTCTGCAAGATTCAAAAGCTCGGCTCCTACTTACAACCGAGAAGTCGGCTGGTGTACTGCCGCCGCACACGGCGCAACTCATTCGTCTGGATGCGGACTGGCCTGATATTGCTACTGAGCTCACCAGCAATCCGATGAGCGACGTTGCGGCTAACAATCTGGCTTATGTGCTGTTTACCTCGGGGTCGACCGGGCGGCCAAAGGGAGTCGCATTGGAACACCGCAGTGCGTCCATTTTCGTGCAATGGGCACGCGATGTATTTTCCTGGAATGAAATCCGGGGAACATTGTTTTCAACATCCGTATGCTTCGACCTCTCCGTGTTCGAGATGTTCGTACCGCTGAGTTGGGGAGGCAAGGTCATCATCGCGCAGAACGCACTGGAGCTGCCCAGGTTACCGGCAGCTTCTGAAGTAACCCTGGTGAATACCGTGCCCTCGGCAATTGCAGAATTGGTCCGGAGCGCGAGTGTTCCATCTTCCGTACGCGTGGTCAATCTGGCGGGCGAAGCGCTGTTAACCAGTTTGGCACAGCAAATCTATGAGCAGACATCGGTCGAGAAGGTTTATAACCTTTACGGTCCGACCGAAGATACCACGTACTCTACGTACACTCTGGTGCCGCGAGGCGGCGAGGTCACCATCGGCCAGCCACTTCCTCACACGCAAGCCTACATTCTCGACACCGCCCAGCAGCCGGTTCCCATTGGCGTCCCGGGCGAGCTGTATTTAGCGGGAGATGGGCTTGCGAGGGGGTATTTTGCCCGGGAGGATCTCACAAGCGAGCGCTTCGTTCCCAATCCTTTTTCTGCGGAGCCGGGTTCGCGCATGTATCGCACGGGTGATCTAGCTCGTTACCTTCCTGACGGTAATCTGAAATACATGGGGAGAATCGACAACCAGGTCAAGTTGCGAGGTTTTCGGATCGAACTGGAGGAGATTGAGGCTGTCCTTTTACGACATTCCTCAGTTCGATCGGCGGTCGTCGTTGTGAAAGAGCTTGCTCCAGGCGATAAACGACTGGTGGCTTACATCGTACCTGCCGGGCAATCGGTCTCCACCTCAGTATTGAAGGATGCAGTCCTACGATGCTTACCTGCATACATGCTCCCGAGCGCGTTTGTGGAACTGGGAGAGCTTCCCCTCAGTCCCAATGGAAAAATCGATCGCCGCCGTTTGCCGGCTCCGGAAGGGACTTCGAACGAGCGAGCGGAGGTTCTCGGACCACGGGACGAACTGGAGTCGATGATCGTGCAGATCTGGCAAAGTGCGCTCAATGTACCCGCGATCGGCGTGCATGATGATTTTTTCGATCTAGGCGGACATTCGCTTATCGCGGCTCGTGTACTGGCAGAAATTGGCGGTAAGATCGGCCGATACCTTCCGCTTTCTGCTCTATTTCGTGCAGCAACGGTAGAGTCATTGGCTGACCTGCTCCGTCAGCAGGAGGATACTTGCGTCCCCGTTGTAATGGAAATCCAGGCAGGCGATGGCAGCCGTCCTCCCTTCTTTGCCATCGTGCCGCCCGGTGAAGAGTCGATCGGGTACGCGATGCTTGCGCGGCATATGGGTCCAGAACAGACCGTCTATAAGATTCAGGGTCACGCTCCGGTGCTCGATGGCTCGCGGCCACACACCTCCGAAGAACTTAAAGCTCTCACCCGAGAATATGTTGCTGCGATCCGATCTGTGCTGCCTCACGGCCCCTACTGTTTGGGAGGCTTGTGCGACGGAACCCATATCGCCGAACAGGTTGTTCTGCAGCTCGAAAGTGAAGGCGAGGAGGTTGCTCTGTTCGCGATTTTTGACACCTGGGTGATGCAGCACAGCCAAAACCGTTGGTTATGGAAAATTGATTATTACCGACAACGTTTGCAGACTATGAAGAAAATGAGCCTTGCCGAACAGCTTGCCAGCTATCTTCGAGTCGCGGAAAATAAGATCTTAGCCGCAAGGGGCCAAAAGCCGGCACGTACGGATTGGCAGCAACGTTACTGGCCGGAAAACTTCACCCCCCCTCGATTCCGCGCTCCTGTCGTGCTTTTCAAACGGCCAAAACAACAGTTCTACTACATCAATGATCCAGAGATGGGTTGGGGAAAGAGATCTGAGAGTGGCGTCGAGATTCACGAGATTGACTTCCATCATTTAGAAATCTTGCGCGAGCCGCACGTTCGGCAATTCGGAGAAACCTTGTCGCGCTGGATGGAGCGGCTCAGCTTGCCAAGCAGGACACCGGTTGCCTCGAGTGGGTTCCGTACCTCTAACGTCGCGTCTGCGAATCAGGTCCAGCAGGGTTCATGAAGTTCGATAAAGGTCAAATCCTCAAGAATGTGGGCTCCAGCTGGTTCGCGCTCGGCGTTAACGTCCTGGTGGGGATATTTCTTTCTCCCTACATTCTGCATCGACTAGGCGACGACGCATTCGGACTGTGGATCTTGATCTTCTCCGTGACCGGCTACTACGGCTTGTTCGATCTCGGCATTCGTTCTTCCATCGTGCGTTACATTGCCAAATATTCTGCTAATAACGAGCACGAGCAATTGAATCGGCTCGTCAATACGGCGATGTTCAGCTATGGCCTTATCGGAATGGCGGCCATGCTTATCACGCTGCTCGCTACATACTACGTCGACTCGATTTTCAAAGTACCAGGTGAATTTCTGGTGACTGCCCGCTGGTTGCTGTTAATGGTGGGGACATCGGTTTCGCTGGGATTCCCGATCGGAGTTTTCAGCGGCATTCTGGAAGGTCTGCAGCGCTTTTATCTATTGAACTCGATCAGCATCACTTCGACCCTCCTGCGGGCTATGGTGATCGTTTGGGCCCTGCGGCATGGCGGGGGGTTGCTGATGGTGGCATTGATCACGGTAAGCCTACCCTTGATCGCAGGGGTGGCGAATTTCCTGACAGTCCTGCGATTACTGCCTCTGCAGTTCGGACTGAAGTATGTAAGCAGAGCGAGCTTTCGCAAGATCGCGAGCTACAGCGGAACAACCTTCTTGATCATCATCGCCGGCCGGCTCAGGTTCAAGACTGATGCCCTGATCATCGGAACGTTTCTATCAGCAGCGGCGGTCACGTACTTCACCATCGGCTCGCGACTGGTGGACTACGCCTCTGAGACCGTCAGTAGTCTGGCACAGATCTTCATTCCCATGTCCAGCCAGTCACAGGCAAAAGGTGACGTCGACGCCGTGCGGAAGATCTTTGTACTCGGGAATCGCGCCTGCGCATTCATCATTTTCCCAATTGCTGCGATATTTACCATCCTGGGCAAATCGATTATCGAATCCTGGGTTGGCGCGAAATACGTCGCGACCAGTTACCCCATTCTGCTGGTCTTGCTTTATCCAACTACCCTGATGCTGGCACAATCGGCTTCGGGACGAACCCTCTGGGGACTCGCCAAACATCGAGTGCTAGCTTGGGTAACTCTCGTGGAGGGTGTCGCCAACCTTGTCCTGAGCATTATTCTGGTGCGCCGATATGGCATTCTCGGAGATGCCATAGGCACGGCAATCCCCCTTGCCTGTACGCAGATTTTCTTTTTACCGGGGCATCTTTGTCGGCTGCTAGGGGTCAGACTCACTACGTATCTTAGGCGCGCGTTCATGTTACCTTTAGCCTTGTGCTCGCCCATGATCGCAGC
Source organism: uncultured Acidobacteriota bacterium (assembly GCA_963785865.1). Lineage (GTDB taxonomy): Bacteria > Acidobacteriota > Terriglobia > Terriglobales > Acidobacteriaceae > Sulfotelmatobacter. The sequence continues at coordinate 277,247 of CAWAXF010000035.1, read as the reverse complement.
GCTCTTACTTCTACAGCGCTGGTTTGTTCCACATCATCTGCGGGAACTCGCGCTCCAGGTCGCCATAGCGGGCGCTGTTTACGCCGCTTGCCTCGCCTGGGCCTTCTGGGCTGGTCATGCCTGGAACGTGGGGACTCTGGGCACAAACAGCGAAGACGAGGTATCGCTGGCACTGGTTGAAACGTATCAGGAGGAAGCATGACAGCCACCAGAAGGGAAACAGTGTGACTCAGCTTAGTCGAATTCGGACTTATCTGGGAGCGCTCGCTTCGATCCTTCTGGGCCGCAATCCCGCCGGTCGGAACCTGACCGTTTTCCCTGGAGACACTTTTATTGTCAGCTACTTCCGGTCCGGGAGCACCTGGTCGCGATTCTTATTCGGGAATCTCATTCATGAAGACGAAGCCGTCACCTTCACGAACATGGAGAGACTCGTCCCGATCATTTACAACCAGCCCGATCGCGTACTCCGCGGCCTGCCTCGCCTGCTGAAGAGTCATGAATGCTTTGATCCGCGCTATCCGCGCGTAATCTACATCGTGCGTGATCCCCGCGATGTTGCGGTTTCGTTTTATTTCTATAACCTGAAGGTAGGTGTGATTCCCTCCGGTTATTCGATGGACCAGTTTGTACAACGGTTTATCTCTGCGGCGGTCGTCGGATATGCCGACCGGGTCGGCTGCTGGGAGGATCACGTACTTAGTTGGACGCGTTTGCGACAAGGCAAGCCAGGATTCGAATTTGTACGCTACGAGGACCTGCTGGCGAATCCCGAAAAGGAGTTAACCAGGCTGGCAGCCGCGGTTGGAATCGACCCCACGCCTGAGCGCATCGCCCGCGCGGTACATCTGAGTTCTGTCAGCCACATGCAATCGCTGGAAAAAAAACAATCCAAGGACTGGGTGGTCACGAAAGGAACGCGGCAAGATATTCCGTTTGTTCGCGAGGCAAAAGCTGGCGGTTGGCGCGGCAAGCTGTCACCGGAGGCGGTAGCCGCGATTGAGAATGCATGGGGAACTACCATGAAGGAAATCGGTTACGAACTGGTTACTGATCGCGAACTGGCGAAGAGTTAGAGATGACACCGGTCAAGGAAAATGTTCAACGAGCTTTAAGGGCGCTCGCCGCGACTGGCCGGGTTTTGACCGGTCGACAGATCGCGGGAAGAGGCGCGACGGTGTTTCAGGATGATGTGTTTCTCGTATCCTACCCACGATCCGGTAATACCTGGGCCCGATTTTTGCTGGGCAATCTTCTTTACCAGAACAGTCCGGTCACGTTCTCCAATATTGAATCCCGAATCCCCGAAATCTACTTTAATCCTGATCGCTCTATGCGGGCACTTCCGCGCCCTCGCATGCTGAAGAGCCATGAGTCCTTCCAGCCTCAATATCCGCGAGTCATTTACATCGTGCGCGACCCTCGGGACGTGGCCATTTCCTTTTATCACCACAACTTGAAGGCGAGGAATATTCCGGATGACTATCCTATGGAGGCTTTCGTTCCGAGATTCATCGCAGCCGAATTTGACAAAAAATTCGGCTCCTGGCGCGACAACGTACTGAGTTGGATCACCTTGCGTGGCGATTCGCCGAATTTCCTGATGCTTCGCTACGAGGATCTCAAACGCGATCCGCTTCCGCTGTTGCGGAAGACGGTCGCATTTCTCGAGCGCAACTCCTTTGGCAATATCGATGGAAGCGATGAGGCCTTGAAGCGGACCATTGAACTGAGTTCCCCGGAACGCATGCGTGCATTGGAAAAGCACGAAGCAGCCAGTTGGGTTCTGACTAAAAAAACGCGCGCGGACAAACCCTTCGTACGCTCAGCCATTGCCGGAGGCTGGAAGACACAATTGGCCCCGGAATCGGTGGCCGCGATCGAGTCCGCATGGGGGAATTTGATGGTGCACCTTGGATATGAACTCGCGTCGGCCAGCGCTGATCCCAAGTTAACCGTCAAGCAAGAGGTGCTGCCGTGAGTGCGGCCGGCGCCGAGGAAGTCGGCACGAACCGGGCAAAACAGCTCTTACGTGGATTCATTCCAGATTTCCTGCTGCAACAGCGCGAGATCGCCAGGCGTTTGGGCGTCGAAGCGGGTCGACAGTACCTTCGCCTGCGCTTTCTCGATACCATAGGAGTTCGGGGACAGAATTATCGTCCAGTACCAAGTTCTGCCCGGTCGCTATTGTTTGTGTGCCATGGGAACATCATGCGCAGTGCTTTGGCGGAGTCGTTGACCTACCGGGTGCTGCACGAGTGCGGGATCGAGGAGAAGATGATTGTGATCTCTGCAGGGATTCATGCCACGGCCGGACGAGAGGCACATGCTTGGGCGCAGGACGCGGCGAAAGAGCTTGGCATCAGTCTCACGGGACACAGGGCAAGGCCTTTGACGCACGATATGGTCGAAAGCTCCGATGCCATCCTTGCGATGGATTACCAAAATAAGGCAGAGTTGTCGGCACAATTTCCCGAATATCGCGAAAAGGTCTACATGTTGGGCGCTTACGCCCAGGGAGCGGGGTTATATCGCGAGATCGCAGATCCGTACCACGGCGACTTGGAAACCACTCGCATTTGTGCCCGGCAACTCCAGGTCTGCATTCGCAATCTAATCGGTTCCTTGTACCCGGATTCTGTGCCCCTTAAGGAGACAGACTCCATGGCGGGCCAACAGGCAGGTTCGGCCAGCAAAAACCCTGGCCCAGCCGTGATCGGTACGAATCGCAGGCAAATTTAAGTTGCTTTGGTCACGATTGCGGACGATTTGAAGACTTTAGGATCGGGTGAATTCTGTTCCTATGTGTGACCTCTGAGTTGATAGTTTTTACAAGTTCTGCGCGTTTCTCACTGGGGAATGGCTAAGCTCTTAAATCGAAACGTTGTATCGGTCGACGTGGAGGATTACTTCCACGCTGAGGTGTTTTCCCGTGTGGTCGACCGCTCGCAGTGGGACCAGTACGCCAGCCGCGTGGAGACAAACACACGGCGATTAATGGAGCTGTTTGCGGACCTTAATGTCCACGCGACATTCTTTGTTCTGGGATGGGTAGCGGAACGATTCCCTGCCCTGATTCGCGAGATCGCATCCGGAGGACACGAACTGGCCTGCCATTCCTACTGGCATCGGCTGATTTACAAACTCGAGCCAGACGAATTCCGCAAAGATACTCAGCGGGCGAAAGATGTAATTGAACAGACGGCGGGATTGGCCATCTACGGATATCGCGCTCCCACGTACTCGGTGGTCCACAGCTCCATATGGGCCCTGGACGTTCTCAGCGAACTCGGATTCACCTACGATTCGAGTATCTTTCCGATTCGCCACGACCGGTATGGCATGCCAGAAGCGCCTCGCGCTCCTTTCCGTTTTCGTGCCTCCGGTGGCATGATGACGGAGTTTCCGATCACCACTTTCAATTTGGCGGGGCACAATATGCCCGTGGGTGGAGGGGGATATCTTCGCCTGCTGCCGCGGCTGTACACCCGGCTGGGACTCGCAAAAGCAGAGAGTGAGGGAGTACCGGCGGTGGTTTACATTCATCCCTGGGAGATTGATCCCGAACAGCCAAGACTGCCCGTGGGGTGGAAATCTCGTGTTCGACATTATGCGAATTTGGGATCCACTTTCGATCGGTTGCGCGGCGTCTTGCAGCGGGGGATTTACACCAGTTTCCGCGAGAGCGGATTAGCAGACTCGGCAAAGGACTTTGACTTTTATGCCTGGAACCAGCACAAAAACGGACGAAGTACAACAAATCGCGCAGTATTGGAATGATATTGCGCACGATTTCGATTCCATCTACACGGGTAAGAAAAACCCGGTGGCCCGCGGCCTGGACAAATGGTTGCGGCGAGACATCTACCAACGTTTCGAGTGGGTGATGAAGGAGGCCGGGGATGTGCGTGGCATGAAGATCTGCGACGTGGGATGCGGATCGGGACGCTTTGTGACAAGCCTCGCAAAGAGAGGCGCAGAAGTGACTGGCGTCGACTTCGCTCCCGAGATGCTGAAGATTGCCGGACAATTGGCCGAGCAGGAGGGCGTCGCGGATCGCTGCAAATTCGTGCTGAGCGACGTGCTCGACTGGAAGACCAACGAGCAGTTCGATCTGGTCATCGCGATCGGATTCTGGGATTACGTTGCCGATCCTCTGCCACGTCTGAAGATGATTCGCAATCTGACGAAAACTACTTTCCTTTCCGCCTGGCCCCGGGCTGCAACCATGCGCGCGGCCATTCGCAGCGTTCGTTTGAAAGTAGCAGGATGTCCCGTCTATTTCTTCCACCTTGAGCAGGTTGAAGACTATTTGAAGAAAGCGGGCTTCCAACCCGAATCAAACCAGATTTTAGGCCAGTTGAATTGCGTGCAGTCCAAGGCGATCTAGGTTGATGACCAAACTTTGGCTCTGGATCAGCGTGGGTTTTACGGTCTACGTGTATATTGGATATCCCGCGCTGGTCTGGATCCTGCAAGCAATGTTCGGCTTGACACCGCGTAAGGATCCCATCGAGCCTTCTGTTTCGCTCCTCGTAGCCGCTTATAACGAGGCTGCCGTCATCGCCGAGAAGATTCGAAACAGCCTGGCTCTGGACTATCCCGCAGAAAAGATTGAAGTGGTCGTCGCCTCCGACGGTTCGAAGGATGCTACCGCAGAGATCGTTCGGTCATTTGAAGGGGCGGCCAGTCAAGGACGCGTCCGGCTGCTCAACTTCGAAAAAAATCGCGGAAAAACGATCGCCCTCAACGATGCTATACCGCAACTTGGAGGCGAAATTGTAGCCTTTTCTGACGCCTCGAGTATGCTTGCCCGCGATTCCCTGCGAATTCTGGTTCGACATTTCAGCGATCCACGAATCGGAGCGGCCAGTGGAGTCTATCGCTTGCTAAAAAAGGACCTGGCGCACATAGGCTCCTCTGAGGATCTGTATTGGAAGTACGAAACATTCCTGAAACTACAAGAGGCCAAGCTGGGCGCCTTCACCGGGGCACACGGCTCTCTCTATGCCATTCGCCGCGAGCTTTATCCGTTTCCCTCTGCCCACACCATCAACGACGATTTCACCATTCCTATCCGCATTCTGGAAAAAGGCTATCGCGTGGGCTACGAGCCGGCGGCAGTAGCCTATGAAGAGGCGCAAGAGATGGAGGGATTCTCGCGCCGGGTGCGCATCATGGCAGGCAACATTGAACAATTGCGCGAAATAGGGTCTTTGCTGTGGCCTCCCCGACCGCTAGTAGCGTTTTGTTTGCTGTCGCATAAAACCGGAAGGCTTCTGGTGCCGGTCTTCATGCTCGTAGCACTGATCACCAATATCGCACTGCGAGGCGAATTCCCATACGGGTGGCTACTGTTTGCACAGGCAGTGTTCTATTCTCTCGCATTGCTGGGATCCAAGTTCGGTCTCAGACCCAAGGTCCTGCGCCTTCCATACTACTTCTGCATGATCAATTCCGCGCTGTTTGCATGGATGTATCAGGCTGTGCGCCACAAGCGCGCAATTCCCTCGCGGATTGAGCTTGATCAACTCGGTAACCGCCCGCCCGTCGCCTGACTGCCACTTCATCTTTCTGCGCAAACCAAAGTACATCCGGGATGAACTTCGCCCGCGCGCAATAGGTCCTGATCGAAGGTTACCTTTCGATAAATGATTCGCTTCTCTAGAGTGCTCCCAAGGACTCGAACGCTGGTCCCCCAATTCCGTTCCGAGGATGCGAGCATGCCCCCACAGATCGCGCTCTTGGCCAAGTCCCCAGACTCGACCTGCCAGAAGCATGAAACTTCGACATTGCTGATCATAGTGATCGCAATGCTGGTTGCCGCGATGGGAACAGGCTGCGGCACGGCATCAGGCACAAAACTTCCCTCGACAGAACAGCTTCGGGTCTCGATTCAATCCCCGACAGCAGAACTTGACGTGCCCTATAACACCGTTGCCTCAGTCAGCGGAGGGGAAGCGCCTTACTCGTTTGCCGTCGTACGAGGCACTCTTCCCCCGGGGACGACTCTGAATTCGCGGACAGGAGCTATCTCAGGAGTTCCCCGAGTGACGGGATATTACGGCTTCCTTTTGGAAGTTTCCGATTCTTCGAAGAATTCCAATACCGGCAATGTTCATATCGTGGTAGCGACGAAATTGAACCGAGGCTCCGAGCCTCGAATCATAATCTTCCCAAGCAGCACTACAGTCGCCTCGAAAAATGTTGAGCAGTTCACGGCCAACGTGATCGGGACATGGAAAACCGGCGTGGTTTGGTCAGCAACAGCCGGGAGTATTTCAAGCACGGGTCAATTCACCGCGCCTGCCGTCACCAGCGAGACCAAAGTGACGGTAACCGCGAGCAGCGCCACCCGCAATAATTTGCAGGCAACGGCGACAGTAATCGTGACTCCATCTTCCGCCTTGACAATCACAACGCACTCGGTTGCCGACGCAAGTGCCGGGATGCGGTATGAGGAAGGGCTTTCTGCTAGCGGTGGGATCTCGCCTTACAAGTGGACCGTGAGCTCCGGAACGCTACCAGTAGGCCTTCAGCTCTCTTCTGCGGGCGCCATCGCAGGAACGACGGAATCTTCCGGTTCGTTCCCGTTTACTGCAAAAGTAACCGACTCCGCGGGAAGCTCCACCCTGCGCACCCTGAAACTCACTGTGACCGCGACTTCCCCGAGCGGCTACGATGGACCCGCGGAGCTTCCTCGCGTTCTGATTCCGACGGCAATGGCGACTACCCCGGCCCCCGGCAACACCATCACTGTGCGTACAGGGGAAAATCTTCAAGTCGCACTAAATAATGCGGCCTGCGGGGACACCGTTCAGTTACAGCCCGGGTCAACCTTCACCGGAGTGTTCACGTTCCCCGCAAAAAGTTGCGATGACAACCACTGGATTATCGTGCGCAGCGGCGCAGATGATTCGGCTTTACCGGCCGAAGGCTCCCGCCTAACGCCCTGCTACGCGGGAGTCAATTCCCTGCCAGCCCGGCCGACCTATGCCTGCCCGTCGAGCAACAACGTTCTCGCCAAACTGGTCATGCCGCTGGTTGGAAGCGGTCCTGTGGTCTTTGCCTCGGGTGCAAACCACTATCGCCTTGTGGGGCTCGAACTGACTAGAACCGCCGGTACGGGTGTCGTCACAGCACTGGCTGCCGTCGTCAAAGGTGGGACAGCGAACAACCTCATTCTCGATCGCATGTGGCTGCATGGTACTGCTCAAGATGAAACCACGAGAGGGGTACAGCTAGGGGGCACCAGATATTTTTCTGTGATTGACTCATTCTTCACAGACTTCCACTGCGTCGCCGTCACAGGAGCATGCATGGATTCCCAGAGCATCAGCGGAGGAACTGGTGACAATCCCATGGGTCCATACAAAATCTCCGGAAACTTCCTCGAAGCGGCCGGAGAAAACGTCCTGTTCGGCGGAGGTGAGGCTACACAGGTTCCCTCAGACATTGAGGTCAGCCACAATCACATGTTCAAACCGCTCACCTGGCTGCGAGGCCAGCCTGCGTACGTCGGCGGACGAGACGGGCACCCGTTCATCGTGAAAAACCTTTTCGAAGTTAAAAATGGCGTGCGCATTCTGCTCGACAGCAACGTAATGGAATACACCTGGGGAGGTTTCTCCCAGGTGGGCTCCGCAATTCTGCTCACTCCCAAGAATCAAGGCGGAATGTGCAACATCTGCCAGGTGACCGACGTTACGATTCGCTATGGAATGATCCGTCACACGGCCGGCGGCATGCAGATTGGGAACGGGCCTTCGGATAGTGGCGCGATTCCTATGGATGGTGGACGTTACAGCATTCATGACATCATTTTCGACGACATCGACGGTGCGAAGTATAACGGGCCTGACTTGTTCGTTCAGCTCTCAACGGGTCCTGGCGCTCCCGCATTGCACGACGTAAAAATAGATCACGTCACGGCACTTCCGAAATCAACGTCGATGCTGATCGGCGACGTACCATCGGTAAACGGGCAAATGAAAAATCTGGTCGTCACCAACAATATCCTGGGTGCTGGCACATCTCCAGTCTGGTCCACCGGTACCGCTGGAACCGCCAATTGCGCGGTGCACAACTCACCCCTGACCACTCTCACGGCTTGCTTCAGCGCCTATACCTTCGCAGGGAACGTCATTGTCTCCGCACCTAGCCGCTATCCGCCCTCCGCATGGCCGACACGGAACTACTTCGCGCCTAATGCGACCGTGGTGGGGTTCGTGAACTACAACACTGGTAACTATCTGCTGCAACCCGCGAGCCCCTACACCAGTGTGGGGACTAATGGGAAAAATCCTGGTGCGGACGTGAACGCAATCAATGCGGCGCTTGCGGGTTCCTGGTAAAACGATGATCAAACTGTGAAGATTACCGGGGACTTCATTCCCCTGTTTTTCTCATCCTTGTTTGTCTAAACAAAGCGCGTCCCGAAAGCGCGCTCCAGATTCCACCACAGTCCTTGCACCGTTTTTGAAGGACGCAGGCGATTCAACTTCAACGGACTGTCGTTCCTCTGCGCCAATCCCTCATTCGTCGTGACGGCAGTTTGATACCCCGCTTTGCGGCTGGCTTCTACAGTCCTCTCGGTCCAGTGAGGGGAAAGCGCTGGACACGGATATGAAAAATGAGTCACGGACCTTCCGAGGCCGCGTTCAAGGTGTTGCCTTGATTCGATCAACTCCCGTTGAGCGGTTTCGGCATCCACATAGGCCATATTGGGGTGAGACAGCGTGTGTGAACCAACGATGTGTCCTTGAGAAACCAGCCCTTTCAGCTGCTCGTAATCCATCATTAGAAAGCCGGATTCCCCAGGCGCCGCAGTATCCAATTCTTTCTCCAATCGGGAGACGTAGTCGCTCTGCATAGTTCCGCCCAACTGGCAACATTCGTCGCAGGAGCGCAGCAGGGCGCTTTCACGTTCCGCAAGATTCCCAAGTGGCCATTCGCGTCCCGCGGCGTCAGACCACTCATTTCTTTTGGTCGTGCGGAACATGAAACGCAAGCGCGATGGCCAGGGAAGCTTGCGTTCTTGGACACAGTCCACGGTCGCGTAAAACGTGGCGGGCACTCCTACCTGTTTCAAAATGGGAGCAGCGATTTCGTAGTTGTCGCGGTAACCATCGTCGAAGGTAACCGCGACAGATCTCGTTGGAAGATCCACATTGCCCAGCACGAAGTTCTTGATCTGCTCAAGGGAGACGGGATGATATTTCTTGGCGATAAGCTCCATTTGGCCGCGGAAAACATCTCGTGAGTGACCCATTTCACCCAGGAATAGTTCGGCGGAGCGAGGGTCATCCAAAACAGAGTGGTACATGAGAATGGCGGCGTTTGGTCCGCGTAGATGCCCTGCCATGTTCAGCAGGCCACTACGAAGCAGAATTTGCTTGATAGCGTTCTTCATCAGGTAGGAAAACGTCGGTGTTGAACAACCCAGGGACGGGCAAAGGACGTGAGTCGCGAAAGATCAGCTATCACGTTACACAATCGCGCTCATCCGTGCGTTACAGCTCTCGCCTGAGAAACAAAACCGGCATCGGTATCACCGTCCACGCAAACGCGCAGCCAGAGTTCAAGATTGAGCAACCGCCAAATCCGGTTCCCGTGATCGCGGCGTCCGGCGGCATGTTGATCAAATAAGCGTTTCACTGATTCCGTACGAAATAAACCTCGTTCCACCGTTCGCGCTTCGAGCAACAATGAACGCAATTCCCCGAGCGACGTCCCCGCGAGCCAATAACCCCACGGTGTTGGAAATCCCATCTTCTCGCGATAAATGATCGAATGCGGCAACAAATCCTCCATAGCAGTTTTTAGGATGCACTTGCCCGCAGTTCCCTTCGTGGCGTACTTAGCTGGAATGGACGCGGTGTATTCCACCAGCTCATGATCCAGAAACGGCACGCGGCTCTCAATCGACGCGGCCATACTCATCTGATCCTGCTTCATCAGCAACTCGACTAAATATGTCTTGATATCCGTATAGAGAAGTTGGTGCAGCAGATCGCCGGTGGAACGATTCCAGTACCGCATGGAACCCGCATAAGCGTCGCCGGCGGACTGTTTCGCTTCGGGCGTAAGTAGTTCGCCCTGGTCGGATGCCGAGAAAGCGGAGTAAAAATTATCAAAGTAAAAAGAAGGCCAGGACTCGCCGTCGCGCCCGAGGAACGTGTGCTCCAGCTTCCGCTTATAGCTGGCGGAGATGGGACTATCTGCAATGGCACTCCTCAGCAAAGCCCGCAATCCGGCCGGGGTAATGCTTCGGTACACACGATCCATCCGCGAATTCAGCAGAGTCCAAGCGTAGCGCGTATAGCCGGCAAGTGTTTCGTCGCTTCCTTCCCCCGTAAGCACAACCGTGACGTGCTCCCTGGCGAGTCGAGCGACGAAATACAGCGCCACACTGGAGGGCCAAACAATAGGTTCATCCTCGTGCCAGATCAAACGCGGTAACGTCTCAAAGAATTCCTGCCGGCTGAGATGAACCTCGTGATGCTTCGAACGCAAGTGCTCGGCGACCGTGCGGGCATGAGGCAACTCGCTGAATTTCTCCTCGCCATATCCGACCGAGAAAGTCTCGATGGGTTCCTGTCGGATTTTGGTCGTGAGCGCGGCGACAGCACTCGAATCAAGACCGCCGCTGAGAAAAACTCCCAAAGGAACATCACTCATCAAGTGGCTGGAAACGCACCCCTCGAGTCGTTCGCGGTATTCAGAGACGTAGTGCTCGTAGGGACGATTTGGGTCGTCCGATTGAACCTTGAGATCCCAGTAGGGCTCAATTTGAAGCGTGCGTTTGTCCTCGTCGAGGATCAGGGTGTGTCCAGGCAATAATTTGTTAATGCCCGCATACATGGTTTCTTCGCCAGCAATGTAGCCGAATGCCAGATATTCGGCGAGCGTGCCACGGTTGAATTCCGGCGTGACCTGGGGATAATTCAGAATTGTTTTGATCTCGGACCCGAACAAAAATGTGTCGCGCTGGTAACGGTAATACAGCGGCTTGATTCCCAAACGATCCCGGGCGATGAACAGAGAACGACGAGTGCGATCCCAGATCGCGAAGGCAAACATGCCACGCAGATACTGAACGCAGTTTTTACCGTACTCTTCGTAGAGATGAACGATAGTTTCTGTATCGCTCTGTGTTCGGTAACGGTGGCCGCGGGAGATCAGGTCCTTGCGAAGCTCGCCATGGTTGTAAATCTCGCCGTTGAAGACAATCCAAATGCTGCCATCCTCATTGCTGAGAGGCTGGTGGCCGGTGCGGATATCGATGATGCTGAGGCGGCGCATCGCGAGACCGACATTGCCATCCACAAAAAAGCCGTCATCATCGGGTCCGCGGTGAGCAATCTGGCGGTTCATGTCCGATAGAACTTCGCGATCCACGCGCTGCATCTTATCGAAAATGAAAATCCCACAAATTCCACACATAGTTACACACCCGTATCCTTCAACTCGCTGCCCGGCAGGAAGAGGCCGCTTTCTGTGAAGCCTCGACTTAGCGACTGGCTGATCCAGATCCTCTGACGAAGGAAATATCTGCACTTGCGAGCCAGAACCCACCACTTCAGCATAGCTCACTTGGTGACTGAAAGTGAGGACCCGATACCCGTTCGCCTCCACATAGGAACCGTTGCACACAACCAGCACGAACTTTCCAGTTTTGCGATCTTGCGACCAATAGAGAAAGTCGGCATCACTGGCCCAAGTGCACGCTTTCCAGGCGGCTGTTGAGGCGGCGAAGAAGAGCTGGTCGTCCCGCTGCATTGTGGAATACTGAAACGCGCATACCTCGTCCGGGACAGCATCATTTGATTTCACGAGCCGTCCAAAATCTTTTTGCGAACTGTCACATGCCACAAGAATTGTGGCGAACTCCGCGGGAAGATCAACGACCGCACCAAAATTCGCCACGCTGGCCCACTCTCGCTGGCCATATACCGGGGACCAGTGATCCCGGCGCACACTTTGCGACCAACCGTGATTTTCGGGGGTAAGCAGGGCAAGCGCATCCAATCGGTTGGCGAACACCATTTCCTTGGTATTTGTTGGGAGCTGTGAAGGCCCGAGATGCCAGGAAATATCCAACTGATGTGCACCCGCGCCCTGAACCAGATCGCGAACAAACCAGAAAGAACCTTTTCTGTGAAATACGCACCGGCGATGCATTAACGGAGAGTAACCGTCGTGACTCGCCTGGAAGAAGTTAAATTCTTTACCCGTAATCCACTTCTCGACAGCAACGCTCGGCTGAGTTTTCCAGGAGAAAGGCCCGGCGCTTTGAGCCTGATTGAGCGCATCAATCTGCAACGTGTTATGTGCGCCCGTCCCGCGGAAGCGCGCACGTTCATCACTAGGACCGATGTATTCAAATGTGCCGGGATCAATCAAAAGACTTCGTCCATTTCTCACAAGGGAAATGCTGAGCGCATCAGCATGGCCATGCCCTCCATTGGCCGATCCAAGGGGCCCGGCGTCAATGGTCATTTGCCCGTGATCGTCATCTCCCAACATGTAAAAGCCTGCGTCGGGCAAGCCTGTTGAAACTGCGGTCGGCTCAGTGATGGGCAGCGCATCGAATTTGGCGAGACCCTTCATTCCCGTGAGCCAAAGTGTTTCTTCTCGGGCATCCCTCGCCAGATACTTGAAATCCCCGCGCTGGTAAAGAATCGCGCCCGTACTTAGTGGATCCAGCATATGCTCGGCCCGGTTACGCTGGGGGGCGAACAGCCTTCCGCCATCATCGTCACCGAAGCTGGGTGCGACCCCGGCGCGCCCCAGCAGGAGCAGCACATTCAGCATCCGTTGCAATCGCTCATCGAAACTGGCCGGAACCCGCATGCCGTTGAGTTCCGCAAGAATTCGAGCATGCAAAAACATATCAAGGGCATAAACGTGGTAGTACGTGGATTGTTCGAAATAGAAACCGTCGCTGCGGACCTGTTTTGCCGACTCTTTTTCGAGGATATCCCAACCTCGCCGCTGCCATCGTGAAGCCGACCGGAAACCTGGAAAAAGTACACCGACTGAGAACAGCGCCAGCGCCTCTCCGAGCAGATGGGTGTTTGGCGAGAAATATGTGGAGAGATGGTTCTCGATATGCCTGCCGTTCAATTCGAGGGCGGCCAGCCACTGGGAGCGCAAATTTTCTCCGAACAGTTCCGTATCGCGCAGAAGAAAGAAGGTCCAGATCCATGAGAGGGTGCGGAAAGCCACCTCGAGGCTGCTTGCCCAGTTTATTCCGATGGGATATGGATTTTGCTCGTGCCAGTGCTTCCACTGAACGAAGACTTCACGGGCGAATCGCGCCTCACCCGCGAGCCGGTACGCTTTGGCCAGCGTGACAAAATGCTGGTGGCGATTCAATTCCCACGTGATCTTCGAATCCCCGACTTCTTCGAAATCGAGGTATCGGATCTTGAACCACGGTTTGCGAGGAGCTTGCTTACCGTGTACGAGGTCGCAGTGCCAGTCGATTTCCGAGCCGTAGTCGAGACCCTTGTAACCGAGCAGATCGAAACGGTGGGCGCAAATACTTTCCGCTCGAAGAATAATTTCCTCGACTGAACTCGGAAGAATGTTTTTCAGCGTTTCGATCAATTCTGGCAGTTGCTCGGGCAAGAAATAAAAGTGGCCAAAAACGGTCGTCAATTCGCGGGAAGGGCCTAACGCGAAATTGTTTCCCGACCGAAACCTGACCAGATCTGTGCGTGCGGTTGCATATTGCCGCGAACGGTCAAACAGTTCGTGGGCACTCATCCCTTTGAGACGATCGAACGTGTGCCGCCAGGAACGCCCCATCGTTAGCGGGACCTCACCTGATGACTCAGGAGTTCCGTGTAAAGGGCATCGACATCCCGGACGAGCCTTTCGAAACTAAAATTCTGGACGGTGAATTCACGCCCTGCCTGACCCAGCCGTCGGGCCAGGGAGGGCTCGGACAAGAGCTTTAACAGCGCCGCCGACAGCGCCGCCGAATCCTCAGCCGGAACCAGGATTCCCGTCACGCCATCTTGTACTAATTCGGCATTTCCTCCTACACGGCTGGCGATGACCGGCAGTCCCGCCGCCATATATTCGAGAACTGCGTTCGGAAGCCCTTCCGCGCGCGAGGGCAGAACTGCAATGTCACAGGAAGCAAGTATCTCCGGAATATCCGAGCGGCGCCCAAGAAAGAGAAAATTGAGCATAACTCCCAGATCTCGCGCCTGCCTCTCGAAGCTGGATCGTTGCTCGCCATCGCCGACCAATACATACCGCGTATTTGGGAATTGTTCACGCACGGTCGCAGCCGACGCGATCAGCCAAGGATGGCCTTTAACGTCGGTATGCATGTTTCCGACAAGCACAACCAGCTTCCCGTCTCCAGCATCTGGAAAAAGGCGAATACGATCGTTGCGGGCCGACTTGAACTTGGCGACATCGACACCGTTGTGAATTACACGCACCTTGCTGGCATCGAAACGGTCTTCCCGCAGCAGAACATCACGGATCGGAACGGCATTCGTCACGACGGCGCCCCCCAAATTCTGAATCCATTTCAGCCAGGCGCGCCGCTTGCCCTGATACCACTCGAAATGAGACAGGTCGCGACGGCTGGAAACAATTGCTGGAACGCCCGCCAGACGCGCCGCCGGAACTCCGACGAGGTTCGACCACAGATCATGCGTGTGGACGATATCGAAGCTCCTGAGAAACCAACTCATCTGCAGAAGTTGATGAAGCCCGGAAGGACTGTCAATTCCGCTTCGCGAACGAAATTCGCGAATGGCAATCCCGGTTCCCTGAAGCCGACCTTCAACCGGACCTTCCCGTTTGAGGCAGCCGACCGTTACGTCGTATCCTGCGGCGGGCAGCCGCCGAGCCAACTCCACGGCTTGGGTTTCTGTACCACCCACGTTGAAGGAATCAATGAGATGAAATACCCGACGCAAGACCTTGAGGGCCGGAGCCTGATCGCAAGGAACCTGCACCTCCATCGAGCTTGAATTCTGCAGAGTCACGAAATTCCCGAATAATGCCAAGCGTCAAAAATCGATTGCGTTACGACCTACGGGCAAGAGTCTTCTAAAATTCCGCCCACGTGATTAAATACTAGAGGGGGTAAACGGACCACACCTGATATCCTGTATTCTATTGATAACAAGCGATTTTATCCGGCCCGTTGCGTTCGGTGGACGCATCATCTGTTCGCCCGAGCATGGCCTCATTATCTCCGAAAACAAAGGAAAGAACTACCTGCATGACTCCATCGGTAAGTGTATTTGGCCTGGGTTACGTCGGAACCGTAACCGCAACTTGCTTCGCCCACAAAGGACACCACGTCATTGGCGTCGATCTGAGCACAGCCAAGGTAGCAGCGATGGAGGCCGGGCGCAGCCCTATCGTTGAACCGCGGGTCAGTGATCTCATCACGCAAGTTCATAAAGCAGGCCGCTTGCGCGCGGTTTCCGACTCAGAAGAGGCGGTTTTAAACAGCGACATTTCCTTTCTTTGTGTTGGGACGCCCAGTCTGCGGAATGGCAAACTCGATCTGGGGCACATTCAACCTGTCTGTGAGGATATTGGCAAGGTTCTGAAGACAAAGAATTCATTTCATCTCGTGGTTGTGCGCAGCACGGTCCTGCCTGGAACCGCGCAAACGATCGTCGTGCCGGCGCTCGAAGAGACCTCTGGCAAGAAACTGGGCAAGGATTTCGGTGTTTGTGTGAATCCGGAGTTCATGCGTGAAGGAACAGCCGTTGCCGATTTCCTGGAACCTTCGGTTACCGTAATTGGCGCCGCTGAACCAGCGCACAGCGCCCGATTGGCGGAAGTCTATAAGTGGGTGTCAGGGCGTGTTTTCGAGACCTCATTCCGCACCGCGGAAATGGTGAAATACGTTTGCAATGCCTGGCATGCAGTCAAAGTTTCCTTCGGGAATGAGGTGGGGACGCTCGCAAAGGAACTGGGTGTCGACGCCTCGGCAGTGATTGATATTTTTTCGGCGGATACCAAGCTCAATATTTCTCCGGCTTATCTGAAACCGGGATTTGCCTTCGGTGGTTCGTGCCTCCCCAAGGATGTACGCGCCTTGACGTATCGGGCGAAAGAATTGGACCTTAACCTGCCGCTATTTCAGTCCATTCTTCCCAGCAATGAGGAACATCTTGATCGCGCTTTTGAGCTGGTGCTGACGACGGGAAAGAAGAAAATCGGCATGCTGGGATTAAGTTTCAAGGCTGCTACCGATGACTTGCGCGAAAGTCCTCAGGTACAGCTGGTGAAGCGGCTGCTTGGCGAGGGACGTCAGGTCCGAATCTGGGACGACAACGTCTCCATGGGACATCTCATCGGTTCCAACCGAGCTTATATTGAGCAAATCATTCCCCACATTGGCTCTCTGTTATCCAACAGTTTAGAAGAGGTCATTACAGGAGCAGAGGTAGTTGTGATTGCTACCCGCGGCCTCAAAAAGGAGCAGGTTCAACCGCTTTTGAAGCCTCAGCAGATTGTCATTGACATGGTGAATAGCGAACGAGGATCACGACCCACTACATCAGCAACATACGAAGGGATCTGCTGGTAAGCCCACTTCCATGAAAATTTTGTGGGTCAAAGCTGGTGGCCTGGTTCCACCAGACAGCGGCGGAAAGATCCGTAGCTATAACATTCTCCGAGAACTCGCCCGATCTCATTCTGTCACTTTCTTTTCCTTTCACGCGGCTCTGGAAAATGATCCACACCCCCATCTCGGGGACATTTTCGATCGAGTCGTCTGCGTGCCCTTGAAGCTGCCGCCGCCGAAAAGTTTGGCGGAGTTGAGGGATTACACAGTTCGGCTCGTGTCGCCCCTTCCGTATGGCATCACGAAGTTCTGCAGGAATGTCGTGAGGAGGAAACTGAGTGATCTGATCCGGCAGGATAAATTCGACATTGTGCTGTGTGATTTCATTGCTCCTGTGGGTGTGGTTCCATGGGGGGCTCCGTTGCCCAAGGTAATCTTCACCCATAATGTGGAGGCCATGATCTGGAAACGTCATTACGAAGTAGCGGAGAATGCACTTTGGAGAGCAATTTCCTGGTGGGAGTGGCGGAAGATGGAAGCCGCGGAAACAAAATATCTGCGGCTTGCCGATCGAGTGCTGACCGTATCCGAAACGGACCGCGATACGTTCACACCGTTTCTACCGGGCAAGACAATTACTGTGATCCCAACGGGAGTTGACATCGAATATTTCCAGCCGATGTCCCTGCAGGAGAGTCCGGAATCGCTGGTGTTTACAGGATCAATGGATTGGCTTCCAAACGAAGATGGAATTCTCTACTTTGTTGACGAAGTTCTGCCGCTGCTGAAACTGAGGTATCCCGAAGTGTCCCTTAACGTAGTGGGCAGGAACCCTTCCCGGAAATTACAGGCTCTTGCGGATAAAGAGCAGGCACTGCGCTTGACTGGATGGGTGGACGACATACGGCCGCATCTGGCACGAGGCGCGATATGCATCGTTCCGCTACGCATCGGCGGCGGGACCCGACTGAAGATTTTCGAGGCGATGGCGATGGGCAAGGCCACGGTCTCCACTTCTGTCGGGGCAGAAGGTTTGCCGGTTCAGAATGGAACGAACATTCTGCTTGCGGACACACCAACGGACTTCGCGGATGCCATTTCTCGGTTATTCGACGACATACCGCTGCGACAACGATTGGGAGAAGCAGCCAGAACACTGGTCAACGAGAATTACAGCTGGCGAAAAATTGCCGAGAGTTTCTCGAATAGCTTAGCTGAGGTGAAAGAAACGTACGAGCGGTCCCGCCGGAACCGACTCAATCAATGACTCGTTAGCGTTTCGGTGTTGAAAAATGCGCGCTGAACCAGCGTGCGAGTCCAGCCAATCCGGGGATCGGGTCTGTCAAGGAAACGTCGCTATACCGCATTCCCGGATACCAGGGATTCGAAACCATTAGCAACGTTTTCAGAAAATGGGGGTATGGCAGAGGCCAGCCGCGCGGTGCGCCACGGAACGTATTCTCAAGATGCGTGAGTTCGCCGGCTAAACGGCGAGAAGTTATACCCACCTGATATACAACTTCATGTGCTGGCAGCTTGCCTTCCAGCAACCAGTCAACCAGCGCTACAGGGTAGTCGAGTCCGCAGGAGATAGGCAGTTGCATTGAGCCCCAGGGGCGGGCGTTGATTTCCATCAGAACTGGCGGACCGCCGTCACGCGGAACTTTGAACTCAACCATGCACAGCGCCTGCAGACCTGCGTGCCGGATCAGGGCACTGCTCCATCGCCTTACCCCCTCATCGAGCGGAATCGATTCGCTAGCGCTGCTGCCTGATCCACGCGGATCCGTTTCCCGAACCCGCCTCCACATGAACGGCAAAGAGATGCCCCGATCTGTGACAAAAGCGGAGAATCCTATACCGCTGCCCGGCACGAATTGCTGCACTAGTACATCACCCACCTGTTTTAGTCGAGTGCCGACTTTCGCCTGAAGATCTTCTCTGTCATAGGCGTAAGCGACCGAGCCCAGGATTGCCCGATTCCCCTCCCAACGAGCCGAGAAGCGATCTTTCACCACCACAGGAAAGTCGGAACTGCTCGTCAGGCTTTCGAGTTCCTGCAACGACTGCACCAAAGCCGTCCGCGGAACCGGAATCTGCAGATCTCGAGCCAAGGAAACCGTTCGGTATTTGTCGGAAGCGATCTCCAACGCTGCATGCGGCCCCAATGCTAGCCGGCACATCCCTTGAAAAGAATCGCGAAACTTAGATAGAGGGATGACCGTCCAGTCGGTAACAGGAATGATTAGGTCAAAATGGTAGTCTCGCGCAAACTGAACGATGGTTTCCAGGAAACGAGGGGCGTTCTCGGAAGGAACGGGATACTTCAATCGCAGGCTGCAGTAACGAGACCGATCGGCGGGTGCAACCATTCCTTGGTTCGAACCCACCGCCACCCAGTGCCCGGCCCGACCAAGAGATCGGGTTAAAGCTAAGCCTGCTGGACTATGTCCATCCAGCACCAAGATCCGAGCCAATCAATCCTCCCGGCATCCTTTTGCCAATACAGATTGCGACGAATTGTTAGATTGAGAAATCAGGCCCGCGGCCAAAGGAGGTTTACCGCGAGCTGGTTTTCGCAGGCTCGTCCAGAATGCGGCCCCGCTCAACCAAGCCTCGAATTCGAGTGCGCTGCGTCCCGGCGTATCGATAACACGAGGCAGCAATAAAGCATCCGTCTGCCGGCCCGCGAAACCTACGTCGCAGGTTGTGGCCGAAACCACACCTTCTTTCACCAGCCAGGGAAGAAATTCGGGGCGATACACGCCGCTTGGGTAACAGAAATGAACTGCCTTGGCGCCCAATTCGCGCAATGATTTCCGGTTGTCCCGAATCTCCCTACGAAACAAGGTTTCATCCAGAGGCGTTCGGTGGCGGTGCGTATGTAATTGGAAGTCTATCCCCTGCGCTGCAAGTTCGGAACGTTCGGCGGGGGTCATGATCTGAAAACGGCGACTTGCGACGAGATCTTCATACGAAAGAGAGAGAAGACTGGCCAACGAGGCTGCCATGTCATTTTTCGCATCACCGCTCAGCGCTTTTTTCTCGGCCAGCAGCACCAGACTACGAACAATTTCCGCGCGGCTAGCTTCAGTCCTCAAATCTAAAACATCATCGATGCCGACAGCTTTTCCGCCGCTAAGGATGCTGCCACGGCGTTGCCAGAGCAGATACGAGAACGCGAGGTTAAAAATTGGAAATGGACGCTCCCCATAGTAGGTGGTCTGGTAAACCGTGACGGGCAAGCCAAACCGCCGGATCACGGGAAATGCGGCTACGTAGAAATCATAGCCCCCATCATCGAAGGTTATCACGACACTCCGCGGCGGTAGGTCCCCGGTCCCCAGTCGCTCCAGGGCTTCTCCGAGCGCCAAAACCTCATAGCGCCCTCTCTGCAGTATTTTCAGCCGCTCCTCAAAGACCTCAGGCAGCATGTAGAGATTCGGCCGCCAAAGATGCTCGTCTAATCGCGAAATACCGTGATAGCAGAGAATGAGCAGCCGATTGCGCCGCCACTTGCTGTCCGCAACCAGGCGGAACATGCCTGAACTTCGCTGAAGATGAAAGAAACTTCGCCGGATAGCTCTTAGCATTTCAAAACCAATGAACGATCTTGAGCAGGACGGTTAGTGTGAAATGAATTCGATCGCTAAACTTCGCGGTACACTTGGATTAATTTTCCCTCTTTAGTGCGGGGAATGGACTTTACCCACTGTAGCTGAAATTGCGTCGCCCCTAAAAAATGCGCAAGCAGTCCGCGAACATGAGTCTCTCGGTGCGGCGAGAAACCATCTCCACGAAGAAGGATTTGCAGAGCACCATCTTTGCGCAAGATCACCTGGAATTGGGCGACTTCCCCAATCTCCTTGAAGAAGTGATTCCAATATAGATTACTAATTTTCTTTCCGCCCGGTAGTGCGAGCATGCCGCCGACACGGCCGTGCAGTTCATGGATTCCGGAAATGCCGGATTCACTCTGATCGGACGCACGGAAGTTGCCCAGGTCTTCCACGTCATAACGCAGGAAAGGCGTGCCTCGGCAAATCGTACTCGTCCATAACAACCGGCCAATCTCGCCAGCAGAGGCGGGTCGCCCCTGATCGTTAACAATTTCCGCAAAAAGCCACGGGCGCAGCACGTGCAGGGGAGTTGCCGGCTCAAATTGGCACGCCATCACCGAGAGTTCCCGCCCACCATAGCGGTTCAGCAGTGGAACTTTGAAAACTCGACGGAATAGCTCGCTTTGCTCCGCAAACAGCGTCTCTCCTCCGTTCCAGGCCGTGCGAACTACGCCCGGTCGAACTTCTCTGTTGGTCTCTAGAGCTCGTCGCGCAACAAATTCGAGCATGGAGGTAAATCCGAACATTGCGACAGGGCCGCTATTGAGATTCGCAAAAACACGTTCGACTGTCTTGTCCGACAGGTTATAGCCGTCCACCAGAATCTGATTGCGAAGCTTACCGTGAACGCGATTTCGGATAGTTGTTTGTTTTTTAACATCCCGTTCGGAACCCCAGATCACGATCGTGGGCATCCCCGGCGTCCAGCCCATGTGGATTGCACTGAACGTCACCGCGGCCAGGATGCTCTTCATCATTTGTGTGTCGTGGAAGAAATGAACGGGCTCCCCTGTTGAACCTCCGGTGCAATTGGCCTGGCCTGAAAGATTGAATCGTTGCGCCATCGCTGCGGCAGGAAAACGATGGCGAAGGTCGTCCTTGTTAATGATCGGGAGATCCGGCCAGATTCGCCATAGATCCTCGACGCTCTCGATGCGCGATGCCTCGCGCCACTCCGGGAGCGCGTCGGCCCGCGCGCCGAAGTATCGAATTTGGCGCAGCAATCGTTCACCCAGTTCCTTGCGCTGCTGGTCGGGCCTCAATTTCGGAAAATTCTGCAAATCGTCCCAGGAAGTCGCATTGCGCCGCAGATATCGTTGCCACCACCAGTTGCTGATCGCTCGCGGGACTATGCTCATTCGGTAACCGGGATGAATGTGGGCCTGGTCGACTCACTAGGTGTCGACCGACCGAGTTCTGCTAGCTCGCAATGTCCTTGCCAGCCACGCGGCGGAACAAACGCGCGGCCTTCGAACGGAAGCATTTCAGATGCGGCTTTCTCCTCGTTGCCTATGCAGACTCGAACCGAGTCGGGAGCAAAATTCGTCACGGGATAGTGAAAATTTCCAAATGCCTCGCGAATGAGCGGAATCTTTTTCGGATCGAAGCCCATAAGGCGCGCGTGAACCCATTCGGCTGCTGCTGGATTCAGTGAAGCAGTCAAGAATCCGCTAGGCACGGGTGTGTTGCCTAGCGGGCCTTCCCCCTCTCCACCAATGATGCTGTCGGTAATCGAAATGATGCTTCTCTGTGGAGTAGCCGCGAGTGTGCCGTCGGGCTTGCCATAGCGGAGAATTCTTTGCAGATCCAAACAGGTACGCCAGATTGTGTCGTTTCCATACCAGGATCCTTCCAGATTTTCATCTGCCCCGAAACGGGCTGCGACTCGCTCTGCTGTTGCAGCCATCCAGGAAAGTGCTGCCTGAGTCAGGCCAACTGGGCGACGATTCGCTGCATCTCTTAGACCCTCCGCACCACTCTTCCAGAGGTGGCTTCCCGCGTAGCAGTCACCGCCATTTTCCGAACCACCCTTGCGATGGTGCGGGAGATATTCCTTGTTCCCGTTGATGCCAACAAGATTCTTCAAAGCGCCGGTCACGCAGGCCTTGCGATGACACTTGAGCTTGGGGAGATTGATGATCACGTTTGCTTCGATGACTTCGCGGGCGATCAGATATTGGTGGCGGCCCGGAGCATGGGTACGCTGAAGGAGATTGGGATTGTACATGGTGACGCGAAACTTCCAGGCGTCGGCCGATAAGGGTTCGAGAAGGCTTTCCCCTGCCAGATCAAATAACACGAAGTGTTCGAGGCCACGTACTCCTTCGGCCCTCTGCTGAATCAGTGTGCTGTTGGAGCGTATCGTTCGTCGGAAGTCCGTGATCTGAAATCGCTGCCCCCGCTGCTGCAGCCTTTCTGCCATGGTATTGATGCCCGCTTCAGTTCTCAGTTTCTCAAAATCGCATCCCTGAATGGGAGCATCACCTATAGTCAGGATTGCTGGCTGCGTCAATCCCACATATTTAGCGACGCCTTCGACTACGCTGCTGTGGGTAACCAGGCAATCCAAATTCGGACCGCGCTGATTCTGATGAAAGACCCAGTTCGGCTTGATGACAACATTCGATGCCGGAGGAATTAGTTCTGAGAGCGGATTCCAATCCGGAAGTCCATGGCGGTCAAGATCAAGGCCCCACGTCTGAAACAGCCGATGCAGCGCCATTTCCGCCGAACTCGTTGCCCCGCCGATTTCGGGAGCCACATCACGACTATCATCCCTTTCGTACGCAGCCCTGTTCCGCGCGATCGCAACTACTTTGTTGTCGATGGGTTTCTTCACTTTTTTGTGAGTATAACGTATGGCGAATACTGAGGCCCTGCACGACCTAGTGTGTCAATGCAGAACGCATACACTCCGATGCTAGAATTGCGTCAGAACAAGTGTTTTTCATGTATTCAAAGGTCAATCGATAAACATGCAGTGCGCCTGGTCGCCTCGTTCGGGCTTTCACAATCGGGATGGCGTTTAGCTGGCTGCCCCAAACGAAGGCACATTCCAAAGGCGATTTTGCACTCGCTTTTGGCGAAGTTTGAGCGAGACTCCTCCTCCGACACACTTGCAACTTTCGCATCTCCACGTCCCATCACAGCCCGGACAACAAGAAGGTCGTAGACCCTCGACACTCCAAATCCATTCCATGCGATCGTTGCGAACGATGGCAATCAAACGCGATCCGCTGCGGCAACGGCCGGAGTTGAGCAGTCGATCGCATGGTGGGCAGCGACGGCAAAGACATGGGCCAGACATTCAGGCACTGAATGCCGGTGAAGTGAAGATAAGATTGCGCTGTAGAAGAGCACTACGAATTCTGAGTTGTGATAGTCTCGATTGAATCTCGCTCTCGCACTCCTACGGCTAAAATTAGGGTTGTACTCTCGCCCAAGGTTTTGACGGATATGCTCCTCGTCCTCTCGATTCTTTTACGCATCGCGCTAAGTAGTTCGATGGCTTTCGCTCAGCCAACGGTTCCACAAGATGACAGTAGGTTTGATGGCCCGGCGGAGCTGCCACGACTGTACGTTAAGACTTCACTGCGAGACACTCCGGCCCCCGGAAAAATTGTTCACGTACATGCGGGGGAGGATCCGTCGCAGGCTCTGGCTCGAGCATCGTGTGGAGACATCGTCGAACTACAGGCAGGGGCGACGTTCGGGCGACTGCTGCTGCCGCAAAAAAAATGCGACGATTCGCACTGGATTATCGTTCGCACCAGCGCTCCGGATTCCAAGCTGCCCTCGGAAGGCACACGGCTGACGCCTTGCTATGCGGGTATCGCTTCGCTTGCCGGCCGGCCAGGATTCGCGTGCGATTCGACGGAAAATGTGCTCTCAAAAATCGAATTCAGCTCCAGGAGCGGTTCGGGCCCGCTCACAATAGCGCCAGGCGCCAACCATTACCGACTCATTGGCCTGGAAGTGACACGAGCCGAATCGCCGGCTACGATTTACAACCTCATTAGTCCCGACAATGGGCCGGCGGACCACCTGGTCTTTGATAGGATGTGGGTCCACGGAACCTCGCACAGCGAAACCGTGCGCGGCCTTATGTTAAGTCGCATGCAGTATGTCGGAGTAGTCGATTCCTATTTCTCGGATTTCCACTGCGTGGCTAAGACCGGGGCATGTATAGATTCCCAGGCTATTGCCGGTGGGTTGGGCGATGATCCGATGGGTCCTTACAAAATCGAAAACAACTTTCTGGAAGCGGCTGCAGAATGCATTCTATTTGGAGGCGGGGGTGCAACTGCGACTCCAAGCGACATCGAGATTCGACAGAACCACCTATTCAAGCCGCTTATCTGGATGAGGGGTGTGCAGGGGTTTCTTGGCGGAACCGATGGCAACCCATTCATCGTCAAGAACCTTTTTGAACTGAAGAACGCTCAGCGGGTCCTGGTCGAAGGCAACATCATGGAAAATACTTGGGGTGGCTTCTCTCAAGTCGGATTCGCTATATTGCTAACGCCGAAGAATCCAGGCACGTGCCCGGTTTGCAAGGTTCGCGACGTGACAATCCGCTACAACAGAATCGCGCATTGCGGAGCAGCAATACAGATTGCGAATGCACTCTCAGATAATGGCCTTGCGGCCCAGGAGGGAGGTCAATATTCGATTCACGATATTGTATTCGATGACATGAAATATGAAGAGTGCCAAGAATGCAGTGGAGACATGTTCCAGATCACCACGTCGATACACACCCCCCCGGGACTGTTGTTGCACGCCGTTAGCATTCGGCATGTTACTCTCGCTACAAACCGCGCTCGCGCAGGCTGGATCATTGCAGGGGCGGTAGGGCAAAAAGACATGACGTTTCAAGATAATATCGTGGACGCGGGCACCATTGGATATGCGAATGCAGGAGGTGGCGCAGCCCAATGTTACTTTCGCCAAGTGGTGATCAAAGGCGTACTGGACCGTTGTTGGTCAACCTACCATTTCGATCACAACATCATCATGAACGCTAATCCCAAACACAGTTGGCCATCTGGTAACTGGCCAATTACTGGAGTCGAGCAGGTAGGGTTCGCACACTGGCGCGGCGGAGTTGCTGGTGATTATCACCTGACGGCACAAAGCAAGTTCAAAGGCAAGGCGTTCGATGGCAAAGATCCCGGTGCAGACATTGACGCAGTCAACTCGCTCACAACCGGAGTCCAATAGAGGGAAGTACGTGTTGAAAGGCGGATGTTATGCAACCTACTCAATCGTGGTGCGACAGCGGAACTGCCCTGTAGAGGAGGACACACCACACGACCGGTAACACTGCCCCGGAAATGTGAGTTGCTCGGCCTGAACAGGTGGAGAAAGTTCAGTCATCGATCTCGAAGGATTCCTTGCTCCATCCCACGATGAAGGTGCTTCAACTCGGCCCTTATCCACCGCCTCACGGGGGCGTTCAGAGTAACCTGGTTGCGATTCGCGCTTTTCTTCTCAGCCGAGGCATTTCGTGTGCCGTAATCAATATCACGCGGCATCGCAAGGCGGATGCGGACGACATTTACTATCCCGAAAACGCGGCCGGGCTCATGCGCCTTCTCATGACCCTGGAGTACGACATCGTTCACCTTCACATTGGGGGCATTTTAAGTCGCAGACTGCTCGGACTAGGACTCGTATGCACTTCCATTCCCAAGCGGAAATCGGTTCTAACATTTCACTCCGGCGGATACCCTTCCTCTCCGGAAGGAAAGTCCATGCGGGCGAAATCATTTGCGGGATTCGTGCTGCGTCGCTTCAACGCGGTCATTGGAGTAAATCCCGAGATCATGGACTTCTTTTCTCGTTTGGGAGTTTCCCAGTCATGCGCACACCTCATCTATCCGCATTCGCATTTGTCGGAAGAGAAGACCCCCTCTGCATTGCCCGAGCCGCTGGCCTCGTTTTTCGCTGCGCACAACCCCGTGCTCATTTTTGTGGGAGGACTTGAGCCCGAGTATGATGTACCTTTGCAGATCGAAGCGCTCGGGTTCGTACGGACAAAATTCTCCGAGGCCGGATTGGTCCTCATCGGTTCGGGAAGCCTTGAACAGGAACTGCGAAATCGAATTCGCGCACAGCGTCATGCCGAGCACATTCTGCTGTGCGGCGATGTACCCCATTCCTCCACTTTGAAAGCAATCTCGCAAGCGCAAGTAATGCTGCGAACCACTTTGTACGATGGAGATGCAATCTCGGTTCGCGAAGCGCTGCATTTGGGCACACCTGTCATTGCAAGCGACAACGGAATGCGCCCGGCGGGAGTACGACTGATTCCCAAAAGCGATTTACCTGCTCTTGTACGGGTTATTTACGAAACGCTGGAGCACCCTGGTCCGCGCACTCCGCCAGCATCCGGGGACGACAGCAATTTGCAGGCTGTGCTTCAGGTCTATGAACAATTATTACGCAGAAAAGCGGAGGCATGATCTCTCAAATCCAGGATAGATCACGTGTGACGAACAGCTGCCCAAGTGGGGTCTCGGATTTCAGGTACAGTTTGCTGTCGAAGTATAGGCGGTAGGTCGCCCGCATGCGTTTCAGGTCGCCTCGCTCGAGTTGATTCTGATCTGTGGTACCTAATGCGTACCCAAGTTCCTTCAGTGTGCCGCCGACAAGGCCTTCAAACATGGCCAAATTTTCGCGGGTGTAACTCCTCTTCCAACGACCGCAAGGGTTGAAAGCTTCCGGTGATCCTTCTTTGAACGAGCTATTCGGAGCACTGACAGAGCCGATACCCACCTTCAGGATCCGATCGTAATCAAGATCGTGTTCGATGAAGGAACCGATGCGGGCCAGAGTCTCTCGCGGACGTGACACAAGTTCTTCGAATCTCACCTCGGTGTAGTCGTTACCTAGATCGCGACCATCCCTTCGGCCCTTGTTAACCATCCACTCCCAGTAGATGCCCGAGACCATTTCTGGGGGCGTGTTGTCCCATGGAAAGCGACGGACGTAACTCTGTTGGGCAGTTGAAAGGGCGACGTCGCGACCATCCCGAATAATGTGGATGATGAGCGCATTTGGAATTGTTTCCTTGATGCGATGCAAGCGCAGCAGATGCTCAGGAGTATTGTCGGCCCAGCGTTCCACTCCCTGCTTACGGCTGATCTCTTCCATAACAATGCGAAGAAAATCTCCGCCGTTTTTGCACTCTGCCATCACCCGCTTTTCGAGCGGCCCCTTGTCGAGATGGGAAAGCGAATAAAGACGGCTGTCGTACCATGCATCCAGAAGACGACGCTTCTTTCGTGTGACGCTCAGATCGCCGAAGCGAGGCTCAAGCAGGTTGATGACATTGGATTCTGTGCGATAAATGGCAAAATTTCCCGAGGACAGCAGCATGTGGTAGAGCAATGTCGTGCCCGAACGCACGCATCCCAATACAAAAACCGGCGCTTTTGCTCGACTGCTTCTTCCATATTGCCATGTCTCTATTGCCGTGTGGGAATTCTGCATCTGGTCCGTTCGCCCCTCCTTGCAGGGCTCATGAGAGCGTTTTCGATATCGTGCTGTACTCTCGCGAACCTACGTAAATCGACGCTCTGCGGCGGACGCTTCTTGACGCCTCCTTGAACTCCAACCGGTACAGAAGCGTGATGTACATCACTACGTAATATGGGAACAATTCATAAGCGCTGCTGGAAAAGAACGCCCCAAGCAGATATGCCGCCAGCGACGCGAATAAGGCATTAGTGAGTAAGCGGCCCTCCTCGGTTTCCGGCGTCTGCGGCATTTTTCGCAAGCGACTGAGGTTCTTGAATGCTCTCCCGAGTAGAAGCAAGAACATGATCAAGGCAGGAATGCCGCACTCCGAACTGAATTGCGTGTAGGTATTGTGGGTCACCCGCCACACTCTGGTATAGGACGGGAAATTACCCGGCCCTACGCCAAATATGGGGTGGGTGGCGGTCACCTCCAGGCTCTTGATTAAAAGCTCTTTCCGCGCTTCTGCCGAACCGCGATCGTAGTCACCTTCTTGAAAATGCCCGACCAGAGTTTCCAGGCGAATCAGATAATTTCCTGGAGCAACCAAAGTGACGCCGACGGTGCACAGCGCAGCAATTCCTACCAGGTAAAGCCGACGGCCGCGGATGCCAAACTCCCATAGGCAAAATAGAATCGCGACAGAGAGCGCAATGAATCCGGCTCGGGAGTAGGTTGCAACCAGAGCCCAAATCATCACCAACATGGCGATGCCCCAGAACATCTTTTTGGCAAGCCCACGCGAGGAAAGGAGGAAAACGAGGCAAAGCGGCCAGTTCAGACTAATGTTCATTGCCAGGTCATTCGGATTTGACAATAATGATTGCCCTACACCGGCCAGGCGTCCTTGCATTCTGTTATTCACAACCACTGCCACTATGGTCATGAGTGCCACCCCCAGGGCTTGCATCAGGATCAGTCGACGCAACTCCGCCAGGCGGGTCACGGTGAGCGCGAGGGTGAGCGTAACTACAACGACTTTCGAGAACTCGAAAAAGACAACTGCGAAGCTTCCGCCTCTCCAGGAAGCAAATGGAATAGTCAGAATCAACCACACGAACATGGCCAGGATGATTTTGATCTCAGAGGGAAACTTCCTGGAACGAACACGGTTGGTCCCCAGCACCAGAGCAAGCACGGCAACGAAGGCTGTAACCTTGGCGAGATGCAGTGAGGCAATGCCGGGAATGATATCGCCCGGGCGGAAATAGTACAGAAATGAAAAGACAACCATTGTCCAGTAACCGAAGCGAGATCGTTCCTGGGGATCTGCGAGTGGGAATTTCCGCTTTCTCTCCAGAGTAGGCGTCAATCGACTGTTCACGACTGGCCACTCGCCGGAACGGTGTGCACCTGTCTGTCGTATGGTTTGCATGCTAGTAAACTCGCACCTGCTCGTCGCCCTGGGATGCTCGGATCACTGCCCGCCAGGTACAAACTGCCCCATCGGCACGACGATATCGTGCGGTAAGGTCAGCATCCGGATTCTCAACTCCTTCTCGGTTGGCGGTGTCCACTGCTTGTTCTCATAGAGCAGAAGGTTCTCACCTTTCCACTCGGGCTCATTGCTGAGTACTGGAAAGCGGCCCAATAGATGAAACTGATCGCTCTCCAATTCCCGCCGTAGAGCAATCTGGGAATGGAAGCGGAGAGGAGCATTTTCCGAGACAACCACAAATCGGATGCCGTCGCGCCTGAACAAGTCCAGCAACTCTTCGCGGCTGTGAAGCAGTTCTTCGCTATTCTTCCCGGGCCGAATATCGTCGGCATAGAGGGACTTTCGCAGTATCAGGAAGTGCCGCTTTGGGTCCAGGGCACGCATGTAAAACACGAAATTACCTGGCACCCGTCCGTCAAACAGAACAATCCCGGCGTGGTACGTTTGCACGAGATGGGAAGCCACATCTTTGTAGCCGGATATGTAAGGCCGCTCCCGACCCCAAGCGGACACCCCCATGCCTAAAACGAGCAGCCCAGCAAGCGTCCTCATCGCCACTTTCAGTGTAGGAATCCGGAAAAATTGCGTCAGGAACCCGATCGCGAAATACACGAGTGGGGGAAACCAGTAGATGGCGAAGCGTGCTTCCTTCTGTCCGAAGAATGAGAAAGTCAAATAACCCGCAATAATCCAGCACAACATCAGCGATGTCTGACCGCGCTTGTTCCATCGCAAGGCAAGCAGCAGACCCAATATCGCCAGGCTGAATAAAGCAGTCGAAAAAGTTCTTGGTAGCACGCGGACATAGAAGGTGATCCGCTCCCACCCGCTCATTTGGCGAGAAGCGAGGTCATTCGCCATGGCGTGACCCTGCAGGAGCAGCATTGGCACTAAGAACGAACCCGCGAGCACCACTACCATGCCCGCGACCAGAAGAACATCGCGTCGGAACAGGTATTCCCACTTGCGGGTCACGAGTAGCGTTAGTGCACAGAAAACGAGCAAGTACACGCTGGTTTGCTTGCACAAGAGTGCTGCGCTGAGCCATAGACCAAATAGATAAAGAGATCTTTTGGTCCCTTGCTGGAGATACCGGATCCAGTAGCGGATCGTAGCCACCCCAAGAGCCAGCGACGGAACTTCGAGCATCACAGTTTTTTCGAATAAGAGCACGTTGGGAAGAAGTCCAAGAACCGCCGTGCAGATCGCGGCTGTGTACGAGTCCTGCAGTTCCTCTACCAGCAGGAACCATTGGTAGAGCAGCAGGACGGCGAAACAGATCACCGTGAGTCTTGCCGATGCGGCTGTGGCGCCAAACAAAATAAAACTCACGCCTTCGAATAGATAAAACAGCGGTGGCCAGTGGAGGATGGCAACCGCAGGGTATTGCGCATAATATGCATAAGCGTACTGAACGGGATGCCTGAGCGGTAAGTCGTGCAAGGCGTCGGCTACGAATAGACCGGTAACGGCGTGTTGAGCCTCATCAACGTAGTAATCGAATTCTCCGAGGCGGATGTGGCGGCTGGCAATGATGCACACGAGAGCGACTGCGCCGACCAGCAGAAACCATCGGAGCTTTTGTCGGCTACGAGCCGAAGTCTCTGGCTGACGGCCATCAAGCATTTGCGACGGCTCTGGGTTTTTGGACTCAGAGATCGCGTTCAGCGTATCCATGATCTTCATCTGCCCGAAACAAAATTAGCCAGAGCCACAACCACGCCGCCATTTTCAATGGACGTCAGCAAGGGCATTGCGAGCGTGAAAGGTGTCGCCAGAAATAAATTCATTTTGCGCCTCGCCCAAGCAGGACAATCTTCACCGTCTGGAACATGATCAGGAAATCCAACCCGATGGACGCATTCTTGATATAAAACAGGTCGTACTGAAGCTTCTCGCGCGCGTCCTGAAGAGTATTGCCATACTTATATTGAACCTGCGCCCATCCTGTAATACCGGGGCGCACGACATGGCGCAGGTTGTAATAAGGAATCTCCCGGCTCAACCACTGCACGAATTCCGGGCGTTCCGGACGTGGGCCTACGAAGTGCATATCTCCTTTGAGCACACACCACAGTTGCGGAATCTCATCCAGGCGCAGGAGTCGAAGATATTGGCCGACTTTGGTAATGCGCGGATCGTCGTCGGTAGCCCAGGTTGCGCCCGTATCAGCTTCAGCGTCCTGCCGCATTGTCCGAAATTTGTAACAGTAGAAGGTCAGGCTGCCGCGCCCCACCCGTTCCTGTCGGTAGAAAACGGGACCCGCGGAACTCAGCTTCACCGCCAGGGCCACTAAAGGAATCAGCGGCAGGGCAATGATGAGCCCGCAAAGAGCCGCAGTGAAATTCATGATGCGGCGGAGGATCCGGTTAACCGTGCTGAAGCGAAAGCCTTCGGCGAAAATAAACCAGCTGGGATACAGCTGCTCCACCTCGATCCGCCCCGAAATTTTCTCCAGCCAGGATGTAGCTTCCTCTACTTTCACCGCCGCAAGTCTGAGGGTCAGCAACTCGTCCACGGGAATGGTTCCCCGGCGGTTTGGCATGGCGACGATGACGCGATGAACGCCTTTTTCTTGCGCTACAGCCGCCAAATGGGAACCAACGGCGTCCAGAGTCGGCTCGCCACCGATGTTCCCTGTCCACCCCACCACTTCAATACCCAACCCTGGTCGCGCTAAGCCCTTCACCACGCGTTCTGCGCGTTCGCCCGTTCCGAGCACGTAGACTCGCTCGCGGAAAAACGGCTGGCAAACGAGCCAACCATAAAACGAGCGCCAGCAGAACAGTGAAACCGCAAGGATGATCACGCCAAAAATGGCGGAATTCTTACCCGGCAGAAAATCGGGAAATTTGTAGATGATAGCGCCCAGTGTCACTGCCACCAGGCCAAGGACAAACAGGATCCGGAAGGTCTGATCGAGCTTCTGTTCAATTTTCGATGAATCGTATAGATCGAAGCCGTGCGACACCAGCAGCACAACACCGGTGAGCCCGAGGATTCGCAGATAGCCGCGCTCGATGAACAATTCGTTGTTCAGCCGGAGCATGCTATCGATGTTCCACAGCGCTCCCAGTGCGAACGAAAACCCAACGACCAGGGCCTCACCCAGCAGAAGCACCAGAATTCGTACGGGATAGTAAACGTTGAAGAGCCGAATCACGTCTTCTCCCTTGCCTAGACCGTAGTGATGTCTCTCTTCTCGTACGCCTCGTAGTAGTAACGGGCGTAGGGAGCAGCTTCGTCGCTGGTCCCATTGAGCACAACCCCAACTAAAGACTGGTCGGGGAACTCCTCGCGAGCCTTGCGTGCGACATCCGACGGAGTCGCATTGGAACGCACGACCATGAGAACTCCGTCGCAGGCTTTGGCAAGAACACTGGCATCGGAGACCGGAATGGCGGGTGGAGAATCCACGATGATCCAGTCAAATAACGGCTCCACTCGCTGCAACAATACTTTCAGTTTGCCGTTGCCTACCAGTTCTGAAGGATCTTCAATTCCCGTGCCGCTCGGAATAAAAAACAGATTTTCCATAGGGCCCCGCTGCATAATCGAGAACTCATCGTTCTTTCCTTGCAGGTAGTCGGAGAGACCGGGGCCAGAGGTGGTGCCGAGCATCAGGTGCAGCCGAGGCCCGCGGAGGTCGGCATCGATGAGGAGTACTCGTCTTCCGTGCTGCCGCACCATCACTTGAGCCAGATTCGACGAAGTGAACGATTTGCCTTCTTTAGGCAATGCGCTGGTGACGAGCAGCTTCCTGAGCGTCATCTTTTCCCGCAAGTGGTAGAGCCGCGAGCGCAATGTGCGGAACTCTTCCGTGCCTCTCTTGCTGTCGTCGCCGTTCATGAACAACATGGTGCCGAGGTCGGGCCGCCACTCCATTTGTGGGCAGCGGGCGAGCAAGGTATCAACCGTGAAAGGGCTGGAAAAATTGGGCATCGCCGCCATCATGGACTCCGACATTCTCGGAGACGCTACCTCGGGCAATACCGGCACTTCTGATACCGGCTCGGTAGCGATGGTTGGTTGCGCCGTTCCCTGACCTGCTGCCCGTTCTTGTTCCGCTTTCTTCAGCGCTTCGTGAATTCGGCTCATATTTTCCTTTCCTCGGGTAGTTCCTTTTCCTCCTGGCGAATGCGCTCCGCCAGCGTGGCGATCGAGCGAATAGCCTCGACGACATCGAACTTATCCACTGTAGAAACCGGGGGTGGCACTTTCATCGCGCCCGCTGAGGTGTTGTCCCCCAGATCGAAATCCCGCGCCACGTTATCCACTACCGATGGGCCAATCACCTTTTGCTGGTCGACGAAGGCGCTGACCAGACAGTGCTCGCAAACAAGGTTGATGACACGCGGGATACCGGAGGAGTACCGGTGAATTGAGATCATCGCCTCGGGTTCAAATATCTGGTTGCCGTTCGACCCCGCGATACGCAAGCGCTGTTGTATGTAGGCTTTGGTTTCCTCCAAAGTCAGCGGATGGGTTTTGGCTCGCAACGTGAGCCGCTGTTTCAACTGGCGCAACTGCGGCTGCTTCAGTTTCTGTTCCAATTCGGGCTGGCCGACCAGCACGATCTGCAGCAGCTTCTCCGTGAACGTCTCCAGATTCGTGAGCATACGGATCTCTTCCAGCACTTCATCGGAAAGGTTCTGCGCCTCATCGACGATCAGAACGGCGGTTTCCCCGGCGCGGTAGCGATCGAGTAGCCAGTTATACAGACGCAGCAGAATCTGGCTCTTGGCTCGGGAGTCGCACGGAATGCCGAAGTCCGCCATCATGTAGTCCAGAAACTGCGGGACGTTGAGGCGTGAGTTGAAGATAAAAGCAGTTGCGACTTGCTGCAGGCGCAACCACTCTAACAGCTTGTTAATGAGCGTGGTCTTGCCCGTACCCACTTCTCCTGTCAGCAGGACAAAGCCTTTCCTGCTTTGGATTCCGTAGGTCAAGCACGCCAAAGCTTCTTCCGTATGTCGCGTCAGAAACAGATAACGCGGGTCGGGATTGACATTGAACGGATTCGCTCGGAGTCCGTAGAACTCTTTGTACATAGTCGTTTCCGCAGCGCAGTTGCGCCTAAACCGAAAGCGGATCTCGCTGCATGTCTTTGTCCTTCTTAGTTCTATGCCAGAATCTGCCTTGCTTGTTTTCCGAGGCCGGACCGACCCAGGGCACAGCCACCAGCATCGGTAACTCAAGGGTTGCTTCGGCATCGGCCTCTGTCCGGATTGAGTTGTCCCTCAATTCGAACCACAGGGCAAAACCAGCGCCCAGCGCCAGGCCCGCCGCCAGACCCCCGCCAATGAACATCAGGAGATTCGGGAAGCTCGGGGAATCGGGGAAGTTAGCTGGTTGGATCTCGGTCATGCGCTCGCCCTGCGCCTGATTTGTCATGTGCGCAGTCAGGTCAGCCGTAGCTTTCTTCGTGAGCAAGTCCTGATAAGTCTTAGCCGCATTCTCGTAATCCCGCGTCAGCGCCTTGTACTGTTCCTCCACCGCCGGACTGAGCGACAGATGGGACTCGTACTGTGCAATACCTCCTTGCAGCCTCTTGATTTCGCGGTTCGCCAATGCTATGTCGTCATCATCTCGGTGGATCTGCTGCCGCAGTTGCCGGATTTCAATAGGCTCGACAGCGGAACTCTTTTCACTGTCCCCGTCAGTGGCACTCGCCGAGGCCTTATTGATCTCGGCTAGCTTGGCCTTGACCTCTGCGACGTCCGCCTTTGTCTTAACGACATCCGGGTGGTCATCGGTATACCGCGCCCGTAGCGAAATCAATTGCGATTGCAGTTCGGACAATTGCTTCTGCAGCGTTTCAGGATTAGTCGACAATTGGGTGGACTTCCACGCCGCCAGTTGCTGGGACAATTGCGATTGGTTATAAGCTTTATCTTGTTGCGCAATATTCTGCTTTTGCGTGAAGGCGTCCTGTTGCTGGGTTAACGTCATCAGCATCTTCAAGTTGGCATCCTGATCGGTAGGAAGCTGGCCCGAGTGCTGCTTTTTGAAGTCTGCCAGTTTGGCGTCCATGTCATCCAGCCGCCGCTTAGCATCGTCAAGGCCCTGGGTTAGGACGTCGACGGTACCTTTCGCGCTGGCCTGAATGAATTCCAGATTCTTCTGAACGATCTTGGAAGTGACCGCCTCGCAAACCCGCTGCGCATCCCTCGGATTCGACGATATGTAGGAGACCATGAAGCCGGGCGACTCTGTCTGCCCGGGGCGCCTTCTTACACTGCCGCCAGCAATTTGAGAAAGATCGGAAAACGGAGCTCCCAGCAATTGCGGTTGCGACCGCATATCTTCCAGAATCCCATCAATGTCTTGGCTGCTCCTTCCGGGAAACAGGTTCGTCAAAACCGGACGCATTTCCGAGTCACTGGTGGCCAAAGCACGCAACATCCCAATGCGGGCGGTCAGGTCGTCGGAAACCACTGGCTGCACCATGTTCTCCGGGACCTTTTGTCCCTCGATCAGGACGACGGATTGCGAGGTGTACTTTGCATAGAACTTCTGCACTGGCAGGTAAGCCAGATAGCCCAACAGCGGCCCGATAAGTGCGGGTATCAGAACTATGCGGGCCCGCCGGCGCAACATCGCCAGATAATCGTCCACAGTTAAATCGCGATTCTGAATCATTTCTCGTTTCCATTCCGCCCCGCTTGCATTGAGCGAGGCCTTGAAAATCAATCCAGTCGAATCGGCCGAGGCGTCCAGTCCAGCCCAAGCGTGATTGCGTGCCGATTTGAAGCTATTGCTGCAACTTTGCGCATTGGCGCAATAGGAGTTATCAAACGCCAAGCGGTCGAACTGATACGACACATAGCCTTGAAAATAGTGCCCGAACTGGCGGTGCACTCTCGCCCCAATGAAACCGTACTGGTACCTATTTGCGTTAGCACCTGGGCAGAGGGGAAGACCTAAGGGGTTCTGTTGTCCCTGATAAACACAATTGGCCAACTGTTGCGCGCTAAGTTGCTGCAAGCGCGAATTTCGCGAGTAACCGATATCTGCAAGCATGGTCCATACTCGCGTCAGCGGACGGCTCATGGAAAGTCGCGCGATGTCACTCTGCGCTCCCGCCAAGAGCCCGGACCCGCTGGTCAGATAATGTTGGTAGCTCAAGTCGAACGATGTCCTTGGAAACTTGTAGCGCAA
This sequence comes from uncultured Acidobacteriota bacterium, assembly GCA_963785865.1. Taxonomy (GTDB): domain Bacteria; phylum Acidobacteriota; class Terriglobia; order Terriglobales; family Acidobacteriaceae; genus Sulfotelmatobacter. The sequence continues at coordinate 240,943 of CAWAXF010000035.1, read as the reverse complement.
ATGAAATTGTCCGGCACCGCCCAGCTTCGTGGTGTGATTGGTAATAGGGATGAGCGCACCGCCGAATAATTGGCAGACCTCGTTCGCGGGAAGCGTCGGATCGCTGCACACGGCGCTCTGGCTATCGATGTAAGTTAGTTGGGGTCCGCCCGCAATCAAAAGATCCATTCTGCCGCTAATCCGGTGTCCGTACATTCCTTGGATGATCTGAGAATGGAAGCCCATCCCGTCACGGAGTAGTCGAAACCTTGGTAGCCATACATTAATGCGACCTGAGAGTGGGCACTCAGAAGGTGATTGTATCCAGCTTGCGCCGAAAGCTGCTTGACTCCCAAAAAAGGCGTTCCGGTCGTAGTTTCGGTCTCGAAGAAATGAGTGAACGCGTATCCGGCTGCCGCGGTCACGCTGGACCTTGGCGTCAGGCTCTCTTCGACATCAGCAAGCGTTACATTTAGGATCCGCGAGGCCAAGCCAAACGACCCTAATGCACTTCCACCAAAAAACGCGCCGAAAGATGAGTTTCCCAACGAACTCATGCCGGTCGTCTGCGATCCGTAGGAGGCTCCAAAGTTGCCCTCGGGCAAGTAGCTGAAACTGTCCCGCACCGAGAAAGACCCTCGTCTCCACGTAATTTTCTGATCGAAATCCATCTGCTGCAGGAATTTCGTGCCCTGGCCTTGCGCACTGTAGAATGCTGCGCCACCCACATAATCGAGGGCCAAATCGTAGTGACTCCACAGCCGCCGGAGCGCGACACTCCCCAGCGCGCGCGTGATGGAACTGAAGTTATTCCCTCCGCCGACTACATTCGCGGCGTTAGAGTCTGCCGTTTCGCTAATCATGGCACCGGGCTGCAAGTAGCTCAACGGTGCGGCATTCGGCTCCAGAGAAGGGAGGTCAATGCCTGAGAGCGGAGGGTTTTCACTCGTGGTTATCGGTGTATTTTCATGGCCGTATGCCGGCACGGGTCCCTGCTGCTGTTCCGTCTGCCCGGAAGCGTCTGGAGGTGTCGAACTGTCCTGCGCAGATGCAACGCCGAGTGCAAGCAGCAATATCACCCCAGCCCAAATGTTGTTTTGTCTTCTCATCTCGTCCTTACGGAACCACCAGGGTGTCGCCCGGCATTAAAAGAATGTTTTGTTCCGGGTGATTGCCCTTCACCACGTCTTTGTAATTGAACGGAATTTTCACTTGTCTGCCGTTCTGGGTTCGCAACAGATAAATGCCCTTGAGGTTCGCGAATTGGGTAAAGCCTGCCTGTGACAGCGCCTGCAACATGGTCATGTGCGGCAACAATGAAATGGGGCCGGTATGCAGCACTTCCCCGGTGACGAAAACCCGCCGGCTGTTCATGGCGGTTACGACCACGGTGACACGCGGGTCGGCAATATATTTTTTCAGCTTCTCCGTGATCGAGTCTTTCAACTGCAACGGAGTCAGACCAGCCGCGGGGATGTCGTTCAGCAATGGCATGGAGATCTTGCCATCGGGACGCACCGGCAGCGTCTCAGATAGGTCTGGCTCCTTCCACACGGAAATCTTGAGCACGTCATCGGCTCCTATAACGTAGTCGGAGGGCGCAGCCGAATCCTGCCGGGCGTCGGCCGGCTTATTCGGATTATCGGCGGCCTTAGGACCGTCAGCGGATTGCGCCACGATTCCCGCTGTGCACAGGAAACTACACAGCAGCACGACTAACTTCATGCGTTTCTGCATACGTTCTCCGAAGGAGCTAGGACGCTCCATAACCCTCGTATCCAATCTGTTTCAATTTATAAAGCAAAGCTTTGTAACTGATCTGGAGTTCGGCTGCAGCGCGCCGACGATTCCAGCGAGTGCGGGTTAAGACTTTCAGAATTAGCTCTTTCTCGGCCTGGTGAGAGGCAGCCTTGGCCGCCGCTTTCAAGGACGTTCGGTTTCCATTGCCGGCATCTGCTGGCTGTCGCAGCAATGCGCGCAATCCACCCATCGCCAGCCGTTCGTCCCCCAGCGCAACCAGCACTCTTGCCGCACTTTCGAGTTCGCGCAAATTTCCAGGCCAGGAGTAATCCTGGAACAGCCGCTCCATCTCTGCACTCAATTCTGGAACGGGGCGCCGAAATTCTTCCGCGTACTTGCGGAGAAAATGCGCCACGAGCAGCGGAATGTCTTCTTTGCGCTGCCGCAGCGGAGGCAAGCGGAGGCAAACGCCGCTCACTCGATAATAGAGATCTTCACGGAGCCGGCCAGCTTTCACTTCGACTTCCAGATCGCGAGCGCTACCGCAGATGAACCTCGCGGCTGCCTGCCCAGCGCCGTTCTTATTGGCGCCACGGAGCAAAGCCTCCCGAACATGAGCTTGTGAAGTGGAACTCAGGTCGGCGACTTCGTCGAGAAAAATGGTGCCACTGCTATCGAAGCCATGATTGTGGGGAATAGCCAGATCCTCCGGTTTGAGGATGGAACATTGTAATCGGAAGAATGGCTGAGAACTGCGCCGAGACATCTCGTGGATTCGGCGTGCCGTCGCGTGTTTACCGGCGCCAGGCTCCGCCAGCAGCAGAACCGGTACATCACTTTGCGAAAGCTCACTGATAACGGCTTCGACGGGCCGCATGTTAGCGCTGACGCTCTCAACAAAGGCCATTGCGAACCCCAGGGATCCCTCTTCCCGGTGGTCATTCACCGCTTCAGTAAATCTTTTCCCCATTTGTATGCCCATCGACTTCAGTCGAAGTTGTCCCCAGAGTGTTGAAGTGGCTTCCCTAGATGCACGAGAATTGCCGAAACGGTACGCCGCGTCCACTAGCGTCCGGAAATGTCAGGAATAGATTTACTTTCAATAAATTGCATTGCATTCCTGTCATCGATCGCCAGGGATTTCCGTCTTGCCAGTGCGCCACCCTCGACGGGGAAAAATGGGAAATATTTTTCCCATATGACTGGCCTTGGGGAATTCCTCAAAGTTGCGCCTTCTATGCGTCACAAATAGGGGGTCATAAAGCCGTCGAAACTCCTTTGCACCATCCCCGTGGGAAAATAACTTCCTAATTTTACCCAAGTAGACGCTGTTTAGGGGGTTAAACTTGGCTCTCGACCACTCAGGAGTTCCTAATAAGCAAATGGTGACTTAGTTGCTGTCGTCACGCGCGAATTGCTTGTTTGCTGGCGATTCGCTTATGCTTGTTTTTTCCCCCGGCTTCCGTACTGGACTGTGAATCCACCTGTTCAAACCGAGGTTATTCCGGCCCGGCGGGAGCCAGCCAGTGCCTTCCTAGTGCGACATTGGCAACTGCTGATTCTGACCGCCTTAACTTTATGGTTGTACTGGCCGACCTTGGTACGGCTGGCTCAACAATGGGGAAGCGATCAGAATTTTTCTCATGGATACTTCGTTCCACTCTTCTCTGGATTTGTAATCTGGCAACAGCGAGAACGACTGACCGGGATAAGGCGGCAGCCGAGTTGGTCCGGTTTGGCGCTGATTGTGGGCGGGCTGGCTCTCCTGATTGTGGGTCAACTCGGTGCTGAGCTCTTCCTCTCGCGCTCGTCCTTGCTGTTCGTTCTGGCGGGGTTCGTAGTTTTGTTCGGGGGCTGGAATTTTTTCCGGGCTGTTCTGTTTCCCTGGGCGTTTCTTTTCCTGATGATCCCCATCCCGGCAATCATCTTCAACCAAATCACATTTCCGTTGCAGATCCTGGCCTCAAAGGTTGCGGCAGCGACCCTACCGGTCTTTGGGGTGCCCGTCTTACGCCAGGGCAACGTGATGACGCTGGCCTCGCAGGTTCTGCAGGTCGCGGAAGCTTGCAGCGGCATTCGATCGCTAATGTCGCTCGTGACCCTGGCCATCATCTACGGCTATCTGATGGAAAGGCGGCTGTGGGTCCGGTACGGGTTAGCGCTTGCGTCCGTACCAGTGGCAGTGGCAGCCAACAGTTTCCGGATCATCAGCACTGGGCTAATGGTGGAATACTGGGACCCTGACAAAGCCGAGGGCTATTTTCACACTTCATGGGGATGGATCGTGTTTGTGGTCTCACTCCTGTTGCTGTACGGACTGCACGCCCTGATTCGCTGGATCCTGTTAGAGAAAAGTGGGGATGCTTAGATATGACATTGCGCTTCATCCTAGCGGCGGTCCTCATTGCCTGCACGGCGGTATTCATGCAGGCGCACAAGCGCCAGGAGATATTTCCGCCTCGTTTGGATCTGCAGACCTTCCCCACCACAATGGGCCCATGGACTGGGACCGATACCCCGATCGACAAAGACGCACTCGAAGTGCTGGGCAAAGGCGAGTTTCTGCTTCGTGTCTATCAAGATCAGGAGCAGACTCAGCCCTATGTCGATCTTTTCATCGCCTATTATCGGAGCCAACGTACCGGCGAGACTCCTCATTCGCCACAGCATTGTTTGCCGGGCTCTGGTTGGGCCCCGATTGAAAACAACCGCGTCATGCTGTCGATGCAGGGACACTCGCCATTTCCGGTGAACCGCTATGTGATTTCCAAGCAGGATGCGCGCCAGATCGTGCTGTACTGGTTCTGGGCACATAATCGCGGTGTAGCCAGCGAGTATTGGAATAAGTATTACCTGGTGGCGGACTCGATCAAGATGAACCGTAGCGATGGTGCTCTGATTCGAATCACCAGCCCAATGAGGGCGGGCGAAACTGTGGACGGGGCACAACAGCGGATTTCGCCATTCGTGGACCGCGTTTTGGTCTTGCTGGATGATTACATCCCGCGCTGACAAAGAATGGATGATTGGTACTCTGCCCCAAAGAATGACTGCCGTAACTGTTTTCCGAGGTAACCGTCCATTATGATCACTCACTACGAGGACGAGGGCATTCGTCCACCTTCTGCAATTCCGGTCGGAGGATTCAAAATGAGCCGCTCTGTGGTTGTCCGCCTGCTGCTTTCTTGTTCCGTCGTTGCTGTTCTGTTCACGGGGTGCTCGCGCGATCCCAATGCGCGCAAGCAGAAGTACTTTGACAGTGGTGAAAAATATTTTGCCGAAGGCAAGTATCGCGAAGCTGTCATTCAGTACTCCAACGCGGTTCAGATAGACCCGAAATTCGCCCAAGGGCACGACCATTTGGCTCAGGCCTATCTGAAGTTGGGTGATACGCAACGCGCTTACAGTGAACTGTCACGTACGATCGAACTGTCTCCCGACGACTATCGTGCGCACATCGATCTGGCCAATCTGCTGACCGCCGCGCGGCATCCCGACGGTAGCGCATTTCCCGAATATCTGACCCAAGCGAAGCCGCACCTCGATCTGCTTCGCGAAAAACAGCCGAACAACCCGGAGACGCACGAAGCCTGGGCCAACTATTACGCCGCACAGAACAATCTTGCAGGAGGCCATGCAAGAGGCACAGCAGACTATTACGCTTGATCCCAACCGTGCGGAATCCTATCTGCTGCTGGCACTGCTGCAAATCCGTGCAAATCAGCCCGATCAGGCAGAGGCCAACTTCAAGAAAGCCACGGCTGTCGATCCGAAGTCGCTGAATGCAGTGCTCGCGCTGGGCGGCTTTTACCAGACGCACAACCGCTTCGCAGAGGCCGAGCAGCAATTCCGTCATGCTATTGAGATCGATCCCTCAAACGGAGTTCCACGCGCCGCCCTGGTGCGGCTCTTGATGCAGGAAGGAAAGAAGGACGAGATCATCGCTTTCCTGCAACAAACGAAGAAGGATCTTCCCCACAATCACCAGGGTTACGCCATGTTAGGCGACTATTACTTCGGGTCTGGGGAGCTTGACAAGGCCATGGCGGAATACGCGTCGCTCTATAGCGAGCATCCCAAAGACATGCAGGTCAAAAAGAACTACATCCAGTTATTGATTCTGAAGAATCAGTTTGACCAGGCGGAAAAACTCAACAATGAAATTCTGAAGTCCCGTCACAATGACGTCGACGGCCTTATTTTCAAAGGTGAACTGCTGCGAGTAAAAAATGATCCCTCGGCGGCAATCGAATCCTTTAAGGCGGCACTCCATAACGAACCGGACAACGCCGTCGCTCATTATCAGTTGGGCCTTGCGTATGCTCAGCAACGCGACATCAATCGCGCCGAATCCGAGTGGAGGGAAGCAGTCCGCATCCGGCCTGAACTGACGGACGCGCAGCGGTCTCTCGCGACCCTGCAAATCGGCCGCGGCCAATATGATAACGCTCTCCAAACTGCCCAGCAGATCATCAACGTGCAGCCTTTTTCGGGAGAGGGATTCATTCTCAAAGGTATTGCCGAACTGGGCATGCGCAAGTATGCCGACGCGGAGCACGACGACCGCGAAGCCCTCAAGCGGATACCGCAAAATTCCGCTCCGTACATACAACTGGGCCATGTGCAGTTGGCTCAGAAGCGCTACGGTGAGGCACAGAACTTTTATCAGCAAGCTCTTGATAAGGATCCCTCGTCGGCGGATGCCCTGCGCGGTCTCATGACTGCCTATATGGAACAGAAGCAATCTGACAAAGCCATTGCAGCCGCCAATGCGCAGATTGCGAAATCCCCAAACACCAGCAATTTTTATGATCTCCTGGGCACCGCTCTTTTCGATGGCAAGAAGGACTATCCCGGGGCGCAGTCTGCACTGCGCAAAGCAGTCGACCTTGACAAGAACAACGTCGACGCGCTCGTGAAACTCGGCAAGGTATACATTCAACAAGGCAACGTTGATCAGGCACTCGCGCTTTATCAACAAGCGAGCAAAGACAACCCGCGCGAGTCTCGTTTCTACATCCTTTCCGGGGAACTCTACGAGGCGAAGCAGAACTGGGATCAGGCAAAAGCGATGTACCAGCAGGCATTGAGTGTATCTGCTGATGACCCACGGGCGGCCAACAACCTCGCCTACTTGATCCTGGAGCATGGCGGCAATATCGATGTCGCCATGAACATGGCACAAACAGCCCGCCGGGGGCTTCCGGACTCCCCCAATGCGGCCGACACACTGGGCTGGGCCTACTATCAGAAGGGGATTTTTCAATCGGCGATCAATCAATTCCAAGAGGCACTGCGCCTCAACCAGAAAAACGGTGGTGCCGATAACCCAGTCGTGCACTACCATCTGGGGCTCGCGTATCAAAAGGTGAATCAGAACGGTTTAGCACGGCAGCAGTTGGAAAAAGCGGTCAAGCTCAAGCCGGAATACGGGGACGCACAAAAGGCTCTCTCAGAATTGCGCGGATAACGGTCCCTGATTAAAAGAATTCTTACCCCGAAACAAGAACCCCGCCTCATGGCGGGGTTTTTGAACAATCAGGCGCGATCTAGACTTTCAGCTTGCGGCGGATCGCTCCAGCTACACCGACCAGTCCAGTACCCAGCAAGGTGAGAGAACCCGGCTCGGGAACTACGATGTTGGTGTCGCCGCTCGAGATGCTTGTGCTGCCGTTGAAGAAACCCTTGCCGGTGTTGATCGTCAACTGCACGGTCACACCGACGGTCGAGAAGCCCGTATTCGTCGTGCCATCCAGAGCTCCCGTCAGGGTGTAATTGTGGGTCCCGTTCTGCAACGTGACCAGCTGCCACATCACCGGGCCAGTAAAGGTTCCAGTGAAGAGCGTGCCGTTGGGGATGCCATTCGAGCCATTCCCGGTGATAGTGAACGAGCCACCGCCCGCGAATGTAGCGTTCCCTTGTAAGGAGCCGCTGGTCAGCGCACCAGTGGAAAACGTGAGCGTGCCTAGATTAGAGCTGGTGACAAGACCGCCCCCGTTCAGCCCATTGACTGCGATCAACGCCGATCCGCTCAGCGACAATCCGCTGCTCGAACCAGACAAGGTGCCGCCGCTGTTGGTGTAATCCACGTCACTCGCGGCGAAAGCTGCCATTGGCAAGGCTAGTGCCAAGACAACCAGTACTGCTAGCTTCTTCATCTACTTGCCTCCTGGGATCCTACTTGACCCGCACCGCTGAGACGATGCGTGGCTGCGCCTTACCGAGGGAGGGTAGTAAGGAGCTGTCATGCACAAGCTCACCCAGTTCCAAAACTGCCTGTTGCCCTGGAACGTAGCAGCAAGCTCTTACCGAACTGGAATGGCTAGCTTTGAAAGTGTAGAGGAAAAGCGCTGCGCAAGCAGCAAAAAAAAGCGTGCGCTGCCGCGAGAATGACCTTCTGAGTACACCATCTAATCGGCGGCGATTTCCTGCTTGCGAGCGTCAGCTTCCGTCCGTTTTGCCGCCCGATTCGAGGGAAGTCCTGCATCGCGAATTTTGTATAACAGCGCCCGATAGCTGATGCTCAGGGCGCGCGCGGCCTGCTTCCGATTCCAATGGTGATTCTGAAGAACTTTCAGGATGATCTTGCGCTCTAATTCGCGAACCGCCTGACGGGTCACCTTTTTCAGCGAAATTTGCCCGTCCAACGGGATGTCGGTGTTGAAGAAATCGGGAGTGCGCGGCGCCAGGTCCGCCGAAATCACGTCCTCATTGCCCAGTATCACGTAACGCTTCACGAGATTCTCAAGCTCGCGGATATTGCCGGGCCAATGATATTTGCGCAGGACTGCCATCATTTCGCCCGACAGGGGCTTCGCGCGGCAATTGTATTTGCGATTGTGATACTCGAGGAAATACGCCACCAGATCCGGAATGTCGCCAGCCCGTTCGCGCAGTGGGGGCAGATGCAGGTTTACGACGTTAATACGATAAAACAGATCGGAGCGGAAGGTTCCGTTTTCAATTTCATGTTCCAATTTGCGGTTGGTGGCACACACCACGCGCACTTCCACCTTCTTGTCTTCCTGGGCGCCGATCCGGCAGAATTGTCCGTCTTGCAGTAACTGCAGCAACTTCGACTGCAGCGACATGTCGAGTTCCGAAATCTCATCGAGGAACAGGGTTCCCCGGTGCGCCATCTCCACGCGGCCGGGCTTCACCCCATAGGCTCCAGTGAATGCTCCTTTTTCGTAGCCAAACAGTTCGCTCTCCAGGAGGGTACCCGGAATAGCCGGGCAATTCACTTTTACCCAAGGTCCGCTGCGCCAGGGCGAGTTGGCGTGAACCATGCGCGCAATGATGTCTTTGCCCGTACCACTTTCGCCCTGTATGAGGACGGGCACGTTGGCGCCGGCCAATTTCATCAGGCGATCGCGAACTGCAATCATGCCTTCCGTGCGACCAAACACGATCGCTTCGGGCGGCATTTCACCTATCGGTTGGACGAGCGTATTAACGCTGCTGCTTGTCATGGGTGATCACCAACTAGGGGAGGACTCCCACAGTGCATCCCGAGAGCCAATCCAGCAAGCTACTGGAACTAACACCTGAAGCTAGCCTATGTTATTGAGTTTTAGCAGCTTACGAAAGGAACGTTGGGGCAAACGCCAGATACTCAACCTTGATGCCGAAAGTACCACATTCCTGGGCTGGATGCGCAAAGTTTTTCACATACGGGAAATCAGCTTCCGCTGGCGTACGCGCGGACGGCTGGTCATAGTCAAAGGTCGAGAAAATTTAATGCCCAGCAGATAATACCCCTCGGCGGAGGTAGTTCGGAGAGTCTTAGCCTGGAGCGTGCGCGCGGCTTTTTGCAGCGGAGCCAAAGCCGTGATCGGTGCACTGGGGATTTCCAGGCGTAGTTGCGCGATCGGCGGTAGAACTCTGCGAATCGCAATCAGCATTCCCCCAGCGCTAACGTTCAGGGCCGTGGCAAACTCCAGGAACTCCTTTCCCTTAGGATCCCGGCTGCGCACAAAAACGGGTATGGCGAGCGGCAGCCTGGTCCATTTACGCCGCTCCGTCGAACGTCTTGTACCGTTCATGCGCACCTCTCCATACGCCGTTCCCCGGGGTAGTTTAGAAGCACATACAGTGCCAAAACCGCCATGAATATCGGTCAAAACAGGTACAAAGAACTAAGAGCCCGGGTGTATTCACCCCGAAAGCCTAACAGACCCAACCGACTGCGACCCTTATATCCGTTTTTCGTGGAGTGCGCAACGCATGGTCAGGCGTTTCGTTAGCTTCGGCGGAGTGCAGAGTTTTGCTACAGTTGGGTAATTCAGTGTCATTTTCCGTTGACAATGGTATTGACGTATCTTAGGATTCTGCTTACTGGCACTCAGCAAACAGCTTGAGTGCAGTTCCCCCCTCCCTGAGGTAACCTGTGGTATTTCCAAATGGTCTCTGCTCAAAAGAACACGTGTGCTTCTGACGCGCGGCAGCAGGCAGCCGGTTCGGGCGTGGTAGAGGACGCGCGGTCCGCTGCAGACCTTCCAAGCCCTGAAAACCTGGTTCAGGAATACAAAGATTTGCGCGAACGGTTCCAGCGCACGACCAACGCTCTGGCGTCCGCCGCCCATGACCTAAAGACGCCGCTCTCCATACTGAACGGCTACGTTGAGCTGTTGCATAGCGAGAAGCTGGGTCCACTCAGCGAACGCCAGCGCGAAGTTCTGCAGGATATGCGCGATAACGGCAAACGCCTGCAGCAGTTTATTCAGGACTTCCTGACTTATAGCGCTTTGGAGACCGGCGGTCTCCGCATGCACTTCGAGGCTGGAAACATCAATGAATGTCTGTCCGGCGTGTGCCGGCTCTGGTCGAACCGTTTCCAGGAGAAGGGCATTGCGCTCTATTTTCTCGCCAATGATAAGCTGCCTATCTTCCCTTTTGATGGACCGAAAGTTGAACGGGTGATCTCTAACCTTCTTGAGAATTCATTTAAGTTCACGCTGCAGGCAGGGACGGTCTGGTTGCACGCGGAGCCCTACATGTGGGAGCGGCGCGCCACATCCGTTCCTTCAACTTCTGAGCGTCGCCGGCAGACCTTTGCGCATCCAAATTCCGTCAAAGTCAGTGTGTCTGATACTGGTCCTGGCATCCCGGCAGAGTTCCATTTGGAGGTTTTCGACGACTTTTTTCGTCTTCCGGGGACGGAAAGCCAGGATGGAATGGGTTTAGGTCTAGCCATCGCACGCCGATTGGTGCAGGGAATGGGAGGTAAGATCTGGGTGGAGAGTGAACCCGGCGCAGGCTGCAAGTTTTCTTTTTTGATCCCCTATAAACCGGCTGTCGCCACAGCAAACAAGGGAAAGAGTCGATGAAGCAAACCGCCAAAATCCTGCTGGTGGATGACGAACCCGGCATGCTTCGCTACATCAAGACATTGCTTGAGGTCGACGACTACAAAGTCGAAACCGCAAGCACCGGCGAGGAAGCGCTGCAGAAAGTCGACAAGGGGCTGGAACCTGACTTGGTTTTGCTTGATGTTTTGATGCCCGGCATTGACGGTTTGCAGACGCTGGAGCAGCTCAGGCAAAAAAAGCCCGGAATCCGAGTAGTAATGCTGTCGTGCGTCGCTGACACACGCAAAGTAGTGCAGGCGATGAAGCTTGGCGCGCAGGACTATCTGACCAAACCTTTCCAGAAAGCGGAACTGGATTCGGTCATCGATTTGAGCCTGGGTCAGGGCAAACAGGTGGCCGGAGAGGTCGAAGAACTTGCCGACGATGTTTTCTTTATCGCGGCCAGCCCGGCAATGCGCAAGATTCGTTCCCAGGCGGCCTTAGTCGCCAATGTTGATATTCCGGTGCTGCTGTTGGGAGAGAGCGGCACCGGCAAGGAAGTCCTGGGGCGCTTGATTCACAAACTTTCGCCGCGTGCCCACCGCACATTTCTAAAAGTCAACTGCGCTGCTGTACCGGCGGACCTGCTGGAAAGCGAACTTTTCGGATACGAGCCCGGGGCGTTCACCGGAGCCACTCACGCCAAGCCTGGCAAATTCGAACTGTGCAACAAAGGAACGATTCTGCTGGACGAAATCGGCGAGATGCCGCCGTTGTTGCAAGCCAAGCTGCTTCACGTTTTGCAGGATCAGCAGTTCTCGCGGCTGGGCAGCCGGTCTGTCATCAAAGTGGATGTCCGGATCCTGGCAGCGACCAACATCAACATACCGGAGGCTCTCGCCACCAAGCGTCTGCGCGAGGATCTTTACTATCGGCTCAACGCGTTCACGCTAAGTCTGCCGCCGCTGCGCGATCGCAAAGAAGAAATTCCGATTCTGCTCAAGCATTCCATGTCACGCATGGCCGAGCGCTACGCGCGCTCACCCTTGCCGCTTTCGCCCGCACTCTTGCAGGCTTGCCAAAACCACTCCTGGCCCGGCAATTTGCGAGAACTCAACAACTTCCTGAAGCGGTATCTGATTCTCGGCGATGAGAATCTGGCAGTTACCGAACTGCTACCTCGCAATGACGGAACCGGAGGATCTTCGGGCGATCGATCCTCGAAGGGAACCGACGCGGGCGGGCTGAAGTCGCTGGCTCGCTCTGCGAAGGATGAGGCAGAGGCTCAGGCCATCACGCGGGCCTTGGAACAGACGAACTGGAATCGCAAACAGGCAGCCGCGATTCTGCAGATCAGCTACAAGGCCCTTCTGTACAAGATTCGGCAGTATGGCATTGCCGAGGCCAAGGGTCACCACAAGCTGTCCGCCAATGCGTAGACTTCTCTAGAAGAAAAAGCCCCGGCACCGGTCCGGGGCTAAGCTTTTTTATGGCAAAACTCGCCTACGGAACGTTCAATCCCACGGTTTGCGTCTTTGAATCACTGCCCGAAGCGGCCGTAACCGTGATCGTGTAGCTGCCGGCCGGCGTTCCGCTGACCGGTGTCTGCGTCGTACTGTGGCTGCATGCGGGTATCAAGAACAGCATAGCGCAGATGGAGCAGAGAGTCAGAATCGCCGCCATGCGCCGGCGCCGGCGATCGCCGCCAAGGCCAACCAGCAGAAGCCCGGGAACCGTTAACCAGAGTGCATAGAAGCTTCTTTTGAGGAAACTCATGGCGCCGGTGGTGACCGGGCGCGCGGTGGTTGTAATCGCCAACTCGGCTGTGCTCCCGCCCGCGTTCTGAAGAGTAAGAGAACTCGGAGTCAACCTGCAACTCGAGCCTGTTGGCAAATTAGAACAGGAGACCGTGATACTAGAGGCGTAGAGCGGATCAGGCGTCAAGTTCACCGTGTACTGTGCCGTGTCACCGGCTGCGGCAAGCGACTGGCTTAGTGGACTCACGACCATGCTGAAATCCGACATCTTGGCCCCCACAGAGGTCTGGGCCAAGACAATATTGCCGGGCGCGATCACCTGGACGGTTCCCCCGTTAAACGCCTGCTGAGTTCCGGAAGTCCCGTTTGGCGTCAGAACGATGGTCACAGTAGCGGTCGATCCCGCTTGCAGCTGGGGTAAGCTGCAGCTCACAATTGAATTTGTAGATACTCCGCCACAAGTACCCGAACTCACGCTAGCGGAGTTAAATGTGACCGGTACTCCCGTAACCGATGAGCTTATGTTGTCAATGACGGTGATGTTGTTCGCCAGATCTGGACCGCTGTTCTGGATCGTGTAGGTGAAAGTGGCCTGATTGCCGGCGCTGATAAAACCCTGCTGATTCGTGCCTTGGGTGAGCTGGCCCTGCACGGAAAGGCTGACGGCAGTCCCCAGTTGCGTGACGAAGGCGTCAGTGCCCCCCTTGTAGCCTCCGCCTTGCGTGGCCGCGAGAGGCTTTGCAACTTGCAAGTTGCCAGAGTTCGTGTCCCCAGCAACGTAGGTGCCCTGATTGACATCGAGGGCGATTCCCGTACCTTCATCCGTGCCTGTTCCACCAAAGTACGTGGACCAGGATGCCGTGGTGGTTTGTCCGGTGACAGCGAGGGTGTAGAGCCGCGCCACGAATGCGTCCCGGCCGCCACCGGACGCGCTCTGGATGGGGTTCGTCAGAGGGACGACCCGAAAGTCGGACGAATCGGTCCATCCGGTGACCAGTGCCCCGCTGCCATTGTCAACAACGATTGCTGTTCCCTGGTCCGCACCGGATCCACCCAGATAAGAAAAGTAGCTAAGGACAACATTTGTGGTTGATGCTGTGGTCGTGCTTAAAGCAGGGTTTGAGAGCCGGGCCACGAAAGCGTCGTTCGGCGCGGGACTTGGCGGCGCAGTACAGGCCGCCCCACCAGCGGGATTCGTCGGGGTATCCAAACATCTTTGAAAGGACGCCGATCCTGCCAGGGTTGTAACGCCGCTAGCGATGTCAGTGGAGTTCGTGGTGCCCACGACGTACACATTTGCCGCCCCGCTGTCCAGTGCCACGCCAGTACTGGAATCCGTTGCGGTACCACCCAGGTAGGTTGACCAAACGAGTTGTGATCCGGGAGGCACATCGCGATTGAGGTTCAGCTTGGCGACGAATGCGTCGGACTCGGTCGCGGTAGGCGTAGCGGAGCAGGCAGGCGGATTCGTGATCGTCGTCGGCGGAGCTGCACCCAGGCACGGCTGGTACGCATTCTGGATGGGAAAATCGGTGCTTCTACAGCCAGAGCAGCCCGAATAGAGATAGTTCGTGCTGCCGGTGAAATAAATGTAGCCGCTCGTGTCAACAGCAATACCGCCTCCAACAGCTATTGGCGCTCCTGTGGCAACGGTCCCCCCGCCAAAATAGGTAGAGTACGGGACAGTAGCATTACCTCGCGCGCTGGGATCCACTTTTGTGACAAAGAACTGCGGCTGACCCGCGGCAGCGTGCGACCCCGGCTGATATGGTAATGAGTTCGGCGAATTGCTTGCTGGAAACTGGTCGCTACTGGAACTTTCAAGCGAGGTAGTGGTGCCGGTAACGAAAACGAATCCCCCCGCATTGATGGTCATGCCGGAAGCAAGGTCGGTGCCATTACCCGAAAGATAAGACGAATACAGCAGCGACGTAGCGTCGCTGGTCAGTTTCGTCACGAACACATGTTGCTTGCCAGCGCCTGCCGGCGCGGGGACCTGCTGGTATGCAGTTGGACTGGTTGGAAAATCAGTCGACGAGGTGGTTCCCGCTACGTACGGCTGATTGGCGCCATCGACTTTGATTCCAACCGGGGTATCCTGACCGCTGCCGCCCAGGTACGTGACATAGTCGAGCGTCGCCACAATCGATCCCAGGGGCGGAGTGATTTTCGCGATATAAACGTTGGGCCCCGCTCCGGTAAGAGTGGTTCCGGTCGTGGGAAGATCCGTAGAAGTGGTGGAACCGGCAAGATAGATATTGAAGCTGCCATCAACTGCGATGGATGTGGCCAGTTCGTCGCCATTGCCGCCGAAGTAACTCGAAAAGTTCAGGATAGGATCAATCACCAGTGCCCGGGAACGGTCGTATGAGCCAACTGCAAAGCCGGCGCGATTCGCGCCTCTGAGAACGAATTTGCCGTCCACGGCACGCTTTTCGCCCGCAATCTCCTGGTATACGGTGGGAGCCTGCAATTCGACACTGCGCTCACCAGTGCGGACCACCAGGGCACCGTTCCTAACCTCAAGCTGCTGGGCGCCGCGGAATTCTAATTCGGCCGTCGCCGGATCCGCGCCGGGCGCAATTTGGAAGTCGTATTCCAGTTGCCCCTGGTTGCCATAGAAAACTAAGTCAATTCCTGGATAAACGCTTTGATACCGCACTCGGGCGAACTGCGGCACCCCGACCCTCCAGCGTGAAGAATCATTGCCGATCAGATAGTTGGACTTGCCCGGTAGACGCTCCTCCGCCGTAAGTTCGGCGCTCGGATCTGCCCCCACCAGTCTCATTTCGATGGTCTGCACGTGCGTGCTGTGTGCGATGGAACGATCAGGGGAAAGTAGCGTCAGAATGGCTCCGTCGGCACCCAGAAACAGACCGTAACCAGAACCGCGGGCTACGAATTTCGCGCGCCGATCTGCGGGATCAAGCTTTCCCTGCCCTTGGTTGGGTTCGAACCGAAGCGGCAATCCCGAATACAGGGAACGTGCCTTGAGTTGCGCTCGTCCATTGGGGAGGTCCAGATTACCGCCAAGAAACGACTCCGGCAGGGTGTTGCTCACTCCGGCGGCAGGAAGCCCCGCAGCGTGCGCCGTCGCTCGATGGGCATGAACGAGAGGCCAGCCCGAGAACCGCGCATCCCACTGCTACCAATGCCAATGATGCCGCCAGAATGCGACCTCGTAATGCAGTCGTTCCCCACCAACAGCGGTCTACGTTCACGCGTTCCTCCGATGCAGTCTGATCACTCATTCACTCACATGTTCCGCACAATTGCTGTCACGCGATCGGTATTGAGATGAGAGGTGGCGCACAAGTCAGCCGGGCCTCGCGCCGTTGCGTCCCACGCGAGTTGCGCCCCTGCTTGCTGGTGACTGGAACTGGCGGAAAAATTAAATAACTACTTAAACATCCGACGGATAGGCAAGTCAAGCCACCTCGGCCCCCGCACTTCTCCAAGTTCCGTAGATGCGCCGCAGCATGAGGAAAGATGCCGGAGCGTGCCGCAAAAGTGCATGGCCGTACACAGGGACTACAGACTCAGCATGGGTCATCGCTGGCAAACTACTGCAATGACTTGCAACGGGAAAGGCGAGTTTCAATCCTACGAGTCGCAAGCCTTCAGTGTGTGCGAGCACGCGCCGCTTCCGAAGGGCACAAATGGCAGACCGATTGCTCGACCCCTTTTCGACTCCCCTAATGTTTCGGTGATCTGGACTAATGGCTCAGTCTCAGACGGATTACCGAATCTATTCCCAAGTAACACTTTGCAGTTGCAAATGGCTGTCAATTTTATAAATTGAGTGCGGGAGATTTCGCCTCAAGCCAGAAGTGGGCAGCAGTTATGTGTATTTGCAGAATTGCAGTTTCAAAGCATGCAAGCGACTTCACAGGAACGGCGGATGATGCGGCGGTTCGACATGCGCCTTCCCGCGATCGTACGCATCGAAAGCGCGAACGAGTTCCAGACCGAGACTCAGAACGTGAGCGCCCGAGGCGTTTTTTTCTACCTTGACCGCCCCATCTCTGCCGGGGCCAAACTTGAAGTCACTCTGACCTTCCCACCCCACATCACGCTGACCGAAGCAGTAAGGGTCCGCTTTAAAGCCAGCGTTCTTCGGGTGGAAGCCCCTCTCCCCTCCTCGCGAATCGGCGTGGCCGCGCTCATTGAGGAGTACCAATTTCTCCGCTCGAACGGAACCGCAGATTTTCAATCTGTACTCCAACAACGCCAACCGGCAGGCCCTGATTGACAAAACGGTAGCCGATTTTTCTTGCCCAGCCGTTATACTTTCGGGTGTCCCGGTGAAATTCTCTCTCAAGTGACGCCTGCCGTATGAAACTCTCAGTAGTGATGCCCGTTTATAACGAGCAGGCGACCCTGCGGCTTGTGATCGAGCGGGTACTCGCGGTTGGTATCGAGGTGGAACTGCTGTGTATCGACGATGGCTCCTCGGACGGCTCGCAGCAGATCCTCGCTGAGTTGCAACAACAGCGTCCCGAGATGAAGGTCTTTCAGCAGCCGCAGAACAAAGGCAAGGGGGCGGCGTTGCGGCGCGGAATCCAAGCCGCTACCGGCGATTACGTCATCATTCAGGACGCCGACCTGGAATACGATCCCAGTGACTATCCCTTGTTGCTCGGCCCCTTGGAAAACGGTCAAGCCGACGTAGTGTATGGTTCCCGCTTTGTGGGTTCTCGGCCACACCGGGTGCTCTATTACTGGCACTCAGTGGGCAACTGGCTTCTCACCCTGCTGTCGAACATGATCACCAACCTGAACATGACCGACATGGAGACCTGCTACAAGGCATTCCGGAGGGAGGTCATTCAGTCAATTCCGCTGGAAGAAGACCGGTTTGGCTTCGAGCCGGAAGTTACGGTCAAGATCGCCAAACGTGGACTCAGGGTCTATGAAGTCGGAATCAGCTATTCAGGCAGAACCTACGCCGAAGGCAAGAAGATTGGCTGGAAGGATGGCGTCCGCGCCCTGTGGTGCTTGCTGAAATACGCGATCAAGGAGCCTGCGGTCAGGCCAAAAACAGGCGCGCCCTTAGCTTTGTAGACGCATCGTCGGCACGGCACTCCGCTTTTGCTGCAAAGCCTATTTGTCTCGGCCCAGTTCCTTCAAAGCCTGGCGCAGTCGCCGGAATCTGGAGACCAGAGTGCCGATATAGAAGCCGTGAATGAGCCAGGTGGCGACATAAGCCGACATCAGGAACTTGAATGTGTTCATCTCGCGCTCCTGCTCAGAGGTAGGCTAGCTTTTGGTTCCGATGCGCCTCCGGCTAATGACTCCATCGCTTCAGCCCCTTCGACCTGCCGCTTCAGAACTTCCAGCCTAAACCGTGACCAGCACACCAGGAACCCGAAGCAGAGAAAAGCCATCCAGCTTAGCAAGAGCGTGTGCAGCATTCGCGGATCCATAGATCCGCCGCCCCCGATTACCGGCTGGGGGTGCTGGGTGCGAAAGAACCATATGGAGAGATAGACCAGGGGCACGTCGAGAGCCCCGAAGACGGCCAGCGCCGCAGCCAAAATCTGCGTCTGGGCGCTGCTCGAAAAGCGCCGCAGCACGAGATAACTCACGTAAATCAGCCACAAAACGAGAGTGGAGGTTAGCCTGATATCCCCCGGCGCCCACCAGATGCCCCATACCGGCCGCGCCCAGATCGGGCCCGTTACCAGCACAATGGTGCAAAACACGACCCCAACTTCAGCTGCAGTCAAAGCGAGCATGTCCATGCGATCGCCAGGAAACAGCCATCCCAGCAGGAAATAGAATGCGGGAATCGCGAGCACGGTCGTTGCTACTGCGCTTGGACGCATCCCCGCCGGCAGCAGAGATTGCACTTGCGGCAGGAACGTTGCTGCAACCCCGGCCACGCCAATCGCGATCACCACCCATTGCACGGTCCTCTGAAGAGAAGCGCGTGTCCTCGCCAGATACTGCACCGAGGCAATGAAATTGATGAAGAAGAGCAGAAACGCCGTCCACGCCGAAGGCACATGGTAGTAAATGATGCGATAAACATCGCCCTGCAGCGCGTCCGTGGGTGCGACTTTCAGAGCCTGATACGAGGTGTAAATCAAAAAAATCGCGGTAAGCAGCGCGAGAATAGGGAAGAGCTTTTTCATTCGGCGTGAAGAATTATTTTGAATAAGCCCAGACAAGCTGTAGTAAACACCACATCGTAGGTAAGAAGCAACACGATGTAAAAATGAGCGGAGTTCTCGCCCGTGAGAATAGCCGTGGTGCCCGCCACCATCCCGATCACGGCGGGGATCGAAACCGGAAAGAGCAATAAGGGCAACATAATTTCGCGGTTCCGCGTGCGCAACGACATGGCAGCGAAGAATGTTCCATTCACGACCAGGGCCCAGGTTCCCAGCAGCGCGATGGGAATCAGCTGCCAGGCCGGACCCAGCACGTGCAGGTTATAGAAAATCACGAACAGCGGCGTCATCAGAGCTTCGAGAACGCAGACGAAGATGAAGTTCCCGACGGCTTTCGCAATGAACAATCCATTCGCGGGAGCGGGAGAAACGCGGTAGGCATCCAGTACCTGGTTGCGCAACTCCCGCGCCCAGGTTTGATTGAGCGCTACCACCGCAGCAAACAAGAAGGCAATCCATACCAAGCCTCCCACAATGTGCCGCGACTCTTCGGCGAGCGGATCAAAGGAGAAAACAAAGATCACCACCACCAGAAGAGAAAAGAAGAGCATGGAATTCAGTGCATCTTTTGACCGCCATTCCAGGCGAATGTCCTTCACGAGCGTGGCCAGGGTGACGGCCCACAAGGAGTTCATAAGACCTCTCCCTGGCGGCTCGCGGATGCGGTGCGGTCCACAATTCGACCTTCCAGCATCCACACGAATTCGTCGGCCACACCGTCAAGCAACAGCGCCTGGTGGGTCACAACAAAGATCGTCTTGCCTGACTGGCGCATGCCTTTGAGCAACGCAACCATGTCGCGCGCGGAATGCACATCGACGTTGGAAAACGGCTCGTCCAGCAGCAAGATTGCGGGATCATGCAGGATGGCTCTCGCCAGCGACATCCTCTGCCGCATTCCTTGTGAGTATTGGCCCACGGGACGCGCCAAGTCTGGATCGAGTCCCACAGCTCGGATCACCTCTTCACAACGTTGATCTCCGTCAATGCCGTACAAGCGCGCAAAGTAGCGCAGGTTCTCCATGCCGCTCATCTCGTCGTAAAGCAGCGAAGGGTGCGCCATATATCCGAGGTTGCGAGAACCGTCTTGAGGGGATTTTCCGAGAATGCTAATGGTTCCCTGCGTCGGTGCAGCGAGGCCGGCAAGGGCGCGAAGCAGAGTCGTCTTCCCTGCCCCATTGTCGCCGAGAATAGCGTGCAGCCTGCCCGTATCAAATTCTGCGGTGACGCCGCGGAGCGCAGCAAATCGTCCAAACTGCTTGACGACGTTGGAAACGATGATGGTGTTTTGCGCCGGCGTCTCAATCACGGGCTAGGGAGATGCGCAAACGAAGTCTCACAGTCGGTACCATAGCGCATCTGCGCCCGTTTGCGAAGATTCCACGGAAGGTGCGGCTTGAACTACTCTGCCCTGCTGGACGACGGAGTCTGCACCTGAGTTACGCTCTTGGCCGGAGCTGAAGTCTGCGTTCCGCCCGGAGTTCCCGGCTGCTGTGGAGCGTACTTGGAAGCGCACTTTGCCTGCAATTGCTTGGCGTGAAAAACGCCGTCGCGCCCGAAGCTGCCATCGGCCAAAGCCTGGGAATCGTCTTTGAAGGTATCTGGAGGGGCTTCAACACCGGTGTAATCGACCGCGACGTTCTGGTCTTCCTCGACCAGCACGAATTGCACATGGGTTCCGGAGCGGTGAATTGAGCCGGGCTGAACGTTGCCGGCGACGCGCAGGCGCTTCGAATAGGCACCATCTCCCATTTTATGCAGCTCTTTAATGGTTACGTAGTAACTCTTGCTGTCCTGCACACCGGTATACGCCAGGTAGCCGAGCAACAGCAGAATGATTGCTGTCGCTCCGCCGAACTTGAGATAAGTTTTGGCTTGAGTGGACATGTTTGCCCCAGAGGGAAAAAACCCCTGCTTAGACTTTACCCATCCCCACGACGGGAATCAAGGTTACGGGAGGCGGCCCGATCCCGGTAACCGAATGAGGGCTTGGAGAAAATCGGCGCTGTACTGGGCTCGCGGGTTTACACTTCTCGGTTCCTTCCTGCCGTGTGGTTGAGACTTTCGGTCTGAAGAAAGAGGCTCTCCATGCATACCGCATTTTTGAAATCATCTTTTCTGGCGCGCATATTCATTCTCGTCTTTTTGATGCTCCTTCCTTTTGCAAAAGGGTCGGCTCAAACGCAACCGAACGCCCACGAACTGCTAGAGAAAATGACTTTGGAAGAAAAAATCGCGCAACTGTCGCAACTGCCGGGCTTTCCCATTCCCGAATTTCGCGAGCAGGTAGGCGCGCCTGAGGATGTGATTCGCAAATCCGGCGCCGGTTCAGTGTTATGGGTATCAGATCCAAAGGAAATTAATCGCTTGCAGCACATCGCAGTCGATGAATCCCGGCTGCATATCCCCATCCTGTTCGGGCTCGACGTCATTCATGGTTATCACACAATCTTCCCCTCCCCGATCGCCATGGCATCATCCTGGGATCCCAAACTTGTGGAATCTGCGCAGACCGTGGCCGCCCGAGAGGCTCGCGCTGCGGGCATCGCCTGGACGTTCGCGCCCATGCTCGACATTGCGCGCGACGCTCGCTGGGGACGCATGGTCGAAGGCGCCGGCGAGGATCCCTATCTTGGAGCGGCGATCGCCCGCGCCCAGGTGCTTGGTTTCCAGGGCACGAAAGCCGGAGATCCGGATCGCGTTCTCGCCTGCGCCAAGCATTTCGCAGGTTACGGCGCGGCTGATGGAGGGCGCGATTACGATTCTTCCTACATCCCTGAGGAGCAGATGTGGAACACCTATCTACCTCCTTTCAAGGCAGCAGCCGACGCCCATGTTGGCAGCTTCATGAGCGCGTACATGGATCTCAATGATGTTCCCGCGACCGGAAACCGTTGGCTGCTGCACGATGTGCTGCGCGATGGCTGGCACTACAACGGCTTCGTGGTCAGCGATGCAAATGCCGTTCATAGCCTGATCACGCACGGTTTTGCTCGTGATGGACAGGATGCCACCCTCAAGGCGTTTTCTGCAGGGCTCGACATGGATATGGCCAGTGGCACTTTCTTGAAATATCTGGGCGAGGAAGTAAAGCAAGGCCGGATTTCGATGCAGCAGGTCGATAACTCCGTTCTGCCGGTTCTCGAAGCCAAGATTCGCCTGGGATTATTCGAGCACCCGTTTGTGGACGAAGCCCGCATTCCCCTGGTGCTTAATGCGTCCGAGCACCTCGAACTCGCGCGGACGGCGGTGCAGCGATCGGTCGTCTTACTGCGCAACGAACAGAATCTGCTTCCGCTCGACAAAGGACAGATCCGATCTATTGCGGTGATCGGGCCACTCGCCGATGCCGATCTGGATCTGCTGGATATGTGGGGCGCAATGACGAAACCTGCACCTACGGTCACCATTCTGCAGGGGATAAAGAACAAGGTCGGCAACCGGGTGCGTGTCGAGTTCCATCACGGCCCGAACATCCGCCGCGACATCCCTTCGTTCTTCGAAGATCAGCCAATCATAACGATCAAAGAACAACCCCAGCAAAATCCCGAAGAGGCGCGTCACGCACTCGACGGAGCAGTTGCCGCGGCGAAGCGAAACGACATCTCGGTTTTGGTCCTCGGCGAGATTGCCCTCATGAGCGGAGAGGCAGCATCCCGTTCATCCCTGAAACTGTCTGGTGGACAAGAGGAATTGCTGGAAGCTGTGGTCGCTGCGGGCAAGCCCGTGGTGTTGGTGTTGGTCAACGGACGTCCGCTGGACATCTCCTGGGCCGCCGAACACGTGCCCGCGATTCTGGAGACCTGGTATTCGGGCACCCAGGGTGGAAACGGAATCGCCGATATCCTGTTTGGTGACGCAAGTCCCGCGGGACACTTACCGGTGAGTTGGCCGCGCAATTCCGGGCAACTTCCCCTCTACTACAACCATAACCTCACCCAGGCTCCCGAAGACGCACCTGATTTCAAATCGAGATATTGGGACGCCAAGAGCACGCCGCTGTATCCCTTCGGCTACGGGCTGAGCTACACCACGTTCTCGTTTGCCAACCTGAAGCTGAGTCACTCGGAAGCGAAGGTGGGGTCCACTCTGGAGGTTTCAGTAGATGTGTCCAACAAGGGCAATCGCTCCGGCGACACGGTAGCCCAACTGTACATTCACCAGAGGGCCGGCAGTGCGTCCCGGCCCGTGCGTCAATTAAAGGGCTTTCAGCGGATCGCGCTGGCTCCGGGCACTACACAGACGGTTCATTTCAAACTTGGCTCAGACGAACTGCAATTCTGGAGTCCAGCAAAGAAAGAATGGGTGGTGGAGCCGGAGCAATTCGACGTGTGGGTAGGAGAAGACTCTACCGCCAAGCTACATGGCGAGTTCCGACTGACGCAGTGATTCTCGAGAGTCAGATGCCAGGACGCGGACGGTTTCGGGTCCGGTAGAATGACCTGCGAAGCTGATGATCCATCCCTGGCACGACGTGACTCCCGGTGGCAAGCTGCCGCAGGAATTCGACTGCGTAATTGAGATTCCCTTCGGCTCGAGCGTGAAATATGAACTGGATAAGTCCAGCGGCCTGATCCGCCTGGATCGTGTTCTCTACTCTGCGGTTTACTATCCGGCAAACTACGGCTTTATTCCGCAGACTCTTGCGGAGGACGACGATCCGCTGGATGTCCTCGTCATGTGTCAGGACACAGTCGTGCCGCTGACTATTATTCACGCGCGCTGTATCGGTTTAATGACGATGATCGACTCTGGGAAGAAAGATCACAAGATCATCGCAATCGCGACTGAGGACCCAGAATTTAACTCGTACCGCGAGGCCTCAGAGATGCCACCGCACCGGCTGATCATGCTGCGCCGGTTTTTTCAGGATTACAAGCAACTGGAGGGCAAGGCGGTTGAAGTGGACGAATTCCGCCCCTCAGCAGAAGCGCACCCGATCATTCTGGATGCGCTGCACCGCTACAGCGAACAGCGCCGAAAGGGATTCATTTCGAAATAGAGTTCCTACATGCTCTTGAATACGAAGCTGATTTCCTTCGTTTCATTCGTCCCAATCGTGACCGTCTGCACCGACGTACCCAGTTTTTCATGCCAGGCTTTGACCGTGTAGGTTCCCGGCGGTAGATTGCTGAGATCGAAGCTTCCATCCTTGCCAGTCACCGCGAAGTACGGGTGCTTGAATACCGCGATGTAACTCTTCATCCAGGGGTGCACGTTGCACTTCACAGGAATGGCGATTTCCTCGCGGGCAAATGCCTCTTCCATCTTAGTTCCCGGCGGCTCCGCCTTGTTCCACTCGCGATTGTTGCTAGGTTGCGGATGGATGTTGTGGGCAGTGGAGTCGTCGTTCACAAGCTCCAGTTTCTGATTCGCACGGATAGCCTTCACGTGAGGCTCATAAAGGCAGCCCTTCTGCTCAATCACCGCCGGTTGCGCCGGTGGATCGAAGGTGCGGTCCCCTAACCCCTCCGAAACGAACACGATCACATTCTGCAACGCTCCATGAGCGTCGACCATGACGTCTTGCGACATCACCGGGGTGGGATGCAGTTTCGCGCAGCTGGGATCGGCGGCCATGTTGATCGGCTTCGGGGCAGGCGCCTTGCCTTGAAGCCGTACCATGCCGCGCACAGTCGCACCTGTTGTATTGGGCGCCGGTCCTCCAGCCCGAGCTCCACGCGGAGCCGATAAACATAGGCTGGCAGTTAACGCAAAGACAGACAACAACCTCTTCGCCTTCATGTTTGACTACCTCATCTTTATTGGGTTATTCACCCACGATCCCACAGCAATTATTGGCGCCCCGCGGCGATCATTGATTCGAGCTCTTGCCGGCGAAACCTTGGCGATAGCCCCGCATGAAAGAAGCACGATCTTCCGCCGTGGACCAACGGCCCACAGGAGGAAGGATCTGTTGCTTGGCGTCGTGGTTCAGCTTGCCAAGAAATAGACCATCCCGAAAAGCCCCGTCGTTCGCCATTTGTGACCTCAATGCCCTGACTCTCGCGCATTGTCTTTGCGCTCTCAAAGAACAAACTGCTTGTCCCCGCAAATCCTACTGCCAGCACGCACGCAAGTAGTTTCATCGCTCTCTCCTCAGCGGTGCACCCGCGCGCCGCTACTGATCTTGATCAACTGGTTCCGCGCCACAGCCCAACCAGCACCGGCTCGCAGACACACGTAACCCGTTGGGCTGCGTGTGCGGTTCATTGCGGCACACGTATTCCCCGCACTCGAAAGCTCTTTTTCTTTCGAGTCGCTAAAGCTCTTCTGGCCTGGTATCTCCCTGGGGGTCCAGCGCGACCGTGGCTCTATTTGGCGCCGCGCGGAACTGCTCTACTTCTTCGCGGGCCAACATATCAACGGGCAAAACCTTCTCTTTGTGGCGGAACAAAGGAGTTGTAAAAACCTTGCAAAAGAAACGCCATCAGCAAAACTGGCAAGCCGCGGGATAATGGGAGTCTGCCGCAAATTCTCCGTTGTAGTAAGCGACGTAGCCGGCTGATTTTTTTGCTTGACATATTGTACTAATACTGTAGTACAGTAGTACGCATGGCAAGGAATGGCACTTCCGCCTTCCGGTTCGCGATCGACTTCCATAGCGGAGTCCCCGTTTACCGCCAGTTGATCGACCAGGTACGAGGCGGAATCGCGTCCGGCTCCCTCACCGCAGGCGACCAGTTGCCCACAATCCGGCAACTGGCCGTTGACCTTGAGATTAACCCCAACACTGTGATGCGGGCCTACCGGGAACTCGAGTTGGGAGGCCTGCTCGAAACTCACCAGGGCACCGGGACCTTTGTCGCGAATAAGAAGATTGAAAAGAAATCTGCTGAACGAGACCGCCAACTCACGCAGATGGCCGGAGAGTTTGCGTCCCGGGCCGGGGCTGCCGGATTCAGTCTGGAAGACTTAATTGAACGTCTGCGCGAGCTGCTGCCGAGCGCGCCAAGGAGATAGTCATGTCGAAAATTCAAGTTCAGGGGATGAATGGAGTCGCGCTGCTGCTCTTCGTGGTATGCGTACTCGCTGGAATCGCGGCGGCGCAAGCCACCCATCAAGAATGGCCGCTGTTTTCCGGGCTACTGGTCGGCTTCTATTTTCTTTTCGCGATCAAGATTGTGCGCCAGTGGGAGAAAGTTGCCGTCCTGCGCCTGGGTCGTTACGTCGGCCTGCGCGGCCCCGGCCTTTGCCACATCGTGCCCATCTTCGAAACGCTAAGCCCGTACGTGGACCAGCGCATTCGGGTGGCCAGCGTCTCGGCGGAATCGACGCTCACCCGGGACACCGTGCCAGTGAACGTCGATGCCATCGTGTTCTGGATGGTCTGGAATGCCGAGAAATGCATCCTCGAAGTGGAGGACTTCGTACAGGCGATCACTCTGAGCGCGCAAACGGGCTTGCGCGAATCGATCGGCCGCCATGAACTCGCACAGATGATCACCGAGCGCGAAACGCTGGGCCGCGAACTGCAACGCATTCTCGATGAGAAGACGAATCCCTGGGGGATCACGGTTCAGTCCGTGGAAATTCGCGATGTCAAAATCCCGCAGGCTCTCGAGGACGCCATGTCGCGCCAGGCGCAAGCCGAACGCGAACGCCAGGCCCGCAACATTCTCGGTCAGGCCGAAACCGAGATTGCGGATAAGTTTGCGCAAGCCGCGGCGGTCTACAGGAACGATCCCACCGCACTGCATCTACGCGCCATGAACATGCTGTACGAAGCCATCAAAGAACGCGGCTCCATGGTCATCGTGCCCTCGTCGGTTGTAGAAACCATGGGTCTTGGGGGGAGTTTAGCAACGGCCGCGTTGGCAAAAAGCCAAGGCTGAATCATTCTTCAGGAACAAACAAGACTCTGTGAACAAGCAAGAGTCTAAAGCTGGATCAGAAGGAGTGAACTTATGAAGAACTTATTGTCTGTCTGCCTACTCGCAGTCAGCGTCGGCTGGACGGGGGCGCCAAATGCCTCGTCACAGATTCCACCTCTGCAAAAAGGAGTGAGCGTTCAGATGGCGGTAACCAACAATGCCAGTCCTATGCCCGAGGCGGACAAGCAGGATGCCTGGGTCATAGCGGTTACGGCCACGGGGGAACTGTACTTCGGCACACAGCCAGTAACTGCCGAGCAACTCGTGGAAGAAATGAAAATGCACCCTCGCAATCGGAATGCGAAAATTTACATCAAGGCGGATTCACGCGCGCCTTATGCAAATGTGAAGAAAGCGCTGGAAGCGGCCAAGTCGGTCTTGTTCTCCGGTGCCGTCCTTCTCACGAAGCAGCCAGAGTCCCCGGCGATGGGCACGATGATTCCGCCCAAAGGCCTGGAAGTCTTGCTCACTGCACCGTCCTCTCAAGCAGTGCCCGTGCGAGTACTGGCTTCCGGGCAAAAGCTGCCGGAACTGGAGGTCAATGACCGGGCGGTATCCGTTGCTGGCCTGCAAAGCGCACTGAATCAGGCACTGCAGAACCGAAGCGAGAAGGCTGTGCAAATCAGCGCGGACTCGCAACTCTCTTTCGCCCAGGTTGTGGCCGTCATCGATGCCATCCGCTCCGTGGGGGCAAAGACCGTTCTACCCGCGTCCGAAATGTAGTGGCAAGGCCTTCATTCGGCTGCAGGATGTATCAACCCGGCGCGGTCTCGTAGTTTCACGAGATTGCGCCGGGCCTACATTAGGGCCCAACGCCACTCGTCAGGCGCTCCGGCCAGCATCTGACCGTCACCTAGCTTCGTGATTGCCGTCACAGACACTTTGCGGCATACCGGATTTCATGGGAGAAGCCATCCAAGCGAGTGATGGCGAATTTCAGGAGGTGCAGCGTATGCCGACTAGAAGAACCTTCCTGCAATCGAGTGCAGCTGTCGCCGCTGCGCTGTCGGGCGCCTCCGCTCTCGACGCGCACGCTTCGTCCGTCTTAGGCGATCGCTCCGGACCTGAGACCTCCAGTCCGAAACCCGCCGCTACGGTGCAGGTACCGAAGATGAAGTTCTTCGACACCGAGATCAGCCGGATGGTATTAGGCGTGAACCCGTTTTGCGGCTACGCGCATTACAACAACAACTTTTCTGGGGCGATGAAGGACTGGTATACGCCGGAACGCGTTTGCGCTGTAATGCGCGATTGCACCCGGTATGGCATCAACGCCTTCAACTACGTCGCCCTCGAACGCCTGCCGCAGGACTGGCTTCGCTTCGTGGCAGAAGGTGGCAAGATGCACCTGATCATGCAGGTGCTCAGCGATGACGAAGACACTGCCAGACTGGCAAAGACTTTGAAACCTCTGGCCATGTTCCGGCAAGGCGAAGTCACCGATGTTGCCTATCGCAACGGCAGTATGAACACGGTCCGCGAGTGGTGCAAGAAGGTCCGCGACATGGGCGTCATCGTGGGCGTCGGCACGCACAAATCCGAGGTCATCGCGCAAGTGGAAGAGGAAGGATGGGACGTGGACTTCTATGCCGGATGCGTCTACAACCGCACGCGGACGCGCGAAGAATGGAAGAATGTGCTTAACGGCGAGATCATGGAGATGGAGAATGAGATTTACGTTCAGAGTGATCCGCCACGCATGTACAGCGTCATGCGGCAGACCACGAAGCCATGCTTCGCATTCAAGGTGCTGGCCGCGGGAAGAATTGCCGATGGCGGCATCGAGCAGGCATTCCGCACGGCATTCAGCAGCATCAAGCCCAATGATGGCATTTTCGTAGGCATGTTTCCACGCGCCAAAGATGAAGTGCGGGAGAACGCCGAAATCGTGCATAGGATCCTGCAGGGGTGAGGCTCAAGAGGGTAAAACTCGGGGGCCTTCCGCTAAATTTGTTTGCAGGTGCGTCTTCACTTTGCCGCGAGCATGCCTCTCAGTTCCAGCGCGTTCTTGGCTGCAAATCCTGCCTGGTCGTTGTCGAAGTACACGAAAACGTGTTTCAGCTTTTTGCGCCACTCCCCGATCCGTTCAGCCCATCCGGCAAGAGTTTCGGCGCTGTAGTCTCCCTGATATTTATTTCCCGGTCCGTGTAGCCGCACATAGGTGAAGTCGGCGGTGATTTCGATGGGTGACTGGAATCCCGCAAGTTCGTAGATGCAGAACGCAGCGTTGTGCCGCCGCAAGACCGCATAAACTTCAGGGGCGTTCCAGGTTTCATTCCGGAACTCGAAAACATAACGATGCGCCGGAGGGAGTCCGCTAAGAAATTCATCGAGGCGCTCGACATTGACTCTCCAACTGGGCGGCAGTTGAAACAGAATCGGCCCTAGCCGGCGCTCGAGTTTGTCGATCACCGCCAGGAAATTGTCGACCGCGTTTTGCGGATCCTTGAGTTTGCGGTTGTGCGTGATGTAACGGCTGGCTTTAACGGCGAAACAGAAACCTGGAGGCGTCTGCCGGCACCACGATTCCAAGGCTGTAACCTGCGGTAGCCGGTAGAAGCTGTTGTTGATCTCAACCGTGTCGAAACGTTCGACGTACCACTGGAGCATTTTGGAGGCTGGAAGCTTGTCGGGATAGAACGGCCCCTTCCAATGCTTGTAGTGCCATCCGGAAGTGCCTATATGAACTCCTGACGTACCTTGTTTTTCCATGCAGTTCGCCACTCGCTTCGAACCCCTCCACCGACTTCCGCGTCTTGGATGGAAATTCCCTCATTTGGGATGGCAGCCCTTCTCGCGGCGGTGGAACCACACTGACGGCTCAGATGACTAGTTGTACAGTGTGGGGATGAGCAAGTGGCAACTGGCAGGCAGCTAAGGCGCGTTTTAGCGAATTTCTGGATGCGGCTGAAGAAAGGGCCTCAATCTTTACCCGCCGTGGCGTGGAAGCGGGTGTTCTCGTTCCTATGGAAGAGTGGCGGCGACTGCAGATCGAGAGTCGCCCCAACATCAAAGACTTGCTGCTTAGCGATGCAGCAAGATTTGAGCACATCGCGCCCAGACGCGCCGCATGGAGACACCGGGTCGGTGTCAATTTTAGCGGCCCGGAATTTAAGTAAGCTCAATCGCTGGTGACTCGATATCTATTGGACACCAATATTGTTTGAACCGCTTTTTACTCGCTTCTCAGAGCGGTCATCGGATCGACACGCGTGGCACGCCGGGCCGGAATCCAACTGGCACCGAGGGTAGCAGCGAGCAGCGCGGATGCAATGGCAAGAAAGATTGCCGGATCGCGTGGGTTCACGTCGAGCAGCATTCCATTCATCAGAGGAGTGGCGAGAATTGCGGCAGCTTCGCCGATCACAAGTCCCACAAGCGCCAGCGATATTCCATTCGCCAGAACCATCCTCAGAATCGAGCCTTGCTGAGCGCCCAGCGCAATGCGGACTCCAATTTCCTGGGTCCTGCGTCCGACCATGAAAGACACGACGCCATACAGACCAACCACTGCCAGAGACAACGCCAGCACCCCGAAGGCGCCGCCGAGGAGGGCCGCAAAGCGCGTCGAAAAAAGCCCCTGGCTCGAAACAACGGTCCTCATGGTCACAACCGACAACGGCGCCACCTCGGGATCAAGCTTCCTGAGCTGGTCGCGAATCAGCGACGTCATGGCGCCGGGGTCTCCTTCGGTGCGAACGAACAAGGTCGCGTTGGCGTTGCCCATCTGCGCATAAGGTGTGTAGAAAATTGGCCGCGCAGGCGAACCGATGCCGCCCGTAAGTGAATCTTTGACTACCCCCACGATGGAGACGTGGGGCTGGTCGCGCAATTGGAGATTGTGTCCGATAGCGCGTTCCAGATCTCCATCCCCCACGATGTACCTTCGGGCCAGAGTTTCATTCACAATAGCCACCAGCGGAGATTTTTTGTTGTCATGGGCGGAGAACTCGCGGCCACGGAGAAGCGGAATCTGCATGGTCCTGAAATAGTCGGGAGCAACCTGGTTGGTCGCGGTATCCACGAATTTTTCTCCACCAGGCGCGGTATAGCCGTCGATCGCGAGATCCCATGAGTATCCGTTGATAAACGGCACGGATGCGGACAGGCTTGCGGAGCTTACTCCCGGCAAATCTGCCGTCTGCTGCAGGAGTTGCTGTTGGAATTGGACCGATTTGTCCTGGGAATATCCGCGAAGACTGGGATCCACGAGGACCAGCAGCAAATGATCGGGATTGAAGCCCACATCAGCATGTTGCGCTCTTGTGAACGCTTTCAAAAACAGACCGCCGGCGACAAGCAATACCGTGGACAGCGCAATCTGACCGACGATCAGAGCATGCCGCGTCAATCCGCCGTAGGATAAGTTTTCGGCCGCGGTGCCGCGAACGTTGCTGCTGATCCTGACCATGGCCTCGTTTACAGTTGAGAATGCGGGCGCCAGCCCGCACAGAAAGATGCAGGATGTTGATGCCAGCAGAGCAAATCCAAGAACACGTAGGTCCAGATGAAACTCAGGTCCGGTCGGGACCGGCGAGTAGGGCAGCATCGCCGCAAAACCCCGGATGCAGGCAAGACCCAAGAGAATCCCACATCCTCCTCCGAGTAGGGCGAGCACGGCGCTCTCAGTCAAGAACTGCCGTACCAGGGTCGCGCGCGAAGCTCCGACCGCAATTTGAGTGGAGATTTCGCGCATACGCGACGTTGATCGCGCCATGAGCAGACCGGCTACATTGGCACATGCGATCAGCAATACCAGCACTGTCAACCCCATCAGCACTGCCGGGAATTGAATTCCTTGCGCCAGGCGACGATCGAACTCAGTGCGAACATAGGCAACGGTGTCTTTGTTGGTGTCGGGATAGGTCCGCTCCAGGTCACGCATGATGCCATTGATTTCGGCCTGAGCTTGCGCGATCGTAACTCCGGGCTGCAGGCGGCCAATCATGTCGAAGCCCCGATAACCGCGGTGCGCGAGCATGTCGTTTCCATCGGACGAGAGTCCCTGGGCCATCATGGTGGGCACATAAACATCGGGACGGAAAAACAGACTGATACCCGTGAACGACTGGGGGGTGACGCCGATAATGGTGAATGTCTGGCTATTCAGCTTCACCTGTCGGCCAACGACGCTTTTGTCGTATGCGAAGGCTCGTCCCCAGAGGGCATGACTAATGATCACGACGGGATATTTTCCTGGCGCCTGATCTTCTTCCGGACGAAAATCCCGGCCCAACGACGGTTGCACCTTGAGAGTCGAAAAAAAACTCCCCGAAACCAGCAGTCCGTAGACGATTTGCGGCTCGCCCAATCCAGTGGTCATTCCGGCGGACGCGTTTTGCGAAATGGCCAGCTTCGCAAAAGCGCGGCTCCGGCTACGAAAGTCGGTGAAATCCAGATATGAGGATGAGCCGAACTGCGTTAGGTGCGAGGCCGCGATATCGACGGTGACGAGTTCGCGCGGCTCGGGAACCGGCAACGGACGTAACAGGGTGGCGTCCACTCCACTGAAGATGGCTGTATTCGCGCCGACACCGAGCGCTAGCGAAATCACTACTGCCACGGTGAACCCGGGCCGGTGACGCAGGCTTCGGAACGTAAACCGCAGATCACGGCCCAGCGATTCAATCAGGGAAGTGATTGGGGATTGGGAAGGTGAAACCGCCAATGAAAGCGTCATGTTCCCTCGCCGTTGCAAGAAATACGGAGGACTTCCCGTTGAAGTTCAGACGAGATTCGCTTCAGACTTTATCGCTGCACCATCATCGAGTAACCGCATTCTCTGACAACATAACAATCAAGGTACGAAGCAATTGCAAGACCAGAGCCCGGGCTTGGGGAACTGTGGACAAGCAAGGGGATTTGCCTCGAGACGAGATTCTGAGATTGAATGACTGTCCGTTTGCGGCATCGGCTGTTCGGAAGCGGACAGATCCGACACAGGAGGGGCCCACTAGCATTCGAGCTTCGCTCGGACGGACAGCCGATGGCGGCTGTCCCTGCATGACGCTTCCTACTTTAGAGTAACTAGCTTCTCCACCAACTCCGAATAGTCTTTCTTCTCGATGCCGTGAACTTGTTTGTTGTATTCATCCACTTTTGACGAATAATTCATCGAGCAGAACTTGGGGCCACACATGGAGCAAAACGCTGCCTCCTTGTAGTAGTCGTCGGGAAGCGTCTCGTCGTGCATGGAGCGCGCCGTCTCCGGATCGAGAGAAAGGGCGAACTGCTTTTCCCAATCGAACTTGTAACGGGCGTAGCTCAGGGCGTCATCGCGGTCGCGGGCGCCGGGGCGTCCACGGGCGATGTCGGCCGCATGAGCGGAAATTTTGTAGGCGATGATGCCATCTTTGACATCTTTTTCGTTGGGCAGCCCCAGGTGCTCTTTTGGAGTCACATAACAGAGCATCGCCGCACCGTACCAGCCAATCATAGCCGCGCCGATTGCCGACGTGATGTGGTCGTAGCCAGGAGCGATATCGGTGACGAGTGGGCCGAGCGTGTAGAACGGGGCCTCGTAGCAGTATTCGACTTCCTTTTCGACCTGCTCCTTGATTTTGTCCATGGATACGTGACCAGGCCCCTCGATCATGACCTGGACGTCTTCTTCCCAGGCTTTCTTAGTCAGCTCGCCGAGAGTTTTCAGTTCCGCGAATTGGGCCTCGTCGCTGGCGTCGGCCACGCAACCGGGGCGCAGGCCATCACCTAAGGAGAAGCTCACGTCATATTTCTTGAAGATTTTGACGATGTCGTCGAAGCGATCGTAAAGAAAGTTTTGCTTGTGGTTGTACGCCATCCACTGCGCCAGGATTGCTCCCCCGCGGCTCACGATGCCGGTGATGCGCTTTGCGACCAGGGGCAAATACTGGATGAGCACTCCGGCATGAATGGTCATGTAATCCACACCTTGCGCTGCCTGCTCTTCAATGACTTCCAGCATGACGTCGGCGTTAAGGTCCTCGACCCGCTTTACGCGCGCGATGGCTTCGTAGATGGGCACCGTTCCAATGGGAACTGGCGAATGCCGCAAAATGGCTTCGCGGATCTCGTGGATGTTGCCGCCCGTCGAGAGATCCATCACCGTATCCGCACCGTAGTGGACTGCGGTATGGAGCTTCTTTAGTTCCCCATTGATCTCGGACGTCACGGCCGAATTCCCAATATTTGCATTGATCTTGCAGAGCGAGGCCACACCGATGGCCATGGGTTCGAGTTCCGGATGGTTTACGTTGGCGGGGATGATCATCCGGCCGCGGGCAACTTCGTCGCGCACCAGTTCCGGCGTGAGCTTCTCTTTGTGGGCGATGAACGACATCTCCTCTGTGATCACGCCTTGACGCGCATAATGCATCTGCGAGAAGTTGCCGTCACTATTCTGCTGCTTGCGTCGTGAAAGCCAATCTGCACGCGGTTTCGGGACGCTGTATCCGTTGCCATTCGAGCCATTCGTGGAAGTCATGAGAACCCCGCTTGGAAACAATTCCTTAAGTTCCGATTATAAGCGCGTAAACGATGTGTGTTCAGCGAAGTGGATTGAAAGCAAGAACTCTAGAGATCAAAAGGGCTCTTGCATCGCGCGTAATCTAGTTCCGGAATTGGGATTCCTGCGCACCATCCATTCGGCAACGAGCAAGTTCGGCACCCAGCAGAGCCATGAAACCGTGATGTACGAGGCCCGAAAAGGCCAATGCAGGGCGAACAGCATCAAGGGCAACCAGATGCGCAGTGTGACAGCGGCCAACGTGAGCGCAAAATTGCGGATCATCCATCGACGATGAAGATCGATTTCGCCCTTAAGCGCATATCGGTAAGCCTGCACTGCAGTGGCGAACCAGAGAACGGCCAGTGTTCCAAATCCGAGATGGGTGACTAGGCCCTCCATTGAAACCGTTGCCATAACGAATCCTGCAATTGAGCCGAGGGTGACGGACAGCAAGTAGAAACGTCCAATCCAACGGTGCAACTCCAGCGCTCGATTCCGAAGCCCTTCCGAGAACTGCCAGGGACCAGCCAGAAGAGCGCCGATACCGCCGGCAATGTGGAAGCGGAGCGGAACGATATACCTCGCAAAGTGCTCATCACTTGGTTTGCCCAGGAAAACACGGGTCGCATAACCCACAATCCCGAGAGAAAGCACAAGCATGATGAACCACAGCGCATTTCGAAGGCGCGATCTGGCATACGGTTTCGCTGCAACGGGCTGAGACAGAGATGTAATTTGAGGCATTCTTCGCAGTGCCTGTCGACGGATTTGCGACTGACTTCCCCATGCTACACCGGCTGCGGAATTTGATGATCTGATGTGACGGGCTTAGAATCGCTGCTTTGCCGTTTTCTTACTGCAGCTCAAGGAGAATGTTAAATGCGTGCGTTCCACCTCGTACTCGTCTGCCTCGTGCTTGTGACGGTCGCATCGTTCTCGCAATCGGCTCCATCCAGCAAGCCCGGATCCGGGTTCAGCATCGACAACATCGACAAAACTGTTGATCCCTGTGTGGATTTTTACCAATACGCGTGCGGCAACTGGATCAAGAATTCGGAAATACCCGCAGACCGGGCTTCCTGGCAGAGCTTTTCGGAATTGAATGAAAGCAACCTGGATGTCGAGAAACAAATTCTGGAGAAGGCCGCAGCGGGCGGACCGGGACGCAATGTCACTCGATCAGAAAATCGGCGATCTGTACGGCTCTTGCATGGACGAAAAGGCGGTAGACACGAAAGGGCTGTCGCCGCTCAAGCCGGAATTGGATCGCATCGCCGCCGCGAAAGACAAGTCCGGGCTTATTGACGAGATCGCGCACATTCACCTGGTCGGCCCGAATCCGCTCTTCAATTTCTATTCGAACTCGGATTTGCATAATGCTGACCAAGTCATTGCGTACATCGATCAGGGCGGCCTGTCGCTTCCCGATCGCGACTACTACGTCAAAGACGATCCAGATAAAGTTGAGATGCGAAAGCATCTGACCGAATACGTGACTAGCGTGTTCACACTGGCAGGTCAGAGTGCGCAACAGGCCGCGACCTCTGCCGACACGGTGCTGATGGTCGAGACGTTGCTGGCCGCGAACTCGATGGATCGCACCAAGCGGCGGGACCCCAAGAATCGCGATCACAAGATGACACGCGATGAGGCTATTGCCTTGGCTCCGAACTTCTACTTCAATCGCTATTTTGACGACATTGGGGCGCCAAAGTTCAAGGAACTGAACGTCACCAATCCAGACTTCTTCAAACAGGTGAATGGAATTCTCGCAGCTCTTCCCCTGGATTCACTAAAGACCTATGTGAGCTGGCACGTTCTTCGTGGAGCATCGCCCTGGCTTTCTCAACCCTTTGTCGAGGCCAATTTCAAGATGCGGCAGGCCCTCACGGGACAAAAGCAGATTCAGGACCGCTGGAAGCGTTGCGTGAATCTGGTGGATGAATCGCTTGGCGAGGCTCTCGGACAACGCTACGTAGAAGTGACGTTCGGCCCGGAGGGCAAGCAACGCATGTTGAAGATGGTGGATGCGCTGGAGAAGTCTCTGAACGAGGACATTCAGGGGCTTGAGTGGATGAGTCCCGATACAAAGAAGCAAGCCAATGTGAAACTGCAGGCAATTCGTAACAAGATCGGCTATCCCGATGTGTGGCGCGACTACAGTTCTGTCGCGATCAAACCCAATGACCTGCTCGGTAACGTCGAGCGCGCCACCGAGTTCGAGTCGAAGCGGCAGATCGGGAAGATTGATAAACCGCTCGATCGTAACGAGTGGGGCATGACGCCGCCCGAGGTCAATGCCTACTACAGCGGCTCCTATAACGAAATCGTCTTTCCGGCGGGAATTCTCCAGCCGCCCTTCTTCGATAAAAACATGGATGATGCAGTGAACTTCGGGGGCATTGGCCTGGTGATCGGACACGAACTCACCCACGGATTCGACGATCAGGGGCGGAAATTCGATCCTCAAGGGAACCTGCGCGACTGGTGGACCGAACAAGATGGAAAAGAATTTGAAAAACGCGTCAGTTGTATTGCGGATGAGTATTCTAATTTTGTTGCGGTCGACAACATGAAGCTGAACGGGCGCCTTACTCTGGGCGAGAATACCGCGGACAATGGTGGCGCACGAGTTGCGCTGGCGGCTTTGGAGCACATGATCGCCGAGGACAAAACTGGGAAAGAAGGTCAGAAGATCGATGGCTACACACCCGAACAGCGGTTCTTCCTGGGATTCGGCCGCGTGTGGTGTGAGAAGCAGCGTCCGGAATATCTGCGGATGCAGGTGAGTACAAATCCGCACTCGCCGGGCAAATACCGCGTGAACGGTGTAGTGCAGAATATGCCGGAGTTTCAGAAGGCCTGGGGTTGCAAAGCTGGTCAGCCGATGGTCGCGGAAAACGCCTGCCACGTCTGGTAGAACGGCGGAATGAGTCCACTGTGACTCCCTTCGCTCGGGCCGGCGAGGCGTCCGCCCCTACACAAGGGGCGCTACCTGCCTTCCAGATTGATGTCTCCGACCCCCACATGGGCGCGGAGTTCGTATTTGCCGTCGCCATGGTACTTGAGCGTTTTGCCCAGCCAGCCACTGGTTTCGCCATACCCAGCGCCACTTACATCGCCAATTCCAGCACTGGCATGCACAAAACGGTATCCCGAGTGCCCCGCGGCGATGCGAATATCTCCCACGCCCAGACTTAGATCCTTATCGCCCTCTATATTCTCGACGGTAAGATCTCCGACTTTCTCGTGCACGTCCAGATTGGAGTTTTCGGGGACTTCCAATTCGACGTCGAAGTTCGTGTTCCCGCCGGAGGGAGCATGAAATTCAATGTTCGCATCCTTGCCGTGAATATCGAACTGAACCGTGGCCTTCTTGACGTTCGATTCGCGCTTCGATTTCACCGTATATTCGAGCCTGATTTGGTTCGAATCACCCCGTCTGATGTGGAGATCGCCCACTGTCATGCGCACGTGGATGGATCCGCCCGAGACGAAGTCACGAGCATCATGCCGGGTCTCCTCATATTTCCAATCGTCGGCTGCAGAAATTGAGGGTGCGACCAGAGGCATGAGGAAGAAACAAACGGCAAGTGTTCTGTACAGAACGGGGAATGTAATGTTTTCGGCCATGAGACACCTCTGAGGCAGAAGGATGCCTGTCCATCGATACGAGAACTGTCGACCCGATGTTCCGCGAAAATGAGGCCCTTTCCCCAGGTGGCGCCAGTCACTTTCGCCGGTGGGGACTAGCTATGCAGCGCCCGCGGCATTTCCGCGGGTGTTTGGCCGGCTCCCCATTAGCGATAACCATCCAGGGTCTTCGCAGCGCGTTCGAGAGCTGCGGCGAGTACCGCAAGCTGCTGCCGCACTCTCTGACTGTCACCTTTGTCCAAAGCCTCGTTCACGCCTGGAATGACGACTGCGGCATATCCGGTATATTCTCCCGGCGCATAAATCGCATGCCGATACCAGGGACGGCGAGGCAAACCTTGAGGCACGAGCAATGCCCGTTCAGTGGCCAGCAAGGTCTGGTTCAGGCGCGCAACATCACGGGGTGGACGCTTCTGCTTTGCCAGCATCTTTGACCCAGCAGCTTCGAAGTGGCGGGCTGCGGCATCTACCGGTCCAAAGTCGAGCGCCGGTTCCCCAAACTTGTCACGTGCCCGCTTGTGCGCGGCATCGAGATACGCGTTGATCTCCTTTCCGTATTCTTCGTAGTCGTACGGGATGACGTCCGCATCGGCCATGCGCACGACCTCGAGGCCGAAAATTCGGGCCATCTGCTGTTCGTAAACGAAATCGGGATCGCCAAACTTTTTGAACCAGGCGAAATTGTCGAAAACGGAGTGATAAACCCCGTACGATCCACTCGAACTTACATCCGCAGACGGTACCCCCAAATGTTGCAAGAACGCGGTGTAGTCGGAACCGCTCCCCAGATCCCCGACAGGAACATCGCTCCTGCCCTGCGCTGCCGGAGTGTGACGAGAGTCCCCGATCGCCTCGGTTGGCGACTGCACTGAAGCGGCGGGCTGCGCACTTTTTTCCCAGTTCTCGTAAACAGTCCCGCCTTTAGGACTAGGCACCGCTTTCGTGACATCCCGAATGAATTGCTTCAGGCATGGAACCGCGGAGGCGCCGAATTTCTGGCCGGAAACGGCCACGTCCATGTTGAAGTAGGCAGGAGCTTTGCGCAGTTGCGCTTCGTTTTGCTCGACCCACTCGGTCGAACCCATCAGGCCCTCTTCCTCCCCGTCCCAACTGCCGAAGACCAAGGTGCGTTTCGGCGTCCAGCCAGACTTCAGCAGTTCGCCAATGCCATGCACTGCCTCCAGCATAGCCGCGGTACCGCTGTTCGGATCCACAGCACCGTAAACCCACGCGTCGCGGTGATTTCCTGCTACCACCCATTCATCGGGCAGTTCACTTCCTCTCGCTTTGCCGATGACATCCCACAGGGTGCGGAACTGGTAATCCTGCTTCAAATGCATCTTCACGCGCGCAGGCCCCGGACCTACGTGATACGTAAATGGCAGTGAACCCTGCCAGTCGCGGGGCGAATCAGGTCCGCTCAGGTGCTGCAGGATGGGCCAGGCATCGTGATAAGACAGGGGAGTGACAGGAATTTTCGGCATCTGCGCCGAGGCTTGGGGAGCGATTCGCTCGGACGAGGAGAGCGTAGGAATGGAAGCAATGCCGGGAGTGGTTGGGTCCCCCGGAAATTCAAACATGTAACCGATGGAACCGCGCTGTACACCAGTATCCGGGCGCCAAGGACCTTCCGGATATTTGTCTCCGCGCCGCCAGCCGTCATCAGCGGGATCCGAGTAGATAATCATTCCCGTCGCTCCGCGCTCCTGAGCTATGAAGGCTTTCACCCCGCGGAAGTTCTGCCCATAGCGCACGACGACAATCTTTCCGCGGACGTCAATTTTGAGCTTTTCAAGTTTGTCGAAATCGTCGGGGGTTCCATAATTTGCGTACACCACGTCGGCTTCGAGGTCGCCGGAGGGCGACATGCCATTAAACGGCATGACTACGCGAGGATCATCCTGAAAGGGATCGGTGTCGGCGTGCTCACGCGTGGGGCCGTGCATTTCGATTCCGGCTGGAGCGGTGAGATCCACGCTGATCTCGGCAGGGTAATTTATCCAGACCTTGTATTCGACGATTTCGGTCTCCAGGCCGGCTTCCCGGAATTTCTTCGCTACGTAATCGGCAGTCGCTTTATCTTCCGGCGTTCCGGCCATATGTGGCTCTTTGGTCAGAGTTCGAAGATGTTCTTCGGCCAGCTTGGCGTCGGGAACCGCGAGGAAGCGGGATTCAATGGCAGATTCGGCTGCCCCATCGCGAAAGCCGAATAAAGAAGATTTTGCATCGACGGGCGACGAACGTCCCTGCGCGTTTTTTGAAGAGCCGGAAAATAGAATGGCGAACGAAAGCAGTGCGAGGGAAAGGACTTTCATCGGGCTCCTGGACCGAAAGCTAGCAAGGGTAGCACAGCGGGCGTAGGGTGATTGGAGTGACTCGCTAGGGGCGGATCTGTCCTGTTCCCAGAATTTCGTACTTGCAGGATGTCAGTTCCGCGAGCGCGAAGGGGCCGCGGCAATGCAATTTTTGCGTGCTGATGCCCATCTCGGCGCCAAAACCGAACTCCGCGCCATCCGTGAAGCGAGTGGAGGCGTTCCAGTAGACGGCGGCGGAGTCGACTCCGCGCAGGAACTTTCGGGCATTCGCCTCGTCGCTAGTGATAATGGCGTCGGAATGCTTAGTGGAGTACTTGTTGATGTGCGTGATCGCTTCCTCAACATCCGCAACAAGCGCGATCGCGATGCAGAGGCGCAGATACTCTTCATACCATTCCCGCTCACTTGCGACCGATATCGCGGAATCGGTAACGAGAGCGCGTGCTTCCTCGTCGCCGCGTAGCTCGACCCCGGCATCCACCAGTTTGCGAGCGATGCGAGGAATGTATTCCGCGGCGATTTGCTGGTGTACCAGCAACTTTTCGGCAGCATTGCAGACGGAAGGCCGC
Source organism: uncultured Acidobacteriota bacterium (assembly GCA_963785865.1). Lineage (GTDB taxonomy): Bacteria > Acidobacteriota > Terriglobia > Terriglobales > Acidobacteriaceae > Sulfotelmatobacter. Next base: position 200,103 of record CAWAXF010000035.1, on the reverse strand, counting down.
TGCGTCTTGGCGTTGAGCACTATGCGATCGGCCATTTCGAAATCGGCAGATGCGTCTACGAAAACGTGGCAGTTGCCGGCTCCGGTCTCAATAACCGGGACCGCCGAGTTTTCGGTTACGTAGCTGATCAGGCCGGCACCGCCACGAGGGATGATGACGTCCACCAGGCCGCGTGCTTTGATGAGTTCCTCCACCGACTGACGTGTGCTTGAGTCGAGCAACTCGATGGCACCTGGGGGAACGCCAGAGACGGAAGTCAACACATCAACCAGCACCTGGTTGCTGCGCGCAGCTTCTTTTCCCCCACGAAGGATGATGGCATTCGCCGTTTTAAGCGCGAGGACGGCTGTATCCACTGTCACGTTTGGACGAGATTCGTAAATGATGCCGATGACTCCAAGCGGCACCCGGACTTTGCGAATGTGCAAGCCATTCGATTTCGTCCATTCGGCGATGGTCTCGCCAATTGGGTCCGGCAGGGCTGCGACCTCACGCACCCCTTGCGCCATGTCGCGGATCCGGGAAGGTGTCAGCAACAAGCGCTCGCGCATCGCGCCTTCCAGGCCGGAGTTCTCGATGTCTTTGCGGTTCGCCTCGAGAATGCGCTGCTCGTGTGCCTCGATTGCGTCGGCAGCCGCCTGCAGGATGCCATTCTTCTCGCTGCTTGAGAGTAGGGCAAGCCTCGCCGATGCCGCGCGAGCGCGCAGTAGTTTTTCCTGCGTGGATGCGGAAATGCAGGAACTGGCCATCAACGGACCCTCTGGGCTGGAAAATACGTTCCAATCTTAGCGGCCGCACCTGAGGTAATTGCCTGGGGATGCCGGCCGTTCACGATGGCTACGTGAACTCCCGCCTCGCTGGCGAGTTTTGCGGCACGCAGTTTGGACAGCATCCCTCCGCGCCCAAGTGAACTCTTGCCGTTGCATTGCGCCTCCAGTGCAGGCGTCAACTTCCGGACGACTCGCTGCAATCGGGGCTTTTTGCGCCCATTGGGAACCAGCAATCCGTCCACATTGGTAAGCAGCAGCAGCCAATCTGCCTTCACTGCTGTCGCGAGAAGTGCACTTAACTCGTCGTTGTCGCCAAACGCACCCTCCAGTTCGCGAACGGACACGCTGTCATTTTCATTCACGATGGGCACTACACCGAGTGCCAGCAGTTCGCCAAGCGTGTTCTGCAGGTTGCGATAACGGACAGGCGAGGTAAAGTCGTCGCTGGAGAGCAGCAGTTGCGCCACGATCTTCTTGCCAAAGAACAGACGCTCGTAAGTGTGCATCAGCTTGCTCTGGCCTACCGCGGCGCAAGCTTGCATGCGGGGCACATCGGTGGGGCGTTTCTGCAGACTCAGTCCCGACATTCCGGCGGCAATCGCACCGGAGGTCACGATGAGATATTCATTTTTCGAAAGGTCGAATTGGTCGACAACGCCGCGCAGCAGATTGATATCGATCTGTCCGCCGGGAGCGATGAGACTCGTGCCGACTTTGATGACTACCCGCATATTCTTCGAGGTGTAACGATTTCGCTTTCGTGCTGCTCGCGTCTCCAGCATGGAGAATGCGAAGGGCGAACCAAGACGTCCGCCGTCACACGAGGGACAATAGCTCTATCCTGCCGTTAGAATGGGCTTTCTGGCAAGTTGAAATTGAACGCCGCTATGCCTGCTTCCAACGCCACCAGCCGATTTTCCGATCGGGTCGAGAACTACGTCCGCTATCGACCCAGCTATCCGTCCGAAGCCGTGCGCGTGTTGCAAACGGAATGTAGGCTCACACCAAGGCATGTGATTGCCGACGTTGCTTCCGGTACGGGAATCTGGACCCGCCTGCTGCTGGAGAATGGCAACCGTGTCTTTGGAGTAGAGCCGAATCCAGAAATGCGTCAGGCCGGAGAGCGGCTGCTCGCCCAATTTCCAAACTTCTGCAGCGTGGCCGGGAAGGCGGAGGCTACAACCCTGGACTATGCAAGCGTGGATTTCGTTACGTCCGCCCAGGCCGCGCACTGGTTTGATCGGCCCGCCGCCAGGAACGAGTTCATCAGAATCCTGCGGCCCGCGGGGTGGCTGGCATTGATGTGGAACGAGCGTTTGGTTGATACAACACCATTTCTGCGCTCCTATGAGGAACTGCTCCTGACGTTCGGAACGGACTACGAACAGGTTCGCCACGAGCGCACAACGGATGCAGTGAATGAATTCTTTGATCCGGCGCCTTACCAAGAGCGAACCTTTTCGGTCGTTCAGGAGTTCGACTATCAAGGCCTTGAGGGACGATTGTTGTCATCTTCATACGTGCCGGGGCCGGGCCATCCGAAGCATGATCCAATGCTGCGAGGATTGCGAAGGCTCTTCGACGAGAACGCATCTGACGGGCGGATTGTCTTTGAATACAAGACGCGCATTTATTTTGGACAATTGCGTTAAGGCTCGCGGCCAACAACATTACGAGGGGAAGCACTCAGCCGAGGTTCACGTGTCCCAGGAAAAATCCTTTCACATGACGCCCGACGAATTCCGCCGCTACGGACATGCCGTGGTGGACTGGATCGCCGATTACCAATCCCGAGTTGAATCATTGCCTGTCCTGTCGCGGGTTAAGCCGGGGGAGATTCGCGCAATGCTGCCGCCGGACCCTCCAGCACAGGGTGAGCCATTTGAGGCGTTGCTGCACGACATGGATCGGGTGATTCTGCCGGGTGTGACGCACTGGCAATCACCGAGTTGGTTTGCTTACTTTCCCTGCAATGCTTCGGGTCCGGGCATTCTCGGAGACCTGCTGTCCTCGGGCCTGGGCATACAGGGCATGTTGTGGTCGACCAGTCCGGCATCGCACGGAGTTGGAAACGCATGTCATGGACTGGTTGGTAACGATGCTCGGATTGCCAGAAAAGTTCCTGTCATCCAGCAGTGGCGGGGGAGTGATCCAGGATACGGCTTCCAGTGCCGCACTTTGCGCCATGCTGGCAGGGCGCGAGCGCGCAACTCACTTCCACAGCAACAAGAAGGGATGCGACGGACGATTAATCGCCTACGTCTCGACCCAAACCCATTCATCTCTGCAGAAAGCGGCCATGATTGCAGGAATTGGAGTAGACAACCTGCGGGCCATTGATGTGGATGAGAACTTCGCCCTGAAGCCGGACGTACTCGCAAGCCGAATCGAGGCGGACCGACAAGCCGGTCTGACTCCCTTTTTTGTTTGCGCGACCATCGGAACAACTTCGTCGAACGCGATGGATCCTTTGATTCCGATCGGCGAAGTTTGCAGGAAGAACAATCTGTGGCTGCATGTTGATGCTGCGATGGCAGGCACGGCGATGCTGTGCCCGGAATTTCGTGAGTTGCAGAACGGCCTCGAGGCTGCGGATAGCTACAACTTCAATCCACATAAGTGGATGTTTACCAACTTCGATTGCAGTTGCTTCTGGGTGGCGGACCGGAAGGCTCTGATTCAGACACTGAGTATTCATCCAGAGTATTTGCGAAATCAGGCGACCGAATCGGGAGCCGTGATCGATTACCGTGACTGGCACATCCAGCTTGGCCGACGCTTTCGCTCGCTCAAGCTGTGGTTTGTCATCCGCCATTACGGAGTGGAAGGCTTGCAGCATCATGTTCGCGAGCACATTCGACTGGCGCAGCAGTTCGCCGATTGGGTGCGCAAGGATGTCCGATTTGAACTGGCTGCGCCTGCGCCCTTGAATCTCGTTTGCTTCCGGCATAAAGCGGGTGATGCGGCCACTCAGGCGATCATGGACGGGCTGAATCAAAGCGGAGAACTATGTCTGACGCACACCAAGCTCGACGGCAAGCTCACGTTACGCTTGAGTGTTGGGCAGACAAACACTCAGGAGAGGCACGTCCGCCGAGCCTGGGAGAGAATTTGTCAGATGGCGGATAAGTTCGTTACCGAGCGATAGCACTGCGAACTCAGTCAGCGGGCATTGGCGCGGGGCGCACCGACCCATGCGCTGGGTTGCCAAGCTCAGCCTGTTGAGGCGTATCCAGCCACTTCCGCACCTCGGGCATAGCCGCGCGCATTGCCGCCTCACCAACACGGATCAGGTCGTCCGCCCGCTTGAAGTCGTCATAGGCGTATCCCGCGACGTCGGGCTCGATTACCACATCTGCACCGCCCCGCCAGAGCATCGACATGGCATCCTGCGCGATGGCAAAAGATTGGCCAATAACATCGAACAGATGCCGCGGCGCGCGTCCTTGGGCCCACGCACCCCGCAGGTGCACGGCGATTACACGGTCTGCGCCCATTTCCCGTACTGGGTGCGCTGGCACCGGGTGCGACAACATGCCATCTACGAAATATCGCCCGCGGATCTGCACCGGCAAGAACATTCCTGGATAGGCACAGCTGGCACGCACCGGATCGATTACTGAACCGGAGTGGAACACCACACCTTGGCCGGAATTGAAGTCTGTAGCGGTGACACCGAGCGGGATGCGCAATTCCTCAAATGTCTTGCACTTCAATGTGCGAGTTAAAAAAGCGATCATGCGATCGTTTGAGGCGAATCCGCAACGCGAAAGCGTCCAGCGGGCAAATGAGGTAAAGCGCGTGTTGTGTGCTACCTCATGCATCTCAGCGAGCGTGAGCCCGCTGCAGTAGCACGCACCAATTAAAGCGCCGACGCTGGTGCCGGCAATGACACGAATAGGAACGCCCTCTTCCTCGAGAACTTTCAGAACTCCGATGTGAGCGATGCCGCGAGCAAATCCGCCGCCGAGGGCGATGCCGATGGAAGGAACACGAGCGACTTCAGAGAAATGAGGCTTACGGGAGAATTCTCGCCCGAAAGCTTGCACGGACCGAATGATCTTCCCCAGACCGCTCACTGCGACCCCACAGGTCCAGTTCCTTAGCTTAGGAGCCTGAACTGTTACTTGAAATATAAGATGCCATATTTCGTAAGTAGGCTGTAGAGCACCGATGGGCCAGTTGCAAAAGCCGGGAACTTCGGTAACCGATTACCGGTGAATAGTGACGGAGATGACGAAATTCCTGTATTCCTGCTAACTTGCAACGGTATGGTGAGGGAGATTTCTGCAGGGGGAGTAGTAGTCCGGAAGGAGGGCGGGACTTGGTCCATGGCAGTGATCGAATTGCCGGTCGATCCTTCTGCCACCCCGGATTCGAAGCGGCGAACCTCACGCCCGAAAACAAAGCCTGTAATTTGCCTACCCAAGGGACTTGTTGATCCCGGAGAAAAGGCACTCGACGCTGCCCTACGCGAAGTACGCGAGGAGACGGGAATTACTGCGGAAGCGATCACCAAGCTTGCTGACATCAAGTACGTTTACGTGCGCTCCTGGGGAGACAAGGAGCGCGTGTTCAAGATCGTGAGCTTTTACCTGCTGCGCTACACGGCGGGAACGATCGACGATATTTCTGGCGAAATGCGAGTCGAGGTCGGACGCGCCAAGTGGATCCCACTCGAAGACGGTCCTAAGGCGCTCCAGTACACTGGGGAGAAGCAGATGGCTCGCAAAGCGCTGGAATTTTTGCAAGCGAATCCCGGGATGTGAGGGAGTGCAGGCGACATTCCAAGCGGCACGATAATTGAAATCGAAGTACGGTGCGCGCAATCACACGAGAAAAACAATCTTCGCAATGCATCCAGCTGTGTGATTCCAGCCCTAGATAAATCTCCCAAGAAACGATTACCATGGCGAGTTCACGAAAACCCTGGTCGGGAATCATCCCGCTCCTTCTTCAGCATTGATGTCCACCACTTCATTCTGTAGTTCAGTGGTTTGTAGCGATCCGCCAAGAGGGCCTGATTATGAAGCGCATCAATAAAGTCGCTATCCTGGGTGCCGGAACCATGGGCGCGCGCATCGCCGCGCATTTCGCCAATGCCGGTGTCCCCAGTTATTTGTTTGACATCGTTCCTCCCGATGCAGATGGCCCAGCGCGAAACAAGATTGCCGCCGCCGGCCTCGAAGCAGCGAAAAAATCCAAGCCTGCGGCATTCATGGACGCGTCGTTAGCTCGACTGGTTAGCGTTGGCAATTTTGAAGATGACATCAAAAAGCTTGCCGAGGTCGATTGGATCATTGAGGCGGTAGTCGAGAATCTCGAAATCAAACGCGCGCTGCTCAAGAAAGTAGAGGCCGTCCGCAAGCCCGGTACCATCGTCACAAGCAACACAAGTGGACTGCCAGTGCACAAGATCTGCGAAGGCTTTTCCGACGAATTCCGCTGGGCCTGGTTTGGCACGCATTTCTTCAACCCGCCGCGCTACATGCGTCTGCTGGAAATTATCCCCACACCTGAGTCTGACAAAGCTGCTATTGACGCCATCGCCCATTTTTGCGATGTCCGGCTGGGCAAAGGCGTGGTGCTAGCCAGGGACACTCCGAACTTCATTGGTAACCGCATAGGCACGTTTTCAGTGTTGAACGTTATGCGCCTGATGCAGGAAATGGGCTTGACGATCGAAGAGGTGGACGCGCTGACGGGACAGGCGGTGGGGTGGCCGAAGTCGGCTACGTTCCGCACGATTGACCTGGTCGGCCTCGACATCCTCGGACACGTTGTGGGCAACATGACACAGAACGTGCATGACGAGCGTAGCGACCTCAGGCTGCCGGATTTCTTCAACAAGATGCTCGAGCACAAGTGGCTTGGGGACAAAACCAGAGGCGGCTTCTACAAAAAATCCAAGACAGACGGCAAAGAAGAGGAGCGTTTGGCGCTCGATTGGAAAACGCTCCAATATCATCCGCGCCAGAAACCCAAGTTCGCGGCGCTCGACATGGCGAAGAGCATTGATGATACCGGAACGCGCCTTCGCACGCTGCTGGGTCTGAATGGAAGCGGGCCGCAGAAGGGCGACAAAGCGGCAGCGTTCCTGTGGACAGCGCTCAGCGAGTTGTGGACGTATTGCGCTAATCGCGTGCCGGAGATTTGCGATTCCGTCGTCGACATCGATCGCGCTATGAAAATGGGCTTCAACTGGGAACTCGGCCCCTTCGAATTGTGGGATGCCGCCGGGGTGGAGGCGACTGTCGCCCAGTTGAAGAAAGAAGGCAAGCCGGTCCCACCAAATGCGGAACGATTGCTCGCTTCCGGACAGAAGTCCTGGTACATCGACGATCCAAAATCGGCGGTGGGAAAGAAGTATTGGGAGATCGGAACGGAAAGTTGGGAGCCAGTGCAGGCGCCCGCCGGAGTGTGGTCTGTCACCGTCGCCAAGAAATCTAACGGCGTAGTGAAAAAGAATTCCGGGGCATCGCTGGTAGATCTGGGCGATGGCGTGGCTTGCATCGAATTCCACAGCAAAATGAACGCGCTCGGAGCAGACATCATCAGCTTGATCTCTCAATCGCTCAAACCCGGGGGTCCTGGCGATGGCTTCGACGCATTCGTCGTCACCAACGATGCGACCAATTTTTCGGTAGGCGCGAATCTCATGCTGTTGTTGATGAGCGTTCAAGAGGAAGAGTGGGACGAGGTCGATCTGGTAATCCGCCAGTTCCAGGGAATGACGCAGGCGATTAAGTTCTCGCCCAAGCCGGTCGTATCGGCCCCGTTCGGACTGTGCCTCGGCGGCGGAACGGAAATTTCATTGCATGCAGCGGCGCGTCAACCGCATGCGGAACTCTATACCGGACTGGTCGAGATCGGCGTAGGACTGCTGCCCGGCGGCGGAGGTTGTAAAGAGATGCTGTTGCGCGCTGTAGATGCGGCGGCAGAGTCTCGAGGGAAAGCTTCCCCGGAAGCAATTGCCGGATCGGTTGAGATGATGGAGGCGATGAAGAGAGCATTCGAGACGATCGCGACGGCAAAGGTGGCGACTTCGGCGCATGAAGCGCGTGCGCTTGGATTCCTGAATGACTCCGACCGCATCACGATGAACCGCGAGCGCGTGCTTACGGATGCGAAGAACCGGGCGCTGGAGCTCGTGCGTGCCGGATATGAACCTCCCGTACAGCGCAGCGACATTCCGGCTCCGGGCGAAAGTCTCCTCGCTGCACTAAAAATGGGCGTTCATCTTATGCGACAAGGGGAGTACATCACTGACTACGAAGTAAAACTCGGTGGGAAGATCGCCGAAGTGCTGTGCGGCGGCCACGTAACTCCGGGCACACCGGTCAGCGAGCAATATATTCTCGATCTCGAGCGCGAGGGTTTCAAATCGCTTTGCGGCGAGAAGAAGACGCAGGAAAGAATTCAGTACACCTTGAAAACCGGAAAAACCCTGCGGAACTGAAGCGAGCGATGCATCTTATGCGAAATTCTTTCAACGTAGCCGCCTTGGCGGTCGTCACCATCGCATCACTCATTGCAATGGCACAGAAGGATGCCTCCCCTGCAAAAGAGTCTGCCCCTGACGTGCCGGATGCAATCGCCGCTCCGGCTGGTCTGGAGCCCGTCCTGTTTGTCCGGGCCAAAGGAGTGCAAACTTACACCTGCGAACAGGGTTCTGCCGGACGATTCGAGTGGACCTTGAAAGGCCCTGAGGCGGAACTGAAAGATCGCAAGGACAAAGTGATCGGCCAGCACACCGCTGGGCCGACTTGGAAACTGAAGGATGGCAGCGAGGTCACGGGAAAGCCCGCCGCGCAGGTGGATTCTCTCGATTCGGAGTCCGTCCCCTGGCTGCTGATTGATGTAGTAAACAACTCGAAAAAAGGCGCGCTGGCCGAGGTTACGAAAATACAACGTGTGCATACTCGCGGTGGCAAAGCGGGAAATGGTCTTTGCGACGAGGCACACAAAGGTGCCGAGACCAAAAGCGATTACACCGCAGATTATTACTTCTTCGCGCCAGCAAAGTAGTGGCAAGAAGCTGGCGCCTGGGCCGGAGCATCTAATAACGGTCCGCCATAATCCGGAGAACTTATATGCGTGAAGTCGTCATAGCTTCCTCAGTTCGAACGCCTATCGGACGCGCCTACAAGGGCACGCTCCGCGCTACTCGTCCCGATGAACTGGCAGCGGCCGCGATCAAAGGTGCCCTCGACCGCATACCGCAACTGGACAAGAAAGAAATTGAGGATGTCATTTTTGGCTGTGCCATGCCGGAGGCCGAGCAAGGAATGAACGTGGCTCGTATCGCGGCTTTGCGAGCAGGTTTGCCGGTGGAAGTTTCCGCCATGACCATCAACCGGTTCTGTTCCTCCGGCCTGCAAGCGATTGCCATGGCGGCCGAGCGGATCATGGCCGGAGGCGCCGAGGTAATCGTGGCTGGGGGGACGGAATCGATGACCATGATTCCGATGGGCGGCCATAAGATCTCGCCCAATCCCTGGCTGGTGGATAACTATCCTGACACGTACCTCTCCATGGGGCTTACCGCAGAGCGACTGGCCCAACGTTTTGGAATCACGCGTCAGGCGGCCGATGAATTTTCTCTGCGCAGCCATCAAAAAGCTATTGCCGCCATTCAGGCGGGCAAGTTCGACGAGGAGATCGTACCGGTGCCGGTGAGCTTCACCACTCCGAACGGCTCCAAGCCGAAAAAGCTGGATATTATTTTCAAAATGGATGAAGGACCGCGTAGTGATACTTCACTCGAGGCCCTGCTCGCGCTGAAGCCGGCCTTTCACATGAAAGGCACGGTGACCGCCGGCAATTCGTCGCAGATGTCGGACGGCGCTTCCGCGGCGGTGGTAATGTCCGCCGAGCGAGCCAAGGCCATTGGCGTCAAGCCGCTGGCGCGCTACGTCGCCTTTGCGACGGCCGGATACAAGCCTGAAGAAATGGGACTGGGACCGGTCTACGCGATCCCCAAGGCCCTAAAGCTCGCTGGATTGAAACTCTCCGACATAGACGTGATCGAGTTGAACGAAGCTTTCGCGGCACAATCGCTGGCGGTGATCAAGGAAGCCGGGCTTAACCCGGAAAAGGTGAATCCCAATGGGGGCGCGATTGCATTGGGGCATCCACTGGGTTGCACGGGGGCCAAACTGACCGCCAGCGTCATTCGTGAGTTGAAAAGGCGAAATGCGCGTTACGGTATGGTCACGATGTGCGTCGGCGGAGGCATGGGAGCGGCCGGCATTTTCGAGAATTTATAAATCCAGCTCTGACCACTGTCCCCGGCGCTATAATGCGAGGCAGGAGGGTTTCCATGCATCTCGGTCGCCTTCTTCTCACTGCCGTTTTTCTCTCTTCTCTGCCTGCTTTCGCTCAGAATATGGACTTGATCGGCAAACAAGGTGCCGATGCTCAGCGTGCGCCGGATTTCCGCACACCTCCAGCAGCTACCACGTCCGAGCCTTGGCGAATCATTCCCAAGCGTCACAAGGACGACAGCATGGTCAAGCACGGTCAGGATGTTGGATCTGACGGCATTCTCGTTTCTCCGGGTGGCCCGCTGACAGCCGATACGACCTGCTATACGATCCGCGCTTACGTCGTAGCGCGTGACAGCAAGGATTCGGATTCGGTCCATCCTGTCGGATACTCGACCTGTCACCCGTCATCCCGCTATCGCCTCAAATCGGCTGAGGCGAGGCAATAGCCGGGTAAGCACGCAGGCGTGCTTCGGTCGCTGGCCTTCGGGCACTCCAGGCATAGTGTCATTCGTTTCTCTCCAGCATTAGAATTGCAGTAATCAAGCTCGCCCGGCCCCGCGGCTCGGCGAGTTCTTTTATCAAGGGGACAACATGGGGACGACGGTGGTTCCGAAGAACAAGATTTCCGGTGGCAGCTTTTTGCTGGAGAGCAGACACCCTGAGGAAGTATTCACTCCGGAAGACTTCAGCGAACAACATCAGCTCATTGGGCAAACGGCGGAAGAGTTTGCCCTGAATGAGATCGTGCCCAACATCGAAAAGATCGAGCACAAAGATTTTTCCGTGACGCGCGATCTGCTGAAGAAGGCCGGAGAACTGGGCCTGAGTTCGGCAGAGATTCCCGAAGCCTACGGCGGGCTGGAGATGGACAAGGTCACGGCAGCAGTGATTGCCGACCACATCGCCAAATATGCCGGCTTCGCCACTACCTGGGGCGGCCACACTGGAATTGGCACACTGCCCATCGTTTATTTCGGAACCGAAGAACAGAAGAAGAAATATTTGCCGCGCCTGGGAGCCGGCGAGATTGTGGGAGCTTATGCGCTATCCGAGTCCACGTCTGGCTCGGATGCTATGAATTGCCGCACTCGCGCCACGCTCTCACCCGATGGCAAACACTACATTTTGAACGGCGAGAAGATGTGGATCACCAACGCCGGATTTGCCGATCTTTTCACGGTATTCGCGAAGGTGGATGGCGAGAAATTCACCGCCTTTCTTGTAGAAAAGGATTTTCCGGGATTCTCGGTGGGGGGTGAAGAGCACAAGATGGGCATTCGCGGCTCCTCCACCTGCCCAATCATTCTGAACGACTGCAAAGTACCCGTTGAAAATCTGCTGGGCGAAATTGGCAAGGGTCATCTCATCGCCTTCAACATCCTCAACATCGGACGATTCAAATTAGGGGCTATGTGCGTAGGCGGAGGCCGGGTCTCGCTTGAAAATGCAATCAGCTACGCCAGGCAGCGGAAAGCCTTCAATAAAGTTATCGCCGATTTCGGGCTGGTACGGGAAAAGATCGCAACCATGGCGACGCTGATTTATGTAGGTGAGTCGCTGGTTTACCGGACGGTCGGGTTGATGGATGCGGCGCTGGGTGAGGTGGACAAGTCGGCTGCCGATGCAGCCAGGCAGACGCTGAAGGCGATTGAGGAATATGCCGTCGAATGCTCCATCATCAAAGTATGGGGCTCGGAGATGATCGACTACATCGTCGACGAGACTGTACAAGTTTATGGCGGATACGGTTTTGTCGAGGAGTATCCAGCCGAACGTGCCTACCGTGACGCGCGCATCAACCGCATTTTTGAAGGCACAAACGAGATTAACCGGTTGATCATTACCGGGTTCTTGCTGAAACGTGCCATGAGCGGACAATTGCCGTTGATGCCGGCCATCAAGAAATTGATGGATGAGGTGCTTTCGGGACCCTCGGTCGGGGACGAACTGGAAGGCCCCCTCGCCGATGAGCAGAAGCTCGTCGCACAGGCAAAGAAACTCGGATTGTTTGCAGCCGGCGCAGCCACCCAGAAATACATGCAGGCGATCCAGGATCAGCAGGAGATCATGGGAGCGATTGCCGACATGACCATTGAGGCTTACGCGATGGAAACGGCAGTCCTGCGTGCGCAGAAGATCGTCGCTACAAAAAGCGAGACGGCCGCTGCATTACCGATTGCGATGACTCGCGTGTACCTCGCGCATGCCATGGAGAAGATCGAGTCCGCAGCGCGCAAGGTCATTGCCGCCGTGGCAGATGGAGACATGTTGCGAACCCAGCTCGCTATCCTGCGGCGCCTTGCCAAATACGAGCCGTTCAATACTGTCGAACTGAGGCAGCAGATCGCGCAGAAGATGATCGAGCGCGGCAAATTTACGCTCGCTTGATCTCTTCACCACAGAGGCCGCGCAGGACCATACGAGAGCAATCTCGCTCTGCGCTCCTCTTCTTCTTCGATCACTTACCATTGGGGTTCTGATGAAAATCAAAACTGCGGTATTGCTGGCGATCGTTTTGGTTGGATCACTCGGCGCGCAATCGAATTCTCCGGCGCAAAAGGACTCCGCCACCTTCGATACGGATGCAACGGCACACATTACTCGGGTAGTGCCAATGCCTACGACCATCAGTCCGGAAGCACAAACCTGGTTGGAGTCTTTGAACCACAGTACACCGGGGCCCGAAACGCTGGCGGAGCGTCGCGCACGCACAGACGAATGGCGCGCCAAAGATTCGGCGGAGGCGCGCAAGCTATACCCCGTCGATGTAGAAGAAGCAAGCACCGGCGGAGTTCGCACGGACATCATCACGCCACTCTCCATCCCGGAATCCAATCGCAATCGCGTGCTCATTAATCTGCACGGCGGAGGCTTCAACTCCGATTCAGGTTCGCTGATCGAAGGAGTCCCGATCGCCAGCCTGGCCAAAATCAAAGTTGTCTCGGTCTACTACCGATTGGCTCCCGAGAACCCATTTCCGGCAGCGGTGGATGACGCGGTCGCTGTCTACAAGGACCTGCTCAAAGCTTATAAGCCTCGCAATATCGGAGTTTTTGGGACCTCAGCAGGCGCAATTCTGAGTGCCGAAGTCACCGTCCGCCTGAAGCAACTGGGATTGCCGCTTCCCGGAGCACTGGGAATGTTTTCCACGCTCGCCGATTTCAGCCGCGTAGGTGAAGCGCGGCAACTGTTCACCTTAAACGGTTTCCCTGGACAACTGCAGCCCACCGATCCGAATCACTTGCCCGATAACGAATATATCGGCAAAACGAGTCGCCAGGATCCCGTTCTTTCACCGCTCTATGCCGATCTTCACGCCATGCCGCCCAGCCTGCTTGTCACCAGCACTCGGGATCTTCTGCTCAGCGATACGACGATCTTTCATCGAGCGTTATTGCGTGCCGGAAACGACTCCCAGCTAGTCGTCTTCGAAGCTCTGCCGCATGCGTTCTGGTACCATTTTCAACTGCCCGAAACCAGAGAAGCTTTGGAACTGATGGCGAGATTCCTGGAGCAGAAAGTGGGACGGTAACAACCCGTACCCAATCGTTGCTTTCTACTTGCTTCCCTCCAGGTCTAGGCCCGGCAGCAGCATGTAACTTACAAAGGCCAGCCGCTTGCTGTCAGGCGACCATGATGGAACGTTGATTGTTCCCTGTCCTCCAAAAAGCTTCGCCAACACCGTAATTTTCTTGTCGGTTAGCGACATCAGGCGCAGCATCACGTCTTTGTTTTCCGGATGCCCGGTCACACTAGCGTCGTAGGTGAGAAAGACCATCCACTGGCCGTCCGGAGAAATGTGGGGGAACCAATTGTTAAGCTCATCCGAGAAGACTTGTTCCTGCTCGCTGCCATCGGGCTTCATGCGCCAGATCTGCATATGCCCCGTACGCTCCGAATTGAAGTAAATGTAATTTCCGTCCGGAGAATATTCGGATCCATCATCCAGGCCTTTGGCAGTGGTAAGGCGCGTCTCTTTGGCTCCTGCGCCTTCTGCAGCCGGAATCGTGTAGATGTCGAAATCTCCGTTGCGCTGGCCAACGAACGCCAGCGTCTTACCATCGGGCGACCAACCATGCCAGTACGAAGGAGATTTCTCGGTGATGCGGCGTGGCGTCCCCCCAGTGATGGGGACGAGGTAGACGAGCGATTCGTGGTCCGCCTGCGAGTTGTCGCTGATCGCAAGCTGGGTGCCATCCGGCGAAACCCCGTGATCGTTATTGCAGCGGGTGGCGAAAGCGGTGTCGATCTGTACGGGCTTGTTGCTGTCCATTGCGAGGCGCTCTACATGGCCATCCTGATTGAAGAGGAAGGCGCCTCCATCAGAGGTCCAGTTCGGCGCTTCGAATCGCCCATGCGTCAAATAGACGACGCGCCGATCGGCAGAATCGACGGTCACAGTCTCCAGGGTGCTGTACAGAACGCCTTCTCCAGCTGCAGCTGACGGCTGGGTCAGTTCCACATTGGAAAATACCGCTTGCTCGACAACATCTTTGTCATGCGAGCAAACGCCCAGCCCTACGTAGAATTCGCCGTGAATGGGAATTCGCAACCATCCACCCGCGGGCTGGATCTCGGCGTCACTCGCTAATGCCATATAAACGTAATCTCCGCGTTTTGCGATCCGGAGGCGCTTGGGGGCGGAGAGATTCGATTGGATCTCCCGTGTGATCGTGCCCTTTGCGTCACGATATTGCAGAGAAGTAAGTCCGCTGGCATGTAGCGCGACGTCCGCATAAACCGAGTCTGCGTCAAGGCTTTGTCGAAGCATCAGGACGGCCTTCTTGTGCTCGTTCCCGGTCTTGGTCAAGAAGCTGATATCGGCGCTGAGCGTCACATCTCCCGAAAGCCTCTTCCAGACAAGCTGAAATGCATCTGTCGAGAACCACATGTTCTCGCCACTGCCGCTGATCGTGTAGCTGTGCCTGGCAGGATCGTAAGCGACAGAGCCGGGATGGAGCACGCTTCCGACGTCAGTATGGCTCTGGAACAACCCGAGCGCCGCGTTCGCGTCCTGTGCCCACACGTGAAATGCGCAAGATCCGAGGTTGCAACCGAGAATGATGAGGACTGCCACAAAGAACCGACCTCTTCGCATGAAAATCCTCCCGATAAAATGCCCGCTTGACCAACTCGGCATTGTAAATGGAGCAGACGCACTCATGAATCTTTGTACCAATCGGCAGATAATTCTGGTAAAACGTTGCAAATGAAAACGAGATACTTCTTCTCCGCGTTATTCGTCCTGACTCTGTTTGTCCTTGCCTCTCCTGCTCAGGTTGCATCCTCGACCTCGGCAAATCTGGCGCTCACGCCGCCCATGGGCTGGAATTCGTGGAACAAGTTCCAGTGCAATGTGAGCGAAGACATGATCAAAGGAATGGCTGATGCCGTGGTCAAGTCGGGCATGAAGGATGCCGGATACGTCTACGTGAATATCGACGATTGCTGGCAGGTCAGCCGTGACCAGAAGGGCGACATTGTGATTGACGCACAGCGATTTCCCCATGGCATGAAAGCGCTCGGAGACTATATCCACTCGCTCGGACTCAAATTCGGTGTCTATTCCGATGCGGGGTCGAAGACCTGCGCGGGGCGTCCCGGCGGGCTGGGCCACGAATATCAGGATGCGATCCAGTATGCGGCTTGGGGAGTCGACTACTTGAAGTACGACTGGTGCCATACCAGCTCGCAGGACGCGAAAGCTTCTTACGCAAACATGCGCGCGGCGCTAGACGCCTCAGGCCGTCCGATGGTGCTGAGCATCTGTGAATGGGGCACCGCCAAACCCTGGCTTTGGGGAAAAGAAGTTGGCGGCAATTTGTGGCGGACCACAGGCGACATCAGCGATCGCTGGGCAGGACACGAGAAATGGCCTGACGGCAGCTGTTGCTCCGACGGGATGATCGCCATTCTCGATCAGCAGGTCGGATTGCAATCCTATGCTGGCCCGGGACACTGGAACGATCCCGACATGCTGGAAGTCGGCAATGGAGGCATGAGCGACACCGAATATCGTTCCCACTTCAGCTTGTGGGCAATTCTCGCTGCGCCCTTGATTGCAGGAAATGATCTGCGGAGCATGACTCCGGCAATTCACGATATTCTCACCAATAAGGAAGTAATCTCCGTAGACCAGGACCCGCTTGGCCGCGAAGGCGAGCGCGTGGCCAAGAATGGCGAGCTTGAGGTTTGGGCAAAGCAGATGAAAGATGGCAGCCGGGCAGTGGTGCTGCTCAACCGTGGTGCTGACGAGCAGGAGGTCACAGCCAATTGGACGGACCTGGGCTATCCCGCAACCTTAAATGCTTCCGTTCGCGACTTGTGGGAGCACAAGGATTTAGGAAAAGTCACGGGCAAATTCTCCGCGCGTGTGGCCTCGCATGGCGTGGTGATGGTGAGTGTGAAACCTTAACCGGCGATGTCATCCTGAGCGAAGCGAAGGATCTATGCATTTCTTCTCGCGAGCACACTCCATAGATCCTTCGCTTCGCTCAGGATGACAGCGGCTGAATACAATCAGGATTGTTTTTTGAGTCCTTCCATAACGCTCTGAATCAGCTCTTTGGCGTCGGTCAGGTTCTTCATGATGATCTGGATATCCATCACCGGCTTGCCGGGCCAGCGCTGACTTTGGCAATAGACGCCATGCTGGCCAACTAAGGCCATCGCGTCCGTTATCATATCCATGGTGACGGCCAGGCGTCCACGAGGCACACCCATCATCGTCTCGTAATGCTCCAATTCTTCCTGCTTTTCGTCGAATACCGGCATGGCATCGATTGTAACTGCGAGGTCCCGAGGAGCATAATTCTGGCTGACAAATCTCAGCGCTAGACGTCCAAACATTTTGCAATGAAGTTCCTTGGAGGGAACATGCAGAAGAGAATCGCTTTCATGCCGCTTTTCGCACTCGTACTCACAGCAATGAGTTTCGCCCAGGCAGGCAATAGGCCAAGTCCGGCCGCCTCGGCAACCTGCGACCTTGGCGGAGGCAAGACGATCAAGACCGATTACTCCAGCCCACGCGCGAAAGGTCGCAAGATATTCGGTGAGCTGGTGCCTTACGGGAAGGTGTGGCGCACCGGAGCCAACGAAGCGAGCACATTCGTTCCCAGCACCGACGTAACGGTCGGGGGAAAGAACGTTCCAGCGGGAAATTACACGATCTTCACAGTCCCGAACGCCGATAAATGGACTCTCATCATCAGCAAGAAGACCGGGGAGTGGGGCATCCCATATAAATACGAGAGTGACGAACTGGCGCGCGTCGACATGAAAGTGTCAAAGCTACCCTCTCCAATGGAGAACTTCACGATCTCGTACGAAAAATCCGGCAACGGCTGCACCATGAACATCGAATGGGAGACCACTCGGGCGTCCGTGGACGTCACGGCGAAGTAGGAGCACTGCTCGTGCCGAGATTCTGGACGCGGGCGCGCTACCGTCCGGATTTACGGAGCGCAGTCGCGGCTTTTTGCGCCTGGGGGAGATCCGGAGAGATCTTGAGCGCCTGATTGTAGGCATCGAGCGCTTCGGCCGTTCTCCCCGTCTGGGCGAGACACCGCGCCAGTTGAAGAAAAGCATCTGCTGTGGGTTGAGCTTTGAGGGAACGCGAAAAGTCATCAATGGCTTCCTGCGTTCTACCTTCCTTCTCGGCCAATTTCCCGAGGCCAAGCCACGCATTGGACTGAGCCGGATTGTGGTGCAGAGAGTTGTGGAAGCTCTCGTAGGCCTTGGTGGGCTCGCCTAACCCTAGATAGACCGTCCCCAGGTTCGCGTACGTTTGCGCGAGCAGGCCGGGATCGGAAGTTAGACCCACTGCCGCCTCATATTGCTGAGCGGCTTCCAGCATCCGGCCATGATTCTGATAGTACGTGCCCAAGTTGCTGTGGCTCATCGGGTCGCGTGGATTTATACGAGCGGCAGCTTGGAAGTGTGGATAGGCTTCCTCTTCCTTGTTTTCCAGGATCAATGCACCCCCGAGATTATCCTCGGCGACGAAATTGTTCTGGGTGACGGCGAGCGTATGCGACCACAGGTCGTAATTGCTTCTCCAGTACGAGACCTGACGACGTGTGCTCCACGCCAGCGCAATCAGAATCACACCAGCGCCAATTGCAGGCCAGAAGCCGACCTTCTTTTGCTGACAGAAATCAGCGATGCCAAATGCAATCATTGCGAAGATTCCGATCATCGGAATGTAGGCGTATCGGTCCGCCATGGCGGCTTCTCCAACCTGCACCAGACCGATCACCGGAACCAGTGTGCCTAAAAACCAGAGCCAGCCCACCAGCAGGTAGCGGTGGTTACGATATTTCCAGGCGGCAGAAGTAATGAGCAGCAGGACCAGGGCAGCTGACACAACTCGCCAGCTTTCCAGTGAATCTCCTGGATGCGGGTACAAGGGCGCAAGTTTCGCCGGCCATAGCGTTTTCCAGAGATACACTGCATACGCGTAGGTTGCATTCGCCAGGCGGACCGGGAGCGAGACCTCAGCCACGGTACGGACCGATCCCCCTGCCTGCTGAGCCACCATGGTGATTACGCCACTCACGGCAGAGAGGGCAAGCAGCGGCACTTTTTCCAGCGCCAGACGCGCCCAGGTCGAGCCGCTTTCAGTCCCCATGCGCCTGAGCGGCCAACAGTCCACGAGCAGCAGGACGAATGGCAGGGTTATCACCATGGGCTTTGAAGCCAATCCGGCAGCGAACAACATGGTTACGATGAGATAGCGCTTCCAACCTGGCCGTCGCGCGTACCATCCATAAGCCCACAGCGTGAGGAAAAAGAAAAACGTGCAGAGAACATTCTTGCGCTCTGCCACCCAGGCCACGGATTCAACGTTGATTGGATGCACGGCAAACAGCGCAGCCACAAACAGACTTGGCGCGGTTCTTCCAGTCGCCCACATCAGCAGAAGGAAAAGCAGAATTACATTCACCGCGTGCAGCAGGACGCTGGTGAAGTGGTGGCCCGCAGGATTCAGACGAAACAGAGAGCAATCCAGAGCATGCGACATCCAGGTCAGAGGATGCCAGTTTGCCTGCTCCGTCGATGTTACAGCCCAGCGAACGGTTTCGAGCGTGAGTCCCTCGCGAACATGGAGATTCCCGGTGACGTAACGATCATCGTCATAATTCACGAACGGGTGATGGTTAACCGGGTTATAGATCGCGACCGCTAGCAGCCCGAGTAGCAGACACAGGATTTCACTGCGCTTCTGTACAGAGGCGAGGAGACCTTCTATCACTGTTCGCGGAGTCTTGGTTGGGGTTGGCAATACTGGATTTAACCACACACCAGACGAGCGTCACAGGGGAGGAAACACGAGAGACACGGGGAGATATCGACTGCGCAATTCTTCGATGACTGAAGTGCTGTGCGGCTTCAGAATCGATTCAGCTGGTTGGTTTCCATCGAAGCACCGGCTTTCTGGCCGCGGCGGTCTCGTCCAGGCGAGAGACCCGTGTCGAGTGTGGGGCATCGAGCACTGTTTGCGGATCTTCCTCAACCTCTTGCGCGATTGACTTCATGGCTTCGATGAAAAGATCCATTTCTTCCTTGGATTCGCTTTCAGTTGGCTCGATCATGAGCGCCCCGGGCACAATCAATGGAAATGCAGTGGTATACGGATGAAATCCGTAATCGATCAGGCGCTTGGCGATGTCCATCGTTCTGACGCCTTTTTTCGCCTGCAACTTGTCGCTAAAAACCACTTCATGCATGCTGGGCGTGGAGTACGGCAGATCGTACTTACCCTCGAGTCCGTTACGAATGTAGTTGGCGTTGAGCACGGCATCTTCCGTCGTCTGGCGCAGGCCCTCAGGGCCGTTCGCCTGGATGTAGGCAAGCGCTCGGACAAACATTCCAAAATTGCCGTAAAAAGCGCGTACGCGACCCACCGACTGCGGCCGGTTGTAGTCGAAACCGAGAGTGCCATCTGCCTTTGCAATGACGACCGGAGCCGGCAGGAACGGTTCCAGGATATCTCTCACTGCGACCGGGCCTGATCCCGGACCTCCACCGCCATGGGGAGTCGAGAACGTCTTATGCAAGTTCAGGTGCATCACATCGACGCCGAAGTCTCCGGGACGGACTTTGCCCACCAGAGCGTTCATGTTAGCGCCGTCCATGTACAGCAGTCCGCCTTTGGCGTGGAGGATGTCGGCGATTTCGTGAATCTGCTGCTCGAATACTCCAAGCGTATTCGGATTAGTCAGCATCAACGCGGCGACATCTTCATTCATCTGCGTCGCAAGTGAGCCTAAATCCACCATTCCTCGCGAATCTGATTTGAGGTTCTCCACTGCGTAACTGACCATCGCGGCAGTCGCCGGATTGGTTCCATGAGCGGAGTCAGGGATCAGTATCTTCTTTCTCGCATTCCCCTTCGATTGGTGATAGGCGCGCACCATGAGCAAGCCTGTCATCTCGCCGTGCGCTCCCGCGGCAGGCTGCAAAGTGATCGCATCCATGCCCGTAATTTCGATGAGGCATTCGCTCAAGGTCTTGATAATGCGAAGTGCGCCCTGTGAGACCTTCTCCGGCTGATAAGGATGCCCGTTCGCGATCCCTTCCACACGCGCAACCGCTTCATTGACCCGGGGGTTGTACTTCATCGTGCAAGAGCCGAGAGGATACATTCCCAGGTCGATGGCGTAATTCCAGGTGGACAGGCGCGTGAAGTGGCGGATGATTTCAATCTCGCTCACCTCGGGCATATTGCCGAGATCTTTTCTCTCAGCTTTACCGAGTAGTTTTTGAGCATCGACGTCTGGGACGTCGAGCGGTGGGAGTTTCCAGGCCGCCTTCCCTGCCGAGGATTTCTCGAAGATCAATCCTTCATTCTGGTTGACATGGCGCGTCGCTTTACGGGTCGTATGCTTCATATCTTCTTCGGGTCAGCTACTCATCGAGCCACTTCTTCCACTTCCTCCTTGGCCGAGCGCACTGAGCGCTCGCTCTCCGCAACGAGCCCGACAGCGGTATCGATCGCCGAGCGCGTGGTCAGTTCCGTGCAGCACCACAGCGCCGCGTTGCCCAGTTCCGGATAGAACTTTCTCAGCGGCAGGCCGCCGATCATCTTGTGTCCCAAGAGTCGGCCGTTGATCGCATAAGGATCTTCGCTTGTCTGTACGATGAACTCGTTGAAGCGCGGAGATCCACTGAAAAGCACCTTGCCATGCTTCGCGAATTGCGCAGCGGCGTAAGCGGCCTTCGCCAGATTGTGCTTTGCCAGTTCCTTGAGACCGATCTTGCCGTACACCGTCATAAAGATGTTGACCATCAGCGCGACCAGCGCCTGATTGGTGCAGATATTCGAGGTCGCCTTTTCGCGGCGTATGTGCTGTTCGCGCGTAGCAAGCGTCAGCACAAATCCACGCTTGCCTTGCTTGTCAGATGTCTGTCCCACGAGCCGCCCAGGCATCTGCCGGACGTTCTTCTCGCGGGTAGCAATCACGCCGCAATAGGGACCGCCGAATCCCATAGGAACACCGAAAGACTGCGCTTCCATCGCGATGATGTCAGCCTGGCGAGGCGGCTCGATGATTCCCAGTGATACCGCTTCTGCTATGGAGACCACCAGCATCGCTCCACGTTTGTGAGCGATTTCTGCGACGGCATCGACGTCTTCAACAATCCCAAAGAAGTTCGGGGATTGCAGCAGCACGCACGCGGTTTCCGGCGTGATCGAACTCTCCAGTTCTTTCAAGTTCAGCCGGCCATCGCTGCCATAATTCGCGATCGAAAGCGGCATTCCCTGATGCGTCGCATAAGTGGCGAGCACCTCGCGGTACTCCGGATGCAGGGTGCGAGCAACCACCACCGACCTTCGGCCCGTCAGCCGCACGGCCATCATCACGGCTTCGGCGGCTGCCGTTGAACCGTCGTACATGGAGGCATTCGCCACCTCCATGCCGGTGAGTTCGCAGATCATCGTCTGAAATTCGAAGATCGATTGCAGCGTGCCTTGCGAAATCTCGGCCTGGTAGGGCGTATAGGCAGTGAGGAACTCGCCGCGCGAAATGAGGGCATCGATAACCACAGGCCGGTAATGGAAGTAAGCGCCAGCGCCGAGAAAGCTGGTGTAACCGTCCCCGTTCTCGCGCGAGCGCTGGCGGAAAAAGTCCACAATCTCCGATTCGGCCATCTGTCGCGGGATTTTCAAGTCGCGGCTCAGCCGGTATTCAGCAGGAATGGGGGCGAACAGATCATCGACCGAGCGCATACCAATTGCCTTCAGCATGGCTTCGCGGTCGGCGGGAGATTTAGGTAAGTAGCGCATACGAAGTTATATAGATGTGGCTCCGAGTCATTCGGATTGCAGCAGCAATGGTGTCGTCTAGATGGCATGCTAGGATCATTCGAAGCGATTGCGAAAAACAGCAAAATGGCATCAAAGTTGAGGGTTATCGTGCCCAAGGCTGAGTGTCATCCTGAGCAAAGCGAAGGATCCGGGGAGTCTGCCCCCGGCAAGAAGATGCATATATCCTTCGCTTCGCTCAGGATGACAATGCTGATCGCGACTCCGACGTCTGGTGTTTTCAGTGTCCTGCCTCTTCCGCCACAAATTTCTCGTAGTCGGATGCCGAAAGTAGCGCATCCAGTTCCGCTGGATTTCTTAGCGTGATCTTCACCATCCAGGCGCCGTGCGCATCGCTGTTCACCTTCTCTGGCGCGGTAGCCAGTTCGCCATTCACTTCAGTCACGCTTCCTGAGGCGGGTGCGAATAAATCCGACACAGCTTTCACTGACTCGACAGTCCCGAAAGTCTTGCCGGCCGTGAGTTCTGCGCCGATCTTCGGCGTTTCCACGAACACGATATCGCCCAACGATTGCTGGGCGTAATCAGTGATGCCCACAATTGCGGAATTGCCGTTAACCTGAATCCATTCGTGTTCTCGCGTGTACTTTCGATCGGTTGGATAGGGCATAAACGTTCTGCTCCTGGCTACCGGGCTTAGACCGCTTTCGCTACTTCTTCGGACGCTTGTAAAACGGCGTTGGCACGACCACCGCCCCGACGCCTTGACCTCGAATCTCTACTCGCAATGGCGTACCTATTGGTTCAAACTCTTTGGGAACGTAAGCCAGCGCGACGTTCTTCTTCAAATACGGAGCGGGGGATCCACTAGTCACGTACCCGATCTCCCTGCCAGCAGAATCCAAAACCTTGTAGCCATCGCGCGCTATCCCTCGCTCCATCATTTCCAGTCCGACCAGCACTCGATGGACTCCCGCTGCCTTCGATTTTTCCAGCGCAGCGCGGCCGATGAAATCCGGTTTCTCCAGCTTGCAGAATCGCTCCAGCCCAGCTTCCCAGACATTAATCGTATCGGAGATTTCGTGACCATAGAGCGGAAGCTTGCCCTCAAGTCGTAGTGTGTTGCGCGCGCCCAGCCCACAAGGAACAACGCCAAATTCTTTGCCCGCAATCAGAATCTCGTTCCACACGAAGGCGCTCGTGCCTTCGTCCGATGGTATGTAAATCTCAAAGCCGTCTTCCGCGGTGTACCCAGTCCGCCCCATCAGAATGTTCTTAAGCCCGCAGACAGTGCCCCGGACTACCCAGTAAAACTTCACTTTGCTCAGATCTGCATCCGTGAGTCTCTGCAGCAGGTTCACGGCTTTAGGCCCTTGGATCGCGATCTGCGTGAAGACATCGGAGAGATTCTCCACTCCGCAATCGAACTGGCGCGTGTTGTCACGGACCCAGTTGAAATCTTTTTCGCGCGTCCCGGCATTGATGACCAGCAGATACTCGTCCTCACCGAGCCGATGGACAATGACGTCATCTACAAACGTTCCCTCAGGATAGAGCAAAGCAGAATACTGGGCCTGGCCGATCGCCAATCTCGAGGCATCATTCATGGAAATGTGCTGAACAGCTGGCAGGGCCTCCCGGCCAGCGAGCTTGATGTCGCCCATGTGGCTGACATCGAAGATGCCGGCGCGCGTCCGCACCGCCATGTGCTCGTTGATGATGCCGCCGCCCAGAGAAGCGGGATATTCAACTGGCATATCCCAGCCATTGAACTCCACCATCCTCGCGCCCATCTGGCGGTGAACGGCGTTCAGCGCAGTTTTTCGGATGGTAGGCGCCTCAACCGCGGACAAGATCGACCTCAAAACGAGCAGTGGCTGGCTGCCGGGATGGTGTGACTGATTACGGTATCACGCGGTTTTTCAGCGGGTCAAACCTGTGGAATTCACGGTAAGTCGTCTAGCGCACACATCGGATGGCATGGGTAAGATATTTTCGGTCTTAGCGGCCAAATTGCACGGTGACCCGCGATCCGGCGGGAACGTGAGTTCCGGCCACTGGAGATTGCTGCCGCGCCAGGCCGCTCCCGACCGTGTCCAATTCGAGGCCGGCATCTTGAGCGGCTTCAATAGCGCCACGGAACGTTTTGCCTACAAACGAGGGTACTTCGATTCCTCCCTGCTCTACGTCGAGCACGACAGTGCCGCTGGCCGGCAGTTTGGCTGCATCGCTCCAACTTGGTGTGGGAGCTTTGGAATCTGCTGCGGCACTCGGCAGTGGTTCACGTACCGCCGCTTGCACCACATTTACATTGTTGTCAGCGCTCGCGGGCTGCCGCGCCACATTCGTCCGTCTCCCTCCATCGACGATTCCGCCGTTCACATCCGCGGTTTCCAGTGGCTCGCCGGGATGATCGGGAGTGTCGTCGTCCAGATCTTTGTCTTTAAGCTTGGCTTGCGCCAGAAGCAACTGACGTTCCGGAACTAATGGCAGATCATGCGGCACATGGAGGTATTCGAGCACTTGCTGCGCAATGCGATGGAAGACCGGGGCGGAAACTTGTCCGCCCTGGTGGGGCCCGACGGCCGAGTCCAGGATCACGGCGACAACGATCTGCGGGTTGTTCAGGGGAGCAAATCCGGCAAACGTGGCCACATATTTTGTTTTCGAATACGCTCCGGTCGCGGGATCGACCTTTTGCCCCGTGCCGGTCTTTCCAGCGGAGGTATAGCCCTCCAAAATCGCCTTCCGGCCAGTCCCCTCGAGTACGACCTCCTGCATCATGGAGCGCATTTCGGCGGCGGTGAAGGACGAGATCACGCGACGCGAATCGCCAGGATGAAATGCCACAGTCTGGACGCCACCTTGGGGAGTTACGGTTCCGGCGACAATCCGCGGCGCCACATAGATTCCGTCATTCGCGATGGTTGAGATCAGCCCTGCAACCTGGAGCGGGGAGACACCAATTTCCTGCCCAATCGAGATCGCGGCGATTGACACCTTCGACCAGCGGCTCGGAGGTTTGGTGATACCGCGGGTCTCACCCGGCAATTCAATGCCTGTTGGTTGCCCGAACCCAAAAGCACGAATGTACTTGTAGTATCGATCTTCGCCCAGGCGCAACGCGATTTTGATTGCACCCACGTTGCTCGAATGTGCCAGCACACCCGACACCGGCAGTAAACCGTGCGGCTCTGCGTCGCGGATACGCATGCCATTGAATACGATTGACCCCATCTGACAATCGAAAATCTCATGGGGATTGGTGAGTTTCTCTTCGAGCGCAGCGGAAATCGTAACCACCTTGAATGCCGAGCCTGGCTCGTAGACGTAACTGACAGCGCGATTCGTCAACGCTGCGGGAGTGATCTGCTTGCGAAGATTTGGATTGAACGTGGGCCGATTCGCCAGTGCGAGGATTTCACCTGTGTGCGGGTTCTCGACTATCACGGTACCCGCGATGGCACGCGTATCGAGAATGGCCTGCTCGAGTTCTTTCTCGGCGATGTACTGGATATTTTTGTCAACCGTAAGAACTACGTTATCCCCAGGGTCAGGCTGTGTCGCTACATCCGAAAACCACTTCTTGCGCGCGTCCACCGAGATAAACATCTTTCCCGGCTTGCCGCGAAGCTGGTCGTCATACTCGTGCTCGATACCGCTCTGTCCGGAGTCTTCCATCCCTACTGAGCCAAGCACCTGCGCCGCCAAGTCTCGCGCGGGATAGAAGCGTTTCGGCTCTTTTTGTAAATGGATGCCTTGCAGCTTCAAAGAGCTGATTCGATCGATCGTCTGATCGTCAGCCTTCCGCGCAACCCAGCAGAACGTTTTGCGCGCACGGCAGTCGGCGAGCACGACATTGTAGTCGTCGCCAGTAATGCGAGTGATGAGCGAGATCGCCGTAGGCAGATCTTTGACTTCTGAAGGCACTGCGAAAGCCGAATCGACCATCACTGACATGGCGAGTTCGCGTCCTGCCCGGTCGTAGATGATGCCGCGTTTGGCAGCCAGCGGAATCGCGCGCTGCTGCTGATGTCCAGCTTGCTTTACAAATTTTCCGTAGCTGAAGACCTGCAGATAGATTAGGCGTCCGCAGATCGCGACGAACCATAGCAACAGGATGGCGCCCAGAAGGTAGAGTCGAGAGTTTTTTCCGAGATCGGAGCTGTTCGCCGCCATGATCGTTCTCTAGACAAATCTGGCGGCCTCCTCACCGACAGGCCGCCGCGAAACCAAGCCGAGCCCTGCTCGGCGCCCAGCCCAAAGGACTGTCCCCACGCGATCTCTTACTGACCCGCAATTACCATTACAGGAGCCGCGCTGGCCATCACCGGGCCTTGAGAGTCGATAGACGAGCCGTCCATGCGGATCACCTGTCCCGGCGCTGGGGGTACCAAACCCATGCGGCGGGCCAAGACATCGATACGCTCCGGGTCACGCAGCGAAGCGTCCTCCAACCGAAGGGCACGATTCATCTCTGTAAGCCCTGACAACTCACGCTTCGCCGACTCAATCTGGTACCCATACTCGATCGCTTTGAAGTGTTGCAAGGCATATGTAAACACCAGCAGGAACAGGCAACCTAGAGCGATGCCGAAGTGCTTCATCTCGCTCCTGCGGCGCGGGTCTTCGACCTTCAGTAGACGTGAATTGTCGATCGACTTGGAGAAGTAGATCTCGGGTGTACCTGTCCAAAGCGATCGCCGTTCTGACGGAACCGCACCTTGAAATGTTGCCGCTGCTGCCGCCATTATGCCGCTCCCATGTAAGCCGTTTCGTTGTCGACGACCGGAATCTGCATACTGAAAATCTCACGCAGTTCCTGCTCCAGGCGTTCCTGTTGCAGTCCTTCTTGCGCCCGCTGTGCGGTCATAATCAAATCGCTGATCAGTGTCCCTGTGTACATTTCCCTGCACCTCAATTTGGATTCCTACCACGGAACCCCGTCGTGCTCTTGTTTGCGGCGGATCTTCGTCCGCCTTGCGTCACCTGAACTCTTCCCCGGCACAACCATGACAGCCATGCCGGGCGCCCCGGCAGGTTTTCCGGAGCTAAACTTTTTCCGCTGCCCGCAATTTCGCGCTGCGGGCCCGCGGGTTGCGATCGCTCTCTTCCTCAGTTGCTGTCACCGGTTTCTTGGTTAACAGACTGAAGTAACCCTTCTGCGCGCCTTCGCGGAAGGCATCTTTCACGATGCGGTCTTCCAGCGAATGAAAACTGATGACCACCACTCGCCCGCCTGGCTTCAGAATCGCAGGCGCCGCTTCGAGCAGCGCCTTCAGATCGTCCAGTTCGCGGTTTACGAAGATTCGAAGAGCTTGAAAGGTTCGCGTCGCGGGATGAATTCTTCTTTCCGCCTGATTCATTGGCCGGGCCGCGGCTGATATGACCTCTGCAAGATGGGCAGTAGATCGTATCGGCCGCGACCGGCAAATGGCTCTGGCGATTCTCCGCGACCTCCTTTCCTCTCCGAATTCGTAAATCACATCGGCAAGCTGTCGCTCGTCGAGGTGGTTTACCACTTGTTCGGCGGTACGCTCCGACTGCGGGTCCATCCGCATGTCGAGCGGTCCCTCCGCCTGAAAACTGAATCCGCGTGCCGGGTTGTCCAACTGCAGGCTGCTGACGCCGATGTCGGCCAGGATTCCGTCAACGCTTGACGGTTTTTGCCCCTTCGCGATCTCCGCGAAGGAACGATGCAGGAGCGTAACCTCCGGCCAGTCCTGGCTCTCTCCGGTCAGCCTCTTGCGCGCGATTTCAAGCGCGTTTGGATCCTTATCGAGCCCAATCAAATGTCCCGGTGCGCCGAGGCGTCTTGCGATTTCGTAACTGTGCCCGCCAAGGCCCACCGTGGCGTCGATATAAGTCCCGCCACGCCGCACGGCTAAAAAGTCGATCGCTTCTTTTAAAAGAACCGCAACATGGCTCGCTTCCCTTCCACCGCCATGCCCAACCCCCTGAGGGGTGTCTGTTGATCCCTCGCCCACTAGATGCCCAGTTCGTCGAGCGTCTTCTCATCCTCAGGCGTGAACTTTTCTTCTTGAATCTCCCGTTTGAACAGCTCCAGGTTCCTCACGACCATAAAAGTCAGATTGCCCAGAACCGCTACCTCGCCCTTGATCTGTCCTGATTCCCGCAACAACTGGGGGAGCAACAATCGGCCTTGCCCATCCATCTCGACCTGCTGCCCGTAATAGTTCGTTCGATCGAGAAACTTCTTCTTCGTAGGATTGAAATTGGAGAGCCCGGCCAGTTTCTGCTCGATCCGCTCCCATTCCTCGAAGGGATACACTTGTGCAACCTTGCCATCCAGACTGGTGATGTAGAATTGCTGGCCGTATTTCTCGTCGATCACCCGCTTGAACTCCGCCGGGACCTTGAGACGGCCTTTCTCGTCGACCCGGGTTGGATGATTGCCGCGAAACATGACGGAGGCCCCTACGGAATCCAGTTCCCTTCCGGGGAGTGCTCTTTCTTGCCATTACCACAGCAACGAGGGAGGTGAAAACGGTGCAAAGTTCGCTCAAATTCGGGTACTTCGGGCTGTTTGTCGTGTTGCTGGGTCGGATTTCCACCGGCTCCTCGATTTCAGCTCCTGAGTCCCACGAACCCAACTGCTCCTACCACTTTGAACCACTTTCTCCCACATCTTAGCCGTAAGTCGTTTATTGTCAAGCAGAAACTTGAGGTTGGTCTATCCCTTAGTGCACCACTTCGGGAAAGCACGAGGCTTTGTGGTTTACCACGAAATAGACCACAACCTATTGCGTTTACCCTCTTAATTCTTTCGCTAATGTTTCGCTACGATTTTTCTTGATCTCGGCCACTGGCCTGCATTTTCCTGTGGAAATTCCGGGCCTAGTCCTTCTATGGAAACCTGCCATCCCCTCGTAAGTCTCGCTCATCAAAGAGCAGCGAACGTTATGTCGGAGATTTCGAGGTCGTGCCATGAAGTCATTGCAGTTGTCCATTGCAGTTGCAGTTTTGTACCCTACTCTGGTCCTGGCGCAACAAGATCAAGCGCCGCCGCTCTATCCCGCTCCCGGTAACCCCGCTGAACAACAATCGAAGGAGAATCTGGCGAATCAGGAGAACTCCCAAACACCCGTCTTCCGGGTGAACGTGTATGCCCGGAGCGCCAATGCGGTCAATTACCGCAACCGCGGCGGATCGACCACCGTGGATTTCAAGGGCACAGAGTTGATGCCCTCGATTACAGGCCACGCAAAGGTCGATGGTAAGGCCGGACGACTGGTTATCGATGCCGACCTTGACCACGTAGGTCCAACTTCGACGGTCGGCCCGCAATACCTGACCTACGTGCTATGGGCAGTGACGCCGGAAGGCCGGGCCGTCAATTTAGGCGAGGTCTTGCCCAATGGCAACGGCAGGGACAAGCTCACGGTTACCACCGACCTGCAGGCTTTCGGCCTTATCGTGACAGCCGAGCCCTATTTTGCGGTCATCCATCCGAGCGACAAAGTTGTCGCGCAAAATGTTATCCCGACCGGAGTGAAGGGTTTTGAAGTGCCCATTGACGCCAAGTTCGATGTTCTTGAAGGACGAGAGTACATCGATTGATGTGCCTCCCGATCAACTCCCTTCCGCGCAGGCACAGCCGAACGTCCCGCTGGATCTTCTCGAAGCACGGAATGCTGTGGCCATCGCCAAAGCCGCAGGAGCCCAGCAGTATGCCGGAGACAGCGTCCAGAAGGCTGAAGACATGTTGCAGCGCGCCGAGGACTATTACCAGCGCAAGCAGGGACGGACGCCCATCGGTACCGCAGCACGTGGCGCGACACAGATGGCGGAAGACGCGCGTGTGCTGACTCTGCGCAAGAAAGAAGCGGAACGCGAGGAGGCTGCTCGCCGCGCCGCGGCCGAGGCTCAAGCCAAGGCCCAAGCGGATGCCGAAGCTGCACAACGGGATGCGCAACAAGCTCAGGCACGCGCCGACGAAGATGCACGGCGTCGGGCCGAAGCCGAGCGGGCTCGTGCTCAGGCCGAGCAGCAACAGGCTGCGCTGCAAGCTCAGCAACAGCAAGCCCAGGCTCAGGCCGAAGCCGCCCGCCAAGCTGCCGAAGATGCCCAGCGCAAAACGCAGGAGGCTCAGAACCAACTGGCACAAGCGGAACTACAGCGCCAGCAAGCCGAGACGCAGAGCGAGGAAGCCCAGCGGCAAACCCAGCAGGCTATCCAGGAAAAGGAACAGCTGCGGGCTCGCCTGTTGACACAATTGAATCAAGTACTGCAGACCCGCGACACTGCGCGAGGTCTGATCGTGAGCATGCCTGACGTGCTTTTCGACTTTAACAAGTACACCCTGAAGCCAGAGGCTCGCGAGCGCCTCGCCAAGATTTCAGGAATTGTGGAAGCCTACCCCGATCTGAAGCTTCAGGTCGAAGGCCATACCGACAGCATCGGAAGCGACGAGTACAACCTGCAACTCTCTGAGAAACGCGCCGACAGCGTGCGAGCGTTCCTTGTCTCCAATGGAGTGCGGCCCGATCATGTGAGCGCCGAAGGCTTGGGCAAGTCAGACCCGGTTGCCGACAACAGCACCGCGTCAGGACGCAAGCTGAATCGTCGCGTGGACATGGTCGTCTCGGGAGACGTGATCGGCAGGCAACTCTCCACACCCTCGATTGTCGAGGACCCCGGCCCAGGAAATCAATGAATCCTGAGGGTGCCCCACCCTTCCCGCGTTTTGAGCGGGAGGGTGGGGTCGTTGACTTCCTTTCGGTATCATCCGTACAAGAAAGCTAGTAAATAACCTTCAGCGAAAATTGGATCTGCCGCGATGTCCCGGCGGTCTTGCTGATGACTCCGAATCCGCTGCCACTGACGATATTCGAAGGCAGGCCGAAATTTACGACATTGAATAAATTGAAGAACTCCGCGCGAAACTCCAGAGTCGCCAGTTCCGCGTTGCCGCGGTGCCCAAACGGCGTGTCTTTGATAATGGCAAAGTCGAAATCGTGATATGCGGGGCCGCGGAACGTATTCCGTCCCAGTGTGCCGAATCGACCCTGGTTCGGGCCGGTGCCGCCAGGAACGTTCGTGGGAATGTAGAAAAAGGACCGGTTCCCGTCCGCGCCGAGTCCGAAATAATCGGCGCGAACCGCGCGACTGGTAGAGAGATGTGGCACCGAGATCAGGTCCGGCCGATCGCCCCCGCCCAATCCTGCGCCGGTTTGCTGTACTCCAGAGAAGACGGTAAAGGGCGACCCCGTAGTGAGCGTCGTGATGTTCAACACCTGCCATCCTCTGGTCAGGGTTCGCCCGAGTGGACGCAGGAACGCAATGCGATCCAGGGGAAGCACCTGAATGACACTCGCAGCAAACACGTGAGTCACGTCGAAGGTTGATGGACCTTTCTCCGCGGAGGGGTCCCACGGATTCTGAGGCGCAGTCTGCAGCAGCGTACCTGAACTCCCCAACAGGCCGGCAAGAACCGCACTGGTATCGTCCAGCGACTTAGCATATGTATAGCTCGCCTGCACCCCCAAACCAAGCCGCGCAGAACTTTTTGTCAAACTAGTTTGCAGAGCGTGATAGCTGGAGTGCGAGCCACTCGTCATGATGATCTCCGGCCCAAATCCCGCAACTGCATGGCAGGGAGAACTGAATTGCGTGAATGGCGCAAATCCCTGGCACGCTCCACCGTACCCATTGGGGTTATAGGCCCGCGGCAGGTGAATTCCAGTAGTAGCCACGTAGGAAGCGTTGAATTTGAAGTCGCCGAAATCGTGATCTATTCCCGCCACCCAGCTTCCGATGTAGCCATTGCGAAAGTTCTTCGCGATACCGGTAATGTTCAGCAACTGCACGTTCCCGGGCGCAAGCGCGTTCAAATCGTTCTGGAAACGCACCAGGTCCATGACGGTGTTTGGTGGGACATCCTCGGTTCGTCCCGTTCGAAAGATGGGCTGTCCTTCAATGTCATAGGCTGTAGGCAGACTCAGCGGGACAAACGTATTCTGAAACGAAATGGGCTCTCCAGGCTGGGCAAAGATCGAAGGAGCAAAGACGAAAGGAATCGCCGCAGTCAGAAAATTGTCCTGCCACAAATTCGGGATCAGCGTTGTGACCGCCCCTCCTGCGTGCAATGCCGTGTGTTTACTGACCTGATAATCCAATTCCAGGCGTGGTCCCCACCCGCTCCAGTCCTGATCGTACGGCGGTTGCGGATTGATCAACATGGTCTGCTTCGCCGTGCGATCCCCATATCCGGTCGGCTTACCGTTCGCGTCAGTAAAGATGGGAAGCGATGTACGTTTGGTCGCCTCGTGAATCCGGCTGTTCACCTCGTATCGCAATCCATAGGTCACGCTCAGGTTTGAGTTGACCTTCCACGCGTCCTGAAAGTAGAAGTTGTAAGCCTCGCGGCGAACTCCCGCCTCGTTGAACTTACCTCCGACAGGAGTGAGGCTTGCCGCCGCCATGGTGTTGTAAGAATATGGCGTTGCGGTCAGCAAGCCGGTGAGTGCGTCGGGCAGCGGCTCGCCGATTTCAACATCATGAGTGCCGCTGGCCGACGTAATCTTCACCGGCGAGTAAGCCAAGCCTCCGCCGAATTCATACAGCCCGTTCGGATTCGTCCCGAAGATTGTGGAATCGCGGTTCACGCGGATCTCAGTCCCCCACTTGAATGAATGCGAGTGGTGAACCCAAGCGATGTCCTGTTTGAACTGGTAGA
This sequence comes from uncultured Acidobacteriota bacterium, assembly GCA_963785865.1. GTDB lineage: Bacteria > Acidobacteriota > Terriglobia > Terriglobales > Acidobacteriaceae > Sulfotelmatobacter. Next base: position 167,097 of record CAWAXF010000035.1, on the reverse strand, counting down.
GATTGCTGTACGAACCGAAGATCGAACCGGCAGGCTGGTTGTATGGCTGATACAGACCGTCGGCGAAAGTAATGCCGGGCTGAGTGTGATTTGTCGTCGGAAAAAATGGCGTACTCCGGATGTAAGCGATGGAAGTATCCGACGTCATGTGCGGAGAAAGCATGCGGGTGTAATGCACTCCTGCATTCCGCTGGTGATCGAAGAACAGCACTCCGAAACTAGGATTGATCGCGGTCTGATCAGGATTGGTGAGGGGTCCCTTAACCTGATTCAGACTGAAGCGGGTCACGAGCGAAGACTTGTCCGAAATCTTGTGGTCCACGCGGATGGAGAACTGGTCGGTCCGCGTTACGACTTTCGAAGAAGTCGCGTAGGTCCGATCGCCAAAGGGTCCGTCAGGCTCGTTCGGCTGGGGATACCCATTGAGCACAGGCACAATCGCCGGGTTCACAGGGACGGTCAACGTGTCTCCCGGGAAGCTCGTGGTATCGATGCCCTGCCGCTCCGCCGCCGTCGGCACCGGGATTACCTGAGTCGTGCCCAGTACTTGCCGAAATCCTTGATACTCACCGAAGTAGAACGTGCGGTTACGCCCGTCATAGATCCGGGGCAGTACAACCGGTCCCCCATTGGTGAACCCAAACTCATTTCGCTGGAAAGGCGGAATGCGGCGGTGTCCAGTCGGATCTTTGTAATCGAAATAATTGCGAGCGTCGAGCGAGGCATTGCGCAGGAACTCGAACATGCTCCCGTGGATCTGATTGACTCCCGATTTCGTCACAACGTTGGTGTAACTCGCTGCACCATGCCCGACCTCCGCAGGCATTACTCCGGAGTTCGATTGCACCTCCTGAATGGCATCGACGTTGAAGTTGGAAAATGTCGCTCCCCCCATCTCCGGATCGGTGGTATCGAAGCCATCCATGGCGAAGATGGTGGTCACGCCCCGCTGGCCATTTACCGCAAACTGCTGAGTGAAGTTCGCCGCCCCATTGGCATCGGTCATGGTACCGGCCGCAAGCAGGAGCAGTTTGCTGAAGTCACGGGCGTTCAGCGGCAGACTGGAGACTTCCCCGCTGGAAAGCCGCTCTCCCCCGCTAGCCTGTGTCGAAGGCTGTGCAGTTGCATCACTGAGTTCTGACGGTGGCGGATTAACCTGCAAAACCGCGCCAGAAGAAGATATCTTCAACGAAGTACCAATCGTTGTGCCTTGACGGTTCACCCGGAACGGCGCTTCTGCTCTAAGTACGTTACCTCCCACGTTCACGAATATTTGGTAAGCGCCGGCAGCGATTGCGGCAAACGCGAATTTTCCATCGGCCGTAGTCGCCGCCGTATACTCGTGCCCAGCAGACGAAGACTTCAGCATGATGCTGGCGCCAGCGATCGCTTTCCCGGCGCTGTCCGTGAGCACACCGTTCCAGGAAGCAGTGGATGCCCCATCTGCAGCGACGCCCACAAACAGAAGCGCGAGAAGGCACACTGCATTAAACCGATTTTGTACGCATAGAAACATGAACCGGAAATTATAAAGGGAATACGACTACCAGCTGCGATCAGCCGTAATAAACTCCTCCCATTTCGGCACGACCCCAACAACACGCTCCACTCGCCGGATTGCCGGAAATGCTAAAGAGAACCAGGAAGTCTGAGATTCGGGCGTTTTCCTTGTCCGAAACGCTTGGAGGCGGGGCTCCGTGGTAGCATTTTGCTAGAAGCGCTTCCTCTCTGGCGGACCATGCCCCGCGCCCGTTTCATCTCGGTCTCCATTGCAATGCTCGCAGTCATGCTGTGTGTCAACACCCAAGCTGCCAATCAACCTCCCTGGCAGCAGGTCAACTCCGCGCATTTCACCGTCATCACTGACGCGGGCGACAAAAAGGGCCGCGAAGTCGCATTCCGCTTCGAGCAGATGCGCTCGGTATTCGCAGGTCTCCTGGGCAAGGATCGACTGAACCAGTCTGTTCCCCTGACCATCTTGGCCCTGAAGAACGATAAAGCCTACTATCAGGTCGCGCCCCTGAAGAACGGCCAGCCGATCGATGTTTCAGGATTTTTCGTCGGCGGTGAAGATCAGGATTTCATCGTTCTGAATGTGTTCGAGGAAGAATCCTGGCGCTCAGTGGCGCACGATTTCGCTCTCATGCTCCTGAACTTCAACTATCCGCCTGCTCAGGGATGGTTCGATGAAGGGCTCGCTGAATACTTCAGTTCCATCCGGCTGGATGACAAGCAGGTCGAAATCGGCAGTGATCCGGAACTCAACGCCCCCGTGACGCGCGACTTGCTCGGTCGCGAGCATGATGCCCAAGCCGCCAAATCGTTTACAGAATTGTTGGGCGTTCAGACCTGGATGTCACTTCCCGACCTCTTTTCGATGAAACATGAGGCTTCGGCGCACAACCAGGGCACGCGTCACACTCTTTACTACGCCGAATCCTGGATCATCATGCATTACCTGCTGCACGAGAAGAAGCTGCCCGAAACCGGAGCATATCTCGATCTGGTACTAAACCAGCATGTCCCGGTTGAGGAGGCCATCCAGAAGGCGTATGGAGTCTCCTCTGGGCAGTTGGAGCAGGCGGTCAAGGACTATTTCCATTCGCAGAGTAATTTGAAGGCAGCAGTGGATACAGTACGAAGCAATTCCGCTGCTACTTCCGTTGGAACAGAGGAGGGAGAGCGTTTTCGCAGTCCGGTTGGGCCTGAAGATTCGGCAATCTCGGCGAAGCCGCTCTCCGAGCCCGAAGCCCGTGCGATCTACGCTGAAATCCAGATTCGGATTCCCGAGCGGCGGGAAATCGGCCTAAAGACGTTGAATGAACTGGCGACTACGCCCACCTCCGCCGATCAGAAAGCGGAACAAAAGCACCAAGTGAAACGTATGGGTGAAGATCCGGAACAACTTCCCAGCAATGCTGGTGGACTGCCCATTGCGCACCGCATTCTTGCGTGGGATCACATCGAACACGGCGAATATCAGCAGGCTTTTTCCGAACTGAGCGATGCGGCCGCACTGAATCCAAGCGACCTGTGGATCCGCTACTACGTCTCAGTTGCGAAATACAGCATGGCGCGGGCCAAGCACGCCGAGATGATGGGCTTGTCCAACATGATGATGGATCTCAAGGCGGTGCTTGAGTGGTATCCGGAAATGGCTGGGGCCTACGATTTGCTGGCGGTCGCTCGGAATACCGGCGGGGGCCCTTCAGCAGCGCTGCAGTCTGAGCGCGCCGCCATCACCCTGAGCCCAAGAAACGAGCGCTACATTTATCATCTTGCCGAGATCTACGTAGCTAGCAAGAAATGGGATGCAGCCAACGCCCTGCTGGGCCGGTTGAAAGCCAGCAGCGACCCGACAATTGCGGCGCAAGCGCGCGATCTGATCGAGCAGTCGGGTACCGAGCGTAAATATGGAATCCCTGTAGCGGCAAATGGCACGTCGCAACCGAAGTATGCTCCGCAAAAGTCGCCCTTCGATGTTCTTGAAGAGGATGCGGCCAAGCGTGATGCGGACGAAACAAGATCCGGATCGGATATCCCCGGAGACAAACGCTCAACTAAATTCGTCCAGGGCCGTCTGGTTGCGGTCGATTGCTCCAAGGCACCCGCTGCCGTGCTGACCGTTAATTCCCAGGCTGGCCGTTTAACGTTGCGCGCAGCGGACTACAGATCCATTCTCCTGATTGGCGCAGACGATTTCTCCTGCGACTGGCGCGACCGCCAAGTCACGGTGAATTACAAACCGAATGGCGCTGCCAATAACGGCGACTTGGTCTCGCTGGAAATGCGCTGACCCGTTGCTCTGAAAGACGCGCTGCGGTTGGGCTGCGGTCGCTGTCGCCCCTAACAATGTCACAACGAAGTTGGTGTAAACTACGAAAATCATGCCGCAGTTCGTGATAGAACGTGAAATTCCAGGCGCCGGCTCGCTCACGGAAGAGCAGGTCCGCGAGGTTTCATTACGTTCACTGGATACTGTGAAGCAGATGGGGCCTCGTATTCAATGGCTTCACAGCTACGTAACGGAAGACAAGGTCTACTGCGTCTATCTCGCACCGGATGAGGAAACGATCCGAGAGCATGCACGAAGAACGAATATTCCAGCAAATCGCGTGTCGGCCGTGCGGCGCCTTATAGATCCGAAGAAATACGCATCCTAGCGGTCCGAGGTCGCCGGCTCATTTTCCAGTGAGTACCGGATCGCCGCCGGCAAAGGCAACGCCCACCCCTCGGCCCAGACGCGTTTTCCTTCCGACTCATTCAGCGATTTCCACGCAGGACGTAATCTCTGGTCTAAACCTAATTGTTCAGCTGGAGGTAGAGGGGCGCTGATGAGTTCACGGAGATGAGCGGCTGATGCCGCTACGCACAGCGCCCGTGCCGCATCCCCTTTCGCCAGCGCAGCGCAGGCTAAGCCCTCGAGCACCCGTGCGATGCCTCGTCGATGTTCCAGCCGGGCAAAGATTTCGAGGCTCTCGCGGTAGGCTTCGTGCGCTGCCACATAGTCTCCCAACTCGCACGCGATCGATCCGAGATCCGCTAACGACCGGGCCGTTCCCCACTGATCGCCAATTTCTCGAAAGGCAGTGAGCGCCTGATCGTAGAGTTCGCGCGCCCCGGAAATATCGCCCGCCTCCCACGCCACGTCGCCTTGCTGGTTGAGGGACCACGCCGCGCCGCTCCGATCGCCAATCTCCCGGAACATTTGCATGGCCTCAAACAAGGCTGCGCGAGCCTCATTGTAGTCACCACGAATCTTCGCGACATTGGCGATGTTGTGAAGGCAGCGGGCGATTGCAGATCGATCGCTCACTTTGCGCCAGTAGTTGAGGCTCTGCTCGAAGTTCTCCTGAGCTCTGACATGGTCTCCTGTGTCGCGTTGGTTCACTCCCAAAGCGTTCAGAGACACAGCGATTCCCAAGTGATCGTCCAAGTCTCGACAAATTGATAAGCTCTGTCTGAGGTAACGCTCGGCTGCCGAGAAATCTCCTAACGACGTGTACACCGCTCCCAGAAATTGCGACACCTGCGCCCGTTCTTTAGGGAACTCGTTGCCGGCGAGTTGCAACACCGTTTCGAACCCGTCTCGACCTTCGGTTAGGTGCTCTCGCATGTCCCAGAAACGAAACAGGGCTGTGCACAGCCGAAAGGCCCACTCGAGATCCTTGGTCTGAAACAGCCAGTCTAAGGCTGCGCGGAAATCGTCATGCTCAATGTCGCAGCGTGCCAGCCAAGCTGCCCGATCGACATCGTTCAAGTTAGGATTGCCTTCTTCCGCCAGCACCAAACAATAGGCGGCGTGCGCCCGTCTCGTGGCAACCTCTTCGCCGCTCTCTCGCAGCCGCTCGAGACCATATTCTCGAATCGTTTCCAGCATCCCGAAGCGAGGTTCGTCGTTGCCTGTTTGTCTTTGCTGGAGCAGGCTCTCATCGACCAGGGACGACATGAGGTCGAGCATATCCACACTCAAGTCGTTGGCGGTATTGGCCACGGCTTCCGCTCCTTCGAGCGTGCATCCACCCCAAAACACGGCAAGCCTGCGTAGCAATTTCTGCTCGGCTTCATCAAGCAAGTCGTAGCTCCAATCGATCGCCTTGCGGAGAGTCTGCTGTCGCTCAGGAAGATCCCTGGGCCCCGTCGTCAAGAGCCCCAGGCGACTCTGCAGCCGTGCGAGAAGCCTGGCAGGCGGAAGCATCTTCACCCTTGCGGCGGCAAGCTCAATGGCGAGCGGAAGACCATCCACGCGGGCGCAGATTTCCGCGATGGTCGGTGCATTTTCCGCGTCCAGTTTGAAGTCGGGTTTTACCGCAGCAGCCCTCTGCGCAAACAACACGACTGATGGATTGTTGGTTAAAGCGCCGAAGGACTGGACGTCGTTTGCGTCCGGCAGGGGCAGAGGAGCTACCGGAAACTCGTGCTCTCCATAAACCCGCAGCGGTGCCCGGCTCGTGACCAAAACCTTTAGTGCACGAGAAGCCTCAGTGAGTTCGACTACCAGCGCCGAAGCAGCAAGGATGTGTTCCAGGTTATCCAGCAGCAAAAGAACGGGTGGCGGACCACACTCCCGAAAGTACTCACGGAGCAGAGACACCAGTGACCGGCCGCCACCCTCACGGACGTTCAGAGTCTCGGCAATCGCCGCTGGCACCATCGCCGCGTCGCTTACCGAACCGAGAGCGACGAAATGCACGCGTCCCGCGAAGAAGTCGTTCAGCCTATCCGCGGCTTCGATGGCCAGCCGTGTTTTGCCTGAGCCGCCAGATCCCGTTAACGTCACCAGCCGAACCCCGGGATCAATAAGCAACTCTCGGATGGCAGCTAGTTCCTTCTCGCGTCCAATCACCGGTGTGCGCGCTACCGGAAGCTGATGACTCTGGAGAACGGCTGAATCTCTGGTTGCTTCTTTAGGCCGTACAGCCTCCGGCTTGAGCTGAGCGGCAAAGATGTATCCCCTGCGTGGAACGGTTTTCAGGATTTCTTGCGAACGGTCGTCCAAGGCCCGCCGCAGTTCCACCATGCACTGCACCAGCGAATCATCGGTGACAAAGGCATCCGGCCAAAGTGCCTGGATCAACTCTTCCTTGGCCACAACCCGGCCGCGGTGCTCCACCAGATACGCTAGAGCGTCATAGACCTTGGGGCGCAGTTTGACCTCCCGCCCCCCTTTCAAAAGGGACGCGCGTTCGCGATCCAACGTGAAGTCGGCGAAATGGTATTGCCGTGGATGCGGCTCCGCTTCGGTCTTGACCATGCCCCGATTCAACCCCAGAAGGCCCCAATTAGGGTTTTGGCTTTTCTTTGGCGTTCTTTCGTTACTCCCCAGACAGGATGCCAGTAATGTGCAATCACGCCCGGTTCGCTAGTGAATCGATTATAGGTCAAGCGCCCGGTGCAGGAGGTTTGCCATGTTGGGACGCATCACTATTTTCCTTTACGGCGTATTTTGCTACCTGGTTTTCTTTGCAACATTCCTGTATGCCATCGCGTTTCTGGGAGACTTCGGGGTTCCGAAGTCGATTGATTCTGGGGCTCAGGGTTCGCTGGGTCGGGCGCTCGCCGTTGACGTCCTGCTGCTTGGCTTGTTTGCGGTACAGCATAGTCTGATGGCGCGCCCCTGGTTTAAGCGGGCATGGACCCGCATCGTACCACCGGCTGCTGAACGCAGCACGTACGTTCTATTTGCCAGCGTCGCCATGATCCTGCTGTTTTGGAAGTGGCAGCCAATGGGTGGTCTCATTTGGCAGCTCGATACCGAGGTCGGGCGCCTTGTAGCTTACGGTATCTACGCTTTCGGATGGGCCCTGTTGCTGCTCGCAACTTTTCTCATCGACCACTTTGATCTGTTCGGACTGCGCCAGGTCTATCTTCATTTCCGTGGGCGCCCGTACACAGGTCTGCAATTCCGGACGCCGTTGCTTTACCGCTACGTACGGCATCCCATTTATGTAGGCTGGCTTTGCATCTTCTGGGCGACTCCGCAGATGACCGTGGCTCACCTGGTTTTTGCATTGGCGACAACTGCCTACATCCTCATCGCAATTTCATGGGAGGAGCGCGATCTGCTCAGCGCCCATGGAGAGACATACCAGCGCTACCGCGAGCAGGTTCCGAAGCTTATCCCTATACGGTTTGGGAAAAAGCCCGCCACCGGGCCGGCTCTGGGGAACCAGGAAGCGCTGTAGAATAGCCGGAAAATTGGACCACAAGTCTAAGGAGCAGCCATATGGAACCAGTTCTGAATGCAACCCTGAGCAACGACGAGTGTAAAAGCCAACGGCAGCTCACAAGCTTCGAGCGCTTTACAAGGGCCGCGAGCGTCCGTTCTCACCGAAGAAATGTTGGTTCGTTTCGCCACTCGCGCCGTCAATTACGACCGGGAAAACCGGTTCTTCAAAGAAGATTTCGATGAACTGAAAGCTGCCGACTATCTCCGCTCTGCGGTCCCCAGAGAATTCGGGGGCGCGGGGATGACGCTCGCCCAGATGTGCAGGGAGCAACGCCGGCTGGCATATTACGCGCCGGCCACCGCCCTTGCGCTCAATATGCACATATATTGGACGGGCGTGGCGGCGGATCTCTGGCGCCGCGGCGATACGTCACTGGAATGGCTGTTGCGCGATGCGGCAGCCGGCGAAATCTTCGCCGCCGGTCACGCGGAGAGCGGTAATGATGTTCCCGTGTTGCTTTCTACCTCCAAAGCAGAACGGGTCGATGGCGGCTATCGCTTCACTGGCCGCAAACAGTTTGGCAGCCTGACTCCGGTATGGACGCGATTCGGCCTGCACGGCATGGACATGAGCGACCCTACGCAGCCGAAAGTGGTTCACGCCTTCATGACTCGCGCGACCAAGGGTTACACCATCAAGGAAACTTGGGACGTTCTCGGCATGCGTGCGACGCGCAGCGATGACACTATCCTCGAGAGCGCGTTCATCCCCGATCAGTACATCGCACGCGTCATTCCGGCCGGAGCGGCCGGGGTGGACATGTTCGTGCTCTCCGTCTTCGCATGGGCGCTGCTGGGCTTCGGCAACGTTTATTACGGGCTCGCCCAGCGTGCGCTGGATCAGACCATCAACTCAGTTAAAACCAAGAGCTCCATGGCTCTGTCTCGTTCCATGGCCTATCACCCTGAAGTGCAGCATGTGATCGCTGATATGGTGCTCGAACTGGAGTCGATCGGACCGCACCTGGAGAGCGTGGCCCAGGATTGGTCCAATGGCGTTGATCACGGCGCGCAATGGCCGGCAAAAATCATGGCGGCCAAGTATCGCGCGGTCGAAGGTGCGTGGCGCATCGTCGACCTGGGCCTCGACGTCAGCGGTGGCGGAGGCATCTTTCGTTCGGGAGGATACGAACGTCTGGTGCGCGATGCGCGACTGGGACGCATTCATCCCGCGAATTCGTTCCTTACGCATGAGGTCGTAGCAAAAACCGCCTTAGGGATTGGCTTGGACGAGCAGCCACGCTGGGGATGAGCTTCGGCGGCTAACGAAAAAACCCTCCCGCTGGGACCGGGAGGGTTTATGGAACTGGTTCGCAGGTTTTATGCTCGGACGACGTTTGCGGCCTGGAAACCCTTGGGGCCCTTAAGCAAGTCAAACTCCACGGTCTCACCTTCGTTCAGTGTGCGGTAACCGTTCTCCTGGATCGCGGAGAAGTGCACGAACACATCTTCCCCCGTGGAGCGCTGGATGAATCCATATCCTTTCGCCCCGTTGAACCACTTCACTGTTCCTTTCTCTCTCACGGCAAAACTCCTTTCACCAATCGCGAAGAATGTTCTGCGGATTCCCGGATTCCGCCTCGGTTGCCCGAAGCCCCCCTCAGAGAATCAACAGAATTTCGGTTGCGTCTACGATGTGCAGAGGGAATTTATTTCCAAAAAAGAAAAGACTCCTTAGCTCCCAACAGCGATGAGCAGTCGCCGCAGGAACTTCCGGAGTCCGACAATTTGGCGCTCGTTTCCACTACACCTAACAAACGTCAACCACCTACTTGTCTCACTGCCTGGACCAAGGGTCCGGCGTCGAGCGAGATCATAAGCAGTATTAAAACGTTTCGCAACAGAAATTAGAAAGGTAACGCAATATGACCTTCGGTCATATCCATTGTTTTTGCCATAACTTTAACAAAGATAAAGAAATAGCTGGTAAGTGGCCCTGAACCTCCGTTCGTCCGTAGCGGTGATCCCTGGCTTTTCCTCTGGTACGATTTATGCCACGTGCCGAGTTCGCCCATTTCCGACCTTACTTCCCCGCCCCGGCGTTTCCGGCAGACTTCGTCTCGACCTTCTGGACTGCTGCTCTCGACGATCAAGTATTTGATCCGCACCGACGTCCATACTTTCGCCTTCTCGGTCGCGGCGAACGCGATCCTGTCCTTTTTTCCTTTTGTCGTACTGATGATGACTCTGATCCGGCGCGTCTTCCACTCTCGCGTCATGTACGAAGTTGTTCTGCAGTTGCTCCGCGACTATCTTCCCGCGGGACAGGACTTCGTAATTCGCAATCTCAATTCCATGGTTAACTCACGCCAGCGTGTGCAGTTAGTCTCGCTGCTCATTCTGCTTGTGACTTCTTCAGGTGTGTTTCTCCCCTTGGAAGTCGCCCTCAATCGGATCTGGCGCTTCGAAACGAATCGTTCTTATCTCGGCAACCAGTTGATCTCCCTTGGACTGGCATTCGCCTGCGGCGCGCTCGCGCTCATCTCAATTGCGCTCACAGCGGGCCCGGTTGCATTTATGGAATTCCTGCTGCGGGGTTACGGAACAAGTTTCGTTCGAATGATCGGATTTCTGATGATGAAAGTGTTCGCTATCGGCGCGAGCATTGCCATCTTCTTTCTCATCTATTGGGTCCTTCCCAACGGAAAAGTCCCAGCCCGGACGGTCTTGCCGACAGCGATCATTATGGGATTGCTCTCAGAAGCTTTGAAGTACGCCTATATTCTTGCTCTCCCCTGGCTCAATTTTCAGGAAGTCTACGGCCCTTTCGCGCTCTCGGTAACTATGATGTTCTGGGCTTTTCTTTCCGGGCTGCTGCTGCTGGCCGGCGCAAATCTCTCGGCGGAAGAACACTTGCGCAGCGCACTCTAGCGTTTCTGTCTCCCGCCAGACGCGAAGTCTACTCGATTCCTTTCACGAGTGAAAAAACAAAGGCCGCCTGCTCGGCAGGCGGCCTCGGAAAACCGTACGCTACTTTTTCTGAGCTCCGATGGACAGCAGCTCGACTTCGAAGATCAGCGTATCCCCCGGTCCGATGCTCGGATCAGGAGGATTGTCCCCATACGCCAAATCCGGCGGGATGTACAACTCCCATTTCGACCCGACGGGCATGAGCTGCAACGCTTCCGTCCACCCCTTGATAACACCGTTCACCGGGAACGTTACTGGCTGGCCGCGCTTGTATGAACTATCAAATTCCTTCCCATTAACGAGCGTGCCGCGGTAGTTCACGGTCACGCTATCGCTGGCAGCCGGTTTTGGGCCAGTGCCCTCCTGCACAATTTTGTATTGCAAGCCGTCAGGCAATGTGGTCACGCCTTGCTTGCTCTTATTTGCGGCTAAGAACGCGTCGCCCTCTTTTCGATTGGCCTCTCCCGCCGCATGCGCCTTGGTAGCTTGCTCCTTGCCAACTTCCGTTCTCAACTGCTGCAAAGTGGACTTCATCTCGTCTTCCGTCATCAGCGTCTTTGCGCCGCTCATCGCATCCCGCAGACCACGCGCCACCACCGCCGGATCCACCGGAATCTGCTGCCGGTGCAACCCGCCTCCGATGCTCATTCCCAGCGCGTAGCTGGCCTTGTCTTTCGGGGATTTCAGGGCATAAGTGCCTCCCGCAGTCGAACTGGTCCCAGGCTTTTTCGTCGCCGTTTTCGTCCCCGTCTTTGGCGCCTGGGTCGCGGATTTCGTCGACGGCGTTTTTGAGGTTTGTGCGGGGGGAGTGCCCTGCCCTTCAGCAGTCAGCACCGCCCCGGCCGCAAGAAGGCCAATGGCCATTACGGTCAGCATTTTTTGCATATTCGCTATTGTCACATTGCTGACGCGGGTGGGCAAACAAAAGGCTGATGGCAATTGTGATTCTGCCGTCGTTTATGCAATGCGGAACACAAATTCGGGAGGCGATGGGTTTTGCTTCGTGATTTATTTTGGGCTCTCATTCCCGAGAGCGGCTGCCTCGCGCGTGCTTCCTGTGCAGGAACAAAATCCAGTCTGCATTCTTCCAGATTTCGAGCAGCTTCTGATAGCTCTGGATAGCCGCCGTTTTATCGGATGGACCTGAGCGCGAGCTAGTCCGAGCGCCAGACGAGATTGAGATTCCGCGCAACCCTCGCGCACTTGCCTGCTTCTTGGGCCAGTGTGTACTGAATATCAACGCGTTTTATCGAGAATTCGGCCGCCGTTGCGCTACAATGTTTCACCGTGCTCGTTGATATAAGCATTAATCATGAGTCCGGTGGCGGCGCTAAAGTTTCCGTCTGCAGCCGCCGGGCCACGAACGCCAACTCGTGGCGTATGTATGCCTCCATCGAAGAGGCAAAGAAAGTCCTTTTAGCATTTGGCGTACGCGATGATGTAACAGAGAGCCTGAATGGTCCCATGGATCTGCTTTTTGGCTTGAATTCGCGTGAGCCCATCGACTTTCTCGCCATCGACGTGCCCGAGGATATCTTGGCCAAGCACGGATTCAAGGTTGTGGGGTAGTCCCAGCTCTCACGCCCCGAACTTTGACGAAGTTCAACGCAGATCCCGCCCACCAAAACAGCCATTGCCCACTCTGGCTCAGTTCCCTTCGACCAACATCTCCCGCGCGTTGGGAAAGATAAATATCAGCATCAGGTAACATGCTAGGGCAGGTTAGCTGCACTCATGAACACTGCCCAAAAGCTGTTGCCCGAGCTCAACTGGTTCGATGTGCCAGACCCCAATTCGCCCGACCTGGATGAACTCGCGCGCCGCTTCCACCTCCACGAGCTTCAGATCGAGGATTGCCGCCATCGACCGCAGCGGGCGAAGGTGGACGAGTACGGGACCTACATGTTCGCGGTCCTGAAACAAATGGTTCCCAACGCTCAAGAGCCAGCGTTTGACGATTTCGATGTCTTTCTCGGTTCAGACTTTCTCATCACCGTTCATCAGGGTGACTGCGCGTTTCTGGAGAAACTCTGCCGGTGGGTTCAGGAAAACCACGTCACCCGGCTGGACCGCGTCCTCTACGAAATCACAGATCTGATCGTGGACGACTATCTCGCTTTCCTGGACGACTCATCTGAAAACATTTCGAAGATAGAGTCACTTGTGCTCGAAAGGCCGGAGCCACCGGTGCTGCGCGAGATTTTCCGGCTCAAGCGCCGCCTGATCGACTTTCGCCGTAACGCCTCAGGCATGCGCGATGTGATGAACGCCATCATCCGCCGCGAGGGCGGCCTCACGGGTGACGATCTCGATCCCTATTTTCGCGACGTGTACGACCATTTAGTACGCGCAGTGGATCTGGTAGAAGCCCAGCGCGACCTGCTCACGGGGTCGCTCGATATCTATCTCTCTGCCGTGGCCAATCGCACCAATGAGGTCATGAAAGTTCTGACCATCTACGGCACACTGGCGTTGCCGCTGGTAGTTATCACAGGTTTTTTCGGCATGAACCTGCATCTACCCTGGAGCAACAATCCGCACGGTGTGTGGTATGCGAGCGCACTCATGCTCTCTTCGATCGTGGGCGTGCTTTGGTATTTCAAAAGGAAGCGGTGGTTCTGAGATTTGGTACCACTCCATAAGTGGACCCTCACCTCGCATTGACAACTAGCCGGGCCGACCTCGATGAGATCGCGATGTTACGCCACTCTGTTCTTGTGTGCCAAAACCGACTGGCAGCAAAGAAGACAAGGGGCAGCGAAGTCCTAATTCGCTGCCCCCGCGTGCTGTCCTTCCCTGCATTTGTACCCTACTGGTTCAGCGGATTGAAGGCCAAAATACCCGCTTCAGTGGTGGAGCAAACGCCAGCCGGATCGACGCGCAGTACTGCATCTTCCTCAGCGCAGAACCCGCGAATACCAGTCTGGTTTAGCGTCAACGGAACGCCCGCGATGGTGTAGCCAGTGTTAACGGTCCCCGTAACTGTGCCTGCGCCACTCGTGAAAGAGTATCCGCTCTTTCCGCTGTTGGCCGGGTTGCCATTGTTGGCAAGTACGGAGTCGATCAGGCAGGCGTTGGCCACGGCCGGAACGCAAGCCGCGCCCAAGGGGCCGCCTAGAGCAAGCAAGGTACCAGCAAATCCCGTTCCCGGATACGCGGTCTGGTATGTAACCTGACCGGTTGTAATGGTACGGATGCTGGCCACAGCAGACGACTCGTTGGCCGCCATGCGGGCGCGCAGCAAGTTCGGAATGGCGATGGCAGCAATGATCAGGATGATGGCTACTACAATAAGCAATTCGATCAGCGAAAAACCCTTTTGTTTTTGCATCTAAAATCGTCCTCCCAGGACTAAGTTCGGCTGGTGTTGATGAGCCAGTCGTGATTTAGCTTGCAATTGCAAAGCCTCATCATTGCCAGGTTATTCAGATCACAATCGTCTGTGATGGACGTCACAGTAGCGCTCCGAACTTGTTGAGACTGCGTTGGAGGTTTCAGCAACAATCAGAAAGTGCATCGCCTCTCGTCTACACTGAGCTTCACAAGGTTGCCAAATTGTGTCTGTTTAATCGCCACTTTCTGTCAGATAAGACCGGTAGGATTCACACTCAAAGCAGAATCCCTCGGGCCTAAGTGGACTTACATCCCACTTAGAAGCCGAGGGGAATAGCTCGCTGGTGGTGATGCAGACGGTAGAGATGCGAACTCACCGAGCGCAGGACATCCCTGCGCGACACGCCCGCCAGCGTTCAATCGGAACTCCGTGATTCCGATGGATTAGTGCTTGGGCAATTACACGGTAATTGCGCACATATTTCCGTGACCGACATCACATGGGCAGTTACGTTAGGGCAAGCCCGAAGCGCTGGATGGGCCTCTCCACATTGTTGACCGAAGCGGCGCGCCCATCCACTTTGCTGCGGCAATTCCTCTACGCGACTCTCCGGAAATCGCGGGCTTCCGGCTGGGTCCGTTCCCTGGCCGGTCTGCCGGACAACGAATTCGGTGCATCCAAATGTGCTCCGTCGTCCACTCCGACTCCGAGTCGATCGACCAGTTCGCCTCCCAGCCAGCCGCCAACTAAGGCCAGAGGCACTGCGATGAATGATAGGGCGAATGCAGTTGAACTCGGGTTTTGTGGCGCTGAGTTTCGCAGCAGCCAGCTTCCAATGAACAGAAGCACTACAACCACGTTCACGCCTCCGTGCATGAGCCCTATGTTCTTCGCTCGCGTCCCCGAAGGAATGGCCCACCAGTCGACGAGACCGAAAACAGCGGCAAGCAGCCCACCAATGATCCCGGCAGCAATCATCCAATACGAAATGCCGAACCAGGAAGCATCGCCCTGCGCGAGTCCGACTATGTCGAAAGCGACCGCAGTCGCGAGCAAACCGAGTGGAAATACGATCAGCATTGGGTGAATCGGGTGTCCCAATAATTTCGCTTTGCTTTCCATATGCATTTCTCCTGTTAGTCCGATGCCCAGTTATGAGCTCTGGTTTATCGCTGTTTTGCTGTACAGAGCACTGAAACTATTGGAAACAAAGCGCATAGATTGCTGCTAGCGGCACCTGTGGCAACGTCGGCACTCACAGTCGGGAGCGCCGACGCGCTTAGCTGGTTTTTGCGTTTCAGAACTTCAGGCTGATCAAATACTGAATCAGGTCGCTCTTCTCGCTATCGGAGAGCCCCAGGTTCATGCACTTGTTGTAGTGGTTGACTACGGCATTCAAGTCCGCGAAGCGTCCATCATGGTAGAAGCCGCCTTTCAGGTGAGTGGTGAGCGCGCCAATGGGCGAGGTGCGATAACGCATGTCCGGCCCACGATCGGCCTCGAAGCTGTCAACGCAGACATCCGACGGCTGTATGCAGGTTCCATCCCGGCTCGGTCCATAGCGGCTCGACGTGACAGTTATTGCATCCCGCTTTACCGCTGAAGAGTTCGTCGCCACGAGCGGCCGCCGCTTTGTCGAAACGCACTGTGGGATTCGGCGCAGGCAATGAGAGTTGATAAAGCTGCAAAGCAGCAAGCTTCGGAGTGACCTGATCATCATCGGGATCGATGTGAGGCAGATCTGCAAAACCATTTGCGGCGGCGATCGGGAACTGCGCGGCATTGTTGAGTCGGGGATCAAAGAATCGTCCTTTGCCATGCATTTCCAGATTCGCGACGAAGGCGTTCCAGTGCGGGACCGAGCCCCAGCCGAGCCAGGTGTGAAGATTGACACCACCCAACCCGAATGCGGGTGGAATCAACGTCGCGCCGGGAACGTTCGTACCTGTAACCACGCCGTCAGTCACCTGCTGCGGATTGAAGGCCTTCCCGTCCAGGAACAGCTCGGCGTCGAATTTTCCGGGACCCCAGCTGTTCAGAACATTTCTTACGGTCGCCTGGTCCGTTTGCAACAGGTTCGCGACCACGCTCAGGTCGGGAGCGAGGGCGACGATCGCGCCAACGTTCAGGTCGCGGTTCGCCCATCCATCCAGCCGACGTCCGATACAGCCTGTCCCTGGATTCGGCGAAATCTGTTCGGCGCACAGCTCCGGCCTGGAGTTATCTACAGTCGAGTGGCAAAGGGCGCATTGGATTCCTACCGACTTCAGCGTCCCCGAGGAGTTAAAGTTTCCAGTGAGGCCGACTACTGCGTTCAGTTTCAACAACAAGAGAGTGACGGCGGGGTCGTCGAGATTGACCCGGCCTCTCTCGATCTGCTCCACGAGATTTCTTGGAAGTGCGTCGATGTCCACCTTGAGGCCAACGGCAAGAGCGGTCTTCGGACTGACTCCGGGACCGACTCCGCCCAATTTGGCGCCTTCGATTGCCTGATGAAGTTTCAGGCTATCTCCCCAGAACGCCTCATCCCCAAAGGTGTCGAAGCGGAAGACCTGCTCTCCCATCAGCACTTTTCGTGCGGCATTTGCGACGGCCGGATTCTTATGGAAGTCCATCTCTTTGCGGGAATCTTCAGCGCGAACCGGGTTTAACCGACTCAATGCGACCAGGCAAATCACCAGAAGTGCCGCGGTCGCGGCGATTGCATGCAAATGGATCCTGCGTTGCGACATAGAAGCTCCTATTCCACGGGCTGGCGAAGTGTTCGAGGAATAGAGCGACGAGAACGCGGCGAGAGTGTAAAGAGCTTGTTAGATTTTTGTCACGGGACGGTGACAATGTCATGCCTACGGAATTCGCAAGCATGCTGTAAGCGCATCAGGAAACTGCTATTGACACGTCAGGGATCGGGCCGATCACTTCAGGCCGTCGACCACAAAGAGGTCAGACAGAATCCGCCCGATGGAGTAAGCATAAGACTTCCCGTCCGCACTGAAGCGCAGGGTTGGAATGGCCTGCACCCCTGCAGGATCGGCAGGCATGATTTCCTTGAATGGCTCGCGCCGTCCAGTTGCCATGTCGATGCGCGTGACCTTCACAGGGAGATTTGGAGTGCGTACCAGCAAGCTTTTGCCGCCGTCGAAAAATCCCATGATGCGCTCATCTGGATTGGGAATGAAATTGAGCTTTATCGGCTCTCCACCAGCGACCGGGTACAGCCAGCGCACGCGTTTCGCATCGACTGCCAAAACGAACTTGCCATCCGGAGTAGGCAAACCACCAATCGTGCCTTCGGGCGTGAGTGGGCGCGGCGTCCCGCCCTGTGTATCGAGCAGAAAGGAGCGCGCCCCGTGGCCGGACTCGGCAGCAGCGTAGACGATCGCTTTGCTGTCGGGCAACCACGCAAAATTGAAGTGGTCGGTCTTGTCGTCTGTGAGTTGCTTGGCCTCGCCCACTCCGGTGGGAAGCAGGACCAGCTTTGCCGGAGAGCCTACGGATGTAACCACCCAATTGCCGTCCGGAGAAAGCGCGCCGAACCCGCCGTCGCCCAATCGCACTGCCGGCGAGCCGTCCGTCTTCCGCACGAAGATGCTGTAGTTGGCCCCCATGGCCTCGCCCGTTTCAGAGAAAAGTATGGTCTTGCCATCCGAAGACATGTCCAGAAGCAGAGACCAATCGAACCAGGACAAACTGCGTTCGCGTGTTTCTCCGGGCGGCAGAGCGGAAATACTGACGCGCGCCTTATCGAATGTCAGCAGTACAAGGCCCGTACGGCTGATGTCGTGGATCGTCAGGCCTCCCGGCGCTCGATAAATGAGACGCTCCTTGCCTGAGAGGTCGAGGGCATAAATGGACCTTGCCGATCCCGCAGGCACTGCAGAAAACCAAACTTCCTTTCCGCTGGGAGCCCAGGCCAGACCCTCCACGCTGGAGTAATAAGAAGAACTAGCTTTGGAGTTCCCTTGTGCATCGACAATTACAACCCGGCCGTCGTCGCCGCCGGGAACATGATCACCAATCGCCAGTAACGCGCCGTTAGGCGAAAACCTTACATGGCTGACCCAGCCCTTCGGCGAATAAATCACATTGCCGGAGGGAAACTCTAGTTGCCCCCCTTGGTTTGGACCCGGCCGGATCACCGCAAGCGACTGCCCGTCGGGCGTCCAGTCAGCCCAGAAGACGTTATCCACCACCTCGCGCGGTGCGCCTCCAGCTAAAGGAACGCGGGCCAGCGTGCCCGCTTGTGCAAACGGACCGGCATTGACCGGATGCAACGACACTGCCATTTCTCCTTTCGAAGAAATGGACAGAATCTGCGAATTTTTCAGCCCGATGGCTCGCGAGTCCGTACTGTCGAAACGCGACGAGAAGATTTCCTGGGAAGCTCCGTCCCAGGCGGCACCGTAAACGATGGTTTGGCCATCTGGCGCAAAGCGGGCGTCCCAGATGATGCCATTGCGGAAAGTCACTTCGTGAAAGCTCGGATTCGCCCGAACTGCGCCGCGCTGCGCAAAGCGATAGATTCCCGCCCACGATGCCATTATCAAGAGAGTCGCAACTGCAGGGATCACCCACCGGCGGGACTTCTTTTCTGGCAAGACTTGGATGCCAGCCCGGCTGGAAATCGAGATGTCAGTCAGGGCTTCCAGATTGAACGCCACATCGCGCGCCGACTGAAAACGCTCTGCCGCATTCTTTTCCAGGCAATGCCGCACAATGCGTTCCAGCGCAGGCGAGACATTGCGGTTGGTTTCGCTCAGATCGGCGGGCTCTTCCTTCAGAATGGCGCTCATCGTGTCCGCGGCAGAATCGCCATGGAAGGCGCGCTTGCCCGACAGCATCTCGTAAAGAATTGCGCCAAAGGAGAAGATGTCGGAACGCCCATCCGTGGGCTTGCCGCGCACTTGCTCGGGAGACATATACCCGGCAGTGCCCATCACCGTCCCGGCTTCGGTCGCGACCTGCATCGTCGGAGCGTCGTCGGTAACGCTGGTTTCCGGATGGGTGAACTTCGCCAGGCCGAAGTCGAGAATCTTGGCGCGGCCGTCACTAGTGATGAACAGGTTCTCCGGTTTTAGATCGCGGTGAACAATTCCCTTGTCGTGCGCAGCCGCCAGTCCTTTCGCAATCTGCTGGGCGTAGTCGAGCGCCTTGCGCGAGGAGAGCGGGCCCGCACGCAAGCGCTCGCGCAATGATTCTCCTTCCAGCAATTCGGAGACAACGTACGGGGCCCCGCGGTCCTCGCCAATGTCGTAAATGGAAAGGATATTGGGATGGTTCAGCGCCGCCGCAGCCCTCGATTCCTGCGCGAAACGCTGCAGACGATCGGGATCAGCGGAAAACGAAGCTGGCAGAATTTTGATTGCGACATCGCGGTTCAACCGCGTGTCTCGCGCCCGATAAACCTCGCCCATGCCGCCGGCGCCAATTGGCGAATGAATCTCGTAAGGCCCCAGCTTCGTTCCCGCAGTCAGTGGCATCTGTGCGCGCGATTATACCCCAGACCACTTTTCAGAATTTCGCATTCGTCATCGCCCCAATTTAAGTCAAAAGGGTGCCCCACCCTTGTCCCGCGTTCTCCCCGGGACAGGGTGGGGAATTTGACTTAGGCGTTTGGAGTTTGACTTCCTGAACCTGCAGAAAAACCCGATTCTCCCCGCAGGAGGCAAGACGGCGCTATCCGAGTGCTATATGTTTCTAGCTCGAGAGAATAGAATGTGGCGTTTCGGTTCAGTCCCGGGGAGAGTCCTTCATGGTTCGGTCCTTAGGAGTATTCTTCGTCAGTCTTCTTAATCTCTCTGCAGTCATCACCCTCGCCGCCGACGTTGGTAACAAACCTGACTTATTTCTTCGCGAAAACTGGTTTATTCAGTCGTCAGCCGACCTGCACGCCAACGGCTCCGCCATCTCCACAGCTGGTTTTCCCAAAACTGGCTGGTATCCCGCGACACTCCCCTCGACAGTCCTAAACGCGCTGGTTGAGGACAAGGTCTATCCCGATCCTTATGTTGGAATGAACCTGCGCTCGATCCCGGGGGCGACGTATCCGATCTTTGAAGATTTTTCCAACATCATGATGCCGCCAACCAGTCCGTTCCGGCAGTCGTGGTGGTATCGAACGGAATTCAAGCTTTCGCCGGAGTATAAAGGCAAAACTGTCTGGCTTAATTTAGATGGCATCAACTACAAAGCAAACGTCTGGATGAATGGCCGTGAAATCGCCAGCTCGGAGCAATTGGCGGGTACGTGGCGCGTGTTTCGGTTTGATGTGACCAGCGCGGCCAAACCCGGAGAGACGAATTCGCTCGCGGTCGAGGTCTTCCCTCCTCAACCCCGGGACCTCGCCATAACCCTCGTCGACTGGGCTCCCATGCCTCCCGACAAGGAGATGGGTATTTGGCGCGACG
The DNA here is from genome assembly GCA_963785865.1 of uncultured Acidobacteriota bacterium. Taxonomy (GTDB): domain Bacteria; phylum Acidobacteriota; class Terriglobia; order Terriglobales; family Acidobacteriaceae; genus Sulfotelmatobacter. The sequence goes on along the minus strand of CAWAXF010000035.1, from coordinate 146,717 downwards.
TGCACATCAGCGCCACGGGTCCAATTGCGCTGCACTACCCGGCCGTGTTGACGAAGCTTATTCAGCCTTCGACCAACGAAGCAGAATTGAGTGTGCGAACAGAACTGACGAATGCCACGGACCACCTCGTGGACGCCGTACTCAAGGGCCGCATTCAAGAAATCGCTTTCGAGCAGCCAGTCCGTCTTGCTGCCAGAGAGACTCAGGTTGTTCGCCTGACGCCGGATAAGTTCCCCCAGCTAAAGCTGCACAACCCTCGGCTATGGTGGCCCGCACAGGTTGGAAAACAGGATCTTTACCCGCTCGACCTTTCCGTGGAGGTTCAAGGACAGGAATCAGATACCGCTCACATTGAATTCGGTATTCGGCAGGTCACTTCGAACATCGACGAAAAGGGCCACCGGCTGTTTCAGATCAATGGCAAGAACATCCTGATTCGTGGCGCTGGTTACAGCTTTGACATGCTGCTGCGATCCTCACCCGAACGGCAGGAAAGCGAACTCAACTATGTTCGCGATCTGAACCTCAACGCGGTCCGGCTCGAAGGAAAAATTGAGAACGATCATTTCTTCGATCTTGCTGACCGCATGGGAATTTTGGTTCTGCCAGGCTGGTGTTGTTGCGATCAATGGGAGAATTGGCCTGCGTGGGACAAAGAGAACGAGCGCATCGCAGGCGATTCCCTGCGTGATCAACTCCGCCGTCTCGAGCGCCACCCCTCGGTCATTGGGTGGCTCTATGGCAGCGATTTCGCTCCTCCGCCCAGAATCGAGAGTATGTACTTGCAGATCATGAAGGATGTTGAATGGCCGAATCCCTCCATCTCTTCTGCCGGCGCACGAAACACGACCGTCGGACCGAGCGGCGTGAAGATGACCGGCCCGTATGAATACGTCTCACCGTTGTTCTGGTACGTAGATACACGCCATGGCGGCGCGTTCGGCTTCAACACCGAGACCAGCCCCGGACCGGCGATTCCCCCAGTTGAAAGCCTGCGCCGCATGCTTCCAGCAGATCATCTCTGGCCCATCGACTCTGTCTGGGAATACCACGCGGGCGGAATGTCTCATACGCTCAGCGTGTTCACAGAAGCACTGGATAAGCGTTACGGCGCAGCAAAAAATCTCGATGAGTTTGCCATGAAATCCCAGGTGCAGGCCTACGAAGCGCATCGCGCCATGATGGAAGCCTACGGCCGCAACAAGTACACCGCGACCGGAATCATCCAATGGATGTTGAACAATGCTTGGCCGAGCATGATCTGGCACATGTACGACTGGTACCTGCGCCCGGGGGGATCTTATTTCGGAGTCAAGCAAGCCTGCGAACCTCTGCATGTGCAGTACTCGTATGACGACCGTTCGATCGTCGTCGTGAATTCCTATTACCAGCCGTTCACAGATCTGAAAGTTACTGCCAAGGTTTACAACCTCGACATGAGTGAAAAGTTCTCAAAAGATATCGCGGTGAACATTGGGCCGGACAGCAGCACGCGTGTGTTTACGCTGCCCCAAATCGCAGGCTTAAGCACAACGTATTTCGTACGCCTGACTCTCGAATCAGCCGGACAGATCCGAAGCAGGAACTTCTACTGGCTATCCACGCGGCAGGAGACGCTCGACTGGGGGCGGGAGGAAGAAGATACAAGCGGTCAGTACGACATTTCCACGTGGACCCCCACCAAGGAGTTCGCCGACTACACCGCATTGAACACGCTTCCCCGGATCACTCTTGACGCCACCGCTCAATCCAAAAGAAACGGCGACGAGGGCTCGACAACAGTCACGCTGCACAATCCGACCTCAAGCCTCGCCTTCGCGGTGCGGTTAAAGGTTGATCAACCGTCAAACCACCGCGTTAGTCGAGAAGCGGAACTCGACGATGAAATCCTGCCTGTCCTCTGGGAAGATAACTACTTCGCGCTACTGCCGGGCGAAACTCGCCAGGTAACTGCTACCTATCGCGCGAACAATAAAAATAAGCTCGCCCCGACCGTTGAAGTCGAGGGTTGGAACGTCAATCACAGCTTTGCTCAAGGGCAGCAATGAGCGAATATCATGATCAGCACAGGGCCTAATTTCATGACATCTCAGGTGGCTTTCGAACATCATCGCGAAGACCTTACAAAAGTTCTGCGAGTCCTGCAGGACACACCGCCAATCGACCGCGAGTACATGGCGCCGATTGAAGAATTCCAAAGTCGCGTTCGGCGAACGAATCAAGTGTTGCAGCAGCACGGCCATACCGTGGGCCTTGTCTTTTCCGACGAGCACTATGCAGGTGATGTTCCTTATCTCGGCGGCAATACCAACATTTCCATCGAGCAGGTAGCCGGAGTCATTGGCCCAAACGGCTTCCACGTAGTTGCAGGCCTGGAGGGCGGTTACGTCGCCGAACAACTGGCAGACCGGGCCGGCGCTAAAGTTCACAAAGTCGAACTGCTCCAACTCGCTGATGAGAAGTATCCGATCCGCGCCGAACGTTTGGAAGATGTCATACGTGCCGCGGCCGGAAAAGAAGTCGACCATATCGCGTTGCTGACACCGCGGCAGGTGATTCCCGCAGGTCTGGTCGAACATCTCGAAGGGCTCTTCAGTAAAGAAGGAGTGATCGATGCGCAGGAGCTTTACTACCGTGTGAAGTACGAGAAAAGCGCAATCGAGATGCGCCTGATCGCCGATGCCTGCGTCATTTCCGATGCGATGATGCGCGCCATGCTCGCAGTCCTCCGCCCCGGACGCCTCGAAACCGAAGTCGCTGCCTGGGCCGCATGGGTTGGGCGCATGCTGGGCTCCGAGCGCGACGGCTTTCAAATCATGGTTGGAGCCAACACTGCCAACCGCACCCTCATCGGGCCCGCCCTGAACCGCCGCATCAATGAAGGCGACTGGGTCCACCTCGGCGTCGCCCCCAAGCGCGACGGTCTGACTGCCTGCCTTCGCCGCTCCGTAATTGCTGTCGATTCCCCGAAGAACGTCAGCCCCGAGCAAAAATACTGGTTCGATCTCGTCGAAGAAGGATATGCCGTCGGTGAGCATTCCTACCGCGAGGTTGCGGCTAAGAATCTTCCGGCTCGCCTGCAGGAGAAATCGCTGGTCGATTTCTTTGCTGCGCACTCCGAAGAAATCTCCCGCCGCGTCGGCAGAAAGGTCGACCTGGCCCAGCAGAAGCCCTATACCGGCACGCACAATTCCGGTTACACCGAATGCCAGGAATTCTTCGGCGCCATCACTCTCGACAGCCACGAACCCCTCGGCAATCAGATTGTCACGATGCTCGATGTCGCCCTGCGCGGCATTGGGGACCGCTGGCACGACGTCGTCATTCCCGGCTTCGACTTCTGCGTCGTCGAAAACACCCTGGGAAAATACGGAACACGCGTCGAGACTCTGACGAAATTCCCCATCCATGCGCAAGAATTGGTTGGCAATGCCTGATCGCCTCTACCAGACCGAAGGCAATACCCTGCCGGCACGAACAAAATGGCTGCCGGAGCAGCATACCAAGCACAGAGCCCGGGATCGCACGTCTTTTCGTTCGACGTGTCACTCAATCCTGAATATCCACAGCCCGATGTGACATCCGTCACAGATTCTCGCCCGCTGTTGGGAATAGGCTATCGCGTTTCCCGGTTAACCTCCGAGCAGAACTCATAGCGTTGAGGCTTCCTGATGTTGAGGAGAAGTGTTCTCTATCTGCTCGCTGGTGTGCTCGTTGTCCTCGCACCGATCGTGACCGCCAGCCAGGACACCAATGCAGTTGCGGCTGCTGATTCTCCGACACGATTTCGCTCACCGCTTCCGCGAGCGCGACATTCCGTTCGAGAGCCAATTCACAGACTCCATCGTTTTCCTCGAAACTCCGCGGCTTCGTCCGGATTCCCTCAATTGGTGCATTCCGCCGCCACGATTTTTTCCGGAACCGTAACACGCGTCCAACCCCGCCCTGCGAATGCAGGTCAATCGGTCGCGACGGTCGCCATCACTTTTCATATCGAGAACGCAATCCTCGGCACGGTTCGGGATAGAGACTTCACCATCTCCGAGTGGATGGGCTTATGGTCCAGCGGCCAACGATACCGCGTTGGCGAACGCGTTCTCTTATTCCTGTATCCGCGCAGTAAGTTGGGGCTGACCAGTTCCGTCGCGGGTGCGATGGGGCGCTTCACCGTGGATACGCAGGGCGGAGTCTTGCTCTCGCCGCTCCACATGTCCGCGTTTCGAACACATCCCGTCGTTGGTGGGAAGTCGCGCCTTCGTCTTAGCGACTTCGCCTTGGCGGTGAAGCAGGCCACCGGGGAGGAATGACCAGAGATGACCATGAACATTCGCGAGGCATCCACTGTGCGTATATTCCTCCTCAGGTTGGCCTCGACGGCAGCAACTGTGACAATTTGCGCGCTGATCAGCAGCGCAGGTGGTCCTAAAAAGATTGCAGGAACGGCTTACTTCGATTCCAGCGTCACCGGCCAACCACTCACTTGGGCACAAGGTGCCGTCAACTACTACACCGACCAGGGCAACCTCAGTGTCATTTTTCCTAACGCTTCGGCAAACAGTTTGGTAGCCGGCGCTTTCAGTCAGTGGACTGAGATTCCAACCGCGGCTTTAAACGTGACGGCCGGCGGCAGCCTGGCCGAAGATGTCAGTAGCGCCAATGTCACCCGCAACGCGGATGGCACAATTTCAATTCCTGCGGATATCCAGCCGAATGCGATCGGCGCTCCTATCGGAATCGTCTATGACTTCGACGGAGCCGTTACCAGCGCGCTGCTCGGCGCTGGTGCCGGCGACCGCAGTCAATGCTTCTCCAATGCCGTGTTCGGAGGAACGGACAACTTCAGTGCGCTGGCCGCCTACCAGCACGCCCTGGTTGTCATCAACGGACAATGTGCTCAGCAGTCATCCCAGATTACCGATGTGCAATACCGGCTCGTACGCGTGATCGGGAATGTGCTAGGCCTGGGCTGGTCGCAGCTGAATCTGAATGTGCTGACAGGCTCTCCACCGGCAACTTCCGACGACTATGCTGGATTTCCCGTGATGCACTTCACGGATCCGCTGAACTGCATTCCAATCACACTCTGTTATGCCGATCCCTTGCACCTGTCGATGGATGATTCTGCTGCCATGTCACGGCTCTATCCCGTCACGGCGCAAAACATCGCGGCGTTCCAGGGCAAACGGGTATTCTCCGATGCTACAGCGCGCATTCATGGATCAGTTTGGTTCACTGACACACAGGGCCTTCGCACCCAGCCAATGCAAGGAGTCAACGTAGTTGCCCGCTGGATCGATCCCTCAACCAACCAGGCGTCACGCCGTTATGCCGCAAGCTCAGTTTCAGGATTTCTGTTCACCGGGAATCAGGGCAATCCGATCACTGGGACAGATGACGTCCTGGGGGATCCGTTTGCAGCCTGGGGCTCGCACGATGAGGCACTCGAAGGTTTCTTCGATCTTGCCGGTTTGCAAGTCCCCAATGGCGGGAGCGCACGATATGAATTGTCGGTTGAGACTCTCGATGCTCAAAGGTCATACGGAGTGGGCCCATATTCCCCCGGTCCAGTCTCTATGTCGGGATCCTTTCAGCCGATTAGCGTCACTGTCTCTGAGGGGGGCGACGTCCAGCAGGACATCCTTGTGACGGGCACCGCGCAAGCGTTGCCGGACCGTCCCTCTTCCTGGACCGCTCCCGCACTCGTTCCGCGGGGCGGGGATTGGGCCTCGTCTCTTCGCGAGGACGGCGTCGACTACTTCCTTCTTCCCATACGCGCCAATCGCACGCTGTCCATTACTGCCACGGCTCTCGACGAATCCAGCCGGGCAACGCTGCTCAAAGCACAACCCGTAATCGGCATATGGTCAGCTGCCGATCCTGAGGGAACCGCGGCGCCGGCCTTTACTCCCTCGCCCTTCAACTCCCTTGTTCTGGCCACATCCCGTCTCGATGCCCAGGTGCTTCAAACCGGCAATTTCCTGATCGGGATCTCCGACGTTCGCGGCCGGGGCCGTCCTGACTTTCACTATCACGGGCGCGTCTTATATGCCGATACTGTTTCGCCAGCTCGCATCAGCGTAAATGGAAGAACGATCACCGTGCAGGGTACCGGCTTCGCCCGGGGCCTCACAGCTTCCATGGGCGGCACGGCTTTGACTCAACTGGCGCTGGGTGCCAGCCAGATGATGCTGGTTGCGCCTCCTCATTCTGACGGGCCGCAAAGCATCGTTATCAGGGATTCGGCAAGTGGCGCCTCGACCACCATGACCAATGTACTCACGTATGGCGCCGATGCAAGCGACAGTCTTGTTCTGATTTACACGGGAAATCCCCAGACGCCGGTGGGAACGCAATCGGCGAAGCCGGTAACCGTTCGGGTGGTCGCAGCCGATGCAGTCACGCCCATTGAGGGCGCAACCGTAGGCTGGACCACCACTAACAACCTTCAACTCTCGGCATGCGGCGGAGCCACCTCATGCTCACGCATTACCGATCAAGATGGCTATGTCACGACCTGGCTTACCCCTGTATCTGCGGGCGCGTCAACGGTGACTGCAACGCTCGCGCCCGGGGTGTACTCTCCCGCTAAGTCGGTCACTGCGACGGTGAATGCAACCCAGTCAGCCTCGGACATCAGCGCCTTGACTCCGAATCTTTGGGTCTCCCAGGGTGCAACAATAACTCTCCCGCTGACAGTCCGTGCAGTCAGCAATGGCGCGCCGCGCATCGGCGTGCAGATAAACTTTGCCGTCATGACCGGCGCCGGTAATCTGACCGCCACCAGTGCGCAAACCAACTCGAGCGGATATGCCACTGTGAACTTGATGCTCGCTCAGATCGCTGCTGAAGTCAGGGTGAGCGCCTGCGTCGCACCCAACAATGTTCCTTGCGCAATTTTTTACGCCAACTCCGTGCCGCTCTCTCAACAGAAACTTCAACCGGTCTCTGGAGCGGGTCAAGTCTCTACCGGGCAAGCATTCCAACCTGTAATTGTGCGCGTCACCGATTCCGCCAGCCCACCCAACTCAGTAGCTGCCGCTCCGGTTCAATTTCAGACGACGTTGCTGCGGCGCGGAGGAACCTCTCCTGCCCCTGGTGATGGAGAAACAAATGCCATAAATCCAGCCATGCCGGTGATTCTCCAGGTAGCACAGACAGTCACCAGCACGGATATCAATGGCCTGGCGAACCTGGTTCCATCGCGCGGCACCTTCAGCGCGCCATTCGACGTTGATGTGCTAGTCGCGGCAGGTTCGAGCGCTTTGCTCGATTTTCCGCTAGAAGTCTTGCCAAGCCAAGCAAGCGGAAACAACTTTTCCCCTGGCTACCTCCAGCCAATATTCAGGCCCGTAAGAACGCCGCTGTGGAGGGGCGGTACTGAGAATCAATAATCCGGCCGTGAACTGAAGCTCGCCGCGCTTCCAGGCACAAGTGGCCTGCCCCGTGAAGCGCCCGAGAGTGGAAGCAGCCCAACCAAAGTTAAAGACGTCCCTACTTCCCAAGCCACTGATCCACCCAATCATTCACCGTCTTGTACCACAGCTGTGAATTCTGCGGCTTCAGCACCCAATGCCCTTCGTCCGGGAAATAGAGCATTTTGGACGGCACGCCCTGCATCTGGAGCGTGGTAAAAAGCTGGAAGCCCTCGCTCACGTCCAGCCGGTAATCGCGTTGTCCATGGACGACCAATGTGGGTGTCTTGAAATTCTTCGCGTACTGATGTGGAGACCACTTCTGATACAGCGCCCGATTGTCGTAGGGCGGGCCTTTGAACTCCCAATTGTTGAACCAGAGTTCTTCCGTTGTTCCCCACGCTGACTCGGCATTGAACATGCCATCATGCGAGACCAGGCACTTGAAGCGGTCGGTGTGGCCCAGGATCCAGTTGATCATGTACCCGCCATAGCTCGCGCCCAGCGCGCACTCGCGGTCCTTATCGATAGGATAATGCCCCTCGGCATAGTCGAGACCCTGCATCAGATCTTCGTATGGAGCACCGCCCCAATCGCCATTGATCGCGTCAATGAACTTCTGCCCGTAGCCAGTTGAGCCGTGGAAGTTGATCATGACAACGACATATCCGTTGGCCGCAAACAACTGCGGATTCCAGCGAAACGACCAATCGTCCCCCCACGCTCCCTGCGGCCCGCCATGGATGAGGAATTTCACGGGGTATTTCTTTGATGCATCGAAGTTGGGCGGCTTGACCACGTAGCCTTCGACATCATCGTTAAGAGCACCTTTGTATAAGAAGGACTCCGCGTCAGACATGTCAATGGTCGATAGCAGCGAATCGTTGATGTGAGTGATCGGCCAATCCTTCGTCAATGAACAATTCTCTTTTCCTTTGTCCACTTCACCGGTCCGGGCTGGGCACCCTTCGCCAGCAGCGTCCGCCCCGAAAATCTCAACCGGCGCCTTGATCGACATGCGGGTGAACAGAAGAGTCTTCCCATCCGGTGTCAATGCAATGTCATCGTCATAGCCGCCTACCAGGGCGCGTCGCAATGGATTTCCGGTTGCCGCCACCGCATAGATCAGAGAATGCCCCTCGTGCTCCGCACTGAAGTAAATTGTTTTCGAATCCCGCGCCCACTGGAATGTCCCAACCCAATGGTCGAAATCTTCCGTCAGATTCCTCTTCTCTCCGGTCTTGCGGTCATAGAGCATAAGCGGAAACGGTCGCTCTCGTATCCGGGACGTCTGCTGTGCTCGGTAGGCAATGTAGCGCCCATCGGGAGAATAGAGCGGCGTCGAGTCGCTGGCCGGATTGTCCGCCGTAATTTTCCTTGTCTTCGCTAGAACTTGGGCGGGCGAGATATCCGCCCCTGCATTGACCGGCACAATCCACAGATCGTTGTTGGTCGACGCCGCCGGATTCTTATCGTGATTGGAAACGTAACAGATCTCCTCGCCATCGGGAGAGAACGCATAATTATCCTGCCCACCCAGCGAGAACACGGGTGCATCGTAGTCGCCGGGCGTGAGATCACGGGCTTCGCCTGCAGGACAACCGGGGGCCGCTGAGCCTACACAAGCATCGGTAACGAAGATATGGGTTCGCTTCCCTTCTTTGTAGGCATTCCAGTGACGATAGAGCAGCTGCGTAAAGATTTGCGCCTTGACTTTTGACTGCTCCGCCTCTTTAAGCTTCTTAGAATTGCAATTCGATTCAGCAGCAGGTCCACCGTCGCATTCGGGATACACATCGGACGTGAACAGTATCTTGTTTCCGTCGGGAGACCAAAGCTCCCCACTCGCTTCGGTTTCAATCGTGGTTAGCTTGTGCGTGGCAGTCACCTTGCCGGCGGCTCCATCAAAGTCCGCAATCCAGACTTGCGAACCACCTTCTTTGGTCGAGAGAAACGCGAAATGTCTTCCGTCCGGCGCCCAGCGTGGGCGATCCCCATCCTGATCGGCGATGAGCTCCCGCTCCCCTGTCATCCCGACCGGAGACGAAGGATTCGCTTTGGAATCCTTCGTCGGAGTGAAGGGACCTGGCGTTCCTGAAGGCACAACCCAGATGTGCGGTGTCTTAGTGTTTGCTTCGAGATCGACATCGACGACGCTGAAGATCACCCATTTCCCGTCCGGCGAGGGTTGGGGCTCGCCTACTCGTTTCAGCTTCATCATGTCTTCGAAAGTGAACGGATGCTTGGCCTGGGTGAATGCAGGGACCGCAGACGCGAAAAGAAGAATAGAGAGAAGAAGATGGCGCATGAAGGTACCTCCGACAAACCGATGAGTGTAGCAGGAGCAGGTACCCGCATCTATGTCCTCGCTCACACCCAGATCCCGAGGAGACGCATTCTGACCCTCAGAAAGTTCACCGGAAGCGGCTCCAGGGAAGCAACGCGCCTTGGTAGAAAGAATATGAAACTCATGCGTCCAGACTTCTCTCCCCCGGCAACCTCTTATTCATCAACGCATCCAAGTATGCGGCAGAACTGCAGCACCCTTCCCTCCGACCTCACTGAGCGGAGAGGGGCCGGAGGGCGGGGTCGCCGCGGTGTCTGCCCATTTTCATGTCCGCCGTTCGTTGTCGGGTCGAGTCGAATCCCGGCATACACGCGAACCGGTATACCCCTTCAAAGTTCGATACACTAAATACATGAGGTCTTTCTGCCGTTTTCTGTTGTTCGTAAGCCTGCTGGCCGTCGTGGGGTCGATTCCCGCTCTGGCCCAGGAGGGCCCGCTGGAAAATGCTCCCCCCAAGGACATCAGTCCGGAAGAGATCATTAAGCGTTTCGCGGAGAAAGAAACCGAGTTCGCCAAAGCTCGCGAGCAATACACCTACCGCCAGGACGTGAAAGTACAGACAGTCGATGGATCGACCGTGGACGGCGAGTACCATGAAGTCTTCGACGTCCTGTTCGACGACAAAGGCAAGCGCATCGAAAACGTGGTATTTGCGCCTCAATCCAGCCTCACCAAAATTTTCATGTCTAGGGAAGACATGGAGGATATCCGCCACAAATTGCCTTTCGTGCTCACCACCGCAGACTTGCCGGAATACAACGTTCTCTACGTCGGCCAGCAGCAGGAAGATGAATTGCACTGCTACGTCTTCGATATCGCCCCAAAAAAAATCGAAGGCAAGAAACGTTACTTTCAAGGCCGGGTCTGGGTCGACGATCACGACTATCAGATCGTGAAGACTTACGGCAAAACGGTCCCCGATATCCGCAACAAACGCGGAGATGAGGAAAACCTGTTTCCCAAATTCACCACCTGGCGCCAACAAATCGACGGCCAATTCTGGTTTCCGGTGTACACCAAAGCGGACGACGAACTGCATTTCAAGATGCAAGACGTACACATCAAGGAAATCGTCAAGTACGAGGACTATAAGCGGTTCGGATCGAATGTGAAGATTCTGTACGAGGGCAAGGAGCTTCCAAAGGGCGAGCAAAAGCCGCAGGACCAGCCCCCGGACGACAAGAAGCCCCAGTAGGCAGTTTCAAGTTTCAGGTTTCGAAGTTTCAAAGAAAAGCCGAGCCCGCCATGATCGTCGGCGGGCTTTTTACTTGAAACTAGAAACTCCAAACTGGAAACCTCAATAGAAGAGGTATTTCCGCCACTTATCGTCCGAGCGTCCCATCAGGCGCATGATGTGCCGGCTGGTGTGGAGATTGAACGCTCGCGGTTCCCGCATCAATTTCATGCCGGCTTCCATGGGAGACTGGTTGCCTTTGCGCCGGTTGCACGGATGGCAGCAGGCGACGAGATTTTCCCACGTAGAGGATCCCCCGCGAGAGCGCGGGATTACATGATCCAGGGTAAGCTCACCCGAAGGCAAAACCGTTGCGCAGTACTGGCACGTGTTGCGGTCGCGCAGCAGAATATTTTTTCGCGAAAGAGCGCGGCTCTGGTGCGGAATGCGGCGGTATTCCAGCAGACGGATTACCGAGGGCAAACGCATGGCAACCCGAGCCGAGTGCAGGAAATGTCCGTTCTCTTCTTCGGTCATGGCAACCCCCTTGAGAACCAGAACCAGTGCGCGCCGCGCCGCACATACGTTGATCGGTTCATAGGAGGCATTCAGAACGAGGACCGGGGCGAGCAGGGCGTGCCCGTCTCCAGCGCGATGTGGAGCGACCGCCGGAGAGAAATGTCCGGCGGCATGCCGGGATCCTGACTCGTGTTCCTTGCGAAAAGACATATGTGACAGAGTTCAATTTCCTAAGTTTCGATGGCGCTAGCCGTTTCCTGAAGCTGTGCTTGCGTTGATAAACCCCGCAACCCAGAAACGTCCAACCCTTGCTTTTGCAACTCTTCTACCTCATCGTACTTAGATGCCATTTTAAGTGTCCGCGCTACCGTGGCCACCCACACTCTGGAAGCGCCCGCGCGGCGTAGCACACGAGCGCATTCTGATGCGGTGGTTCCGGTTGTATACACGTCGTCGACAAGCACTACTTCCTGACCATTCAATTCATCGGCCCGCTCCACGGCGAAAGCGCCGCGCAAGTTTTCACGCCGCTGATGGCTGGTCAAGCCGATTTGCGAATGGGTGTCGCGCACTCGGAGCAGCATATCCTGCCTGAGCCGAAATCGACCGCCTGCCGAGCAAACCTTCAGAGCCTCGCAGGCAATCAATTCGGCTTGATTGAATCCGCGCTGCCGCCGTTTGCTTTTGTAAAGAGGCACCGGGATCACGGAGATAACTGCTGATTCCAGTGAGGGCGCCATGGCATTCAAAACTTCCGCCAACCCGCGTCCGAGCACAGCTGCAGCGGGACGCACAGCGTTGTATTTCAGCAGATGGACAAGTTCACGCAGTTCACCGTCATAGCTGCCGTAAGCGGCCGCGCGATAGTAAGTATGATCAACTCGTCGACACACCGGGCAGCGGCACAACCCATCCTCATCCCAACGGGTATATGAGGAAAGCACGCGCTCCCCGCAGATCGAACATACCCTCCCAACGATCGGATGGAGTCTACCCAGACACTCCGGGCACACCGGCAGTCGGGACATATTTAACAGCGGCAAGCCACAAATGCGGCAATCAGATGGGAAAAATATGGAGAACAGGCTTTCCGCCGTGCGACGAACCCAGCCTGCAGCAACAGGGGACGTAGAGTCCCGCGCAACAATAGAATGCCTGTTTCCTTCGACGGCTGCTTCGCCCGCCCGGATTCGGTCCTCGCTACTGCTGAAGACTGCCTCCTCAGATACTCCGCGGTCAAACCGCGGACAATCTCTTCTGGTACTAAGCAGTATAGCGGGGACCTATATCGCTAGGCAACGTTCTGCTTGGATGCCGCGGCAGTCGCCTTGATTGGCGCAAGCCGCGGAATCTCCGTCGAACGTTCGTGCACCGGGGTAAAGATCAGCCGGTAATCCCGGCGAAAACATTCTCCGCACCGCACTGGCTGCAGCAAGAGCAGGGGAAGCACGTAACGTTCTGTGACCGTGCGACGGCGCGACCGGAAACCTACTTCACTACCGCAATCCCGGCAGCGATAGGGCTGAGCGAACCGAGAATCGGGGGAACTAGTCATAGGTTGGCACCTCACCAGGAACTCAGACGAAAAGGCGCGGATAAGACATCGCAGATATTTTACACTGATGATAAGGCGTGATCTGAATTACGCATTTGGCTGATTTGCATCGATGTAACCTGCGGCAATTTTACCCAAACCGAACCACTTGACATCAGCATACACCAAAATTCTCTCGAATATAACTGCGCTGTTATTACTCCACGGATATGCTCCCGCCTCTCCGGACAGGCACGTGCCCCCGACAAAATACAGCCGGCTCAGCGAATTCCGCAAGTCACTCTGTAACACACCTCCTCTTCCCACGCTTATGCCGACACCTGTGCGCCCCGTACTTGTCACCCGGCCTAGGCGCATGCTAAGGTGCGCCGTTCTGGTGTTTTGAGCCAACGCATCGGGCAACACTGGAGAATGCGTTTCCATCCTAGCTCGCAAAGGACTCATCTATGAGCACCCCCGTGATCACCGAGCCTCGCAAGAAACACACGCCGTACGTGCCCGAAACGATGGAGATGAAGGAATTCACCTTCCGTGCTCTCCTGATCGGCCTGGTGATGACCGCCATTCTCGGCTCGGCTAACGCGTATCTGGGACTCAAAGCCGGCATGACCATTGCCGCGACGTATCCCGCCGCAGTCATCGGTATGGCGCTACTGCGGCTTATGAAAGGCTCGCTGCTGGAAGAAAACATCGCGCGAACGGTGGGCTCGATCGGCGAATCGGTAGCAGCGGGTGCGGTCTTTACCATACCCGCATTTGTGATGGCCGAGTTGTGGCCCGGCCTCACAGCTCAGCAGTACTGGAAATCTGTAGCTCTGATGGTCATCGGCGGCACGCTTGGCATCCTCTTTGTCACCTTGCTTCGGCGCGTAATGGTGGAAGATCCCGATCTTCCCTACCCCGAGTCGGTAGCCGCGTCCGAGATTCACAAGGCAGGGCAGCAAGGCGCGAAAGCCGCCAAGATTCTCTTCGCCAATATGGGATTTGGTGGATTGATGTATCTGCTGGGTGCCGTGAATGTGTTCTCTGCGAATAACACGTTCCCGGTCAACATCAGCGCGCTCGGAAAAAAACTTCTACTCCGCACGGGCACGAATCCGAATGTTACGACGACCATTACAGGCGGAACTACACTTTTCACCGGCCCCGATGTCAGTCCGGCCTATCTCGGCGTGGGATACATCATTGGACCGCGGCTCGCCGCTCTGAACTTCGCTGGCGGTGTCCTGGCCTGGGGACTCCTTGTACCACTCCTCACTTTCACCCTCGGCCCCTACATCCAGGCGGCACAACCGGATGGCAAGCCCATTGAATGGTCGTTGCTGGCGGGAGCCATCTATTACTCCGTCGTCCGCCCCATTGCAGTTGGGGGAATGCTGGTTGGCGCGACTTACACCTTGTTCAAGATGCGAAAGCAGCTTGCGGTTGGGATGGGGCGGGCAATTTCTGATCTGAAGAAATCCACCGCGGTACATGCCGCTACAAATCGCACGGAACGGGATCTGCCTTCCAAAGCCGTGTTCGCGGGAGTCGCCGCCGTGTTTATCGCGATGATCGTTCTCTACTTTTACTTCCTCAGCGGCGCCGGGGGACTTTCAGGATCCAAGATCCTGTCGGGATCGGTGGTCGCGGCTCTCGTCATGGTGATCGTCGGATTCTTCTTTGCCGCGGTCTCCGGGAATCTGGTCGGCATGATCGGCTCGTCCAATAACCCTGTGTCAGGACTTACTCTTTGTACCCTGGTGATTGCGGCTTTGCTGATGGTCGCTCTTGGAGTCTCCGGCAAGGGAGGTGTAGCCGCTGTCCTCGGAGTGGCTGCCGTGGTATGCGTCTCTTCGGCGGTCGCAGGAGAGATGCTGCAGGACTTGAAAGTGGGCCATATTCTCGGCGGCACCCCAGCCAAGATGCAGATCGGTGATCTGTTTGGAATCGTCGTCGCCTCGCTGGTTCTTTTCGTGCCGCTGGCGTATCTGGATAAGGCCTACCACTTCGGCAGCAATGCTTTGCCTGCTCCACAAGCCGGTCTCATGGCCATGCTTTCAAAGGGTATCGTGGGCGGCGACATGGCCTGGCCTCTGGTCGTCGTGGGAATCCTGCTTGGAATTTCCATGATCATGATTGAGGTTAAAAGCGTGATGCTGTTCTCGGTCGGTATGTACCTGCCTCTTGGAACGACCTTCGCCATCTTTGTTGGCGGCGTCATCCGCTGGGTGACGGATCAGTTGCGCAATCGCCGTGGTCTGAATGAAGCTCAAAAAGCGCGTGTGGACAATGCCGGCGTGCTTACCGCCTCAGGTCTCATTGCCGGGGAAGCGCTGTGCGGCTTGGTCATCGCAGGATTGGTTGGGTCCGGCAAAGATGTGACGCTGGCGCATTGGACTCCTTCGATCTGGGCAGCCATCGCTGCTTTGATCATCCTCATCATCGTGATGGTACGCGTTCCCCTGGCCAACGCTGGCAGCCCGGATGAGCCCGCGCCACCCACAGCAATTATGTGAGGCCTCGAGCACGAAGAGCGAGAATGTCCCCTTGTTCTCGTGCACCTTTTGGCTTCGTGCTCTTCTTTTGCATGTACATATCCGACAACATAGACGCCATCCGGCAACGAATCCATGCTGCGGCGCGGCGTGCCGGCCGCAATCCGGAACAGATTGCATTGATGGCAGTAACCAAAACGCATTTGCCCGAGAAAATTCGTGAGGCCTATCACGCTGGAGTTCGCTTGTTCGGGGAAAACCGCGTCCAGGAATTTGCCCGCAAAGCACCAGCTCTTGCCGACTTGACCGCAGCGGCATGGCACATGATTGGGCACCTGCAAAGCAATAAAGCCGGTAAAGCGGTAGAACTTTTTGGGGCCGTTGATTCCGTGGATTCAGTGAAGCTGGCCGAAAAGCTGAACTCCGCGGCGCGAGATCAGCACAAAGTGATCCGGGTGCTACTCGAAATCAACGTCGGCGGAGAAGAAGCCAAGAGCGGACTTCCTCCCGACTCGAAAGAGTTAGAAGATCTGTTGCTCTCAGCGCCCAGGTTCGAAGCCTTACGGGTTTTGGGACTGATGACGGTACCGCCATTCACGGCAAATCCCGAGGGCGCGCGTCCGTATTTTCGCAAGCTGTGCCAGATCCGCGATGCCATCGCGAAGAGAAAACTTGCGTCGATTGCGATGGACGTTTTGTCCATGGGCATGTCGCACGATTTCGAAGTTGCCATTGAAGAGGGCTCCACTTGTGTCCGCGTGGGAACGGCAATCTTTGGTGAGCGCATCAGACCGTTGTCAGCTTGAGTGGTCGGCCTACGACTCATGCCCACAATCCACGAAAAGCAGCACGCAGTCACGTTCGCTGTGAAGGTTCATCCGCGCGCCAACAAAGACGCGATCACAGGCCAACTCGGCGATGCATTGAAACTTTCACTTACTGCTCCTCCCATTGATGGGCGCGCCAACCAAGCCTGCATCGACTTCTTCGCGAAACTTTTGAAGGTTCCGAAATCTTCCGTTACCATTGCGTCCGGCGCGAGCGGCCGAAACAAAGTCATTCGCGTGGCAGATGTAACCGCTGAGTACGTACGCGAGCGTCTGCGCGGATGACCTTGTGCCCTGCAATCAGGAGCCACTTTGACCTTTTCGGAACGTTTCCACGAAATCCGTACCGGATTCGAACGGCCCTTCTGGGTAGCCAACATCAGCGAGCTATTCGAGCGGCTGTCCTACTACGCAGTCTTCGCTGTGCTCGCCCGCTACCTGCACGAGGGACTGCATTTTGACGTCGAACGCGCCAGCAGCCTCACCGGAATGTTTGGCGGCTGGGTATGGTTCCTGGCCGTCGTGGGTGGCGCAATCGCGGACCGGCTCGGGTTTCGCCGCGCGCTTTCGCTCGCCTATCTCATCCTGAGCACTGCCTATTTCCTGCTCGGGTCTCTGAACGCGTCCTGGTTTGCCCCGGTACGCAACGCTGTTCCGCTCACTATGCTGGTCGCCTTTGTGCTGATTCTGCCAGCACTAGGCGTCGCGCTGGTGAAACCAAGCGTGGTTGGCACGACGGCACGGTCATCGCAGGAAAACGTGCGCTCCGTGGGCTATTCCATTTATTACACGCTGGTGAACGTGGGAAGCACGCTGGGCCCTTTGATAGCGGGCTGGGAGCAGGATCACGGAAGCGCTGAGTCTCTGTTTCGCATTGCAGCTCTAAGCGTGTTTCTGATGTTTTTCGTAGTGCTGTTCTTCTTCAAGGAGCCGCGCCGGTCGGATCAGGCATCGCCTGCGAGCCTGGCGCAGGTCGGCCGCAATTTCCTGACGGTCCTCTCCAATCCTCGCTTCATGCTTTTCCTGCTCATCTTTACCGGCTACTGGATCGTCTTCTGGCAGGAATTTATTGCCTTACCGCTCTACATCACCGCGTATATCGACCCTAACGCAAATACCGCGCTCATTCTCGCCACTGATCCCATCGTGGTCATTTGCTTCACCATGCTGATCGGATTCCTCACAAAACGCATGCATGCCTTCCATGCCATCGTTCTGGGAACATTGATCTCGAGTTTGGCCTGGATTCTGCTGATCGTGCACCCGTCAGTTTGGATGGCGGTTGCGACCCTAGTGGGAGTTGCCATTGGCGAGATCGTGCAGCAACCGCGCTACTACGACTACATTTCGCGTCTGGCCCCGGCAGAGCAGCAAGGAACCTATATGGGTTTTGCATTTCTCCCTCTGGGCATCGGTTCCTTCATCGCGGGGAAAGTCAGCGGCTGGCTCATGCACCACTACGGAGAAGAACTGCATCGTCCGCAAATGGTGTGGTGGGGCGTAATTGCAATTGGACTGGCTACCACCTTGCTGCTCTGGGCCTATGACCGCCTTTTAAGGGTTCCAACCGCAGAAAACAACTAGCGGCACCAGAGCCCAAGGCGCGCAAACCATTGGACGGCTCGTTTGCATCGGCAGAAAACGTGCCTCGCGGCAGATTGGGCGGCAGATTCGAAGGGCGATTGAGACGGTTTCAAGGAGAAAGAAATCGGGGAGCCTGCGAAGGCTCCCCGATGGTGTTTCTGATCAACTCGGATCAGAAGTTGAACTTGAGCGCCAGCAACATTCCGCGAGGCTGGTTAGAGAAGATGGCCTTGGGCTTGTTGAAGTTGCTCGTGTCCGGCTCCAGCATCGCCAGAACGTTACTGCCGGTATAGCCAAGCGGAGCCACGTCACTGATGTATCCGGGTACATACTGCGCGTGATTGAAGACGTTCAACGCCTGCGCTTGGAACTCGAGGGACTTATGTTCCGTGAAGTTGATGCGCTTCACAATCGTGAAGTCGAAGTTGTTGATATGCGGCAGAGCCAGCGTATTACGGCGGGCATTCGGCATCATGTATTTGCCATAGCCGTTCGTAGTATCGCCGCCGACGTAGTACGCGTTTGGATCGTTCGCAACGTAGGCCACGAGGTGCGAACGGGCGGGATACGTTGTATCACCTGTGATGGGATCTTCCACCGAAAACCTGGGGTCACACGGGATACCTGCCCCGAGTCCGGCGGTGCAGAGTGGCGTCACACCGGTTCCAATGCCTCGGTTCCCCGCCGGATTGATCATCACGCGATCGCCAGCCGAGTCGCCGTTTCCGTTCACATCAACGCCAGCCTGCACTGTCGCGTACTCGGGCGATTGGAACGTGTAGATCGGGCCAAACTCCCAGTTACCGAGCACGTTTTTCTTCGCCCAATTGTCACTGTGCTTCAGGAATGGCATGTCGTATAGAACCTGGAACGTGAGGCGATGGCGACGATCGAGAGCCGAATCGCTCCAGTCGCAGGCAAAGCAGGCAAAGTTCTGCGGACGGCGCGGCGTCAGATACGTTGAAAAAACGTCCGCGGTCGCGTTATCCATGTTGTGGCTCCAGGTCCAGGCGAGCTGGAACTGCAGGCCGTTGCTCATGCTGCGGGAGAACTGCGTCTGTAGCCCGTGGTACCGGGACGCGCCGTATTGCATGAAACCAACCACGCTGGCGCCGTCAAAACCCGCATCCGCCCAGTTTTGGTAGAAGCTTGGTTTGGAGTTGATCTGATCATACGTCGTGCTCAGACTGTCAATCGTACCTTGAGACGGTGCCGTGAAGTACACGGGGAGGTATTCGCTAGGCGAGGTCTTCACCTGGCGATTAAGCCGTTGCTGAACCGGCAGGTGGATTCCACGGGTCCCTACGTATCGAACTTCCAAAGTGTACTTGTTGGCAAAAATGTGCTGAACACCGAGACTCCAGCTTTCGGAGTAGGGTAACTTCTGGTGCGGAATGTAGCTTGCCGTTACGGAACGCGCATAAGCAGCGTCCGTGATCGGCGGGATGGTAGCTGAATAAGGCAAACCACCGCTAGCCAGAAATCCCGCTTGCCCGAGGGCCGGATCTTTCCAGAAGCAGCCTGCGGTCAGCCCGCTTTGATCCTCCGGATAAGCATCGCAAGTCTGCGAAACCTGCGGAGGAGCGGAAAGCAAACCGAGGTTGTCATATAAGACGTCAGTGGCCATGGAGAACCCACCTCGAATCGAAGTCGTTCCACTGCTCCCAGGAGACCAGGCAAATCCGATGCGCGGCAGAAAGTTCTTCTTCTGAGATTCGGGGGCTGCGAAAGAAATCAACCCCGGAACGTTAGAAATCGAATTCAGCGGTTGCCACTTCCGTTGTGAGAGCGGCACCTGCGTAAACTCATACCGCAATCCAAGGTTCAGGGAAAAGTTCTTCGTGATACGCCAATCATCTCCGGCCCATGCGTAAAACATTTTCTGGTTGCCGTAGTAAGTCAGGTTGCCGATGGACCGCTCGGCGAGATAATCGGGGACCTGGTCGGTGAAGTAGCCGTCGAAGCTGAGGTAGTCGTAGTCACCGCGTTGGCGCTGCGTGAAACCCTGCGGCGAAATGTACTCACGGAGTTCAGCTCCGAATTTGAAGTTGTGACGGCCCTTTACCCAACCGATGTTGTCTACCAGTTGATAGAAGTTTTGACTGCCAAACTGCGGGGCATTTGGATCAGCCCCAAGTTGCACTCCGTTACCCTCTCCGAAGCCAACAATGAGATTGGGGAAAGCATCCAGGCCAGGGAAGGAGAAGTTCCCGGCTGGCCAATCATTAGTGCTACGGTTGAAACCGACCCGCAGTTCGTTGGTGAGATTCGGGCTGAAGGTATGGTATTCGCTCAGCGTCAGGATCTGGTAACGGTATGGAACCAGTGTGTAGAACGCTGGGATCTGCGCATTGGTATCGATGAAGTTGTTCTTCTCATACGCGTACCGGCCGCGCAATTGGTCCTTGTCGGAGATGTTGTAATCGAGCGATGTAACTCCAGTCAGGAAATTGGAATAATAGGCGCCGGCATAACCAACATCTCCGATGGGAACGTCGGCATTACTCCCTATGGCAGATGAACCGGCGCAATTGGGATCACTGCCGCTTGCAACTCTTGCAGCCGCAGGAACGTACTTCTGAAATTGCGCCAGATTCGTCTGGTTCACGGTCGGGTCTGCTGCGAGAAGGGCGTAACCGGCGGCGGTCGGCGCGCACGCAGTAGAGAAGGCAAAGTTTTTGGTGGGATTGTATTCCCAGTTCGTGAAGAAGAACAATTTGTTCTTGACGATCGGGCCGCCGATTTGCCCGCCGAAGCGGTTGTTATCGTACGGAGTATTCTTCACTGGTAGTCCGTTACTCACCTCGGAGAGAGCCAATTGTGAATCGATCGCGTTCAGGTGGCGATTCTGGAAATATTCGTAGACGCGGCCATGAAAAGCGTTGGTTCCCGACTTGATCGTCTGGTTGAACTGCCCGCCGGAGGAGTGGCCAAATTCGGGTGAGAATTGATTCTGCAGAATGGTGAACTGATCGACTGCGTCGTTGGGCAGCTGAAGCAGAGGCCCAGTGATGCTCTTGTCGTTGTTGTCCACGCCTTCGACGGTGAAGTTGTTGTTGCGCGGCCGCTGTCCGGATACGGAAGGCCCCGCGCCCAATCCCACACCGCCGCTGGTCGCCACACCAGCATCAAGCAATGAGAGGTTGATGACTCCACTTCCAACCGAGGCGATCGGCAGATCCTCCAATTGCTTGCTCTGATACGTATTTTGCAGCTGTGCTGTCGTGGTATCGAGGGCTGGGGGAATTCCAGAGACTTCGACAGTCTCACTGGCTGCGCCCGGCAGCAGCGTCACATTCCGAGTGACGGTCTTGTTGAGCTCGATCTGTACCAATTCAGATATGGCTTTGAACGCCGGCATCTTCACAGTGATCCGGTATGTGCCAACCAATAGGTGGTCAAAGCGATAATCACCTGTGCCGCCGGACTTTGCCGAGACAGTCACATTGGTTTCGATATTGGTTGCGGTGATATCGGCGCCCACAATTGCTGCTCCGGAACCATCAACGACCGTGCCGACGATATTGCCGTCGATGGCTTGTCCAACGGCAAAAACTGCGCTCAAACCCACCATGGCCAGAAGCACTAACAGATAACTAAAAGTTCGGACTCGCATCTCGCCTCCTTATAAATTCGGGACACAACCGCAGCATCGCGAGCGCGCACAAATTCCCCTGAACGCCAGCGCGCTCCGACCCACTGCCAATTCTTTTTCACGAGAGCTGCGCGCTTACCTGGGACTTATCAGCTCTGAATGAGACTCACTGTCCAGCCTGTTTTCGCGAGAAACAGAAGGACTGTTGATCTATGCAACTCTCGATCCAAACGAAACAACAAGGTAAGCTGTCTTGTTTCCTTAACAATTTCCAAAACTATGTCCGGCAATGTACGTAAAGCTGTAGCAAAGCTATTGAAAAATATGGCATTT
The DNA here is from genome assembly GCA_963785865.1 of uncultured Acidobacteriota bacterium. Classification (GTDB taxonomy): domain Bacteria; phylum Acidobacteriota; class Terriglobia; order Terriglobales; family Acidobacteriaceae; genus Sulfotelmatobacter. Next base: position 124,894 of record CAWAXF010000035.1, on the reverse strand, counting down.
AGGAGTGCGAGTCTGTGATCCCACTCACAGATGTTTCAGGCGAGCAATGTGATCGCAGTCACGAGGGTGCGTCAGCGCCTTTTACGCGGAGAACGAGTCACAACTTCTCCGGGCGCCAATACTCTTCTCACGATAGGCGTGTTGAGCTTGTATTTCCGCTCACTGATGTTTCCTGCGTCGTCGCGCACGCGCAGAATGAAAACGGGAAGAGTTCCCTCTTTTTCGAAATCTTCATGAGTGACGGACACGGGCAAAACGCCGGTCAGCCCGTGCTCCCGATAAGCCGTCTCATAGCGATGCTTGCGCAAATTCCAGGTGAAGACTCTCACCTGATCGAAATCGAAAGGTAGGCCGTCACGCGGTTGGGTCAGGACGCACAGATATTGCGGGACTTTCTTGTCCGCATCCTGCACTTCATTCAGGACGAAGAAGGCCACGAATCGCTGACCCTCGGCGTACTGCGCAACGTCGAGCGGAACATCGACGTCGACCATGCGAGCCAGCACCCATCCCACACGCGCTTGCTCGTCGCGCACCAGCCACCAGTCCTCGAGTGCCGGGCCGGAAGGAGCTTTTCCCGCCCTCGCGGTGACTGGTCTCGCGGCTGGCGCTCCGCCGGGCAGCTGTTTCTCCGCAGTGGCGCGCTGCAAGATGGCCACCTTCGCCCCCGACGAGAGCTGGTACAGATGTTCACTGTCGCGTCCCGGAGTGACGTGCAGGTTGGTGTCATTGCGCAAAACACCCGGCGCCTGCACGGCATCCTTCTGATGGTCGCGCGTCAACTGCTGCAGCGCATCGTAGGTCTTCTGATCGACGAGATATCGTTGCTCAATCCAGCCTTCCAGCCCGCTGGCGGTGCGCACCCGCGCGAAACGTTTTTCACGATCGATGATTTCCAAGCGCTCGCCATTTTTTACATTGCCGACGCGGTTGTAAATGGCCGCAACTTGATCGCGCAACGCCGCCTGCGGAGCTGATACATACGCAACCTCAAGCACTCGATGACGCCCCCGGCCGCAGCCCGCTATCACCAACAGGGTGCTGAACACGAGCGCCACGATCCGTCGCCGGGCACAGGATGAGAACTGACTCTTCACGATGAGAACGATGAACCGATTACTATAGCGCTTTGCAGCTCGCGCTTCCCGGCACGAAGGTTTACGTCTCAGGCACGGGGCACTTTCGCGCGCGAAAAGCTTTTCAGTGAGAATACGAGGCCACCTCGAGAATACGAGCCACCTCCCTTGCTCCACGCGTTGTCGTCGTAAGCGAAGCAAAAGGTTGTAGTCCTGAGCGAAGCAGGCATTGTCATCCTGAGCGAAGCAGGCATTGTCATCCTGAGCGAAGCGAAGGATCTATGCATCTTCTTGCCGCGAGCAGACAATGGATCCTTCCGTTCACTCAGCATGACGCACTAAAGGATGCTAGGGTGATCTTCCAATACAGCAGCTTCCGGCCTTGCCTCTTTGTAGGTCAAGCTCAGTAGCGGTGGAGCGATCAGTGTCGTGGCGATCGACATAAACACTACTGCGTCATAGATACCTTGTGCGATGACTCCCAACGACAGCCCGATTTGTGCCACCACCATCCCGACTTCTCCCCGGGGAATCATTCCCACACCGACTCTCAACGCACTCCTACGTCCGAGCGGAAGCGATGCCAGTCCGCAGGCAATAAATTTGGAAAACACCGCGACCAGAACGATCAGGACCGTCAGCAGGAGAGTTCGCCCGTTGCGAAATGTGCCCAGGTTGAAATGCAATCCAATCCCCGCAAGGAAGAAAGGAATCAGAAATTCGGTCACCCCTTGGGTCAGATCGTGTACCCGTTCTTCGACGCTCTCAGAGAGCATCATGCCTGCGAAAAATGCCCCAATGATTGCCGCCACACCTGCGTACACCGACAGTACCGACAACGCGAACATAAGTGCTAACGCTGCGTTGAACTGCGCCTCGCCTGCCCGCAGTTGCTGATTAAGTCGCGGAAGAAGCCTCCCCATGGCGGCCGTGCCCCATTTCACGACCACCACCGTGAATGCAATGGCGAACACCGCAGTGAGGCACAATTCAAGAATGTTTACTGCGCCTTTGGCCAAGCTGCTGACCAGGGCAAGTACAAGCAAACCAAGAATGTCATCGATCACCGCTGCCCCAAGTATGATTTTGCTCGCTTTCTCCTGCAGAAGATCCTTGGCCGCCAGCACCTGGGCCGTGATGCCCACACTCGTGGCCACCAACGCCGCCCCAACAAAGATCGATTCGATACGCGACTCACCCCAGAGCGCAAGCAGCCCCCAGCCTGTAAGAAATGGAACAATAACACCCAGCACAGCGACCATACTTGCCCGCGGCCCTGCTTTGATCAGATCCGAAGACTTCACCTCTAAGCCCACCCGGAAAAGCAGGAACATCACTCCAAGGTCAGCCAGCCGGGAGAGAAAAACGGTCGGATGCATCCATGCCAGAACGCTTGGGCCTATCAGAATGCCGGCTAAAATCTGGCCCACGATGCCGGGCTGATGCAGACGTTCGAAGATTTCGTCCAGCAGCTTCGCCGAACCAAAAATAACCAGCATGGCGAGAGGAAGGCTGAGCTGCTCAGTACTGGCCACTACAACGAGCGTAGGGAGGACTGATGCCATGCCAACATCACAACAGATGCACTCACGTTGTTCAACTCTGCAGGTTGCATGCAGCGGTCCAGTGCACACGAACAGAGTTGCGTTCTTCCGGAGCAGCCACTGTTATGGCCCCTGGCTCGCCCAATTCAGGGCTCACATCGTAATCTTGCTTCGGTTACTATAGTTACAGTCCGTTTCAGTGCTGGGATAGATGCAGGCAGGCGGCTGGAACCGCGTTTTCTGCGTCTAACCACCTTGGGAAAACTTCAGAAATCTGGTTCGAGGGAAAATGAAGAAGATCTTTGCTTACTGGCTTGCGTTGCTTGCGGTTTTAGCGGTAGTCAATGTTGCTGCAGGTTCCCGTGCAACCGCACAGGAAACGGCGGATTCAGTTCTGCGCCCCCCCAAGGGAGCCCAGGTAGCGATCGTAGTCTTCGAAGACTTGCAGTGTCCCATGTGCCGGCGCACCGCGCCGCTGGTGGAACAGGCGTCCAAGACCTATAAGATTCCCGTGATCCGCCACGATTTCCCGCTGCCCATGCACAACTGGTCGTATCAGGCGGCGGTCATGGCGCGCTACTTCGATACCCATTCCAAGCAACTGGGAAATGAATTCCGCGACTACATTTTCGAGAACCAACTCGACATCACTCCCCAGACTCTGCGCGGTTACGCGGAGAAGTTCGCCACCTCCCATAAGGTGGACTTACCTTTCATGATCGATCCCAGTGGTAAGCTCGCGGCCGAGGTCAATGCCGACCGCGACTTGGGAAAGGCGATCAAGCTCGACCACACTCCGACGGTCTACATCGTAAGCAGCCGCAATCCCAGCAAGCCGTACGTAGAGGTCAAAGACAACAACCAACTTTACTCGACCATCGACGCAATGATGAAAGAGTAACCGCACTCCACAAATATCTAACCCCGAATTATGTAGCCCCGGACGCCTCGTCCGGGGTTGCGCGCGCAATCGATGGACGCTGATTTTTTTCCACCGCCTTTGCCGCCGACTGCAATCCGGGAACCATCACCGGTCACGGAAACGCGGTTGCGCGGCTGGATCCAAACATGAATCGCATCGATAAACAGCAAGCTCGCATAGCACTGCAACGGATCCAAGACCGTACCGAGAAGTTGCATCAGACTAAGGCTGGCGGAGTGCCGTTCGATTGGCCTGCGCTGAGGCAACGGCGCGATCATGGACGACCGTAATTTCTGGTCGCTCCGCCTACTCGGGAAGTGAGCCGGGCCGAAGTCTATGCCATCTCAATAGCCGCTGACCGTAATGCTCACGCTGTTGCTGGGAATGCCGCCGGAGGATGCAGTGACAGTAATCGTACCGTCCGCCCCGGTGGTTCCAGTTGCGGTTACCACGCCAGCGGACACCGTCGCTATTTGCGTGTTGCTCGAGGTCCACTGAGCGACGCTTGTGATGTCCACTACGCCGTTGCAGGTGTTTGCTTCGGCTTTCAGCGACACGCTCGTATTCCCGCCATTACTGAGGCTGCCGCTCGTGGGTGTTACTGCAATCGAGGTAATGCAACCGACGGTGACCGTGACTGTCTGAGTGCCGGTAATCGCGGGATTGTCGTTGGAGGTCGCTGTAACCGTCGCTGAGCCAGTCGCGACAGACGTCACTAAGCCCGTGGCGCTGATCGTGGCCGTAGTTGCGGGAGTAATGGACCAGCTCACGGAAGGGTGTCCCGTGCTGCCGTCATTGAAAGTGCCAGTGGCAATCATCTGCACGGTGTTGTTCGTAGTGCCTGTCTGGATGCTGGGCGTTGCTGGCCCGACTGTGATCGAAGAAAGCGTCGCTTTCACGAAGAACCCGCGACAACTCGCGGCCAAAGCCAAGGCTATCAGGGCGGCAAAAGTACCGGTCAGGCGAACTTTCTGGCTCATCGAAGACATGTTGGCTTTGCGACTCCTTGGGCGCCCCGGCCTCAGGGGCTTTGGCATTCAAAGTGTTTGGATACAAAAATTGTAGCAGAGCGCTATTCTGCCCGCGCCGATTACCGTTATCGAACCCCCTCAGCTACTCACTTCGGACAGGATGATTCCTTCGTAGAACGGGCCTGCCCAGACTAGCTTGCGCAAATAACTTCCTTTCCCCTGCTCCTCTTTGCCCCAGAACAATGAATGGCGGGGGCTGCTTCTCCCCCGCCTTGGAACTTACCTCTACATTGCCTAGCGGCCGCGGTGATCCCCTTTGGGCGGAGCACCTTCACGTCTGGGTGCCGGAGCCGGCCTGGAGTTTTCGCGGGGCATATTCTGCTGCGGCCGCGACATCTCGCGAGGCGCATTCTGTGGACGACTCTGGTTCATCCGATTCTCAGGCGCACGGTTTTGAGTCGGTCGATTCTCGTTCATCCGGTTGTCAGGCGGCCGATTCTGCACCGGCCGATCGTTCATTCGGTTCGGCGCCGGGCGGTTGTCGCTTGGCCGGTAGATGTTATTCCGATTTTCATTGCCCCGGTTCTGCGCCGGACGATCGTTCATCCGGTTTTGAGCCGGCCTGTCGTTGAAATGACCGTTGTTGTTGCCGCCCCGATCATTGACGGCAGCTCCGCCTCTGGATGCCGGCGTAAACGGACGATTTTCCTGCCTCCCACGATTCCCTGCATTGTTGGCGTTCGCACGATTCGCAAAGCTCGGGTTCACCCGTGCTTCACGGGGTGACATCGCGGGTGGACGCCATTCGCCGCCGGCGGCTCTGGCTGGAACCACAGCGTGTCTGCTGAAATCAGCAGGCCGAGCTGTGGCCGCGACGGCCGGGCGTCCATGGTTCTCACGAGCAAAGTTCTGCCGGTTCTGCATGGCTGCGTGCTCGTGCTCTCTCTGCACCCCCAGTTCGGGCCTGTGCGACTCCCGCGACCATGCTTCCTGCTGCCGCGTCGGACGCATCCGCACCCCGTTCCCTCCGTTGTAGGACACACGGTTCTCGTTGTGGACGATCACGGTGCGGTTATAGACATTCGTCACGTTCGTGACACTGACATTGGTGACGGAGCGGTTGTAGTAGAAACGTTCCCCGCGCCACTCACCGCCATAGAATCCGACGCCGGTGTAGCCATATCCGTAGTTAATGCCGCCATAGAAGCCGACGTGCGGTCCCCAGTATCCCGCATGCCACATGTAAACTCCGCCGCCCCATCCCCAGTATCCCGGGGTCCAGAACATTCCCACCGGCGCTAACACCCACGTGCCGGGCACCCAGTAGTAGCCGTCATCATCGCTCCAAGCCCAATAGCCGGGCGTCCACATGTAGCCCGGACCCGGACAGATGGGTTGCGCGTACACCGGCAGAGGAGGCGGACCGATGCGCACCGAAACGCCCACCGAAACCTGTCCAAACGATGCGGCGGAAAACGTCATTACAAGAATGCTCAATAAAGCCCAGCGAACGATGGATCGCTTCATATGGCCCTTTCCTGGAGCTTGTCCAAGGCCGAACGGGAGTTTGGCGTGCGTACGTTCATTGTGCAGGAAAACTCTCCGTCGAGCCTCATTACGTTCCTCCCATATAAACCCTGGACTTCCGGGTATGTTGCGCCAGTAATTGGCTGAAAATAGGGAATTTACGCGCAGCTAAGAAATGCAAAACGCAAATAGGGCTTAAGCCAAGTGTGTCGACGTGAGCTTTCGAAAAGAAGGATAGGAATCAGACAGTGAGAACCGGCCGAGAAGCATCCCCTAGTTGACTCTCTTGGCCCGGGCAATCCGCTGATCGATCGGCTTGCGTCCGGCGAATCCTTCCGCGATTCCGTGCCAATGAGTAATGGCTTTCTCACCCAATTTCCAGCAGAGCAAAATCTTCTGCCCGTCGACTTCACACGGGAAGTCGAGCAGACCGATGCCGAGATCCTTCACCTGCACGCCGATGGAATCAATCTCCGCAAGCGCATCCTTGGCCCGCTGTTCGGCGCGCGCGCGTTCCGCTTTGCGCTGCGCCAAGGGAACGATCTCCAAAAACATTCCCCCATTCAGGAAAATTCGGTGATGCAGCGCTTGCATCTCGGTGTCCAGTCCATCCATGAACTTCTTTGCGTCGATGGCTGTGCGAAGCAGCGATTCGAGCACGGGTAACAACGATTGGGCTTCGTCGAGTGTGAATGTGCGATCCGACATGGAAAGTATATTTTAACTCAGGAATAGAGCCGGCCGAGAGGAGCCACGACCAGGAGCCGTAGCCAGCAAGCAGCATTCGCTGAAACACATTACTCAGCGGCTCGTCAGTTCCGTTGGCTGTGTCGTGATCACTGGCCGGGTGACGATCTTCTGACGTACCACAATTTCGATCTGGCCCGACATATCGTCGACATCAGCACGCGCCTGGGCTGGGGCGCTCACCACTTCATAACTCACATTAGTGAGAAACTCATCGGGCACAACTACCAGAGCGTAGGGCCCGTGTTTGGACAAGCGAACCTGGAAATGTCCTGAGCTGTCCGTGTACGCGATTTCGCGCCCAACATGTAGCGCAGCCCCTTCTATGGGCATTCCCTTTTCATCTTTGACCACTCCTTGAATCACATACTTGCCGATCGAAAACGATTCCTCGGGCAGTCCTCGCCCCGCCATCCCGCTGAGCCGGTAGAGATACGTGCTCGCCCCAAAGGAATAGCGCAGGTGCCCGTCCGGCGCCACATTGGAAACGGCCATGACCTGCAGCGGCCCTTTCACCCGCACCATTACATTCAGAGCCAGCGCCTGTTGAAACGGACGGTCCGGCCGAAATGGCAGATACACATTCTGGTAATCCGCGCGGAATTGAAAGCGATTACTGGTGAAGTCGCCTCCGAAAGCGAACGTAGTCTGTCCCGCAGTGCGCGAAACGAGTTGCAGCAGGCTGAAGCGCGAAGAGAAATTTTCCCGCACCGTTCCCGAAAAGACGGTTGTCTTCTCGACCCGAGTACTTCCCTGCATCTGCGGCTTGCTCGAGAAATAATTCGCGTTAACGTCAATTCTCTGGCCGATACGGCGCCCCACATACAGATTCTCTCCGCTCGCCTTGCGCCCAGCCGCATTCGATGAAAACAAACCAGTACCGAAATAAAACCTGTTCACATGAAAATCTGTCGAAAGTTGGTTGACTGACGCCTGTTGCATCGGCCCGTCCATTGTCACGGGCTCAAGAATATTCTGGTGTCCTGTCGTGATGCTCACGTACTGGTTGGGCTTGTACAGCATTTGCACGTTGCCCTTGTTGACCTCTGAGGAAAACGGGCTGGCCACCGTCACCCGCTCGAAACGATCTCCCGTCAACACATAACTGGTTTTCAACGCGACTTTCTGCGTTTCGGCGTCCAGGCTGGAGGCAAAATATCCCTGATTGGATCCTACTCCGCCCGTCACCGCCGTTTTAAGCCATTTCCTTGGTTTCCACTCGACACCCTGAAGCGCCGTCTGTGTGTTGGATACGATCTCTCGGGAAAACAGCGTCACTTCATCACTCAGTTTTCGCTCGTAGAAGAAAACACCGGCAGCCCGATCGCTCGACGCCGCATTGAAGAATCCAGTTCCCAGCCAGGTGGAGGTTGTCCCCGCAAAAGCATAGAACCGGCTCCCTTCAAATTTGCGAGTAACGCCGGCGCCGCGGACACAAAAATAATGGCTCGCGTCGAAGATGTCGGTCGGCAGCGTAAATGGAATACTCTCGTCGCCGCCCAACAATGTGTACCCGTGGAATTGATAGCGGGTCTCGGCGCCGAATTGAATTCTGTTGTTGTAATACCCGACGCCCACACTGCCGTCGTAGTCAGGAGCCTTGAATTCCACCGAGCCGCCCTCGGCATTAAGAAGAGTCGATTGACCGCCCTGCACTCGAAAAATTTGCCCGTGCGCCATCACGGCCAGAAACATGACTCCCCCGATGAGCGCGCACTGGATTCTCCGGCACATGCGAGCTTAGGGCACTCTGTCCTTCTGCGGGACGGGCGCGTTGGCCGAGGTTGACGCCGCGAGAGGTGTTGCGGCCGCGGCAGTTACCGCTGGTAGGTCTCGGGCGCGCTGCAGCTTTTGCTCGATCTTGAATTTCTGAAACTGCATGGAGACTTCGGTCGGCACGTTCTCGCCTTCCGCTTTCTCCGTTAGCGGAATTTCCAGCATGCGTTTGCTATGGGGGAATACCGGAAACCCCGGCGCCTCCTGCTTTTTCTTGTTGTAGACCAGCTGCGTCTCGAGCACCCGCCCGAAGTTATCCCCGCGGTTTTCGACTTCAAGCGTTACCTTGTTCGCAACCGGATCCAGTTCGGCGCGATCGACAATGATGTCGGGCCGCTCCACACCCGTTTTCGGAAGCAAATACACCGTGTGGGGCAACTCCAGCCGGACATTCATTCCCTGCGCGGTGCGGAAGTTGAATCCAGAAAAAGCCGCGTAGATGACAAACCACTGAGGGCTTTTCGGCGAACTCGCTTCGTAGAAAACGTAGTAGGTCTGCTGCGGCTGAACCCGGAAGCTCGTGGTCGACAGCTTCAGATGAATATCGGGATCGAGAGGCCGGTATTGAATATCCCCAGTTTCAGTCACGGTGAAGCTCTTGGCCTCGAGCACCACATTGAGCGGCGTCAGGCCGTCATTCACGTATTCCACACGGCCCTTGGAAGGATTCCCGAGTTCGTTGATCAGCGGCCGCACGGTCTGGGCCATGCCACCCGCCGTCATCGTAAGAACGTAAAAAGCGCCGGCCAGCAGCCGGATCGCTGTTTGAAAAAGTCTATTCATCGCGCACCACTCGTTGCCGAAAATCAGATTGCCTGCGCTTGAATCGTCAATGTTCCGGTGTACGTTGTCGCCGGCAGGCTGGGCAACGTAGTGAGATTAATGTTGAAATTCATCAGATCAGTGTGCGAACCGGAGCGATTATTCCCCAGAATTCTGGTAGTAGAAAGCAGCAATCCGGCATTGGCTCCGCCGAACGGCACCGTCGTTGTCAGGGCCGTAAACGGCCCCGCATTATTGGAGATCTGGAAATCGGCCGACGGAATGTTGTTGCCCGCGCCATCGGTCAGAGCAGCGGCCGAACTGGCAAAAAACGCATACACTTTCACGCTGCCTACGCTGGGTTTCAGCGCCCACGCGGTGGTTGCAGTCACGCCGAGGCTGCCTGGATTGTTTGCGCTGCCCGGAGTTAAAGTGAAGTTCACTGCATTCCCAGACAGAGATACTGTCAGCGAGTCATTCAATACAGCCTGCAGTGTGATCGTGCTGGCGCCCGAGTTCAGCACCTGGGCCTGAGAGCTTGTGACCAGTGCTGCGAAAGCCAGCACCAACACCGCTCCCACCCTTCCGATTTGTAGCCGCAAGCTCATCGCGTCAGTCCCATGCCGATCCGCACTTCAAACGGCGCAAGGGCGGGACCCCAAGTCCCCGCCCCAACGCTGTTGTCGACACAAAATTACGGAGTCGCCTGCGCCTGAATGTTCAGCGTTCCGGTATAGACACTGGCCGGAAGCTGCGGCAAAGTGCCGCCACTCAGGTTGATGTTGAACGCCATGATATCGGTACGGCTGGCGCTCTTGTTCAGGCCCGTGATAGCGACGTTGCCAGCGGCATTCCGCCGTTGGCTGCACCAAACGCAACAGTGCTGTTCAGCGGCGTGGACGGGCCGGCGTTATCGGAAATGAAGAAAGCCGAAGAAGGAATGTTGTCGCTCGTGCCATCGGTCAAGGCCGCACCCGCATTGGCGAAGTAAGCATAGACGCCAACCGAGTCCGTCCCGGCTTCAGCACCCACGTTGTCGTCGCCGTGATGTTGGTGCTGCCCGGGTTGGCTGCGCTTCCTGCTGCCAGCGTGAAGTTCACTGCGTTCGCCGAAAGGCTAAGTGTGAGCGATTCCGCCAAGTAGCATTCAGCGCGATGGTTTGCGCACCCGAGTTCAACGCCTGTGCCGATGCCATCGTGGTGGCCAGGGCCATAACCGAGCGCAATTGCCGTGATCCGAGAAACTTTGCCAGTGTTCATTTTTCCCCTTTTTGTTGTTCCCAAGCTTTTAGTTCGACCCGCCCCAGGAAAGTTCCGTCACCGCATCCGGAAGGTCATGAACTGAAGCGATTATTAGGAAAAACTCAGGCAGGAAAAACTTACTGAAGTAATGGCGAACTCCCGAAATGGAAATCACCGCCGCCGACCACAACCCGGCTCTCCTCGTAACTCTGGACGCTGAAAGGACTTGGACCGAACCTGGAACGCTTTCTTCGCGCTGCGCGTAAACATCTCAATCGCGAGTTTCGCCCCTGAGATTCGTGGCCGCGGCTTCGCGGAGTTGTCGCATGTCACTCGAGAGGCCCGAGATTCCGAGCAGGCCGGATTGTTTGTCGAGGAGTTTTGATAGCTCGAAGACGCGCTGTGTGGCGTCATCTTTGTGCGATTGCAGGATATGGACGAGCAGGCCGGGATCGAGATCGCCGGGGCGCGTGCCCATAATGATGCCGCCTGTCGGCGTCAGGCCCATAGAAGTGTCGACGGAGTGACCGTTGGCAACGGCGGTGATGCTGGCGCCGTTTCCCAGATGAGCGATGATCAAGCGCGGCGGGATATTTTTGCCGAGCGCGTGCAGGATCGATTCGTATGAGATCCCGTGGAAGCCGTAGCGGCGAATGCCGCCTTGCCAGACATTTTCTGGAAGAGGAAAGCGCGCCGCACACTCAGGGAGCGTGCGGTGAAAGGCGGTGTCGAAGCAGGCGAATTGCGCGGCATTGGGGAACAAGCGCTGGGATTCGCGGATGAGTTCGAGTTCAACAGGTACGTGCAGTGGAGCAAAATGGGCGGCGGATTAGCTCAGCAAGAACTTTCGGCGTTATTTTCTGGTGCTCGGTGAGATTGGGGCCACCGTGCACGACACGATGGCCGATGGCCGCTGGTGCCGGGAGATTATTCTTCGAGAGCTGTTCGGAAATTTGTTGCAGCGCGTGCGACTGCGTGTCGATGGCATGAGGCTGGTCATATAGAACTTTGTTTTCAGCGGTTTTGACAGAGATTTTTCCCTGATTGGAGCCGACGCCTTCGGCGTTGCCAGTGGCGATGGCGCGCACATCGCTATCTTCGGCGGCAGCGAACAGGCCGAACTTCAGCGAGGAAGAGCCGCTGTTTGGAACAAAGATCGTGTCGGAAGACATTTCCGGATTATCTCGAGGTCCACTTCCAGTCGCGGACTTCGGGGAGGTCTTCGCCGTATTCAGAGACATAGAGTTTGTGACGCTGCATGAGTTCGGTGAATCGCTGGGAGGCTTTGCCGGCGATGTTGTGGAGGCGCGGCACGCGGTTGATGACGTCGAGCGCGAGGCGGAAGCGGTCCATGCGATTGAGGACGACCATGTCGAACGGCGTGGTAGTGGTGCCCTCTTCGACGTAGCCGCGGACATGGATGTTGTCGTGATTGTGGCGGCGATACGTTAGGCGATGGATCAGCGTGGGTAGCCGTGGAACGCGAAGATCACCGGCTTATCCTTGGTGAAGAGAGATCGAAATCTTCGTCGGATAGTCCGTGTGGATGTTCGCTGGTGGGTTGCAGGGCCATCAGGTCCACGACGTTGACGACGCGGATGCGCAGGTCGGGAAGCTCTTCGCGAAGGAGTGAGACGGCGGCGAGGATTTCCAGTGTCGGAACATCACCGGCGCAGGCCATCACCACTTCGGGATCGCCGTTATCGTTACTCGCGAAGTCCCAGGTTCCCATGCCCGTCGTGCAGTGGGTGACGGCATCGTCCATGTTGAGCCAGTTCTGCGCTGGTTGTTTGCCGGCGACGATCACGTTGATGTAGTTCCGGCTGCGCAGGCAGTGGTCGGCGACCGAGAGAAGCAGTTGGTGTCTGGCGGCAAATAGATGCGGACGATTTCGGCTCTTTTGTTGGCGACGTGATCGATGAATCCGGGGTCCTGATGCGAGAAGCCGTTGTGATCCTGACGCCAAACGTGGGATGTCAGCAGGTAGTTGAGTGAGCGATCGGTTTGCGCCAGGGGATCACGCGAGTGGTCTTCAGCCATTTTGCGTGCTGATTGAACATCGAATCGATGATGTGGATGAACCCTTCATAGCACGAGAAGAGGCCGTGGCGGCCGGTGAGCAGATAGCCTTCGAGCCAGCCCTGACAGCAGTGCTCGCTGAGAATTTCCATCACGTGGCCATCAGTAGAGAGATTTTCGTCGACGGGGAGCATCGCGGCTTCCCAGGTTTTCTTCGACACTTTGTAAATGGCGTCGAGACGATTGGAAGCGGTTTCGTCCGGGCCGAAGACGCGAAAATTCGCGGTCTCGAGATTGCACTCATGACTTCGCGCAGATATTGGCCGAGAATGCGGGTGGCTTCGGTGATGGGTTCACCCGGAGTTTTCACTTCGATCGCGAAATCGCGGAAAGGAGGAAGTCGCAGCGGCTGCATGAGCAGGCCGCCGTTGGCGTGGGGATTCATGCCCATGCGTCGGATGCCCTTCGGCGGAAGTCGGCGATGTGCGGCAAGATGCGGCCGTGGGAGTCGAAGAGCTCTTCAGGTTTGTAGCTGCGCATCCAGTCTTCGAGAATGTTCAGGTGATCGGGCTTTTCGTGGAGCTCGGCAAAGGGAACCTGATGCGCGCGCCAGGTGCCTTCGACCTGTTTGCCGTCGACGGTTTGGGCCGGTCCAGCCCTTTGGACGTGCGAAGGATGAGCATGGGCCAGCGGGGGCGCTCGGGGAGTTTTGCTTTTGTCTTTTCCGCTGCGGGCGCGGGCGGCGGATTGGATGGAGGCGATTTGGTCGAAGATTTTGTCGAGGACCGCGGCCATCTGCTGGTGCATGCCGATGGGATCGTCGCCTTCGAGAAATGCGGCGTATACCGTAGCCGCGGAATAGCGATTCGAGTTCGTCCTGGGAAATGCGCGCGAGGACCGTGGATCGGCGATTTTGTAGCCGTTGAGATGCAGGATCGGGAGAACCGCGCCGTCTTTCGCGGCGTTGAGGAATTTGTTTCGAGTGCCAACTGGTGGCACAGGGTCCGGTTTCGGCTTCGCCGTCTCCGACGATGCAGGCGACGACCAGATCGGGATTGTCGTAGGCCGCGCCGTAGGCGTGCAAAAGCGAGTAGCCGAGTTCGCCGCCTTCGTGAATGGAGCCGGGAGTTTCCGGCGCGACGTGACTGGGAATTCCGTAGGGCCAGGAGAATTGGCGGAACAGCCGCTTGATTCCGTCCGCGTTGAGTTCGATGTGGGGGTAGATCTCCGTGTACGAGCCTTCGAGGTAGGTGTGCGCAACGATGCCGGGACCACCGTGGCCCGGGCCGATGATGTACATCATATTAAGGTCGCGCTCGGTGATGATGCGATTGAGATGCGTGTAGATGAAGTTCAGGCCCGAGGTGGTCCCCCAGTGGCCAAGCAGGCGTGGCTTTACGTCATCGAGGGTGAGCGGACGCTCGAGGAGCGGATTGTCTTTGAGGTAGATCTGGCCAACCGAGAGGTAGTTGGCGGCGCGCCAGTACGCATGCATCGTCTGGAGTTGATTGTTGGTCAGCGGGGACGGCGACGACATTTTCGGCTCCTGCGGAGAGTCAGTCTAGAAATGAAAGTATGCAACAGTGCGGGACCGTGCGGATGAATGGATTTTCATCAAGCTGATCGCGAGGGTGCTCTAGCGAGAGTGCCTTACTGCCTTCACGCCGCTGCCAGCTACACCCTCGCGATAGTCTAATTGCTGCGAGAAACGTATGCCTGCATTGGACCGCATAACTCAAGATCCCGCGGTGTCTGCGTCCAGAGGCAATCGGTATAACCGTCGTCGCCGCATTGCGACTCAGTCAGAACGAGCTGGATGCAGGTGCCTTAGTTACCATCGAAGCCGACCGGACGCGCATTCGTTTGCTACCTTTACGTTAAGCGCGGTCTCCGCGTTCTTGGACCCACCTCAGAGTCTTTGATTACGTCGGCACAATCACAAAATCAAGATGCATGCCTCTCTTAGAAACGATTTTGGCACTCGCCACACAGGCAGGAGTGCCTGTGCTGCTCAGGCGTCGAGGCGGTACATGGTAATGCCGCTAAGCAGCTTAGGGTAAAAGTCGGTGGACTTCTGCGGCATGACCTCACCGCTGGTGGCGATGGTCATGACCTGATCGACTTCGCACGGATTCAGCAAAAAGGCGACCTGTGCCGCGCCCTTTTCGACGGCATCGAGAGCTGCGGAGGCCTCGGCGCTCGTACGTAAGATTTTTCTCAGCGGTGACCGCTTGCGGGGTAATACCGAGCGCTGGTTCGAGGATTCCGTCGTGGAGAAGGACTACATCGAGTTCGCGTTGGAGCGGTGAGACGCTGGGGAGCAGCAGGGAAAGATCAGCGCCAGGGCGCAAGGTAAGAACGTAGAAGGCGCGCTTGCCTGGTTCTTCAGTTGGATAAACGCCAATGGCGCGCTGGTCGCGCGCTTCGATGAGCTGATGCAGAAATTTGGCTCGCGCGTCGGACTTCGCGCTGTCGCCCGCGAACGTAAATGATTCGGCCGCAAAAAACGGCTCCAGATAGCGGCGCATGGTGGGCCAGGAGAAATCGGCGAGGTTGGCGACCACGCGATGAGTCGGAAGAATGGTCAGCCCCTCACTGCGCGTATTCACGAAGGTCATCATGGCGCGCTCGTGCGGAGCGTTGGGATCGATCTCTCCTTCTTCTGTGCGCTGCTCGTTTCGGAAATTGAGGGCCGTTTCGTAGCGGTGATGGCCGTCGGCAATCACTAATTTTTGATCCGCCATCGCGCGTTGAATGGCAGCGACGCGTTCAGGCTGCCAGATCACCCACAGCCGATGGGTCACGCCATATTCGTCCTGGACGGTGGGCGCCGCGGAGCAATTTCGGCATCCGCGAGGATTGTGTCGATGCGGCGCTGTTCGTCCGTGTAGAGCATAAAAAAGCCGCCCGGTGTGCGTGCGGGTGTGGCGCAGCAGTTCGAGGCGATCGGCTTTGGGCCCAGACAACGTGTGCTCGTGGCGAAAGACCACGCCCGCCGAATATTCCTCGAGCTTGCCGGCGCCAATGAAGCCACGGCGAGTGCGGCGCTCGTCCGTACCCGGCACCGTGTATTCCTGCGAGTAGGCGTAAAAACTGGCGGCGTGGTCCTGCTGCACGACCGCTTCAGCAATCCATTTTTGCAGCGCGGCGCGCGCGCGCGTGTGCGCAGACGTTATTCTCACGCAGCCGTACGACAAGATTTCTCCCGCCGCGCAGGAGCGTTACTACAATTCCGATCCGCACAATTTGATCACCATCGAAAAGGGCCGCACGTTGCCCACTGACAATGCTGAGAATAACGTCTACACGCGCGCGCGCGCCGCGCTGCAAAAATGGATTGCTGAAGCGGTCGTGCAGCAGGACCACGCCGCCAGTTTTTACGCCTACTCGCAGGAATACACGGTGCCGGGTACGGACGAGCGCCGCACTCGCCGTGGCTTCATTGGCGCCGGCAAGCTCGAGGAATATTCGGCGGGCGTGGTCTTTCGCCACGAGCACACGTTGTCTGGGCCCAAAGCCGATCGCCTCGAACTGCTGCGCCACACCCGCACGCACACCGGGCAGCTTTTTATGCTCTACACGGACGAACAGCGCCGCATCGACACAATCCTCGCGGATGCCGAAATTGCTCCGCCGGTCACCACCGTCCAGGACGAATATGGCGTGACCCATCGGCTGTGGGTGATCTGGCAGCCTGAACGCGTCGCTGCCATTCAACGCGCGATGGCGGATCAAAAATTAGTGATTGCCGACGGCCATCACCGCTACGAAACGGCCCTCAATTTCCGAAACGAGCAGCGCACAGAAGAAGGAGAGATCGATCCCAACGCTCCGCACGAGCGCGCCATGATGACCTTCGTGAATACGCGCAGTGAGGGGCTGACCATTCTTCCGACTCATCGCGTGGTCGCCAACCTCGCCGATTTCTCCTGGCCCACCATGCGCCGCTATCTGGAGCCGTTTTTTGCGGCCGAATCATTTACGTTCGCGGGCGACAGCGCGAAGTCCGACGCGCGAGCCAAATTTCTGCATCAGCTCATCGAAGCGCGCGACCAGCGCGCCATTGGCGTTTATCCAACTGAAGAACCAGGCAAGCGCGCCTTCTACGTTCTTACCTTGCGCCCTGGCGCTGATCTTTCCCTGCTGCTGCCCAGCGTCTCACCGCTCCAACGCGAACTCGATGTAGTCCTTCTCCACGACGGAATCCTCGAACCAGCGCTCGGTATTACCCCGCAAGCGGTCACCGCTGAGAAAAATCTTACGTACGAGCGCGAGGCCTCCGCAGCTCTCGATGCCGTCGAAAAGGGCGCGGCACAGGTCGCCTTTTTGCTGAATCCGTGCGAAGTCGATCAGGTCATGACCATCGCCACCAGCGGTGAGGTCATGCCGCAGAAGTCCACCGACTTTTACCCTAAGCTGCTTAGCGGCATTACCATGTACCGCCTCGACGCCTGAGCAGCACAGGCACTCCTGCCTGTGTGGCGAGTGCCAAAATCGTTCTCTAAGAGAGGCATGCATCTTGATTTTGTGATTGTGCCGACGTAATCAAAGACTCTGAGGTGGGTCCAAGAACGCGGAGACCGCGCTTAACGTAAAGGTAGCAAACGAATGCGCGTCCGGTCGGCTTCGATGGTAACTAAGGCACCTGCATCCAGCTCGTTCTGACTGAGTCGCAATGCGGCGACGACGGTTATACCGATTGCCTCTGGACGCAGACACCGCGGGATCTTGAGTTATGCGGTCCAATGCAGGCATACGTTTCTCGCAGCAATTAGACTATCGCGAGGGTGTAGCTGGCAGCGGCGTGAAGGCAGTAAGGCACTCTCGCTAGAGCACCCTCGCGATCAGCTTGATGAAAATCCATTCATCCGCACGGTCCCGCACTGTTGCATACTTTCATTTCTAGACTGACTCTCCGCAGGAGCCGAAAATGTCGTCGCCGTCCCCGCTGACCAACAATCAACTCCAGACGATGCATGCGTACTGGCGCGCCGCCAACTACCTCTCGGTTGGCCAGATCTACCTCAAAGACAATCCGCTCCTCGAGCGTCCGCTCACCCTCGATGACGTAAAGCCACGCCTGCTTGGCCACTGGGGGACCACCTCGGGCCTGAACTTCATCTACACGCATCTCAATCGCATCATCACCGAGCGCGATCTTAATATGATGTACATCATCGGCCCGGGCCACGGTGGTCCCGGCATCGTTGCGCACACCTATCTCGAAGGCTCCTACACGGAGATTTACCCCCACATCGAACTCAACGCGGACGGAATCAAGCGGCTGTTCCGCCAATTCTCCTGGCCCTACGGAATTCCCAGTCATGTCGCACCGGAAACCCCCGGTTCCATTCACGAAGGCGGCGAACTCGGCTACTCGCTTTTGCACGCTTACGGCGCGGCCTACGACAATCCTGATCTCGTGGTCGCCTGCATCGTCGGAGATGGCGAAGCGGAGACGGGAGCCTGTGCCACCAGCTGGCACGGAAATAAATTTCTGAACGCCGCGAAGGATGGCGCGGTTCTCCCCATCCTGCATCTCAACGGCTATAAAATCGCCAATCCCACGGTGCTGGCGCGCATTTCCCACGATGAGCTCGAATCGCTGTTCCGCGGCTACGGATATACGCCGTATTTTCTCGAAGGCGACGACCCGATCGGTATGCACCAGCAAATGGCCGCAGTCCTCGACAAAATGTTCGACCAAATCGCCTCAATTCAATCGGCAGCCCGCGCCCGCCTGGCGGACAAAGAGAAAAGCAAATATCCCGAGCGGCCACGCTGGCCTATGCTCGTTCTACGCACTCCAAAGGGCTGGACCGGCCCGAAAACGGTGGATGGCAAGCAGGTGGAAGGCACCTGGCGCGCTCATCAGGTTCCCTTCGCCGAACTCCATGAAAAGCCCGACCACCTGAACATTCTCGAAGACTGGATGCGCAGCTACAAACCTGAAGAGTTGTTTGACGCGCATGGCCGCATCCTCCCGCACATCGCCGATCTTCCGCCGAAGGGCATCCGGCGCATGGGCATGAATCCCCACGCCAATGGCGGTCTGCTCATGCAACCTCTGCGACTTCCTCCTTTCCGCGATTTCGCGATCGATGTGAAAACTCCGGGTGAACCCATCACCGAAGCCACGCGCACGCTCGGCGAATATCTTCGCGAAGTCATGAGGTGCAATCTCGAGACCGCGAACTTTCGCGTCTTCGGCCCGGACGAAACCGCTTCCAATCGTCTCGACGCCATTTACAAAGTGTCGAAGAAAACCTGGGAAGCCGCGGTGCTCCCCGTCGACGAAAATCTTTCTACTGATGGCCACGTGATGGAAATTCTCAGCGAGCACTGCTGTCAGGGCTGGCTCGAAGGCTATCTGCTCACCGGCCGCCACGGCTTCTTCTCGTGCTATGAAGGGTTCATCCACATCATCGATTCGATGTTCAATCAGCACGCAAAATGGCTTAAGACCACTCGCGTGATCCCCTGGCGCAAGCCGATCAGCTCACTCAATTACCTGCTCACATCTCACGTTTGGCGTCAGGATCACAATGGCTTCTCGCATCAGGACCCCGGATTCATCGATCACGTGGCTAACAAAAAAGCCGAAATCGTGCGCATCTATTTGCCGCCAGACACCAACTGTCTTCTCTCGGTTGCGGACCACTGCCTGCGCAGCCGGAACTACATCAACGTGATCGTCGCCGGCAAACAACCAGCGCAGAATTGGCTCAATATGGACGATGCCGTCAACCACTGCACGACGGGCATGGGAACCTGGGACTTCGCGAGTAACGATAACGGCGATCCCGAGGTGGTGATGGCCTGCGCCGGTGATGTTCCGACACTTGAAATCCTCGCCGCCGTCTCACTCCTTCGCGAAGAGCTTCCCGACCTGCGCATCCGTGTCGTGAACGTGGTGGACCTGATGGCCCTGCAACCCACCAGCGAACATCCACACGGACTATCCGACGATGACTTCGATCATCTCTTCACCAAGGATAAGCCGGTCATCTTCGCGTTCCACGGTTACCCAACGCTGATCCATCGCCTAACGTATCGGCGCCACAATCATGACAACATCCATGTCCGCGGCTACGTGGAAGAGGGCACCACTACCACGCCGTTCGACATGGTCGTCCTCAATCGCATGGACCGCTTCCGCCTGGCGCTGGATGTCATCAGCCGCGTGCGGCGCCTTCACAACATCGCCGGCAAAGCGTCGCAGCGATTCACCGAATTGATGCAGCGTCACAAACTCTATGTCTCTGAATATGGCGAGGACCTGCCGGAAGTGCGCGACTGGAAGTGGACCTCGAGATAAATCCGGAAATGTCTTCCGACACGATCTTTGTTTTAAACAGCGGCTCTTCCTCGCTGAAGTTCGGCCTGTTCGCTGCCGCCGAAGATAGCGATGTGCGCGCCATCGCCACTGGCAACGCCGAAGGCGTCGGCTCCAATCAGGGAAAAATCTCTGTCAAAACCGCTGAAAACAAAGTTCTATATGACCAGCCTCATGCCATCGACACGCAATCGCACGCGCTGCAACAAATTTCCGAACAGCTCTCGAAGAATAATCTCCCGGCACCAGCGGCCATCGGCCATCGTGTCGTGCACGGTGGCCCCAATCTCACCGAGCACCAGAAAATAACGCCGAAAGTTCTTGCTGAGCTCGAATCCGCCGCCCATTTTGCTCCACTGCACGTACCTGTTGAACTCGAACTCATCCGCGAATCCCAGCGCTTGTTCCCCAATGCCGCGCAATTCGCCTGCTTCGACACCGCCTTTCACCGCACGCTCCCTGAGTGTGCGGCGCGCTTTCCTCTTCCAGAAAATGTCTGGCAAGGCGGCATTCGCCGCTACGGCTTCCACGGGATCTCATACGAATCGATCCTGCACGCGCTCGGCAAAAATATCCCGCCGCGCTTGATCATCGCTCATCTGGGAAACGGCGCCAGCATCACCGCCGTTGCCAACGGTCACTCCGTCGACACTTCTATGGGCCTGACGCCGACAGGCGGCATCATTATGGGCACGCGCCCCGGCGATCTCGATCCCGGCCTGCTCGTCCATATCCTGCAATCGCACAAAGATGACGCCACACAGCGCGTCTTCGAGCTATCAAAACTCCTCGACAAACAATCCGGCCTGCTCGGAATCTCGGGCCTCTCGAGTGACATGCGACAACTCCGCGAAGCCGCGGCCACGAATCTAAGTGCGAAACTCGCGATTGAAATGTTTACGCGCAGCGCGAAGAAAGCGATTGCCGGCTACATTGCTATTCTTGGCGGTCTGGAATTACTCGTTTTCACGGGAGGAATCGGCGAACACGATGCGGCTGCCCGCGCCGAAATTTGCGATGGTCTGCAGTCCTTCGGGCTCGTGCTCGACCCGAAATCCAATCGTGAAAGCGCAAAACAGATCGGGGCGCGCGAAAGCCGAGTCCAGGTAAATGTTGTGCCCAGCGACGAAGAAGCCCAAATTGCGCGCCACGTAAGACGCCTGCTGCGATAACACAGCCAGATCTTGTTCACGCAGACTGTTAGTGTGTGGACGATCTTTGGCCATGCTTGAGTTTGAATCTAAACCCGCACCCTCAAAATCGAAGGGTGCGGCAACCGGGGCCTGCACGATCGTGCGCTCGCATCGTCGGAGCACAGACGTTCGCAGTTCGCCACTTCCCGTGCTGCGCTAAACTCTCACTACATTTAAAAGTCGCCAATCGCCAACAGGAGACTCCATGAGCCGATCGACTCTGCGAAGCACGATGCTATTTCTCTGTTTCTTCTTGTTTCTTACAGTCATCACACGGTCACAGAACAACGCCGGCTCCACGCTTATTGTTAACGCTCGCATCGCAGATGGCACTGGCAAACCCCTCCGCAAAAGCAGCGTTCGCATCACTGCCGATCGCATCTCGGAAATCGGCGACCTCAACGCGAAGCCCAATGAACAAGTGATCGACGCCAAGAATCTTATTCTCGCTCCCGGCTTCATCGACATCCACAACCATTCCACCGAAGGCCTCACCGCGGATCCGCTCGCCGAATCCCAGATCTCTCAGGGCATTACCAGCCTAATCCTTGGCGCCGATGGCGACTCCCCTTGGCCGATCGCTGCTTACCTCGAAGAGCGCCGCAAGAATCCCGCCTCGCTCAACGTTGCCGTCATGGTTGGCCACGCGACCATCCGCGAACAAATCCTTGGAAAGGATTTTCGACGCGTGGCCAGTGACGCCGAAATCGCCAAAATGGCCGAACTGGTCACACGAGGGATGAATGAAGGCGCTATTGGCCTCTCGAGTGGACTCGAATACGAAGTCGCCAGCTATAGCGACACCAAAGAAGTCATCGCCATGTCCGCGGCTGCGGCCAAATTTCCGGCCGCCTTTTACATGACGCACATCCGCGATGAAGCGGACAAAGCTTTCGAAGCTCTGAAAGAGGAAATCGAAATCGGCGAGAAGGCGCACATCGCCATCGAACATTCACACATTAAGCTAGGCACCGTCGGAGTCTGGAACAAGGCGCCCGCATACATCAGGATCGTTGAGACGGCGCGCAAACGTGGGCTGGATTTTCTCGCCGACTGCTATCCCTACGACGCGTGGCACTCCAACATCAAAGTCCTTGTCCCCGACAAAGGATGGGAAAATCCCAAAAGCGTCGAACGCGCGCTGGCCGATGTCGGCGGCCCGAGCCACATCACCATCACTAACTTCTCACCCAACCGCAGCTACGAAACACACACGATCGACGAACTCGCCAGGCAAAACGGAATCACAGCGGTCGAAATGTACATTCGAATAATCCGCGAAGGCGACGCCGCCAACACCGAAGCCGGCGTCATCGGCCAATCGATGGTTGAACCCGATATCAAAGCTTTCTACCAGCAGCCGTGGGTCATGGTGGCCAGCGACGGAGGGATCAACTCCGGCCATCCCCGCGGAGCCGGCACGTTCCCGCGCGTCCTCGGCCGCTTTGTTCGCGAAAAACACTGGCTGGCAGTGCCGGAAGCCGTCCGCAAGATGACTTCACTCCCGGCCCAACGGCTTGGATGGAAGGATCGCGGCACCATTCGCGCGGGTGGCTACGCTGACCTTGTCCTCTTCAATCCCGACACCGTCCTCGACAACTCCACCTTCGCCAAGCCTAATGAACTCTCCACGGGCATCGAAAAAGTCTTCGTCAACGGCCAACTCGTGTGGTCGGACCACAAGGCCACAGGCGCCAAACCCGGCCGAGCGCTTCTTCGCCCAACCAGCTAGGGGATTTCGGCTTTAGTCTGACATTCGTTGTTAATATGCTCACCGCGGAGGCACCATGCCTGATTCACTGAAGAACTTCCAAGAATCACGCGCGGACCTGAATGAAGAAATCCTCAATTGCGGTCACCTGGGAGTGAAGCGATTCTTCGCGCTCGATCATCAAGCGTACGAACCCGGCCCGCTGGGTACCAAAACGAAGGAGCTATTGGGCCTAGTCGCCTCTGCGGTGCTACGCTGCGATGACTGCATCACTTATCACCTGGTACGTTGCGCCGAGGAAGGCTGGAATCGCGACGAGGTGATCGACGCGCTAAACGTGGCGCTGGTTGTCGGAGGCTCTATCACCATCCCGCACGTGCGCCGTGCTTTCGCTCGCATGCGCGAGATAGGTAGTTTGGCGCCGGCGAAGTCGTGACTAGGATCGAGAACAGTTCGATCTATACGGGTTGCGATGGCATCACTTTTCCCGCTTGGACAACGGCATGGACAATGTCGTGAAAAGCGCCGCAAATACGACGTTGCCTTTCTGGCTGCACAAGCGTGCAATACTCGACGAATCTCGACCTGTACCTTCGGCCAGGATGGAAAATAGCAGCCAACGCCCGGGAGAATGCGTCAGGCTCACTGCCGGTGGCAATCCAGGAGCTAAGTAGCATCATCAGAAATTAGCATCATCAGAAATTAGGACCACGCGTATATGGTAAGCACCGCAACAACTGACGTTTCACAGCACGAAAGCATCGGAACGCGTCTGCGGAACGCTGCTATCGGCACACTGTTCGCCGCCGTTCTCCTGATTCCGCGAATTCTCCATGTGCGCCGCGACGAGCGCTCCTGGCTCGCTTTCCGTGTGCTGATGGGATTGACCGGCGCCGGACTGGTTATTTTGCCGCTGGCGTTCTGGAACAGTTGGCTCGCCGGAATCGCAGGTCTCGTCCTGTTTCTCGCCGCCGTTCTCGCTCCGCCGGCCGAGCCCCAAGACGAGGTAGATGACAAAGCTCGCGAACTTGGCGCCCTAGTTGTGGTGAATGGCGGGAAGTGTTGCCCGGGCACCGGCCCGGCCTCGCCGGTTCAGCTGTTCGTAGGCTCTGGCACCATTTGGGCCATGAATTCCCACCTGCATGCGTTGGTGACTATCCCCACAGAGCAGATCCTGTCCGTACTCGCTGAGGAAACCGCATCTGGGTGGACTGTGCGTCTCCGCTGGACCGATCACGCCGCCGAGTTTTCTTACTCCGGCATTTTCGCTGAGCATCTGGCCCGTGTTGCGGAGGCCAGTATCCGCGGTGTCATGCCCGGCACGCTGCCGGTCCTTCAACCGCCACGCACACGCGCAGCACGCGCGTAGTTGCGGCGGCGGCGCCGGCGACGTTCCCGTCAGCGTAAACTGCTAGCTCTGCCTTCCTCGGAACTTTCTTGGATAAATCGCTCGCGCTCAAGGCGATCTGTGAGAAAATAGCTGTATGGCGAGAGGTTGGGAAAGTAAGGACGTAGAAGCGCAAGTGGTCGAGTCCGCCGAACCCAGGAAATTCTCTTCTGGCCACTCCGAAATGACCCCCGCGCAGCAATTGCGCGAACAATCTATCAAGGATTTACAGCTCTCCAAGACGCGTATCAACAACGATCTGTCGAACGCCACCAACCCTCATCACCGCAAATCACTCGAAGCCGCCCTCGCACATCTGGAGAAGAAAATCTCTGAACTCGGTTAACTGCCTTTTTTTGAAGACGTAAGCTCGCCGCAGCGCATTCGTAAAAAGAACGACATCGCACGAACCAAGATGTGTGTACAGTTGTGCGTACTGTAGGGGCGTCGCTTTAGCGCGTCCTGACTGCACGCCAGTTGTGGATGTTTCGGGTTAAAACTTTTGGGAAAGGGCGGAGCAAGCGGCCAATGTGTTACCGAATGAAATCTCCTGCCAAGCTCCAAAAATCATTCACGTAGTAGTGCGACAAAACATTCCCGAACAAATAACAAATTCCCTGGCACGGTGGAATATCCCCATACTTCTTCTTACCCGCCGCGAAAATTTTGACCAGCGATCGATCCCGCAATAAATTCCCCGCCACTTTGCGCAACGGCTCGCAGGGATAGAACACATCGCCGTTCGGATAAACGCGAGGAAACATTGTGGGGTAGCACTGAAAGTCGCGAAATCGGAGCAATGTCTCGATAGTTTTCGGCGTTCCATTAATCGCCTGCTTACCCTCGCGGCGCCGCTCGATAATTTTATCCACCAGTGCCTGATACTTCGCGCTCTTCAGCAGCGCCAGATTCGGCATTTTCTCCATCTGTGCGGACTGCGCCGCGAACACAAACCCCTGCTCGCCGCACCAATCCAGCAGCCGCTCCACTTCCGTGATGTTCCACTCCTCAATCACTGTGCTGATGGTGATTTTACGCGGATTGCCTAGCTGCTCTTTTGCGAATGCGAGATTCTCCAGTACCTTCGTGACCGCGGCGGGCTTAGACAATGGATTTGTCGGATCCGCTTGCAGCGCATCCAGGCTCACCACCAGCCCGGTCACACCATTCAGAATTCCCGGCCTACGATCCAGCAAAGTCCCATTCGTAATCAGCAGCACCGATCGAAATTTGTAGCCAAACCGCGCAGCCATTACGATTTGCTCGATGTCCGCGCGCAGGGTCGGCTCGCCGCCGGTGATCACAATCGAATCAGTCTCGCGCCGAATGCGCTTCAACAGTTGCAACGTCCCAGCCGTATTCAGCTCGTCGCTGAAGACGTCCGGCTCTTTCTGCGTGCAATAACTGCAATCCAGATTGCACCGATGCGTCACATAAAATGTTACTGCGTAGGGCGCGACTACTTTTGTGTGCAAAACATGCCGCCGCCATCCATTCCGGAAGTACAACTGGAAATTCTTTGCCACAAACGGCGCCTGCCTGCACCAATCCGCGCAAAAGCTCACGCTTCGTCCGGCGCCGCTTGTCCAGCGCCCTCACGGGCACAAAATTTGCCTGCTTCTCCATGAGTTCCTAAGGCTGAAATCCCACGCTGCGCCACAATTCCGCGCAATCGTACATCGTTCCATTCGTGATCACATATTTTACGCTGCGGATGTTTCGTATCGACTCCAGCGGATTCGCATCCAGCAAAATCACATCCGCGCGCTTTCCGACTTCCAGTGTCCCGACTTCGTTCTCCACTCCCATCACTCGCGCCGGAACAATCGTCGCCGCCTGAATCGCCTCCATCGGCGTAAATCCCGCCCGCACGTACAGCTCAATCTCGCGGTGCAAGCTGTGTCCTGGCACCATCTGATCGGTCCCGGCGACAATCGGGACGCCAGCTTTGTGTAGCGCACCCACGATTGCCACATCGTTCTCGAACGCCTTGTCCACCAACGCCGCCTCGGAAGAAGGAGGTCCTACATCGTTCAGTTGTGCCGACAGTTCAGGGGCCACCTTCAGCGCGCCTGGTTCAAAACTCGCCGTCGGTCTTGCCGTCGAGGCGCCAAAAAATTCGAATATCGCTAAGGTCGGATCCACAACCGTATGGTGCGCCACCAAAAACTGAATCGCTTTTCGCGCTCGCTCCGAGTTCACATCAATCGCGGCCGCTGCGCCCAACCGTTCCGCGCGCGTCGCATTCTTAGGCAATGGCCCGCGCATCATCGCCGCAATGTACTGCACATGATTGATCTGATCCTGCCCCGCCTCGACCGCTTGAAACGTATCGATCCCTTCCGGTACGTGTCCGGTTACCGTCATCCCCAGCCGATGCGCCTCGGCCGTTACCGCCTTCAACACTTCGAGTTTCACCGAGCTGTAAACCTTCATCTGCTGGAAGCCAGAGTCATGATACCGACGCACCCACATCCGGCCTTGCTCCGGCGTGTCCACACGTTCCACGCCTAGCTGCAGCGGCCCCGACCCATCCACGACGCCGGCAAGCAGCAAGCGCGGTCCCAGCCCGTGTCCGCCAGCAATTGCATCGCGCACCGCAGTGATAAATTCCAGCTCGTTCCCGACGTCCCGCACGGTCGTGGCGCCCGCCGCCAGATAGACCGGCCCCCACTCCACCTGCTCGAAATGCGCATGCATATCCCATAAGCCAGGCAAGATCGTTTTCCCGCGTGCATCAATTTCGGTCGCCCCGCTCGGCACCTTCACCTGTGAACGCCGGCCCGCCTCCGTGATCCGTCCTTTCTCAATTACCACCGTCGCGTCGTTGACCGGCGCTCGACCGGTCCCATCGATCAACGTTCCGCCGATCAACGCCAACTTCTCCGCGCGACTTCCGGAAATCCCCTTCGCGAATTCCGCCAGCGCCGCCATCCCATCCGCGCCCGCGCGTCCCACGAAAGTCCCCAGCGCGCTTTCATATCCGTCGCGCACCGCTTCGAAATGATCGAACTCTGCGTCGCACGTCACCACTGCCACCAGATTGTTTGCCGCGTCGAACCACAACACCTCGCGTCCCCACACCAATCCCTCGACTGTGTAGCGTTTAAGCTTTTCCTCACGACCTTGCACGTTCACCGCGTCTTCTCCGCGCAGTGAAATCTTCACCTTCCCGCTTGGCAAAATCGCCAGCTCCGCTGGCGAACCATGTCCGATCCAATACCTCACCAGCAACATCTGCATCGTGGCGGGCGCATATCCCGCAATGGCAAAAAATTCCTTCGGATGCGCGCTTTCCCGCCACTTATCTCGGTTTCGCACCCGCACCTTGTCGCCCTGCACCTCCACCGCTTCATCGATCGATGACTGTCGCGACGTCTTCCCCTTGATCTCGAACTTCTCTGGCGTCAAATCCTCAGCAGTTCGCAACGTCACACTCAGCGGCACAGCCGTTCCGCGATCGGTAAACTTGAATTCAACATTCGTCGTGTACGATTCGCCATCGCGCGCGATGCGATAGCTCTCTTCCCCGATCGCCTGTTCGAACTTGTGCAATACGAACTTCCCCTGCTCTACAGCGGGCGCCGGAGCCTTCATAGCCGCCGATGTCGCCGCGCCTGCAATCAGTTCTCGCTGATCCGTGGCTTTGCCGAACACGCCATATGCGCACGCCACGAACACCATCGTCGCCAACAAGATCAGTCCCGCATTTCGTCTTCGATCTTCTCTGTGCACTCTGCGTCCTCTGTGGTGAAAATGTTGTTGCCGTTCTTTTGCCGCTGCAATCTTCTCACGTCACTGCCCCGCATGGATTATCATGCGTTCCGCTTTTGGCAGGCCGTACGCAGGAGACTTCAACGATGCCGATTCGTCCTTACCTTCGCGCTAAAATCGCACCAACCTTTCTCTTACTCGCCTCTCTCCTGGCGCCCTGCGTCAATGCGCAGCTCGCGCCCACCCACATCGACGACTTCACCGGCCACCCGCGCGCCGTCATCATCTCCGACATGGGCAACGAGCCCGATGACCAGATGTCGTTCGTCCGCCTGCTGCTCTATTCCAACGAAATCGATCTCGAGGCCATGATCGCCACTACCTCTACATGGCAGAAAGCCGCCACTCATCCGGAGACCATGCGCGCCATTGTTGCGGCCTACAGCCAAATCCGCGGCAACCTCCTGCTTCACGCCAAAGGCTGGCCCACCGCCGACGAACTCGCGGGTCGCGTCTTCGCCGGCCAATCCGGTTACGGACTCGCCGCCACCGGCCCTGACAAAATGTCCGCAGGTGCCGAGGCCATCCTGCGCGCCGCCGATCGCGATGACCCGCGCCCGCTCTGGATCTGCATCTGGGGCGGTGCCAACACGCTCGCGCAAGCTCTGCTCCACGCTCGCACCTCTCACTCGCCGGCCGATCTCGACAAACTCGTCGCCAAACTCCGCGTCTACTCCATCTCCGACCAGGACGACGCCGGCCCTTGGATTCGCCGCGAATTCCCGAAGCTCTTCTACATCGTCCAGCCGTCCACTCCCACGAGCGGCGAATATCTCTACGCCACCTGGACCGGTATCAGTGGCGACGCTTACTACCGCAACGGCGTCGGAGCCGACTTCACCACCGTCAGCAACGAATGGCTCGATGCCAACATCCGCGGCAAAGGCCCGCTCGGCAAAATGTATCCGCAGTTCATGTTCATCATGGAAGGTGATACACCCTCCTATTTCAATCTCATCGACAATGGCTTGAATGCATTCCGCCGACCCGATTGGGGCGGCTGGGGTGGACGCTACATCTATCGTCAGCCGTATGGCGAGTCACACGCCATCTGGACGCAAGGCGGCGACGAATTCGGACGCGCTACTTCACAGGACACCGTAACCGGCGCCGGCGGCCGCCAATACATCTCCGACCAAGCCAGCATTTGGCGCTGGCGCCTAGCCTTCCAAAATGAATTCGCCGCCCGCATGGACTGGACTATCGCCGATTTCGCCCATGCCAATCACAATCCCATCGCGATAGTGAACGGCCAAGCCGACACGGCTCCGATTAGCATGGACACCGAAATCGGCAAGCCCATCACCCTCGACGCCAGCGCCAGCAGCGACCCCGACGCTGGTCAAACGCTCACGTATAACTGGTTCCACTACTCCGAAGCCGGCGCCGCGGACGGCAATCTGGCAGATGTGGTCCTCAAACCTGTCCCGCCGTCCAGATCGATCGCAGCGCCGAATATCACCGTCACACCTTCCGCCGCCTGCCGCGCCAAATGGCTCCCATTAGGTCCGCGCTGCCAAGGCGCAGGCACAGCGCACATCATCCTAGCCGTCACCGACAACGGCTCCCCGCAGCTAACCACCTATCGCCGCATCATTCTCACTGTCCATTAGGCTCACTGTCCATTAGGCAAAACGCAGCGTCACGCGTGGCTCAAGTGCTTGCGAGTGGATAATCGCAATTCTCGTCCCTACATTAATTACACGAATCACGCGTGGCCGCGTGCGATTGCGTCAGTCCGCCAAGTCTCGAATTTCGGACGATGACGCCTGACGCTACAGCTGATTGTTGGCGATTTCGGCGGCGCGGAGATTGGGGGCTACGGTTCGCACTACCGGCGTTTCGCTTTCGGTGCCCTTTTGGACGGGCGGCTTGCCGAGAGCGGGTTCTGGCATATAGCGGTTGACGAGGGAGAGGATCTCCGCGGTTGTCCCTGGAGCGAAGCCCTGGACCATGGCGCCCAGCTTAGCGGTCAACCCCAGGTGAATTTCGGCGTCGCCGTGAATGCAGGCGTCGAGGATCTTGCGCGCGGCGGTGCGTGCGGCGATGGAAGAGAGCGGCAGAGAATCGCTAATGGCGAACCACGCGTATTCCTTTTCGGGCTGGCCGGTGAAATCCGCGTTGCGCGGGCTGCCGGTGCGCATCAAGCCGGGGCAGACGGTGGTGACGAAGACATTGTGCTGCGTCAATTCAGCGCGTAAGCCTTCGCTGTAGCCGACCAAAGCGAACTTGCTGGCGGTGTAGGGCAACAAGTGGGGAAAAGCGACTTTGCCTCCGATCGAAGCGATGTTGATGATGCGGCCGAACTGGCGGTTCTTCATCTGCGGCAGCACAGCGGCAATGGCGTAGTGCGGACCCCAGAAGTTGGTCTGCATCACATCTTCGAACAATTGCGTGTCCTGATTTTCGACCGGCCCTACCAGAATTGTGCCGGCGTTGTTCACCAGGATGTCGATGTCGCCGAAACGTTCCTGAACGGATGCGATCAGGCGTCCAACTTCGGCGCGGACGCCGACGTCGCAAACGGCCGCAAATAATGGTTTGCCGGCTTCGGCAAACTCGGTGCGCACACGATCGAGTTCGCGCTCGCTGCGGGCGCAGATGGCTACGCGCGCGCCTTTGTCTCCAAAACTGCGAGCTAAAACAAGCCCCAGGCCGCGCGAGCCGCCGGTAATCAACACCGTTTTGCCGTTGAGATTAATGCGGCGGGAGTTGCGAAGGTACAGATTGACCGCGCCAGCGGCAGCGGCAATTCCACCGGCGATAGAAACAATCGTTTTCCAGCTTTGAGGCATGGCAGTGCTCCGTCCGATCGCGGCAATTTCGCTGCCGGCGATTACGTGGGATTTTCGAAATCGTGGCCGAGTTGATCGGTTAAACCTTTGCGGGCGGAAGTTTTCGAGCGCGCAATGGTTGCTGGACCCTGATGGCTTGACTCGCCAGCCGCCTTCGCGAATTGCTTACGCTTTAAGTGAGCCGGTTTTGAACGAGTGCGTGGCGAAGGTTTGGCAAGAGGCTGCGCAGGCCCTTTGCCCTTCTGGGTTGCAGACTTTTTGCGAGGTCTGTGTTGGAGAGGCGACATTCGGGTGTCCACGGTAGCGAGTCTGAGGGCCTCAGGAGTGGGCTGCAATACGGGGAGAACATCAGAAGACCCGACGAAGCCATGGGACGGGCGTCAGTGAGTAGTCCAAAACCTCCCTTGCGTTAAATATGGGGCACACTGCGCTGGGCTACGGTTTTCACGCGTGCCGCGTTAGGGAAACCGCCGGATACCAGCAGATATGAGGCGGCGTAGTTTCATAGAGCGCGATAGCTGGCGACGATTCAGCGGGCGAAAGCGTGGTTCGTAAACAGAGGGGGAAGACCATGAATAAGGACAATATGAGATCGAGAGCTTCCGAATCATTCGAAGAAGGTAATCAAGCGCGTGAGGAGATTTCCACGCAACCATCATCGTTTTCAGGTGCGGACACGAAAACTGAGGAAATCGAGACCGGATCTGAGAAGCGCTGGGCAGTGGTAACGGGCGCGTCTAGTGGCATCGGCTACCATCTGGCGGAACTGTTGGGGGAGCGGGGCTTTAGTCTGTTGTTGAACTCGAGCACGGAGAAGATTATTGAAGCGCAAGACAAACTGGTGAATCGCGGGTTCGATGTGGACGCGATTGAGGCGGATCTAAGCGAGTTCGAAGGCGTGGAGAAGTTGTGGGAGGCCATTGAGGCGCTTCCTGGTGTCGTAGAGATCGTGGCCCTCAACGCCGGCGTAGGGACCGGAGGCGACTTCGCCACGGAGACAAGTTTGGAGAAGGAACTGGAGATTATTGACCTGAACGTTGTGGCAAGTGTCTATCTGGCGAAACGCGTGCTGCCGAGAATGGTGGAGCAGGGACGCGGCAGACTTCTATTTACGTCTTCGATCGCGGGAACGATGCCGACTCCGCTGGAAGCAGTGTATGGCGCTTCGAAGGCCTTTCTGCTGTCGTTCTCGCAGGCGCTGCATCATGAATTGAAAGATAAGGGAATTGCGGTGACAGCGTTGTTGCCCGGGCCTACGAACACAAATTTCTTCGAGCGTGCCGGCATGCAGGATACGCAAGTGGGCACCGAAGGCAAATACACGAATGATCCGCGAGAAGTGGCGAAACAAGGACTGGATGCGTTATTCGACGGCGATGATCATGTTTTCGCATCGTCGGCTAAGACGAAATTGCAGGGAGAACTCGGGAAGTTCATTCCCGATGAAATGATGGCCAAACAGCACAAGAAGATGGCAGCCAAGAAATCGTAAGTAAGGCGAGATTGCTCGTTCGTTACTGTTTGTCAGCTTTGGGCAGAAGGCGAATGAAGACTTCCACTTCGTCGCCGTCGGGGATATTGACGTCTTCGAGTAGATAGAGGACGCCGCTGCGATAGCGCGCGCGGAAGCGATGCGCTTCAGGTTTCGCAGACTGCGGCGCCGTGGATTTCGCGAGGGATGGGGAGGTGGATTTAGCGGCCGCTGGCTGTACGGATTGCGTCGCAAGAGCAATCGGTGCCTTGGGAACTGCGGACGTTTTCGCCGGCTGCGATGCGGACTGCCTCGGTCGCCCGTCGGCATCGTCCATGGCTTCATTTGCCAGGGCGTCGGCCTCGGCGTTTTGTTCGCGGTAGACGTGCTCGATGCGGAACGATTCGAGCGAGTCGGCCATTTTACGGGCACGCTCAAAAAGCGGCCGCAATTCGGGACTCTTCACCTTGTATAGACCGCGCATCTGCTTAACCATCAGTTCGGAGTCGGCTTCGATACGCAACTGGCGAATGCCCTGAGACTGGGCGTAGTCGAGCGCAGCGATGAGGCCATAGTATTCCGCTACGTTGTTGGTCATGCGGCCGATATATTTTTTGAGTTTGGCGACGATCTCGCCGCGCGGATCGCGGATGACCACGCCGTAGGAGGCAGGTCCCGGATTGCCGCGGGAGCCGCCATCGACATTGGCGCGCCAAGTGGCGATGGCAGGCTTGGCGTCCGCAGCTGCGTCTTTGAAGAGCCCCGCTCCGCGGAAATCTGGTTTGCGCTTCTCCATCAGGTGGCGGCCGAAGCAGCATTGCCGGATGGCTCGCCGGGTTTGTGCGAAGCCATCGGTTCGAGGGAATAGAGAATCAGGCCGCAGCTTTCGCAGCGATAGATTTCCTGATCGTCTTCGGACTTCAACAATTGCAGGATATGCGGGAGCACGCGCAGGCCGCAGCCGCGGCACTGGCCGTCGCGAGCTTCGGCGAGCGCGGTACCGTGGTGGCGCTTGGAGATGCGATCGTAGAGCACGCGCATATCTTCGGGCACCGGAGCGACCACGCGTTCGCGTTGGGCGAGCAGCACTTCGAGGGCTTTCTTCTTCTCTGAGTTCAGAATCTGGATCTGACGCTTCTCGGCGTTCACGGCTTGCTCCGCGTTACGGAGATTGGCCTCGGCATTCTTGGCGCGTGTTTCGGATTCTTCCGCGCCCATCATGACTTCCAGCTGGCGATCTTCCGCCTTGGCGACTTCCGCTTCGGCGTTGGCAATTTCGTGCTGGAGAGCTTTGTAAGCTTCGTTGGTTTTTACGGCGCCGCTTTGGTCGCGATATTTGCGGGCGCGATCTTTCCATTGCATGGCATCGAGTTCGAGTTTCTTGCGTTCGGAAACGCTGGCGGCGTTGGCTTCTTTGGCGGCGGCTACAGCGGCGCGGGCGGTGGAGAGCTTGGCGTCGGCTTCGAGGACTTTTTTGGGGAAGGAGTCGATCTCGGCGCGGACGGCAGCGATGCGGTGGTCGACGTCCTGGAGATCCAGGAGGTGCGGGATGGAGGGATGCATTGGTGGAGCAATTTTAGCATAGCGGGCGGTAGGGTGAGGTGTGGAGCGGGGAAGCTGGGTGTGACGAGAGAAACGCAGAGACTGTGATGAGAAAAATGAGCGATGTGGATTCGTTGTGCTTGAGGCGAAATTTAAATTCGCACCCTCAACACCGGGGGTGCGCACCCATGAGCGCTGCTCGGCTCAAGATAAATGTTAGCTGGCGGAATGGAGGTCGCGTCGGATCAGGTTGGAGTCGAGAAAGTAGCCGATGCCGATGGCGAGAGGGATTACCGCTACGGCCGCGGCGGTCCAGGTGTCGCGTTCGTGTTCGATCGTGGCGATCAAGCCCATCGCAATGATGAAACCCACGGCTCCGCTGGTGAGCAGGATGCCGTAACGACGCGAGCGCGAGGATTCGGGCAGCTCGGCGACCATGGGGACGTCGACGCCGCGAGCGATGGCGGCGAGGCGCTCTTCGGTGCGCAGTTTGCGCACGCGGAAGTAGGTGTACATGGCGGCCATGGGGATGCCGAGGCTCATGATGACTGCGATCAGGCCGATGAGATCTGAGTTCATTTTGTGTGCTCCTCTTTTGCGATGCGACTGCGTTGTGTTGCGGGGTGGCCGTTTGTCTTAGAGAGGTACGGAGAAGGAAGCGGGAATGTTCCATGAGGAATGGCGTGTGACGCCCATTTTCGCTGGAGTGAAGGTTGGATCTAAACCCGCACCCTCAAAATGGGAGGGTGCGGCACCCGCGGTCGAAAACCTTGGGAAAGAGAGGCACGTCGGCAGGGAAATTACCTTGGGAGACAACGGCGGAAGCTTGGGTGCGGACGGCGTGGTGCACAGCCAGGAGTGGCTGTGCTACCGGAGTTCGCGGATTTGCATGGATTGGTCGACGGCAAGGGTGGGGTAGCGAATGGGGGAGCCTGCGGCCGCTGGCAGGTGCCGCGCAGTAACGCTGAAGTCGGCACCGGAGCAGTCTACGGTGTAGGAGTAGCCGTCGCGTTCGGGGCGGGACATGGAGAGCGAGCCGGAGGAGATCAGGTCAGCGAGAGGGGCACACTGGCTGTTGAGAGCGATGTTGCCGCGCTCGGCGTTGGCAATGGAGAGCAGGTCACCGCGGACGCCGGTGAGGCTGATGGCTTGCGTCGCGGCAGTGCCGGAATCGGTGGTCGGGAGCTTCTTGAGCGAGAAGGCGTAGAAGCCGAGAAGCGCTCCCGCGACTACCACGAGGCCAATCAATGCGCGCATGAGGAATTGTTGCGCCAAGCGTGAGGACTGAACAACAGTAGGCGCGTGCGTGTGTGCGGTAGCGAGTAACACGGTTGGATGTCCGAGTACGAACTATTGTGAGTAGGCGAGGCGCGCACAGGCAGGAATGGCTGCGCCACTGGAGGCAGGCGCTATGTTCTGCGACGCTGCTCTCTGTGCGCGCGAAGCAATCGGCTCCTTCCGCGTCCGGCGCCTGACGTGGCGCGGATGCAAAGGCGTGCGTGTGAGGGAGGAAACACCAAGATGCTTTGCCGGTTGGCACAAATAATGTGCTGATAGAATCGACTGGCCGCCGACCTCCCTTCCTGGCGAGACGTTCCCCTCTGGAAAAGTGAATGACAACTACAGCATTGCCTGTGGAGCTGCATGCGATCGAAAAACGTCGCGAGGAAGAGCTCGAGGAAGCGCGGTCGATTCAAAATGTGATGCTGCCAGACGAAGCACTGCGCGCCGGAAGCGTGAAGATTTCCCACGCTTTTCAGCCGGTCACGGAAGTCGGCGGCGACTTTCTGGATTATTTCCAGCTGGCGGATGGGTGCGTGGGCTTGTATCTGGGCGACGTGTCCGGGAAAGGATTGCCGGCGGCGATGTACGCAGCATTGGCGGTGGGAACGCTGCGCGGCGTGCATAAGACAGGGATGTCGCCATCGCAGGTGCTGGCGACGTTGAATCGACGGCTGATGATTCGCGGAACGACGCGGCGACATGCTGCCGTGCAATACGCGGTCTTCGATCCACAAACGCGAATAATGAAAATTGCCGGCGGAGGAATGCCTGGACCATTCCATCTGTCGGCGAGCGGCTGCTGCCGGGCGCTGGAGGTGCAGGGGATTCCGCCCGGCTTGTTTGATCCGAGCGTTGCATACGAAACGCTGGAGGTGGCTCTGGCGCCTGGCGATTCGGTGCTGTTTTTCACGGACGGATTGCCGGACGCGTTCGATAGCGAAGACGAGAGCTTCGGCCTGGATCGGCTGCAAGCGGTGTGCGCGGCGCAAGGGGAGTGTTCGGGGACGGATTTTCTGGGGGAAGTATTTTCGGCGGTGACGCGATTCGCGGGTGAGCGGTCGCAGCATGATGATATGGCGGCGGCAGTGTTTCAGTATCGCGAGAGCGAAGAGTAAAGAGGATTTCGCAAACGGATTGGCCGCTGTAGCTCTCAATGCGGTCTGATTAATCGTTTGTTTGCACCACGAGAAAATTGGGGCGAGGCTGACATCCCGCACAGCCAAGAGCGGCTGTGCTACCAGAATGGCCGCCGCGAGGATAGTGTGCCAGGGACCGCCGACGGCACTCTGTTCGCCGCGTGCAACGGTTGGCGCGAAACGCGCGTCGAATGTATGTCCATCAGAGTTGTCCGGCAGGCTACCTCGATTTGTAGACCCTTCTGACGCTGTCGTACACTGAATGATTCTGAGACCCGTCTGAGTGTGAGTGAGGCTTACCTTGAGCAGATCGATGATCGATTCGAAGAGCAAATCGACGCGAAAGAGAGTGGTGATGTCGTGCATGGCGCTTAACTTGGCGGCGCTGATGGCGCCGATCACCGCGCGCGTGGCGTATGCCGGACCGCCGGACTCGCCGGCGAAGCGTTCGCCGTTGCTGGCGGCGATGCAGACGGAGCTGGAGCGATCGGTGAAGGTGCTGAGTTCGCAGGATCCACCGGCCTACTACATCGGGTACACGATCACGGACTCGCAGCGGGCGGATGTGTCGGGTTCGAATGGCGCATTGCTCAATAGCAGCGAAAATCGCAACCGCTGGCTGGAAGTTGCGGTGCGCACGGGCTCCTACGATCTAGACAATACGCATAAGGTGGGGACGCGGCAGGAGCAGCGCGGCGGAATCGTTCCGGCGCCCACGGATAACGATACCGAAGTTTTGCGGCGTGCGATCTGGCTGGAAACCGACAAGCAGTATCGTTCAGCGGCGGAAGCACTGATCAAGATCAAAACGGGCAAAGAGGTGAAGATCGAGTCGGCGGAAGGCGCGGCGCCGGACTTCACGCACGAGCAGCCGCACACGTACATCGGTCCCGAGAATGTTATGCAAGTGGATCGCAAACCGTGGGAAGAGCGCGTGCGAGCATACACAAAAGCATTCCGAGATTCGCCGGCGGTGATCAATTCGATCGCCACTTATTCCGCGCAGGTGCAGAACGCATATCAGGTGACCAGCGAAGGCACGCAGCTGCAATACGGACAGATTCGCTATCGGTTGGAATTGTTCATACAAGGCAAAGCCACGGATGGAATGGATCTGGACCGTTACTACAACTTCGATTGGGTGAAGCCCGCGGATGCTCCCGATGATAAAGCGGTGTACGCCGCAGAAGCGACGATGCGCAAGGAATTGGAAGGATTGGTAAAGGCGCCAATCAACGAACCATCGGTGACACCCGCGCTGCTGACAGGACGAGCGGCGGCGGTTTTCTTCCATGAGGTATTCGGACATAGGGCGGAAGGACACCGGCAGAAGGATGCGAGTGAGGGACAGACTTTCGCGAAAAAAGTGAACGAGCAAATTCTGCCGGATTTCCTGAGCATCATCGACGACACAACGATGCGGAAGCTGGGCAACGAAGATTTGCTGGGTTACTACGAATACGACGATGAGGGCGTGAAAGCGCATCGCGTCGTGCTGGTGGATCGCGGGGTGTTGAAGGATTTCGAGATGTCGCGGTCCCCGCTGGTGGGATTTCCGCATTCGAACGGGCATGGACGGCGGCAGTTGGGCGCCTCGCCGGTCTCGCGCCAGGGAAACCTGATCGTGGAGAGCAGTAAAACTGTGACGAACGATCAACTGCGCGCGAAGTTGATCGAGTTGATCAAGGAACAGAAAAAGCCGTACGGATTGCTGATCGACGACATCGCAGGCGGGTTCACGTTCACGGGACGTGGGCAACCGCAGGCGTTTCAGGTGCAGCCGCTGGTGGTGTATCGCGTGTTTGCGGATGGGCGGCCGGATCAATTGATTCGCGGCGTGGACATTGTGGGCACTCCTCTGGCGGCGCTGACAAAGATTGTGGCAACAGGAGACAAACAGGAAGTGTTCAACGGGTATTGCGGAGCGGAGTCTGGCTCAGTTCCGGTAGCGGCGGCTGCGCCGGCGATTTTGACATCGGAGTTGGAGGTTCAGAAGAAAGAAACGTCGACGGATCGACCACCAATTTTGCCGGCGCCTTCACAAGATACGGTGCGAGCCGCAGCGGGAGGTGCGCAGTGAACCGCGTACGGCTGTTGCAACCGAATGGCAAAGGTGATGGTATTTGCAGTCATGGCGCTGATCTGGGTCGTCATGCCAGCACGGGCGGCGGCAGGGGCCGCTGCGCAAGACAACGATCAGACTCTGCGGGCGATGCGAGATGAAATGGCACGATCGAAAACCCGGTTGGAGTTGAAAATTCCGGGGACGAACGAGCCTGTGAAGCCCTATTACGTCGAGTATCGGTTGCTTGATCTGGATGTGCGCGAGATCGTGGGACAGTTTGGAACGTTACTGACCAGCACGCATACGCGAAACCGCTTCATGGACGTGGAGGCGCGCGTCGGAAGCTATAAGCTCGACAGTTCGAACTTTATCGGCGATGAAGGCTTCCGCGGATTCATCGGTTCGCAGGGTTCGGTAGGGATCGATCGCGATTACGATTCGCTGCGGCAAGACCTATGGATCGCGACGGATCAGGCTTTCAAGGAAGCGATAGAGACGTACTCGCGGAAGCAGGCTTATCTCAGCAGCCTGGCACGACAATCGGACGTTGATGATTTTTCCAAGACCACGCCCATCCAGAACGTCGAACCACTGGTGATGGCGGACTGGTCGAACCGCAATTGGGAACAGGAAGCGCGCGACACTTCCGCCACGCTGCGGCATTTTTCCGGAAATTTACGAATCGCGCGTGACGTATTATCTGGTTTTTGCCACCGAATACCTGATGACCAGCGAAGGAACGGAAATTCGTACGAACCGTTCGTTCGCGGCGATCGAATCGGGTATGGATACGCTAGCGAAGGACGGCATGCCGCTGAATCAATTGTATTCAACGTACGCGCCGAAACCAGCGGATCTGCCGAACGTGGACACGGTACGCAAGGGATTGAACGTTTCGGGCAGCGAGTTGATGGCCTTGCGCGCGGCTCAGCCGGCGCAGGATTACACCGGACCGGTGTTGTTTGAGGCGCGGGCAGCTGCACCATTGGTTGCGCAAGTGCTGGGACCGGCAATCAACGGGTCACGCCCTCCGGTGGCATTTCAGCCTATCGTGGAACAGTTGATGGGAAATCTCGGAGGAAAGAGCGATTGGGTGGGACGCCTTGGAGCGCGCGTACTGCCGCAGAGTGTGACGGTGGTGGATGATCCGAGCGCGAAGGAGTTTCATGGAACGCCATTGATTGGTGGCTATGCAGTGGATGACGAAGGCGTGCGCGCGCAAAAAGTCGACCCTGGTTGAAAACGGGAACCTGAAGGCTTTGCTGATGTCGCGGCGACCGGGAAATGACAGCGATCAATCCAACGGTCACGGGCGGTCGGGTTTGCTGGCAGATGCCAAGCCGACGATGAGCAATTTATTTTTCGAGTCGAAGGACACGGTGTCCCCGGCGGAACTGAAAAAGAAATTTCTGGATGAATGCAAGTCGGAGAAACTGCAGTACTGCGTAATTGTGCGGTCGATGGACAATCCATCGTTGAGCTTGCTGCATCAGGATGATTTTTCTTCGCTCTTGGCAAGCTTCGGAGGCGGCGCAGGAACCGGCGACCGGTTGCCATTGATCGTCTACAAGGTGTACCCGGAAGACGGTCGCGAAGAAGTGATTCGCGGCGCGCGAGTGATCGGCGTAAACACACGGGCGCTCCGGAACGTCAGCGGAATCGGCAACGACGATTTTGTCTACAATTACATGCAGAGCCAAGTGGCCGGTTTTGCGGGGACGGCACTAGGTGCCTTCGGGTCGGCGAGTGGCGGATTGCCGGCGTCAGTCGTGGCTCCTTCGCTACTGTTCGAGGAATTAGAAGTCCGCGGGGCGCGTGGCGAGCCAAAGCGATTGCCGTTGATACCGGCTCCGCCACTGACGGCGGGTAGGTAAGCGTCTGACGCAAGGTTGCGTGTCGTTGCCGCCGTTCGGTCCGAAAAGTCATCCACTTGCGCGGCATTTACGTATATCAGAGTGGATCTTAGCCGGGACACTCTTATGAACGACATCAGCCGACGCAGTCTGATTTTCGGAGCGGCGACTCTCGGGGCATATGGCGTGTTGATGGGTGTGACGCACGTACTGGCCTCGGCTTTTTCTCAGGGCGATCCTTCGCCGGCGAACACTGATTCCAAACCTGTAATAATCATTCAATTTGCAGATGACGGCACGCGGCTGTTATCCGCGACTTTACCGCGTGTGATCAAGACAAAAGACGAGTGGAAGAAGCAGCTTTCTCCACTGGAGTACGACGTGACGCGGCGGGCCGGAACGGAATGGGCTTTCAGCGGAGTGCTGCATGAC
This sequence comes from uncultured Acidobacteriota bacterium, assembly GCA_963785865.1. Taxonomy (GTDB): domain Bacteria; phylum Acidobacteriota; class Terriglobia; order Terriglobales; family Acidobacteriaceae; genus Sulfotelmatobacter. The sequence goes on along the minus strand of CAWAXF010000035.1, from coordinate 84,330 downwards.
CAACACGCGCCCGGGCTCTATCGCTGTCTCGATTGCGGCAACGCGTTGTTCGACTCCATCGCGAAGTTCGATTCCGGAACGGGTTGGCCGAGTTTCTGGCAGCCGATCGCCAAAGAAAATCTGTACGAGAAAGTCGACGCGTCGCTTGGCGTCATCCGCCGTGAAGTCAGGTGCACTTTGTGCGACGCGCACCTGGGCCATGTGTTCCCCGATGGCCCACCGCCGACCGGCTTGCGATATTGCATGAATTCGGCGGCGTTGCGATTCCTGCCGCGCAAGACTTAGTTCGCACTATTTCGTCGCTTCGTCCCATTCCTGTTCACCGCGATGCATCAACTGCTCGCGGTCTTCTTCCAGGATCCATCGCTGCTTCACCAACGCGCCTACTGCACTGGCATAGAGTCGAAGATACTCGTCACGGCTGGCGTAACGCTCAGCGATTGATTTCCTCGGATCGTGAGTGCGTTCGCGGTCCGCTGCTGTTTTTGGAAATAGGATTTCTGACGCTTCGAACGAAACACGCTCAGTGGGCGCGCCGATGGAAGGATCGCGGAGATTCCAGCTCGTGTAGGTCGCCAGCGGAACGGTGATTTCCGGGAGCCGTACTCCGTCGCGTTCGTTGCCGTCTTCATTCACTTGGGGAACGAGAACCGGAAATGGCTCGCCGACTTTAGGCGGCTGCACGCTGAGAACGCCGGCTTGCCAGTTCGGGCCAAAGTCCAGGCGAGTGCCCTCGTTCGCCTCATGCGGCCGATTCACGCCGGGGATTGCGGGTAGCGCGTATTTCCGTAGAGCTACCAGAGTGCCGTCGGAAATCTTGGGATGACTGCTCTCAGGCGGCGCGGTGTTGTTGCGCGCCCAAGCATCCATGTTGGCGATCATCGATCGCCAGAAATAGCGGATCGGCAGTGGCGACTGCGGCTCCTGCCCGAGCAAATCGTCTTTTCCTTTTGCCGGCGGAAAAGGGCCGGAGAAGTGCTGGAGTCCGGTGAAGTGATAAATGCGGACGTTCGGCGAGATGGGCACATCTTGTTTTCCGTCGGCGCTGGTGTGAATCAGCGCCGCAGCGCGACCCCAATACTCGTACGAGGTATTAGACAAAAAGATTTTCGGAACGACATTCTCGGCCACGGCGCGGTCCAGCAAACCACCTTTCTCTCGCGTGAGCGGATCAGTTTCCGGCTCATCGGTGAATGGAAAAATGTCGGTTGGAAAAAACACGGAGGAAGTCGGCTGCGCGTCTCGGGAGGGCTGAGCGAATCGATAATTGAAATCGCCGCGCCCCGCGCCAGCGACATGGGCGAGAACGCCGTCCAAAGCGATGCGCCCATCCTCATCCGCGTTGAAGCCTTGATAGATGAAATCGCGCAGGAACCTTCCATTTTGCGAGATCCCTTCACCATAGACACGAGCCGCGGGCGTGACCGCGTCTGATGCGTGCTTGGCATATGACGCGAAGTCACGAATGACGGCGAATCCGCCTCCAGCGATCACCGGATCGGCGACGACGTATACGTATTCGTAAATTTTTCCGGGCTGAAAGCCGCCATTCAGGTGAATATGGCGGTCACTCGGCGTGAGTTTCCCGTCGATGGTGCGCGCGAATTGCCATTGAGATCGCGGGATGGTGGCTCGTTTGGCGTTGCGCGAATCGCGAACGGTGAGCACGTTCCGTGGATCATCCGGCGCGGCAACCGGATATTCGCTACCTCCGATATTGCCGAGGATCAGATGACCGAGCGGAATTTCCTCCATTGCTCGCGACGTCATCAAGTCTCCGCGCAGAAGACCGCTGATGGTTTTGTCATTTTCTTTTGCAATCGGCGCGTACAAATGCAGCGCGTCGTCCCCTGCAGCGTCCCATTGCCAGCCGAGACTCACGATGGTGAAGCCGCTGCGGAGCAGCCAGCCGTCTCCGGCGTCGCCGGAGATGTCCCAATTGCCGCCATCCACCAGCCCGGTGATGCGCGGGCGGCCGCGATTGGGAACTTCCAGAATCATCGAGCCGTTTCCCTTGGCCGCATCTTTCGGGCGGATGGCCACGAACTCGGCAGAGAATTCGACCTCACCGTCTTTCAGATTCACGGCTTTTTCGAGATCGACGATGCGCCGATTGTGCTCGTTGGCGATGAGGAGCGAGAAGTAGACACGGCCGGTGATGCGTTCATAGGCACCTACTTCACCAAATGTTTTACCGCTGAGAACGTCCACACGCGACGCGATTTCCACGCGAGTCACGCGAGCATCGAGCGGCGAAGAACATCCAAGCAAAAATAGCGACAATGCCAAGGAATGGAGCGATTTCATGCGCGGAAGAATAGCATGGCGACTCACTCGGTCGACCACTCCGCTCCAACAACCGGGCAGGCGTTGATTTGAGGTAGTCTAGGCACGGTGATACCCGCACACCTTGCCGACGAGGTCCGCGAGAAGAAGCGAGCAGCGCTGCTCAGCGTGGCCTCGGCTTTGGTATTGGTGTCGCTCAAGGCATTTCTCGTCATCCGCACATCCAGCTTGGGCGTTTTGTCCGAAGCGCTGCATTCGGGTCTTGATCTGATCGCAGCGATCATCACGTTTTTATCGGTGCGAGTGTCGGATCAGCCGGCGGACGAGCGGCATCCCTACGGACACGGAAAATTTGAGAATTTTTCAGCATTCGTTGAAACCGGCCTGCTGCTGCTGACTGCGCTGTACATCATCTATGAGGCCTTCGACCGCCTCTTTTTCCACGCTGTGCACATCGCGCCGAGCGTCACGGCAATTCTGATTTTGTTCTGCGCGCTGGCCATTGACGTGACTCGCTCGCGAGCACTCACGCACGTGGCTACGAAATATTCTAGCGAGGCGCTGGAAGCTGACGCCTTGCACTTCTCCACCGATGTGTGGAGCACGATGGTGGTTATCGCGGGCGTGGGATTGGTTTGGGCCGGCGAAACGTGGAATATGCCCTATCTGATTTACGCCGATGCTTTGGCTGGCCTCGTGGTGGCTTCCATTATCTTGTGGGTCGGCTCGCGCCTGGGTCGCCGCACCTTGGATGCTCTCCTCGACGTGGCGCCCGAAGGCTTGCAGCAAGAAATTGCGAAGGCGGTGGCGCGCATGGAAGGCGTGCTGGATGTCGATCGCGTGCGCGTGCGACGAGCCGGAAACCGGCATTTTGTGGATGCAACCGTCAGCGTGCCGCGCACCGCCAGTCTCGAACAAGTGCACGCGCTCAGCGATGCCATCGAAAAACGGATCGGCGAGATTGTGCCCTCGGACGTGATGGTGCACGCCGAGCCGCGCGCGCCTCAGGGTGAGCATCTGTTCGAGGCCATTCGAGCCGTCGCTCAGCGCATGGGACTCGCCATTCATGATTTAAGTGCTTTGCAGCAGGGCGGTCAGCTCTTCGTCGAGTTGCATCTCGAAGTAGATGAGAGCCTGAGCCTCAGCGATGCGCATCGCCAGGCTACCGATCTGGAAGAAGGCATTCGGGAACTGCGTGACGGTCCCATCGACGTCAACATCCACATCGAGCCGCTGGGCAGGCGCATTACCACACCGGACGACGGCGGCGGCGAGATGAAGCAGCTCTCGCGCGCGATCGAGAACTTTCTGAATGGGCTACCCGCCGAATACGACGAACTGGTGAACTGCCACGACGTGCGCGTGCGGCAGGTCGAGCACCGCATCCTGGCGTCCTGCCACTGTACGATGAAGGGGAATCTGCGAATTACCCAGATTCACGACGTCACTGCGGCTCTGGAGGACCGAGTGAAAGAGCGTTTTCCTCAGGTGCACCGAGTCACGATTCACCCGGAGCCTGTTGAAGCGTGAAGATCAGCGCTACCTTGCTTTAGCGCTAAGCATTTTTTGCGTTGGCTCCGACGATTCCCCGAAAACCTGGGCTGCCAGTACAATCAATGCCGGGAAACACACAAGCACGTAGCGGGGCTCGGGTGTTTCCAGCGTCGTGAGAAATGCCGTGCGGAGAAGAATGAACGCCACGAGCAAAGCCGCCGCGGGCCTCACCGCAGTGCTCCTTCTCCATAGATGCACTACTCCCCAGAATCCCAGCGCGACATAAATGATGTTCAGGAGAAATAAGCCTGCGGTGACCGACTGATCGACCTTGTCGTCTTGCCAGGACTGTACAAGTGGGAAAACCGTGCCGGACACGGGAAGCAGCTCGATTCGCGGCGTGAACCACATGGTGACGCCACGCGCTAATGGCAGCCATACATAGGTTCGTAGTGGATGTCGAGCTGTACGTTGACGTGCGAGTAGTTCAAAGGCGGCATCCTCGATCGGAGTCAAGGTCAGTTCGGCGTTATAGGGCTCGAGAATCGCTGCGACTCGTTCCCTCTCCTCGATGGTGTCGAAAGCGCGGTCGGGAATATCGGCGACGTTTATCGGTTCGTCGTTGAGCTTCCACGGAACGAGATAAACGTCCCGAAAACGGTAAAGCCAGGTTTTTTCCCAACTCATGAATCCGTAAGGAACCAATTCACCAGGAAGATTGGAATTCTTCGGCGCCAGCGGCTGGAATTCGTGTAGGGTAATTGCGTTGCGCAGCGTCCACGGCACCAGTGGGATAGCACAGACCAATCCCATTCCCGCTACCGTACGAACCCAGCGGAACGTCTCGTGTTGTGCAATCAACACGACGCCGAGAACGATCCAACACGCAATCAGAATCAGTGGGGCTTCTGGGCGGAACAGTGCTCCCAATCCCACCAGCAGCGCTCCGATGGCCGCTAGCCAGCGATAATCATTCGCCCATCGCCAACCTTTTTTAACGAACAGCCAACCGTTATTACGCACGCGCCCGACCTGCAAGCAAAGTGGCAATAGGGCCGCAATAGTGAAGAGCATGGCAAAAGTTTCGGTGAGCGTGACGGCGACGTAGTTCGCGGTAAATGGACAGAGTGCCGCGAGCCAAATGGCGGCGATGTAGGCACGCTGCCAGGCGATCCGCTCGCTGACCATCAACTGCAGGAGCGCCGCTAGGATCGCGATCAACAGACACGAAATCAGATCGATTACTGCCTGCGCGATCATTACAAAGCGTCGCGCAGGCTCGCCTATCTGTCCGGCAATTGCGTAAACCGCGGCCAAAAATGCCGGATAGCCGGGCATGCGGAGATCGACCGAAGTGATCTTCCCATTAACCTCCATCGCGTAGGTATGGTGCTGCAGCCAGTTAGCGGCCATTTGCTCGTATAAAACCGTATCACCTGAATTGGCCGGATATTTAAGGACAAAGAAAAGCCGCAGGCAGAGCCCTGCGGCGAGCGCGACAACCGTGTGCGATAAAATTCGCTTCATTAACTAGGCGCATCTTACAATAGAGCAGACGGATTCAGGCAGCCGGAACTCATTCCAACCCTCGGTGTTCGCGCTGTTCCTGTGCCGCTGGCTTGACGGATTCATGAAAGAACGCGGACCAATCTTCTACGACGCGGAGCGCGTCCGTTGGCGTCGTACCCGCCGCGTGCTGGAAATTTCCGGCGCGCTGCTGACGCTTTTGCTCGCGTATTTCTTCGTGAATATTGCCGCCAGCGTTGAGCTTCCGGCCGGCTTGCTGCCGGATACACGCCCGATCTACCGCGCACTCAAGATCAAGCAGAACGCCAAAGCCCTGCCGACGCGAGAGGGTCGCCGGCGGCGCGTTGCCAACCTTGGTAAGGTTCCCGCCAGCTACGATCCTCTGCGCGCAGCTTTTTATGTGAGCTGGGACTCGAATGCCCTCGCTACTCTGAAACGCCACTACAAAGATCTCGACGTGCTGATCCCCGAGCAACTGCACGCGGTGACAGCCGATGGTGCGCTGACGATTGTCGACTACGAGCGTTATCAGACGGTTAAAGCGAGCCCGCTAGAGGCAATTGCGTTGCTCAAAGACGACAAGCTTCATCGTTGGATGAGGTCCGCCAACGTGGAGCTCCCTATCATGGGACTGCTCAACAATTATGACGGCAGCGCCTGGCGCGTGAAGGAAGTCGCGCAGATGCTTGCGGACGAAGATGCCCGCCGCAACCTGATCGAAGATGTCGTGGAATATGCGGTTCAAGCCCACCAGGCCGGCATCGTTGTCGATTTCGAAGGGATCCCCGAAAAGAGCCAGCCGCATTTTCGGGAATTTGCCGCAGAGCTGGCGCCCGCATTGCACGCTGTCGGGCTGAAACTGATGATGCAGTTGCCCGCACGCGACGAAGCCTACGATTACAAGTTTTTCGGCAAAGAGTGCGACGCAATCCTGCTGATGAATTCAGATCAGCATTGGGTATCTTCTCCGCCGGGGCCCATCGCTGCACAGGATTGGTTCGTCCAGAACCTGCAGCAGGTGCTTGCGGTTGTTCCTGCCCAGAAAATTGTGGTCGGCATCGCCAACTTTGCGTACGACTGGCCGCAAATCGACAAGAAGAAGTGGGGCTCTGCCACGGAGTTCAGCATTCAGGAAGCCTTACTGCATGCCTATGAGTCGGAAACGGAGATTGCATTCGACGATGCTTCGCTCAATCCGCACTACTCTTACGTCGATGAAAACAATCGCGTGCATCAGGTGTGGATGCTGGATGCGATCACCGCCTACAACCAGTTGCGCGCCAGCGAGCGCCTTGGCGTTCAAGGTACGGCCATCTGGCGGCTCGGCCACTCTGACACTTCCATCTGGCGGATCTGGGACGCTACGCGACCCGATGATACCCGGCGGCAGCAGCTCACAGACATCGCGCCGGGTCCGGACCTGATCCTCGAAGGAAATGGCGATGTATGGCGCTTTATCGACACCCCAAAACGCGGCAAGCGCACCTTCAGCTACGATGCGGATACAGATCTTTTCACCGACGAAAGCTACGACGCTTACCCGCTCTCCTATGACATCGACCAGATCGGCGCGGCTAAGAAGAAGATAGCCATCACTTTCGACGACGGGCCCGATCGGCGCTGGACGCCCAAGATTCTGGACATCCTCAGAGAAAAGGATGTTCCCGCGACGTTCTTTGTGATCGGCGTGGATGCCAGCCAGGCACCCGACCTGCTAAAGCGCGAGTATGCCGAAGGCCACGACATCGGCAACCACACTTACACACACCCGAATTTCGATGAAATTTCGAAAACGCAAATTCGCTGGGAATTGAATCTGACGCAGCGGCTGATCGAAAGCATTATTGGAGTGAAGTCGATTCTGTTTCGTCCGCCATTCGGCATCGATCATCAACCGGAATACGCCGAAGAAGTGGCGCAACTTCCGGTCGCGCAGGATATGGGTTATCTGATCGTCGGCCAAAAAATCGATCCACATGATTGGCAGCTGCACGATGGCCGGCAAATGCCAGCCAAGGATCTCGTCGAGGCGGTGCTGCGGCAGGCCGAAGACGGCAACATCATCCTTTTCCATGATGGCGGCGGAGACCGCACTCAGACCGTAGAGGCTTTACCGCAAGTTATCGACGCACTTCGTAACCAGGGTTTTCAATTCGTGGCCGTCCCGGACCTGATCGGCAAAACTCGCGCCGACGTCATGATGCCGCTCTCCACTTCCGAGCGGCTCGAAGCTCGCGCGGATGGCTTCATCTTCGGCATGTATCATTGGTTCCGGCTGAGCATCGCCACAATTTTTATCATTGGGATCGTCCTGGTTAGCGGGCGCGCGCTCGTGATCGGCATACTGGCGCTGATCGAAAAACTTCGTCCTGACCATCCAGTGATGCCCGATCCGCCGCCGCAAGTCACCGTGCTGATCCCGGCGCACAACGAACAAAGCGTCATCGTGCAAACGGTCTCGTCTGTTCTCGCTTCGAACTTTACGCAAATGCACGTGATTGTGGTCAATGACGGATCCACCGACGACACCGGTACCCTGCTCGATGCCCATTTTGGCCATGACTCCCGCGTTCGCATCATTCACCAAGTCAATCGCGGAAAATCCGCGGCGCTCAATTACGCCATGGCGCAAGCTGACACCGAAATCCTGGTAACCATCGACGCAGATACGGAAATTGAACCGGACGCCATCAGCAAGCTCGTGCGCCACTTTTCCGATCCCCAGCTCGGCGCGGTGGCCGGCAACGTAAAGGTCGGCAATCGCTCCCGCTGGCTGACGCGCTGGCAAGCGCTGGAGTACATCACCAGCCAAAATATGGAAAAGCGGGCTTTCGATCTTTTGAACTGCATCACGGTCGTGCCCGGAGCCCTCGGCGCATGGCGGAAGAAAGCGATCGAAGCCGCCGGTGGCATCACCGCCGACACGGTCGCGGAAGATGCCGACCTCACTATCGCCATTCGCCGCCTCGGCTGGCGAATCGGTTACGACGAAGAGGCCATCGCCTGGACAGAAGCTCCAGAAACAGCGGGCGCGCTTATTCGCCAGCGCTTCCGCTGGACCTTCGGCACCCTCCAATCGTTCTGGAAGCACAGCGATACCCTGTTTCGGCGCAAGTACGGCACACTTGGCTGGATAGCTCTTCCCAACATCTTCGTCTTTCAGATCGCTCTGCCGCTGATTTCACCCGTCATCGATCTCATGTTTTTCGGCTCACTGATTCTCTGGGCGCTCGGGCAGAAAGTAGCCCACCTGCCCCAGATCTGGACCACCGCGGACGTTCAGCGTTCGGTCTTCTTTTTCATCGGCTTCCTGTTGATCGACATCCTCACCTGCGCAGTCGCGTTCGCACTGGAGCGCAAAGAAGACTGGACTCTCCTCATCCCGGTCCTCCTTCAGCGCTTCTACTATCGCCAGTTGATGTATGTGGTGCTGTTCCGCTCCGTCAAAGAAGCGGTCAGCGGCCGCCCGGTTGGCTGGCGCGGCGTCGAACCGGAAGCCCCGCGCAAAGTCGTCACGGCGTAGGCAGCGGAACTTCCTCGCTCACGCTTCGACTTCCCTGACGTCTGATTTATCTGTGGAGATATTGGTTGGCAAGTGCGAGTAGCAGCGTCGCCATTCGCGCTCCGCTTAACGATATTTCGACCATTTCCACCCAGCCCGCCACTTGTTGTACGATAGGCTTCCCATCACAGGAGGCTGCCATGGCCATCAATTTCACCCTGAACGGCAAAGCGCAAACCGTCGACGTCAGCCCCGATATGCCCCTTTTGTGGGTCCTTCGCGACACTCTGAACATGACCGGCACGAAATTCGGGTGCGGCATGGCGCTATGCGGCGCCTGTACTGTGCACATCAACGGGGAAGCTACGCGCTCATGCATCACGCCGATTTCCAATGTGTCCGGCAAGAAGGTCACCACGATCGAGGGCATCTCCGCCGACGGCTCACATCCCGTACAGCAAGCGTGGATCGCGGAAGACGTACCGCAGTGCGGCTACTGCCAATCCGGACAGATTATGTCGGCGGTCGCGCTGCTCACGAAAAAATCCAACCCCACCGATGCGGACATTGACGACGCCATGAGCGGCAATATCTGCCGCTGCGGCACATATCAACGCATTCGCAAAGCGATTCACCGCGCCGCCGGCCAATCGGCCAAGCCCACGTCTGCCGCTTAACGCTTACTCGCTGCACCGAAACTATCGAGGTACGCAATGTCCACTGCAACAGTCCTGAATCGTCGCGACTTTTTGAAGACGAGCGCCGCAGGTGGCGCCGCGCTGGTCATCGGCTTCCATCTTTCTCCATCCGTGTTGGCTGCCACTGCCGAGGACCAGGAGAAAAAACCTGTCAATCCTTTCGATGCGTGGATTCGCATCGCGCCCGACAATCAGGTCACGTTGATCGTCGGAAAGTCCGAGATGGGCCAAGGCATCATGACCGCACTGCCCATGATCCTGGCGGAGGAATTGTCGCTGGACTGGAAGCAGGTGAAAATCGAGCAGGCTCCCACAAATCCCAAGATCTACGATCACGGTACCGGTGGCAGCGGCAGCGTTGCCGCCGCGTATTTGCCGATGCGCCAAGCGGGCGCCGCCGCGCGCGAAATGCTGGTCACTGCCGCTGCTCAGCGTTGGAACGTAAACCGCGATACCTGCCATCCGCAAAATGGCGGAGTGCTCCACGGCGCGCGCAAGCAATTCCTTACCTACGGCGAACTTGCACCAGCGGCTTCCAAGCTTCCTCTTCCCGACTTCAAGACCGTGCCGTTGAAGAACTCGAACGACTTCACCATCGTCGGCCACGACCGCAATCGCTACGAAGCGCGGGCGAAATCCAGTGGGACCGCGAAATTCGGCATCGACTCGCGTCCTGCAGGTCTCGTCTATGCCGTCATCGCGCGTTGCCCGGTATTCGGAGGCAAGCCCGCCAAATTCGACGCCGCGAAAGCCAAAGCTGTGCCCGGCGTAACAGATGTATTCGCCATCGACGCCATCGGCGAAGGCGCTTTCACGGCTGGCGGTGTCGCAGTGGTGGCCGCGAATTCCTGGGCCGCGATGCAAGGCCGCAAAGCGCTCGACATCACCTGGGATGAAGGTCCGAACGCCAACGAATCCACAGAATCGCTGAACAAGCAATTCGTCGAGAATGCTTCCAAGCCCGGCAAACGCACCGTCGATCAAGGCGATGTTGACACCGCGCTCTCCGCTGCACACAAAAGAGTGGAAGCTGTCTACGAACTACCCTTTGCCGCGCACGCTTGCATGGAGCCGATGAACTGCACGGTGCAGATTGGCCCCGACCGCGCCGAAGCCTGGGTCCCAACGCAGGCGCCGCAATGGGCGCAGGACATCATCGCCGGCGTCACCAAGTTGCCGCACGAATCCGTTATCGTGAACACTACACTGATGGGCGGAGCGTTCGGGCGCCGCTATCAAGCCGACTTCGTCATGGAAGCCGCGCAAGTGGCGAAGGCGTTGCCGAACAAACCGGTGATGGTGCTGTGGACCCGCGAAGACGACATGCAGCACGATTTCTATCGGCCCGCGTCCTATCACCGCTTTGAAGGCGCGCTCGACAGTGACAAAAACATCGCCGCGTGGAAGCACTTTCAGACTTCCACATCGATCGCCGCCGTCTGGAGTAAGGACGGCAAGGAAAAACCCGATCAGAGCGAGTTCGCCACCGCCGCGTTCATTCCCTATCAAACGAAAAATTATCGCGTCGAGTATACCCTCGCTAATTCCGCCGTTCCGCGGGCCTGGTGGCGCTCCGTCGAGCACAGCAGCAGCGGCTTCGTCGTCGAATGCTTTGTGGACGAACTCGCGACCGCCGCTGGGGTCGATCCGCTCGAATTCCGCCTGCGCATGATCGGCGAAGATCGCAAGATCCCGGATGCCACTAATCCCAAGGAAGGCAAGCCGCTTGACACCGCGCGCCTGAAAGGCGTACTCAAGCTCGCCGCGGAAAAGGCGAATTGGGGAAAGCCGCTGCCAGCCGGCGTCTTCCGCGGCATCGCTGGCTACTATTCTTTCGAGTCTTACACTGCAGGCGTCGCGGAAGTCAGCCTCAAGAACGGCGACCTGAAAATTCATCGCATCGTTTACGCGGTCGATTGTGGCCGCCCAGTGAATCCGAATGGCATCGCCGCCCAAGTCGAAGGCGCCGCGATTTACGGCCTGTCCGCCGCGCTGCACGACGCCATCACCATCAATGGCGGCCGCGTGGTGCAATCCAATTTCAACGATTACGCGATGCCGCGCATCAACGAGACGCCGAAGATCGAAGTTCACATCGTGCCCAGCACCGAAGACCCGACTGGCATCGGCGAACCCGGCCTACCGGTAATCGCGCCAGCGGTCTGCAACGCCGCCTTCGCCGCCACCGGCAAGCGCCTGCGCCGCCTACCCATTCGCCGCGAGGATCTCGCCTAGGTAGCACAGCCTCTCAGCCTGTGCTCAGACGAGCAAGCATTACGTCGCGCAAACAATAGATCTCGGACAACAATTCTGGCAAGACGGGTGGCGTAGGTATTGGTTCTGTGGCTCGGTCTTCGGTTTCGATCCATTCTTGTTCCGCTCCGTTCGAATGGTGAATCTCTTCTCTTTCATTGCAAAATGAATCCGTGCCGACCCTCGTCCTCTCGATTCTTTCCGCCGCAATCTGGCTCTACCTCGCAGTCGCGCGAGGCAACTTCTTCCACCTGCGTCCCTTCGACGACGACTTCTCAGTTCACGCTGCGCCGGCTTCGTGGCCCAGCGTCACCGCCATCGTGCCGGCGCGCAATGAAGCCGCAACCATCGTGCAGTCGATCAGCTCTCTCCTCCAACAAAACTACGCCGGCGAATTCCATATCATCGTTGTCGATGATCACAGTGATGACCTCACGGCACGTCTCGCCGATCAAGCCGCCGCTCAACACAACGCAGCCACACGAGTCGCGATCCATCGCGCCGAACCGCTACCCCAAAGCTGGACCGGCAAACTCTGGGCCCTCAATCACGGCGTATCAATCGCAGACTCAGCCGCACCCGCCTACTTCTGGTTCACTGATGCCGACATCGTCCACGCGCCCGACACGCTCACACGCCTCGTCTCCCGCGCGGAACAAAACCGTCTCGATCTCACATCTCTGATGGTCTTGCTGCAAGCAAAAACGTTTCCCGAGCAAGCCACCATCCCCGCTTTCCTCTTCTTCTTCCTCAAACTCTACCCGCCAAAGTGGATCGCCAACCCCGAAGCCCGCACCGCTGGAGCGGCAGGCGGCTGCGTTCTCCTCCGCAGCGAAGCTCTCCACCGCATCGGCGGCTTCTCCGCCATCCGCAGCGAAGTCATCGATGACTGCGCCGTGGCCCGCGCCGTCAAGCGCTCGGGCGGCAAAATCTGGATGGGCCTCACGAGGCAAAGCATCAGCCTCCGCGCCTACCATTCCTTCGCCGAAATCCGCGACTTGATCGCCCGCACCGCGTTCACCCAGCTCCGTTACTCAATCTTCTCCTGCTCGGCACACTTGTCGGACTCGTCGTCACCTACATCGCTCCTGTCGCACTCCTGTTCGTACACAACGACATCACACGGAGCATCGCCTTGCTCACGTGGCTGACGATGTCTCTCCTTTTCCTGCCGACGATCCGCTTCTACCGTCTCTCGCCATACTGGGCGCTACTGCTCCCGCTAACCGCCGCGTTCTACGCCTACGCGACCGTCCTCTCTGCCATTCGCTACTACGCCAACCGCGGCGCCCAATGGAAAGGCCGCTCCCAAGCCTTTAGGTAGACACAGACACTCCTGTCTGTGCCCGTCAAGCGACCAGTCGAGTTCGCAGCCACTTAAGAATCACATCAGCATTTATCCATCTTGAGATTTGGTACAATGGATCGGTAGCTGGTACAGGGCTGTATCTCGCATCCAGGGAACGGCACCGGAGGCCATCATGAGCGTTGTCCCACGTCAGGGCGACGGCAAAATTACCGTCCCCGAACTCCTGCAGCGCAAGTCCTCGGCTGCGGATTCCCCATCTCAAAAAATCGTTTGTCTGACCGCTTACGATTATCCGACTTCCCGCCTCGCCGATGAAGCCGGCGTGGACGTCATCCTCGTCGGCGATTCGCTCGCCATGGTCGTGCTCGGGTATGACACCACGCTCCCGGTCACGCTGGACGAGATGGTTCACCACACGCGCGCCGTCCGTCGCGGCACGCGTCGCGCTCTTGTCGTCGCGGATATGCCCTACGGCAGCTATCACGCCGGGATTGACGAATCGCTCCGAAACGCCGTCCGCTTCGTCAAAGAAGCTGGCGCAGAAGCCGTGAAAGTAGAGGGCGGCGAGCGCCGGCTCGAACTGATCGCGCGCCTCACCGAAGCCGAAATTCCGGTAATGGGCCACGTCGGCCTGACTCCTCAATCGCTCCATGCGCTCGGCGGCTATCGCGTCCAGGGCAAAACCGCTGACGCCGCCGAACAACTGCTTCGTGACGCCCGCGCGGTGGAAGCCGCAGGCGCTTTCGCGGTCGTGCTTGAGGCGGTCCCGCGAGATCTCGCCGCCCGGATCACCCGCGAACTCCGTATTCCCACGATCGGCATCGGCGCTGGCCCGGATTGCGACGGCCAGATCCTCGTCGTTCACGATCTGCTCGGCCTTACTTTCACGCAAACGCCCAAATTCGCTCGCCAGTACGCGAACCTTGGCGAAACCATCTCCGCCGCGCTGCGCGATTACTGCTCCGACGTCCGCAGCGGCAACTTCCCGACCGACGCCGAGTCCTACCACAGCGGGCAACCCACAAAGACCAAAAAGTCCATTTACATTGACTGCTAAGTGAATCCGACACTGCAAATTGTGGCGGTCACTTCCCCCTATTTTTGAGGAGCAGAGCCAGCCGAGCGCCGTTCGCATGCCACATTTATCCCGTCGCGAAAAATAGATGGGTCATTTCAGACTCGGTCAGGCCTTCCGGTACCTGCTAAACTGCTTCAGAAAGTGAGCCAACAATGACACCCGAAGAAGTCCGCGTCCTGTACGATTACAACGCGTGGGCCAATCGCCGCGAACTCGAGGCCGCTTCCGCGCTCACGCCGGAGCAATTCGTCAAGCCGCTCGGCTCGAGCTTTTCCTCCGTGCGCGACACGCTTGCGCACATCTGCGGCGCCGAATGGATTTGGCTGGAGCGCTTCCAAGGCCGCTCGCCCGCTTCTCTGCCGGACACCACGCAATTTAAGGATGTCCCCAGCCTTCGCGCGCATTGGGAGGAGCTGGAAACGCGTTTGCTCAAATTTGTTCGCGAGCTGAAGCAAACCGACCTCGATCGCGTGTTCGAGTACAAAACTCTAAAATTCGGCGTGTACAAGAATCCGCTCTGGCAATCTATGCAGCATGTCGTGAATCACGGCACCTACCATCGCGGCCAAATCACCACCATGCTGCGTCAGCACGGCGCCCAACCGATCCTCACCGACCTGATGCATTTCTACCGTGAGCGCGAAGTTGCCGCTACCGCCTGATTCGGCTCTTCCTTGGAAATAATCCGTACCATCCCCTGGATGAAGCAACACGCGCGGCAAGCGCGCAGCGAAAACCGCATCATTGGGCTCGTTCCCACCATGGGCGCGGTCCACGCCGGCCACCTTGCACTTGTGCAGCGCGCGACACGTGAGTGCTCGCCGGTGATTGCCTCGATTTTCGTGAATCCCAAACAGTTCGGTCCGCAAGAAGACCTGGCAAAATATCCGCGAACCTTCGCTGCGGATTCAGAGAAATTCTCGGCCGCTGGAGTTGATGCCCTCTTCGCGCCGGAACCTGCGGAAATGTATCCGAGCGATTTCCGCACTTACGTCAACGTCGATGGCCTCGGCGATCGCCTGGAAGGCCGCTCGCGACCAGGTCATTTTCGCGGTGTAACCACTGTCGTGCTGAAGCTACTGGAAATCGTGCAGCCCAATTTCGCTTATTTCGGCCGGAAAGACGCGCAGCAGGCGCGCCTGATCTCGCAAATGACGCGCGACCTCAACCTCGACACCGAGATTGTTGTTTGCCCCATCGTGCGTGAGGCCGATGGTCTCGCGCTGTCGTCGCGAAACGCGTATCTAAACGCCGACGAGCGGAAAGCCGCGACTGTGCTGTATCGATGCCTGATCGCGGCGCGCCAGGAGATCAGCGTGGGTACGCGTGACGCGTTGCAACTACAATCCACGGTGCAGCGTGTGCTCGCCGCCGAGCCGCTCGCTGCAGTGGACTACGCCGAAGTTGTCGACGCTGAAACTTTTGAGTCAGTTACGCGCATCTCGCGTCCCTGCTACGTGCTCCTCGCCGTGTTTCTCGGCAAGACCCGCCTCATTGACAACCTTTACATCGAGCCAACTGCGCCTGGCGGCGAGGATTTTATCTTTCATCTTTAATGCGGAAGTTTTGACGTGGAACGACCCCCGTCCCAGCTACTTCTCAGCGGCGGTGAGAACTGCAGCGACGTGGCCTTTCACCTTCACCTGATCCCACATTTGTTCGATCTTGCCGTCAGCGCCGATCAGGAAAGTGCTGCGCACCAATCCGGTGAAGGACCGGCCCATGAATTTCTTAGTGCGCCACACGCCGTAGGCTTCGAGCATTTTGTGACTGGGATCGCCGACGAGCGGAAAATTCAGCTTCTGCTTGGCGCGAAATGCCGCCAGCGCTTTTTCGGGGTCACCGCTGGCGCCGATGATCGCTACTCCTAGTTTGTCGAAATCCTTCTTTGCGTCACGAAACTCGGACGCTTCGGTCGTTCAACCGGGAGTGTTCGCTTTGGGGAAGAAGAAGAGCACGACGCGGCGGCCCTTGTACGCCTTGAGCGAGAGTTCGCCGCCTTCGTCTGTTTTAAGCGTGAAATCTGGGGCTTTGTCGCCGACCTTTAACATCGAATTCTCCTTAAATCGAACGGTTGAAGATGGTTTGCAGCTGAGATTCTTGCCGATCCTTATCGGATCGCCCTCAAAATGACAATTTACATTAGTCAAAAGCGCCCGCCTCAGAAGGCGGCCGCTACAGATACCTTGCTCAACCGTGATCGGCGGATCATTTTGGCTCCGACAGCAGATTGCGGACGATCTCGTTTACGGCTTGCGGATTGGCTTGGCCGCGCGTGGCCTTCATTACCTGGCCTACGAAGAATTTAAAGACACCTTCGTTGCCACTGCGGAACTTGGCCACATTGTCGGGATTTTTCGCGATTACTTCGCGTGCAGCTTGTTCGATCGCGGATGTGTCGTTGATCTGTGCGAGGCCTTCGGCGGCGACGATGTCAGCCGCGCCGCGGCTGCTTTCGAACATAGTGGTGAAAACTTTCTTGCCGACGCTTCCGGTGATCTGGCCCGCCTCCACAAGCTTCAGCAACTCGGCAAGCGCGGAGGGCGACACCGGGCTGGCTTCGATCTCCTTTCCGGATTCGTTCAGGCGTCGAAGGAGTTCAGTTTGCATCCAGTTGGCGGCATTTTTGCCCGAAACGCCCGCTTTGGTGACGGCCTCGAAATAGCCGGCGCGAGATTGCGTGGACGTGAGAACTTCCGCGTCATAGGGAGTGACGCCATAAACAGAGACGAAGCGCGTGCGCTTGGCTTCCGGAAGTTCCGGCACGCTGCGGCGGATTTCTTCGCACCAAGCGGAGCTGACATGCACCGGCAGCAGATCCGGTTCGGGGAAATAGCGATAATCGTGCGCTTTCTCCTTGGAGCGCATGGAGACGGTGCGGCCCTCGGCCTGGTTCCAAAGACGCGTTTCCTGCGAGATGCGGCCGCCGCTTTCGATTACGCCAATGTGGCGTTCGATTTCGTATTCAAGTGCCTTCTGCAGAAAGCGGAATGAGTTCAGATTTTTGACTTCAACTTTGGTGCCAAATTGCTGGGTGCCACGCGAGCGCACGCTGACGTTGGCATCGCAGCGGAGCGATCCCTCCTCCATGTTGCAATCGCTGACGCCGGTGTACAGCAGGATCTGGCGCAGCGTGGTGAGATATGCGTAGGCCTCTTCGGGCGTGCGCATGTCCGGCTCTGAAACGATTTCAGCGAGCGGCGAGCCACAGCGGTTGTAGTCGATGTATGCCTTCACGTCGGAGTGCGGCAGACCTTCGTGCAGGTTCTTGGCGGCGTCTTCCTCGACATGGAGGCGGGTGATGCCGATGCGCTTTTTTACCCCGCCCAATTCGATCTCGACCGAGCCTTCGGTGGCCAGCGGGAGTTCGTATTGCGAAATCTGGTAGCCCTTGGGCAGATCTGGATAGAAATAATTCTTGCGGGCAAAGCGGGAGTGCTCGTGAACGGTGCAGTTCAGGGTAAGCGATGCACGGACGGCCATCTCGATCACACGTTTATTAAGGACCGGGAGGGTGCCGGGAAGGCCCAAGCAGACCGGACAAGTGTTGGCATTCGGAGCGTCGCCAAAGCGGGTAGAGCAGGCGCAAAAGATCTTGGTGTGGGTGAGCAGTTGGACGTGTACTTCCAAGCCGATGACGGGCTCGTATTTGGCGAGCACCTCGGGCGTGAGCGAGACCATGTCTGGAGCAGATCTAGCCATAGTTGGATTGGAAATTATAGCACCAGCTCTCTGAGCAACCGTGCTGCAAGGCATACTTTCGGCTTACACCGCAGCGCACGCCCGAGTGGGGACTAGCAATGCCGTACGGAGCGAATGCGAAACTCACGGGCGCGCGCAGAGACTTCGAGTCCGCTGTCAGCGTGTTAAGAACCGAGAAGGGCGCGGATGGCGTTGCTAGCAGTCATTGTGAGGTTGGGCGGGAGTTGATCGGGTGGGAACCAGCGGACTTCGTGGGTTTTATCAGGCTCACGATTTTCGGGCGTGCCTCCGACGATTCGGGCCAAGTAGGCAGGAGCGACCCAGTGCTGGCCTTCGTGCGGCAGGCAGTGGTCGGTGATACAGAGAAGTCGTTCGATGGCGATTTGGACGCCGACTTCTTCGAGGGCTTCGCGTATGGCGCAGGTTTCGAGAGGCTCGAAGTAGTCGAGTTTGCCGCCGACGATGCTCCAGTGATCGGCTTCGGGCGGGCGTTTGCGGAGCGTTAGAAGGATGCGGCCTTGGGGATCGGTTAAGAGGACGCCTACGCCGACTTTGGGGAGGTGTGGGGTGGTAGTCGGAGATGCGGTCAGAGTGGTCATGATGTTCTTCCCTCTTCCTTTTCTTTCTCGAGCGAACTTACGTTAGACCTGTGACCCGTCAACTACCTTTTCCGTTGGACCGTGCGTTGCTCGCCAGAGCACAGGCTGAAGCCTATGCCACTGCTTTCTCGTTGTCGCGTCGCTCGGTGACGGGATAGGCCTTAGTCATTGGCGTGGGCTGGTATGGGCGCGGACGACGCAGAGTCGCGGAGGATGGGGAAGAGGCGCTCGGCGGCGGCGAGGGTGCCGAAGAGCACGAGGGCGTAGAAAGCGTCACCGGCTAGCGTGTTGACGAGGAGCGGAAGACCGGCGATGTAGCAGGCGATGAGGCCGGCTGCGGTGTGGGGCCAGCCTTCGAGTACGGCCCAGACGCCAAAATTGGTAATGAGGAAGAATTGGATGGCGCCGAGGAGCGTAACTCCGCTGATGCGAGCAACGGTGCGGTGGTTGCGGATCCAATACCCGAGAGCAACATCAACAAGGAAGCTGGCGTAGACCAGGGGCATGAGCTTGTGGAACCCGACAAAGATATCGCCGGCGAAGAGCGCGGCGAGCGGGAACAGAAAAGCCAGACGGCGATCCTTGATCACGGCGCCAGCGAAAAGGGCCATGGCGCCTACCGGGGTGAAGTTCCAAGGATGAGGCATGATGCGCAGGGCCGCAGCCAGCGCGATCATTGCCAGGACTACAGCGGTGCGGACGATTAGGCTTTCACGGTGAATCGTTTCTGAGTTCACTATTTTTCTCCTTCGGTTAGTCGTTCTCTAGTAGCAGTGATTTTCTTCGGCTACAGGTCTAAGGAACCCGCTACTACGGTGGATGCCGGCCACAGATCACAAAAAACGAAGCCGTCGCGCTCGATTACTTGGCCCGTATGGAACTGGATCGGACGATGGAAAATAGGTCCGTCGAAGACGAAGGTGTGGAACTCGCCGTTTTCACCGCAAGGATCGGCTCCCAGCGGCAGATCGCGGAAAAATTGCGGATCGAGTTCGCGACCGGCAAACGTGTGCGGCAGAATTTTCGGATCGATACAGGCGGTGATGGCGCGAAATTTGTGCATATGAAAGTGGCCGATGAGTTCGCGGGTATCGCGCTTCCAGATAGGAAATTGAGCGGTCATGCCGATGCGCGATAGATTTTTCTCACGGTAGGCGCGCAGGTCTTCGAGGAAAATGTCGCCGAAAGCAACGGAGCGGACGCCTTGCGCGTGGTACGTGAGGAGGGCTTGCTCCATACGCTCTTCGTAAAGTGGATTGCTGCATTGCTGGGGAATGCGAACTTCGTGGAGCGGGATGCCCATCGATTGGGCCTGCAGTCGAAGAAGATCGCACCTGACACCGTGCATGCTGATGCGGTCGAAACCTTCAGTGACAGTGGTGAGGAGCGCGACGATCTGCACTTGCGGATTGAGTTGCAAAGCGTGCAGGGCCATGGCGGAGTCTTTCCCGCCGGACCAGCAGAAGAGGATGGGCTCAGACATTGGCTGGCCTCAGGAAGGATATTCTGAGAGTTGCTATAGAGACACAAAAACGGGGTGGTGAAGAAGAAAAACAACAACGAAAGGGCCTGAAACTTTCGCACTTGGCGGAGACGTTGGTGGCTAAGGAGCTTCCCACCCTTCGCAAAAGGCGCGAAGGATGGGGCACCGAGCTCGTTTGGATAGCGCGGCTGGCGCGGGTGCGCATTTTAGTTGCGTCCGGAGAATTGGTATTTGAGGCCGACGCGGACGTCGCGGCCCAGGGTGGGGACGCCGATTACTTCTTGATAGGCGCGGTCGAAAAGGTTGGTGGCGCGCACGTAGAGAGAGAGGCTACGCGCAAATGTGTAGCTGGTGGCGAGATCAAAGCGAGCATAGCCGGCATTGCGTGTGAGGCCGAGGCCGAGAAAGTCGCTGTCGGTGCGTGGACCGCTGAAGTAGCCGGCAACAGTGAATGTGAAGGCGCGGACGGCGGCGTTCAACGTGAGCGAACCGGAGTGAAGTGGACGGCGAATGAGTCGATTGCCAGGAATTTGTGCTGGGTCAAAAGCGTTGGGAGCCTTCAGGACTTTGCTGTCGTCGTAGGAATAGTTGGCTGTCCCGCTGAACCAATGAAGGAAGCGCGTGCGCGCGGAGAAATTAACGCCGCGAGCGCGAGACAGGTCAGTGTTGAAAAAATTTCCCCAGAAGAACCCGCAACGTGGAGGTTGCGGAACGCTGCAAGGAGCTCCCGGGAAGCAGGAGGTAAAGCTGATTACGTCGTAGAAGCGATTGGAAAAATATTCGAGAGAGACGTCGGCGCGATCGTGAGCGAGCTTTTGCTCGATGCCCGTGTTCCAGGTTTTGCTTTCTTCCGGCTTTAAATTGGGATTGCCCGGTGTGCAGGGATCGCTGCCGAAGGATTGGCTGAATTGCGGCTCGATGATGCCCTGACCGTAGGCAATTCGATAGCGAGTGTCGCCCCAGAAGCTGTTGCCGCCATCACGGAGAGCGACGGACGCGCCTACGCGAGGAACGATACGAGTGCCGAAATTTTCGTTGGCTTCGGCTCGCGCGGCGAAATCGAACGAGACGCGGCGGAACGGTTGATATCGGAAGTCGAGATAGCCCCCCTGATTGTTGCGGCGAAGGTGGCCGATGCCGAGGAAAGAGATGTCGGCGTTTTCTACTTCATATTGATAGCCGGCAGCGGCTGTGAATTTCGCGGCAATGTATGCAGTGCCGGCGTTGAAACTAGCGCGATTGAAGCGGCTGCTGCTGCCCGGATCGGTGAAGTCGCAGAACTCCGCAGTGGCGACCGCGGTGGGATTGCTTTGCGGGCAGCCGGCGAAGGGATCGGTGCCGTAGTAACTCTGGATGGGATTGGCGCTGAACGCGCGATTGTAGGCTTCGGAGCTAGAAATTTCATTGTGCCAATGCGTGCCGGTGGTGAAATCCCAACGGGCGTTGGCGCTAAAGTTTTCGAGATCGTTGATGGTGTGAAGGCTGGGAGGAGTAATCAGCGTTTGACCGGGAATGCCAGCATCGCTGGTGTTGTTGCGAACGGATAGACGAAGCTGGTTTTTGTCGCTCAAAGTGTAGCCGAAATTTCCGGAGAGAGTGCGATTGCGAAACGAATCATTGGGGCCCTGCCCGTCGGTCTGGAAGTAAGAACCGGCGCCGGAGTAATCGAATTTGCCGAGAAGACCGCTCAGTTGCACGCCGCCACGTCCGCTGGAGAATGTTCCGCCTTCGCCGAAAATACTGAACGCAGGGACGCGGGTTTCGCCGCGATGAGTGAAAACCTGGATGACGCCGGCGACTGCGTCGGTGCCGTAGATGGCGCTTTCAGCGCCGCGGACAACTTCAATTTTGTCCACGTTGTCGAGAGTGAAGTTGGAGAAGTCGACCTGACCGCCGGGATTGTTGACGGTGGCGCCGTCGATCAAGACTTTTGTGTGATAGGAGTTGCCGCCATCAAGGAAGAAGAGGTAAGGCCACCTTCGGCGGCATTTTTGCCGATCGCAATGCCGGGCGTGTAGAGAAGCACATCGGAGAGCGGAACAGCGAGTCGTTGCTCGATTTCCTGCCGCGTGATTACCGTGACGGATGCGGATGTATCTTGAACCAGTGTGGGTTCAGGCTGCGCGGTGACGACTACGGTTTCGGACAGACGAGCGAGGTCGAGGCGAACATCGAGAGTGCGAGATTCGCCGGAAGCGACGTCGAGTGACAATTCGTGCGGTACGAACGACTCGTGGGAGAAGGTGATGCGGTAATGGCCCGGAGGAAGAGTGAGCGCGTAACTGCCGTCGAAGGTGGATGTGGTTTCGTATTTTTGCCGAGCACCGTTGGTTTCGGCTTGAGCGGTGGTGTGAACGTCAGCTACTGCGGCACCGCTTGAGTCCAGCAGCGTTCCAGAGATATGAGCTTGGGAGGAGCCGGATTGTGCGGGAGTTGAGAGCGAAATTGTTAGAAGCAGAACGGCGAGAATAGAAAAGCGCAAACGAAGAGTCGTTTTCATTTTGTCCTCCGCTCCCTTACGCGTGGGAGTTTGAGGCTGGCCTGTCGATCAAATACGTCGAGCAGGCTTGCGAACTTCGCCGGTCTCCTGGCTTGGCGGTGAGTCGGCTCTTAAAAGTGCCGCTGCGGGCCTTCCCGCGGCGCTGCCCGTTTGTTGTGACGAGCGAAGCGGCGCAGTGGCTCGCGCAGAATGAATCCGCCGTACAGTCGCGCGTCGGCGACGGCTTGTTGCGTCCCGTCTTCCCGAGCACGAAGTTCGCGATTGTTGTGAGGGGCTTAGCCCGCTGTTGGTTACGTGTGTGCGCCTCAGTAAAACGCCCTGAGGTGCGCTCTTACTTGTTGCTGAGCTGGGGCGCCCCATGCTGCGCCCAGCTCAAAAGCTACTGCGATCCAGGCAGGACGCTTACGCGAGGGCGGCCGGATGAGCCGAGCTCGACGGAAAGCGACGTCTGGAAAACCTGTTCGAGCAATTCGCGCTGATAGACGGCAGCAGGGGGGCCGACCCGCAGACTGCGCCCTTTTTGCAGGAGCACGACTTGATCGGAATATTCAGCGGCGAGATTCAGCTCGTGGGTGACCACGACGACGGTGTAACGATTCGCCGCAGCCAGGCGACGAAGCGTTTCGAGAAGGCTTACTTGCGCGCCAATGTCGAGATGCAGCGTGGGTTCGTCAAGCAAAAGGAGTTGCGGCTGCTGGGTGAGCGCACGGGCGAGGATGACCCGCTGCTTTTCGCCGCCGGAGATCTGATCCATGAAGCGATCGGTGAGATGCTCTGCGCCGACTTGCGCCAGAGCGTTGCGTGCGATGGCGATGTCCTGGTCATTTTCAAAACGTAGCGAGCGGCCATAGGCGTGGCGGCCTTGCAGAACAAATTCCCAGGCGCGGAATGGGAATGGTAGCGGGCTTTCCTGCTGCACCATCGCGATACGTTGGGCGCGTTCCCGGGGGGCGAGCGAACTGGTGGCGATGCCGTTCAGGAGCACGCGGCCGGACATCGGCTCCAGAACGCCCGCGATGAGCTTCAGGAGTGTGGATTTGCCGCTCGCGTTAGGGCCGAGAACGGCGACGATTTCCGCAGGACGTGCCTGGAAGCTGCTGGCTTCGAGAGTGAACAGCGGGGCTTGCGCGGGATTTGGCGAGTAGGCGTAGCTGACTTGCTCGACGCTCAGGCGCACTTCGTTGGAAGCACGCGCGGCGTCCATGGCGTTCTGGGCGGCGGAGTTGCGCGTAGCGGCGGTCATGCGAGGCGCTTCCTGAGGAGGTAGATGAAGAGCGGCGCGCCGGCAAGCGCGGTCATGGCGCCGACGGGAATTTCAGCGGGGGCGACAACAGTGCGCGCCAGTGTGTCGGCGATGACCAGCGCGATGGCGCCGCCAAATGCGGCGGTAGGAATCAAGACGCGATGGTCCGACCCAAAAATCCAGCGCATGACGTGGGGCACGAGAAGGCCAATGTAGCCGATCGCGCCACTGACGGAGACGGCGAGTCCGGTGAGAATTGAAGCGGCGATGTAAACAACTAGGCGGACTCGGGGAACGTCCACGCCGAGGTGCATGGCTTCTTTTTCGCCGGAGAGCAGGAGGTTGAGATCGCCTGCGGTGGTGTAGATGGCGGCGGCGGCGATGGCGAAAGTCACCCCGAGAATCCAGCGAAGATTTCGCTGCAGCGCGATGGAAAGATCTCCCATCAGCCAGAATTGCATACCGTGGAGGTCACGGCTGACGAGGGTGGTCATAAGGAAGATGATGACCGCGGAGAGGAAAGAGGCGGTGATGATGCCGGCGAGAAGGAGCGTGTTGGTGTCGAGCAGACCTTCGCGGCGGCCGAGTAGGTAGACGGAGGCGATGGTAGCGGCGGCACCGAGGAAGGCGCCCAGCGGAGTCAACAAGGCGGCGACAGCGGCAGGGAGTGCGATGTGCGGCTCAACGATCAAAGCGAGGACTGCGCCCAGAGCCGCACCGCTGGAAACTCCGAGGACGTAAGGGTCGGCGAGGGGATTGCGGAGGAGAGCCTGGAAACCCGTTCCGGCAACGGAAAGCGAAGCGCCGACAAAAATCGCCAGAAGAATTCGCGGCAGGCGAATGTCGATCACGATCATGCCGTAGTCGGTGGAAATGCCGCTGGTACGGTGGAGAATGACGCTGAAGAGATCGCGGCCAAGGCCCCAGAGGGAAACCTGCACGGCGCCAAACTTGAGAGCGACGACAACGACCACGAAAAGAATAACAACGAGAATTCCGCATCGCGCCAGGACGCGCCAGAGCGTCAGAGGCTGCATGCGGACTCCAGGGTAAATGAAAGTTGTTCTATTGCTGTCTTTGTTAGACCACGAAGACAGATTTCAGGTGATCGCAGCGCGGTAAGTGGTTGCGACAAGAAAAGTCCTTCTTGCGGGATCACATTGTCTGGTTCCGCGCCGCGCGCTTCCCGGTAGGCTTCCGGGTGAAGCTGCTTTGCGAGAGATTCGATGGCGGAAACGATACGGAGTGCGGGGCGATTCACAGCGTCGCTGACCAGGGCGAAGTGGCGACCCTTGACAGCGTCGAGAACGCGCCAGCCCGGGAGATTTGCGAGCGAGTCGATGCCTGGCGGGGCTTCACTAGAATGCGATTCAGCGAAGACGAGAAATTCCGGTTGCTGGTGGACTACTTCTTCGAGGCTTACCTGCGGCCAATCCTGTGAAGAATCGATGATGGAAGTTGCCCCGGCATAGAGCAGCGCATCCGCAATGAAGGTTTTTTTACCGACGGAAATGAGCGGTTGAGGCCAAACGACAAAGAGCACGCGGCGCAAGGGGAAATGCGAGAGACGTTGTTGCGTGGACTCGAGACGCTGTTGAAGATCGCTGGTGATGGCGGCGCCGGAGTCGGGGACGCCGAGCAGGTCGGCGAGGTGCTGGGTGGACGAGAGAATCTCGGCAACAGTGTGCGGATCGGTGGCGTATGACGGAATGTTCAGTGTCGCCAGGGCACGCACGGTGTCGAGCCGATTGAGTGCTTTCGTGACGAGCACAAGGTCAGGATGGAGAGCAGCGATAGCTTCGAGGCTGGGATTGATCGCGCCACCGACTTTGGGTTTGTGCTGCGCGTCAGGAGGGTAATCACAATAGTCGGTGTCGCCGACTAGTTCGTTCTGCAGGCCGAGAGCGTAGAGCGTTTCGGTAATACTGGGAGCGAGAGAGACAACTCGATGGATGGTTTGGGGAACACGGATGGTGCGGCCGGTTTCGTCCGTGACTTCGCGCGTCGTGGAGTTTTGAGCTGGGCTTGCAGCGGTTGTGCCAACCGCGGGAGCTGTGGTTTGCGGTTGAGCTTGCGTTGGCGTCGCAGAAGCCAGAGCAGCCAGCGTCGCCGCCAGAGCGAAGTTGCACGCTGCGCATCGGATTCTCGCGACGACCATCGGAAAAAATTGCTGCACGAATTCCCTTCGCAATGCGGCGAGATGCGTTTTCAGGTTCAACGCCAACGAAAAAGCCCCATGCGAGGAGCGATGGGGCTGCCGGCGACGTTCTTTCTCGCGAAGAACGCAGTGCCGATGCGGCGAGGGAGGGTAGCCTGGCTTACGGCCTTTCGACCGATCACAGTGGCGGGACCGCGGCCGATTCACACGGCCTTCCCCGCTTCCCTAGTCTGCAAATGATGTACGAGTGTAAGGCGCGACTTGCAAGAGTGTCAATCTGCGGCACCTGGCGATCGATCGAATATCGCTGCCGATCGCACAAGCCTCGCCCCTGAAGGGGCAACCTACAGATCCTGGATTTCAATTCGACGGCAGGTCTTAACGATTCTTCCAGTTAGGCTTGCGTTTTTCCACCAGGGCGCGCAGGCCTTCCTGGGAATCTTCGAGGCGATACAGTTCATTGAGAAAAATATTCATGGATTGCTTGAGGCCATCCCGGAGAGATAGGCCCATACCGCCGAGAATGGCTTTTTTCGCCATAGTGAGAACGGGACCAGAATGGCCTGATATGCGAGCGACAAGATCGTCGACGGTTTTTTCGAGTTGCGCCTCAGGGACCAAGCGATTTACCAAGCCAAGCTCCAATGCGCGTTCGGCGCTGATGACTTCACCCGTGAGGACAATTTCCAGGGCGGTTTTTGGCCCGACGAGAAATGGGAGAATCGTGGAGGCAAGCGGCGGGAAAACGCCGATGGTAATTTCGGGTTGGGCGAAACGCGCTTTGGGGGTCGCGACGACGAGATCGCCAAAGGCGGCGAGCTCTGCGCCTCCGCCAATCGCGGGGCCATTTACGACACACAGAACAGGTTTGCCCACATCCAGCATTCCCGCAAAAGCGGCGTGGAAGGCATCGAGCATCTGAAAGACACGCTGTGAGGTATATTCACCGATGTCGATGCCACCGCTGAAAACTTTGCAGGCGGAGTCAAGAACAATGAGTCTTACGTCCGAGTGGTCGCCGGCGAACGCAATGCCATCGGCGATTTCGCGGAGCATCGCTTCGTTAAGAAGATTGTGCTCGGGACGGCTCAGGGTCATGCGAGCGACGCTTTTCTCGACTTGAAGCTTCACGTATTGAAACTGATCGGGACTACGGCGCGTGGCTTGCGTTGTGTACTCTTCGGCGTTGACGGGCTCGATCATCGAGACCTCCGGAAATTGCTCCGCCAGCTTCTTTGTCGGACAATCTGTTGTATCAAAATCGATGCTAGCACAGGGTATTGCCATGATTCGGGCGCTGACGAAGCGGCGTGCGCAAAAAGTTCGCCGGCTGCTCGCTATCTCGCTAACATTTCTCGCGTGTGCGTTTGTGCTTGTTGTAATCGACTCGGCACGCGTGTCGACTGCGTCCGCAGATGCGTGGGAACATGATTTATCAGTATCAGCCAACGAAATGACTAACGAGACGGCGACCGCCGTGCGCTTCAAAGGTGCAATCGATCCCGAGGGCTTCCCGGTGGACTCCGCGTGGGCAATTGCAGCGCCGGTGCGTTTCAGCACGGACTGGCAAGGGCTGAACGCCGACCCGGAGCGGGAGACGGAGGTGCGGCTGCTGTGGACGCCGGATACTTTGTATTTGCGTTTCGATGCACGCTATCGCGCGCTGACAGTCTTTCCGGATTCCGATTCCAACGGCCGGAGGGATTATCTATGGGATCGCGACGTCTGCGAGACCTTCCTGCAGCCGGATCCGTCCCAACTGCGGCGCTATAAGGAAATCGAAGTGGCGCCGAATGGATTCTGGATCGATCTCGACATCGGCGCAGGGCCGAGGCGCGATTTGCAGAGCGGGATGCGGCGACGCGTCGATGTCGATAGCACAGCCAAAAAGTGGCGCGCGGTATTGGCGTTACCGATGAAGGGCCTGACAGAAACGTTTGATCCCGCCGCAGTGTGGCGCGTCAATTTCTTTAGGGTGGAAGGGCCGAGCGAACCGCGTTTCTATTCTTCCTGGCAAGCGACACGAACGTCGCAACCGAATTTTCATGTGCCGGAAGTGTTTGGCCAGCTGATTTTCGCGCAAGAACCCCTCAAGTAATCAGTTTCACTGGCGATTCCTCCGCATTTTCCATATGCTTCCGACGTGTGCAAACTGAGTTTGGGTTGCCGATTCAGCTCTGTCAGTTTGATTTTTTCATTCTCTCTGCTGTCGGTTGTAGCAGGATTTTTGCCGACCTTTTCCGCAGCAACTGCGGCACAATCGCAGCAAAACCCTTCCGCAATCAATAGCGGCCCAACGGTTAGGAAAGTCGAGCCCCCGAATTGGTGGACCGGCATGACACCGGAGCTGATGGTGCTGCTGTCCGGAAGCGGCCTCGATGCCATGAAGGTGGAATGCAACCTGCCAAGCCTGATCGTGGAGCGAACTCAATCGACCGCAAGCGGCAAGTATCTTTTCGTGTGGCTGAAGTTTGGTCCAGGAATAAAATCGGGAACGGCCATTTGCCGAATTACCACGCCGACGGGAATCACATCGTTTGAGCTGCCGCTGGCGAATCGCAGCGAAACCATTCACAAATTTCAAGGCCTGAACACAAGCGACGTCATTTATCTGATCATGCCCGATCGCTTCGCGAACGGTGATCCGACGAACGACGAACCGTCCGACGCACAGGGATCTCACGACCGCGGAAGAGCACGCGCGTATCACGGCGGCGATTTGCGAGGAGTTCGCGACCACCTGCCATATCTGAAAGATCTCGGAGTGACCACGGTTTGGCTTACGCCGATCTTGAAGAACGGCGCGCCCGAGGATTATCACGGTTACGGCGCCGTGGATTTGTACAGCGTCGATCCCCACCTTGGTTCATTGCACGATTATCAGGAGCTTGTTGCCGCGGCGCACCAGCAACGCATGAAGGTTCTGTTTGATATCGTTCCCAACCATGTCGGACCGAAACATCCGTGGGCCGCATCACCTCCAATGCCCGATTGGTTTCACGGCACATTGCAACATCATACGAGTTCCTCGACCGTACTGCCGCGATCGTTTTATGGAATGACCGAGGCACAAACAGCAAAGCACGATCCATTCGAAACGCTTGTGGATCCGCACGCGCCGCCAGAGTTTTGGCGAAATCTGACGGAGGGCTGGTTTTTTGGCGTGCTGCCGGATCTGAACAGCGAAAATCCGGCGGTGGCGCAGTATCTGTTGCAAAACGCGATGTGGTGGGCGGAGTCTTCAGGACTGGACGGCTATCGCATCGATACATTCCCATACGTGGGGCGGCAGTTCTGGTCGGCGTGGCATGCCGGTTTGCGCAAGATTTACCCGCGATTGAGCACCATTGGTGAAGTGTTTCATCCCGACCCAAGCGTGACGTCGTTTTTTGTGGGCGGCCAAAGGCGCGCGGACGGTATCGATTCGGGGGTCTGGACCGTGTTTGATTACCCGCTGTATTTCGCTATGCGCGACGTGTTATTGCGCGGCGCTCCGGTGGGGCGGCTGGCGGACGTATTGCGGCATGATTCGCTGTACCAGCGACCGGACGAGCTGGTCACGTTTTTTGCGAATCACGATGTAGCACGCTTTGCGAGCGCCGCGGGGAGTTCGATGTCGAAACAAAAGCTGGCGTTCGGGCTGGTTCTGACGCTGCGTGGCATTCCTCAACTGTATTACGGCGACGAAATCGGAATGGGTGGCGGCGACGATCCCGAAAATCGCCATGATTTTCCGGGTGGCTGGACGGAAGATTCGCGAAATGCATTTGAGGCGACTGGACGCTCGCTGGAACAGCAGGCATTGTTTTCGGAAGTACAGTCGCTGCTGCGCTTACGGCACGAGCATCCCGCATTGGCTAGTGGTCGGCTGTGGCATCTGGAATCAGATGACACCATGTACATTTTTCTGAGGCAGACCGAGGAAGACAGCGCAGTCGTGGCCTTCAATGCGGCTCCGCGATCCCGAGAAATTCAAATTCCGCTGGCGGATACGCCTGCCAAGGGATTCTTGGCTGTGACTCAGTTATTCGGAGACGCTAAGGCTGAATTTTCGGGCAAAGAATTACGACTGAAGATGCCGGCCGAGTCGATTTCG
This sequence comes from uncultured Acidobacteriota bacterium, assembly GCA_963785865.1. Classification (GTDB taxonomy): domain Bacteria; phylum Acidobacteriota; class Terriglobia; order Terriglobales; family Acidobacteriaceae; genus Sulfotelmatobacter. The sequence continues at coordinate 54,402 of CAWAXF010000035.1, read as the reverse complement.
GTCTTTGGATTGAATTAGAATGCGACCGCTCGTCAGTAGTCGACCTGCATACTCCAATCCTTTGGTCCAACAGGAACGGTCAGTGTTATTGAATGGGACGCAGCGTTGAAGCGAGCGCCGTCGACGACGCGATTACCAACGCGCACTTGTTTGGGTTGGCGGTCCGCACCAAAGACCGTTACTTCGGTGGAATTCCAGAACGGTTGAAATACGGATGTTTCCGTCGTGGCGGTTACGGTTAGGGACTGCGGCGCCACCTGGCAGGAATAATTGATCCGCAGAAATTCGCCGCGCTGATAGGCGAATGTGTGACCGTCGTCCTGATATAGGGAGCCGCGACAGTCATCACCCGGATAAACGTGCAACTGCAATGGCCCGTCGGGTTTTTCGCTGGTGCTTTGTACTAATGGCTGCATGGGAATAATCGCGCCAGCACGAACATAGAGCGGCATATCAGCAATTGCCGGATGCAAAGTGAGTTTTTCACTGCTCGCGTGCTTCTGCGCCGTCCAAAAGTCATACCAATCGCCAGGTGGGAGCGTCAGCTCCATGGGATCGACTTTTTCCGTAAGCACCGGAGCCACGAAAATGTCTCGGCCGAATAAAAAATCGCGATCGTCGCTATAAAAACGTTCGACTTGCGGATAGTCGAGAAACAGCGGATGCATGAAGGGCAAGCCGGTGCGCGTGGTTTCTTCAATACCGGTGTAAATGTACGGCAAAAGTTTGTAGCGCAGCTCGATATAACGACGACGAATGGCTTCGTGCTCAGGACCATTCGCCCACGGTTCGTGATCGCCAGTGCCTTTGTTGGCGTGATTTCGATAAATGGGATTGAACGCGCCGACTTCGTACCAACGTGTGAGCAGGTCCGCGGGAGGAGTACCAGCAAATCCGCCGATGTCGTCTCCCGACAGTGGATACCCGGAAAGGCCCAGGTTGAGCAGCATCGGTGTGCTCATCCACAGGTGATTCCAGGTGGCGCTGTTGTCGCCGGTCCACGTCGCGGCATAACGCTCCGTGCCGGCGTATGCGGCGCGGGTAAGAACGAACGGACGCTCGTCTCTCTGCAATTTGCGAAGGCCTTCGTATGTGGCGCGCGCGTTCTGCATGCCGAACATGTTGTGAACGGCGCGGTGATCGACCGATGAGCCATCGTCGAGGCGATGACGCGTATCGAGAGGCATAGTTTTGTCGGCCCGCTGAAAGACGGACGGCTCGTTCATATCATTCCAGAAGCCGGAAATACCCATTGCCACAAAATCTTTGTAGAGCTTGCCCCACCATTCCCGAACCCGCGTCAGCGTGAAGTCCGGAAAAACGCTATCGCCCGGCCATACCGGGCCGACAAAAACGGAGCCATCGGGATTTTTTACGAACACGTCTTCTTTAATCCCAGAATCGTAGGGAGCATATCCGTGATCGGGGTCTTTCTTGATGTGCAGATCGGTGATGGCGATGATGCGGATGCCTTGCGCGCGAAGGTCAGCAATCATCTGCTCGAAATGCGGGAAATACTCGCGGTTTACCGTAAACGGCGCGTAGCCACGCTGGTAATCGATGTCCAGATAGATGACGTCGGCGGGGATTTTTTTCTCGCGTAACAGATGCGCGACTTCTCGGACGCGAGCCTCGGGATAATAAGAGTAGCGGCACTGCTGGTAGCCGAGAGTCCAAAGCGGCGGCAGCGGAGCACGACCAGTCAAAGCCGTAAAAGCCTGAATGACGCGTTTGGGGTCCGGCCCCGCGAAAAAATAATAGTTCAGCTCGCCGCCCTCTGCTCCGAAAGAAAAGTAATCTCGAGATTCCTTGCCGAAATCGAAATTGCTGCGCCAGGTGTTGTCGAAGAAGACGCCGTAAGCTACGCCTTTGCGCAGCCCGACGAAAAATGGAAGGGTCTTGTAAATAGGGTCACTGGATTCGCCAAAGCCGAATTCGTCGGTGTTCCAATTGATGAACGAGCGATTGCGCCGGCTGATCGGACCAGTCTTGTCGCCGAGACCGTAGTAATTTTCGTCAGCGGGCAGGGTTTTCCAGGCACGAATGCGGCCTCCGCTTGATGCCATGGGAAGCGAAGGTTCATCGGCGAGCAACACGTTGCCGGAAGCGTCCGTGAAGGTGACGAGCAGCGGCGACTTCTGGATGATGACGACTAAAGAAAGCGAGGTGAGCCGCACCGCGGTCGCGGAGTCGTCGATAGTGAATTGCGCCGGCTGGGGGGACTGGATGACGGCCCAGGAAGTGTCCTTAGGGAAATTGCCGTCGAAAGCGACGCGAACTCGAACAATACCTTCGCCTAAGAATGTGGCGCGCACTTTCGCATGGCTCGCGGTAAGCTCGATGCCATCTGGCAATTTGTCGACACGCTGCACCGCGCCTATGTGTTGCCAACCCTCCCCGAACGTAAGGTGGCCGACCAAGCTAGCAATCGCCAGCGCCAGGATCACGCGGCCTATCCATTGGCGAGCACGGTTAGCAGAATAGTGGGGCACGAGAGGCCATCTTCTTTCTCTGCGGCGAGGCGATCACGGAGATCGCGGTTTTGCCGGCGAGAGTCTATAACACAGATAAAGCACGCTCAATGAGTCTTTGAGTAGCGTAGAATGTCTGCCGCACCAGGAGAGTAGAACGATTGTTGCGGTGAGCACGGGTTAATCTGCCGCGAAGCGAATTTACTCGAGGGACCGGAGGAATCATGTTGAGGGGAGCAATGTTTTCGTTGGTGTGCCTGATGTTTTGCGCGGCGCTGCTGGCCGGCGGCAAATCCATTTATGATTTCACGTTGAACAGTATCGATGGACAGCCAGCACCGCTGTCTGCATACAAAGGCAAAGTCGTGATGCTCGTGAATGTCGCGAGCCGGTGCGGGTTCACGCCGCAATATACCGCGCTGGAAGCGGTCTTCGAGAAGTACAAGGATCGTGGATTCGTGATCGTGGGAATTCCGGCGAATAATTTTGGCGCGCAAGAACCCGGGACCAATGAAGAGATCAAAACGTTTTGCTCTACCAAATACAATGTGAAGTTTCCGATGATGTCGAAGGTTTCGGTGAAAGGCGATGACAAAACGCCACTATATGAATATTTGACGGACAAATCCGCAAATCCTGCTACTGGCGGCGACATCCAATGGAACTTCACGAAATTTCTCGTAGGTCCAGACGGACAGATGATTGCGCGATTCGAACCTAAGACCACGCCAGACTCACCCGAAGTAACCAGCGCCATTGAAAAAGCACTGGCGACTGCGAAACACTAGCTAGACTGGGTAGATAATCTGTAGCAAGGGCTTGCTTGCCCACCTTTGCCTTTGGCACGGGTAGGCTAACGTCTGCATTTTCTGCCCTCCAGAGGATCGATTTGCTCTCTTTGGTGCTTGTCCTCAAAATGTTTAGTGAATGCTCGCCCTCTCTTTCCACAACGTCTCCAAGGAGTACAGCACCGACAATCAGCGGGTTCGCGCGCTCGATGATGTGAGCCTGGACATAAGCGCGGGAGAATTTGTGGCCCTCGTAGGACGCAGCGGTTGCGGCAAGTCCACGCTGTTGAATCTGGCGGGCGCGATGGATTTTCCCACTGCTGGCGAAGTTCTAGTGGATGGTGTCGCGACTTCTTCGCTCAAAGATTCGGCCCTGACAAAGCTTCGGCGCGAGAAGATTGGCTTTATCTTTCAATCTTTTCAGCTGCTGCATACGCTTACCGTTTTCGAAAACGTCGAGCTGCCTTTGCTGCTAGCTGGCGAGCGCAATGCGCGGGCTGCCGCCGCTGAGCGCCTCGCGTCCGTTGAGCTCGAGGGACTTGGTGAGCGATATCCTCATCAGCTTTCCGGTGGCCAGATGCAGCGCGTGGCCATCGCGCGTGCATTGGTTCACCGGCCAGGCATTCTGCTGGCTGACGAACCAACCGGCAATCTCGATACCGTGACGGGCAACGTGATCCTGGAATTACTGCAGCGTGTCACGCGCGAACACAATACGGCGACGATCATGGCTACGCACAGTGTGGAGGCTGCGGCGCTGGCAGATGTTGTGGTGAGATTGCGCGACGGCCGGATTGTGGAAATCGAGCGACGCTAAGCTGAAATGCCGCAAATCAGACTTTTTTACCGACTCATGATACGACCGCTGTGGGCGGAACCGATGCGCACCACATTGACGGTGCTGGCAATCGCCCTGGGTGTCGCAGTTGTGCTGGCGATCGATCTCGCGGGCAATGCCGCAACCGGCTCGTTTCATTCTTCGCTGGAAGCGCTGGCTGGCGACAACGACCTTGAAATTGTGGCCACCGGCGGAGTACCGGAACAAATTGCAGGCGTGCTGGCGACGATGCCTTACGCAATGCGAATTTCGCCGCGCATCGACGACTACGCGGTACTGGGGGATAGCCAGCGAAGTGTTCCGCTGATCGGATTGGATTTGGTTGCGAATGCGATTGATAGTTCGACGCAACTTTCGGCTACAGGCATCGCCACGCCGCAGGACGCATTGAAATATCTAGGCGAAGATGACAGCGTGTGGCTGGGTGAAAGCCTTCATCAGCGGACCGGCGATCGCGTTCGTCTAGTGATCAACGATCACCTCGCCGAATACACGGTTCGTGGAGTTTTTCCCGATTCGAACGGCAACGCTGCCGCGATCGTGATGGATATAGCCGCGGCACAGCACGCGCTCGGTCGCGCTGGCACGATCGACCGGATCCTGGTAAAGGTTCCGCCAGGATTCGCGACGGAGAGTTGGCGGGAGCGGATCGGTGCGGTCCTTCCGAGCGGCGTTGAGGTGCGACTCGCAGGAAGCGGCACGACAGAAAATCGCAAAATGCTGGCGGCGTTCCGCTGGAATTTGCGATTGCTCAGTTATATCGCGCTAATTGTCGGCGCGTTCCTGATCTACAACACGATTTCGGTATCGGTGGTGCGGCGGCGCGCGGAAATCGGGATCGTGCGTGCGCTGGGCGCCAGCCGGAGTGCAGTGCTGATTGCCTTTCTCGGCGAGGCTTTCAGCTTTGGCTTTCTCGGCGCTGTACTCGGCCTACCAGTAGGACGACTAATGGCTTCCGGCGCGGTGAAGCTGATGTCCGCCACGGTTGAATCACTCTACGTCAGCAGCCGCCCTGGCTCTATCGATCTGAGCGTGGGCGCTGTGGTCCTTGCATTTGCAATCGGCATAGGAGTTTCCATTGCGTCAGCATATGCGCCGGCACGCGAGGCGTCGTTAGTCGCACCGGTGGAAGCCATGGCGCGCGGCAGGCGCGAATATGCGGCTGCTGGTTCACAAGCTGCGTGATTTGTTCTGGGCTTTCGTGCTGGGATTGTGCCGCGCTTGCAGCGGCACGTGCGCCCGCCGTCAACGGAAAGCCTTTATTCGGATATCTCGCAACCTTATTGCTCATCGGTGCGGCGGCTCTGGCAATTCCAGCCTTCATCGCCGCTGTAACGCATGTGACCGGTCGCGCTCTTGGCAAGCTGTTCGGCGTGGAAGCATTGCTGGCGTCGCGAAGTCTGTCCGCGGCGCTTCGCCGTACTTCTGTTTTGGTTGGAGCGCTTTCCACGGCAATCGCAATGATGACGGCAGTCGGCATAATGGTTGGCAGCTTTCGGGAAACAGTACTCTTGTGGATGGAGGATCAGTTGCCGGCAGATCTCTACATGCGACCGGCTGGAAGTACAGGGCCCGATCGCCACCCTACGATTTCCACTGATCTTGTCGAAACCATCGCGCATTTACCCGGCGTGGCGGCCGTCGATCGTCTGCGCGAATACGAAATCAGCTACGACGGAATGCCTGCCGGGCTCGCGTCCATCGAACTGAACGTTTTGCGCTCTTACCACAATGTGGATTTTCTCTCGGGCCGCTCCACAGACGCGGTTCTGGCGGATTTGCGCGGCCAAAATGCCGTGATCGTAAGCGAACCATTCTCCAACAAACATCATTTGAGAGCGGGGGATTTCATAACGCTTCCAATGGGGGAAGCACGCGTCAGCTTCCGCATCGCGGATATTTATTACGATTATTCGAGCGAGCGCGGCACGATTCTGATGGATCGTCAGACGTTGCTCCGATATCTTCCCGACCCTGCACCTTCCAATCTGGCCATCTACGTTTCACCCGCGATCTCCATTGCCGACGCGCGTGCCACCATCGAGCATGCGACGGCTGGCCGACGCCTGCTGCTATTCACCAATCGTGACCTGCGCAGCGAGGCGTTGCGCATTTTCGACCGCACGTTTGCCATTACCTACGCGCTCGAGGCCATTGCTGTTGTGATTGCAGTAATGGGAGTTGCAGGAGCGCTGTTGGCGCTGGTGATCGATCGACGTCGCGAACTTGGTCTGCTTCGGTTTCTGGGCGCAGCCGCGGCGCAGATTCGCAAGCTCATCGTGGTGGAAGCAGCATTGTTGGGGGCGCTGGCCACCGCAGCCGGAGTGACGCTCGGATTCGCGCTGTCACTCGTGCTGGTTTTCGTCATCAACAAACAATCGTTTGGCTGGACCATCCGATTCCACTTGCCAATGGAGGTGCTTCTTGGCGCCCTGACGCTGGTTTTTGTAGCAACGGTTCTGGCCGGCTTCTATCCCGCTAACGTGGCGATCCGTTTGCGGCCTATCGAGGTCGTTCATGAGGAGTAGTTTGAGCTTTCTGGCGGCCCTACTCTTGCTGTTGCCGGCCGGTGCTCAGCAATATCGGGTCGCGTTGCCGGGCTATCGCTACGAATTCCCACGCGATAATTTCAGCCATCCCGATTTTCAGACGGAGTGGTGGTACTACACCGGCAATGTGCGATCCGCGGACGGTCATCGCTTTGGTTTCGAGCTAACGTTTTTCCGTCAAGCCGTCGATCGCAACCCGGCGAATACTTCCACATGGGATGTCCGCGATCTTTATCTCGCGCATCTCGCGCTCAGTGATTTGGATGGAAAGGCGTTCTATCATGCCGAACGCCTCAACCGTTCTGGGCCCGGTATCGCAGGTATCAGTCAAAAAGATGGCCGCATCTGGAATGGAAACTGGCAAGTTGATTGGAAAGGCGAAGATGAAACTCTGCAGGCCATCGACAATCGCTTCACACTAGCAGTCACGTTGCGATCGGAGAAACCCCCGGTTATTCATGGCGAAAACGGCGTAAGCCAAAAAGCCCAAGGCACGGGCCGGGCTTCGCATTATATTTCTCTCACTCGGCTGGCCACCAAAGGTCGAATCACATTAAGTGGGAAGCAGTTTGAGGTTTCCGGACTCGCATGGATGGACCACGAATTCTTCACCCACCAGCTCGAAGCTGATCAGGCCGGATGGGACTGGTTCAGCTTGCAATTAGACGATGACACCGAGTTGATGTTGTTCCGCATTCGACGCAAGGATGGCTCGATTGATCCGTACTCGGCGGGAACATACGTCGATCGCGACGGCCGCTCCGTACACTTGGGTGAATCCGATTTTCGTCTGGAGCCACTGCAGGCACATTGGAAGAGCACGTCGACAAGCGCGGATTATCCAATCCAGTGGCGGATAACAATTCCTAAACTCAGGGTGGACCTGGAAATCCGAACGCCTTTGCCATCGCAGGAACTCACTGGACACTCCATGCTTGCGCCCAACTACTGGGAAGGAGCCATTGAGATCAACGGGGCGACGCGTGGCGGGCGGATCGGTGGAGTGGGTTACCTCGAGATGACCGGTTACGTACCGCCCGGTTGAGATGGGACGCTAGTCCGCGGGCTATTTTCAAGATAAAAACAGCCGGAGCGCCTGTGTCTCCCAGGCGTCCCGGCTTTTGATTTAGGCACCGCCCTAAAATGACGGCGATTCGAAGCTTGGATTCACTATTTATCTGTCGCCACCAACGCTACGGCTTCTTTCCCTGGCGGTTACATCGTCGCTGCCGTAGGTTCGTGAAAAATCGTCGACTTGCCGCTCTGCTTCGTCCTTGGCAATTCCGTACCGTTCCTGAATGCGACCAACCAGTTGTTCGCGCTTGCCGTCGACGAACTGCAAATCGTCGTCGGTCAGCTTGCCCCACTTCTCTTTCACTTTACCACTGGCCTGTTTCCATTTTCCTTGCACTTGATCCCAGTTCATGGAACCTCCTTAGGTTTGCCAGTAAGCACGCCCAAGCGTGCTTTCTAGACAGCAGCCTACGGTTCAAGGAGATCACCGCGAGACATAGTGCGGAATACAAGAAAGAAGGTACGGCCAGAGCTTTACGCTCTGTATGTGGTCTTACGTGAGAGGAATTCGCGTCGTCAGCAATTTAACATGCAGAGCTCTAGGCCTCGATAATGTTGTTACGGACCGCATACCGAACCAGTTCGCTAACGGAGTGGCAATCAAGGCGTTTCATGATATTCGCGCGATGCGTCTCTGCAGTCTTAACGCTAAGCCCTAGAGCGACGGCCACTTCTTTGCTGCTCTTGCCTTCGGCCAAAAGCTGTACGATCTCCCGCTGCCGTGGCGTTAGACGAGTTTGCGCGGACTCGGCATCCTTACGGGGTTTCTTGTCGAGATAGCCGTCCAGAACAATCTGCGCCACCTTGGCTGTGAAGAAAGTCTTGTTGCTGCGTACCGCATTGATCGCTGTGACCAGATCCCGGCTGGCATCCGTTTTCAAAACATACCCGCGCGCGCCGGCATCCAGCACCTCGCGAATGAGCGGGTCAGAATCGTGCATCGTCAATATAAGTATTTTGGCTCGCGCGTCATTCTTCAGCATTTGCCGGGCGGCCTCTAAACCGTTGAGCGAAGGCATTCCAATGTCCAGGACAGTTACATCCGGCCTGATGGCTTTGGCTTTCTCTACCGCTTCTCGTCCGTCGGACGCTTCCGCGGTGACCTGCCAGCCGGGCTGCGCCTCAATAAGAGTCCGCAAACCGCGGCGTACAATTTCGTGATCATCGGCAACCAACAATTTCAGTGGTTCCACAGAACACCTCTCATTCCAGGTTCCCTTGGGTTTCTTTAGTGCTGCAGCGATTCTCGTGCAGTTATTCTTGCGAATCTTCAGATGCTAGTTGCCACAAATCTGTTCTAAAAGGTGCCGTTTTTAACTCGATTTCGTACATTTACTATAACCCGAACGGGCACACCAGCGATGGTGCTCATGCTGCACTTCTCGAACCAATGCTAAACGTTTGATGCGACCCGCAAGTGATTGTGATGCGGCAATTTATTAACAATCGAAGTTCTAGTACTTGCCGCCGCTCCTTCCAATTGCCAGGCACTTTTTACATGCTTCACCCTAAAGATCCGTACACGGCACGCGAGTTGGTCACAAATGATTCGCTACACGATGTCTCTCACTTCGGTCAGGTGCTGGCAGTATGGCGACGTACTGCCCGGTCCTATCAAACTGTAGCCAGAATCGAGCCTTAGTGAATCGCAAATTCCCACGGACCACATCCCGATTCGCCGTCTCGATTCTCGCTTGCGAGTTGAAGTTTAGCGACCATATGGAGGTTTGTAAATGCTACGTTGGGCTATCGTCTTTTTTATCGTGGCACTGATCGCGGCCGTGCTGGGCTTCGGTGGCGTCGCCGTCGCGGCGGCGGGCATCGCCAAGATCTTGTTTTATCTCTTTCTGATCTTGTTTCTCATAACGCTCGTTGGGCACCTGCTGCGCAGGACGTAACAGCAGAAGCAGCGGTGCAGGCAGGAGGAGCTAGCTGGGCTCCGGCTCTGGAATGACTCGTTAATGACGGAAGAGAATGACGGAGGAGCGTATGAAGCCACTCGGCATTATTTTGCTGGTGATTGGTGTGCTGGCCTTGGCTTATCAGGGCTTCACATACACTACGCAAAAGAAGGTTTTGGACGTGGGGCCCATCAAGGCCACGAAGGAAGAACATCACACCGTTCCCATTCCACCGATTCTCGGTGCGTTGGCGCTGATTGGAGGAGTAGTGGTTTTGGTTTCTGACAGACGCAGCGCATAATTCAGGCCCCCGGTATTCACTCACTAACGATCGTAAATACAAGGAGGCAGTGCTGATGAAAATGACCAACAAGTTGGGTTCCATGTTGCTGGCCGGCGCCCTCGCAGGCGCGATGTGCGTGCCGGCGGCTTCGGCGAAGAGCAAGGACGAAGAGCAGAAGGAGAATGACCGCATCCAGAATGCAGGCACGGTGATAAAAGAGATTCTGGACGTACCTGACGATATTCCACAGGATTTACTGGACAAGGCGCGTTGCGTCATTGTGTTCCCGTCCGTGTTAAAGGCCGCGTTCATCATAGGCGGAAGCTACGGGCGCGGCGTAATGGTTTGCCGTACGCACAAGAACTATACCGGTCCGTGGGGAGCACCCGCGATGATGGCGCTCGAAGGCGGCAGCGTCGGGTTCCAGATTGGCGGCCAAGCGACGGACTTCGTCATCTTGGTCATGAACAATCGAGGAGCGGACAGCGTGCTACACAGCAAGGTGAAGCTCGGCGCCGATGCAGCCGTTGCGGCTGGCCCGAAAGGACGGGATGCCTCAGCTTCCACAGATGTAACGTTGCGAGCGGAAATGTTGAGTTACTCGCGTTCGCGCGGTGCATTCGCCGGCGTATCCTTGGAAGGCTCGACGTTGCGACCTGACGGGGAGGCCAACAAGCGCCTCTACGGCAAGGATGTCACGGCGGAGGATATCGTCGACGAGTCAAGACTATCCGCGCCTGACTCCGCTCATGCACTGATTTCGCGACTTCAGAAGGCTTCGCCGACGTTGAAGCCCTGAGCTGTCATACAATTCGATGTTTTGATGGAAGGGCGGGCCACAAGGGTCCGCCTTTCCTCATTTTTGGTGTACTGCGAGTTTAATTCAGCGATTAACAGCCGTATTTCGCACAAACCTTAGTCGGTTTCGGCCGGAGATGCGACGACCGGCGGCTCTGTGGCTCCCGAAAAGCTCGTCCATCCACGCCGCGAGAGACTCCAATAGATGAAGTACCCTGACACCGCAGCAATGGCAAGGAGCACGACGCCCGTGAGATAAGACTGAAGGACTAACTCGCCGATGCCGAACATGCAGCAGTAGACGAGTGTGCAGCCCATGACCCAATCGAATGTGTTCGCGCCTAGATCGCGGACAGGCTTGATCTCGGGAGCGAGCGCGGCAATGCGTTTCCAACCGTGCACGGTGGGTTGCACGCGGCGGTAGAACTTGAGAAGGCGCTCGTCTGATTCCGGTTTGGTGAGCAATGTAGTGGCGAGCCACACTACTGTGGTGGCGGCGGTGGTGATGAGGGCCGATTTAGCAAAAACAACGGATGAGTTTCCTGAGAACGCCACCTTGTTGAGCGACACGGAAACGACGAAGGCCGCGACCATGGCAGAGATTTCGCTCCAGGCGTTTACACGCCACCAATACCAGCGAAGCATCAGAACGCCTCCGGTGCCTGCGCCCATTCCGAGTAGCAGCTGCCAGGCCGACTGAATGGAGGTAATGTGCGCGGCCGTGTAACCGCTCAAAATTACCAGCAGAACGATAAACAACTTGCTGACGAAGACGTAATGCTTTTCTGTGCCCTTGCGTACAACGAAGCGGCGATAGAAGTCGTTGATGAAGTATGAGGTTCCCCAGTTGAGCTGAGTGCCCACAGTGGACATAAAAGCAGCAAGAAAAGCGGCAACCATCAGGCCCCGCAGAGCAGGCGGGAGGAAGTCGCGAAGAACCATGACATAGCCTTTTTCCGGCTCGGCAGCGAACTCAGCGTTTGGGTGCAGGCCTCCGAGCGGGGAGTACACGGCAACGGCAACGAGACCGGTGACAACCCAGGGCCAGGATCGCATCGCGTAGTTCGCTATGTTGAACCACAGGGTGGCGCCGAGAGAATTTTTCTCGTCTTTTGCGCTGAACATGCGCTGCGCAACGTAACCGCCACCACCCGGTTCGGCTCCGGGATACCAACTTGCCCACCATTGGACGCCCAGATAAAGGACCAGCGTAATTACCGGAAGGGTCCAAAGCGCGTCCGTGGTCCAACCTAAATTAAATGAAGGGAAAAAGGATGTGACCGACCCTGTGGTATGGCCGGACTGAGCCGCGAGATTGTTTACGTGCGACAGCTGGACCTTCAGTGCGGCCATACCGCCGACTTTTGCGACCGCGACCCAGGCGAGCACGATGATCATGGACATTTTCAAAATGAATTGGAAGAGGTCAGTGACCAGCACACCCCAAAGCCCGCCAATAAAGGTGTAAATTCCAGTGAAGGGCACGAGGAGCAAGACGCAGATCAGGAGGCCCGTGTGGGCCGGCTCACCCAGTGTGTAGGTGAATAAATTATGGCCGCCGATGCCGATTTGCAGGACGCGGCCCTGTGCGATGGCGTCGCCCAATAAGACCGTGGTGATGCTGATCATCGCTTTGATGACCCAGCCAAGAATCAAGCAGTTCATCAGACCGCCGAGATAGATGGCGCGGAATCCACGGAGAAATGCGGCCGCCCTGCCTTCGTAGCGCAGCTCGACGAATTCGACATCCGTGAGAATGCCGGCTCGGCGCCAGTAGCGCGCGAAAAAAAAAACCGTCATCATGCCGGAAAGGCACTGCGACCACCAGATCCAGTTACCGGCTATACCATTGCGCGCGACCACGCCGGTGACGAACAGCGGAGTGTCAGCAGCAAAGGTTGTAGCGACCATCGACGTGCCAGCCAGCCACCACGAGACATTGCGACCAGAGACGAAGAATTCCTCGGTGCTCCCCGAGGAGCGACGCCGATAGTAGAGGCTGATCAGAAGATTCATCGCAAGGTACGCGATGATCACGATCCAATCGATAGAGTTAAGAGCCATTCGTTTTTACTCCGGTGGAGCGCCGGGCGCTCCTGCATCCGTGTTGCTGATTGCACAAAGCGATTCCGGACCCGAAAACACTTACATCTGCGGCTTGGCTTGGCCTTCGATGATCGTAATGTAGCGATCGATCGGAAGATCGGTGAACCGTTGTGTGGTGCCGCCTGGCAGGGGCCACTTTACTTCCAGCCAATCGATTTTTTCTTTTTTGCCTAGTCCCAGGACGACACGCGGGTCGTGTGCCGAAAGATAACTGCCGCCGCCGACTTTTGTGCGGCTGCGCTTGAGGTCGCCGGCCTGCCAGGTGATGCGGGCGCCTATGGCATCGCGATTCGCTTTTTTGCCAACAAGGTTCAGGCCTAGCCAGTGATTCTGCCGTGCGGCGTTGTTTTTGAGCAGGATGGGCGCATCGTTGTTTACGGCAACTAATACATCGATGGCGCCGTCGTTATCAAAATCACCTATGGCCATGCCCCGTCCGGCGATGGGTTTCGAAAAAATCGGCCCACTCTCCGTGCTGACGTTTGCGAGGCCCTTTCCAGTGTTGTGGAAGAGCAGCATGGGCTCGAGGTATTTCACTCCCGCGACACGGCCATCGATTTTGTCATCCGGATGACCATTGCAGAGCAAGAGATCGAGTTCGCCATCGTTGTCATAGTCGAAGAACTTCAGGCCCCACCCGCTCATGAGCTTGGTCGTGGAGCCGATGCCGGTGGTGATCGCGGCATCGCTGAACGTTTCGTTCTTGTTGTTGTGATACAGCGAGAACATTTCCTGATCGACGTTGGCGACGAAGAGATCGGTCCAGCCGTCCTGATCGTAATCAGCCGCATCAACGCCCATGCCCGAGCGTGCACGACCGTAGGCGCTATAGCCAACGCCGGCGACCAAGCCGACTTCTTCAAATTTTCCCTTGTGGTTCACAAAAAGAAAATTTTCGACGGTATCGTTGGCCACGAACAGATCCATCCACCCGTCATTGTTAATGTCGCACGCGACCACGCCCCAAGCTTTAGCGAGAGATTTCGCGATTCCAGATTCCTTGCTGACATCGGTAAACGTGCCGTCGCCGTTGTTGTGAAACAACCAGCACGGCGTCGGATCGTAAACTTTCGGTATGCAGTACCAGCGTTGATTAGTGTCGCGATTGCCGCACCACTTGTTCTTTTCTTTGCTGAAGTCAACGAAGCGGCAAACAAAAAGGTCGAGACGACCATCGTTGTCATAGTCGAACCAAACGGCGCTCGAGGACCATCCGGGAGCGGCGACGCCGGCTTTGGCGGTTACGTCGCTGAAAGTGCCGTCGCCATTGTTGTGATACAGGATGCTGCGGCCGTATTGCGTCAAGTAAATGTCAGGGAAGCCGTCACCGTCGTAATCCCCTACGGCGACGCCCTGACCGTACCCACCGCCCGCGACTCCGGCTTTTTCGGTTACGTCAGTGAATGTACCGTCGCGATTGTTGCGATATAGCGCGTTGCGCAGTGGCGGATTGGGCGTGTAGAAATCGCAAGCGCCGCTGTTCACGAGATAGATGTCCATCCAGCCATCGTTATCGTAATCGAGAAAGCCGCAACCTGCTCCGGTGGTTTCCGGAAGGTACATTTCGGAAGAGCGGCCGTTCACATGGCGCCACGAAATGCCACTAATTGCTGGCGTAACCGCAGAAAAGGCAGGCAACTGCTCCTCGGCGGCAAAGGTCGGGCAAGAAAGCCCGCAAGCAGCCGCAGCGCCGCTTAAAATCGATAGGAACTCTCTGCGAGATCTAGCGAACGGCTGCGACGGTGGACCAAAGAGCTTCAAGGCTGTGCCGCCCTTTTGGCCGAGACATGCGGCGTGAATTTCTGCAGGCTTAGCTCGTTTTTGCCTTCGTCAACGCGGTAGAACTTGTCGGCGTCGAGGTCGCGAAAAGTCTGCTTCTTTCCGCCAAGCCAGGTGACTTCGAGCGAATCGATCTTCGTTGCGACGCCCAGACCAAAATTTGCGCGCAGATCGCTTTGCGAAAGGTAACTGCCGCCGCCTGCAATTTCCCGAATTTGGGTGATACCACCTGCGGTAATGCGGACCCGGGTGCCCATCGCATCCCGATTGCTAGGGTGGCCCACGAAGCGGATGTTTACGAAATGGCTACCATTAGCGGCCATGTTACGGAGTAGAAGTGGCGGATCGCCATTGTTTCCGACCAGCACATCGACGAACCCGTCGTTATCGAAATCCGCAAAGGCGACACCGCGACCCACGTAAGGCGTATCGAATCCCGCGCCACTTTGTTTCGTAGCTTCGGAAAACTTTCCTTTGCCTTCGTTGTGAAACAGCGAATTGATCTGCTTGAAGCGCACGTCGGGCGAGACCTGTTCGACTTCCGGATACACGTGGCCGTTGGCGACGAAGAGATCGAGGCGGCCATCATTGTCGTAATCGAAAAATCCGCCACCGAAGCCCAGCACTCCCCGCGTGGGGACCGTAATTCCGGCTTCATCACTGACTTCGTCGAAGTTTCCCTTCCCATCGTTGTGCCAAAGGTGATCGGAGTTTTGCTGAAAATCGGTGATGAAGAGATCGAGCGCGCCGTCGTTGTCGTAGTCGCCGAGTGAGATGCACATGGCGGCCATGGTGCTGCCGCGCGACGCCAGAGCCATGCCGCTGATGGTGCCGATCTCGTCGAATGTTCCGTTGTGCTCGTTATGGTAGAGGTAAGCGTTGAGCCCATCGTTGGCTACAAACAGATCGGGCCAGCCGTCGTTATCGTAATCGGCGGCACCTACGGCCAGATTTTTGCCTTGTGGCTGAAAAATCTTTGCCGCTTTGGTGACATTGGTGAACGTGCCGTCGCCATTGTTGTGATACAGGAGGTCGGCGGTGCCTTTGTAGGCAGTGGGAGGGCAGCTGGTGCGCGTTCCGTTGACATTGCAATAGCGCGGAGCCCCCGGTCCCAGATCGACATAGCCGCCCACGTACAAGTCGAGCTTGCCGTCACGATCGTAGTCGAAGAAAGTCGCGCCGGAGTGAAATTGGGTGCCAAAGTCGAGCCCGGCGACGCCCGCCTTGTCCGTAACGTCGGTGAAAGTGCCATCGCCGTTGTTGTGGTACAAAACGTTCCGACCAAACTGCGTGACGAACAGATCAGGAAAGCCGTCGTTATCGTAGTCGCCCCAAACGCAGCCGAGACCATAGCCGGTGCCAGGAACTCCGGCTAGCGAGGTGACATCGGTGAAGGTGAAATTACCATTGTTGCGATACAGCGCGTTGCGCGTGACGATTCCCTTGTCGTGCAGGTCGCGCCCATTCACGAAGTAAATATCCTGATAGCCGTCGCCATCGAAGTCCGCGACGCAAACGCCGGGGCCGAAAATTTCGAGGTTTGTCGGAATCCATCGTTTCCGCGAAAGTGGGTGAAAGTGATCCCGGCCGTCTTGGTGACATTAGTGAACTGGATTGGCTTGTCTTCAGGTGGCTGAGTGGCGGAACTCTGGACAGGTCCGGCGCAGAAAAACATTGCAGCCGCCGAGATAGAGACCACCAGAAGCGATATGGGCAGCGAGAGCTTTCTAGCGGTTCGAAGATCGCGCATTGGTTCTCATCGCGACTCGGTAAGGGGCCTTTCGTTTGCACGGGCTTACTGCGGCGCTGCCGCGCTCTTCTGCCGATCCTGCTCGATTTTTTCCGCGGCTTCCTTTTGCAACGCGGCCTCCCGCTTGGCGTCATCTTTGCGGCCCACGCGGTTGTACGCGATTGCCAACTGATAATGCCCGGTCGGATTGGCGGGCTGAAGCTTTACTCCGGCTTCTAGCGGCGCGATAGCTTCGGCGAAGCGCCCAACGGAGTTTAGAGAAAAACCGAGGCCGAGAAACGCGTCAGCGAAACTCGCGTCGAACTTCGAAGCCTTAGAGAAATGATCGATGGCGTCTTCCCATTGTTGAGATTGCCGGGCCATTTCGCCGAGGATGTACTCCGCGCCGGCATTGTGCGGATCCGTTTTCAGTTCGGCTTCAAACTCCGCGCGGGCGTCGCTAATGGTGGTGGGAGTCTGCGGCTTGGAAAGAATGATTCGTCCGAGCCGGTAATGAATTCCGTGGATATCGGGCTGCTGCTTGAGAATGGCCTGATATTGAGCAGCCGCTTCATCCCATTTGCCCTGGGACTCGAGAGCCTCGGCGTTAAGTTCCAGCGCTTGGACTGAAGTTGGAGCCGATCCAGCCAAGTGCAACGCAGCGCGCGTGGAAAGATCAGAGTAAGCGTGCGTCGTGACGTAGAGGACGTCGGGATCGGACGGAAAATCACGGTTAAGCCACACCAGCGCATTAACTACCGCATCGTTCTGATTGAGTTGCAACCCGCAACGAACGGTGGCGAGGCCGGCCTTCATTTTCAATTCCTTGTCGGCGGTGAGAGGCGCGGTCTTTCGCAAGATGGGTAACGCTTGCTGGCAGTGTCCGGATTCCGCCAAAGTTATCCCTTTCTGCGCGGAGGAAGCATCGGCGGGAGCAGCCTTGGTGTTGGCGCCGGATTGCGAAGCAACTGCGAGGCCGGTGGCGGCTGCTAGCAAGAAAGGTGCAGAGAACAGCAAAAATTTTGGCAGAGGCATTGACATAAAAAAATGAGGCAGGCGTGGGTTCGCCTGCCTCATTATACGTGCTTCGCGGTTAGTAGTAGAGCTTCAGCGCGAACTGAATATTTCGCGGGGGTTGTGATGTGTTGATCACGCCCGTGGTGCTGGTCTGCACGGTGGTGTTCGGTGCACCCAGGTTCACACGGTTGAACGCATTCAGGAAGTCGCTGCGGAACTCCAACTTGAAGCGTTCCGTGAGGTGGAAGTTTTTATGTAAGCTGAGGTCCCAGTTGTAGAACCCGGGACCGCGCAATTGGCTGACTTGCGGCGAGCACGTGCCGAACGTTGCGCGTTGGAGTAGTTGCTCGGGTCAAACCACTGAATGCCGCCGCCTTGAGCGGCTGTGGCGTCCTGTCGACCGAATACAGTGTTTGTGCCGTTGCAATCTGGACGCAAACCGCGAGAGGCGGTACCGGTTGGATCGGAGCCGTTGTTGTAAAGGCTCTGGGGGAAACCGGTATGCAGCGTGACGATCGGGCTGACCGTCCAGCCGCCGATCACTGCGTCCACGGCTTATATTGTCACGCGCCAAATTTCTTGCCCCTACCGAGGGGCAAGTCATACATGGCGTACGCCGTTAGGTTGTGAGCTTCATCGTAATAGCATGGTGACCATTCGGCCTGCGGGTCGTACATATTCTGCCAGTATGGCGAGGCCGTATTCGATGTCGCGTGCGTGACCAAGTGCCGTAATAACCGCTGTTGTTCGTCATGCACTTTGCGTAGGTGTAGGACACCTGATATTCCAGGCCATGCTCCGCTGTTTTCTTAAACACGGCCTGCAGCGCGTTGTACATCATTCGGCCGTTGGACTGGGTACCCGATACGTGCCGCCACCAGTGTTAATTGCAGCGAGAAGCGCCCGACGTCGGGTTTTGCGAAAAATGGGCTTGGCGAAGTGCAAGGTGGCGTGCCACAGGAGCCGGCCGGTTCCGCCACAGCTTGGCCGTAGTTGAACGGCACCATCAAGTGATAAGCAGTCTGGCCAACATAGCCGATCTGGAGTGTAGTTTGAACCGAATTGGTGTTGAATGGTCAAGTTCCATTGATCATCAAGCGCCGGTTGCACGTTCTGATCCCACAGCCGGAAGACGGTCCCGTTGTAGCAGGAGAAGGCCGGGCAAGCGAGACCGTTTTGGGAGGCGCGACAATGCCGTCCGACGCGGTTGTGCCCGGCAGCGGCTGAAGCAGATACTGTGTCTGGAATTCGGACTCCCTGGCGATCCACCATCAAAAGGTGGGTTGAGCGGCAGCCGGTAGATTCGTTCCAGTTCCTTCCAGGTAGCTTGAGATCGTGAAGGCGCCACGGACCACTGTGTGACCGTTGAATCGCGCGGGCGTACACGCGAAACCGAGGCGCGGCTGGAAGTCTTTTCCGCCGTACGCGCCTTTATAGAGGGCACGGCTGGCGCCCCCCTGGCCGGCAATTTCAAGTGTCCAGTCTCAGGATTGTAGTTGTCTTGCTGGTTTTTGTCTTCAACCCACGGAGTGTGGGATTCGTACCGCAGGCCCAGCGTCAGAGTCAGACGGTCTGATACACGCCAAGTATCCTGGCCGTATACGGAAATGATTTGGAGGACTGAACCCAGCTGCCACCGTGAGACCGCGACCAAACGATGTCGGTAAGCCGAGGAAGAAGTCGCGCCTGCCTTCACCTGTGTTCTTTAGCGGAGCGGTTGAAGCAGAGGAGGTGTAGTCGGACCGAAAACGATTCCACCCAAGCTGCCGCTGTTCCCGGAGTAAACACGACGTTAGTTCTTGGAACATCAACTTCCGCCGAACTTAAGGTGTGGCGGCCGCGGGTCCAGGTGACCGTGTCGTCAGCTTGATACACCTTGCTGTCGAAGATTTGGGTCACCAGCTGTTTCCGATATTGGTGAGCGTTCCGTTAGCCGGGCTGTGGGCGTTCCTCCACCGAATCAAGCCCAGAGGCCGATAATTCCGGCTGGATTGGAGCCCGAGATTCCCACCGATTCGCCAAAAGCCCCGACCTTCTTATCAAACGTGGTTCCCGTATTGACAGTGATGTGATTCCAGCCGAAGCGAGCGTCGTTGATGAGGTTCTTTTGAAGGATCGCGTCCAGTCGCCGACCGCGCTCCAGATGGGCGCCGTCGCTACGCCGTTTCCAAATAGGAGCTGCGACCGCGTGGTAGGATCGATCTGGAATGCACGGGTGAAGCGGCCCGAAATCATATCTTTGCTCGACAGACGGTAGTCGACCTTTACATCGCCCTGATCGCTGTTGTATGCCTGGGAAGTCAATTGAAGGGCATTGTTGGTCAGGTTGCTGTTGATCGTCTTCGGATAGAGCGGAGAAGCAAACAGTGCCGCTGCAACCGGGCTGATCATGCTGGCGGGAATGATGTTGCCGGCGAACGGAGTGCGAGTCGTCGCCGCAACGCAAGCTGTGCCGTTCTGTCCGGTGGTCCCGGCGCACGGATTATAGAGTTGAATTGGCGTCGACTGATTCAGCAATGCGCTGAAAATCGCCCGCCTGCTCGGCAGGCGTGAAGACCGAGATGAAGCTCCCGGCCGGTGGGTGATCGAATCGCTGTCCCTGATAGTCAACGAAGAAGAACAGCTTGTCCTTAATGATCGGTCCGCCGAGTGTGCCGCCAAACATGTTCCAGCGAACTGGAGCGCGCGGGATCGCCGGCGAGTCGGATTGATCTTGTTTTCCCACTGATTGGCGTTCAGCTTGTCGTTGCGGAAGAATTCCCAGACGTCGCCATGGAATCCGTTCGTTCCCGACTTGATCGTCACGCTGACGATGCCGCCCATGAAAGTTGCCGAATTCGGCTGAGGCGTTGTTCGTGATGAGATTGAATTCCTGGATTGCGTCGGGCGAAGGCGTGTAGCCAAGCAGGTTGTCCGACACCTGGTTGTTGTCCATGCCATCGAGCAAGAAGTTGTTGGATTGTTCGCGATTGCCGTTGATGAACGGCCGCGCACCATTGGCCACGTTGTCGCCATTGTCGAAGCTGCTAGGGATCCGGATGAACCGCTCCTGGTGACAGCAGCGTCAATTCGACGTAGTTTCGGGACGCGAGGGGAAGCGCTCGTTGGTCGCCGCGTCGATAATGGTGTCGACTTGCGTGTATTCAGTCTTGAGCACGGGGGCCGCGCCGGTGACCTCAACGATCTCGCTGACCTGACCAACCTTCATCGTTACGTCGATGCGGGCGATTTGGTTGAGTGACCAATGTGATGTTGGAAACCAGGGAAGTTTGAAATCCGTCTTTTCTACCTTCAGCCGAATAATTCCCCACTGGAAGCGCACGATGCTGTAAGTACCCGTCTCATTTGTCTGCACCGTCCTTGAAAATGTGCCACGCTCACAGGTCTTCACCGTCACGCTGGCGCCCACGATTGGCGAGCCGCTCGGTCAGTCACGGTGCCGGTGACTGTTGCGGTTACATCTTGTCCCAGCGTGACGTTCGCGCCGAACAGAACTGTCATCGCGATCGCCAGCGCAAATGCTAACCCCAAGTACAGCCGATTCTTCATAGGAGAATCCTCCGATTCCAGGCCGCCGGCTCGCCCAGCGGACTTACCACTAGAGATTTTTCCTCGACTGAGATCACCACACCCTGATCGCGCTATGGCCCTGTGGTGTGTAGCTATATAGCACTAAAAAACTGTTGTCAATAGAAAAGTTCTGATTTATAAGGTTCACGGCGGCAGCACTCTATAGCGATCCAGATGTCCGCTCTATATCACTGAGGCGCGCGTCGGGAAATTGTGAGGTTGACCGGTCCTGCGAACGCAGGCGCACAGCCTCAAGGCCCACATTTTCAAGGACTTGCCGCTACGAAAAGCGCTCAGCATCATCACGGCGCGGGATATGCCCACGGAGACCACCACGAGAATGCCGCAGAGGAATCGCAACGGGGTGCCCGCTTACCAGCGGATTCAAAGCACCATCCGCAAACGCATTGAAGCTGGGCAATTGCGCTCCGGCGATGCGGTTGCCTCTGAACGCGATCTTGCGAAGCTCCATCAAGTAAGCCTGATGACAGCTCGCCATGCGCTGGCTTCTCTGGAGCGGGAAGGAATTGTCGAGCGGCGTCGCGGGATCGGCACTTTTGTTTCTTCGCCGAAAATTCATTTCAATAAATTGATGAGTTACACGGAACAGATGGCCGGTCGCAGCCTGACGGCCAATTCGAAAGTTCTGTTTGCGCGCATTGTATTTGATGAGCAGGAAGTCGCGGCGCGGTTGGCTTTACCTCCGACGAGCGGAGTGATCAAGCTAGAGCGCATTCGTCACGCTGCCGAGGAGCCATTTGCACTCGAAACGTGCTACCTTTCGGCCGCGGAGTTTCCGAACCTGCTTTCTGCAGCGCTTGGGCGCGACTCGCTTTTTAAAATCCTCGAACGCGAGTACGAGGTCGAGCTTGGCTATGCCGACGAAGAAGTGGATGCCACGGCAGCCGACCCGCGAACTGCCGATCTGCTAGGCGTGTTGCGTCGCGACCCGCTGTTGCGCATTCGGCAGCTCATTTATTCTTCCAAGGGTACGACCCTTATGTATGTACTGGGCTTCTATCGTTCCGACCGTCACAAACTGATGATTCGAAGGTTCCGTTAGACTCACGCACTTGCAGTACAATCCCAACAACTTCAGAACGCAGACCAGCGCCTCGATTCGCTGCATAAAATCGATTTAATGGCAGTTCACCGGGAAGGATACTGAATAGCGATGCTGTTGATGCTCAAATCCAATCCCGACGAGCTGGGCCGCGAGGCAGCACGAATTGTTGCAAATGCCGTACGTCGAAATGCCGCAATGCGCTTGGGGCTTGCCACTGGCAGTACGACTTTGGGCATGTACAAAGAGCTCGTACGGCTGCATCGTGAAGAGTCGCTGGATTTTTCGGGGGTCGTCACTTTTAATCTTGACGAATACCTGGGACTGACCGCCGCGCATCCGCAGAGCTTTCACTATTTCATGCGCGAGCATTTCTTTGCACACGTGAACATTCCAGAGCGCAACATTCACATACCCGACGGCGCAATCCGCGGCGACTACGATAAATATTGCGCGAGTTATGAACAGTCCATCCGGGACGCCGGAGGGGTAGACCTGCAGATACTTGGGATCGGCCGCAACGGACACATCGGATTCAACGAGCCCACGTCAAGTCTGGGGTCCCGCACTCGCCTCAAAGTTCTCACCAAAGAGACCATCGAAGACAATCGCAAGTTTTTTGCGCCGGGCGAGGAGATTCCGCAGTGCGCGATCACCATGGGCATCGGCACGATTCTGGAGGCCAAACGGATCCTGCTGCTTGCAAGCGGATCATCGAAAGCGACGCCAATCGCGCAGGCGATTGAGGGTCCGGTCACGGGGTCGGTCACTGCTTCAGCCCTGCAACTTCATCCAGATGTGACATTCATCGTCGACCAGGCGGCCGGGGCACAACTCAAGCAGCATGAATATTACCGGCACGTACTGGAAATGACCACGCGCCTCACCCCGGACAAGCTATAGTGTTCTGTACTTCGGTGTGCCGGTCTGCTACTCTGCCGGCAACAGTTCTGGTGCGAGAAACCACGAAGTTTCCACCCCATCGCGCAGAAAGCGCGGCCCCGCAGGGATAACAATTTTACGTAACGTGGATGCGCTGCACAGCGATCCGCGAATCGAGCGCTTACGATGATCCTAGCCGGTGATATCGGCGGCACCAAATGCAACCTTGCGGCTTTTGCCCAGCGCGGCGCAACCATCGAGCTCATTTTTCAGAATCGTTATGCCACGCGCGACTTCTCCAGCTTCGAGCAGCTGGTTGATGCTTTCCGTCAGGAAGCCTCTCAGCATGGAGACATGGAATCCAACGCGCATTTCGTAGCGGCAGGCTTTGGGGTCGCGGGAACGGTGCTCGACGGCCGACTGCACGCGATCAATCTTCCCTGGATCCTGGACACCGCGGCCCTAGCCGCTAAGTTGGGTTTGCGAGTCGAAGATATCGTCCTGATCAACGATTTGGTGGCGACCGCATGCGGAATAGATAAATTGCCACCTCATGATTTCCTGGCGCTGAATGAAGTGGTTTCTCAGCCGCGCGCCAACAAGGCGCTGATCGCCGCCGGTACCGGATTGGGTGAAGCCATGCTTTTTTGGGATGGTACCCGCTATCACGCCGCACCCTCTGAAGGCGGCGCTGCGGACTTTGCTCCGCGCAGCGATCGCGAAGTTCAGCTTCTGAACTTTCTCAAGCAGCGCCTGCCCCGCGTTTCGTGCGAAGAGGTTTTCTCCGGCCGTGGATTTCGTCGCATCCATGAATTCCTTGATGCCTCAGTTACCCATGGTTCTTTTGAAGAACTCGCGGGCGACTCGGCACGGGAAATCACCCAGAATGCCATCGCTCGCACGTGTCCGGTCTGCATGCAAACACTTGATCTGTGGATCGATTCGTTCGGCTCGGAAGCGGGTAATCTCGCACTGCGCGTGCTCGCGTACGGCGGAGTCTATCTGGCGGGTGGCATCGCGCTAAAAGTGCTGTCCAAATTGCGGGAGGGTTCATTCGCGCGTTCATTCGCGGCAAAGGCGCCGCTGACGTCGGTGCTGGCGCGTATCCCCATTTTCGTGATCCTGAATGAAGACGCACCACTCCTTGGCGCCGCGTACGAAGCGCATTCGCTGGCCCAAGCGCGCGCTGCGAAACCTGCGGTAAAGATTCTTCGCATGTCCAGCGGCGCGTGAGTCGCCGCCTCTTACGATCCGCATCTGCGTTAAACTAGCTCACCGCGCCTAGGCGCATCGCATCTCTCGCTATCTGATATAAGGATTCGCTCGTGGAACCTCGCATCATCGGAACCTCCGTGCCTCGCAAGGAAGGCCGCGATAAGGTCACCGGTGCTGCTCGCTACATCGACGATATCTCTTTCCCGGAAATGATTTATGGACTCACGGTGCGCAGCCCTGCTGCTCGCGGACGTATCGTCAATATTCACTTTGAGCCCACGATTCCCTGGAACGAATTCACAATCGTTACCGCCAAAGACATTCCGGGCAAGAATTGCATCATGTTGTTAATTGATGACCAGCCCGCTCTGGCGGATGGCTTTGTAAATCATCCTGAAGAGCCAATTCTCCTCCTCGCGCATGCTGACAAATACCTGCTGGAAGAAGCACGCCGAGCCGTGCACGTCGAAATCGACTCGGCTCCCGCCGTGTTCACCCTAGCCGATTCACTTACGTGTAAGGAAGTCATCTGGGGACGCGACAACATTTTCAAGTCCTTTCACGTCGAGAAAGGTGATATCGATTCCGCGTGGTCATCCGCCGCGTTTATTGTGGAAGGCGAGTATGAAACGGGAGCGCAGGAACAGCTGTATATCGAACCACAAGGCGTCATCGCGAAAGCCAGTCCCGGCGAAGGAGTGACGGTCTGGGGGTCATTGCAGTGCCCTCATTATGTCCACAAAGCGCTGCTGGCTCTTTTCGGCCTTCCCAAAGATCGCATCCGCGTCGTGCAAACCGAAACCGGTGGCGGATTCGGAGGCAAGGAAGAATATCCGTCGATGATCGCGGCGCACTCCGCGCTGCTTGCGTGGAAATCGGGGAAACCCGTGAAGATGATCTACGATCGAGCCGAAGATATGCTGGCTACCACCAAGCGCCATCCTTCACGCACAATTCACCGCACCGGCGTCACGCGCGACGGAAAGCTTGTAGCCATGCAAATCGATTTCACTATCGACGGCGGCGCTTACCAGACCCTTTCCCCCGTCGTTCTTTCTCGAGGCACGATTCACGCCGCCGGCCCATATGAATGCGCGAACGTTCGCATCAATAGTCGGGCCGTTGCCACTAACACGCCTCCTCACGGAGCCTTTCGCGGATTTGGCGCTCCACAGAGCGTCTTTGCACTCGAACGACATCTTGATCGTGTCGCCCAGGTTGTCGGCCTCGCTCCGGAAGAACTGCGCCGCCGCAATTTCATCCAACCGGGTCAGACACTTGCCGTGCATCAAGTCGTTCGCGAAAATGTCGACATGGCAGGCTTGATGGATCGCGCTTTTCAACTCTGCGACTATCATGCAAAACGGAAACGCTTTCAGCAGGAAAATCGCCACAATGTGATTAAGAAAGGGATCGGCTTCGCTTCTTTTCTGCATGGGGCGGGCTTCACAGGCTCTGGTGAAGAGTATCTCGCCTCGGAAGCCGCGCTCGAGGTCAGCGGCGAAGGTCGCGTACGTATTTTTGCCGGCAGCACCGAGATGGGCCAGGGCACCAACACGGTGTTTACTCAAATTGCGGCCGAGGCTCTCGGCATCGACTGCGATCAGATCGAAATCGTCCAGCCGGACACCGCGCAAGTGCCGAACAGTGGCCCCACGGTCGCATCGCGCACGACAATGATCGTGGGCAAACTCGTCGAAACTTCGGCCCGTACAGTACAGAAATGTCTCTTTGACAGCGGGCTTCTCAATCGGAATTACAGCGCCGCTGAATTCAAGACCGCGTGTGCCGCGTATATCGAGAAGCATGGGCCGCTGCAATCGCTCACTAAGTATCAATATCCGCACGATCTTCATTGGGACGACGAGCGTTATCAAGGTGACGCGTACGGCGCGTATGCATGGGCCGTTTACGTCGCCGAGGTGTCAGTCGACACGCGCACCGCCGAAGTACGCGTCGAAGACTTTGTCGCCGTTCAGGAAGTGGGAAAAGTCATCAACCCGGTCCTAGCCGCTGGGCAAATCGAGGGTGGCGTGGCCCAGGGCATGGGCTTTGCGCTGTACGAAAATTGCGTGTGGCAGCAAGGCCGCATGATCAATGGCCAGATGACGAACTACATCATCCCCACGTCGATGGACGTGCCTCCGATCCGCGTCTTCTTCGAGGAAATCCCATACGAACGCGGCCCCGCTGGCGCAAAAGGTATTGGTGAACTCCCTCTCGACGGGACCGCGCCTGCAATCGCTAATGCCATTGCGCACGCAACCGGCGCCGAGATTACGCGAATCCCGATAACTGCCGAAGTTTTGCTCAACATTTTGGAAAGCGTGCATGTCTGAGTCCGCGCACAAGATCAGCGTGCACTGCACTGTGAATGGCCGGGCTCTCAGCATAGAAACTTACCCAATGGCGCGGTTACTCGATGTTCTTCGTGAGCAGGCCCATCTGACCGGCACAAAAGAAGGCTGCGGTGAAGGTGAATGCGGCGCCTGCGCAATCGAAATCGACGGCCTGCTGGTCAACAGCTGCCTGGTTCCCGCGTTGCAAGCCGAAGGGGCAAAAATCCGGACTATCGAGGGAGTCGCCACTGAAAATCAACTCGATGCCGTCCAGCAAGCGTTCCTTACTCATGGAGGTGCGCAATGCGGCATCTGCACACCAGGCATGATTCTAGCCGCGGTCAATCTCCTGCAGCGCAATGCGCATCCCAGCGATTTAGAAATTCGCGAAGGACTTGCCGGCAATCTTTGCCGCTGCACAGGTTATACGAAGATTTTTGCATCGATAGTGGAAGCCTGCCGGAACATGCAGCAACCAACGGAGCCTCGGACTTGAGGTCTTACATTCCCTCGTACGAACTGGTCGCCCCGTGTGATCTGGCCGCCGCACTCCAAAACATGAGCAGCGAGTACGGCACATGGAAGCCCTTCGCTGGGGGCACCGACCTAATGGTGCTCCTGGAAGCGGGCAAGCTGTCGCAGCGCAAATTCATCAACATCTACGGCCTCACCGAACTCCGCGGTATCGAAGTTACACGCACATCACATCCTCGTCGGCGCACTCACCACGTACACCGAGGTCCGCCGCCACGAAACTCTTACGCGTGAGTTCCCCCTACTCGCACGGGCAGCGGCCGAAACCGGGAGCATCGCCACACAAAATCGCGGCACTCTCGGCGGAAATGTTGCCAATGCTTCTCCCGCGGCCGATTCCCCGCCGGCGCTTTTGGTGTACGATGCCGAACTCGAGCTCGTCTCTTCGTCATGTTCTCGCTGGCTTCCGTATCGCGACTTCTGGTCCGGCTACAAACAAGTCGCACTCCGCCCTGATGAATTGATCCGATGCATCCGTGTACCACGGCCGAGCAAGGCCCATCATTGGCGGCAATACTATCGAAAAGTCGGTACGCGTCGCGCACAGGCGATCTCGAAAGTCTGCTTTGCGGC
Organism: uncultured Acidobacteriota bacterium; assembly: GCA_963785865.1. GTDB lineage: Bacteria > Acidobacteriota > Terriglobia > Terriglobales > Acidobacteriaceae > Sulfotelmatobacter. Next base: position 26,893 of record CAWAXF010000035.1, on the reverse strand, counting down.
TGCTGCACGTATCGATTCCCACCGTATACGCGACGTGCGGATCGCGCTGGCTAGCGTAGCGCCTACGGTGTTTCGCGCCGCCGAGACTGAGAAAATCATGGAAGGTGAATCGCCAACGCCTTCGCTGTTGCGCGCTGCTCAAGAGACACTGGCGGCGGAAATTGCTCCAATCGACGACATTCGTTCGACAGCCTACTATCGGCGCCGCGTCTCGGAGAACCTCCTCGCTGAATTCTTTGACCTGCTCTCGGCGTAGACAAGCAATGCTGACCATTTTTGAGCTTTTCAAAAAGTCCCCGACGACGGCAACCTTTGTCCTTCGCGGACGCCGGGTGATCACCCCGGAAGGGGAGCGCCCCGCTGCCATTCATATCCATGAGGGTGTCATCACGGCCGTCACGAATTTCGACGAAGCCCCTGCGGTTGATTCCGTTGTTGACTCTGGCGATTCCGTCATCCTGCCTGGCCTCGTCGACACTCACGTGCACATTAATGAGCCCGGCCGAACTGAGTGGGAGGGTTTTCGCACCGCTACGCAAGCTGCAGCGGCCGGGGGAATTACAACGATAATCGAGATGCCGCTAAACAGCATTCCCGCGACGACTAGGCTCGCCGCATATGACGAAAAGATATCCGCGGCTAATGGCAAGTTGCATGTGGATGTTGGATTCTGGGGTGGCGTCGTTCCCGGCAATATGTCCGAACTTCGTCGCTTGTGGGATGCAGGCGTCTTTGGATTTAAATGCTTTCTCGTCTCCAGTGGTGTCGAAGAATTCCCACATGTGTCGGAGCCTGATCTTCGGTTAGGGTTAACTGAACTAACCGCAATGAGAGCTCCGCTGCTGGCTCACGCTGAATTCCCTGGCCCGATCGAAGACGCAATGGAAAAGCTGCACGCGGATCAGCCGACTCGCTACTCAACTTGGCTCGCGAGTCGTCCGCGGCAAGCCGAGAACGAGGCTGTCGATCTGTTAGTGCGCCTTGCTCGCGAGTTCAAAGCTCGCATTCACATCGTGCATCTCGCATCCTCCGATGTATTAGCGATGCTACGGAAAGCAAAATCCGAAGGCCTAAATATCTCTGTTGAGACCTGTCCGCATTACCTTACTTTCGCCGCCGAAGAAATTCCAGATAAGGCGACCGAATTCAAATGCGCCCCTCCGATCCGGGAGAGTGAGAACCGGGAACAACTCTGGTCGGCGCTGCAGGACGGTACGATCGATTTCGTTGCTTCCGACCATTCTCCATGCGCACCCTCTATGAAATTACGGGAGCAAGGCGACTTTTTGCGCGCATGGGGCGGAATCGCTTCACTCGAATTGGGCCTTCCTGCGATATGGACGGAGGCACGCTCGCGCGGCTATGCTCTCATCGATGTCGTCAGGTGGATGTGCAATCGCCCTGCGGAATTTGCTGGTCTTGCCGGGAGAAAGGGCGCGATCGCGGCGGGTTGCGATGCCGATCTCGTGATCTTCAACCCCGAAAAACGATTCCGCGTTGAGCCGAGCAAGCTCCACCAGCGGCACAAGCTGACTCCATTTGCGGGTCGTGAACTGACTGGAGCGGTTGAGGCCACATTTCTGCGCGGACAACTCATTTTCGATAACGGAACAGTTTCGGAGATGCCCAGCGGCCGAGTGCTGCGCCGAGGCCAGGGATGAAAGATTTCACGCAGCTCGCCGACCTTGCTGCAGAACGCCTGGGTGGTGTCGTCGTTGACGCGAACGATGATTTTTTCGCGCCCAAAGAGAATTTGCTCAAGGAGAGCCAGCCAGTCTTCATCGAAGGGAAATATACCGACCGTGGCAAATGGATGGATGGTTGGGAAACCCGGCGGCGCCGTACCCCTGGCTGCGATTGGTGCATCATCCGCCTCGGCTTGCCGGGAGTTCTCCGCGGTGTTCTGGCCGACACAAGCTTCTTTCGCGGCAATTATCCGGAATACTTCTCGCTGGAAGCCTGCGATTTGGGTAAGAAGCCTTATAAGCAGGAAGCCAAGCGCCTTAAGGCTGAAACGACACAGTGGAAAGAAGTCCTGCCACAGACGCCGTTAAAGGGCGACTCGAAAAATCTCTTCCCGATTTTGCATAACGGCCGCTTCACGCACGTTCGCCTAAAGATTTATCCTGACGGCGGCGTTGCCAGGCTTCGCTTGTACGGCGAAGTTGTACCCGACACAAAACGAATGCAGCGCGGTCAAGTCGACCTTGTAGGGGTACAAAATGGTGGAGCGGTACTCACGTCGAGCGATCAGTATTTTGGAGAGCCCCGCAATCTGCTAATGCCCTATAAAGCTAAAAACATGGGCGATGGATGGGAAACAAAGCGGCGACGCGGCCCTGGCCATGATTGGGTCATCCTCAAACTGAGCACTGCCGGGGAAATCCGAAAAATTGAGGTCAATACCGCGCACTTCAAAGGCAACTATCCCGATTCTTGTTCACTAGAGGTCTGCCACGCCACTTCGCCTGAAGCCGACACTTTTCTCGCCGCACCGCATGTTTGGAGAGAAATCCTTCCGCAAACCAAACTAAAAGCGAATCATTGCCACGCTTTCAGCAAATTGAATAATGTCGGAGCGGCAACTCATGCCCGATTCAATATTTTTCCTGACGGCGGCGTGAGCCGCCTCCGGCTCTTCGGCCAAGCCGTTGATCGCGAGAATGGCTCGCCAGAATTGCAGCGGATCAATCGATTGACGAAGGCAGACGCTCGAAAAGCCTTCCTGGATTGCTGCGGATCCGCTATGTGGGCTGCAAAGATGCTAGATCGTATGCCGTTCCCTGACGCGCTATCCTTTTTCGACACAGCGGACAAGCTTTGGGCTGCGCTCAGTGAAGCCGAATGGCTGCAGGCTTTTCGTCATCATCCGGCCATCGGCACTAACCGTGCCGAAAAGACCCAGTCTGCAGCGGCACAGCGTTGGTCAAAAGGTGAGCAAGCACTCGTGAAAAGCGCCGAGCCGCACACCCTCGCCGCTCTGGCACGTGGAAACCAGGAATATCACAAAAAATTTGGATATGTTTTTCTGATCTGCGCGACGGGAAAGACCAGCGATGAAATCCTCGTCAGCCTGCAACAACGGCTGCCGAACGATCCTGATACAGAACTGCGCATCGCCGCGGAAGAGCAGCGAAAGATCATGCTCATCCGACTGGAGAAGCTACTCGCATCATGAGCAATATAACCACGCATGTATTGGACGTCTCTATCGGCCGCCCAGCGTCGGGCATATCAGTCCTGCTCGAAGTGGAAGAGGTAGGCACCGGATGGAAGCAGGTAGGGCGCGGCGCCACGGACAAAGACGGTCGTCTTCGTGACTTGCTTGGCGCGGGAGTTCTAGTCGAGGGCACGTATCGTCTCGCGTTCGATACTCACGCCTACTTCGCTGACCGCAAGATTGAATCCCTGTATCCGCAGGTGTGCGTCATCTTCAGCGTCCGCGATGCGCGCCAGGATTTTCACATTCCTGTTCTGTTGAGTCCATTCGGCTATAGCACTTACCGCGGGAGTTGACGCATGACGATCCGTCTGGGCGCGAACAATTATGGCAAATCGCGAGTTCGCCTGCTGCGCGTCTCGAAGCAGGAAGGTCGCCACGATATCAAGGAGTTGACCGTCGCCATCAGCTTTGAAGGTGACTTCGAGACCGCGCACACAAAGGGTGACAACACCAAAATACTTCCCACGGACACAATGAAGAACACGGTTTACGCATTGGCGCGCCAGCATCCTGTCGAAACCGTGGAGGAACTAGGCATTCAGCTGGTCGATCATTTCCTTACCTACAATCCACAAGTCTCGCGGGTACGGATCGAGCTAAAGGAGAATTTGTGGTCCCGCCTGGCGCTGGGTGGCAAGCCCCACGCGAGTGCCTTTTCTCGTGCGGGCGACGAGAAGCGCACCGCTGTCTTGAATGGGACTCGCGAGAACACGGAGATTCGCGCTGGACTCCAGGATCTTGTGGTCATGAAGACCACCAACTCGGCGTTCGATCACTTCCTGCGCGATCCATTCACAACTCTGAAAGATGATCGCGATCGTATTCTTGCCACTTCCATCGGTGCATCCTGGCTCTATCCGGGAGAGGAAGTCGAATTCGGTGCGCTATGGCACGGCGTACGGCAGACGCTTCTGGAGGCTTTCGCGGAGCACAAGAGTGAGTCTCTGCAGCACACCCTTTATGCCATGGGTGAAGCCGTGCTCAACAACTTCGAAAATATTCTTGAGATTCACCTATCGCTTCCCAATAAACACTTCAACCTCTTGAACCTTCAGCCTCTTGGAATGGACAATCCGGGCGAACTTTTCCTACCCACAGAGGAACCACATGGCCTGATCGAGGCCACGTTGAAGAAGACGTAGACTTGACGCTTTCTTTTATATTGCGCTACGTCCCAGCGTTCCTGCTCGCGCTGCAAACGGTCGATGCGAATTCTGCAGATAACGGAAGTAGCGGTTGATGGTCATTTAGTAGTTTTGGCGGGGAGAGCGAAAGCCACGTACACGCCGCCTGACGGTGACTTGAGGTCTTTGCCGCCCCCAGCAGCAATCACGACAAATTGCCGGCCATTGATGGCGTAGGTGGCGGGCGTCGCATTGCCGGCGAATGGGAGAGTAGTCTCCCAAAGCAGTTTGCCCGTAGATTTGTCGAAGGCGCGGAACTTTTTGTCATAGTTTGTGGCGCCGATAAAGAGCAGCCCACCGGCCGTGACCACAGGACCGCCATAGTTTTCGCTGCCAGTATTGGTCATGCCCTTTGCCGCGAGTTCCGGATACTCGCCGAGATTGATTTTCCAGACATACTCGCCGGTGTTCAGATCGATCGCATTCAGTGTGCCCCACGGTGGAGCAATGGCCGGGTAGCCGTCGGCATCCAGAAAGCGGCGATACCCTGTGAAGCGATATTTCATCCCCGGAGGCGTGGGCTGATTGGAAGCAACTTCTTTGCTCTCACCCCCCGTCAAAAAATCCACGAGGGCGGACAGTTGCTCCGCAGACAAATTGGAAAAGCCAGGCATCCGTCCTTTTCCGTTTTTAATCGTCGAGGCGATTTGCTGCGGCGACAGACGCGAGCCAACGTTGACAAGCGATGGAGTCGATGGAGGTGAGCCCGCGAGCTTGTCTCCATGGCAAATCGCGCATTGAGAAAGATATATGCCCTTGGGAGAGTTCTCTCCCGTGTTTGGACCAAGCGCCGCGATCCAAGCCATTTCATTGGAGTTGACGTAGAGGATCGACGTGTTCGGGTCGACCGCCGGGCCACCCCACTCCGCGGCACCATCGAATCCGGGAAAAATCACTGAGTCGATGCCCACCGAGAATGGAACGAACTGCCCCTCGCTTCGCGACTTGCGGAACTGTTCCAATATTTGTTGATGTATCTCGGGGGTACGGTTGCTAAGCATGTCTTCCGTTAAGAGCTGGCGAGCGAATGGTGCAGGCTTGGTCGGGAGCGGTTGCTCGGGAGCGGTCACTTCACCCGGAACTGTGCTTGCCGGGTATTTTCGATATTGGATCGGAAACATTGGCTTACCGGTCGTGCGATCAAAAAGAAAGACGAAGCCCTGCTTGCTGGTTTGCGCCACAGCATCCACATCGGCGCCATCTCGCTTCACAGTGACGAGAACCGGTGCCGATGGAAAATCGCGATCCCACACGTCATGTTTGACCGCTTGGAAATGCCACAGGCGCTCGCCCGTCGCGGCGTTCAGCGCAATCAGCGAATTGGCGAACAGGTTGTCGCCAATTCGATTTCCACCGTAAAAATCAAACGCTGCTGACCCGGTGGGCACGAACACGATGCCGCGCTGCGCATCAACCGTCATGCCACACCAGTTGTTGGCCGCGCCGATGTATTTCCACGCATCCGCGGGCCAAGTCTCATAGCCGAATTCGCCTGGACGCGGAATGGTGTGAAATGCCCAGCGCATTTTGCCGGTGCGTACGTCGAAGGCCCGAATGTCGCCGGGAGGCGCAGGAAGCGTCTCGGCATTGCGGCCGCCGACGATGATCAGGTCCTTGTAGATCACGCCGGGGCTCGTCAGTGAAATCCACGATGAAGAAAGAGGACGACCCAGCCCTTCACGGAGGTCGACTCGTCCATTGGACCCGAACGAAGAAATAGGCTTGCCCGTTTCGGCATTTAGTGCATAAAGAAAATTCATCACGCCTACCAGAATGCGTCTTTCGGCGCCGTGCTCAGAACCATCACTCGACCAGAAAACCAAGCCGCGCTCCGGCTGCGTACCTGCGATACCGGAATCGAAGGTCCACAAAGGCTTGCCAGTAGCGGCGTCAACAGCAAAGACTTTTTGCGTTGGCGTGATGGCGTAAAGAACGCCGTCTACGATGATGGGACTAGTCTGCAGCCCGCCTTTTTCGTGCGTGTCATAGCTCCACGCCACCGCGAGATTCGCCACATTATCTCGATTAATCTGGGTGAGCGGTGAATAGTGGTTGTTGGCAGAGGTGCCGCCGTTCACCGGCCAGGACTGATTCCTCTCCACCTTCGGGGTTGAACTGATATTTTGTGCGGCAGTTGAGAACGAAACCAGGCACATGAACCCGAACGACAGTGCAATGCTGGGTACGACGAAACTTTTCATCGGCCCAGTCTAACGCGAAAAGGCAGACGAGCCATAAATTCGGTTTGAGTGTGTAGTTGACGGTGCGCTTCAGATTGTTCGAGCTTAAATGCGCGTTTTTAGGGTAGCGTGCAACAGACTTCGCACCTTATGTTCATCGGAAACGAGCCGCTGGTACTCCATGCCTTTGGACGCGCCCATGAAAACACCGTCGTTGCGATGCTGCATCTGACTTGGAACTATAGACCTCAAGGTGGCATGAATTTGTCGCACGCCGGTTTTCTCAATGAGAGCGGAAACGTTAGTCTCATCAATTCCGCTGGCCGCGACAATTCCCGGAGCGCCTTCGGCTGCTTCCACCAGCCCTGCAAGTATTTCCGCGCCTTCGGCGGCAGTTTGCTTTCCACCTGACGTCAGCACCCTGTGTACTCCCGCAGTACGGACGTCGCGAAGCGCGCGAAACAGATCCGCTGACATGTCAAAAGCTCGATGAAACGTAACTTTCATGGGAGCCGAGAGCCCGACAAGCCGCCTTGTGCTCTCGACATTAACGTTTCCATCGACCTTCAATATGCCCAAGACGATTCCATTCGCGCCTCGATCCTTGGCGACGCAGATGTCGCGCTCCATGATCTCGACTTCGTCATTTGAGTAGTGAAAGTCGCCGCCGCGCGGGCGAATCATGACGTAAAGATCGATGGAAACTGCGCGTCGAACCGCCTCAATCAAGCCGGCACTCGGAGTAACGCCACCCTCCAGAAGATTGCTGCATAGCTCTACACGATGAGCACCGCCGCGTTCAGCGGCAACAGCGGAATGTACGGAATCGACGCACACTTCTAGTGTGATCTCGATCGTCCCTTCAGCTCTCATGATTTGCATGGCTCAGTCGCATAATTTGAAGTTGAGGCGCAATCCCGCTCTAGTGCTTCTTGACATAGTATATTCGCGTCTCGCACCTATTCACGCGCCTGGAAGTGTCGAATGAAATGTTCGCGATTCGTAGCCTATTTACAGAAAACATTGGTCGCGCTCACCAGCGTGCTGCTGGTCTGTCTTCCTGCCAATGCACAGAACTTCGTCGACATGAAACCATCTCCGCAGCAAGTTCAATGGCAAGATCTCGAGATTGGGGCAATCATTCATTTCGGCCCCAATACCTTTCAGGATCGCGAGTGGGGCGACGGCACCGCCAATCCTCAAGTCTTCAACCCTTCGCAATTTGATCCCGAGCAATGGATGAGGGCTATCAAAGCCGCGGGCGCCAAATATATTGTGATGGTCACCAAACATCACGATGGTTTCTGCCTCTGGCCCACCGAGCAAACCGATTACAGCGTAAAGAACAGCCATTGGCAGGGCGGCAAAGGTGATGTCGTTGGCGCGGTAGCTGCGGCAGCGCGGAAGTATGGCCTAAAGTTTGGCGTTTATCTTTCTCCGTGGGATCGCCACGAGCCGCGTTATGCGAACTCTGCTGAATACGATCGTTACTATGCAGCAGAGCTGGACGAACTCGCTCTTCACTATGGCGAACTCGTCGAGTTCTGGCTCGATGGCGCCGGCAGCGCAGGTCATGTGTACAATTTTGCGAAAATCATAGAAGAGTTGCGCACCTATCAACCGAACACGCTGGTGTTTGCCGACACTGGGCTCTTCGAATATGGCGACATTCGTTGGGTGGGAAACGAGCAAGGAGTTGTTCCGCTCGACAACTGGAACGTGATCGATCGCCATGGGTTCTTGCGCTGGCGTCCCGCGGAGGCGGACACGCCGCTGCGTAAGGCGCACTGGTTCTGGCATCCCAACGACGAAGCATCGCTCAAGTCGCTACCCGAGTTGCTCACGCTGTACGAGCAAACCGTTGGACGTGGTGGCCAGTTGATGCTGGGGCTCGCGCCCGACCGCCGAGGATTGCTGCCAGAAACGGATGTTCGCCGATTGGAAGAGTTTGGCCAAGCGGTCGCCCAGCGATATGGAAACAATCTGCTTCAAAACAGCGACGGCGTCGGAGAAATTAAATCACGACGCACCCTCGATGCCGATCCAGACACCTTCTGGTCCGCGCCCGCAGGATCGCACCACGCCATTTTGCAGGTTGATCTCCCCCAATCGATAACTTTCGACCACGTTCGACTGATGGAGCGCCTGAACAACGGTCAACACGTGCAATCGTTTCGAGTTGAGGTTTGGGGCGCCAATAGCTGGCAGACCGTTCTCGAAGGCCACACCATTGGTCACAAACGAATCGAAGGTTTTTCGCCGCGCACGGCCTCTCGCGTACGGCTCAACATTCTGAGTTCGACGGACGCAGCCGAAATCAGGGAATTCGCTTTGTTCATGGTCGGCGATAAATAACCCTACGGCTTCCATCGGCCTTCGGATCATTTCTCGTGCGGATGAATTCCGTTCGCACCGTTGCGGCCGTTTTGCGGAAGCACGCGAGCCAGAGCTTGCCCGGTGTACGATTTCTTCGTGCGTGCGACGACTTCTGGAGGGCCTTGCGCGACAATTCGACCGCCGCCTTCGCCACCTTCGGGACCTAAGTCGATAATCCAGTCCGCCTGCTTGATCACGTCCAGATGATGCTCGATGATCAGCACTGTGTTCCCAAGCGACACCAGGCGTTGCAGCACGTCGAGCAGTTTACGGACATCGTCGAAGTGCAGCCCAGTGGTGGGTTCATCCAGAATATAGAGCGTTCGTCCGGTTTGCCGCTTAGAGAGTTCGCGCGCAAGTTTGATGCGCTGCGCTTCGCCCCCGGAAAGTGTTGTAGCGGATTGCCCGAGCTGGACATAGCCCAGGCCCACCTCAACTAAGGTCGCTAACTTTTGCTGGATCTGCGGGATGTTCTCCAGCAGCTTCAGGGCGTCGGCTGCCGGCAAATTCAGGACTTCCGATATCGAGTGCCCCTTAAAGCGTACGGCGAGAGTCTCGGAGTTATAGCGTTTCCCGCGGCAAACTTCGCAGCGCACGTAAACATCCGGCAGAAAATTCATTTCGATGCGCCGCAGACCGTCACCCTGACAAGCCTCACAACGCCCACCCTTGACGTTGAAACTAAAGCGGCCTGGCCGGTATCCACGCTCACGGGATTCGGGAAGCATCGCAAACAACTCGCGAATGGGCGCGAAGACTCCCGTGTAGGTAGCCGGATTGGATCGCGGTGTTCGGCCAATGGGTGCCTGATCGATCTCAATCACCTTATCTATCTGCTCCGCACCTAACAGTTCACGATGGGCACCAGGAGGCTCCATGGAGCGATAGAGCTTCTGTGCCAGCGCGCGATACAGAATGTCGTTGACGAGAGTGGACTTACCGGAACCCGAAACTCCTGTGACCACCGTTAGCAGTCCCAGAGGTATGGAGAAGTCCACCTCTTTCAAATTGTTCGCAGTTGCGCCGAGAATTTGCAGAGCTTTGCCATTCGGGCTGCGCCGCTTGTCTGGAATCGGGATGCTGGAGGCCTTGCTGAGATAACGCCCGGTCAACGAATCTGCGCTGGCGGCAATCTGCTCTGGCTTTCCTTGCGCTACCAAGTAGCCACCCGCATCGCCCGCTCCTGGGCCGAGATCGACCACGAAGTCGGCGCGGCGAATCGTGTCTTCATCGTGTTCGACGACCAGGACGGTGTTGCCAAGATTGCGCAGGTGCTCGAGGGAGCCCAGCAGCCGATCGTTATCACGGGCGTGTAGCCCGATCGACGGCTCGTCCAGAACATACAACACGCCACGAAGCCGAGAGCCGATTTGCGTCGCGAGGCGAATTCGTTGCGCTTCGCCACCGGACAGAGTCGCGGCTGAGCGCGACAAGCTGAGATACCCGAGTCCAACCGCCAGCAGGAAATCGAGCCGCTCGGCAACCTCCTCGAGTGGCCGCCCGGCGACTTCGCGTTGCCGTGACGTCAATTGCGCGAGAATTTTGTCCACTGCAGGGCGAGCCGAGCTCAAAGAGAGCGCCGTAAATTCGGCGATCGACCAGCCGGCCAGCTTCACCGCCAACGATTCAGGACGCAGCCGCTGGCCATGACAAACGGTGCACCGCGTGGCTGACATATACTGGGTCATCCACTCACGGTAAGAATCCGAGTTCGATTCGTCGAAATTGCGTTCCAGAAACTTCAAAACTCCCGAGAAACGAAAATTCTTTTCTCCTTTTCCCTTCTTGCCGGATGCGCCCGCGGTATCGTTAAGCTTTTCATTAGGCGGAGGATAGCCATAGAGCAGGAGGCTTTGAACCCGAGCGGGCAACTTCTCGAATGGCGTTTCCAGATTGAATCCGTGAGCGTACGCAGCTAACTCCAGCGTCCGCTTCAGGTTCGCCGAACCAGAACCTGGGCCCAGGCCACCGTCAAACAATGGGCGCGTCCAATCCACGATGACGCGTGCAGGATCAAAGTCGTATTTCGATCCTAGGCCGTTGCACGCTGGACACGCGCCGTAAGGAGAATTGAAGCTGAAAGAGCGCGGTTCCAAAATGGGAACCGAAATGCCGCAATCCGGGCAGGCCAACTTTTCGGAGAATGTGTAATCTTTGCCGCCAACGATCGATATCGTTACCAAGCCGGAAGCGAGCTTAAGAGCGGTTGATACCGACTGTTCCAGGCGGGCGGCTATACCCTGCTTCACCAGCAGCCTATCGATCACCACCTCAATGGTGTGATTCTTGCGTTTGTCCAAGACCGGCGGCTCATCTAATGGAACCAGCTCGCCGTTAACACGTGCCCGAACGTAGCCGTCCTGCGCAAGCTTTTCCAGTTCTTTGCGATATGCGCCTTTACGCCCGCGAACGATTGGCGCGAGGATCATGACTCGATCGTCTGCTTTGCATAGATCGCCGCTCAGAATGGATTGCACAATCTGTTCGCTGGACTGTCGTGTAATGGCATTGCCGCAGTTCGGACAATGAGGAATGCCAATCGAGCTGTAAATAACCCGCAGGTAATCGTAAATCTCGGTTACCGTGCCGACCGTAGACCGGGGCGACCTCGTGGTGGTCTTCTGCTCGATAGCTATCGATGGCGAAAGCCCTTCAATTACATCTACTTCCGGGCGCTCCATCTGATCCAGGAATTGTCTGGCGTACGCTGACAGAGACTCCACGTACCGGCGCTGCCCTTCCGCATAGATGGTGTCAAATGCGAGGGAAGATTTTCCCGAGCCGGACAGACCCGTGATGACGGTGAGGGTGTTGCGGGGAATCTCTACGTTGATGTTTTTCAGATTATGCTGGCGTGCGCCCCGAACGATCAGCTTGGTCAGGCCCATGATCCCTGCGCTCCCTCCACAGGAGCTCCGGCACACAGTAGAGACACTGCGGCCAGAATAATTTCATAGAGTAACAGGCCACGTTTATAAGGGTCAACTTTGCAGCGACACGGCAGGGTGGAATTGAGGCCGCACTTTTCGGGACCGAGGGCGGGATTGGCGCGGCGTTTTTCCACACTATGTTGCGAGCTTACGGTGTTCGCTGTAGAGGCAAGAAATGACGCGTAATTTTTTGGGGGAGTACCGCATTTTTACGCAGAAGACATCTACGATGCTGCTGAAAATAGGAAAGTTAGAGTTGGCTAAGAGGTTGCATTTGTTCGGCTCGGGGGACGCGAGCCGAGGATCCCTTTAGGGGATTGAGGGCTGGGCCGGTTCGCTTGTCCCCCTTTTCACTTTCGCTGTTCCCCCAAAACTACCTCCAACAACAAACCACGCGGCGAAACTGTGAACAGAGGTCCGTCAAAAGACCCTCCAAAACGCATGTAGATAGTGTTCTAGGAACGAATGTGCACTTCTGAGGCTGCTCTTAGGACCAGGCGCGCGTGAGATAGTCGCTCATGGTCATAAACAGCATGATTGCGAGCCAAAACATCGAGCAGATGATGACCATCTGTGTTCGCTTTGAACTGTATTTGCCGTGCATGAAGAACAAGACAACGAGGGATGCTTTAAGGGTAGCAATGGTCAGTGCGACGACGATGTTCATTCCAGCGAAAATGTGGTTCAAGTCTACTTCCGCGGCCCAAACCGTTAACCCCGTGCAAACCATAAGTGCCGCGAAGATCGCAAAATAGATTTTCGGTGAAACAATGTGATGTTCGGACAAGGCTTTCCCCGCGAAAATTCGCTAGTGCCGATCGATGAGATAGAGCAGCGGAAACAAAAAGATCCAGACAATATCGACGAAATGCCAATATAAGCCCACGAGCTCCACCGGCGTGTTGTACTGAGGCGTGAAACGCCCCCGCAGCGACTGCCGGAGCAGCCACAGCAACAGCCCGGCGCCAATGATCATGTGCAGGGCGTGCAATCCCGTCATGGCAAAGTACAGGGAGAAAAAGAGTTGCGCATGCGCATTGGTGGCGACATCCGCATTCGGCTCAAAGCTGAAATTTAGACCGGGAATGTGGTGCTCGACGTACTTGTCGTGATACTCAATCCCTTTAATTCCCAAAAACACCGTTCCTAATGCCAGTGTTCCGATGAGAAAAAGCGGAATCAGCTTTTTCTTCCCGGCTTGAGATGCCCAAACTGCCATCGCCATGGTCAAACTGCTGCCAATCAATACAACGGTGTTGATCGCGCCGAGTGACAGCCGGATCGAGCGACTTGCTTCCGCGAAAACTCCAGGATAAGTGGATCGATTCAGGGTATATGTCATGAACATGCCGCCGAAGAACAAGACTTCGGTGACCAGGAACACCCACATGCCCAGCGAAGCGCTCTCGCGCTGCTGGTCCATGGTTTCAAATTGCCCGAATAACTCTCCGGTGCGATGCACTCGGCGCTCCTATTCGACCTGTTCGGTCACATTGCCAAGTCGCTGGCTATTGCAATCCACAAATCGCGCGCCATGCGACTGCTAAGTTCAATCGTCTCCGTGGGCTGGCGCCAAAGAGGGGCGTCCCACTTCCAATCCCAGGTCCGGGCGATTGACGTAGTCATACGGTTCCCAGGTTACTTCCGGGGTCTTATCGAAATTCTCGGTAAGTGGCGGTGAATCGGTGGCCCATTCCAGCCCCGTGCCGGGCCAAGGGTTCCGCCCAGCTATGCGCCCATAGCGCATAGACCAAACCAGGTAAATCATTGGCAGCAAATAACCTAACGCCAAAATCGACGCACCCGCGGTGGACATTACATTCAGGACTTGAAATTCCGGGGGGTAACTGTGATACCGGCGCGGCATGCCCAAATACCCGAGAATGAATTGCGGGAAGAACGTGAGATTGAAGCCCACAAACAGAATGATGGCCGCAATCCGCGCCATGGCTTCCGGATACATCCGACCGGTAATCTTCGGCCACCAAAAGTGCAGCCCGCCCACGTAACCCATGACCGCGCCCCCCACCATGATGTAGTGGAAATGCGCGACTACGAAATAGGTGTCGTGGATATGGATGTCCAAGCCCAAGCAGGCGAGAAACAATCCAGTGAGCCCACCGATCAGAAACAACCCGATGAACCCCAGGGCATATAGCATCGGTGTGTCGTAGGAAATCGACCCCTTATAGAGAGTTGATGTCCAGTTGAAGACCTTGACCGCCGAGGGGATCGCTACAAGATAGCTGAGCAGGGAGAAGGTCAGCGCCGCATAGGACGATTCACCGGTCAGAAACATGTGGTGCGCCCAAACGAAGAAACCAATTACCGCGATGGCGATACTCGAAGCTGCAATAAAGGAATATCCGAAGATCGGTTTGCGCGCGAACGTAGGGATGATTTCGCTGATCACGCCCATTGCGGGCAGAATCATGATGTACACGGCCGGATGGGAATAAAACCAGAACAGATGCTGGAACAGAATGGGGTCGCCGCCAAGCGCCGGATTGAAGAATCCCAGGTGAAACATGCGCTCAAGACCCGCCAGCAACAAAGTGATGGCGATGACTGGCGTGCCGAGGACAAAAATCAAGCTGGTGGCGTAATGGGCCCATACGAATAGCGGCAGCCGGAACCACGTCATCCCAGGTGCACGCATCGTGTGGACCGTAACGATGAAGTTCAGACCGGTCAGAATAGAAGAGAAACCATTGATGAAAATGCCGATGACGGCGGGCGTGACGGCCGAGTTCGAATACACGCTGCTCAGCGGAGTATAGAAGGTCCAGCCGGTATCCAAACCGCCCGTGGAGAAGGAATAGAGAACAAAGCAACCGCCCACGAGGTAGATGTACCAGCTCAACAAATTGATTTTCGGGAAGGCCAGGTCCTTCGCCCCAATCATCAGCGGTATCAGGAAGTTACCGAGCACCGCGGGAATCGATGGGATCAGGAAAAAGAAAATCATCGCCACGCCATGCATGGTGAACAGCTTGTTGTACGTCTCGGGCGTGACCAGGTAACCCTCGGGCGCCAGCAAGTGGATGCGAATCATGGTGGCAAACGCGCCGCCAATAAAGAAAAAGAACGTGACCGAGGCCAGATAAAGTAACGCGATGCGTTTGTGATCGGTAGTCAGCAACCACGAACGAAGTCCGTAAGTTGCGTTCAGGTAATGCTCTTTCGGCAACTCGTTGCCAACAGCAGATGGTATTGAACTCATAGCTATTTCTTCCCCGCGGCCGCAAAACCGGAGCCCGCTTCGGGAACCGATTGCGTCTGCAAAGACTTCACATACGAAATAAGATTCAACAACTGCTCTTCGCTCAACTGTCCTTGGAATGAGGGCATCAGCGCCTGATACTTGGCGACGATTTTCGCATTTGGATTCAAAATTGATTCCCGGATGTACGCTTCATCCGCCGTTACTGTGGATCCGTCGGACAGCACGACTTTTTTGCCATACAGCCCGTTCAGGGAAGGCCCGCGGCCTTTTCCATCCGGATAGTGGCACGTGCTGCAGGTTCTCTCAGCGAATAGTTTCTCGCCGGACACCACCGGATCCGTGGCGTTCGTCGAGGAGCCAGTAAGCCATGCGGCGTATTCGGGTGGCTCCATCACCGTGACCCAGCCGCCCATAATTGCGTGATTCGTGCCGCAATACTGAGAGCAGAAAAAACGATACCGCCCGGTCTTGGTGGGCCGGAACCACAGAGTGTTGTAATGGCCCGGAACCACGTCCATCTTGGTCCGGAACGCCGGGACCGCAAAGTCGTGGATCACATCCTCGCTGGCCATGATCAGCTTCACATCGCGCCCAGCGGGTACATGTAACTCGTTTATTTCCTTCAAGCCGTTCGGTTGTTGCAACTTCCACATCCACTGCTTGCCGATTACATAGATGTCTAAAGTATCAGGCGGTGGTCGCCGAAATTGAACGTAAATTACCGCTCCCCCGGCGAACATGGTTAGCGCCAACACTGCCGGAACCACCAGCCAGAGCGCTTCCAATCTGGAGTCTCCGTGAATGGGGACCCCTATTTCCCCGGATTTCTTACGGTGATATTTGAAGAAGAACAGAACGATTGCCGCCGTGATCGCCACCGCAAAAAACAGGCACACCGCGGTGATGTATGCCATCAGCGCATCCACGTTGGGAGCGATATTCGACGCTTGCTCCGGATACAATGGTATTTGCGACTGCACGGTCTAGTGGGCTCCTTCTTCAGTGCCGCGTTTGCTGCGGCCGCTCGGCGCCAGATGCAAATCACGGCGGCGGAAAATCAGAATGCCGCCAACGATCAAAGCGATCGTCGCTAGGCCGCCCAGCCGCACGACGCGAAGAATCGTCGCGCTATACCGCGCTTCCGAGGGGTTGTACTGAAAGCAGTACAACAGCAAGTGATCGATGGGCGTGCCAATCTTTCCAGCGGAGGCGTCGACAAGCCCGAGACGCACGTCTCGCGACGGATACTCGATCCCATAGAAGTAGCGTGAGATCCGCCCCCCAGGGGTCAGCAGCATGATTCCGCTGGCATGCGCGAAAATTCCCGACTTCTCATCAAACGAATACCGGAAATTGGCTGCCTTGGTCACCGCGTCGATGGATTCCTTCGTTCCAGTCAAAAAATGCCACCCTGCCGACGTTTCATGCCGCCCGTAATGCGACAGCGCCGCTTCTTTTTTCTTTGCAGCCATATCCGGCGTTTCGCGAGGATCAAAGCTAACGAAGACGACCTCGTACTCGCGTCCCGCATTGAACGAAAGCATCTTCAGTGACCCCACTACGCCCTGCTCGATCTGATTGCACAGCATCGGGCAGCCGTAGTAGACCAAAGCGAGCAGCACCGGCCTCTGTTGACCGAAATATTCGCCCAGCTTTACCTCGCGTCCGCTTTCATCTCGAAAGGTGACATCGAGCGGGATTTGCCCGTCCAGCGGCGGCTCAAAGCCGACGTTCAGCAGGGAAGGCGGCAACCCGCTGGATGGCTTACCCACACCGCCAGGAACTGTCTGCGCTGCCGCACTAATGCTCAGCGCAAGCAGCGCGACAACTCCCGCAATGGATCGCAACTTGTTCATCGATCTACTTTGGCTCCGCCGCAAGCGCGCCCGGCAATCCTTTCTCTGCGATGATCTTCATCGCGTCCTTAACTGGAATCTGCGCGATTCCAGCGTTCTGATCGACCCAGTCGTACCTTTCGTTCGCATCCGTGTCCTGCTTCATCTTTTCTCGCAAGTCCACTTGCGGATCGTTGCTGTGGCCTGGCACGCCCTGCAGGCGCGGCTCCGGCGGCATGGCTCGATATTCGCTGCCCATCTCCTGCCGAATCGGCGGCAACGGGGTGTCCGAACTTTCGGCCACCTTGGTTGTTCCCCGGAGAACAAAAACGCACACGGCATAACTCAATAGCACCGCTACGGCCAGACCAATCAAATAGATGTATATGGCGTTCGGGCTGACGTCGACCTTTTCGTAAGCCACATCCGCATGCATCGGCTCACCATTCTGGTGGTCGTGGCGATGTTCACTAGTGCTCATGATTCTCGATCGCCTCCCCCAGTTTTGGATCGCCTAGCGGCAGCAACGGCCTCTGTTGCAGTTGCCATGCAAACACACCGAACCATAGACCGCCGAGCGCCAGCGGCGCAGCCAGATCCCATATGCTGGGCATCGCGCTGGAGGTGAACTCCGGCCTCGTCATCCAGTACAGATCTACCAGTCGCATCAGAATCAACCAAATCGCCACTTTGGTCAGCGTGCTCGGATTTCGTTTCAGCGAACGCGAAAGCAGCAGGAAAAACGGCACAAAAAAGTGGAATATGAGGACGATCACCGCGACCACGCCCCACTGCCCATACAACCGCGTGCGATAGAAGCTGATTTCCTCCGGCTGGTTACCGGACCAGATAATCAACAATTGCGAGAAATCGAAGTATGCCCACAGCATCACAAATGCGAGGAGCAACTTCCCTAAATCGTGCAAGTGGCGCTTCTGGATCACACTGCGGAGCGGCTCCGTCTGCGCCAACAGCACCACTACCGAAATCATCAACGACATTGACGAGATCAGCTGGCCCGCCACGAACAAGAAACCATAAATCGTCGAGGCCCAATGGGGCGAGATCGACATAGCCCAATCAATCGCCGCAAAACTCATGGCAAAAACGTACAAAATGATTCCTGGCCCCGCCAGCATCTTCAGGCGGCGGCGCAGCGAACGGTCTTCCCGATTTACATCCTGCTCCCGAGACCAGCGATTGAATACAAACACCAATATCAGCCAGATTGCGAAGTAGATCAGCGCGCGGAACTTGAATCCGTCCGATGTCAGATAGCTCTGCTGAAATTCAGAAAGCGCGCCTTCACCCGACTTGGGCGCGGTAAGCCAAGCGGCGTACAGATATTTCATTCCGAAGAAAATTGGAAAAAACAAAACGAACACCAAGGGCAGCGAGCGCGTCGCAGACTCCAGTGGCCGCCGGATCACAATGCCCCAATGCCCACCGGTCAAATGCTGAAGCATCAACAAACCCAGCGAGCCGAGCGACAATCCCAGAACAAACAGAAATGCCAGCAAATAAGAATGGATAAACGCGTCCGGCGATTTGATCCAACCGATAACGCACAAGACCAGGCCGACTAAGCCCACCCCTAACGCGTTCCGCTGCAGGCGCGCGATGCTTTCAGGCGCTTTGTAGTCCTGCGCGATCATTCTTTCGCTCCTCCTTCTTCCGGAGCGCCCGAATCTTTCTTCTCCGCTGGCGGGTGCAAAAGTCTCTCACGTACATCGGCGGGAAGTTCCGACACCTTGGCGTTTCGGCTCAGTTGCAGCGCGCGTACATATGCCACGATAGCCCAGCGATCCCGAACAGGAATCTGCGCCGAGTAGTTCAACATCGCGCCAAATCCATTGGTGATCACGTCAAAAATATAGCCGTTCGTAACTTGCCGCAGCCGCGGTTCGTGATAGCTAGGTGGATGCTTCATGCCGCGCATTACGATCATTCCGTTGCCATCTCCCTGTAATCCATGGCACGGCGTACAGAAAATTTTGTATCGTTCCTCGCCTCGCTGTAACAATTCGGCGTTCACCGGCAGCGGAAACGCGTTCGACTCTTTCGCCACCAGCATTCCATCATCGTCCATGCGCGTTGCGCGCTACCGTTCCTTCGATCAGCGGCCGTTCTGATCGCCCATCCGCAAAGGATTCCGACGGTTCCAGCGGGCGATATTTCGGCTGCATCGCCATGTCCTGCTTCAGGCTGCACCCCGCCAGCAACGAAACACAAAGCACACCGCAGATGACGCCAATTGCGCGGCTCGACTTCCAAACACGCATGAGCTTAGTCATCGCGCACCTCACTGATATGGTGCGCACCTACTGACTCCAGAAAACGCGCCGAGTCCGCGAGATCAAACTTGTGATCGCGAGCCTCGATGCACAGGAAAAAGCGATCCGTGGTCGCGTGCTTCGCAAATCGTTCCACGTTGAACAATGGATGATGCGGTTGCGGCAATCCGTTCAGCGCAAGCATTCCAAACACCGCAAACAGCGATGCACCCAGCACGGTAAGTTCGAAGGTCACCGGAATGAACGCCGGCCAGCTATTCAGCGGCCTACCGCCGATATTCAGCGGATAGGAAATCACGTTGCACCAATATTCGAAGCCGAATCCGCCGAGGCCTCCGCAAAGCCCGCCGATCAAGGTAAGCAGCGCGACTCTGTTGTTTCCCGAGCCCATCGCTTCGGAAAGGCCCTCCACCGGGAAAGGCGCGTACGCGTCTATTCGTCGGTATCCAGCATCGCGAGTCTTTTCCGCAGCGCGCAAAAGCTCACGCTCGCTCTCAAATTCCCCAACTACGCCGTAAATATGTGAGCGATGTTGGTGAATCATTCGTGGCCTTCCTCAGACGTATGCGCCACCAATTCGCGCATCTCGGCAATGGAAATGGCGGGCAGCACGCGCACGAACAAGAACAGGAGCATCGTGAATAAACCCAGCGTTCCTGCAAACGTCGCATAATCCCAAAAAGTCGCCGAGTAGCGGCCCCACGCCGAAGGCATGAAGTCGCGCGTCAAGCTGATGACCACGATCACGAACCGCTCCAGCCACATACCAATGTTGATGATGATAGACATTACGAACAGCATCGGCACATTCGTGCGGATTTTCTGAAACCACAGCAACTGCGGCGTCAGAATGTTGCACAGAATCAGCGCGAAATAGAAATGCCGATATGGGCCATGCAGTCGCTGCTCTACCAGAAACACATCGAACTTGTTGCCGCTGTATTTCGAGAGGAAGAATTCAAAGAAGTAGCCATACGCCACGATTAGGCCCGTCGCGAGCATCACCTTGGCCATGTTTTCCAAATGACGCATGGTGATGAAATCTTGCAGATCGTAAGCCTTGCGTAGCGGAATCGCGATCGTCAGCACCATCGCAAAACCCGAATAGATGGCGCCCGCAACGAAATACGGCGGAAAAATAGTGGTGTGCCAGCCCGGAACGATGGCGATCGAGAAATCGAAGCTCACAACCGTATGGACCGAGAGCACCAGCGGTGTTGCCAATCCCGCGAGCAGCAGGTACGCCGTCTGATACCGGTGCCAATGGCGGGCGGAACCTCGCCAGCCCAGGGCGAGCATCCCATAGATAATCTGTTTGGGCTTGGTTACAGCACGATCGCGCAGCGTGGCCAAGTCAGGAATCAAGCCGACGAACCAGAATAACAGTGAAACCGTGCCGTACGTTGATACCGCGAAAACGTCCCAGATCAGCGGGCTGCGGAACTGCGGCCACAATCCCATCGTGCTGGGATACGGAAACATGTAGTACGCCATCCAGGGACGCCCGGTGTGAATCAGCGGAAAAATGCCAGCGCAGGCTACCGCAAACAATGTCATCGCTTCCGCAAAACGATTGATCGACGTGCGCCATTTCTGGTTCAACAGAAACAAAATGGCGGAAATCAGGGTTCCGGCGTGGCCAATACCGATCCACCACACGAAATTGACGATCGCAAAACCCCAGCCAATTGGGATGTTAATGCCCCAGATTCCAACGCCCTTGATGATCAGCCATGCGAGCGCCACGGTCAGCAGCATCACAATGGCGAACGTCAATGTGAATCCAGCCAACCAACCCAGCGATGCCGGCCGGGTAAGAACGATGGCGCTGATCTTGTCGGTGACCGTCGCGTAGGTATGCCCCGGCTCGATTACCGGTGACAGTCGCCGGATCTGGGGCGAATTGAGAGGAGGGTCGCCGGCGCTCATGCCTTCTCCAGATCGGAATTAGGATTGCGTACCGCAGCGAGGTACGTCGTGCGGGGACGTGAGTTCAATTCACCCAGAATTGAATAATTGCGCTGCTGCGCTTTCAGCTTCGCCACCTTACTGTTCGGGTCGTTGGCATTGCCGAATATGATGGCATTCGAGGGGCAGGCAGCCTCGCAGGCCGTGACGATTTCGCCGTCGCGAATCGGGCGATTCTGCTTCTCCGATTCGATACGTACAGAGTTGATGCGCTGCACGCAATACGTGCATTTCTCCATCACACCGCGGCTGCGCACCGTAACCTCGGGATTGCGCAACAGCTTCAGTTGCGGTGTCTCCCAATCCTGGAACCGTAGGAAATTAAAGCGCCGCACCTTATATGGGCAGTTGTTCGAGCAGTACCGCGTCCCGATGCAGCGGTTGTACACCATATCGTTCAGGCCTTCGGCGCTATGCACCGTGGCGCCGACGGGGCAGACCTGCTCGCAGGGCGCGTTTTCGCACTGCATGCACGGCACCGGCTGGAAGAATGTTGCTGGATTATCCAGGGACGGATCATATTGCGTCGTATCGCCCGGGCCTTTACCGCTGGTGGCGGAAACCGTGTTCGCGTAATAGCGATCCACGCGGAT
The DNA here is from genome assembly GCA_963785865.1 of uncultured Acidobacteriota bacterium. Classification (GTDB taxonomy): domain Bacteria; phylum Acidobacteriota; class Terriglobia; order Terriglobales; family Acidobacteriaceae; genus Sulfotelmatobacter. The sequence goes on along the minus strand of CAWAXF010000035.1, from coordinate 5,084 downwards.
CCAATGCATCTCGCGGCCACGCATCACCTGATCTTTGCCAACTACCGGAATATTATTCTCAGAAACGCAGGCCACCACGCACGCATTGCAGCCGTTGCAATTGTTCAGATCGATGGCCATGCCCCAGGCGTACCCTGGGTATTCAAATTCTTTATATAATGTCGGGCTCTTGCCCGGATGTTCCGCAGTCTCATCACCTTCACGCGCGAATCCGGGGTTCTTCTTGTACTCCTCCAGCGTGCCGGCCGCGAGGATTTTACGCCCCTCGATATTGAAGTGATATTGCGTGCAGGCCAGCGGGTAATCATCACCAGTCTTACTGACTTTGCCGCCTCCAGCGATCCATAGCGCCTCAGACGTCCGCACCGCGTAGGCGTTGAACCCTTTGTTCGATCCCGTGTAGCCGGCCGCCATGCGGCCATACCCGAGCGGCAGCACGATCACACCGTCAGCCTGGCCGGGCAGAATCCATGCAGCAGCAGTCACTTTGCTGTTCGAAACGGCAATGTCGATCACGTTCGAGAGGATTTGTCCGTGCTCGCCGCCTCTAGCCGCCGCGCGCTGTGTCAAACCCAGCTTTTCTGCGGTCTTTGGGCTTACCAGTGCTGCGTTATCCCACGTCAGTTTCGTAATCGGCTTTGGCAATTCCTGCAGCCAGCCATTATTCGCGAAGCGTCCGTCGTACACCGACGGGTCCGGCCGGAATATGAACTCAAGCTCTTCCGCGCTTGCGGCTTTGGACGGCGGCATACTGGCCGGATTGAACTTTGCCGCCACATTGATTGCTGGAAGCGCGGTGTTCGCCACCACACCGTCATGCAAGCTCTTGCGCCAGAACTTCTCGAAATCGACGCCTGCGTTCGCGCTCTTCAAGCGATCACGCACCGCGTCGTAGCCCGTAACGCCGGGCTTATCGCTGAAGGCCGCCAGCACCTCGTGCGCGGAGTGTGTCGAATAAAGCGGCGCAATCAGAGGCTGGATAACACTGACAGTGCCATCGAACGCACGCGCATCGCCCCAAGACTCTAGGTAGTGCGATTCCGCAATGTGCCATCGGCAGTGGCCGGAAGTTTCATCGAAATAGGGACTGAGATGGAATGTGTTCCGAACCTTTTTCAGCTTCGAGGTAAAGTCGAAATCGTGCGGTGTGTCGTACACCGGGTTGCCGCCGAGAATCAACAGGGTTTCAACTTTTCCGGCATCCATATCCGCGCACAGATCGCGGAGTGATTCCAGGTGATTGACAGGATTTGCTTCCACCGGCTCGGTGTAATAAACCGAATTCCCTACGTTCCCGAGCGCCGCATTGATCGAGTGCGCCAAGGCATGAACGACGGGCGATTGTTGCTCGCCGGCAACGACGAGCGAGCTTCCCCGATGACTCAATAAATCTTTAGCCGCCGCATCCAGCCACTTCTCGCTGCCGGCTGGCGGTGCACCATGATCCCCGCCTCCACTGACCTTGCCAGCCAACGCACGCGCAAACGCCTCGATCTCAGAAGCACGCAACGGCAAATGATGATCTGCGCTCGCACCGGTAACCGTCGGCGTGGGTTCCACCACATAAAGCCGATTCATTTCCCCGCTTAGCCGTTCTACACCTGCCGGCGCTTCCAGCCTGCGACGCTCGTAAAACTGCTTCATGTACCGGATATGCCCGGGACCACTCGCCATGAAATCTGAGTCGAGCGACACAATCACTTCCGCCCGTGCCGGACGCAATACCGTGTTCACGTAGCGCCCGAATGCCAGCTTGCTGCCCTCGCGCGCACCGTCGCTTACCGCAGGCTCCCACTGATGCCATTTCGCCTGCGGATACAGCTTGAGTAGGCCCTGCAATTGGTCGGAAACGGTCGGCGAGGTGATCGTGCCGGTCAGAATCCGGAATCCCACGCCATTTGCGGCTTTCGCCGAGGCCGCAATCGCTTGCGAACTGTCCAGAAATGCGGCCCACGTGCGGATCTCTCCAGCGTACGTCACCGTCTGCGCCCGGTCCGGGTCGTACAAATTCAAGATGGAGGACTGCACGAACGGATCGATTCCCCCCAAGCTCGATGGATGGTCGGGATTGCCCATCACATTCGTCGGCCTGCCTTCATGGCTCTCTGCCAGCAGGCCGATCGCGTCTCCCATGAAAGGCATGGCCGTTGCAAAATAGAGGGGCTTACCCAGAACCATGCCGTCCGGCTGTTTTACATACGGCACGATGTTGGTCTGCACGTTCGACTTACATCCGGAAAGGCCGGCAAAGGCTAACGAGGCCGCCATCAGCTTCAAAAAATCGCGGCGATCAACCGATTCGTCCCATTCCGAAGCCTGCCGCGGAAATTCGCGGTGCAGCAATTCCTCGAAGTGCGGGTCCTCCGCCAGTTCCTCTAGCGTCCGCCAGTATTGTTTGCCGCTCTTGGACTGCAGCCTGGCCCTGACAGCAGCCAGATCCAGAGGCTTCTCGCTCGCAGCTGTCAGCTCAGCGCCGTGATCCTCTTCATGCGAATCCTCACGGTGCGAATGCCCACCACTGGGGTGCAGTTCAAAATAGTTGTGATCTTTTTCGCCCATACCGTCCGTTAGCGATGACACGTCGAACAACTCGTTAAATCGCTCGTAGATCGAATCTTATATTCCGCTGCTAATTTCTTGCCGGTTTCCACCTGATTAGCGGGAGCCTTCCAATTCATGTTGAAAACCTGATCCCTTGGCCTTAAAACGTTCTCCGGATTACGATGGCAGTCCAGGCACCACTGCATTTCCAGCGTGGAAGCTTGAAAAACCAGCGGCATCTGATTGACCTGCCCATGACACGAAGAGCAACCCACGCCCTTGTTCACGTGAATGCTGTGATTGAAATACACAAAGTCCGGCAGACGGTGAACCCGCACCCACTCGATTGACTTATCGTCGCGATAACTGGCGCGAACCGGTTCCAGGTATCCCGCCGTGTTGAACAACACCGAATGGCAGTTCATGCACGTTTTGGTCGGAGGCACACCCGCCGTTCCGGAGACTTCCACACCGGTGTGGCAATAGCGGCAGTCAATTCCATCGTCGCCCACGTGATGTTTGTGACTGAATTGGATCGGCTGCTCTCGGGTTACGTTCTGGTTCGTCAAATACGGTGAACGCGCCGCCAGCAGCACACCCGTAAGCGCTAAACCCACCAAAAACAATGACGAAAAGACACTGAATCGAGAGATAAAGTTCGTGCTGCGGTGAAAAATCTGGGCCATGTCAATTGTGCACTTCGGCGGTGAGCGCCCCGGGAGGAGCGATAAAGATCGGAACCGTCACCAAGTCCTAACCGGGAGTGCGCCCCGGGCCGTTGTTGACCGCATAGTCTCCAACAAAAGTTTTAGAATTGCAACTGCTCAGCCCTGATTCGTTTATTTATTTCTGCCGCTCATTAATCGGATCAAACGATCTGTTCGAACCTTTCAACTCACTAGGCTTTTCCTACCCGTTCGTACCCGAACAAATGTCCCATTTTGGATTCGAACTCCACAGATCGATCAGCAGTGGTTCCAGTTCGAGCGATGGTCCCAGTTCGGTCTAATTCCACGCCCGCTTTAGATGCTTCTAGCTTCACTAGGTGCGCTAACTTTTTTCTTCGCCACCTCTTGCTCCACGCATTCGCCGTGCTATCTTAAGACGTACCCTTCGTCGCGCCGCATGTGGCGGAGCCTACCCTGCATAGGTCGATGGCGCTGTTTCCGGCGCCTGGCAGCGCGGCCAAGGAAGCCGCTGGGGCGTGGTCCAACTGGTAGGACACCTCACTGTTAATGAGGACGGTGAAGGTTCGAATCCTTCCGCCCCAGCCAATCTTTTTGTCTCTGTTGTAAATCGATCGGACTAATCCTTGGCGGTCGGTAACCCTGCCTGGATCCAGCCTTTCCAACCGCCATCCATCGATTCCACGTTCGTGTAACCCATCTTCTGCAAATTATCGCCAGCCAGCGCCGACCGAAACCCTCCGCCGCAATACAAGATCACTTTCGCGCTCGTATCCGGCACCTGCTGCTCGATGTCTCGCTCGATAATGCCCTTGCCCAGATGGACGGCTCCGGGCAAATGCCCGTTCGCCCATTCGTTATCTTCCCGCACATCCACTAAAATGAACTTCTCTCCCGCATCCATGCGCTTCTTTACATCTGCGACGTTGGTCTCTTTCACCCGCTTCTTTGCATCCTGAACCAGCTTCAGAAACTGCGCTGAGTGTGCCACCTGCGGCTCCTTTCTTTGGCTCACTGCTCCAGCGAAAAAGCCTAGCACAATCCCATCCACCAGCACTCCGCTCTAATTCACCGTCCCGGCGCTGCTGGAGCCTTCGCCGCGCTGCTCTTCCCGAAGGACCGCACCAGATTCACCAGATTCCAGCGCAGCTTCTCAGTCTGCCGGTCGCCCTCAGCGGGCATTTTCCCTTTACCCTTGGTAATGACGTAAAACAGCTCGCCATCCGTCTTGTTCCCCAGTGCCGCCGCGTCGCTCCAATCGCTCACAGTCAATTTCATCGATTCCACCAGCTCGCCCTTGCCGTTTCCATGCTCGCCGTGGCACATCGCGCAATCGTAGCGATACATCTTGCGTGCCTCCGCCAGTCCTTCCGGCGACGACTTCATCGGGTTCTTCCGCGCCACATCCTCAGGCGTGATCTTGTACTCGTCCGCGGTGGATTTCGCTTCCTCAGAACTCTGCTGCTTCACGTTCCACTTTGCATTGCACACACCGACGCCTGCGACAAGCAATGCCGCGCACACACCGACGAGAAAGAATCTCATCTCTTCCTCCTCTGTTATTTCCCTTGGACCAACCGAATTCACTACCCTGTGCGGATTCTACCCCTTGCAGAGCAATAAAGGACACCTAAGTGTTCCCCTGAGTAACACTGGCTCCCCCGATGAACTACTGCACACGCCTGTTGAGGGCGGCAGCGTGATTTGAAATATTGCGGCTCCTCAGTGTCTTTTTCGTGTTCGGCACGCGGCATGCCCCACGTGGTTCTGTGCCACTCGTGCCAGCCCGAAACTTGCTGGATTCCCGCACGCGCGTCCGCAATCCGTCGATCACTGCTGGGATTGCCGGATGCTCTG